>NZ_FMCW01000028.1 GCF_900091595.1 Micromonospora haikouensis
CAACCTGGGTCACCTCGGCGACCGCAACGACCACGACTCCCTCGGCCTGTTCCAGCAGCGCCCGTCCAGCGGCTGGGGTTCGCCGGAGCAGATCACCGACCCGCAGTACGCGACCACGGCGTTCCTCAAGGGCCTCCGACAGGTCGACGGCTGGCAGGACATGCCCCTGACCGACGCCGCCCAGACCGTCCAGGTCTCCGCCTACCCCGACGCCTACGCCCAGTGGGAACAGCAGGCCGCCGACCTCGTCACCCAGCACTGGAACAACAGCTGACACCACACACGCACACACACGCTGCCGGCCGGGCCCCGACAACAGGGGCCCGGCCGGCAGCGTCTCCACCTCACCCAGCCGAGTGTTAGGAAGGGGCCCCTCCTATACAGAAAGCGTTAACAAGGGGCCCTTCCTTGCAAGCGCTCCTAGGTGGCGGCGATGGTGCCCGTCATCAGGAGGGCGAGCACGAGGGTGCCCAGGGCCACCCGGTACAGCACGAAGACGTAGAGGGTGTGGTGGGCGACGTAGCGCAGCAGCCAGGCGATGGCCGCGTAGCCGATGACGAAGGCGATGAGCGTGGCCACCACCATCTGCGCCCCGCTCGGCGTGGACGTCCCCGGTGCGGACGGCTCGAAGACGTCCCCGACGCTGAAGATGCCGGACATCACGACCGCCGGGATGGCGAGCAGGAACGAGTACCGGGCCGCCGCCTCCCGGGTGAGGTTGAGCAGCAGGCCGGCGGTGAGCGTGCCGCCGGAGCGGGACACCCCGGGGATCAGCGCCATCGCCTGGGCGAAGCCCATGACGATGCCGTCGCGCATCCGGAAGTTCTCCAGGGTGCGGCTCTGCCGCCCCCAGTACTCGGCGAAGGCCAGCACGAACGCGAAGACGATCAGCGTGGTGGCGACCACCCACAGGTTGCGTCCGGCGGTGCGGATCTGGTCCTTGAACAGGAAGCCGAACAGCCCGATCGGGATCGAGCCGACGATGACGTACCAGCCCATCCGGTAGTCGAGGCTGGCACGCACCGAGCGGTCCCAGAGCCCGACGATCCAGGTTCGGGTGATCCGCCAGATGTCCTTGGCGAAGTAGATGAGCACCGCCGCCTCGGTGCCGAGCTGGGTGACGGCGGTGAACGACGCGCCGGCGTCCCGGCCGAAGAAGATCGCCGAGGTGATCCGCAGGTGCCCCGACGAGCTGACCGGGAGGAACTCCGTGAGCCCCTGGACGACGCCCAGGACGATGGCCTCGATCCAGGTCACTCGCCGACCCCGGACATCTCGAGGGCCTCGGCGACGGTGCGCAGCGTCTGCACGCCGCTGTCGCGGTCGGCGACGAAGAGGGTCACCGACAGGGTGGTGACGCCGGCGGCGGCGTACTCGCGCAGGCGCTCGGCGATGCGCTCCTTGGGCCCGAGCAGCGAGGTGCGGTCGATGAACTCCATCGGCACGGCGGCGGCCGCGTCGCGCTGCCGCTTGGCCAGGTAGAGGTCCTGCACCTCGCGGGCGGCGTCGCCGTAGCCCATCCGCGTGGCGAGCTGGTTGTAGAAGTTCTGCTGCCGGCTGCCCATGCCGCCGACGTAGAGGGCGGCGTACCAGCGGACCAGCTCGGCACAGGTCGCGACGTCGTCGCCGACGACCACCGGCACCGACGGCACGACGTCGAAGCCGGCCAGCTCCTTGCCGGCCTTCGCCCGGCCGGCGGCCACGGCGGCGAGCTGCTCGTCGGCGAACTCCGGGGCGTAGAAGACGGCCAGCCAGCCGTCGGCGATCTCGCCGGCCAGCTCAAGGTTCTTCGGGCCGACGGCGGCGAGGTAGATCGGGACCTGCTCGCGCGGCGGGTGGAAGCCCAGTCGCAGCGCCTTGCCGGGGCCGTCGGGCAGCGGCAGGGTGTAGAACTCGCCGTCGTACGCGACCTCCTTGCGGGCGATGGCGAGCTTGACGATGTCGACGTACTCGCGGGTGCGGGCGAGGGGCTTGGCGAAGCGCACCCCGTGCCAGCCCTCGGAGACCTGGGGGCCGGAGACGCCCAGGCCGAGCCGGAACCGGCCGCCGGAGAGCGCGTCGATGGTCGCCGCCGTCATGGCGGTCATGGCGGGGGTCCGGGCGGGGATCTGCATCACCGCGCTGCCGATGTCGATCCGTTCGGTCTGGCCGGCGATCCAGGCCAGCATGCTCGGCGAGTCGGAGCCGTACGC
This sequence comes from Micromonospora haikouensis, assembly GCF_900091595.1. Classification (GTDB taxonomy): domain Bacteria; phylum Actinomycetota; class Actinomycetes; order Mycobacteriales; family Micromonosporaceae; genus Micromonospora; species Micromonospora haikouensis. The sequence goes on from NZ_FMCW01000028.1 coordinate 2,193, forward strand.
CTCCGCCGCCCACACCACCGAGTAGCCGAGCCGGTCGGCCTCCTGGGCGAGCGCCACATGGTCGGCGGGTGTGCTCCACGCCGTCTGGTATCCGAGACTGAGCCCGAGTCGCACTGGTCCTCCCCCATCGGCGCACCACAGGTCGCATCAGGTTACGCAATGCGGGCCGCCCGGCCGATCACCGGCTCACCCCCCGAACCCGCCGCCCGGCCGGGTGCAGGGTGTCGCCCGGAGGGCGAGCAGGAACTTGACGGGAGCGAGGATATCCGTGGCGGCGGGTTCGAAATAAGGTTCACCCATGCAACAGCGACCGCTCGGCCGAAGCGGGCTGGCGGTTTCCCGGCTCGCGCTCGGCACCATGACCTGGGGCCGGGACACCGACGCCGACGACGCGGCCGCCCAGCTCAAGAGCTTTCTCGACGCGGGCGGCAACCTGGTGGACACCGCCGACGTGTACGGCGACGGGGACGCGGAGTCGGTCATCGGGTCGCTGCTGGGCAGCCTGGTTCCCCGCGACGAGCTGCTGATCGCGACGAAGGCGGGGCTGCGGCCGGGCAGCGGCCGGCGCCGGGACGGCTCCCGGGGTCACCTGCTGCGCACCCTGGACGCCTCGCTGCGCCGGCTCGGCACGGACCACGTCGACCTGTGGCAGGTGCACGGGTACGACCCGGACACACCCCTGGAGGAGACCCTCGCGGCGCTGGACCACGCGGTGGCCAGCGGCCGGGTCCGCTACGTCGGGGTGTCGAACTTCTCGGGCTGGCAGACGGCCCGGGCGGCGGCCTGGCAGGCGGCCTGGCCGGGGCGGGCGCCGGTGGTGGCCGCCCAGGTGGAGTATTCGCTGCTGGAGCGGGGCGTCGAGCGGGAGGTGCTGCCGGCGTGCGCGGCGCTGGGGCTGGGGGTGCTGCCCTGGTCGCCGTTGGGGCGGGGGGTGCTCACCGGCAAGTACCGGCACGGCCGGCCGGCGGACTCGCGGGCGGCGTCGCCGCACTTCGAGCCGTTCGTGGCGACGTACCTGGAGCCGCGCTGCTCCAGCATCGTGGAGGCGGTGGCCACGGCGGCCGGGGGGTTGGGCGTGTCGCCGCTGGAGGTGGCGCTCGCGTGGATCCGGGACCGGCCGGGCGTGACGGCGCCGATCCTCGGCGCGCGGACGGTCGGGCAGTTGCTCGGCGCGCTCCAGGTGGAGCGGATGACGCTGCCGGCGGAGATCATCGTCGCGCTCGACGACGTGTCGGCGGTGCCGGTGGGCTATCCCGAGCGGGACGGCTGAGCGGATCCGGCCAGGCCCCCGCGCTGCCGGGCTGGGCCGGGCGGGGCGCGGAGGGTGGCGGACGGCCGCCGGGCTGGGCAGCATGGAACGCATGGACTACGAATACGCGCCGCTGCGGCTGCCCTCGAACGTCGACCGGCTGACCGCCGCGGCGCAGTTGGCGATCCAGGCGGAGTTCTCCGGGTGGGAGCTGGCCCGGGTGCGGTTGTACCGGGACGGCACGCGGCAGGTGGTGCTGCGGCGCCGTGTGGTGAACCAGCCGCAACCCGGCCTGTCGTACTGACCCGGGCGGCACGAGCCCGGCGTCCCGGGGCCCGGCCGGCTGGCCGGGCCCCGGGACGAGCCCGGCCTAGTGGTGGTGCCCCGCGTGGTCGTGGCCCGCGTGGTCGTGCTCCTCGTCGGTCAGGTCGAGGAACGGGTGCTCGTCGAGGCGGCCCACGAGGCGGTCGTCGGCGGCCGGCTGGAACGGGCCCACCGGGTCGTCGTCGTCGAAGGACTCCAGGTCGACGGGGGTGCCGACCTCGCTGACCATCACGACCCCGTCGAGCGGCTCCAGCTCCGGCACGTCCAGCGCGGACAGCGAACCGTCGCCGCTCTGCAGCAGCTCCAGCACCGCCTCGCCGACGCCCTCGACGGGTGCGGCCTCGTCCTCCTCGGGGGTGCCCTCGCGGCGGGCGGCCTCGGCGGCCCGGATCAGCGCGGCGACGCTGGGCACCCGGTAGTCGCGGCGCTGGCGCACCGAGATGACCCGGGGGTGCGGGTCGGTCGCCTCGACGCCGTCGGCCGCGCCGAAGCGCTCGTCGGCCTCGTCGGGGTCGATGGACTCGACGTCCCAGGGTGTGACCTCGCCGAACGCGTCGAGCAACTGCTCGTCGTAGGCGAACGAGGCGTTGTTCAGGGCGACGTACGCCTGCCAGACGTCGTCGTCGTCGATGCGGCCCTGTGCGGCGCGGACGGCGGCCAGGTGGTGGCGGGCGGCGTCGATCACCCGCTCCAGGGCGGCGTCCAGCTCACCGTGCTGGTCGGTCATGTGCGTTCCCTTCGCGATGGGGGACGATCCGTGCCGGGCGGGATGGGGCGGCCGACACGGTCAGCAATTCCGGAGGAAGCGGTCGAGAACCCGCACGCCGAACTGTAGTCCGTCCACCGGCACCCGCTCGTCGATGCCGTGGAACAGGCCGGAGAAGTTGAGGTCGGGCGGCAGCCGCAGCGGGGCGAAGCCGAAGCAGCGGATGCCGAGCTGGGAGAACGCCTTGGCGTCGGTGCCGCCGGAGAGCATGTAGGGCACGGGCCGGGCGCCCGGGTCCTCCGCGCGCAGCGCCGCCGACATGGCCTCGACGAGGTCGCCGTCGAAGGTGGTCTCCAGGGCGGGCTGGCGGTGGACGTACTCGATGGCGATGTCGGGGCCGACCAGCTCGCGCAGCTGCTGTTCGAGGAGTTCGGACTGGCCGGGCAGGCTGCGGCAGTCGATGGTGGCGGTGGCCCGGCCGGGGATGACGTTGTCCTTATAGCCGGCGGCGAGCCGGGTCGGGTTGGCGGTGTTGCGGATGGTCGCGCCGATGATGTTGGCGATGGGGCCGAGCTTGGCGATGGCCGTCTCCGGGTCATCGGGGTCGAGTTCGACGCCGAGCAGGTCGGAGACCTCCTCCAGGAAGGCGCGCACGGTGTCGGTGACGACCACGGGGAAGCGGTGCCGGCCGATGCGGGCGACGGCCTCGGCGAGCGCGGTGACGGCGTTGTCGTCGTGCACCATCGAGCCGTGGCCGGGGCGGCCCTTGGCGTGCAGCCGCAGCCAGTCGATGCCCTTCTCGGCGGTCTCGATGAGATAGAGCCGCTGGGAGTCGTCGACGGTGTAGGAGAAGCCGCCGACCTCGCCGATGGCCTCGGTGCAGCCGTCGAAGGCGTCGCGGTGGTGCTGGACGAGGTAGTGCGCCCCGTAGTCGCTGCCGGCCTCCTCGTCGGCGGTGAACGCCAGCACGATGTCGCGGGCGGGCCGGACGCCGGTGCGTTGCCAGTTCCGCACCACGGCCAGCACCATGGCGTCGAAGTCCTTCATGTCGATCGCGCCCCGGCCCCACAGGTAGCCGTCACGCAGCTCGCCGGAGAACGGGTGCACCGACCACTCGTCGGCGTCGGCGGGGACGACGTCGAGGTGGCCGTGGACGAGCAGGGCGTCCCGGCCGGGGTCGGCGCCGGGGATGCGGGCGACGAGGTTGGCCCGGCCGGGGGCGGACTCGTGGATGCGGGACTCGACGCCCACCTCGGCGAGCTTATCCGCGACGTACTCGGCGGCGACGCGCTCGCCCGCGCTGGTGGCGTTGTCCCCGGTGTTGGTGGTGTCGATGCGCAGCAGGTCGCGGCAGAGGTCGACGACCTCGGCGGTGGGGTCGGGCGGGGCGGAGGCGGCGTCGCTCGTCATCGGTTCTTCATACCAGCCGCGCCGGTCGGGCAGCTCCCCCGGCCGCCCGACACCGCCGCCGGCGCCCCGGGCGGCCTGGTCGCGCGGGCCCGCCGTTTCGGCGGTACGCGGTCTGGGTACCGCCGCTGCCGTCCCGCACCGCTCACCGGGCCGCCTTCTCCTCGCAGCGCGCGCCCGCCCGCCGAGGAGGGCACCATGACCGTTCCCCTGCCGCCGCTGCCGCCCGTACCCGAGGAGGGCTACCGACCCGGCGGCCCGAGCGTGGTCGACCTCGTCGGCCGCGAGCACCGGCAGCTGCTCGACCTGGTCGACCGGGTCACCGGTCCGGACGCCGCGCCGCAGCGGCTCGCCGAGGTCGTCGAGGTGCTGACCGCCGTGGTGTCGCGGCACCTGTCGGCGGAGGAGCAGTACCTCTTCCCCGCCGTCCGGGCGGCCGTGCCCGGGGCGGCTGCGGCGGTCGACCGGGAGGCCGGGGCGGCGGCCGAGCTGCTGGCCGCCCTGAAGGCGCTGGCCGGGCCGGCGGATCCGGCGTTGGCCGACGTGGCCGACCGGGTACGCCGGCACGTCGCCGGGACGGCGGCGCTGCTGGCGTCGCTACGCGAGGTGGCCACCGCCGCCGAGCTGATCCGGCTGGGCAACCGGTGGGAGATCGCCGAGGAGGCCGCGCCCACCCGGCCGCACCCGGGGACGCCGGCGAGCCCGCCGTGGAACCGGATCGTCGAGCCGGCGGTGGGGGTGGTGGACAAGGTCCGCGACGCCGTGACGGGCCGGCCCACGTACGCGTCGGACCTGCTTCCACCCGGTGACTGACCGGATACCGGACGGTTACCAGGGGATCACCGACCGGATACCGGGCGGTCACCAATAGACATTGGCCAACTCCTATCCACTAGGGCCCTTCCATCGATCCTTCCGTGGTCATACCGTCACCGTATGAATCTGGAGCTGAGACACCTGCGGGTGGTCTGCGCCATCGCGGAGACAGGGAGCGTGACGAAGGCGGCGTCCACGCTCGGCCTGGCCCAGCCGGCGCTGACCGCCCAGCTCCAACGCATCGAGCGGGCGCTGGGCGGGCCGCTGTTCGAACGGGACCGCCGGGGCGCCCGCCCCACCGCGCTCGGCGAGCTGGTGCTGGCCCGGGCCCGGGTGCTGCTGCCGGCCATGCAGGGTCTCCAGGACGAGGCGGCCCGGCTGGCCGGCGCGGGCCCGACCCCCGCCCGGTACCGCTTCGGCGGGGTGAACAGCCCCATCCTCGGCCGCCTGGTGCACCGGCTCGCCGCCGCGCACCCACAGGCCCAGATCACCACGTACGCCTCCTGGTCCGCCGACGAGCTGGCCCAGCTCGTCGGCGGCGGCCGGCTGGACTACGCGCTGGTCGGGGTCTGCGGCGACGCCGTTCCGCCGGCCGGGTACGGGCTGGCCTGGCGGGAGGTGGCGTTGGAGCCGGTGCAGGTGCTGCTGCCCGAGCAGCACCCGATGTCCGACCACGACGAGGTGCGGCTGGTGGACCTGCGCGCCGAGCAGTGGGTCGCCGCACCGGGCGACGGCTGCTTCGGCGACTGCTTCGCCGCCGCCTGCGCCCGCGCCGGCTTCACCCCCCGCAAGGTGTACGAGGCCGACGTGCGCGGCTGCATCGACCTGGTGGAGGCCGGCGCAGCGGTGGCCCTGTGCCAGGCCACCTTCCGCCCGGTGCCCGGCCTGGTGACCCGCCGGCTGGCCGGGGCGCCGCTGCGCTGGCGGCTGCTGCTGGGCTGGCACCCCGACTCGGCCGGCGCGAGCTTCGCCGAGGAGGTGCTGGAGGCGGCGGTGGCCGTGTACGACGACTCGCTCGCCACGCACCCCGACTACCTGGCCTGGCTGCTGCGGCACCCCGACTTCGGGGTACGCCGGTCGGCCCCGGCCGGGCCGCTCGCCGGGGGCGCCGGTTCCGGGGTGCGAATCGCCTGACGGTGGGTATCACGGGCCCATGACCGATGCCCAGCCGACCGCCGACGACCGGGAGACCCTGCGCGTGGCGGCCGCCGCGCACAGCGCCGCCGCCCGGGACGTGGAGGCGTTCCTGCGCCGCCTGCCCGAGGTCCCCGGCCCCGCCGACGTGACCGAGTACGCCACCCTGCTCAGCCGCGAGGAGCGGGCGCGCGGGGAACGCCAGGCCGCCGCCGACGCCTTCGGCCTGCAGATCGGCAGCCTGGAACCGGAGTGAGCCCGGCCCGGCCGAGGCCCCGCCGCCGTCACCGGGCAGCGGGGCCTTCGCCGGTCGGGCCCGTCGCACGCGGGCCCGGCGGGCCGACGGACGGGAGGTCAGCGTTCCACGAGGGCGTCGTGGCCCAGGTCGAGCAGGGCACGCCGCCACTCGTCGTCGGCGACGCCGTCGGCCGGGCGGGCGGCGGTCAGGGACCGGATCCGGTCGACCGCCTCCCGCATCACCTCGATGTCCTCGCGGGTCAGGTCGACCTTGCGCTTGCGCAGCACGGCCAGGATCTGCCGGCCCGGCTCGGGCAGGTCGAGGTCGGGCCCCGCCCCGAACGACTCCGTGCCGGAGCCGCGGGTCAGCAGCCAGCTGCGCAGCTGCTCGGAGGTCACGTTCACCTCGGCGTGGAAGTCCTCCCAGAGCACCTCGACCTCGGGATCGAGTCGCGCCTCGCGTACCATCACGCCTCCTCTCCGGGCGGCGGCCCGGACGGCTCCGGATCGCCCGTGTGGGAACCCAGGCCCTCCGGCGGCACCCGCACCCGCGCGGGGTTGGCCGTCGGCGGTGCCTCGATCGGCTCGCTGCGGTCCGGGTCGGTCCCGGCCTCCTCGGCGGCCTCCTCGGGCTCGGTCATCTGCGGCCTCCGCCCCTTCACCGGGGGTGGGACGTCGTGGCGGCGGTGTAGCCCCGGTCGCCGGCGCCCACCTCGAAGGCCAGCGCGCCGTCGCGGGCGTCCACGGTGACCCGCTGCCCGGGCGAGACGGCGCTCTCCAGCAGCATCCGGGACAGCCGGTTGTCCACCTCGCGCTGGATCACCCGGCGCAGCGGGCGGGCACCGAACTCCGGCTGGTAGCCGTGCTCGGCGAGCCAGTCGATCCCGGCGACGGTGAACGCGACGTCGATGTCCTGGGCGTGCAGGCGGCGGCGGGTCTCCTCCAGCAGCAGCTCGGTGATCTGGCGCAGCTGCTGCTGCTCCAGCCGCCGGAAGATGATCACCTCGTCGATGCGGTTGAGGAACTCAGGGCGGAAGTTCTCCTGGAGCCGACGCATCAGCCGCTCGCGCAGCTCGTCGCTCTCCCGTTCGGAGCCGGGCTCGCCCGCGCCGAAGCCCACGGCGCGCTGGGTGCCGGTGATCAGCTCCGAACCGAGGTTGCTCGTCATGATCAGTACGGTGTTCTTGAAGTTCACCGTCCGGCCCTGGCTGTCGGTGAGCCGGCCGTCGTCGAGCACCTGGAGCAGGATGTTGAACACGTCGGGGTGGGCCTTCTCGATCTCGTCGAGCAGCACCACCGCGTACGGGCGGCGGCGCACCGCCTCGGTGAGCTGGCCGGCCTCCTCGTAGCCGACGTAGCCGGGGGGCGCACCGACGAGCCGGGCGACGGTGTGCCGCTCCTGGAACTCGCTCATGTCCAGCCGGATCATCCGGTCGGCCTCGCCGAACAGCGCCTCCGCCAGGGCCCGGCCCAGCTCGGTCTTGCCCACGCCCGTGGGGCCGAGGAAGAGGAAGCTGCCCATCGGCCGGTTCGGGTCGGCCAGCCCGGTGCGGGAGCGGCGCACCGCCTCGGCGACCGCGCCGACCGCGTCTTCCTGGCCGACGACCTTCTGGTGCAGGTGCCCCTCCAGGCGCAGCAGCCGGTCGCGTTCCTCCTCGGTGAGCTGGGCGACCGGGATGCCGGTGGCCCGGGACACCACCTCGGCGATCTCCTGCGGGCCGACGGCCGGGACCTGGGAGCCGCTGCCGTCGTCGCCCTTGGCCCGGCTGATCTGCGCCTCCAGCTCGGCGAGCCGGTCGCGCAGGGCCGACGCCCGCTCGTACTGCTCGTCGGCGACCGCCTGCTCCTTGTCCCGGCGCACCTCGTCGAGCTGCTGCTCCAGCTCCCGCACGTCGGAGGCGGGGGTGCGGGTGCGCAGCCGCACCCGGGCCCCGGCCTGGTCGATCAGGTCGATGGCCTTGTCGGGCAGGTACCGGTCGGTGACGTACCGGTCGGACAGCTCGGCGGCGGCGACCAGCGCCTCGTCGGTGAACCGGACCTGGTGATGGGCCTCGTAGCGGTCCCGCAGGCCGCGCAGGATGGCGACGGTGTCCTCGACGGTGGGCTCGGGCACCAGCACCGGCTGGAACCGGCGGGCGAGCGCGGCGTCCTTCTCGATGCTGCGGCGGTGCTCGTCCAGGGTGGTCGCGCCGATCACCCGCAGCTCACCGCGGGCCAGCGCCGGCTTGAGCATGTTGGACGCGTCCATGCCGCCCTCGCTGCCCGCCCCGCCCGCGCCGACCAGGGTGTGGATCTCGTCGAGAAAGATGATCAGCTCGTCGCGGTGGGCGCGGATCTCCTCGATGACCTTCTTGAGCCGCTCCTCGAAGTCGCCCCGGTAGCGGGTGCCGGCGACCAGGCCGGCCAGGTCGAGCTGCACCACCCGCTTGCCGATCAGCGTCTGCGGCACGTCGCCGTCGCAGATCCGCTCGGCCAGGCCCTCCACGATCGCGGTCTTGCCGACGCCGGCCTCGCCGATGAGCACCGGGTTGTTCTTCGTCCGCCGGGACAGGATCTCCACGGCCTGCTCGATCTCGGCGGCCCGCCCGATCACCGGGTCGATCTGGTCGTTGCGCGCCAGCTCGGTGAGGTCCTGGCCGTACTGGTCGAGGGTCGGGGTGCCGTGGTCGGGCTTCGGGCCGGACATCGGGCCGCGCTCGGCGCTGGCCGCCTGCAACGACTCGGGCTGGATCCGGCCGGCGGCCAGCATCCGGCCCGCCGGCGACTCCGGGTTCAGCGGCAGCGCCATCAGGATGTGCTCGGGGCCGATGTAGTTGGCGCCCATCGCGCGGGACAGTTGGTGGGCGTCGAGCAGCGCCCGCTTCGCGGCCGGGGTCAGGGACAGGTTCGGCGGCACCTCTCCCCCGGGCCTGCCCTCGCCGCGCCCGCCGAGGGCGTTGACCAGGGCGTCCGGGTCGGCGCCGGCCCGGCGTACCAGGTCACGCAGCGCCTCGCGCTGCAACGCCGCCCAGAGCAGGTGGTCGGTGTCGAGGTCGTTGCTGTGCCGCTGCGCAGCCCGGCGGGCCGCGTCGGCGAGCATCTCCCGGGCGTCGGCGGTCATCAGCCGGGTGATGTCGACCCGGTGCGCCGGCCGGCGTCCCCCCTCGCCCCGGCCGAAGTACCGGGCCAGGAACTCGTCCCACGGGTCGGAGCCGAGGTCGCCGGGTCCCATCATCGTTGTCCTCCCGCGGGTCGGGCACGCTCGCCGGTGCGGTCGCCGCCGGCACGGTCGGCGGTGGCTACCCGGCGGTCGGCGCGACAAACGCGGCCGGGGCGGGGACGGGCCGGGTGGGAGCGGGGCGGAGGCGCGCAGCGCGGGCGGTAGGGCCGGCACCGGGGCGACGGCGCGGGCGGGTGCCCCGGCGGGCCGGGCGGGGACGACCGCACGGCGGTGGCAGGCTGGGGGCATGGAGCCGACGCCGTTGCTGATCGTGGACGCCGCCAACGTGGTGGGCTCACGCCCCGACGGGTGGTGGCGGGACCGGGCCGGGGCCACCGCTCGGCTGCGCGACGCCCTCGTCCCGCTGGCCGAGTCCGGGGTCCCGCCGCACCTGCCCGGGCCGGCGGAGGTGGTGCTGGTGGTGGAGGGCGCCGCGCGGGGCGTCCCGGCCGTGCCGGGCGTGCGGGTGGTCGCCGCCCCGGGTTCGGGCGACGACACCATCGTCGGCCTCGTCGGGGCCGCCCCGGGCCGCCGCCGCCTCGTGGTCACCGCCGACCGTGAGCTGCGCTCCCGGGTGGGCGCGCTGGGCGCCGAGGTCCAGGGCCCCCGCTGGCTCCCCACCTGACCCCACCCCATTCCGGCCCCGCCGCCCGCCCCGCCGAGGGGGGCGAGTCCCGTGGGTGGGATCGGGTGACGCACGGGCGAGACATTCGGGCGCGGTTTGCGCACGTCAGTGACGTAATCGGACAGCCGGGCAGCAACACCGACAGGGCGGATGTTCTCTGCCCACGGGGGATGGGTTGTAATGGAGATCTCCCCGCCCCCAGGAGGTCCCCGTGGCGAGCGTCGCCGAGCTGAAGGCAGCCATCGATGTCGCCCTCCAACAGATCGGTGACGGGCAGACCGCAGTGCAGGCCGCCGGCGAGAAGCTGGCCGAGGCGCAGCAGACACTGGCCGGGGCGCTGGAGGGCAGCGGGCACGAGACCGTCGAGGCGGCGCAGGCGTCACTGACCCAGGCCAGTCAGGAGCTGGAGGAGTGCCTCGCGGCGACCCTCGTCGCGGTGGAGCAGGCGCAACTCTACGTTTCGACCCTGTAGGGGCGGGCGTGTCCATCATCGAGGACGTCGGGGCCCAGGTGCGGGCCGCCGCGGAGGAGTTCCCGCTGGCCCAGCTCGCCCTCGCGTTGGAGAAGTTCGGTCAGGCCACCGAGCGGCTGCGCTGGGTGCGACAGGAGTCGGCCAACCCGATGGGGGTGCCGGAGCTGTCCGCGGCCGTCGAGCACGCCGAGGCCGCCGGGCACGCGCTGCGGGTGGCCCAGGAGCAACTGTCGACGTACCTCTCGGCCATCGGCCTGGCCCCCGACGGCGCGCCGCCTTCCCGCCCGGCCGGCGACCGGCAGGTGCACGACGCCCCGCGCGACGCGCCGCCCGCCCCCGGCGACGGACCGCCCCCGGCCCGCGACGACAACCCGGTGCTGCGCCGCTGGTGGGCGGTGCGGGTGGCGGAGCTGACCGGCGGCCGGGAGGGCGCGCCAGACGAGCCGGACGAGCGGATCGGTGACTCCCGGGAGCTGCTGCGCCGGGTCGCCGACGGGGTCCGTGGCGGCGACCGGGACCGGCTGCACCGCGAGCTGCGTGCCGCGCACGCCGACGTCGGCCTCGGCCTGGCCGCGCTCGCCCCGCCGCTGCTGCGCGAGCTGGCCGGGGAACTGCTCGGGCACCCGCCCCGCGCCGACGACCTGCCCCGGCTGCGTCGGGAGCTGGACGGCCGGGTGCGCGACCTGCTGCCCGGGCTGCCCCCGCCGGTGCTGGAGACGCTGCTGACCCGGGTCTGCCGGATGCCCCCGCCGCCGCGAGGCAGCGGCGAGGAGCAGCCGCACGCCGCCGACGCGGCCGTCACCGCCGGCGTGGTCACCGCCGTGCTGCTGGCCCGCCTCGGCAAGGACCTGCCCCGCGACGAGGGGCAGGCCGACAAGGAGAGCGGGCCCGCGCAGCAGAAACGCCGCGAGGCCGAACGCGACGCCTGGGACGAGGCGACGCGGCAGCGGGCGGACCGCGAGCGCGCCGCCCGGGAGCGGGCCGCGCAGGGCCTGCCCCCCGTGCGTCCCGCGCCGCCCACCGGGCGCGCCGGCCGGGGGTCCGATGGCTGACCGCCGCACCCAGCTGGTGACCCGGGTGCGGGGGATGCTCTCCGAGGCGCTGGGCGCCACCCGGCACCGGCTCGCCGACGCCGACGCCGAGCTGGCCGCCGCCCGGGACCGGCTGGCCCGGGTGCAGCGCGCCGCGGCGGCCGTTCCGGAGAAGGTGGGGGCGCAGCGGGACCGGCGGCTCGCCGAGATCGACGCCCGGCACACCGCCCGGATCGCCGAGCTGGCCCGCCGGGCCGTCGACGCCGCCCGCCGCGAGGCGCCCGGCGCGGCCAGCGCCGACTGGGCGCGGTGGACCGTGACGCCGGCCGGTCGCGGCGAGACCCCCGGCGCCGCACGCGTCGGCACCGTGCGCATCCCCGGCGCGGAGCCGGTGCCGGCGCTGGTGCCGCTGCTCGACGCCGGGCACGTGCACCTGAGCGGGGCCGGGGCCGACGGCGGGGCGGCCGTGGTGCCGGCGCTGCTGCTGCGCAGCCTGGGCCGGGCCGACCCGGGCGCGGTGCGGCTGTTCGGCTACGACCCGGAGCACCTCGGCGGCGGGCTGGCCGGTTTCGCCCCGCTGGGCACCGCCGGGCTGCTCACCTTCGTCGGCCCCGGCGGGCTGGGCCGGCTGCTGGACGACCTGGTGGAGCAGATCCGCCGGATCAACGAGACCGTGCTCGCCGGGGAGTACCGCTCGCTGCGGGAGCTGGCCGCCGCGACGGGCCGCCGTCCGGAGCCGTGGCGGGTGGCGGTGCTGCTCGGCGGCGACGAGCTGTCCCGGCACGAGCGCGGCCAGCTCGACCGGGTCGTCCGCACCGGCGCGGCGTGCGGGGTGCACCTGGTGATCCGCGGCGTCCCGGTGCCCGACGACCCGACGGTGACCCGGGTCGTGGTGGGCCCCGACGGCGCCCGGATGGGCGGCCCGCCCGGCCTGCCGGTGACCCTGGACCCGCCGCCCCCGGCCACGCTCGTCACCGAGACGTGCCGGCAGGTCGCCGCCCGGGTCAACGCCGGCCCCCCGCCGGCCCCGTTCACCGACCTGCTGCCGCCGCCGGAGCAGATGTGGCGGGAGGATTCCTCGACGGGGCTGACCGCGCCGATCGGCGAGGGCCCGCACGGCCGCCCGGTGCTGCTCAATCTCGGCGACTATCCGCCGCACGCGCTGATCGGGGGGCCGTCCGGCACCGGCAAGACCAACCTGATCTTCGCCTGGATCGGGGCGCTGGCCTCCCGCTACTCCCCCGCCGAGCTGGAGTTCTATCTGCTCGACTTCAAGGAGGGGGTGTCCTTCGCCCGGTTCGCCCAGGGCCGGCGGGACCCGAGCTGGCTGCCGCACATGCGGCTGGTCGGGATCAACGTCAACACCGACCGGGAGTTCGGGCTGGCCCTACTGCGGTTCCTCGCCGAGGAGCTGCGCCGGCGCGCCGACGCGGCCAAGAAGCACGAGGTGACCAAGCTCGCCGAGCTGCGGGCGGTCGACCCGACCGGGCACTGGCCCCGCATCGTCGCGGTGGTCGACGAGTTCCAGGCGCTGCTGGCCGGCCGGGACGTGGTCGCCCGGGAGGCCGCCGACCTGCTCGAAGACCTGGCCCGCCGGGGCCGTTCCCAGGGCATCCACCTGGTGCTGGCCTCGCAGGACGTGCGCGGCATCGAGGCGCTGTGGGGGCGGCCGGCGCTGGTCGCCCAGTTCACCCTGCGCATCGCGCTGCCCAAGGCGCTGCGCATCCTCGCCGAACGCAACGACGCCGCCCAGTCGCTGCCCCGCCACCACGCCGTGGTCAACGCCGAGTCGGGCCTGGTCGAGGGCAACGAGGTGGCGCGCATCCCGTCGGCCAGCGACTGGGACGCGTGGAGCGAGCTGCAGCACCGGCTGTGGCGGATGCGCCCCGCCGACGCGAAGCCGGCCCGGCTCTTCGACGGCGACGCGATCCCCCGGCTCGCCGACGCCCCCGACTTCCGGGCGCTCACCCCGCCCGAGGGCGACGGGGTGCCGCGCACCCCGGTGGCGCTGCTCGGAGAGATCATCGACGTGCAGGCCCGCTCGGCGGCGCTGCGGCTGCCCCGGGCCCCCGGGCGCAACCTCGCCGTGCTGGGCACCCGCGTCGACGAGGCGTGCGCCGTGCTGGACGCCGCCGCCCGGTCGCTGGCCCGCCAGCACCGTCCCGGCACCGCCCGGTACTCCATCGCCTGCCTCGACCCCGACGCCGACCCGGCCGCCCGGGAGCTCTACGCCGACCTGGCCGACGACGCCGCCTGGTACGACGACGAGACCGTACCGGAGCTGATGGCCGAGACGGCGGCGGCCCTGGACCGGCCGGGCACCCCCGCCACCCCGCACTACCTGCTGCTGTACGCGGTCGACGCTGCGGCGGGGCGGCTGGCCGCGCGGGTCGGCGGGCGCACCGGACTGGAGCACCTGCGGCGCATCCTGCACGACGGCCCGGAGCGGCGCACGCACGTGCTGGCCTGGTGGCGCGGCGTGGCCCGGATGCGGGTCGACCTCGGCGGGCCGGCCGCCCGCACCGACCAGATCGGCGCGTGGGTGGCCCTCGACGTGCAGGGCGGCGAGCTGGGCTCGTCGCTGTACCCGGGCAGCGGCGGCCCCGACTGGTATCCCCGGCCGTGGCGGGGGCTCTTCTTCGACCGGGCGGCGCACCGCACCGGGCAGGTCATCATCCCCTACGGACCGTCGGCGTGAACGAACCGGTGACCAGTGAGACGTACGCGGCGCAGGTGCGGCGGCTGGCCGAGCTGACCGACCGGGTGCGCACCCAGCGCGCCGAGGCCCACGCCTGGCACGAGCAGCAGTGCGCCGCCGCCGAGCGGGCCGTCGCCGAGGCCGCCGAGCAGTTGCGCGAGGCCGAGCGGGAGGCGGCCGACGCGCGGGAGCTGGTGGAGCGGGTGGACGCCGAGGCGGCCCACCTGTGGCAGCAGTTGCGGGCCCGGTTGGGCGCGGGTGCCCGCCGGCTCGGCGACCCGCCAGGCCCGGCCCGGGACGCCTCGGGCGACCCGCTGCTGCTGTTGCACGGGGTGCGCGGGCTGCTGGACCGCACCCGGCAGCCCGGCGAGCTGCCCGCCTCGGCGAACCCGCTGCTGGCGCTGTGCGGGGTGGTGGGCGCGGCGCTGATGTTCGCCCTCGGCCTGGGCGCCCGGGCGCTCGGGGCGCGCAACGGCGGGGACCTGGCGGTGGGCCTCCCGGTGCTGGCGCTGGTGGTGACCCTGCTCGGCCCGCTGGTCGGGTTGGCCCTGGCCAAGCGGCTCGCGGACCGTCGGCACGCGGTGCTGTCGCCCCGGCCGGTCACGGTCGTCCTGGTGGCGGGCCTGGTGACGACCGGGGTGCTGCTGGTCCTCGCCCGCTGAGCCGCGCCGCGCGGTGCCGAGCCCCCCGCGCGGTTAGGAAGGGGCCCTTCCTATACCGAAAGCGTTAACAGGGGGCCCTTCCTTACTCCGCAGGAACCGCGATCGCCTCGCGCAGCAGACGGCGGGCGAGGACGACCCGGTCGGCGTCGTCGAGACCGGGCAGGTCGCCGACCCGGGCCACCGTGCCGGTGAGCAGCGCGCGCAGCGCCGGCTCGCAGCCGGCGGGCAGGGTGAGCACCCGGTCGAACAGTCGCAGCGCGACTTTGTCGTCCCCGGTCGGGTCGAGCCGCCAGCGCAGTCCCGGCCGGGGCGCGAGCCGGGTGTCGACGGCGACGGCGGCGAGCGCGGCGGCCTGGGCGAGGGGCCGGATCGGGGCGGGCCGGGCGGCCGGCCAGGCACGTTGGCGCAGCCGCGCGGCCACGGCGGCCGGGTCGGCGCGCAGCAGCCAGTCCCGCAGCGCCTCGACGGTCTCGGTCAGCTCCGGTTCGATCGCGTCGGGGTCGGCCACGTCGGTGCCGAACGGCAGGCCGGCGCGCAGCCGGGCGTCGGCGGCGGCGAGGGCGAGCAGCTCCTCGACGATGGCGTACCGGGTCAGCGCCCGGATGCCCACGGTCAGGTGCAGGGAGCTGGTCTCCTGGGCCTGGGCGCTGTGCAGCCAGCCGCGCGGCAGGTAGAGCGCGTCGCCCGGTTCGAGGACCACGTCGAGCGCGGCGGGGCCCTGGGCGGTCGCGGAGACCTCGTCGGCCCGGCCGCCCCACGGCTGCCGTTCGAGGGGGTCGGGCAGCACCGGCGGGTGGATGCGCCAGTGCTTGCGCCCGTCGACCTGGAGCACGAAGACGTCGTGGGTGTCGTAGTGGGTGGCGAAGCCCTGGCTGCCGGCCGGGGTCAGGTAGGCGTTGACCTGCAGCGGCTGCGCGAGGGCGGTGCCGAGGTCGCGGGCGAAGTCGATCAGGGCGGGCCAGGTGCGGTGCAGGCCCTGCAGCACCAGGGTCGCGCCGGAGGCGTACAGCTCCAGGACCCGCTCGTCGAGGACCTGGTCGCCGATCTCGGCGCCCGCGCCGCCGCCGCCGGTCCAGCGCGCCGCCGGCACGAGCTGGCCGTCCTTGGCGATGCGCAGGAAGGGGGTACGCAGCCCGCGCCGGCTGAGCAGCTCGTCGGCGTCGGCGGGGCCGAGCAGGTCGGTGAAGCCGTCGGCGTTGGGCAGCTCGGCGGCGCGGGACAGCAGCGGCGCCCGGCCCCAGTGTGCGGCGGCGAACTTGCCCGGCTCGACGGCGATGCAGCGCGCGAGGGCGCGGGCGGCGGCAGACGGGACCGCCGGGCGGCCGTGGCCGCCCGGCGGGTCGGTGATCGTCATCGCGAGGCGTCAGCCGGCGCTGCCGTCGGCGCCGCCGTCCCGGTGGCCCGGGGTGGCCCCGCCGTCGGCCGGGCCCTCCGCGCCACCGTCGGCGCCGCCGTCCTGCTGACCGGGGGTCGCGCCGCCGTCGGCCGGGCCCTCGGCACCGCCGTCGGCGCCGCCGTCCTGGTGGCCCGGGGTGGCCCCGCCGTCAGCCGGACCCTCCGCGCCACCGTCGGCACCGCCGTCCTGCTGACCGGGGGTGGCACCACCGTCGGCCGGGCCCTCCAGGCCGCCGCCGCTGGTCGTCTGGATGTCGTCGTCGTTGAGTGCCATGCGGTGCTCCTCGCCAGGTTCCCGCCCCGCCGCGCGGCGGGGGTTCGTCGTGCGACGGGTGGTACCCCCGGCACGATCTTCTCTAACCCCACCGTAGACGGCGCGTCCCGCCGGCACGTCCGGTTCGCCCGGTGTGCCGGCGGGACGCGGGCGGTCAGCCGTTGGCGCAGACCTTGCCGTTGAACGTGAAGCTGGTGGGCGACGGGTTGGACCCGGTGTGGGTGCCCTGGAAGCCGAAGCTCACCGTGCCGCCGACGGCCACGGCGCCGTTGTAGCTGGCGTTGCGGGCCAGCACCTGGGTGCCGGACTGGCTGACGGTGGCGTTCCAGGCGTTGGTGACCTGCTGCCCGGCGGTGAAGTAGAAGCCGAAGCTCCAGGCGTTGACGGGGTCGGGGCCGTCGTTGCGGATCCGGATCTCGGCGGTGAAGCCGTTGCCCCAGGAGTTCGGCACGTACGTCACCGTGCAGCTGCCGTTCGGGGCGGGCGTGGTCGGGGGCGGCGTGGTGGGCGCGGGCGTGGTGGGGGCCGGCGTGGTCGGGACCGGGGTGGTCGGTGCGGGCGTGGTCGGGGTGGTGCCGCTGCCGAGTGCCTCGGCGACCGCCTGGTACGCGGGCTTCGGCGCGTAGTTGTCGTCCCAGATCAGCGCCGCGCCCTCACCGGGGAAGACTCCCGGGATCCAGGAGTACTTGTCGGTGATGCCCCACACGGTGACGCCCTGGCACCGGGCCACGGCGAGGCAGATGTTGAAGACCTTCTTGTAGTCGGCGGCCTGCGTGGCCAGCTTCGAGGAGTTCGCCGGGGTGGACATCCGGATGTCCAGCTCGGTGACCCGCACGTCGACGCCGAGGTCGGTGAAGCGCTGGAGGTTGGCCTGCATGTCGCCGGGGACCTGCCCGATGATCAGGTGCGCCTGGAAGCCGACGCAGTCGATCGGCACGCCCCGGGCCTTGAAGTCCTTCACCAGGTTGTAGATCGCGGTGCTCTTGGCGTTGATCCCGTCGGTGCTGTAGTCGTTGATGCACAGCTTCGCGCCCGGGTCGGCGGCGCGGGCGGCGCGGAACGCCTCCTCGATCCAGCTGTTGCCGATGCGCTGCTGGAGGATGCTGTCGCGGCGTCCGCCGGAGCCGCCGTCGGCGAACGCCTCGTTGACGACGTCCCAGGCGAAGACCTTGCCCTTGAAGTGGCCGGCCACCCCGGCGATGTGGTTCTTCATCGCGGCGAGCAGGTCGGTCCCGGAGAGGTTCGACGTCCAGCCGGGCATCTGGTTGTGCCAGACCAGGGTGTGGCCGTACACCTTCTTGTTGCTGCCCGCGGCGTAATTGACGACCGCGTCGCCCTGGCCGAAGGAGAACTGGTTGCGGTTCGGCTCGGTGGCGTCCCACTTCATCGCGTTCTCGGCGACGACGAGGTTGAACTCGGTGTCGGCGATCTGCTTGTACGGGCTCTCGGAGAGCCGGTTGGGGTCCAGGGCGAAGCCGATGTCGCGGCCCTTGGCGTCGGCGAGGCTCCTCAGGCTGGCGGCGGCCTCGGCGGTGCCGGGTTGGGCGACGGTGATGCCCATGGCGAGCGCGCTCGTGGCGGCGAGCAGGCCGGCCAGCAGGCCCGACCTGGTGCGCCGACCGATGTGGTGGTGGATGCGCATGCGTTCCCTGTCCTTCGTTACGGGTCGCCAGCCACGGCGACGACGAGACGATGGGAGCGCTCCCGATATCCTGTCAGCATCGATATCCGTCGTCAACCGACCGGCCCGCCGCATGCGGCGCCGGGCGAAGGGCCACTGCCGAGCCCGGACCGACTTCCCAGATAGCAAGATAATCGTCTCTCATATCGGGATGGCGGCTAGCCTCGGGCCATGGCCGACTCCCGCCGGTGGGTCATGCTCGGCATCGGCACCGCCGCGCAGACCGCAGGCACCCTCTACCTGTACGGGCTGCCGTTCCTGCTGCCCGCGCTACGCCGCACCACCGACCTGCCGCTGTGGGAGCTGGGCCTGCTGGTGGCCTGCCCCAGCCTCGGCATGGTGCTCGCCCTCATCGGCTGGGGCGTCCTCGCCGACCGGCGGGGCGAGCGCCTCGTCATCGGCCTGGGCCTGACCGGCGGGGCCGCGTTCCTGGCCGGGGCCGCCTCCGCCGCCGGGCCGGCCCTGTTCGTGCTCCTGGCCCTCGCCGGCGCCGCCGGTTCCGCCGTGTACGCCGCCAGCGGCCGGGTGGTGACCGGCTGGTTCGCGCCCGGCGAGCGGGGCCTGGCGATGGGCATCCGGCAGACGTCTCAGCCGCTGGGCGTGGCGGCGGCCTCGGCGGTCCTGCCGGTGCTGGCCGACTCCGGCGGCCCCCGCCGGGCGCTGCTGGTCGCCGCCGTGGTCTCCGCGCTGACCGGGATCGTGGCCGCCCTGCTGCTGGTCGACGGGCCGAGGTCCACCGCCGGCCGGACCAGCGCCGCCTCGCCCGCCGCCGCCCGACCCGCCAGCGGTTCGCCCAGCGCCGCCCCGCCCGCGAGCGGCTCGCCCGGCTCCGACACCGGCGGGGCCGGCGCGCGGTCGCCGTACCGGTCGCCGACGCTGTGGCGGGTGCACGGGGCGAGCGCCCTGCTGGTCGTGGCGCAGTTCGTCGTCGGCGCGTACGCGCTGGACTACCTCGTCACCGAACGCGGCTGGCCGGTGCGTACCGCCGGGCCGTTGATCGCGGGGGCGCAGCTCGTCGCGGCGGCGGCGCGGGTGCTCGCCGGCCGCTGGTCGGACCGGTCCGCCCAACGGCTCCGGCCGCTGCGGGTCATCGCCGCCGGCACCGCCGGCGCCCTGGGGGCCCTCGCCGTGGCCGAGACGCTGCACGCCCCGCCGGCGGCCCCGCTGCTGCTGGTCGCCCTCGTCGCCACGGTCAGCTGGCACGGCGTCGCGTACGCGGCCGTCGCGGACGTGGCCCCGGCGAGCTGGGCGGGCCGGGCCACCAGCGCACAGACCGTGCTGCAGAACGTGGCCGCCACGGCCACCCCGCCGCTGTTCGGGCTGGCCGTGGCGGGGCTGGGCTTCGGGCCGGGGTTCGCCGTCGCCGCCCTGTTCCCGCTGGCCGCCGTGGCGGTGCTGCACGGCCTCACCGTCGACGCCCGTCCCTCGCCCCGCCCGCCCGACGCGGGCGGCCCCGCCGGGGCCGACGCGGCCGACCGACCGCCGTCGTCGGGGTCGGCCGGCCGGCGTCCGGGCGTCAGGGAACGAGTTGGGCCAGGTCCCCGGGCATGGTGGAGCGGACGTCCTCCCACTCCCCCTGGGTGACGTGCCGACGCAGGGTGTCCAGCACCACCTGGACCACGCGCTCCGGGCCACCCTCGACGTCGTACGGGAAGCCCTGGCGGACCTCGTAGAGGAAGTCGTCCCGGTTCAGCTTGATCGGCACGTCCGACGGCTGCCAGCCGTCGAAGTAGATGCCCCGCAGCAGCACCGGCAGCTGCGCGGCGAACTCCACGCTCTCCTGCACCGGCATCCGGTCGCGCAGCAGGTGCAGCACCGTGCGCAGGGCCGCGTACGACTGGTTGCGCTGCTCCTTCGGCCAGCCGTACGCCGCCTCGATGTCCTTCAGGATCAGGTTGGTCTTGTCCAGCGAACTCTCGAACGCCGAGATCAGCTGCTCAGCCATCTGCCCACCCCCGTAGGTCGATCGTGTCCGGTGTCGGTGGTCGTCACCGTCGGTCGTCTTCGCGGCGCGGCGGTCCGGCCGGGCCGCGCCACTGCCGAACGGGGCTGACCCGACCGGGCCGCGCCACCGCGCGCGGGCGGTCGCCGGCCGACCCGACCACGTGCAACACGTCGCTGCGCCGTCGATCCGGCACGTCCCGAACCGTCATCGCGCGCACCCCCTGCCCAGCTCGCGTGGCCCACCGACGGGCCACGCACACCGCCCACCCTGCGCCCCGCCCGGGTGAGGCCGCCTCACCCGGTGGGGGTGAGACCGGCCGCCGGCAGCTCGCAGGGCACGGGCAACGTCAGCCGCCGGTGCCCTCCGCCGCGCCGTCGGGGGCGATGGCGCCGCCACCCGGACCGGCGTCCAGGTAGACATGCTGGTGGCCCTGGCCGGTGTCGATGTTGACCTGATCGAGCTGGGTGGCCGCGACCGACCAGGCGGCCACCGCCTGCGCCGCCTGTCGTTTCGCCAGCTCCGTCAGAGCGCCCCGCTGGGCCGGCAGCCCGGTGACAGCGAGGAGATACGACTCGACAGCAAGGGATGCCTGCTCCACAGCGCCCTTCAGCCCTGCGCGCGCCACGTTGGTGGCGGTGGTGCCCGACGGAGGGTCGGCGAACGGCTCCGCTGCCCGAAGCAGGGTCTGTCGCCACTGGCGGGCCTGCTCCGGGCCCGGCTGCCCACCGTCCGACGGAGCCGCCCGGATGGCGCCGAGAATGGGAGAGATCTCGTCACGTAGGCGTCGGGCCGTCGTCGTCAGCTCGGCCACCTGCTGGATGTCACGCTCCACCTCGGCCTTGCGCATGTCCGCCACAGCCGATTCGACACCGTCCGGCCGGCTGGCCGTGTAGCCGGTGGCGCCGCCCACGAGAACAGCCGCGAGCCCGATCGCCGCCACGATGACGGCCAGACGAGCCTTGCTGCGGCGGCTCGTGTCAGACGCCGCCACCAGGTAGGAGGGCTTGCCGGTACGGCGCGACACGACTTCTCCTCGGGCCGACGAAAGTTAGGTCGCAGCGTAGCTTTCTCCGCCGGCATTAGTCGATAGTCCGCTGCGCCAGGCCGATGCCGCCCACGTCGGCCCGGGACCCTAGGGGTAGCCGACCAGGAAGTTCAGGGATCCGCCCGGGACGGGCCGCCGGCCACAAGCGAGGACCGGTCCCTACGCTGTACGGCGTGACACTCATCGCGACCGAGTCGCTGACCAAGACGTACGGGGGCGGGGTCACGGCGTTGGCCGACCTGACCGTCGCGGTCGAACCGGGCATCATCGGGCTGGTCGGCGCGAACGGCGCCGGCAAGTCCACCCTGATCAAGATCCTGCTCGGTCTCCTCACCCCGACCAGCGGCCGGGCCCGGGTGCTCGGCCTCGACCCGACCACCGACTCCGCCCGGGTGCGCGCCCGGGTCGGCTACATGCCCGAGCACGACGCCCTGCCACCGGACCTCTCCGCCGCGGAACTGGTCACCCACCTCGGCCGGATCAGCGGCCTGCCGCGCACGGTCGCCCGGGAACGGGCCTCGGAGGCGCTGCGGCACGTCGGGCTCTACGAGGAGCGCTACCGCCCCGTCGGCGGCTACTCCACCGGCATGAAGCAGCGGGTCAAGCTCGCCCAGGCCCTCGTGCACGACCCCGACCTGCTGCTGCTCGACGAGCCGACCAACGGCCTCGACCCGGCCGGCCGGGACGCGATGCTGACGCTGGTGCACCGCATCGGCACCGAGTTCGGCATCTCCGTGCTGGTCTGCTCGCACCTGCTCGGCGAGGTGGAGCGGATCTGCGACACCCTCGTCGCCATCGACGGCGGGCGGCTGCTGCGCGCCGACCACATCTCCGCCATGACCTCCGCGACCGACGTGCTCGCCGTGGAGGTCAGCGAGGGCACCGAGGAGCTGGCCGCCCGGCTGGCCGCGCTCGGCCTGCCGGTGCGCCGGGACGGCCGGCTGCTGCTCGTCGAGCTCGTCGACGACGCCACCTACGACCTGATCCTCGGCGCGGTCGCCGAGCTGGACCTGCCGCTGCACCGGCTGGACCAGCGCCGGCACCGGGTGGCCGAACTCTTCGCCACGAGGGAGCCCAGCCATGCCTGAGCCGACCGGCGTCATCCACGACATCGGCTACCAGCGGTACACCGGCCCCCGGCTGGGCCGCCGGGCCGTCTTCGGCGCGCTCTACCTGCACGGCCTACGGACGGCGTTCGGGCTGGGACGCAGCGCCAAGGCCAAGATCTTCCCGTGGCTGGTGGTCGGCATCGTCACGGCGGTCGCCGCCGCCCTCACCGCCATCCGCGCCCAGATCGGCGAGGCGGTGATGACGTACGCCCAGTTCGCCGACAACATGAGCTGGCTGGTCATCTTCTTCGTCGCGGTGGCCGCGCCCGAGCTGGTCTCCCGTGACCTGCGCAGCGGCGTGTTGCCGCTCTACTTCTCCCGGCCGCTGCCGCGCGCGGACTACCCGCTGGCCAAGCTGCTGGCGCTGGCGACCGCGCTCTGGCTGCTGCTCGGCGGGCCGCAGTTCGTGATGTTCCTCGGCGCCGCCTTCAGCACCGGCGACGGCATGAGCGGCGTCGCGGAGGAGCTGCTCGACCTGCTGCCGAGCCTGCTCTACGCCGGGCTGTGGGCGGTGGTCTTCGCCTCGGTCGGGCTGCTGGTCGCCTCCCTCACCGGCAAGCGGGCGTTCGCGGCCGGTGGGATCGTCGCCGTGTTCCTGATGACCACGCCGATCGTCGGCACCCTGTCGGTCATGCCGTCCCGAACGGTCAACGAGCTGGCCTTCCTCGCCTCGCCGTCGACGCTGGTCGGCGGCGTGGGCTCCTGGGCGCTCGGTGACCTGCTGGTCTCCGAGGACCAGCGGGGAGTCCCCATCGGCGGCTTCGGGCCCGTCTACGCGGTCGTCGCCGTGCTGCTCGTGTCCGGCTGCGTCGCCCTACTGTTGCGTCGATACCGGAAGGTGGCCGCCCGATGACCACGACCAGCGCCGCCCCGGCGACGGGGACGCCCACGGCCGCCACCGTCGCCCTCGACCTCGCGGGCGTCTCCCGCTGGTACGGCAACGTGGTGGCCGTCAACGACGTCAGCATGAGCCTCGGCCCCGGGGTCACCGGGCTGCTCGGCCCCAACGGCGCGGGCAAGACGACCCTGCTGCACATGATGGCGGGCTTCCTGGCCCCGTCGCGCGGGATGGTGACCCTGGGCGGGCGGCCCACCTGGCGCAACCCCGAGGTCTACCGCCGGCTCGGCCTGGTCAGCGAGCGCGAGGCGGTGCAGACCTACCTGACCGCGTACGAGTTCGTGCTGGCCAGCGCGAAGCTGCACCGGCTGGCGGACCCGGCCGCGGCGGCCCGCCGGGCGATCGCCCTGGTGGAGCTGGAGGGCGCGCGGGACCGCCGGATCGGCACGTACTCGAAGGGCATGCGGCAGCGGGCCCGGGTGGCCGCCGCGCTGGTGCACGAGCCCCAGGTGCTGCTGCTCGACGAGCCGTTCAACGGGATGGACCCGCGGCAGCGGCTGCACATGATGGAGCTGCTGCACCGCCTCGGCGACGCCGGCCGCACCATCCTGTTCAGCTCGCACATCCTGGAGGAGGTCGAGCAGGTCTCCGGCACCGTCCAGGTGATGGTCGCCGGCCGGCTGGCCGCCTCCGGTGACTTCCGCACCATCCGCCGGCTGATGACCAACCGGCCGCACGTGTTCACCGTGCGCTCCACCGACGACCGGGCGCTCGCCGTGGCGCTGATGGCCGAGGCGTCGGTGACGGGCGTCGAGCTGGGCCGCGCCGGGTTGACGGTGCGCGCCGGCGACTACGGCGCGTTCACCCGCGTGCTGCCGAAGATCGCCCTGCGGGAGGGTGTCCGGGTGCGCCAGCTGGTGCCCGAGGACGAGTCCCTGGAGAGCGTCTTCTCCTACCTCGTGGAGGCCTGAACCCCATGTCCACCGTTTCCTGGCTCACCCTGCGCGGGCTGTTCGGGCGTCGCCGTTTCCTCCTGCTGCTGCCGCTGCCCGTGGTGCTGGTCGGCCTGGCGGTGCTCTCCCGGTGGCTCGGGGTCACCCCGCGCGACTGGGGCCCACCGGTGCTGGTCGGCCTCGGCCTGGCCGTGGTGCTCCCGGTCGTCGCCCTGATCGTCGGCACCGGCGTGCTCGGCGCCGAGATCGACGACGGCACGGTCGTGCACATCCTGACCAAGCCGCTGCCCCGCTGGCAGATCGTGCTGCCCAAGCTGGCGGTGGCCACCGCGGTCACCGGGGTCACCGTCGCCGTGCCGCTCTGCGCCGCCGGCCTGCTGGCCGACTCCGCACGGCTCGGCCTGGCGCTGGCCGCCGCGTCGGCGGTCGGCGCGTTGGCGTACTCGGCGCTGTTCCTGGCGCTCAGCCTGCTCACCCGCCGGCCGGTGCTGCTCGGCCTGGTCTACGTGCTGATCTGGGAGGGGCTGCTCGGCAGCGTCGTCAGCGGCACGCGGGTGCTCTCCATCCAGCAGTACGTGATCACCCTCGCCGACCGGATCGCGCCCACCGACCTGCTGCTGGGTGACGTGTCGGTGCCGGTGGCGGCGTCGATGAGCGCGCTGATCAGCGTGGGCTTCACCGTGCTGGCGATCGACCGGCTCCGCTCGTTCAGCGTGGCCGGCGAGACGAGCTGACCCCTGCCCGGTCAGGGGCAGCCGCGCCGGTTGCGGGGGCGCACACCGGGGCCGGCGTGGCGGGCGTGGGTCGCGGCGGCCAGGTCGAGCAGGCGGCGGAGCCGGTAGGACAGCACCCGCCCCTGGTCGAGGGTGAGCATCAGCTCGCCGGGCTCGGCCCCGCCGACGGCGACCACGAGCACCGGGCCAGCGCCGGGCACGAGCGCCTGCGCCAGCGCCACGTCGGCGGGGGCTTCGACGGGCGGGGCTCCGGTCGCCGGGCCTCCGGCGGTCGGGCCTTTGGTCGCCGGGCCTTCGGCGGCCAGGAGGCCCGTGGGCGGTGCCGGCGAGCGCGGCGTCAGCGGGAGCCGCGTGGAGCGGTGCCGTCGCCTCGCGGCGCAGCCGTCCCGGTCGCACCAGCGGGGATGGGCGTCGCCGGGCGGGTCGGCCAACCCACCGGTCGGGTACCGGTAGACGTGCCCGCAGGGCCGGCCCGACTCGGGGACGAGCGACGTCGGACAAGCGGACCACCCGGCGGCCTCGATCGTCACGGCGATCGGGGCCGCGTGCCCGGCGCACGCGTACGCGGCGGCGTCGAGGCCACCTCCCCCGTACACCTCGATCCGGACGCTGGCCAACTCCCCGCACCCGGGCAACGGCGGAAACACACTCACGGTAAGAACCTCCCCTGTCGACCCAACCCTTCTATGCCAACAGAGTAGTCTCCTACTGGCCAATACTAGAACACTTGCCTGGCCAGTTTCTCGACCGATAAATGGCCAAGATCGCTGGTGTGACAGTGTGACGGCGTGGCGAAGGATCTGGCTTCGGTGACGGCGGCCTACCGGGCTGCCCAGAACGCCGTGGACGCCGCCAAGGCTCAGGTGCGCACGAGCCAGGACGCGCTGCGTCAAGCGCGGCGGGACCTCGGCGAAGCGATCGTGGCGGAAGCGCGGGCCGGCACCCGCATGCGGGACCTCGTCGCCGCCACGGGCCTGTCCCGCGAGTGGATCCGCACCCTCCTGCGCCAGGCAGGCGTGGAGCCAGACTAGGACTCTTGCCGGGGGCGCGGGAAGAGACACAGCCTGTACCCCGCGACTACAAGCGCACGGCCTACGCCGACGAGCCGTGACCGGGGCAGATCTTGGAAGATTTCGGCCCCTGGAGGGGCCGTCCGCTTCCAAGATCTGCTATTCGCGGCGTGGTCGGCGGCGTCGAGGCGGGGCAGCGCGGGAAGATCGTGCTCGATCGCGGAAAGAGTGGCCTCCGCGCCAGGGTGAGGCCACTCATTCCCTGATCGAGCGCGATCTCGCACCCGTTCCCCGCGCGGGAGACCAGGCCGGCGTCAGGGGCCGGCGGCCAGGAGGGACTGGAGGCGCTGGCCGTTGCGCTGGGCGTAGTCCCGGTAGCAGTTGTTCATGAGCACGTGGGTCTCGCCCGCGTCGTCGGCGAGCGCGCGCAGCTTCGGGGCCCAGTCGCGCAGCTCCCGGTCGGAGTAGTCGTAGCCGAACTTCTCGTGGATGTCCTTGCTGGTCCACTTGGCACTGTGGCCGTGGAAGCGGACCACGGCCAGGTCGGCGGTGGCCGCCAGCACCGGCGGCACCGACGAGCGGTGGCCCTGCGGCATGTCCACGCAGACGTACGCCAGCTCGTGCCCACGCAGGAAGCCGAGCGTCTCGTCGCGGTTGTCCCCCGCGAACCAGGAGGCGTGCCGGAATTCGAACACCGGCCGCAGGGGCGCGCACCGGCGGGCCACCTCCAGCAGGTACTGCTTGTTGTCCCGCTTGATAGTGAACCACGGCGGGAACTGGAACAGCAGCGCGCCGAGCCGGCCCGCCTCGACGAGCGGGTCGAGGGCGGACAGGAACCGGGTCCACACCTCCTCGTACGCCTGCGCGGGCAGGTCGCCGGGGTAGACGTTGCGCTTGTCGGTGTCCGGCCGCAGGTCCTTGTAGAGCGCGGAGACCCGCGTCGGTCGGCCGGTCAGCAGGCTGAACGCCTTGACGTTGAAGGTGAACCCGGCCGGGGTGCGCTCGGCCCACAGCCGCGCCGTGCGTTCGGCGGGCGGCGAGTAGTAGGTGGCGTCGACCTCGACCAGCGGGAACTGCTTCGCGTAGTACGACAGGCGCTTCTCCGGGTTGTCCGCTGCCTGCGGATACCACCCGGAGTCGAGCAGGGTCCGGTCGGTCCAGGACGCGGTGCCCACCTTGATCTCACCCATGGGTGGAGTGCACCGCGTCCGCTACCGACCGGCGACCGGAGGGGGCGCCTCAGGCGGCCCGCCGCTCCCGGCTCTGCTTGCAGGTGACGCAGGCGGTGGCGGAGGGGAAGATCTCCAGCCGTTCCACCGGGATCGGGGCCGAGCAGCCCTCACAGAAGCCGTACGTGCCCTCGTCGAGCCGGCCCATGGCCCGCTCGAACTGGGCCCGGCGGTCGAGGATGGTGCGCAGCAGCGACTGCGCGGTGTCCCGCTCGGCGGTCTTGGTGCCGCTGTCGGCCTGGTCGTCGCCGGCGGTGTCGCCGACCTCCACCAGGCGCAGCACCTGGCTCTGCAGCACCGCCTGCTCGTACTCGGCGGAGAGCTCCTCGTAGCGAGCCCGCAGGGACGCCCGGATCTGGTCGGTGTCCGCCTGCGATCGGCCGGTGGCTACCGTGTCGTGGACGAGCATCGCTGCCTGCCTTTCCTGGCTGGTGCGCCGGGGTGGTGCCCGGCCCGGTCGCTGCGTGAGGCGGGTGGAGATCACTCGCGCTCTGTGAGCCGGGCGATTACCCCGAGTGTGGTCGCGCCAAACCACCGAATTCTGGAATCTCCGGCCCGCCTCCCGGGGCGGCGCCCCAGGGGGCGTGCGGCCCCGGGGTCACCGGGCGGCGTCCGGCTCCACGAGGGCGGGGTGGCGGGGGTCGTCGATGCGCACCACCACGTCGGCGAAGCCGGCCGGGGCGACCTCCTCGGCGTAGCGGGCGAAGGCCGGCAGCGTCCAGCGCAGCGCGGGGTCGGTGCGCCGGGCCAGGGCGGCCGGGGAGAGTTCCAGGTGCACGGCGAGGTCGACGGGGAGCCCGCCGCCGAGCAGGAGCGCCCCGCTGACGAGGACGACGCCGTGGGGCGGCAGCGTGACGTAGCCGGCCCGGCTGGCCCGGTCGGTGCGGGGGTCCCAGAGGGACGGCAGGATCCGGCCCGAGCCGCCGGGCCCCGCCGGGTCGAGGACCTCGCGGCGCAGGCCGGGCTCGTCGACCCACCCCTCGTAGTAGGCGTCGGGATTGGTCCGGCCGAACTCCAGCCGCACGGAGGCCGGACGGAGGAAGTCCGCGGCCCGCACGTGCAGCACGGGGCGGCCGAGGGCGCGCAGCGGGTCGACCAGCGCGGCGGCCAGTTCGTCGGGGCCCGCCGCCGGGGCGCCGTCCACCGCGACACGCAGCCGGCCGGGCGGGTCGGCGGCGACGAGCCGCTCGGTCAGCTCGGTGACGAGCCGCTCGGGGGTGATGGGGCGCACGCGCATCCGACCATCGTGCCCGGTCGTCGGGCGCGACGCGGGCCGGGCGGCGGGGCCGGCGCTGACGGGCCCGGCCGGTGGGGTCGTCAGCCGCTGCGGTCGATGGTCACCCGGGCGTCGTCGGCGAGCCGGTAGCCGACGCCGTAGACGGTGGTGACCAGCGGCACGTCCACGCCGACCTTGCCGCGCAGCCGGCGCACGTGCACGTCGACGGTGCGGACCCCGGCGTGTTCGTAGCCCCAGACGGCGTTGAGCAGTTGCAGCCGGGTGAACACCCGCCGGGGGTGGGCGACCAGGTGCAGCAGGAGGTCGAACTCCAGCCGGGTCAGGGGCAGCGGCTCGTTGTCGCGCAGCACCGACCGGGACGACGCCAGGATGTGCAGCGCCGGGATGGTCGGGGCCAGGGGACGCGGCGGCGTGCGCCCGGCGGGCACCTGGTCGGGCCGCCGTTCGGGAGCGGGGCCGGCGGTGACGACCCCCTCGCCCCGCTCCAGCATCTCGCGGGCCGCGTCGAGCAGGCGGCGGGCCGCCGGGGTCAGGGTCTCCTCGGCCACGAGCGGGATGCTGAGGGTCACGGTGAGCACGGGCGTGGTGCCGTTGACGGGACGGCGCTGACCGCCGGGGGGCCGACCGGGAACCGCGGGTTGGGACGTATGCCATCCGGCGCGCGGCGATGCGGGGCTGACCGACATGGTCCTCCTTGGCTGGTCCGGGTATCTCCCCACGGCCCGGGACGCCGCTGCATCGATGCTTCCCGGCGCCCACCTGGCGGTCAAGGGGCGGCTACGTTGCATGAATGTGACAATTGACGAACACATCGGAGCCGGATGCTCGCTCTGCGTACGAGGCCTGATGATTACAGCAGAGTCACCATGATCGTGGGAGACGGGGGGGTACCCGCGCGGCCCGCCGTTCGCGCTCGGGCCGCAGGGTGACCGGCCAGGCGGCGCAGACGTCCGACACGCGGACGCGGCGCACCCCGGAGCCGGGGTGCGCCGCGTCGCCGGCTGCGCGGCGGACGTCTCAGCGGTGCGGGTCGACGCTGACCCGCGCCTCGTCGGCGAGCCGGTAGCCGACCCCGTAGACGGTGGTGACCAACGGGGTGGCGGCGCCGAGCTTCGCGCGCAGCCGTCGGACGTGGACGTCGACGGTGCGGGCGATGGCGTGCTCGTAGCCCCAGACGTTGCTGAGCAGCTGCAACCGGGTGAAGACGCGGCGGGGGTGCTCGGCCAGGAAGTGCAACAGGTCGAACTCGATGCGGGTCAGCGGGATGACGCGGGGGCCCTGCCGCACCACCCGCGAGGCGGCCAGGATGCGTACCTCCTCGGGGTCCTCGGGGGGCGGCGGGGCGGCGGCGGAGACCCGGGGCACGAGCGGTCGCGGCCCCGCCGGGTCGGCCTGTGCCGACCGGAACTCGACCGGGCGGGGCCGGCGCTCCGCCGGGGCCCACGGCTCCGGTGCGCGGCGGCCCTGTTCCGTGGAGCCCGCCAGCAGCGTGCCCTCGCCGGACTCGGCCAGCTCCCCCAGCAGCTCGACCAGCCGGGCGAGGCGGGGCGTCAGCTGGCCGGGGGCGAGTTCGACGGTGACGGTCAGTGTCGGCACGGACCGGGCGTGTCCCGGCGACGGGACCCGGTCGACCCGGCCTGCCGGCGCGCGGTCGGGGCGGCACTGGGGGGCCCGCTCGGCCCGGCCCGGCGGGTGGGGGCGCGAGGAGATGGCGACGACGGACATGGTGCCTCCTCAGATGGCGGTGCCGACCGCCGCGTCCGGTGGGGCGCGGCGGTCAGTGGTGCGCCCGGCCGGCGGTCACCGGCGGCGCGACGGACGGGGAACGGGGCGGGGGCGTGGGGCCGAGCGTGGGCAGGCCGGCGATGCGCCAGGCGGCGAAGCCGCCGACGACGTCGGTGGCGCGGTGCAGGCCGATGTCCTGGAGCGCGGCGGCGGCGAGCGAGGAGGTGTAGCCCTCCTGGCACAGCACCACCACGGGCACGTCGTAGCCGACGGCCTGGGGCAGCCGGGCCGCGCACCGGGGGTCGAAGCGCCACTCGAGCACGTTGCGCTCGATCGCCAGCGCGCCGGGCACCGTGCCGTGCGCGGCGCGCTGCGCGGCCGGCCGGATGTCGACCAGCAGGGCGCCCTCGCGGTACGCCAGGTGCGCCTGCTCGGGGTCGAGCCGCCGCAGCCGGGAGCGCGCCTCGGCGAGGATCTCGTCGATGCCCCGGGAGCCGGGGGGCGGCACGGGCCGTGGACAGCTCTCGGCGCGGGCGGGGTGGTGCGGCATGATCGGGTCCTTCCAGGGAGTCGAGGTGGTCAACGATGTCACCACGCGACGCCGGCCTCGGCGACCTCGGCCACCCGCAGCAGGCCGTCGACGAGGCGGTAGCGGGTCATCCGGGTCAACGCGGGACGGTAGACGTGCACGCTGACCGCCGGCTGGTCGTCGCGGTTGGTGACCACGTGCACGTGGCGGGCGCCGAAGCGGCGGCCGGCCCCGGCGGCGAGGCGGTGCGGGCGCAGCCGACCGCCGCTGACGGTCTCCTCGGTGAGGACGCCGTCCACGACCAGGAAGGCCCCGGAGGAGCCGCCGTGGTCGTGCAGGTCGGTGCCCTGGCCGGGAAGCCAGCTCAGCGCCCAGACCTCGTGGTCGGCGGCGACCGCGAGGCGCGCGTACCACCGGTGTTCGGGGTGGAAGCGCAGCGGCACCGACCAGCCGGCCGGGTCGGCGGCGTACCGGGCGGCGACGGCGAGCAGGTCGGGCTCGGGACGGCGGCTGACTACCATGCGGGACCTCACGGGATCGGTGCGGAGCGTGCGACCACCAGCATAGGAGGTAAAGCCTATAGGTTTAGTAGGTAATACCACATGCTGGGACATCCCGTGACCTCGACGCGCGCCTCAGCGGCGCACCGGCGGCTCCACCCGGTAGCCCGGCACCGACGGCCAGCGCACGGTCAGCAGCACCGACTCGCGCTCGGCGCACCAGGAGTGGTCCACGCCCCGCCCCCACACCACGTAGTCACCCGGCTCGGCGAGCAGCACCGTGCGGTCCGGCAGCTCGACCCGGAACCGGCCGCCGCTGACCAGCACCAGCAGCGCCGTGCGCCGTTCGTCGGTGGCCCACCGCGAGCGGGCCTCCCCCGCCGCGTGCACGCCCCACTTCACCTCCACGTCGCCGCTGCGCCGCGGATCGCCCTCCGGCATGAAGTGGCCCAGCAGCCAGCCGCCCTCCCGGGGGCCGTCCACGTCCGCCTTGCCCACGTACACCCTGTCGTCGCCCATCGCCCCTCCCGCGCCGGCCCGGCAAGCTACCAGGCGACGCGCCGGCCCCGCTCGCGGCGCGCTGGCCGCGCCCGGCCGGGTATACAGGGTCGGTGGACGATTCCCTACCCGAACAGATGCGCGCGGCCGGCACCGCGTTGCTCGGCGCGCTGGACGAGTCGGCGCGGGCCCGCGCCACGCACCGGTTCGACGACGACGGGGCCCGGCGGTGGCTGGAGTACCGTCCCCGGCCGCGCCCCGGGGTGTGCCTGGCCGACCTGGACCGCGCCGGCCGCAAGGCCGCACACCGGCTGCTGGCCACGGCCCTGAGCCCGGCGGCGTACGCGCAGGCGATGGCCGTCGTCGCGCTGGAGGAGGTGCTCGACCGGGCCGAGGGCTGGCGGCGCGGGCGGCACAGCGGCGACTACTGGGTGGCGGTCTTCGGCGACCCGGCCCGCGACGACCGGTGGGCCTGGCGGTTCGAGGGGCACCACCTGTCGGTGAGCATGACCGTGGTCGACGACCAGGTCTCCCCCGCGCCCGTCTTCCTCGGCGCGAACCCGGCCGCCGTCCGGCACGCCGGGCACCCGGTGTCCCGGCCGCTCGGGGTCGAGGAGGACCTGGGGCGGGCCCTGCTCGACGCCATCGGTCCGGCGGGACGGGCGGCGGCGATCGTCGCCGACGACGCCCCCGCCGACATCGTCAGCGCCACCCGTCCCCGCGTCGCCGGGCAGATCGCGCCACTGGGGGTGCCCGCCGACCGGCTCGGCCCCACCGGCCGGGCCCTGCTGGACCAGCTCGTCGCCGTGTACCTGGACCGGTTGCCGCCGCAGTTGGCCGCCCGGGAGGCCCGCCGGCTCGCCGGCGGGCCGCTGCACTTCGCCTGGGCCGGCCCCACCGGGCCCGGGCAGCGCCACTACTACCGGGTGCAGGGCGACGACCTGCTGATCGAGTACGACAACACGGCCGACGACGGCAACCACGCCCACACCGTGCTGCGCCGCCCGGCCAGCGACTTCGGCGCGGACGTGCTCGCCGCGCACCACGCCGAGGCGCACGGCTGACCGGAGCCACGCCGACCGCGGGCAGGGGCACCGCGGCGGTCCCCACGGTCCCCACGGCCGGCGCGGGCGACGCCGGCCGTGGGTCGGCCGGCTCAGGCGGCGGGCCGGACCGCCTCGATCAGGAAGCGCCGGGCGTGGGCCACGAACGGGCCGTCGGCCTCGATCCGGTCGTGCAGGCGGGCGAGCTGGGGTCGGTAGCGCTCGACGGTGAACCCGGGGACCGTCCAGACCACCTTGCGCAGGAAGTAGACCACCGCCGCGACGTCGTGGAACACGGTGCGCAGCCGCGCCTCGCGCAGGTCGAGCACCGTCAACCCGGCCGCCTCGGCGGCGGCGACGGCCTGGCCGGGGAGCTGCCGCTGCGGCGGGGGCAGCGGACCCAGCATCGCCTCGCTCAGCTCCCGCATGGTGCCGCCGCGGATCTGCTGGGACAGGAACGTCCCGCCGGGCCGCAGCACGCGGGCGATCTCGTCCCAGGGGGTGTGCACGGGGTGTCGGCTCACCACGAGGTCCAGGGCGGCGTCGGCCACCGGCAGGCCGCCCTCGGCGACCTGGAGCACCCTCGCGCCGACCGCGCGCAGGTTGCGCCGGGCCACCTCCACGTTGGGCGGCCACGCCTCGGTGGCCAGCAGCACCCGGGGCGGGCGGGGCACCTCGGCGAGGACCTCCCCGCCGCCGGTGTCGACGTCCAGCGCCGCGTCGGCCCGGGCCATCCGGTCGGCCACGAGCCGGGCGTAGCCCCACGGCGGTCGTTCCTCGCTGGCCCGCCCCAGCAGCCAGGAGAAGTCCCAGCCCTGCACGGGCACGGACGCGCCCTCGGCGAGCAGCTCCTCGAATCCCCGCTTTCCGCTCATGGGCGGAAGCATCGTCGCACCCACCGCGCCGGGACAACCGGGTTTCAGGCGCGGGGCCGGACGATCTCCACGGTGGAGCCCGCCACCGGGCCCAGCGCGTCGAGGGTGCCCGTCTCGGCGCGCCCCGCCTCGAACTGACGCATCAGGCGGGCGCCGAGCCACACGCCGGCCCCGCCCAGCCCGAGCGCGACCAGTTCGGCGGCGAGCATGACGCCGGTCGCGCCCCGCTGCGGCGAGTGCGCCCGGATGAGGCAGGTCAGCAGGAACAGCGCGGCCATCGCCGCGTTGACCAGGTTGAAGGTGATCTTGGTGCGGCGGGTCGACTCGCCCGCGGCGTCCCACAGGTCGACCATCCCCGCGACGGTGGACAGCGCGGCCGCCACCAGGGCGGCGACCGAGGTCCAGTAGCCGACCTCGCCGAGGAACGCGGGACCGCCGACGACGTCGGCCAGGTCGAAGACGGTGGCGCTGACGAAGAGCCCGAACGGGAACGTCACCAGCATCGGTTGGATGGGATGCCCGTGCACCCGCAGTCGGCTCTCCATCGCGCCCTCCCCTGGTCGCTTCAGCTCACCAGTCCAGGGTGCTACCCGCCGGTCGCCGTGGGGAAACGGCCGGCCGTCGGATCACCGACAGGCTGGTGGCCGGCGGGCCCGACCGCCCCCGGCCCGGCGCTAGCCCTCCCGGGGCCGGGCGACCGTGGCCACCAGGCGTTCGGCGACCTCGCGCAGCGGGATGTCCAGCGACGTCGCCGCGCTGCGCAGCACCTCCAGGGCCTCCGGAGCGGGGCAGCCGCGCTGGGTCATGATGACGCCGATCGCCTGCCCGACCACCCCCTCGCCGAGCAGCGCGGCGTCCCGCTCGGTGGCCTCGGCGGCACGCCGCTCCCGGCCCCGGACGGCGGCCAGCAGCAGCCCGGCGTGCTCGGCGAGGAGCATCGCCGTGAGCTGGTGACGGGTGGTCAGCGCGTCCGGCGTCGAGGCGTACAGGTTGATCGCCCCGATGACCTGCTCGTCGACGTCGACCGGCGCGGAGATGACGCCACGCACCCCCGCCTGCCGGGCCCGGGCCGTCCAGGCCGGCCAGCGCGACTCCCGCCCGAGGTCCTCGGCGAGGATCATCTCGCGGCGGTGGATGGCGCTCATCGCCGGCGTGTCGGGGCCGTCGCTGAGGTCGTCCAGGCCGGCGAGGGCCGGGTCGGAGGCGGCCACCCCGGCCGGCTCGCCGGCCCGCAGCGCGGTGAAACCGCACCAGGCGACCCCGGCGACGGCCGCCTGGGTGAGCCCGACCAACTGGACGAGCGCCGCATCGAAATCCGTCACCTCGATCAGGCCGGCGGTGAGCTCCCGCAGCAGCGCCGCCGTCTCCAGCACGCTCAGGGTCTCGGTGCCGGCGGCCTGCGCCTCCAGGTTCACCGGGCCACTGCCCCCGCCGGGAACGCCGACCACCGGCGCCCCGTGCCGCCCCTGCGCTGTCTCATCGTCTGTGCTCTCCCGATTCTTTCGACGCGCGCTAGTACCCCCGGCAAGCCGGGTCGAAACGGCCGAAAAGTCGCACCTCAGCGCGGCGCGGCGCTGAGCCGACGCCCCACCGAGGCGATGAGCCGGTCCAGCTCCGAGCCGAACGGGTTGTCGTGGACGAGGTACGTCCACGTCGCCGACGGCCGCACCAGCGTCGAGGCGTCCGGCTCCCAGTCCTCGTCGAACTCGGTCTCGGTGAACGTGGCGATGGTGCGGGCCTCGATCTCCGGCACCAGCGCGTTGAACGCCGGCACGGCCGCCCGGTGGAACTCGTCGAGGGGGTCGAGCCGGCCCAGGGCGCGCAGGTGCACGCCCTCGCGCACCTCGGACAGCTCGGCGAGGTGCTCGGCCCACAGCCGGTCGAGATGGAAGAGGGCGATCGACCGGGCCGCCCGGGCGAGCAGGTCCTCGTCCATCTCCTCGGCCTTCTCCGGCACCCGCTCCAGCAGCATCAGCGCGGCGATGTCGCTGGTCAGCAGCCGCTCCCGCCGCTCGGCGAGAGCCTTGCGCTGCTGCTCGATCACCACGCTGTAGCGCCAGGTGTTGCGGTGGATCTCGTGGTTGACGCCCTCGGCGACCCGCTGGGCGTGCTCCACGGCGTAGTCGACCTGCGGGTCGGTGACCAGGCCGTCGGCGTTCATCCGGGGCGACGCCGGGATGGCGTCGCTGGCGTGCCGGACCACGAGGTCGTCCTCCAGGCTGACGAAGAACACCGACCCGCCCGGGTCGCCCTGCCGGCCCGCGCGGCCGCGCAGCTGGTCGTCGACGCGGCGGCTGTCGTGCCGGCCGCTGCCGATGACGTAGAGGCCGCCCAGCTCGGCGACCCGGTCCCGGTCGGCGGAGTCGCTGCCGCCGAGCCGGATGTCGACGCCCCGCCCGGCCATCTGGGTGGAGACGGTGACCGCGCCGTACGCGCCGGCCTCGGCGATGATCGCCGCCTCGTCGTCGTCGTTCTTGGCGTTGAGCACCACGCAGGGCACCCCGGCGGCCTCCAGCCCGACGGCGAGCTGCTCGGACTCCTTGACGTCGAGGGTGCCGACCAGCACCGGCCGGCCCTTGTCGTGGCAGCGCCTGATCTCGTCGACCAGCGCCTCGTCCTTCTCGGCCCGGGTGGCGTAGATGCGGTCCGGCTCGTCGGAGCGCACGCAGGGGGTGTTCGGCGGGATCACCGCCACCTCCAGGCCGAAGAACTCGCGCAGCTGGTCGCCGACCAGCACCGCCGTGGCGGTCATGCCGCACACCTTCGGGTAGAGCGCGATGTACGCCTGCACGGCGATGGTGCCCAGCACCTCACCCTCGGCGGTGGCGTCGAGCCCCTCCTTCGCCTCCACGGCGGCCTGGAGGCCGTCGGGCCAGCGGCGGCGCTGGGCCACCCGGCCGCGCATCTCGTCGATCAGCTCCACCGAGCCGTCCCGCACGATGTAGTCGACGTCCCGGTGCAGCAGGGCGTGCGCGTGCAGGGCCACGTTGACGGCCGAGAGCTGCCCCACGTGCTCGGTGTCGTACAGGTCGATGCCGCCCAGCTTGGCCTCCACCGCGGCCAGGCCGGCGGAGGTGAACGCGACGCTGCGGCCGTCCTCGGCGACGGTGTAGTGCTTGCCCTTGCGCAGGCCGCGCACCAGCGCCGCGGCGGCGTGCACCGGGTCCTGCTCGCCGCCGACCGCGCCCGCGAGGACCATCGGCACCCGGGCCTCGTCGATCAGGATGGAGTCGGCCTCGTCGACGATCGCCGTGCGCAGCGCCGGCTGGACCCGGTCGTCGAGGTCGGTGACGAGCTGGTCGCGCAGGTAGTCGAAACCGGCCTCGCTGACCGAGACGTACGTGACGTCGCACGCGTACGCGTCGCGGCGCTCCTGCGGGGTGGACGCCTCGCTGACCGAGCCGACGGTCAGCCCGAGCAGGGTGTAGACCGGCTCCATCCAGCGGGCGTCACGGCGGGCCAGGTAGTCGTTGACGGTGAGCACGTGCACCGGGCCGTTGCCGAGCCGGACGTGCCCGTACGCGGCGATCGTGGCGGTCAGGGTCTTGCCCTCACCGGTGGCCATCTCGGCGACCTTGCCGGAGAGCAGGGCCATCGCGCCGAGCAGCTGCACGTCGTACGGCCGCTGGTCCAGCCCGCGCCGGGCGGCCTCGCGGCCGATCGCGCAGATCTCCTCGTAGCCCGTGGCGGAGCCGGCGGCCTCGGTGAGCTCGGCGTCGGTCAGCGCCGACAGCTCCTCCTCACGGCCCTCGATGGCCGGCAGCAGCTTCTCCAGCGGGCCCAGGTCGACCGTCGTCCCCGGGCGCTGGAGGAACCGACGGAACCTGCTCTTCAACCGTTGCGACACACCCATGAGCCGCAACGGTACGCGACCCGGGCCGGATCGTGCGGCCCGGTCAGCCGGTCAACACCACCTGCAACTCCTGTCGGCGGCGTTCGGCCAGGTCGGTGAGCAGCTCCGGAGCCTCATCGAAGGGCACCACCGCCGACACGAGATGCGTGCGGATCCGATCACCGTACGCCCGCAGCAGGTCGACGGTCTCGGCCGACAGCCGCTCCCGGTCCCAGGTCGGGGCGAGCCCGCGCGGCACCCGGCCGATCTGGGCGCAGCGCAGCGACAGCCCGTTGTGGTGGAACTCCTCGCCGAAGCGGACGGCGTCCGCGCCCGCCTGGTAGAAGGCCAGGTCGATCACGGCGCCCTGGGGGCGCAGCAGGCGCAGCGCGAGCTGCAACGCCCACGCCTGCCCCCGGCACTGGAAGACGACGTCGGCGCCCCGGTCGCCCGCGGCGTGGTTCCACCGGGTCTTCAGCACCACCGCCGGGTCGTCGGCGGCCGGGTCGAGGGTCTGCAGGCCGAGCGCCTCGGCGACCGCCCGCCGCTGCGGGGTCGGGTCGAGCACCACCACCGACGCCGCGCCGTGGTGCTGGGCGAACAGGGCCGTGAGCAGGGCCACCACGCCGCCGCCGACCACCGCGACCCGGCGGCCGGCCACCCCGTCGCGCAGCGAGCGCACGTCGGTGCCGTGCAGGTCGGCGGCGGCGTGCAGCAGCCCGTTGGCGCAGATCGGGCCCATGTGCGCGACGTAGACGCCGAGCAGGGGGTCGAGGTCGTCGGGCAGCGGGACGAACCGCTCGGCGAGCGGGTCGGCGACGTGGCCGGTGCGGTGGCCGTACGTCATCGCGCCGACCGTGCCGACGGCGACCGCCGGCGTGCGGCTCTCGACCACCCGCCCCACCTGCATGTAGCCCAGCCGGGTCACCGGGTACGGGGTGCTCGCCTCCCCCGGCTGGAACAGCCCCAGCCCCGAGTTCCAGGTGACGTTGAGGTACGGGTTGGTGCCCTTGACGAAGCTCAGCTCGGTGCCGGCGGAGACCCCGCTGTAGAGGGTCCGCACCCGGAACGTGCCGTCGCGCAGCTCGTCGGCGTCCTGCTCGACCAGTTCGACCCGCCCCGGGCCGCTGACCACCACCACCCGGTCACGCATCGACGCCCACCCGCGTCGCGGTCGGCACGACGGCGTGGGGAGACGCGGCGGCGTGGGGGGACGCGGCGGCGTGGGGGGACGCGGCGGCGTGGGGGGACGCGGCGGGACCGGTCGGCAGGGACACCGGTCGCCCCGTGCGGGCCGACTCGGCGATCGCGAGGGCCAGCCGCTGGGTGCGCAGCGCCTCGGCGTACGGGACCCGCACGTCGTCGCCCACGCGCCGGACCGCGTCGACGAAGGCCCGGTCGACGGCGGTGCGGGCGGCGTCGGGATCGGCGGACAGGTGGCGCTCGCCGTCGGCGTCGCGGACGGTCAGGCCGTCCTCGGTCAGGCTCAGGGCGAGGCCGTCGGCCAGGATCTCCAGCCCGGCCCGGTGTTTCCAGCCCAGGACGCAGGCGGCGGAGACGGTGCCGACCGCGCCGGCGGCGAAGCGCAGGGCGGCGGTGGTCACCGAGTCGACGTCGGCGCCGTCGACCGGCGGCGGGGTGCCGTCGCCGTACGCGGTCACCTCCGTCACCTCCCCGACGAGCACCCGCATCAGGTCCAGCACGTGCGCGGCCTGCTCGACCACAGGGCCGCCGGAGCGGTCCCGCCGCGTCCACCAGGCGACCGGGGGCACCTTGTCCAGCCAGGCGCCGCCGACCATCCGCACCGGCCGGTCGGCGAGCAGCTCGCGGGCGTGCCGGACCACGTGCAGGTACCGCCAGTGGTGGCCGACGCCGGTGAGCAGCCCGCGCCGGGCGACCAGGTCGGCGATCCGCTCGGCGGTGTCCAGGTCCACCGCGACGGGCTTCTCCACGAACATCGGCACCCCGGCGGCGATCACCGCCTCCTCCACCGGCCCGTGCGCGAACGGCGGCACGCACACGTACACCGCGTCGGGGCCGGCGGCGAGCAGCTCGTCGACGTCGGCGAAGGTCCGTGCCCCGTGCGCGTCGGCCAGGGCGGTCGCGGCGTCGCGCGCCACGTCGGTCACGCCGAGGATCTCGACGTCGTCGAAGCCGTCCAGCACCCGGGCGTGGCGCTGCGCCACCCCGCCGGCCCCGACCAGTCCCACCCGGCACCCGCGCATCGGCACACCCTTTCGCCACGCTGTCGCATTCGCGCGATGCACACTCCCCGGTGGGGCGCGCAATCAAACGTTCACCTGCCGAAAACCGGTGGCGGCGCGGCCCGTGATCAAGCTGTTAGCGACAATCCGGTTAGCGTGCGGGCGGAATTGGGAATTCCGTCCTCCGCGTTTTCCGCCACGATCTGGGGGTGCGTCAGTGCGGGATGCAGAGGCGAGTGTGACACCGGTGGTGGAGGCATGGGCGACGTATCGGACCAGTTCGGCGGCCGAGTGGACGTCGCGGCGGCTGCTGCGCGCCAAGGGCGACAGCCGGGTCAGCGTGGTCCTGCCGGCGCGTAACGAGGAGGCGACGGTCGGCGCGATCGTGTCGACCATCCGCGAGCACCTGATGGACCGGGTGGCCCTGGTCGACGAGCTGATCGTGGTGGACTCCCGGTCGACGGACCGGACCGCGCAGGTGGCCCGGGCCGCCGGCGCGGAGGTCGTCGGCCAGGACGAGATGACGCGGGGGCTGCCCCGGCTGACCGGCAAGGGCGACGCGCTGTGGGCCGGGCTGGCGGCGGCCGAGGGCGACGTGGTCGCGTTCGTCGACGCCGACCTGCACGAGTTCCGCCCGCACTTCGTCACCGGCCTGATCGGTCCGCTGCTGACCGACCCGTCGGTCGACTTCGTCAAGGGGTTCTACCACCGGCCGCTGGTGGGGGCGGCCAGCGTGGAGGCCGACGGGGGCGGCCGGGTCACCGAGCTGATGGCCCGCCCCCTGCTCAACCTGTTCTGGCCGGAGCTGGCCGGCTTCGTCCAGCCCCTCGCCGGCGAGTACGCCGGCCGCCGCGACGTGCTGGAGCGGGTGCCGTTCGTCTCCGGGTACGGGGTGGAGACGGCGATGCTGATCGACCTGCTCGACCTGGTCGGCCTGGACGCGCTCGCCCAGGTGGACCTGGGTGAGCGCCGGCACCGCCACCAGGACACGGCGGCGCTGGGCCGGATGTCGGCGCAGATCATGCTGACCGCCTGGTCCCGGTTGCAGCGCCGGGGCTGGGCCAACCCCGGCGCCGTGCCGGCCGGCCTGCTGACCCAGTTCCGGCGGGGCGGCTCCGACGCGCTGCCGAACCTCGACCGGGAGATCGTCGTCAGCGACGTCTCGGTCGAGGAGCGCCCGCCCCTGGCGGAGCTGCGGCACCGGGTGCCGCGGCGCCGGGTGCCCGCGTGACGAAGCCACCGGTGGCCGGCGCGCCGAAGCCGGATGCCGGTGCGCCGACACGAACGGGGTGGCGGCGCGCCGGAGCGTCCGCCGGCGCGACCCGACGGCCCGCCGAGGGAAGGAATCCCGCATGAGCCTCACCGTCCTGATGAACGCCGGCCCGTGGCTGTCCGTGCCGCCGCCCGGCTACGGCGGGATCGAGAACGTCGTGGCCACCCTCGTGCCGGAGCTGCGCAGGCTGGGCGTGCGGGTGGTCCTCGCCTCCGTGGACAGCAGCACCCTGCCCGTCGACGAGAAGATCGCCGTCTTCGACGACGGCCAGTTCCACGCCCTGCAGCGGCCGTACAACCAGGTCTGTGGCATCTCCCAGGCGCACCTGGGCGGCGTGGTGCGCGCGCTGCACGCCCGCGACGACATCGATCTGGTGCACGACCACGTGGAGGCCGTCGGCCTGGCCACCCTCGCGGCGATGGGCCCGCAGGCCCCGCCGGTGCTGCACACCCTGCACTGGGACCTGGCCAAGCACCCCGACCTGTACGGCAACCTCGACGGCGGCGACCGGGTCCGGGTCAACGGGGTGTCCGCCGCGCAGCTGGCCCGCGCCCCCCGCGCGCTGCGGGAGCACTCCGTCGGCCACGTGCACCTGTCCACCCCGCTCGCCGTCGACGCCGACCGGCGGCCCCGGCCGGACAAGGGCGACTACCTGATCATCCTGGGCCGGATCAATCCGGGCAAGGGTCAGGACGTCGGCGCCCGGCTGGCGCGGCGGGTCGGCGTGCCGCTGGTGCTCGCGGGGCCGGTCGGGCCCTACCACCGGCCGCAGGACCTGGCCGCGGCGGGCGACGAGGCCCGGCAGAACCCGGACGTGCGGTTCTTCTACGACGAGGTGGCCCCGCACGTCGACGGCGACCTGGTCCGCTGGGTCGGCACGGTCGCCGGGCAGGAGCGCGACGACCTGCTGGCCGGGGCCCGCGCCGCGCTGTTCCCGCTGCGCTGGGAGGAGCCCGGCGGCACGGCCGTGGTCGAGTCCCTGGCGCTGGGCACCCCGGTCGTGGCGACGGCCCGGGGCTGCCTGCCGGAGCTGATCGAGCACGGCCGCACCGGGCTGCTCACCGCCGACGAGGACGAGCTGGCCGACCTGCTGCTGGCCGCGAGCGTGCTCGACGGCGACGAGTGCCGCCGGGAGGCCGCCACGCGGTTCACCCCGGCGGTGATGGCGCGCGCGTACGTCGGGCTGTACGAGCAGGTCCGGCAGACCGCGGCCCGCCCCCTGCAACCCGCCTGACGGCGGGGTAAGGAAGGGCACCCTGTTAACGCTTTCTGCATAGCAGGGGCCCCCTGCAAACACTGCCGACACTGCCGGCGCGGACCGCCCGCGTTTGCCCGGGGCGGTGGCGGGAACGCGTCGCGCGGCCGGCTGGGCACGCCCGCCCGGCGGTCGGCGGCTCGCGGTGGGCTCGCGGTGAGGAGGTCGTGGTGGCCGGTCCGATGGCCCACGCGCGGGCCCGACGCAACCCGGCCGACGGCCGGGCGCCGGTGCGGCGTGCCGCAGCCACCGTCGGCGTGGTCTTCCTCCTGGTCGGGCTGGTCGGCTTCGTCCCGGGGATCACCACCGACTTCGGCGACCTGCGCTTCGCCGGCCACGGCTCCGGGGCGAAGCTGCTCGGGGTGTTCCAGGTCTCGGTCCTGCACAACGCCGTGCACCTGGCCTTCGGGCTGGCCGGCCTGGCGCTGTCGCGCACGTGGGACGGGGCGCGGACGTTCCTGATCGGCGGCGGGGCGATCTACCTCGTGCTGTGGCTCTACGGCCTGGTCGTCGACCACGGCAGCGGCGCCAACTTCATCCCCGTCAACAACGCCGACAGCTGGCTGCACCTGGTCCTCGGCGCCGGCATGATCGCGCTGGGCGTGCTCACGACGCGCGACCGCCGGCCCCGCTGAGCGCGCCGCCGTTCCGTTTCACCCGGCACCACGCCGGGTACGTCCGGGTCACCCCGAGACGGAAACGAGGACCACGCATGCCGAGCCGGATCACCTGCGAGGTCCGCGACGAGTCGCCCGTGACCGTCGTACGCATCGCCGGCGCGCTCGACCTGGCGACGATGCGGACGGTGCACCGGGTGCTCGACCGCTGCCTCACCGCCCAGCCGGACGCGCTGGTGGTCGACCTCCACGACCTCACCGTCCGGGACGGGCTCGCGCTGTCGGTCTTCGCCGCCGCCGCCCGCCAGGCGGCCGGTTGGCCGGCGGTGCCCGTCGTGCTCTGCGCGCCACCGGCGCGAACGGCCAGCTGGCTGACCCAGTCGAGGGTGTGCCGGGGGCTGCCGGTGCAGCGGGACTGCGCCGAGGCGACCCGGACG
This sequence comes from Micromonospora haikouensis, assembly GCF_900091595.1. Lineage (GTDB taxonomy): Bacteria > Actinomycetota > Actinomycetes > Mycobacteriales > Micromonosporaceae > Micromonospora > Micromonospora haikouensis. Next base: position 44,991 of record NZ_FMCW01000028.1, read on the forward strand.
GCGGGGGCCGCCGCCGCGCCCCGGCTGCGGGTCCGCCTGGAACCGGTGGCGGGCGCGTGCCGGCGGGCCCGGGAGCTGGTCGCCGACGCCTGCGGCCGGTGGCACCTGCCGGAGCTGGTCGGCCCGGCCTCGGTGGTGCTCAGCGAGCTGGTCGGCAACGTGGTCCGGCACGCCGGCACCCCGATGCAGGTCACGCTGACCCTGCGCCGGCCGTACCTGCAGGTGGCCGTCGCGGACGGCAGCCGCGCCGCGGCGCGCGCGGCGACGCGGACGGACCTGCGGGCCGAGGGCGGCCGGGGCCTGCTGCTGGTGCGGGAGCTGGCCCAGCGCTGGGGCAGCGCGCCGGTGGTCGACGGCAAGGTGGTCTGGGCGATGCTGCCCGCCACCTGACCCGCCGGGTCGCCCGGCTGCCGGTGGACGCGGTCGTGTTCACGGTGACGGAGACCCGCCCACCTGCGAATTGACCGAAATTACCGCTCTCGCCTGGTTACATAGGGAGAGGGGCGGGTAGGCACGCCCGTCCCTTTCTGTCGCCACGACGGGGTGAGAAGCATGCCCAAGCGGGTAACCACGGAGCCTGCCCGAGACCGAGGGCCCGCGATCCTCGCGCCGGCCCGCTTCGGCGGCTTTCCCGGCCCGGTCCGCCCGGCCCTGCCCGGAGCCAAGCTGATCAAGCTGATCGGGACCACCGACGCCAAGCAGATCGGCCTGCTCTACCTGGTCACCTCGTTCGTCTTCTTCCTCATCGGCGGGGTGCTGGCCTTGCTGCTGCGGGCCGAGCTGGCCCAGCCGCGCATGCAGTTCCTCTCCCCGGAGCAGTACAACCAGGCGTTCACCATGCACGGCACGATCATGCTGCTGCTGTTCGCGACGCCGCTGGTGTTCGCGTTCGGCAACTACATCGTCCCGTTGCAGATCGGCGCGCCGGACGTGGCGTTCCCCCGGCTCAACGCCTTCGCGTACTGGCTCTACCTGTTCGGCGGGACCCTGGTCGTCGGCGGCTACGCCACCCCGGGCGGGGCCGCCGACTTCGGCTGGACGGCGTACACGCCGCTGAGCCGGATGGAACACTCCCCCGGCATCGGCGGGAACCTGTGGATCGTCGGCCTGGCCATCTCCGGCCTCGGCACCATCCTCGGCGCGGTCAACCTGATCACCACCACGCTGACCCTGCGCGCCCCCGGCATGACCATGTTCCGGATGCCGATCTTCACCTGGAACATGCTGCTGACCAGCGTCCTGGTGATCCTGGTCTTCCCGCTGCTGGCCGCCGCCCTGTTCGCCCTGGCCGCCGACCGGCTGCTCGACGCGCACGTGTTCGACCCGGCCACCGGCGGCCCGATGCTGTGGCAGCACCTGTTCTGGTTCTTCGGCCATCCCGAGGTCTACATCGTGGCGTTGCCGTTCTTCGGCATCATCACCGAGATCATCCCGGTCTTCTCCCGCAAGCCGATCTTCGGCTACACCGGGCTGGTGCTGGCCACCGTCGCCATCACCGTGCTGTCGATGAGCGTCTGGGCGCACCACATGTTCGCCACCGGCCAGGTGCTGCTGCCGTTCTTCAGCATCCTGAGCTACCTGATCGCCGTGCCCACCGGGGTGAAGTTCTTCAACTGGATCGGCACCATGTGGAAGGGGCAGCTCACCTTCGAGACGCCGATGCTGTTCGCCGTCGGCTTCCTGGTCACCTTCCTGCTCGGCGGGCTCACCGGGGTCCTGCTGGCCAGCCCGCCGGTCGACTTCCACGTCACCGACTCGTACTTCGTGGTGGCGCACTTCCACTACGTGCTGTTCGGCACCATCGTCTTCGCCGCGTTCGGCGGGGTCTACTTCTGGTTCCCGAAGATGACCGGGCGGCTGCTCGACGAGCGGCTGGGCAAGCTGCACTTCTGGACGATGTTCGTCGGCTTCCACGCGACGTTTCTGGTGCAGCACTGGCTCGGCAACGAGGGCATGCCCCGCCGGTACGCCGACTACCTGCCCGGCGACGGCTTCACCACGCTCAACATGATCTCCACGGTCGGGTCGTTCGTGCTCGGCGCGTCCACGTTGTTCTTCATCTACAACGTGTGGAAGTCCTGGCGGTACGGGGCGATGGTGTCGGTCGACGACCCGTGGGGCTTCGGCAACTCGCTGGAGTGGGCGACGACCTGCCCGCCCCCGCTGCGCAACTTCGACCGGATGCCCCGGATCCGCTCCGAGCGCCCCGCCTTCGACGCCAAGTACGGCCGCCTCGTCTCCGACCTGGGCCGGGACCTGCCGCAGCGCACCACGAAGCCGCCGCAGAGCTTCGCCGAGGAGCTGCACCACGAGCGGCACGCGCCCGAGTCGCCGGCCGCCGAGGGCGCGCACGGCGCCCGGGAGGCCGTCGCGTACCAGCCCGCGCCGCAGTCGGGCGCGCGGCCGGTGGACGTGCCGGAGCCGGAGGAGGTGCGCCGGCCCAGCTTCGACGAGTCCGACGCCCCGGAGCCGGGCGGGCTCGGCGCGGAGCGGGCCCCGCAGGAGAACGAGCGGTGGCGGCACCCGCACAGCCGCGGCGACTCGACGGAGCCGTGAGCCCGCCGGGCTCCGGGGTGTGAGAAGGGCTCCCCTCTCTACCTCAGGCGTTAACAGGGGGCCCTTCCTTTCGCCTCAGCCGCGCTTCGTCACCGGTTCCGTCTCGGCCGGGCCGTTCTGCCACGGCGGCGGGGCGTCGGCCAGCATCGCCTGCCGCAGCCAGGTCAGCGCCCGCGACAGCAGCCGGGACACGTGCATCTGGGAGATGCCGAACCGGGCGGCGATCTCGGCCTGGGTCTGGTTGCCGTAGAAGCGCATGGCGAGGATCCGCCGCTCCCGCCAGGGCAGCCGGTGCAGCAGACCGCTGACGGTCACCCGGTCGTCGACCGACTCCAGCGCGTTGTCGCTCTCGCCGACCAGGTCGCCGAACTCGGCGGAGCTCTCCCCGCCGACGGGCGCGTTGAGCGAGGCCGGGCTGTAGCCGGCCGCCGACTCCAGGGCCGCGAGGATCTCCTCCTGCGGCGTCTCCAGCCGCTCGGCCAGCTCGGCGACGGTGGGGGCCCGGGACAGCTCGCTGGTCAGCGCGGCGGTGGCCTGCCCCACCTCCAGGATCAGGTCGCGCAGCCGGCGGGGCACGTGCACCCCCCAGGTGCGGTCCCGGAAGTGGCGCTTGATCTCCCCGACGATGGTGATCGCCGCGTACGCGGTGAACGAGCCCCGCTCCGGGTCGTACCGGTCGACCGCGTTGACCAGACCGAGGCGGGCCACCTGCTCCAGGTCCTCCAGCGGCTCGCCCCGCCCCCGGTAGCGGCGGGCGAGCCGGCCGGCGAACGGCAACGCGAAGCGCACCAGGTCGTCGCGGGCCTCCTGCCGCCGCTCGGGGGGCAGGCCCTCGATCCGCGCCGCGTACGCCAGCGCCGCCGCGTCGAGATCCTCCAGCCCCCGGTCGGTGGGGGGTGGTGCCGTGGTCGTGCTGGGCTGTCCGAACATCCGCGCCTCCCTCAGGAAGGTCCCCCGCCCGGGTCGGGAAACCGGACGTGCGCGTGGTCGAGCCACGCACCGGGCCGGAAGTGGGTCACATGACGGGATCCGTCGAGGAGCGGCGACAGCGGGCTGCGCAGCCTTGCCCGGCCGTCGCAGCCAGCGGTGTTCCCGCTCCGTAGGTACTCAATCACGCCGGCCCGGGTTCGCGAGGATGATTCGGCCGGTCGGTGCGACCGACTGGGCGCGCCGCCCGGGACGTCCCGCGGCGCGGCGGACGAACCGGTCAGCCGACCACCAGGCCGTGCCGGGCGCCGCCGGCCCGGAACGCCTCGACGGCGGTCGCGGCGGGCAGCGGCGGCGGGGCCGGCAGGTCGTACGGCTGGGCGCGGAGCACCTCGGTGGCCCGGCGGGTCGGCACCGTCGCGACCGGGTAGCCCCGGGCGGCGGTGCGGTCCAGGGCCCGGCGGCGGCGGCCGAACGCGGCCACGGCCAGCCACTGCGGCAGGCCCGCGAGGGCCGGCGAGCGCATCCCCGGCGACTCCGGGAGCACGTCCACGGAGCTGAACGGCTCGCTGCCGGCCAGCCACCACTCGGCGGCGTCGACGGTGCGCCGGGTGGCGTTCTCGCACCAGTACGGCACCAGCCCCGCCCGCACCACCTGCCACGGGTCGAGCAGCCGCCCGCACTCCACGACGAGGCGGTCGCCCGTCTTGCCGGCCCGCCGCAGCCATCCCCGGTACAGGTCGGCGACGGCGGCGCTGAGCGCCTCCGGCCGGGGGAAGAGCACCCGGTGCACGCTGTTGCCCCGCCGCCCGGCCCAGTCCCGGACGGCGAGCTCGAAACCGGGCTCCACGCCGTGTTCGGCGTAGCCCTGCGGGCAGGCGACCTCCGGGGGCTGCCAGCGGGCCCCGTCGCCGCCGACGCAGCGGAGCACCTGGCGCAGGATGTGCGAGTCCGGGTGGAAGTCCACCGGGTCCAGGCCGCTGGCCGGGGAGCCGGCCTGGAAGCTGTGCCCCCGTCCGGCGTCGTACACCGGCCAGGTGCGGGCGTCGCGCAGCAGCAGCACCGGGGCGTCGGGCGCGAGGCGGTCGGCGAGGAACCGGGCGTACGCCGTCGGCAGCGACTGCCAGCGCACCGTGAGGGAGACGGTCGCCCCGGACAGCGGGCCCCGGCTGGCCGGGCAGTGCACCTGGCGTACGTGCACGTCCGGGTTGTCGGCCAGCAGCCGGCCGGCGAGCGCCGCGCCGTGGTCGAGGGCGGCGTCGGGCCGGTCCACCGCGCCGCCGCTCCAGTGCACCGTCGTCTCGAAGGCGGCGGGCAGCCAGGGCACCCCGAGGGCGACCGCCAGGTGCACGGCCGCGCCGTGCGGCGAGCCGAGCACCACGCCCGGGTAGCACCGGCGCGGGTACTGGTCGACGATCCACCGGGCGACCCGGTCGGCGTCGACCTCGGCCGCCTGGTCGGGGGTGAGGGCCACCCGCCCGGCCGCCCGCGCGGCCGCGCCCCGGCGCACCGGCTCGGGGGCGCCCGGGAAGCGGGACGGCACGCCCGGGTTCCACAGGTCGGCGCAGTCCTCCCCGCGCAGGGCGCGCACCGCGGCGGCGACCATGATCCGGGCCGTGCTGCCCGCCGTCATCACCCGGTCGCCGGCAAGTCCGGCCCCGTCCGCCGTGAGGTCCGGGCGCACCGTGTGCGCCGGTCCGGACCCGCCTCGTTCGCTCACCACGCGGCCCGGCTTCCCGTCCCGATGGGGTCTAAACGGGGCGTCCGCCCTCGCGCGTGCCCGCTGGGCGGGTCGTCCGGAGCCGGACCGCGGGCCGGCCCTGGGGCGTACGCGCGGGCGGCGTGGCGGTCCCCGGAATCCCGAGACCGCCACGCCGCCCGGCGTGCCGTAGGTGGGTCACGCGCCTGGCCCGGGGCGGGCTACACGAGGTCCTCCGCCTCGACGGCGACCCGGTTGTCGAGCATCCGCCCGTGGACCCGCCGGGCCGCGTCGCCGCCGGCGAAGAGGCCGCGCAGGTCGGCCAGGGCCGGTTCCGGGGGGCGCAGCGCGACGGTCGGGTCGACCACGGCCTCCAGCACGCTCGGCCGGTCCGCCGCGAGGACCTCGTCCCACGCCGCGCCGACCAGCTCCGGCCGGTCCACCCGGACCCCGTGCAGGCCCAGCAGGCGGGCCCAACCGGCGTACGGGACGTCGGGGCGCCGGCCGGCCACCCCGGCCGGCGGGCGGCCGTCGCCCACCCCGGAGTTGTCGCGGTTGTTGAGCACCAACACGACCAGCCGGGGATCCGACCACTCCCGCCAGTGGTGGGCCACCGTGATCAGCTCGGCCAGCCCGTTGAGCTGCATCGCGCCGTCGCCGGCGAGGGCGAGCACCGGCCGGTCGGGGCGGGCGAGCTTCGCCGCCACCGCGTACGGCAGGGCGCAGCCGGTCGACCCGAGGGTGCCGCAGAGGTGGGCGGTGACGCCGGGCGGCAGCTCCAGATGCCGGGCGTACCAGTAGACGACCGAGCCGACGTCGACGGCGACGGCCGCCTCCCGGGGCAGCCGGGCGGACAGCTCGTGCAGCACGAGCTGCGGGTTGACCGGCCCGGCAGGCTCGGCGGCGCGGGCCGCCGCCGCCTGCCGCCACCGGTCCACCGACGCCTCCACCGTCTCCCGCCACGCCCGCCGGGGCCGGTCCGCAACGCGGGTCAGCAGGGCCCGCAGTGTCTCGGTGGCGTCGCCGACCAGCGGCACGTCCACCGGGTAACGGTTGCCGATCCGCCGGCCGTCGATGTCGATCTGGACGGTGCGGACCTGGCCGGGCAGCGGATAGTAGTCGGTCCACGGATCGTTGGTGCCGACCAGCAGCAGGGTGTCACAGCCGCCCATGAGCTGGGCCGCTGCGGTGGTGCCCACCTCGCCGAGCACCCCGGCGTGGAAGGGCAGCCGCTCGTCGAGCACCGGCTTGCCGAGCAGGCTGGCGGCCACCCCCGCGCCGAGCCGGTCGGCCAGCGCCACGATCTCGTCGCCCGCGCCGTGGCCGCCCTGCCCGACCAGGATCGCCACCCGGTCGCCGATGCCGAGCACCGACGCGGCGGCGGCCAGGTCGGCGTCGTGCGGCAGCACCCGCGCCAGGGGCTCCCCCGGCGTCGCCGACATCACCCCGGCGAACTGCGGGACCAGGTCGGGCACCGGGGCCACCTGCAACTCGCGGGGCAGCACCACGCAGGTGGGGCTGCGGGTGGCGGCGGCGGTGCGGAACGCCTGGTCCAGCACGGCGGGCACCTGAGCGGGGGCGCGCGCGTAGCGGACGAACTGGTTGCAGACGTCGCCGAAGAGGCGGCTCAGGCCGATCTCCTCGTGGGCGCCGCCGAGCGGGCCGCCGATGTCCTCGCCGACGATCGCCACCACCGGCTTGCTGTCCAGCTTGGCGTCGTACAGGCCGTTGAGCAGGTGCACGGCGCTCGGGCCCTGGGTGGCCAGGCAGACCCCGATCTCGCCGGTGAACTTGGCGTGCCCGCTGGCCATGAACGAGGCCGTCTCCTCGTGCCGGGCGGGGACGAACTCCGGGTCCCCGCCCGCACGGTCCAGGGCGGCGACGAGCGGGGCGACGGCGGCGCCCGGGCACCCGAAGGCGCGCGGCACCCGCCACGCCCGTAGCCGCTCCACCACCAGGTCGGCGACCGTACGCTCAGCCATGTGACCGGCCGGGGGTGCCGGCGTCGACGTAGCGCAGCACCGCGCCCACCCCGTCGGTCAGCTCGGGCGCCTCGTCCGGCGCGAGCACGGTCAGCTCGGCGTCGGTGCCGACGAGCGCCCGCACCAGGGCCGCGTCGGCGCGTACCCGCCGGGGGTCGGCCACCGACACGGCGGTGAGCTGGCCCGGGTCGGTGGCGATGTCGGTCGGCTCGGGGCCGACCCACAGCTGCGCCGTCGACGACGGGTCGTCCACGATCAGCATCGTGTCGACCTGGTTGCGACGCAGCGCCGACACGACCGCGTCGAGGCCCGCCCCGACGTCCTCCTGCACGCCGAAGCGGTCCAGCGTCGCGGTGACCCGCTGGTCGGCCACCTCGGCGATGGTCTGCACGGTGACGTCGTCCATCAGCGCCGGGTCCGCCCCGGCGTGCCGCGACCCGGCGTCGGTACGCACCAGCACGTCCTGCCAGCGCTCCGGCAGCTGGGCGGCGATCATGCCGGTGGCCCGCACGTCGCCGGCGACCACCACCACCTCCGCGCCGACCTTCTCGGCCAGTTCCACGGTGGCCGCCGCCGCGTCGCCGGCGTTGTGGTGCCAGGCCTCCATGGCGGCCCGCTGGTAGCGCGACTGCGACCAGCCGCCCGGGCTGACGCGGCGCAGCGGGAAGTCCTCCCGCCCGGTGACGTGGGCGCGGCGGGGCACCCCGCCGGCGCTGACGGCCACGGCGTCCGCGCCCCTGCGGTCGGCCAGCACCCGCACCCAGGCGACCTGTTCACCGCGCTGGGCGAGCAGCGGCATGGTGTGCGGCAGCTCCGACACGGTCGCCAGGTCCCGCAGCGGCGGGGCGGACAGGTACTCGGTGAGCACCGCGCGGCCCCGGGTGGCGAACACGGCGATGCCGTAGTCGCCCGCCATCGGGTCGTGGCCGCGGACGACCCGTTCGACGGCGTCCACGGTCGGCGCGTCGGCGCCCTGCTCCAGCAGTCGCCCCTTGAGGGCCCGCCAGCGCAGGTCCAGCGCGGGTCGGGCGTCGTGGGTGTCCCGGGAGGCGTCCAGGTAGACCGAGCACCACGGCCCGGGACGGTCGTAGAGCGGGCGCAGGAAGGACAGCTGCATGCTCGACCCCTTTCCGGCTCGGCCCCCCGCATACCCGCGCCGGTCGCCTTGTCACCTCACCCGGCGGCCCCGTACGCAAGCGCGCCACGAACATGACTCGCGTTCATTCATGTCGTTCGGCCGCGCCGCCGGATACGATCGGTGCAGCGAATCGGACTCTCCGTGGTGAACGACTCTCGGTGGTGGACAATGGACGGCGACCTCGACTACCGGCGGATCGCTCGCCCGACGCAGCGGATCGTCACCGGCCGCGTCGTCCGGTTGCTCGACGGCTATCCGCGTGAGCTGAAGATCGGCCAGCCCGTGCTCGTCGCCGTGGTGACGGCCGCCAGCGTGATGGGGCTGCTGCTGCTGGCGTTCCGTTCGCTGCTGTCCAGCGGCGGTGGCGGCGCCCGGCGCACCTGGAAAGAGCTGCGCAAGGGGCCGGAGTTCCTGGTCACCCCGCTGCGGCTGCGCGACTCCAACGACCAGCTGTGCGAGGTGGAGCTGCACGGGCACCTGGCGCAGAGCGCGCTGCATCCGGCCGACTGGGTGCAGATCACGCTCAAGCCGCAGGATCCGGACCTGCCGCCCCGGGTCGAGCAGATCGTCAACCTCACCACCGGGCAACTGCTGCGCCCCCGCCACGCCACCCTGTGGAGCCACCTCGGGCCGCCGCTGCTGCTCCAGGCCATCCTGGGCGCGCTGCTGGTCCTCATGGTCGCCGCGGCGATCCTGCTGATCTGAGCTTTGCGGCACCCGGCACTCGGCACCCGACACGGGGCACGGGGCGCGCCGGGCGGTCAGCCGACCGGGGTGAGGGGGCGGTCGGGGTCGGGCGCGGTGCGCAGCATGCCCCGGCGGGCCGCCCAGCGTTCGAAGACCAGGGTGGCGAACGGCGGCACGGAGCAGGCCAGCGCCACGAGGGTCGGCCACGTCCGCCACCGGTGCAGCCGGGCGACGGCCAGCACGAGCACGCCGTACGCGACGAACAGGCCGCCGTGGATCGGGCCGAAGATCTTCACGCCGATCTCGTTGCCCGGCGGCCCGTACTTGACGGCCATGCCGACCAGCAGGGCCAGCCAGGAGCACGCCTCGGCGACCGCCGCCGCGACGAACAGCTTCGTGATCTTCTCGCGCATCGTCTCCCCCACCGGTTGCCGGCCATGCTAGCCAGCCCGTCCGGCACCTCGTCGGCGCGGGGAGCGGAGGCGACGGGGATCACGCGGGCCACAGGTGGGTACGTAGAGGGACCTTCGGGTCTTCCCCCGGGCCACCGAGGCGTGCGAGGTTGGGGGAACCAACGGTGACAGGGCGGTGACCATGGGCGAGGAAGTCGGGGCGCGCACCTTCAGTCGGGAGGACCGGGCCCGCTACCGGGAGAAGGTGCACCGGTGTCTGGACGTCTTCGCCGAGATGCTCCGGGAGTCCCGGTTCGACGTCGAGCGGCCGATGACCGGGCTGGAGATCGAGCTGAACCTGGTCGACGAGGAGTCCATGCCGGCGATGCGCAACGCCGACGTGCTCGCCGCGATCGCCGACCCCAGCTTCCAGACCGAGCTGGGGCAGTTCAACGTGGAGATCAACGTCGCGCCGCGCCGGCTGGCCGGCACGGGCACCGCCGCGTTCGAGGAACACGTGCGGGCCAGCCTCAACGCCGCCGAGACCAAGGCCCAGGGCGTCGGCGCGCACATGGTCATGATCGGAATCCTGCCGACGCTGCGCCCTGAGCACCTGACCGCCGAGACGCTGTCGACCAACCCGCGCTACCAGCTGCTCAACGAGCAGATCTTCGCCGCACGCGGCGAGGACCTGCGGATCTCCATCAGCGGGGTGGAGCGGCTCGCGACCACCGCCGACACCATCACCCCGGAGGCGGCCTGCACCAGCACCCAGTTCCATCTCCAGGTCAGCCCCGCGCAGTTCGCCGACCACTGGAACGCCGCCCAGGCGGTCGCCGGCATCCAGGTCGCCCTCGGCGCGAACTCACCGCTGCTGTTCGGCCGGGAGCTGTGGCGCGAGACCCGCATCCCGCTGTTCCAGCAGGCCACCGACACCCGGGCCGAGGAGATCAAGGCCCAGGGGGTACGCCCCCGGGTGTGGTTCGGCGAACGCTGGATCACCAGCGTGTTCGACCTGTTCGAGGAGAACGTGCGCTACTTCCCCGCGCTGCTGCCGGTGTGCGACGCGGAGGACCCGGCCGAGGCCCTGGCCCGGGGCGACGTGCCGAAGCTCGCCGAGCTGCGGCTGCACAACGGCACCGTCTACCGCTGGAACCGGCCGGTCTACGACGTGTACAAGGGCCGCCCCCACCTGCGGGTGGAGAACCGGGTGCTGCCCGCCGGCCCGACCGTGCTCGACACCGTCGCCAACGGCGCGTTCTACTTCGGGCTGGTCCGGGCCCTCGCCGAGTCGGACCGGCCACTGTGGTCGCAGATGTCGTTCAGCGCCGCCGAGGAGAACTTCAACGCCTGCGCCCGGCACGGCATCGACGCCCAGGTGTTCTGGCCCGGCCTCGGCTACCTGCCGGTCACCGAGCTGGTGCTGCGCCGGCTGCTGCCGCTGGCACACCACGGCCTCGACCGCTGGGGGCTCGACCCGGCCGAGCGGGACCGGCTGCTCGGGATCATCGAGCAGCGCTGCCTCACCGGGCGCAACGGCGCGACGTGGCAGGTGGAGACGCTGCACCGGCTGGAATCCGCCGACCACCTGGACCGGCCCGAGGCGCTGCGCGAGGTCGTCCGCCACTACGTGGAGCTGATGCACAGCAACCGCCCCGTCCACGAGTGGCCGATCCCCTGACCGTGCGGTCCCCTGACCATCCGGGCCCGGCCCGGGACCGGGCGAGGAGCCCAGGCCGGCGGGCCCGCGCTCGGGGCTAGGGTGGTCCGGTGCCGAACACCGACGCGGCGATCGACGCCGCCCTCGCCCGGCTACGCTCCCTCGGGGAGCAGCTTCCCTACCCCGGGGACTGGCTCCCGGCCGCCCGCGCCGACTCGACCGGGGTGGTCCTCGCCGAGGACGAGGGGCTGTCCCGCCTCGTCGTCGACCCGGCCACGGGTGCGGTGTCCCTCGTCGACGCCGACGGCGCAGAGCCGGTGAACTCCACGCTGGACGCGCTCGTCGCCTGCGCGGAGGCGTACCTGGCGGCCCGCGTCGAGGCCGACGCGCTGCCCGACGACGCCGACGACGACCTCGAGGCGGTCGGCGAGCGGCTCACCGACCGGTTCCGACAGCTCGACCCGGCGTCGGTCGCCACGAGAACCGCTTCTGGTCGGTGGCCGCCGAGGAACTCGGCTACGGGATGACCTGACGGGTCGACCTCCCCCGGCGGCAACCCGGTCTGCCGGGTCGGCGATCTGACGGGTCGGCGCTTCCTGGTCGCTACGCCCCGGGCGCGTCGACCATCGCCTCGTACCGGTCACCGGCGTCGCTGACCGGGCGGTAGTCCTCGTCGGCCGCCAGTCGGTGCAGCGCCTCCAGCAGCCCGTCGGCCTCCGGCAGGTCGAGCGCCTGCCGCAGCCGCGCCCGTTCCGCGTCCAGCTCCGGCCAGTCCTCGCGGATCTCCTCGTCGGCGCGGGCCAGCCACTCCCGCAGCCGCGCGCCGCCATCGTCGCCGTACGGGACCGACGTCGCGTCGTGGACGCTGGAGAGCCCGACGACGAGGGAGAGCGCGGCGCGCAGGTCGGTCGCGATCAACCCGCCCTCGCCCTCCGAGCCGACGTACAGCACGGGCCGGGCGACGCCGTCGCCGTTGTCGTCGCCGTTGTCGTCGCCCACCAGCATGAAGGCCCCGCCCGAGGCGTCCCCGGCGATCATCTCCAGGGGCTCGCCGTTGGGCAGGTGCACCGCCTCGGGCGGCCCGTCGGCGGCCCGGTCCAGGTCGAAGTCGAACCGGCGCAGCAGGTCGACGATCCACGCCTCACCGGCGATCCGCCCCAGCAGCAGACTCTTGGCCCCTGCGGCCCGCTCGCCCCCTGCGCCCTCCTTGGCCCCTGCGGCCCGCTCGTCACCCACCCCGCGACGCTACCCCACCCCTCAGGCCCCCTCCCTCGCTCCTCCGCTCGCCCCGCTCACCCCGCTCGCCCCCGCGATCTTGCACTTGTGGCCCCCTGTTCGCCCGTTATCACCGTTATGCGGGGGCCGAAACTGCAAGATCGCGGAGAGCGGGGGCGCAGGCGGGGCGCGGGATTCAGGAGAACGGGGGGCGCGGGCGGGGCGCGGGAGTCAGGAGGGGGTGGGGGTGGGGGTGGGGGTGGGGGTGGGGGTGGGGAGGTCGTGGGTGGCGTGGAAGACGACCGCGCCGAGGACCTCCGCCGGGGCGCGGAACCTGTCGAGGCGCGCGTCGGCGAAGGTGACGTCGCCGTGGAACGAGGCGCGCCCCTCCGGGCCGCCGAGCCGGAACACCGCGCCCTGGAACGTGGACCCGTCGAAGCGGGTGACCCCGTGGAACTGGGCGGCCGTGAAGTCGGCGTAGTCCACCGCGCACCCGCTGAGGTCGAGGTCGACGAGGGTCGCGCCGGACAGCGACAGGCTCATGCCCGCCCAGTGCACCGCCCCGGAAGCCGGCCCGCCCGGCCCATCCGGCCCATCCGGCCCATCCGGCCCATCCGGCTCGTTCGGCTCGTTCGGCTCGTTCGGCCCGCCCGGCTCATCCGGCCCGCCCGGCCCGTTCCGCTCGTCGGGCCTGCCCGAACCGCCCGGCTCACCCGGGGCACCGGCCCCCTGGCGCAGGCGTGCGGCGAGGAGTCGCTGGGCGGCGCGGCGCAGCTCCACCTCGCCGGCCTGCCCGGCGGTCAGCTCGCCGGTCACGGGGAACGGCAGCGGGGCGCGCAGGTAGCCGCAGACGGCGTCCACCACCCGCTGGCGCAGCTCCGGTCGCGCGTCGCCCAACTCGCCGAGGACGCGCAGGCCGACCCGACGCACCTCGGGATCGCCATCGGCGAGCTGGCGGGCGTACGGCGCGACGGAGCCGTCGGGCACGAGCACCGCCGCGCCGCCCGGGGCGGCCGGTCCCTGTGCGCCGGACGGCCCCTGCGGACCGTCCGGTTCGTTCGCGTCGTCCGGGCCGAGTTCCGACGTCCAGCCGAGGGGCCAGCACATCGGCTCGTCGTCGGCCGAGCCGGCCCACCGGGCGTCGGTGAGGTCCACGGCTGGCTGGTCCAGGTGCACAGGCCCACCGAACCACGCCCCCCCGAAGGTCGCCTCCGCGCCGAAGCGCGCCTTGTAGAACCAGGCCGGGCCGGCGAAGCGGGCCCGGTGGAACGAAGCCGGGCCGACGAAGCGGGCCCCGTCACCGCCTTCGGTCCACTCCTGGTAGTCGCCCATCAGCACCGCCACCGGCCAGCCGGGGTCGTCCTCGTTCGGCTCGTCCCACTCAGCGGGCCGGACCTCCTCGATGGTGTCCCAGGCCGGGTCGTCCTCCCAGAACTCCTCCTCGCCGCGCCCGAACCAGGCCAGCCCGCCGAACGCCGCGCCCGCGAAGCTCGCCGGCCCCCGGAACCGGGCCCGCCCGAACACGGCGTCGGCGGCGAAGTGCGCCTCGTCGAAGCGGGCAGCTCCGTGGAAGAGCGCGCGAGCGAAGATCGCGTCGCGGGCGAACCGGGCCCCGGCGAAGGAGGTCGTCCCGAGGAAACGGGCGTCGTCGAACCGGGCCCCGGCCAGCACGCAGCCGCCCAGGTCGGCGTCGACGAGGGTCGCCCCGGCCAGGTCGACGCCGACGGCTGACGCACCCGCGTCGGGCCGGAGCAGCCCGGCGAGCACGCGCCCCGCCACCCGCCGCCCGTCGGCGTCCAGGTTGGCAGGACCGTCAGCCGGCGTACGCAGGTATGCGCACACCGCGTCGGCGGCATGCTGCCGCAGGTCGGGGTGGGCCGCGCCAACCTCGGCGAGCCGCCGCAGGGCGGCCTCCCGCTGCCCACCCGCCGCAGCCAGCACCTGCCGGCCGGCCGCCCGGCACTCCTCGACGCCCGCCGCATCGTCCACCACGTGACCCCCTCCACACCCGACGGCCGCCACGCGCACCGGCCACGACGCCGGGCCGGCCCCGACACGCCGGCGCAGGATAGCCGCAACGACCGACACCGGCGGGGGCACTGGGGAATCGGGACCTGCGCCCCGCCCGCCGGCACACGGTCGGGTCGAGAGTCGATGTCGGGCAAAGGTCGTGCTCGATCAGGGCAAGTGCGGAGGCCACCGGGCTTCGCGGTCACCGGGACAGGCCGACCAGCGTCGCCAGCCGCGCCACGCCGGCCGGCGCCGGGCGTGCCGACGCGACCTCGGCGAGCACCGTACGCGCCACCGGCCGGCACCGGACCTCGGCCGGCGCGACGCCGTCCGCGTCGACCAGCACCCGCCCGGCCCCACCCGGGTCGCCAACCCGGAGGTACGCCCGCGCGGCGTCCACCAGATACGCCGCGCGATACTCGGCCGGCAGCAGCCGCCAAGCGTCCCGCCGTACCACCTGCTCGTGCCGGACCACGGCCGCCCGGGCGTCGCCCAGCTCGACCGCCGCCACCACCTCGGCCAGCTCGACGGTGACCGGCCCGAAGCCGGTGCGGTGCGGGTCGTCGGCGGCGACCCGGGCGGCGACCTCGGCGGCCCGGCCGGTCAGCTCCCCGGCGCGGTGGGCGTCGCCGCAGCCGGCGGCGGCGAGGGCGGCCTGGAGCAGCAGGGTCCCGTGCACCGCCGTCGCCGCTGGCCCCGCCGGCGACGTCTCCGGCCCGGGTGGAGGCGCGGACGCGATGCGGTGCGCGGCGGCCAGCGCCGCCACCAGCGCCAGCCGGTCGTACCCGAGCGCGCGCAGCGCCTGGGCTGCCGAGATGGTCGCCGCCCCGGCCAGCACGCGGTCGCCGCCGGCTGCGGCCACCGCCCGGTCGGCGGCCAGCCAGCCGAGGTCGGCCTCGCCGAGCTTCACCAGCACCGACGACGCGATCCGGTACGCCTGCACCAGCAGCTCCGGCTCCGCCGACCGCACGCCCTGTGCGGCGTGCAGCAGCCTCGGCAGCAGGCGTATCACCTGGTCATACCGCGCGTGCTGGTACGTCAGCCAGGCGTGCCCCACGTGCCGACCCGTCTCCGCCACGGACCCCGTCGGGTGCGGCACGTCGTAGCGGGCGAGGGCCGCCCGGATCCCGTCGACCCCGTCCAGCCGGCCGGCCCCGGTCGACGGCGTCGTACGGCGCTCGCCGAGCAGCACCAGCGGGTCGACCCGCAGCACCTCGGCGACCTCCTGGATCACCGCGTACCGGTCCAGTGCGCGCACGCCCCGCTCGACCTTGTCCACCCAGCTCTTCGACCGGCCGAGCCGGTCGGCAAGCATCTGCTGGGTCAGCCGCCGCCGCGCCCGCCACCGGGCAACCCGACGACCGATCGGCTCGTCACCGCTGGTCACGCCGCCACCGCCGGTCGGGGACCGCCCGCGTGGTCTCCTCCACGGGTACGCGCTCCGCCTCGGCCACGGCGAGCAGCCGCTGCCTGGCCGCCTCCCGCTCGGCCTCCTCGATCCGCTCGCCTCGGCTCACCGTAGGTTCGTCACCACGCATGGGTGCCTCCGTCAGGGCGGCGCATCAGGGGCTTCGATGGCGGCAGATCACGCTGCTGGGGCTGGTACCACTTCCATCTGGACATACCGCTCCTTGCTGAGCATCCATCCTGGCGCAGCCCACTCTACTGACAGAGTAGACAGAGTAAGCACTGCTGCAAGAAGTGACATACTGGACATGGTCATCGGTGCACACTGATCTACTAGGGTGATGAGCGGCTACATCCCGACCTTCCGAGTCGTCATCAACGACATCAGGAAGTCGATCGCCTCGGGGCAACTCAAGGAGGGAGACAAGCTCCCCTCCCTACCGGAACTCGCGGAGAAGTACGATTGCTCCATCGGCACGGTAAGACGCGCGATCGAGCATCTTCAAATCACCGGGGAGCTTCAGGGCCGCCAAGGCAAGGGAACCTACGTGACCGGAAGAATGCCGGAGGAATCCTGACCTCCTCGCCTGAATACGACGGCGCGAACCGGCAGGGCGACCGACCGAGTCGGGTCCGAAAAGCCGCCCGCGTTAAGGTCCGGCACATGGTTGACGAGATGTCCCCGGTGGCGTTCTACGTACAGCTCGCAGAACTTCTGACCAAGGAGATCGAGGCAGGCAAACTCAAGCCGCGCCAGCCTCTGCCGAGCGAGAGCCACCTTCAACAGCAGTACGGAGTCAGCCGGGGAACCGTTCGGGCCGCCATCCGGCTGCTCCGCGATCGCGGCATGGTCGTGACGTTCACCGGACGCGGCACCTATGTCGTCGATCGCCCCTGACACCAGCACCAAGCCGAACGGAATCGCGGCTCCGAGGAGCGCTCGGGTAGCCCGGTCCAAGATCGGGAGCTGTCGGCTAGCGTCACCAAGGTGACCTGGACGGAGCCCGCCACCTGGTACGCCAACCTGCCCGCCTTCTACGCCGCCACAGCCGCTTTCATCACCGACTCCGCGGGCAACATACTGCTGGTCAAGCCCACCTATCGCGATCACTGGGCCTTCCCTGGCGGGTATCTGGAAGATGGAGAGTTCCCGCATGTGGGATGCGCCCGGGAAGTCCAAGAGGAGTTGGGCGTTTCCGTAACGGTGGGAACTCTCCTCGTCGTGGACTGGGCTTCCCCTGCCGGCGAACGGCCACGCTCCCTCATTCACTTCACCTTCGATTGCGGGATCCTCAGCGACCAGAGCGACTTCGACCTACCCAGGCAAGAACTGGAAGACGTTGCCTTCTTCCCGCCCGGCGAGGCTGAGCAGCGCCTCCCGGACAGCGTTTCCCCACGGATAGCTGCGGCTGCCGGAGCGCGAATCAGGCTAACCCCGGTCTACCTCACCGATGGGCATGCTCCTCGCCATCAGTCCCCAGGGTGGGAAGCACGGGAAGCATGAAGCCCAGTGTTGTGCCATGCGCTCCCGAGGGCACCCTCGGGCGGAGCCGTGCCGGCGTTCGTGCAGCGACTCTGCGGGGGTTCTGCCCGGCGTCCTGCGGTCGAACGGCTACGTTGGCCGCGTGGAAGCCACGCCGATCCGCGCCGCCCGGCGGTACCAGAGCCGACCGGGTCGCTGCGCCGTGGTCGTCGATGATCTCGCTGCTCTGGTCGGGCCGACCCACAGCGGCGTTGAGCTGCCGCACCGCCTGCTGTGGCGTCCTGACCGACAGGTAGACCTTGATCAGGAGTGGGCACTCACCGCGATGTACGAGACCGTCCTGACCGAGGCGGTTCGGGTTGACGAGCTGTCCGCCTGGCTGGACGGCCCGACGCTGATCCGGGTGTGGAACGATCTCTACCTGCCGCGTGGTGTGCGCCGCGCGTGGGAGGAGCGTCACCCGGTGCTGCGCCAGGTCGCGCGCGCCGCCTGATGCCCGATCCCGAACACACCGAGATTGCGCGCGTCGCCCTCGCTGTAGCCAGCAACACGAGTTCACTCCCGACGTAGTGCGGCTCCCGCAACGCTTCGCCGCCTGGCCCCGTCAAGCCCAGCGCAGTGATCAAGAGAAAAGCGTCAGAGTTGATCTCGACGATGACGCTTTCCTCTTGATCACGAGGGCGGGCGGGCCCGGCCACCGAGGAGGCGCAGGCGGGGCATGATCGTCTGCTGGTTATGGAGAACTTGTCCGGCGTGTCGTCTCACAAATCAGCAGACGATCACGCCGACCAGCCCCGCTCCCCTCACAGGGCGACCACCGCCGCCGACTCCGGGGGGAGTTCGATGCGGTCGCGGGTGACCGAGACGCCCTCCTCCGTGGTCAGCAGCACCCGCCGCGCCACGCCCGGCAGGGTGATCCGCTGCGGCCGGCCGGCGAGGTTCGCCACCACCATCCGCTCGCCCCGGTGCATCACCAGGAACTGGTCGCCGTGCCGGACGTCGACGGCGTCGAGCCGGGGGTCGGACAGGTCGGGGTCGCTCTTGCGCAGGGCGATGAGCCGCCGGTAGAAGTCGTACATCCGGCGGTGTTCGGGCTTGTCCAGCTCGGCCCAGTCGAGCCGGGAGCGCAGGAACGTCGCCCGGTCCTGCGGGTCCGGCACGTCGCCGGCCGGCCAGCCGTGCGCGGCGAACTCGCGCCTGCGCCCGGTGGCGACGGCGGTGGCCAGCTCCGGCTCCGGGTGGCTGGTGAAGAACTGCCACGGGGTGCTGGCCGCCCACTCCTCCCCCATGAAGAGCATCGGGGTGAACGGGCCGGTGAGCAGCAGCGTCGCGCCGACCCGCAGCAGCGCCGGGGAGAGCGTCGCGGAGATCCGGTCGCCGGTGGCCCGGTTGCCGATCTGGTCGTGGTTCTGCAGGTACGCCACGAAGCGGTGCCCCGGCACGCGCTGCCGGTCGACGGGCCGGCCGTGGCTGCGCTGGCGGAAGCTGGACCAGGTGCCGGCGTGGTAGAATCCGCCGGTCAGCACCTGCGCCAGGCACTCCAGGGAGCCGAAGTCGGCGTAGTAGCCCTGCCGTTCCCCGGTGAGCAGGGTGTGCAGGGCGTGGTGGGCGTCGTCGTTCCACTGGGCGTGCAGGCCGTACCCGCCGGCCTCGCGGGGGGTGACCAGCCTCGGGTCGTTGAGGTCGGACTCGGCGATCAGCGACAGCGGCCGACCCAGCCGGGTCGACAGGGCCTCCACCGCCACCGCGATCTCCTCCAGCAGATGGGTGGCGCGGGTGTCGGGCATGGCGTGCACGGCGTCGAGGCGCAGGCCGTCGACGTGGTAGTCGCGCAGCCACATCACGATGCTGTCGACGATGTAGCGGCGTACCTCGTCGGAGTGGGGGCCGTCGAGGTTGACGGTGCGGCCCCAGGTGTTGCTCCGCTCGGTCAGGTACGGCGCGAACATCGGCGCGTAGGCCCCGGAGGGCCCGAAATGGTTGTAGACGACGTCGAGGATCACCCCCAGCCCCTTGGCGTGGGCGGCGTCGACGAACCGTTTCAGCCCGTCGGGGCCGCCGTACGGTTCGTGCGGGGCGAACCAGCAGACCCCGTCGTACCCCCAGTTGTGCTCGCCGTTGAAGGCGTTGACCGGCAGCAGCTCGACCAGGTCGACGCCGAGGTCGACGAGGTGGTCGAGGCGTTCGATCGCCGCGTCGAAGGTGCCCTCGGGGGTGAACGTGCCGATGTGCAGCTCGTAGAGGATGCTGCCGGGCAGTTGCCGGCCGGTCCAGCCGGCGTCGCCCCAGCGGTGGGCGGCGTGGTCGTAGCGCCGGCTCGGCCCGTGCACCCCGGCGGGCTGCCAGGGCGAGCGGGGGTCGGGCAGGGCCCGGCCGTCGTCGCCGAGGACGAACGCGTAGTCGGTGCCGGGGCCCGCGCCGGGCACCTCGGCCCGCCACCAGCCGCCCGGCTCGGGGCGCATCTCGTGGTCGTCGTCACCGGCCAGCCGCAGCCGGACCCGGGCGGCCTCGGGCGCCCACACGGTGAACTCGGTCATGCGGCAGCCTCCACGGAGTCGGTGGGTGCGAGGAGGGCGACGGGGAGAGTGTCGAGCAGATCGTCCAGCAGCAGCTCACTGCCGCTGTAGACCCGCCCGGTGAACACGTCGGTAACACTGTTGCCGCCCAGCGACAGGCGGGTGCCCCGCCAGCCGCCGGCGCGGGCCAGCCGCAGCGGCAGCCGGGTCGCCACGGCGACCGCCCCGGGCGGGTGCAGCCCGCCCGCAGCGGAGAGGTCCGCAGCGGAGGCTCCCCGGTCGAAGGCGACGACGTGGGCGGCGGCGGGGCCGTGCGCGGGCACCGGGCGGTAGCCGGCGAACAGCTCCGGGTGGTCGCGGCGCAGCCGCAGCGTCCGCGACACCACGAGCAGCTTCGCCGCGCCGGACGCGTCCACCGCCGGGGGCAGGCCGGCGTCGAGCCGCGCCAGCTTCTCCCGGCGTACGCCGAAGTCGACCGGGCGGCGGTTGTCGGGGTCGACGAGGGAGTTGTCCCACAGCTCGGTGCCCTGGTAAGTGTCGGGCACCCCGGGCATGGCGAGCTGGACGAGCTTCTGCCCCAGCGAGTTGGACCAGCCGGCGGGGGTGATCTCGGCGGCGAACGCGGTCAGCTCGGCGTGCAGCTCCGGGTCGTCGTACATGCGGTCGACCAGGGCGTGCACGGCGCGTTCGAAGCCGGGGTCGGGGTCGGCCCAGCTCGTGGCCACCGACGCCTCCCGGGCGGCCTTCTCGGCGTACGCGTGCAGCCGCTCCCGCTCGACGGGCCACGCGCCGACGGCGGTCTGCCAGAGCAGGTGGGCGAACGCCGGGTCGGGCAGCGGCGCGGCGGCCGTCCACCGGGTGACCCGCTCGGCCCAGCGGTCGGGCAGCTCGGAGAGCACGGCGAGGCGGGCCCGGACGTCCTCGCCGCGCTTGGTGTCGTGGGTGGAGAGGGTGGTCATGGCCGCCGGCCAGCGGACCTGGCGGGCGGCGGCGAACCGGTGGAACTCGGCCGGCGGGGTGCCGAAGTGGGCGGGGCTGCCGCCGACCTCGTTGAGGGCGACGAACCGGCTCCACCGGTAGTAGGCGGTGTCCTCGACGCCCTTGGCCATCACCGCGCCGCTCAGCTGCGGGAAACGTACGCCCAGCTCGTCGTCGGGGTCGCGGAGCCGGCGGGTGACCGCGTCGAGGGCGGGGGCCAGGTCGGGGCGGCGGCGGCCGGCCTCGGCGCGGGCGGCGGCGAGGTGGCGGGCCCCGTGCGGCGGGTAGCCCCGGTAGACCGGGAAGCAGGCGGCCAGCTCCGCCAGGGCGGCGCGGGCGGAGTCGGGGGCCAGCTCGGGGGCGAGCGCGGCGAGGCGGGTCAGCTCGGCGGCGAGCAGCCGGGTGGCGGCGGCCAGCTTGGTGTCGTGGGTGAGGTCCTGCCAGGAGGTGTGCCGGCCGGTGAGCCGGGCGTCGAGGGCGGTGAAGTCGGCCTCGGCGGCGCCGTCGACGAACAGGCCGCCCACGGCGGCGAGGGCGTCGTAGCCGGTGGTGCCGTCGACCGGCCAGTCGGGCAGTTCCTCGCCGTACTCCAGGATCTTCTCCACCAGCAGCCACGCCTGTGGCGCGGCGGCGCGCAGCCGAGCCAGGTAGCCGGCGGGGTCGCGCAGCCCGTCGGGGTGGTCGACGCGGATGCCGTCGACCTCGCCGGCCGCCGCCCACCGCAGGATCTCGGCGTGGGTGGCGGCGAAGACCTCCGGGTCCTCCACGCGCAGGCCGGCGAGGTCGGCGACGGCGAAGAACCGGCGGTACGTCAGCTCGCGGTCGCCGCGCCGCCAGGAGACCAGCTCGTAGTGCTGCCGGTCGTGCACCTGGCGGGGGCTGCCGTCGCCGGTGCCGTCCGCGATCGGGAAGCGGTGCTCGTGGTAGCGCAGCTCCCCGTCGGCGATGGTGAGGTCGTCGAGGGCGTCGGGGGTGTCGGCGAGCACGGGCAGCAGCAGCCGGCCCCGGTCCCAGTCGATGTCGAACCAGCGCGCGTACGCCGAGTCGCGGCCCCGGCGCAGCACGTCCCACCAGGCGGGGTTGGCCGCCGGCCGGGCCACCCCGGCGTGGTTGGGCACGATGTCGACGACGAGGCCGAGCCCGGCGGCGCGCAGCGCCCGCACCAGCCGCACCCGGGCGGCCTCGCCGCCCAGCTCGGGGTTGACGGCCCGGTGGTCGACCACGTCGTAGCCGTGCGGCGAGCCGGGGGTGGCGGTGAGCAGCGGGGCGCTGTAGAGGTGGGTGACGCCGAGGTCGGCCAGGTAGCCGGCGAGGCCGGCGGTGGTGTCGAGGTCGAAGCCGGGACGGACCTGCACCCGGTAGGTCGAGCCGACGGGCACGGAGGGGGTGTCGGGCATCGGCTCAGACCGTCCTCTCCAGGACCACGAGGCAGCGGTCGGGCACGCAGATGGTGCCGCCCGCCTCGACGAGGGTCGGCTTCTCCGGGTCCGGGTCGGCGGTGCTGATCACCTGTTCCCAGCGCTGGCCGAACTCCTCCCCGGGCAGGGTGAAGTCGAGCGGGGCGTCGTGGGCGTTGAAGCAGAGCAGGAAGGACGAGTCGTGGTGGCGCTGGCCGTACTGGCCGCGTTCGCGGATGCCGTCGCCGTTGACGAACAGGGCCACCGAGCGGCCGAAGTCGTTGCCCCAGTCCTCGCCGGTCATCTCCCGGCCGTCGGGGGTGTACCAGGCCAGGTCGGGCAGCCCCGAGCCGGCGGCCCGGCCGCCGACGGGCAGGCCGGTGAAGAAGCGGCGGCGGCGGAACACCTGGTGGTTGCGGCGGAAGTCGACCAGCTTCCGGACGAAGTCCAGCAGCGGCTCGTCGGCGTCGTCCCAGTCGACCCAGGCCAGCTCGCTGTCCTGGCAGTAGGCGTTGTTGTTGCCGCGCTGGGTGCGGCCCAGCTCGTCGCCGTGGCCGAGCATCGGTACGCCCTGCGACAGGATCAGGGTGGCCAGGAAGTTGCGCCGCTGCCGCTGCCGCAGGGCCAGCACGCCGGGGTCGTCGGTCTCCCCCTCGACGCCGCAGTTCCAGGACCGGTTGTGGCCCTCGCCGTCGCGGTTGTCCTCGCCGTTGGCCTCGTTGTGCTTGTCGTTGTACGACACCAGGTCGTTGAGGGTGAACCCGTCGTGGCAGGTGACGAAGTTGATGCTGTGGAACGGGCGGCGGCCGTCGTCCTGGTAGAGGTCGGCGGAGCCGGAGATGCGGGAGGCGAACTCGGCGAGGGTGGCGGGCTCGCCCCGCCAGAAGTCGCGCACCGTGTCGCGGTACTTTCCGTTCCACTCGGTCCACAGCGGCGGGAAGTTGCCCACCTGGTAGCCGCCGGGGCCGACGTCCCACGGCTCGGCGATGAGCTTGACCTGGCTGACCACCGGGTCCTGCTGGACCACCTCGAAGAACGTCGACAGCCGGTCGACCTCGTAGAACTCGCGGGCCAGGGTGGCGGCGAGGTCGAACCGGAAGCCGTCGACGTGCATCTCGGTGACCCAGTAGCGCAGCGAGTCCATGATCAGCTGGAGGGAGTGGGGGCTGCGGACGTTGAGGCTGTTGCCGGTGCCGGTGTAGTCGACGAAGTACCGCCGATCCTCTTCCGAGAGCCGGTAGTAGCTGGGGTTGTCGACGCCCTTGAAGCTCAGCGTCGGGCCGAGGTGGTTGCCCTCGGCGGTGTGGTTGTAGACCACGTCGAGGATGACCTCGATGCCGGCGGCGTGCAGCGTCTTGACCATGCCCCGGAACTCCTGCACCTGCTGGCCGAGGCCGCCGAGGGCCGCGTACCCGTGGTGGGGGGCGAAGAAGCCGATCGTGTTGTAGCCCCAGTAGTTGCGCAGCCCCAGGTCCGCCAGCCGGTGGTCGTGCACGAACTGGTGCACCGGCATCAGCTCCACGGCGGTGACCCCGAGCCGCTGGAAGTATTCGATCATGACCGGGGAGGCGATGGCCGCGTACGTGCCGCGCAGCTCCTCGGGGATGCCGGGGTGGCGCATGGTCAGCCCGCGCACGTGCGCCTCGTAGATCACCGAGTGGTGGTACGGGGTGCGCGGCGGCCGGTCGTTGCCCCAGTCGAAGTACGGGTTCACCACCACCGACTTCGGCATGAACGGGGCCGAGTCGGTCTCCGACATCCGGTTCTCGTCGCCGCCCACCTCGTAGTCGTAGACGGCCGGATTCCACCCGACGTCACCGTCGACGGCCTTCGCGTACGGGTCGAGCAGCAGCTTGTTCGGGTTGCAGCGGATCCCGTTCGCCGGGTCCCACGGGCCGTGGACCCGGTAGCCGTAGCGCTGCCCCGGCTCGATGCCCGGGATGTAGCAGTGCCAGACGTACGCGTCGACCTCGCGCAGCTCGACGCGGCGCTCGGCACCGGTGTCCCACTCGTCGAACAGGCAGAGCTCGACGCGCTCGGCCACCTCGGAGAAGATCGCGAAGTTCGTGCCCATCCCGTCGTGGGTGGCTCCCAGCGGGTACCGCTCGCCCGGCCAGACCTGCATGTCGCTCCTCAGCCCATGATGATGAGCGCCCCGGACGGGGCCGTGCCCGCCGGGTGCGCACGCCGCTAATGCCCCGCCGTCGGTCGGCCCAATCCACCCGTTGGTGCCGTAACCATTTCCACCCACCTGATACCGACTAGACCTTTGGGTGGTGTCCGTCACCTTGGGCCCTCTCAGGATGCGGTTCGGGCCCGGATGCCCTTTCCTTGATGCGGGGGCGTGCGGAAGCGCGCGTTCCCGCTCGGCCCTCGGCCACCCCACCATGTCCTGTCACGCCGCCATCGTTGCCGGCGCGGTCCACCCTGCACGGACGGAGTTCGATGTGACGACCCTGCGGGCCGGCGAGCAGACCGCCACCGCCGCGGACCGGCTCTGCCGGCCCAGCACCACCTCACGGTCCCTGACCCCGCAGCCGGCGCTCCCGCAGCCCGTCGGCTCCGGGGTGCCCCCGCAGACCCGCCGCATCCTCATGCTCTCCTGGGAGTACCCGCCGGTGCTCGTCGGCGGCCTCGGCCGCCACGTGCACGCCCTCTCCGTCGCCCTCGCCGCCGCCGGCCACGAGGTCACCGTCGTCACCCGCCACACCGACGGCGCACCCCTGGAGGAGTACGCCGACGGCGTCCGCGTCCTGCGCGCCGCCGAGGACCCCGTCGCCTTCCCCCTGGCCACCGGCAGCCTCCTCGCCTGGACCATGGCCTTCAACCACACCCTCACCCGCGCCGCCCTGCGCGCCACCGAATCCGGCTCATACGACGTCATCCACGCCCACGACTGGCTCGTCGCGCACACCGCGATGACCCTGCGGGACCACCTCGACATCCCGCTGGTCAGCACGATCCACGCGACGGAGGCGGGCCGGCACCAGGGCTGGCTGCCGCAGGAGATGAACCGCACCATCCACGGCGTCGAGCAGTGGCTCAGCGGCGAGTCCAACCGGGTGATCGTCTGCTCGGCGTACATGCGCGACGAGGTCGGCGCGCTGTTCGACGTGCCGGCCGCCCGGGTCGACGTGGTGCCCAACGGGGTGGAGCCGCACCGCTGGAAGGTGCCGACGTCGGCGGTCGCCTCGGCGCGGGCCCGGTTCGCCGGGGACGGCCCGCTGGTCACCTTCGCCGGCCGGCTGGTCTACGAGAAGGGCGTGCAGCACCTGCTGGCCGGGCTGCCCCGGCTGCGGGAGCGGCACCCGGGGCTGCGCGCGGTGATCGTCGGCGACGGGCCGTACAAGCCGGCGCTGGAGGCCGAGGTGCACCGGCTCGGCCTCGGCGGCACGGTCAGCATGCCGGGCTTCCTCGGCGGCACCGACCTGCCCGCGGTGATGGCCGCCTCGGACTGCTTCGCGGTGCCGAGCATCTACGAGCCGTTCGGCATGGTCGCCCTGGAGGGGGCGGCGGCCGGCGCGCCCCTCGCGGTCGCCTCGACGGGCGGCCTGGCCGAGATCGTCGAGCCGGGCGTGACCGGAATGACGTTCGCCCCGCAGGACCCGGCGGGGCTGACCGAGGCGGTGCACGCCCTGCTGTCCGACACCGAGCGCGCCCGGGCGCTGGCCCGCCGGGCCCGCAGGATGGTCCACGAGCAGTACGGCTGGGCCGCCATCGCGCGCCGCACGGCCGACGCGTACGCCTCGGCGATCGCCAAGGCCCCGGCGTTCACCGCCGAGCGCGCCGAGCGGCGGATGAGCGGGGGCGGCTCCCCGCTGCGGGTCGCCGAGGGCAACCTGCTGGCCGCCGCCGGCCTGCGCTGAGGCGCAAGGAAGGGCCCCCTGTTAACGCAATCTGCATAGCAGGGGGCCCTTCTTAACAGCGCACAGGCAGCGTCAGCGGTCGGCGGGCCGCTCGTACGCGCGCTCCGGGGAGCCGATGTAGATCTGCCGCGGGCGGCCGATCTTGGTCTCCGCGTCGCCGAGCATCTCGCGGTACTGGGCGATCCAGCCGGGGAGCCGGCCGAGGGCGAACAGCACGGTGAACATCTTCGTCGGGAAGCCCATGGCCTTGTAGATCAGGCCGGTGTAGAAGTCCACGTTCGGGTAGAGCCTGCGGGAGACGAAGAAGTCGTCCGCGAGGGCGATCTCCTCCAGCTGCATCGCGATGTCCAGCAGCGGGTCCGGCTTGGCCATCCGGCCGAGGACGTCCTGCGCGGCCTTCTTCACGATCGCGGCCCGGGGGTCGTAGTTCTTGTAGACCCGGTGGCCGAAGCCCATCAGCTTGACGCCGTCCTGCTTGTCCTTGACCTTGCGGACGAAGGACTGCACGTCGCCGCCGTCGAGCTGGATCTTCTCCAGCATCTCCAGCACGGCCTGGTTGGCGCCGCCGTGCAGCGGGCCGAACAGGGCGTTCACCCCGGCCGAGACCGAGGCGAAGAGGTTGGCGTTGCTGGAGCCGACCAGCCGCACGGTCGACGTGGAGCAGTTCTGCTCGTGGTCGGCGTGCAGGATGAACAGCATGTCCAGCACCTTGGCCATGACCGGGTCGACCTCGTACGGCTCCGCCGGCACGCCGAACGTCATCCGCAGGAAGTTCTCCACGTAGCCCAGGGAGTTGTCCGGGTACAGCAGCGGCTGCCCGATCGACTTCTTGTACGCGTACGAGGCGATGGTGGGGACCTTCGCCATCAGCCGGACCGTGGACATCTCGACGTGGTCGGAGTCGAACGGGTCCAGGCTGTCCTGGTAGAAGGTCGAGATGGCGCTGACGGCCGAGGAGAGCACGGCCATCGGGTGCGCGTCGCGCGGGAAGCCGTCGAAGAACCGACGCATCTCCTCGTGCAGCAGCGAGTGCCGCCGGATCCGCTCGCTGAACTCGTCGAGTTGCTGCTGGCCGGGCAGCTCACCGTAGATGAGCAGGTACGAGACCTCCAGGAAGGAGGACTTCTCGGCCAGCTGCTCGATCGGGTAGCCCCGGTACCGCAGGATGCCCGCGTCGCCGTCGATGTAGGTGATCGCGGAGGAGCAGGCCGCGGTGTTCACGAAACCGGGATCGTACGTTGTCATCCCGGTTTCCTTGAGGAGCTTGCTCACGCCGATGCCGGCGGGGCCCTCGACCGCCGACTGCACCGGCATCGACAGCTGCCCACCGGGGTGATCGAGCTTGACTTCCGTCATGTGTTCCTCGCTTCGCCGGCAGATCTACGTTGAAATTGCCTTCGCTTTTACCGTAAACACGGTTGCGGGGACACCGCCCGTCGTGGTTCCGCAGGTGAGGTATGCGTCACCCGATTCCCGGGAGGTGGGCGCGGAAACCCGGGGGCCGGGGACCGACCTCGAACGGGGCCAATGTGACAAAAGGCCCCCGATCGCGCACGAAGCGTGACCGGGGGCCCGGTGGGCAGCGGGAACGAAACTCTCAGGAAATACTCAGGTGACGCAGCTCGCCGCCCGGGCCGATCTGGTACAGGTCCACGCGGTTGTCCCCCGCGCGGAACAGCCGGTCGTCGGTGAGGAAGGCCGCGAACCGGCGACCGCCGGCATCGGGCGGCACCACCGGGACGACCGCCCCGATCCGCCCGTTGACGGCGACGGCGAGCAGCGTGCCGTCGCGTACCGAAGCCGGCACCGTGCCCCAGACCAGGGCCGGCAGCTCGCCGGTGTCCGGGTCCACGGCGCGGAAGGCGGCGAGGTCGGCGACCCGCGCCGACCCGCCGGCCGGCCGCTGGCCCACGGTCGTGCCGACCAGCGGGTGCGGCTTCGGCAGCAGCGGCGGCGCGGGCACCCCGCCGGAGATCGTGACCGGCTCCGCCGGCTGGTCGTAGAAGCGCTTGTCGGCGCGCTCGCGCGGGGCCTGCCGGGCCGAGCGCCCGTCGACCTGCCAGGGGATCCGCACGTGTGCGTAGTCGGCGACGGTGGGCAGCAGGTCAACGTGCTCCCAGTTGCGGTCGTCGACCCGGCCGGCGCGCTGCCCGGGCTCCTTGACGAACATCGGCACCCACGCCACCTGCCCGGCCGCCGCGCGGATCGCGTCCATCCCCCGCCCCTGGGCGCCGTTGTCGAAGCTGACCCCGTGGTCGGCGGTGACCATGACCAGGGCCCGGTCGTACAGGCCGGTGGCGCGCAGCGTACGCAGCGTCTCGCCGATCAGCCGGTCGGTGTACTCCAGTTGGGCCAGGTGCCGCCGCCGGGCCAGGTCGACCCAGCCCGCGCCGTCGTTGGGCAGGTCCTCCGGGGCGGCGTAGCGGGCCCCCGAGGGCAGGAACTGCCACGGCGCGTGCGGCATCAGCAGGTGCAGGAAGTGCAGGGTGGGCCGGTCGCCGGGGCGCAGCCCGGCCAGGAAGCTGGCGAACCGGGCCGGCTGGTTGGCGTTCAGCCGGTCCCAGCGGAACTTCGGGTCGGCGGGGACGGGCTCGGCGGCGTCCAGGCCCGCCTCGGCGGCGGTCTGCTCGCGGTAGGACTCCTCCGGGTCGACGTGGCTGTCGACCGGGGCGGTGACCTGACGCAGCAGCTTCCCGCTCTCCCGGACCAGGGTGCCGAGCCCCTGCCGGGGGCTGACCGGCTGGTCGCACCGGCTGGGCGGGCAGAGCCGGGTGATGCTCTCCTCGGCCCGGATGTCGTACAGGCCGCCGAGGGCGGTGAACAGGTTGTCCGGGTACTGCGAGTAGTGCGGGGCGACCGGCTTCGCCGGGTAGCGGCCGGTGAGCATGGCCGGCAGCGCGTACGGCGTCCAGCCGCTGACCCCGGTGGCGTTGCGGTACCAGGTGGAGCCGCCGGCCAGCTCGGCGAAGTGCGGGTAGCGGGCGGCGTCGATCCGCCCGTCGGGGCCGAGCAGGGAGACCAGGGGCAGCTCGTCGAGGATCAGCATGACCACCGGCGGGTGCCCGCCCGGGGCGGCCACCCCGGCCGCGCCGGCGTCGCCACGCGGCAGCACCACCGCCGAGGCCGGCGAGGCGAACAGGAACAGCGCCACGAAGGCCGCCGGGCCGGCCGCGGCCACCCGCAGCGCCAGGCCCGGCCAGCGCCACCGCCGGTGCGCCGCCGCCCCGGCCGCGCCGGCCAGCACGGCGACCACCAGCAGCGGTACGCCCCGCAGCGGCGTGACGTGCCGGCCCACCTGCACGGCGAGGGCGGCCAGCAGCAGGCCGACGAGCACCGTGTGCACGGCCGAGCGGGCGGACCGCCCCGCCAGCCGGCTCGCCGCCCCGAGCAGCGCCAGCGCCACCGTGGGCGCGACGGCGATCAGCGCGACGAGGGCCAGGATCTCGCCCCGGGTGGCCCGGTGGAACAGGAAGAAGTCGGGGCTGCGGCCCAGCACGTCCAGCATCGGCTGGGTGACCACCAGCCCGACCAGGGCCGTCACCTCCAGCAGCCGGCGCAGCTCGGCCCGCCACCCGGCCGGCCTTCCGGGGCGGTCCGGGGTCGCCGCGGCGGCGGGCGGCGCGGCGGCCGGCGGTACGGGCGCGAGGGCCGCGTCAGCCACCCACCACCGCCTGGTAGAGCGTCCGGGTGCCGCCGGGCAGCTCGACCCGCCGCTCGACGCGGCACCGGGCGGCGAGCAGCCGGGCGAACTCGTCGGGCCGGTAGTCGGGGAAGAGACCGGCCGGCTTGTTGGCCAGCAGCCGCCGGGCCATCGGGTCCTCGGGGTGGACGAACTCGACCACCAGCCGGCCCCCGGGGAGGCAGGCGTCGGCGAGCTGGTCGACGACCTGCGCCAGCGGCACGTTGCGCCCGATCGCCAGGTGGTGCACGACGGCGAGGGCCAGCACCAGGTCGGCCCGTCCTCGGGTGGCGAACGCGGCCCGCTCGACACCGCGCCAGCCGCCGCCGGGCGACGGGTCGGCCAGGTCCAGCACCAGCGGCAGCACCCGCCGCTGCTCGTCGGCGCGCAGCGCCGCGTACAGCTCGTCGACCACGGCCGGGTCCTGCTCGACGGCGACGACGTAGCCGGCGTACCGGGCGGCGAGGCGGGCGTACCGGCCGTCGTTGGCGCCGAGGTCGAGCACCAGGCGGGGCGGTCCCGCGGCGGTCAGCGCCAGCTCGACGAAGCGCTCCTTGGCAGCGCGGTCGGCGGCGGAGTAGCTGCACGTGCGCTGGTAGTCGGCCCAGTGGCTGCGCACGTGGCGGGGGCGCAGCCGCCGGACCAGCCGCTCGATCCGGCGGACGGCGGCCAACGCCAGCTCCCGGGAGAAGCCGGCACCGCGCAGCTGCTCGCGTACCTCGCCGCTGGCCGCGTCGGCGTTGCGCTGCTGCATCGCCGAGTGCAGGTGCACGTGGGTGGGTACGCCGGGCAGCAGCCGCCGGACGCCGGTGAACAGCCGGCGCATCTGCTCCGGTGGGATGCCGTCGACCTGGGCCCGCAGCCAGGGCTGGAAGTCCACGCCGAGGTGCGCGGTGAGCAGCAGCGGGTAGAGCATGGTCTGGCAGAACTGCCGGTAGCCGGCCCAGGGCTCGCCGTCGCGGGCCGGCTCGAACGAGCCGACGTCGATGAAGACCGGCTCGACGCCGCGCCACTGCAGGTTGTAGGCCGAGCCGTCCTTCGTGGTGAAGCCGGCGGTCAGCGCGGCGCGCAGGATCTCCAGGTGCAGCAGGGCGGCGTCGCGCAGCATGCCGAACGACCACTCGTACGGGTGGGAGACGAACGGGATGCGTTCGTGGCGCAGCACCGCCGCCCACTGCGCGCCGGCCACGGCGGCGAACCGGGCCGGTTCGACGGCCTCGGTGCCGCAGACCTTGCCGGCCGCGAGCAGCGGCGGGAAGAAGTCGCTGGCGGACAGGGCCCGCCAGTCGCGCGCCGCCCGGGCGTCGAGGCCGCGCAGCACCTCCCCGTCGGCGTAGAAGACCCGGTTGGCCGGGTCGCGGAACGAGCCCGGATCGGTCCGGACGTCGGTGTGCGGGATGGTCATCGCCGGTGTCCCCGCTCAGGAACGGTCGGTGCGCTGGCGGCGGTACCGGGCCGTCAGCCGGCGCCAGTACAGCTTCGCGGCCACCGCCGCTCCGGCCACCCCGCCGACCACCGCCTGCACGATCAGGCTGCCGGATCCCGCATCCAGGTAGGCCAGGTGCATCACGGCCGCTCCTTCCCCTCGCCGTCTCGGAGCCGACCCGGGCACCCGCCACTCTGGGGTGTTCGTGCCCAAAAGCCGGACTTGTCTCATTGCCACCGTACGCGACGCTCCGTCCCGTCGAGGCAACACCGGCCACTCCGGCCCGCCCGATCGGCGCGGTGTCCGTTCCGTTCAAGACGCCCGGCCACCCCGGCCGTACGGTCGGCGGTATGACACCTCAGTTCGATCTCGTCGGCACGACGGTCGCCGACATGGCCCGCACCCTCGACTTCTACCGCCGCCTCGGGCTGGACATCCCGGCCGGCGCGGAGGCCGAACCGCACGTGGAGCTCACGTTGGACAACGGGCTGCGGCTGGCCTGGGACACGGTGGAGACGATCCGTTCCTTCGACCCGGGCTGGACGCCGCCGACCGGCTCGCCCCGGATGAGCCTGGCGTTCCGGTGCGCGGACCCGGCGGAGGTGGACCGCCGCTGGGCCGAGCTGACCGGGGCCGGGTTCCACGGCCACCTGCCGCCGTGGGACGCGGTCTGGGGCCAGCGGTACGCCGTCCTGCACGACCCCGAGGGCAACGGGGTGGACCTGTTCGCCCCGCTGCCGACGGCCGGCTGACCGGACCGCCTCGCCCCGGCGGCGGGGCCGGGCGGCCGGGGCGGTTCAGCCGCGCAGCAGGGCGGCGGGCGCGACTCCCGCCAGGTCGCGCACGTCCCGGCTCAGGTGCGCCTGGTCGGCGTAGCCGCTGGCGGCGGCCACCTCCGCCAGCGGCGTCCCGGCCCTGGCCAGGGCGAGCGCCCGGCGCATCCGCAGGATGCGGGCGAGGGTCTTCGGGCCGTACCCGAACAGGGCCCGGCAGCGTCGGTGCAGCGCCCGGGGGGTCAGGCCGACCTCGGCGGCGGCCCCGGCGACCGGCCGCCCTGCGGCGAGCAGCCCGGCGACGCGCGCGCCGAGCGGGTCGGGGCCGCCGGCCGCGGCGAGCCGGTCGGCCGCGAGCGCCGCCAGCCCGGCGCCGGTGGGCGGTCCGCCCAGCCGCTCGGCGGCCTCGCGGGCCGCCCGGCCCCACAGCGCCTCCAGCGGCACCCGGGCGTCGCGCAGCTCGTCGGCGGGGACGCCGAAGACCGCCGGGCCGACGCCGGGCGGCAGGCGCAGCCCCAGCCACCGCTCCCCCGGCGCGGAGACGCTCAGGTGCGCCGTGCGGTCGGGGCCGGCGACCAGCAGCCCGGAGCGGCTGGACCAGAGCAGGTCGAGGCAGCCGTCGGGCAGCACCCGGCTCGGGGTGCCGTCGCTGGTGGCGGTCCACAGCACCGCTCCGGGCAGCGCCGCCGGCCGTTCCTGGTACATCCGGCCCAGCATCCCACGCCGCCACCGCATTGCCATCCGCACCGCCTTCCGCTCCCGCCGCTCCCGCTTT
Organism: Micromonospora haikouensis; assembly: GCF_900091595.1. Taxonomy (GTDB): domain Bacteria; phylum Actinomycetota; class Actinomycetes; order Mycobacteriales; family Micromonosporaceae; genus Micromonospora; species Micromonospora haikouensis. The sequence continues at coordinate 77,557 of NZ_FMCW01000028.1, forward strand.
CACGCCGCCCAGTCTCGCCTGCGCCGCCAGCATTCGGTCACGCTCCGCAGCGTCCGGGTCCGACGTTGCGCTCCGTCACGACCTCCGGACCTCGTCCCACGCCTCGCGCCTCCTTTGCTCTGCACCCACATCCGCAACATGCGGCTGAGCTTGACCTTCATCGGATCAGGTCGGGCGGGACGCGTCGCCGCCGGTTACGCAGCGTGCACCGTTGCGCATGCGGGTGCAGAGCAAAGGGGTTCGCCGGGAGTGGAGCCAGTCGATCGGAGATCACCCAGCGTCATGAGCCGGCGGAGTGGCCGCCTCGCTCACCGGCGCGGGCTGGTCCCGGTGCCCGGCGACGGCGGCCGGCGATCGGCGGTGGTGCATCGCGGCGCGCAGCAGGACGAAGCGCAGGGCCGTGGCGGCCAGGTTGGCCGCCACCAGCACCGTGAGCTCGACCGCGCGGGGTGGTGCCGCCGCGACGGCGTGCAGGGCCGCCAGGGAGCCGCTGGTCAGCGCCAGGCCCAGGCCGAACGCCAGCAGGCCCTGCAGGTGGTGACGGCCGGCGTGCCGGCCGCCGCTGATGCCGAAGGTCAGCCGCCGGTTCGCCGCCGTGTTCGCCACGGCCGTCACCAGCAACGCCGTCAGGTTCGCCCACTGAGGGCCGAGCGCTCCCCGGGTGGCGACGAAGAGCACGAGGTATGCCAGCGTGCTCGCCACACCCACCGCGGCGAACCGGGCGAGCTGGCGCGGCAGCCCGACCGGCACCCGGGCCGGCGGCGGGGCCAGCGGGGCCCGGCCGAGTTGCGCGCGCAGCTCCGCCAGGGGCAGCGACCCGGTCAGCAGGGCCCGACCCAGCCGCCAGATGCCCCGCAGGTCGGCCAGGGCGGTGGCGACGATGTCCACCCGGCTGTCCGGGTCGTCCACCCAGTCGACCGGCACCTCGTGGATGCGCAGCCCGGCCCGCTGGGCCAGCACCAGCAGCTCGGTGTCGAAGAACCACCCGGTGTCGCGCACGAGCGGCAGCAGCCCGGCGGCCACGTCCGCGCGGATCGCCTTGAACCCGCACTGGGCGTCGGAGAAGCTCACCGCGAGGGTGCCGCGCAGCAGCAGGTTGTAGCCGCGCGAGATGACCTCCCGCTTCGTGCCCCGCACGACCCGGGAGGTGCGGGCCAGCCGGGTGCCGATCGCCAGGTCGGAGTGGCCGGAGATGAGCGGCGCGACCAGTGGCAGCAGCGCGGCCAGGTCGGTGGACAGGTCCACGTCCATGTACGCCAGCACCGGCGCGTCCGACGCCGACCAGGCCGCCCGCAGCGCCCGGCCCCGGCCCTTGGCGTCCAGGTGCCGCACCGTGACCTGCGGCAGCTCGGCGGCGAGGCCGTCGGCCACGGCCAGGGTGCCGTCGGTGCTGGCGTTGTCGGCGACGGTGATCCGGAACGGGTACGGGAAGTGCGCGGTGAGGTGCGCGTGCAGCCGCCGCACGCAGGGCCCGAGGTCGGTCTCCTCGTTGTAGACGGGGATCACCACGTCGAGCACCGCGGGCGGGGCGGCGACGCGGGCGTCCCCGGTGGGGCGCGGCTCGGTGGATGCGGTCATCGGCTCAGCCCTCCTGTCCGCTGGTCAGGTCGTAGACGGTGACGCCGTCGACGGTCTTCGCCTCGAAGGTCTCGGCGACCCAGGCGGCGATCTCCTGCGAGGCGGAGCTGCCACCGTTGGCGCGGAACCCGCTGCCGCCGACGAAGTAGTGGATCTTGCCCTCGGCCACGTACCGCTGGAACTGCACGAGCGTCGGGGACGGGTCGCTGCCGTTGAACCCGCCGATCGACATGACCGGTTCGCCCGTGGCGAGTTGGTAGCCGGAGGCGTTCTGGGAGCCGATGGTGGCCGCCACCCAGGTGTAGTCGACGGCGTTGGCCTCCAGCAGGCTGCGCAGCTCGGCGCTGGGCTCCCGGGAGTCCAGCAGGCCGCCCACGCCGCCGCCGGCCGGGCCACGGCCCTGGCCGCCCCCGCCGGGCAGTTGGCCGCCGCCCTGGGCCTGACCACCAGCCTGGGCCTGACCGCCGCCGGGGGCGCCGGGAACCTGGCCGCCCGGTGCCTGGGCACCGCCGGGGAAGGCGAACTGGCCGTCGGTGCGGTTCTGGCCGCCCGGCGCGTTCTGGCCGCCGTCACGCATCCGGCCGCCGCCGGGGAAGCCGCCCCGACCCGGGCCGGAGCCGCCCTCCACGGCGGGGCCGGCGCTGGGGATCGACCCGGTGTGCGGGGTCGCGGCGGTCTGGATCGAGTACGCCACCGGGCCGGCGAGCGCCGCCGTCGCGCCCAGCGCCACGAGCACCGGGACGGCCCGTCGGGCCAGCCGGTCGGCGACGACCAGCAGCACCGCCGCGGCCAGGCCGCCGGCCAGCACGGCCGTGCGCAGCCAGGGGTACCAGTCGGGGCTGCGGCCGAGCAGCCGCCACGACCACCAGGCGGTGACGGCCAGGGTGACGGCCAGGGTGACGGTCGCCGCCAGCGCCTGCCAGCGGGGCACGCCCGGCGCCCGGCGCTGCCACAGCAGGGTGACGCCGATGCCGACGAGGGCGCCGACGGCCGGGGCCAGCGCCACCGAGTAGTACGCGTGGAAGATCCCGGACATGAAGCTGAAGATGACGCCGGTGACCAGGAGCCAGCCGCCCCACAGCAGCAGCCCGGCCCGCCTGCGGTCGGTACGCGCCGCCCGCCCGGCCAGCAGCAGGCCGGCGACCAGCAGGATCAGCGCGGCCGGCAGCAGCCAGGAGATCTGCCCGCCGTTCTCGGTGTCGAACAGCCGCCCGAGCCCGGTCTGCCCGGACGCCGGCCCGCGACCGCCGACGCTGCCCTCCTCCGCGCCGGTGATCCGGCCCAGCCCGTTGTAGCCGAGGGTCAGCTCCAGGATGCTGTTGCCCTGCGAGCCGCCGATGTACGGACGGGCGCTGGCCGGCACCAGTTCGACGATCGCCACCCACCAGCCGGCGGCCACCACGACGCCGAGGCCGGCGGCCAGCACCTGCCGTACCCGCCGCCAGAAGCCGGTGGGCGCGGCCAGCAGGTAAACGCCCGCGAAGACCGGGATCACCAGGAACGCCTGGAGCATCTTGGTGAGGAAGCCGAAGCCGACCAGCGCTCCCGCGAGGACGATCCACCGGGTGCCGGCGGTCTCCACGGCCCGGACGGTGGCGTACGCGGCGCCGATCAGCAGCAGCACGAGCAGGGCGTCGGGGTTGTTGAACCGGAACATCAGCGTCGCCACCGGGGTGACGGCGAGGACCGCGCCGGCGATCAGGCCGGCCGCCGGACCGTACCAGCGGCGGACGGTGGCGAACAGCACGCCGACGGAGGCGACGCCGAGCAGGGCCTGCGGGACGAGGATCGCCCAGCTGTTCAGGCCGAAGACGCGCACCGACAGCGCCATCAGCCACAGCGACGCCGGCGTCTTGTCGACGGTGATCGCGTTCGCCGCGTCCGACGAGCCGTAGAAGAACGCCTTCCAGCTCTCCGATCCGGCCTGGACGGCGGCCGAGTAGAACGAGTTGGCCCAGCCGGACGCGCCCAGCCCCCACAGGTAGAGCAGCGCGGCGGCCAGCAGCAGGGCCGCCAGCGCCGGGCGTACCCAGGCCGGGTCCCGCCGCCCACGCGCGGGCGGGCCGGCGGCGGCCGTGGCGTCCGTCGGCGTGGGGCCGGTCGACGCCGGCGGGGGCAGGGTCAGCAGGCTCTCTGTCTTGTCCATGCCGCCACTCTGCGCGGCCCCACTGGCGACGGGCCGTGGGCGGCCTATGCGGTGGCTGTGGGGTCCGTGAACGCCGGCAACACGACGGTGAACGCCGTATGACCGGGGCGGCTGGAGACCTCGACCCGGCCGTGGTGGGCGTCCACCACGGCCGCCACGATGGCCAGGCCGAGGCCGGTGCTGCCGTGGGCGCGCGAGCGGGAGCTGTCGCCCCGGGCGAAGCGTTCGAAGACCTCGCCCTGCAGGTCGGGCGGGATGCCGGGGCCATCGTCGGTGACGGTGAGCACGACCCCGTCGGGCTGGGCGGCGAGCCGGGCGGTGACGGTCGTGCCGGGCGGGGTGTGCACCCGGGCGTTGGCCAGCAGGTTCGCCACCACCTGGTGCAGCCGGGCGGCGTCGCCCGGCACCACCAGCTCCGCCTCGGGCAGGTCGAGCTGCCAGTGGTGCTCGGGGCCGGCGACGTGGGCGTCGCTGACCGCGTCGACGACGAGGGCGGTCAGGTCCACCGGCTCGACGGCGAGGGGCCGGCCGGAGTCGAGCCGGGCCAGCAGCAGCAGGTCGTCGACGAGGCTGGTCATCCGGGTGCTCTCCGACTCGACCCGGCGCAGCGCGTGCGCCACGTCCGGCGGGACGCGGTCGCGACCCCGGCGGGCGACCTCGGCGTACCCCCGGATGGCGGCGAGGGGGGTGCGCAGCTCGTGGCTGGCGTCGGCGACGAACTGGCGTACCCGCGTCTCGCTGGCCTGCCGGGCGGCGAGCGCGGCGGCGACGTGCCCGAGCATCCGGTTGAGTGCGCCGCCGACCTGGCCGACCTCGGTGCGCGCGTCGGTGTCGGCGGCCGGCACCCGCACCGACAGGGCCACCTCGCCGCGGTCCAGCGGCAGCTCGGTGACGCGGGTGGCGGTGGCGGCGACCCGGCGCAGCGGGCGCAGGGTGGCCTGGACGATGAGCGCGCCGAGGCTCCCGGCGACGAGCAGGCCGGCGGTGGCGACGCCGGCCTGGGCCAGCACCATCCACCAGACCGTCTCCTCGACGCCCTCCAGCGGCAGGGCGAAGACCAGCGTCTGGCCGTCGACGTACTGCCGGGCCACGGCCCGGTAGTCGCCCCGTTCGCCGAGGTCGATGGTGCGGGGGCGGCCGTCGGGCGTGAGCCCGGCCAGCGGGGCGGCCGCGTCGGCGGCGAGCTGTTCGGTCGCGTCGGCCGCGGTGCGGGTGGTCGCCGACTGGACGCGGCCGTCGACGACCCGGGCGGCGATCGAGCCGGCCGGGAAGCCGGGCGGCAGCTCGACGGGGCGCTGCGACGAGGGGGGCGGGTTGGTGAACCACGGCGGCCGGTCACCGGGGCGGCGGCGCTGGTCGAAGGTGAGCTGGTCGTCGACCTGGGCGATCAGGAAGTGGTGCAGCGCCACCGTGGTCAGCGCGCCGATGCCGACGCTGACGAAGGCGAGCAGCGCCACCACGGTGACGACCAGCCGGGTGCGTAGCGACCAGCCGGCCAGCCAGCGGCGCGCCCGGTCAGTCGGCGGGTTTGAGGACATACCCCGCGCCGCGCAGCGTGTGGATCATCGGTGCCCGCCCGGCGTCGATCTTCTTCCGTAGGTACGAGATGTAGAGCTCGACGACGTTGGCCTGCCCGCCGAAGTCGTAGTTCCAGACGTGGTCGAGGATCTGCGCCTTGCTCAGCACCCGGCGGGGGTTGCGCATGAGGTAGCGCAGCAGCTCGAACTCGGTGGCGGTGAGGGTGATCAACTGGTCGCCGCGGCGCACCTCGTGGCTGTCCTCGTCGAGGCTGAGGTCGCCGACGGTCAGCACGGCGTCCTCCCGGGTGGCGATCGCGAAGCCCGAGCGGCGCAGCAGCGCCCGCAGGCGGGCGATCACCTCCTCCAGGCTGAACGGCTTGGTGACGTAGTCGTCGCCGCCGACGGTGAGCCCGGCGATGCGCTCCTCGACCGCGTCGCGGGCGGTGAGGAAGAGCACCGGCACGGTCGGGGTGTGCTCGCGCAGCCGGCGCAGCACCTGGAAGCCGTCGAGGTCGGGCAGCATCACGTCGAGCACCACCGCGTCCGGCTGGAACTGGCGGGCGGTGCTCAGCGCCGCCATCCCGTTGCCGGCGGTGCGGACCTGCCAGCCCTCGTAGCGCAGGGCCATCGAGAGCAGGTCGGTGAGCGTGGGCTCGTCGTCGACCACCAGCACCCGGACGGGCTCGCCGTCCGGTCGGCGCAGCTCGATGCGGCCCTGCGCGGCCTGCCCCTCCATGACCATGCCCCCCATCGTGGGCACGCCCGCTGTGCCCCACCCCAGCAGATCCTGTGTACCAGCTGTGGGAGTCGGGCGGGGCCCGATCCGGCCCGCCGCCGCACAGCCCGGGCACAGCCGCGCCCCATGCCCGGTCCAGCCGGGCCCGGCAGGCTGCCCGGCATGGACAGGGAGCCGGGCCACACCTGGGAGAGCCGCTGGACGCACCGGGGCCGGCCGGTGCGGGTGGCGGTGACCGACCGGCACGTGCTGCCGGCGGCCCGCCGGGAGCTGACGCTGTTGCTGGCCGGTCTGCGTCGCGGCGACGCCACGCTGGCCCGGGCGCTGCGGGCCGCCGGCCGGCCGGTGCCGGTCGGCCCGCTGCTGCGGGACCTCGTCGGCGTCGCGCTCGGCGCGGCCGAGGCCAGCGACGGGGCGGTGGACCCCACCGTCGAGGCGGCCCGGCTGCGCCGTCGGCGGACGCCGGGGCTGCTGCCGGTCTGCGGCGGCGCGGCGGCCGGCCCGGTCCCGGTGGCGAACTGGCGGGCGGTGACGCTCGCCGGGGACCTGCTGGCCCTGCCGCCGACCCTGCCGCTGGGCCTGGCCGCCACGGCGACCGCCCAGCTCGCCCGGCGCTGCGCGCAGCGGATCTCGGCCCGCACCGGGGTGGGGGTGCTGGTCGGCGTCGGGAACCGGGTCGCCGTCGCCGGTCCCGCCCCGCCGGGCGGCTGGCCGGTCGCCGCCGGCGACCGGGTCGTCGCGCTCACCGCCGGCGGGCTGGCCACCGCCGACGTGCGGGTCGACGGCGGGGTGCTGGATCCGCGCACGGGCGCGCCGCCGGTCTCGCCGTGGGCGTCGGTCACGGTGGTCGCCCCGGACGCGGTCCGCGCCGCAGTGCTCGCCGTCGGGGCGCTGGCCCACGGCCCGCACGGCCCGGACTGGCTCGCCGCGCGGATCGGCGACGGCGTCGCGTACCCGACGCCCGGCTGTGCGGTGGCGGCGGCCCCGGCTGAGCGGTAGGCGGCGGGCGGGACCGTCCCGCCGGGGATCCGGGGCGACACCCCCGGCGGTTTGCCCAGCTCGGGGGCCGGGTATCGGGGCAGGCAGCGCCGCCGTCGACGGGCGGCGTCGGGGCGCGAGCGACGAGGAGCGGTCGATGAGGACGCTGGACGGGCGGTACCAGCTCGAACAGCGCATCGGCGTCGGCGGGATGTCCGAGGTGTGGCGGGCCCACGACACCGTGCTGGACCGGCCGGTCGCGGTGAAGCTCATCTCCCCCGGGCGCGAGGACGTCCCGGTGGAGCGGATCCGGGCCGAGGCCCGCTCGGCGGCCCGGCTGGTGCACCCGAACGTGGCCAGCGTGCACGACTTCGGCACGTCCTCGACCCTGCCGGGCCGGCCGGTGCCGTACATCGTGATGGAGCTGGCCGAGGGGGAGACCCTCGCGGCGCACCTGCGCGCCGGGCAGCTGGACTGGCGCATCGCGGTACGCGTCTGCGCCGAGATCGCCGCGGCGCTGGCCGCCGCGCACGCGCACGGGATCGTCCACCGGGACGTGAAGCCGGCCAACGTGATCCTCACCCCGTGCGGGGTGAAGGTGCTGGACTTCGGCATCGCCACCCCGGCCGGGGTGCCGGACGAGGCGCCGGCCGGCATCGTGGTGGGCACCCCCGCGTACCTGGCCCCCGAGCAGCTCGACCGGCAGCCGGCGACCCCGGCGGCCGACATGTACGCCCTCGGGGTGCTGCTCTACTACTGCCTCGCCGGGCGGCTGCCGTACCCGGCCGACAGCACCACCGAGCTGCTGGGGGCGCGCTGCCGGCGTCCGGCCGAGCCGCTGCCGCCGATCGACGGCCTGCCGGCGGAGGTGGCCGGGCTGTGCCGGCAGCTGATGGCCGACGACCCGACGCGGCGGCCGAGCAGCCTGATGGCGGCGCTGCTGCTGGCCGAGGCCGTCGACGCCCGGGTGTACGTGCCGATGCTCGCCACGGCCCCGCCGAGGCAGCGCGGCGGCGCCGGGGTGTCCCCGTGGACCCGGGAGGCGGCGGCCGAGGCGACCCAGGCGGCGACGGTGGGCGGAAGCCCCGGTTTCGCCGGGCGCGCGTCGGGTAGCCGGGCGGGTGACTGAGGGGGGACGCGATGCCGGATCCGAGTTCCTGGCTGCACGAGGCCACCGCCACCGCCGAGGGTGGTCACGTCCGCACCGACGACGGCGGGTTGTCCACCGCGCTGGCGTCCCCGCTGGCGCCGCACTGCACGGGGCTGACGCCGGAACAGCTGCTGGCGGCGGCGTTCGCGTCCTGCCTGCACCACGCCGCGGTGGAGGCGGCCGGGCAGATCACCGACGAGGCGCACACGGTGCAGGTGCGCGCGGAGGCGAGGCTGGGTCGCGACGACGACGGTCGCTACCGCGCCGACGTGCACGCCTCGATCTCCTCCGCCGGGCTGAGCCGTCAGCAGCTCGCCGAGCTGGTCGCGCACGCCGACCGGTTGTGGCCGTTCTCCAGCGGTGACAACAGCCGGCACCGGTTGACGGTCACGCCGGCGGAGAACGGGCGCGGCTGACCTTCTCCGCGACCGCCGGGACCGGCGTCGGTCGGCCCCGGGTCGGCCCGTCCGGTCGGGCACCGGGCCGTCGGCCGAACGCCCGACCCCGGCGTCGCCGCGCGAGCGCGTGGCACGCCCGCCGACTCGACGCCTTTCCGAACGGCGAATCGGTCATACCGTAAACGGGGCATTGGCGAGCTTGGACCGGGTTGCCATCCTTCTCGGGCGGCTCGTCCGGGGGGAAACCCGCAAATTGTGACGCATGCCACCAACCACCCCGGTGGCAGGGCGCTGCGGACTATCTAGCCTCGGCGGGTGCGTCCCTACGAACCCGCCGAACCGAAGCAGGCCCACGACCGAGCGGATGGCCGACCGGCCGAGGCCGCCTCCGCCGAACGGGCGATGGGCCGGCACCGGCGTCCCGACCCGCCCCGGCGCGCGCTGCTGACGTCCACCCGGGTGCGCGCGGCCCTGGTCACGGGGGTGAGCTGCTGCCTCGGCGTCGCCGCGTTCGCCGGCACCCGCCAGGCCGACGGCCCCGCGGAGCCGGTCCAGGGGGCCCTCGTCGATCGGGCCGCGGCCGCCGCCGAGGCCGCGCAGCGCGCCTCCCGCTCCCTCGACCGCTCCCCGGCGGTCCCGGTCACCATCTCGCCCAGCCCGACAGCGAAGCCCAGCCCCAGCGCCACCCGCAAGCCGAAGCCGAAGCCCGCCAAGCCGGCGCGCCCCCGCCCCGTCGCCGGGCTCAGCCAGCTCCAGATGGACAACGCGAAGACCATCGTCGACGTGGGCCGGGACATGAAGCTGCCCCGGCGGGGACTCGTCGTCGCGGTGGCCACCGCCATGCAGGAGAGCGACCTGCACAACCTGGCCAGCGACGTGCTCCCCGAGTCCGCCAACTACCCGCACCAGGGCAGCGGCTCCGACCACGACTCGGTCGGGCTGTTCCAGCAGCGGCCCAGCAGCGGCTGGGGCACCGTCCGGGACCTGATGCGCCCCGCGTACGCGGCCCGCGTCTTCTACGAGGCGCTGCTGGAGGTGCCCGGCTGGGAGGAGATGAGCGTGACCGCCGCGGCCCAGGCCGTGCAGATCTCGGCGTTCCCCGACGCGTACGCGCAGCACGAGGAGCGGGCCACCACGGTCGTGGCGGCGCTGACCTGAGCCGGCTCAGGCGACCCGGCTGCCCCAGTCGCCCGGCGGCTCGACGGTGACGCCGGCCGTGCCGACCCGGGTGCTCGGCACGCCGCCGCTCGGCACGGCCGCCGCGGCCGTGGGCGTGTCCACCGCGACGGCCGGCCCGGCGAGGATCTCGTCCACCCGGGCCTCCCGGCGTCGGCGCGCGGCCAGGGCGGCCTCGAAGTCCCGGCGGGCGCTCAGCGCCTCGGCGTACACCTGCTCGCGGACACGCCGGGCCTCCTCGCGGGCCGCGTCCAGCTCGAACCGGGCCTGGGCCAGGATCCCGGCGGCCTCCCGCTCGACGTCGCCCAGCGCCGCCCGCGCGCCGTCGGCCCCGGCGGCCAGCTCGGGCCGGTGCTCGACCAGCTCGCACAGGCGGGCCGCCTCGTCCCGGAACCGGTCCCAGTCCCGGCCCGCCCCGGCGGCGCCCTCCGCGCGCGCCGCCAGCCGGCTCAACCGGACCGCCAGCTGATCGAGGCAGGAGTCGACCTGCCGCCGGTCGTAGCCGAACTCCACGACGGAGAACCTCATACTGTCGCCCCCAGGCAGCCGGTGTTTCTTCCCCACCTGGAATCCTCGGCGGCGCGGGCGGGCGGCGTGGGCGTTCGGGAAAAATGTTCAGCATCCGAGCGGCGACGCCCCGGGCGGCGTCAGCCGGGGCGCGGGGTGGGGCGTCAGCCCGGGGGCGCGGGCGTCAGACCCGCTTGGGCAGCACGACGACCCGCCCGAAGAACTCGTCGATGCGGCGCACCACGTCGTTGAAGTCGTCCAGGTCGATCGGCTTGGTCACGTACGCGTTGGCCTGGAGCGTGTAGCTGCCCACGATGTCGGTGTCGGCGTTGGAGGTGGTGAGCACCACGATCGGGATGGTCCGCAGGTCGTCGTCCTGCTTGACCTCGCCGAGCACCTGCCGCCCGTCCATCCGGGGCATGTTCAGGTCGAGCAGGATCACGTCCGGCCGGCGGGCCTCGGTGTGCCGGCCGGACTGACGCAGGAACTCCATCGCCTCCTGGCCGTCGCTGACCACGTCGATCACCTTGTCGACGTCGGAGTCGGCGAGGGCCTCCTCGATCATCAGGACGTCGCCCGGGTCGTCGTCGACCACGAGGATACGAACGGGGCCGGGGGTGCTTCCAGCCATGGGAACCTGCCTCGGGTCGACGCGGACGGCGACCTCACGATCGCCTGCTGGCGGGGAAATCTAGCCCATCACGGAGCGGACCGCACTGTCGGGTGGCCCGTGTCGGGCGGGTAGCCCAGCACCTCCGCCAGCCCCGTCAACCGCAGCACCCGCTCCACCCGGCCGGTGGCGCCGGTGACCCGCAGCCACCCGCCCCGAGCCGTGGCCCGGTTGTCGCCCCGGACGAAGGCGGCGATGCCGGTGGAGTCGCAGAAGGTCAGCTCGGCGAGGTCGACCAGCAGGTGCCGCTCCCCCTGCTCGGTGAGCCGGTCGAGCACCGCGGTGAGCTCCGGCGCGGTGCTCATGTCGAGCTCGCCGGCGAGTCGCAGGCACGCCCCACCGCCGTCCCGCTGGGCGTACGTGACGGTGAACGTCAACGTGGTCCCTCTCGCTCCATCGCAGCCGAATGCTTGCAGTGCAGCAAGTATAAGCAGGGGGCCGCCGGGGGCCGGCACGCCACGGTCACCGCGCCGACGCGCCCGCCTGCTGGGCGAGCAGCGCCAGCCCACCGGCCAGGAAGCCCACGGCGCGCGGGAAGTCCCGCAGCTCACCCGCGAGGTGGTCGAGGGTGAGGGCCACCGCCGCGGCCGGCACCCCCCTGCTGACCAGGATGCCGGTCAGCCACTCGACGAACTCGGTGAACAGCGTGCCGTCGTCGACGAAAACGGCGGCGGCGAGGAAGTCGACGATGTGGCCGAGGTCGCTGACGGTCGAGTCGAGCTGGACCGCGTCGTACTCCCGCACGCCCGGCACCCGCGCGCGCAGATCGCCCAGGGCGCTGTCGATCAGCGCAGCCCGCCGCTTCACGAGGCTCGCGTACTCGTCGTCGGCGAGGTGGGCCAGGTCGACCGGGGGGACGCGGCGCAGGGCCCGCTCGTCGGCCACCAGGTCGGCCGCCGCCGGCGCGTCGGGCGCCCACGCCACCCCGAGGCGGCGGGCCCACCGCCCGTCCCGGCCGAAGCCGCGCCCGCCGACCACCACCGGCACGTCGGAGCGGCGGCACGCCTCGACCATGCGGTACGCGTGCGGCAGCCGCATCGGCAGCGCGCAGGCCAGCGCCACGGCGTGCGCGTCGTGCCGGTGCAGGTACGACACCAGGTGCGCCGCCGGGACGCTGGCCCCGAGGAACGTGACCTGCCAGCCGCGCAGCCGCAGCACCTCGGCGACCAGCCGGGGCGGCAGCGCGTGCCACTCGCCGTCCATGCACGCCACCACGATCCGCCCCCGGGTGGCACGGGGGTTGGCGCGGGCCGCGACGGCCGCCACCACCCGCTCGCTGATGTGGGTGGCCGCGTGCTCCTGGGCGACGCTCCACGCGTTGCTGGCCCACCGCCGGCCCACCTCGACCTGCGCGGGGGCCACCAGCTCCAGCAGCACCCGTTCGGCCGGCACCCCCGCGTCGACCAGCCCGAGGGCGGTCTCGATCGCCGCGTACTCGTCGGCGGACTCCAACGCCAGCAGGAAGCCGGGGCAGGCGTCGGCCGGTGAGCCGACGGCGGCGGGGACGGTCACGCGGTGGTCTCCTTCGGGCGATGGAGCGGTCGGGCGGGCGGTCAGGGCAGCGCCGGCACCGCGTGCAGGTGCCGGGCCGGACGGCTGTGCGGCCCGGTCGCCCGCAGCGCGAGCACCGCGATGTCGTCGTGGTCGCCGTGGGCCAGCCAGTCGCAGGTCACCTGCTCGATCCGTTCGGCCAGCGCCGGGGCCGGCATCCGGTGGCAGCCGCCGAGCGCGTGCAGCAGCCGGTCGACGCCGAACTGCTCGTCGCCGCGCCGGCCGCCCCGGGCCTCGGTCACCCCGTCGCTGTAGAGCAGGCACGTCTCGCCCGGCGCCAGCTCGACGGTCACCTCCCCGATGCGGGGGTCGGGCACCACGCCGATCAGCATGCCGCTCAGGCCGACCGTCTCCACCTCCCCGCAGGAGCGCAGCACGAGCGGCGGCAGGTGGCCGCCGCCGGACATGGTCAGGGTGACGCCGCCGTCGCGCCGGGGACGCACCACGCCGAGCACCATGGTGGCGAAGCGGCCCTGCCCGTGCGCCAGGGTGGTCTCCAGCAGCGCGTCGTTGAGCAGCCGCAGCAGCCGGGCGGGGTGCGACTCCACCCGGTGCAGGGCCTGCAGACACTGGCGCAGCTGGCCGGTGAAGACGGCCGCCTCGACGCCCTTGCCGGCGACGTCGCCGAGGAAGAACACCGCGCCGCCGTCGGGCAGCCGGTGCGAACCGTAGAAGTCACCGCCGATGCGCAGCCCCGCCTGCGCCGGCCGGTAGGCCGTGCCCCACTGCACGCCGGGCACCTCGGCCGGCTCCACCGGCAGCAGGCTGGCCTGGAGGGTGTCGGCGACCTCGGCCTGGTCGCGGTAGAGCACGGCCGTGGTCAGCGCCGCGCCGGCCCGGGCCGCGAACGCGCGGAGCAGGTCGACGTCGGCCTCGTCGTAGTAGCGGGCCGAGCGCCGGGCGACGAGCAGGGCGCCCGCCGGCAGGTCCCGTCCGGGCAGCGGCACCACGCGCACGCTGACGTCGACGGCGTCCAGGCCGGGCAGCCAGCCTGCCTCGACCGCCTGCTCGACGAGCCAGTCCAGCGTGTGCGGCTCGGCGCCGACCAGCCCCTCGTCGATGGCCGCCGGCAGGTCGACGGCGTTGAGCACGCCGCTGTCCACGCCCGGGGCCTCGTCGTCGGCCCGGGTGGCCCGCCACCAGCGCGCCCGCCCCGACCGGGGGGCGAGCACCAGCACGGCCACCTCGGCGAGGGTCGGCACGGCGAGCCGGACCACGGCGGCGGCCGCACGATCCGGGTGCAACGGGTTGCCGAGCTTCTCCCCCACCACGGCCAGGAAGGCCGAACGGGCCCGCTCGGCCAGCAGGGCGTCGGCCCGGGTGACGCTCTCGGTGACGTCCTCGACGTAGTGGCAGCTCCGGCCGGCGGACAGCGGCACCTCGCGCACACGCAGCCGGCGGCCCCGGTGGCCGAACTCGCCCCCGGCCGGCGGCGTCCGCAGGCCCGCCACCCCGGACGCGGCGAGCAGCTCGCCGACGGCCACCTCGGGCAGCAGCCGCTCGGCGACCGGGCTCAGTTGGCGTACCACGCCGGCGGCGTCGCAGACGATCAGGCCCTCGCGGAAGTGCTCGACGACCTCCGCCCAGTCGGGCGCGGGCGGGCCCCGGTCGGGGGCCAGGGGCGGCAGCGCGGCGGGGGGCCGCACCGGCACGTCGGCGGACCATGCCGGGGCCCGGGCGGCACTCGGCGTGGAGATCCGTCCGTCGCCCGGGTCCCAGTCCCTGACGTCGGCAGCAGTCACCAGCTGAGCCCCACTCCCTCTCGACACCCGCCCGACACCCGCGGGCCACCGGAAACGACGTATGTGGTCCAATCTCCTCACCCCACCCTACGCCGGTCCACCGGTACCGCCACCCCACGCTGCCCTGAGCTGCCGAATCGGTCTCGACGGGCGACACCCGCCGGGGATTGTTACGATCCGAGACGAACCTGCCCGACCGGCAGCCCTGCGGAAAGGCGTGATCGTGGTACCCCAGGGGAGGAAACCCGAGGCGACGCCGCTGACCATGTCCGTCGATCTGACCGAGCCCGGCGCGCCCCTCATCCGGGTCGGTGGTGATCTCGCCTTCACCACCGCCGCGCCGCTGCGGCACGAGGTCGACCGGCGGCTCGCCGAGCACCCGTCGGTGCTCGTGCTCGACTTCGCCGACCTGCAGTTCATCGACAGCACCGGGCTCTCGGTGATCGTGCACGCCTGGCGGGAGGGGCAGCAGAGCGGCACCACCCTCCGGCTGCGCTCGACGCCCCGGTTCCTGGACACCATCCTCGACATGACCGGCGTCACCGGGCTGCTCGCCCGCCCGCTGCCCGACGGCGAGCAGTCCGTGGGAGCGCCCGGTTCGCGCCGGTCGGCGGCGTCCGCCTGAGACCCCCAGCGTTTGTCGATCACCCTAGGCTGGGAACATGGAGGCATGGCAGCTCCGCTGTTGACCATCGAGGTGAGCTGGCCCGCCCCCGGGCGCGCCCGGCTTCGGCTGGCCGGCGAGCTGGACTACGACACCGCGCCGGAGCTGGTGGAAGCCGCCGCCCGGGTGCGCCGGGACGGCTGCACCGAGCTGGAGATCGACCTCGGCGCGATCACCCTCTGCGACTCCTCCGGCCTGAGCGCGCTCGTGGTGATCCACCGCAACGGCACCGGGCCGATCCGGTTGACCGGCACGAGCGACCAGCTCCAGCAGCTGCTCGACCGCACAGGCCTCGCCGAGGTGCTCGCCACCGCCCACCACCCCGCAAACCCCGCCGCCACAGCCTGACCCCAGCCCCCGCCCCGCCGCCGGCCGCTTCGCCTCGGTGATCAAGAGGTTTGCGTCATCGTAGAGATCAACCTTGACGCTTTTCTCTTGATCACCGGGCCGAAGCGGGGTGGGGGTGGCGGGTCGGTGTTGTCGGTGTTTGGAGAGGGAGTCGCGTGATCTGGATCCGTTGGAGGGTGTCCCTGGGGGCGGTGCTCGTGGTGGGCCTGGCGGCCGGATGCACGTCGGCCCCGGACACGGCCACGCCCGGGGCCGCCACCTCCGGGTCCACCTCCGCGCCTGGTGCCGCCACGTCCGGGGTCACCGCGTCCGCGGTTCCCCCACCCGCCGAGCTGACCGCCCTGGAGCGGCGGTTCGACGCGCGGCTGGGCGTCTACGCGGTCGACACCGGCACCGGACGCACGCTCGCCCACCGGGCCGACGAGCGGTTCGCGTACGCCTCGACGATCAAGGCCCTCGCGGCCGGCGCGCTGCTCGCCGCGACGTCGGAGGCGGAGCTGGACCGCGTCGTCCGCTACGACCGCGCCGACCTCGTGTCCCACTCGCCGGTCACGCAGCGACACGTCGCGGACGGGATGACCCTGCGCGCGGTCGCCGACGCGGCCGTACGCCACAGCGACAACACCGCCGCGAACCTGATGTTCACCGAGCTCGGCGGCCCCGCCGGGCTCGGGCGGGCGCTGCGCGGCATCGGCGACACCGTCACCAACCCGGTGCGCACCGAGACGAGCCTCAACGAGGCCGCACCGGGCGACCTCCGCGACACCAGCACGCCCCGCGCGATGGCCGGCTCCCTGCGGGCGTACGCGCTCGGCGACGCCCTGTCCGCGGCCGACCGCGGCGTGCTGGTCGACTGGCTCCGGCGCAACACCACCGGGGCGACGCTGATCCGGGCCGGGGTGCCCGCCGGCTGGCGGGTCGGCGACAAGACCGGCGCGGGCGGATACGGCACCCGCAACGACATCGCCGTGCTGTGGCCGCCCGAGGGTGCCCCGATCGTGCTCGCCGTGCTGTCCCGCCGCGACGCGAAGGACTCGCAGCCCGACGACGCCCTGATCGCCGAGGCCGCCCGGGTGACGATCGACGCGCTACGCGGCCCCGGCTCCTGACGCGGCGGCACGAGTACGGGGCCTGTGCCGACCCGCCCGGTGCCGACCCGCCCGGTGCTGCCCTGCCCTGTGCTGTGCGCCGATCTTGCACTTCGGGCCCCCGCGATGGGCGTTTTCAGCCGCTTTTTCGGGGCCGCAACTGCAAGATCGCGGCTGGGTGAGCGGCGGGACGCGGCGCCTACGGCCGGCGAAAGCCGACAGCCCGGCCGCCGTGGGTGGCGCCGGGTTCGGGTGCCCTCACCTGGGCTGGGTGAGCGACACCCGACGGTGTGTGGCGGGGCTCCCCGGGCCGTTTCGGGCCCGACCGGGCCGGGAACGCGACCGCCGAGACAGGAGACGGAGACAGCGGACCGGAGAAGGAGCGAGGTGTGTCATGCGCAAGCAGATGGAGGGGGACAACCAGCGCCGCCGGGCACTCGCACGTCAGGCCCGGGAGCGCGGCCGCCAGGCCAGCGAGACCGGTGCGAGCCTGAGCGCCTCCAAGCAGCTCACCCACCTGGACCAGAGCAAGCGGGCCGGGCCGCCGCCGGCCGGGCGGCACAAGCCGGACAGCACCCGGGGTGGTCCCGCCCCGCCGCCCGCCGCGCCGCCGCCCACCACTCGAGCCCGGTCCGAGCGTGGCCCTGGCACGACGCCCCGGTCCGAGCGTGGCCCCGGCGCGACGCCGGCGGCGGCCGGGATCGGCTACCGGGAACTGGTCGACGACGTGGGCCGACGGGCCGGTGTCGACTTCGACACGGCGAAAGTCGCGGCCGAGGCGACGGTGCTCGCCCTGGCCTGGGCGCTGGACCAGGGAGCGCGGGAGCGGCTGCTCCAGGCGGTGCCCGTGAAGCTGCACGACGTGGTGCCCGTCGACGGCATCGAACGCCACCGGGACCTGCCGGGCTTCGTCGGCGAGGTGGCCCGGATCAGCGGGCGTACCCCGGAACAGGCCCGGCGGCAGGCGGAGGCGACGCTCGCCGCGCTGGCCGACCACGACGGCGACCTCGTCGCCGCGCTGCACGTACCGGACGGGCTGCGCGATCTGCTCGGCCCGGCGGCCGGCGGTTGAGCGCGCGGGCCGGCGGGCCCCCGCGCCCGCCGGCCCGGCCGGCGGCTTCGGTGCCGGTGCGCCCGCCGGCTACGGTGCCGGGATGCACTCCGCCGCCGAGGGACCGGAACTCGTGGCCGACCCGGCCCGCCGCACCGGGCGCACCCTGCTCGCCGGGGGCGTCGCCCAGTCCTACGTCGACGTCGCCGACCCCCGCCACCTGCACTTCGAGTACGTCCGCCGGATGGCCGCCGTGGTCGATCTCGCCGCGCCGCCCGGCGCGCCGGTCGCCGCGCTGCACCTCGGCGGGGGCGCGCTGACCCTGCCCCGCTACGTCGGGGCGACGCGGCCCGGCTCGGCACAGCTCGTGGTGGAGCGCGATCCGGCCGTCGTCGACCTGGTCCGCCGGGAACTTCCCGCGCCACCGCCGGGGGTACGCGTCGACGTCGCCGACGCGCGCGCGGCGGTGCAGGCGGCCCCGGCGCAGGCGTACGACCTGGTCCTCGCCGACGTCTACCGGGCCGCCCGGATGCCGGGGCACGTGGCGACCGTCGAGTTCGCCGCCGAGGTGGCCCGGGTGCTGCGCCCCGACGGGATCCTCCTGGTCAACGTCACCGACCTGCCGCCGCTCGTGTTCACCCGCGCCCGGGTGGCCACCCTGCGGGCCGAGTTCGCCGACGTCTGCCTGCTCGCCGACCGGCGGATGCTGCGCGGGCGGCGCTACGGCAACCTGGTGCTCGCCGGAGCGCGCCGGCCGGGCCGCCTGCCGGTGGGCCGGCTGGCGACGCGGGCGGCCCGCGACCCGGTGCCGGGGCAGGTGCTGCACGGCGCGGCCCTCGACGAGTTCGTCGGCGGGGCACGGCCGGGCACCGACGCGGCCCTCGGCGTCGGCTGACGCGGCAGCGGAGCGCCCGCGGGCGGATGCGGTGGCGGGGGCCGGCCCGAACGGGTGACCGCGGCACCGGGCCGGCCGGGGCGTCGCGTCGGGGTTTCCGTCGCGCCGGCCGGGGTAGCCGCGCCGGATGAGGAACGCCGAGGACCAGGCGACCGCCCGGCGGGCAGCCATCATCATCGGCCTGGTGCTGGCGACCCTGGTCGTGTTGGCCCTGGCCTGGGCCACCCGGCGGGTGCTGACCTGGACGGTCGTCGCCGTCTTCTTCGCCGTCGCGCTGAAGCCGCCCGTCGACGCCCTGCAACGACGCCTCGTGCGGCGCCGCGCGGTGGCCACGCTGCTGGTCTTCCTCGCCGCGTTCGGCCTGCTCGCCGCGCTGGTGGCGGGGATCGTCCTGCCCCTGCTGGACGAGCTGGGCCGCGCGGCCGACCGGGCCCCGGACGTGCTGCGGGAGACCCGGGCCGGTCGGGGGCCGTTCGGCGAGGCCCTCGAACGGCTGCGACTGCGGCAGTACGTGGTCGGGCACTCGGCGCAGGTGCAGCAGTACGGCAGCCGGCTGCGCGATCCGACGGTGGGGCTGGTCCGCAGTGTGCTGGAGACCCTCGCCGGGCTGGTCACCGTGGTCGTGCTGGCGTACCTGATGGTGCTGGAGGCCCCGAAGATCATCTCGTCGGGGCTGGGGCGGCTCGGCCAGGGGCCGGCGCGGCGGGCGCGGCGGGTCGGTCAGGGCGTCTCCCGGGTGGTCACCGGCTACCTGAGCGGGAACCTGCTGATCAGCGTCATCTGCGGCGCGCTGACGTTCCTGGTGCTGGTCCTGACCGGGGTGCCGTTCGCCGGGGTGATCGCGCTGCTGGTGGCGATCGCCGACCTGGTGCCGCTGGTCGGGGCGACCATCGGCGCCATCCTCGCCGGCGGCGCCGGTTTCCTGCACTCCCCCACCGCCGGCATCGTGGTGCTCGTCTTCTTCGTGGTCTACCAGCAGGTGGAGAACCACCTGCTGCAACCGCTGATCATGTCCCGGGCGGTCCGGCTGAACCCGCTCACGGTCCTGGTCAGCGTGCTGTTCGCGGCGGAGCTGGCCGGGCTGGTCGGCGCGCTGCTGGCCATCCCCGTCGTCGGCGTGGGGCAGGTGCTGCTGCGCGAGCTCGCCCCGCGCCGCGGTTAGGCGGGCGCGGGGCGAACTCGCTCGCGCGGGCGGGAGCGCGTCAGCGGGGGTAGGCCGGGACCTCCGGCGACGAACTCTCCAGCGGCACCGCGTTGGCCGGCACCAGGCCGAGCTGCATCGCCGGACGGGGCAGGGCGGCGTCGAGCAGCCAGTCCGCCCCGACCCGGGCCCGGTTGCCGGGCATCGCCAGCAGGTGGTAGCCCCGGGTGACGGCCTTGGCCGGCAGGCCGGCCAGCGAGACCTTCAGCGGGTTCGCCGCCGCGTCCTTGCCGCCGAGGTCGACCACCCAGCCCAGGTCGTGGTGCTTGTACGGGCGGCGCCGGCCCTGTCCGTAGGAGGCGGCGATGTTGTGCGCCACGAGCTTGCCCTGCCGCTGGGCGTGCTGGGCGGTCATCGTGCAGATCTTGCCGGGTCGGGTCAGGTCGGGCACCGCCGCCGCGTCCCCGCAGGCGTACACCTCGGGGAAGCCCGGCACGGTGAGGTACTCGTCCACGACGAGGCGGCCCTTCTCGGTGCGCAGGCCGAGCTCGGCGACGAACGGGTCGGGCCGCACGCCGACGCACCAGATGAGGCTGCACGTGGGCACGTACTCGCCGTCGGTGAGCATCACCCCGTCGGGGGTGGCCTCCGCCACGGAGGTGCCCATCCGCACGTCGACGCCGCGCCGCCGCAGCACCCGGTCGGCGGTACGGGACATCCGCTCGTCCAGCTCCGGCAGCACCCGGGAGGCCACGTCGAGCAGCATCCAGCGGGGGCGGACGTCGAGGTGCGGGCGCTGGGCGACCAGGCGGTCGGTGAACAGCTGCCCGTGGGCGGCGACCTCCGTGCCGGTGTAGCCGGCGCCGACGACCACGAAGGTGGTGCGGGCCCGCTGCTCGGCCGGGTCGTCGGTCAGCTCCGCCAGCTCGACCTGGCGTACCACGTGGTCGTGCAGGTAGAGCGCCTCGGGCAGGCCGCGGAACCCGTGGGCGTACTCGGTCACGCCGGGGATGGGCAGCAGCTTGTTGACGCTGCCGACGGCGAGCACCAGCCGGTCGTAGGCGAGTCGGCCGCCGTCGCCCTCCGGCATCCGGTAGCCGACCCAACGGTTCTGCAGGTCGACCCGGTCGGCCTCGCCGACGACCACCCGCACGCCGTCGAGGGTGCCGCTGAGCGGCACGCTGAGCCGCCCGGGTTCGACCACGCCGGCGGCCACCTCGGGCAGCAGCGGCAGGTAGAGGAAGTAGTCGGTCGAGTTCAGCAGCACGATCTCGGCCTTGTTGCGGGCGGTCCGGCTCAACGTCTTCGCCGCGTGGTAACCGGCGAACCCGGCCCCCACGATCACCACACGAGGTTTCGTCATGACGGGTGCCGTTCCCGCCCTCGCCGGGGACAAACGTGGCAGAGCGTACCGGTCGACGGCGGGCGGCAACCGCTAGGGCACCATCCAGGACAGCACCGGCGTGGCCTGCAGCCCCACCAGCAGACACATCAGGGCGAGCAGCAGCACGCTCCAGCCGAACATCCGCCGGAACAGGTCGCCCTCCCGGCCGCTGAGCCCGACGGCCGCAGCGGCGATGGTGAGGTTCTGCAGGCTGATCATCTTGCCCAGCGTGCCGCCCGAGGCGTTGGCGGCGGCGAGCAGGACCGGGTCGAGGCCGGCCCGCTGCGCCGCCGCGACCTGCAGCGCGCCGAACAGCGAGTTCGACGACGTGTCCGAGCCGGTCAGGGCGACCCCGAGCCAGCCGAGGACGGGCGCCAGGACGGCGAACAGGGTGCCCGCGCCGGCCATCCAGACGCCGAGGGTGGCGATCTGCCCGGACGCGTTCATCGTGAACGACAGCGCCAACAGCCCGACCACCGTCAGCACGGCCCACCGCAGCTCGTACAGGGTGCGCCCGTAGAGCCGCCCGGCCTCGCGGGGGGACACCCGCAGCAGCGCCATCGTGACCAGGCCGGCCACCAGCAGCAGCGAGCCCGGCGCGGCGAGCCAGGCGAAGCGGAAGGTCGACAGGGGCGACGGGGCGCCGGCGGCGGTGAGCACGTGCAGGCCGGGCCAGGAGACCGCGAGCGTGCCCGCGTCCAGCAGGCGCTTGACGGCCGGCACCTGGGAGACGGCGAAGACGGCCACGATGGTCACGTACGGCGCGTACGCCAGCCACGCCCGGCCCGGCGGCGGCGTGACGCCCTGCGGCGACCCGGCGGACCCCGGTCCGCCCGCCGGCGACGCGGCGGGCTCCGGCGGCGCGGCGGGCTCCGACGGGCCGTCGCCGGCCGGTACGGGCACCGGCCGGCGCGCCCGGCGGGTGACGAGCAGCAGCACGCCCGCCCCCGCGAAGGCGGCCGCGATGTCGGCGAGCGCGGCCGTCAGGAAGTTCGCGGTGGCGAACTGGGCCAGCGCGAACGCGGCGCCGCAGGCCAGCGCCGGACGCCACAGCTCCCGCAGGCCCCGGCGGCCGTCGACGACGAGGAGCAGCACGAGCGGGACGACGACCGCTACCACGGGGACCTGCCGGCCGGCCATCATGCCCAGCTCCGTGGCGGGTAGCCCGGTCACCCCGGCCAGGGTGGTGATCGGCAGCCCGAGCGGGCCGAACGCGGCCGGCACCGTGTTGGCGACCAGCGCCACGGTGGCCGCCCGGACCGGGGTGAACCCGAGGGCCAGCAGCATGACCGTGGTGACGGCCACCGGCGTGCCCTGACCAGCCAGCGCCTCCAGCAGCGACCCGAAGCAGAACGCGATCACCATGGCCTGCACGCGCCGGTCGTCGCTGATCCGGGCGAAGCCACGCCGCAGCGTGTCGAAGTGTCCCGTGTGCACGGTCATCCGGTAGATCCAGATCGCCGTGCCGAACGTCCACACGAGAGGAAACAGTGCGAACGTCGCGCCCTGGCCGGCGGCCAGCAGCGTCTGCGCCAGCGGCATCCGCCACAGCGCCCAGGCCAGCACGACCGCCACGGCCAGCGCGCCGAACGCCGCCACCCAGGCCCGCGCGCGCACGACTCCGAGCAGGAGGAAGAGGGTCAGCAGGGGCAGCGCGGCGCAGGCGGCGCTCAGCGCCAGCGACCCGGCCACCGGTTGCAGGGGCTGCTGATACATCGAGACCACCTCGGGTGCGACGCCCCCCGGTCCCGGCGGCGTGGAGTAGGGCTCATCCCACCCAAGACCCCCGCGCGACGCTTCTTCGAGGTTGCCCTGCCGCCGGGCCGGTTGCGCAACCTCGGAGAGGACACCCCGCCCCGGGCCGCCTACCGTCGCAGCATGAGCCGAGCGGGCAACGCCGTGGTGCTGGGCGCCAGCATGGCCGGGCTGATCGCCGCCCGGGTGCTCAGCGAGGCGTACGACAGCGTCACGCTCGTCGATCGCGACGCGCTGCCCGACGCGGTCGCGCACCGGCGCGGGGTGCCCCAGTCGCGGCAGCTGCACGTGCTGCTGGCCCGGGGCCGGGCGGCGCTCGACGAGCTGTTCGACGGCCTCAGCGACGAGTTGCACGCCGCCGGCGCGCCGCTGGTCGACCTCAACGGGCAGGTGCACTGGTACAACGACGGCTACCTGCTGCGCCGGTCCGCGTCCGACCTGGTCGGGGTGGGCGTGAGCCGTCCCCTGCTGGAGCGCACGGTGCGGGCCCGGGTGGAGAGGCTGGCCAACGTCCGCTTCTGCCCGCCCGCGGAGGCGACCGCCCTGTGCGGCTCCGACGACCGTCGCCGGGTCACCGGGGTCCTGCTGACGCCGCGCGGCGGGGCGGCGTA
Source organism: Micromonospora haikouensis (assembly GCF_900091595.1). Classification (GTDB taxonomy): domain Bacteria; phylum Actinomycetota; class Actinomycetes; order Mycobacteriales; family Micromonosporaceae; genus Micromonospora; species Micromonospora haikouensis. The sequence goes on from NZ_FMCW01000028.1 coordinate 100,646, forward strand.
CCGGCTCGACGCCGACCTGGTGGTCGACGCCTGCGGCCGGGCATCGCGCAGCCCCACCTGGCTGGCCGCGCTCGGCTACCCGGCCCCGGCCGAGCAGCGGGTCGCCGTCGACGTCACCTACGTCACCCGCACCTACGAGCGGGACCCCCGCCACCTCGACGGCCTGCTCGGCGCGTTGACCAACGCCGTACCGGGACGCCCGCGCACCGGGATCGTCGCCGCGCAGGAGGACGGCCGTTTCGCGGTGGCGCTGAGCGGCGTGCTCGGCGAGCAGCCGCCCCTGGACGACGAGGGCTACGCCCGGTTCGCCGAGTCGCTCGGCCAGCCGCTGATCAGCCAGGTGGTGCGCGAGGCCACCCCGGTGGGCGGGCCGGCGCTGATGCGCTACCCGGCGAGCGTGCGGCGGCGCTACGAGCGGCTGCGCCGCTTCCCCGACGGGTACCTGGTGTTCGGCGACGCGCTGTGCAGCTTCAACCCCGTCTACGGTCAGGGCATGACGGTCGCGGCCGGCGAGGGGCTGCTGCTGCGGCGGCTGCTGGCCGGCGACCGGCGTCGGTTGTGGCGGCGGTTCTTCCGCGGCGCCGGCCGGCTGATCGACGGGCCGTGGTCCATCGCGGTCGGCACGGACCTGCGGTTCCCCGAGGTGGCCGGGCCCCGCACGCCGCGGGTCCGGCTCGTCAACGCGTACGTGCACCGGCTGCACGCGGCGGCGCGCACCGACGCGGTCCTGGGCACCGCGTTCCTGCGGGTGCTCAACCTCGTCGACCCGCCGCACCGGCTGCTGCGGCCGGCGATCGTCGCCCGGGTGCTGCGGGGCGGCTCCCCGGCCGGATGAGTGCCATCGTGTCCGGCCTCCCGGCCAGACCCCGATGGGGTACGCCGCACCAGGCGACCCGCCGGGACGGCTCGTTGCCCGGCTGGAGGTTCGCCGCCAACCGCTGATGTCGACGTACCCGGCGATCGCCCGCTGGCCCGGTAGCAGACCAGGTAGCCGGCGTGGTCGCGGCGGTGGACCCGGCAGGCACGCCATGTACGCCTCGGGGGGTGTCCGGGGCGGTCAGCCACGGGTGGTGCAGGTCCCGGCTGCGCCGGGCGGCGGCCACGAACTCGGCGGCGTCGGCGGGCCGGGACGACGGATGGCGGCGGGCCCACCGGTGCGCAGGTGTCTCACGGCCGACCACTCCGACCGGCGGAATCGAGTTCCGCAAGGTCATTGCCGGGCCACTGCGGTCGCACAGCTCGCGCCAAGATCGGCCTGGCCTGATGAACAGGACGTTAATCCAGGACGAAGGAATGGCCGTGAATCAGTTGACCGCAGTCGCCGCCGATCTCGTCGCGATCTCCGTACTCGTGTTCGGCGTCTACTTTCCCCGGCACCACCGCCGCGATCTCGTCACCGCCTTCCTGGGGGTGAACATCGGCGTGGTGGCCGTCTCGATCGTCCTCGGCAACTCGGGCGTGGGGGTCGGCCTCGGGCTCGGGCTCTTCGGGGTGCTGTCGATCATCAGGTTACGCTCCGACGAGATCGCCCAGCACGAGATCGCCTACTACTTCGCCGCGCTGGCACTCGGGCTGGTCTCCGGCCTCAGCGGACCGCCCGGCGTCCTTCCCGGCGCGCTCATGACGCTGATCGTCGCCGGGCTCTTCCTCGGCGACCACCCACGCCTCTACGGCCGCCACCGCAGCCAGAACCTGCGCCTGGACGTCGCGCACACCGACGAGAACGCCCTGCGGGGCCACCTGGAGATGTTGCTCGACGCCCGGGTGGTCGGCGTGGTCGTCCGAAGCGTCGACCTGGTCAACGAGACCACCCTCGTGGACGTCCGATACGTCGTACGGCCCCGTTCCGGCGAGCGCGACCGTCAACGGACGCGGGGGCCGGCGGTCGAGCGGATGGCGTCCGTCGGATGAACGCCGCCGACCCGCGGACCGGTTTCCGCCCGATCGACCTGGACGAACTGGTGTCCCGCGCGGAGCTTCTGCGCCGCGTCGACCGAAAGTACGTGCTTGCCGCCCGCGACCTCCCGGCGTTCCTGGGCGGACTGCCGGCGCAGACCCGGATCCTCGACATCGGCGGGCGGCGCGCGTTCGGCTACCGGTCCGTGTACTTCGACACTCCCGGCCTGGACAGCTACCTCGCCTCCGCCCACCGGCGCCGACGCCGCTTCAAGGTTCGAATCCGCAGCTACGTCGAGACGGGCGCACGATACGCCGAGGTGAAGCTGCGCGGGCTGCGGAGCACGACCGTCAAGGAACGCGTCCCCTACCACGGCAGCGAACAGGAGCTGGGCCCCGAGGCGTGGACGCACGTGGACGAGGTGCTCGTGACCGCCGGGCTGCGGCCCGACCGGCTGAGCCTCGCCCCGGCGCTGACCACCCGCTACCGCCGCACGACGCTCTTCCTGCCCGCCACCGGCAGCCGGCTGACCGTCGACGAGGACGTCACCTGGGTCCTGCCCGACGGCACCGCCCGGCTCCTGCCCCACCACGTCATCGTCGAGACCAAGTCCGAGCGGGCCGGCGCCCCCGTCGACCGGCTCCTGTGGTCGATGCGGCACCGGCCGTGCCCCGTCTCCAAGTACGCCACCGGGCTGGCCGCGCTCCGCCCCGACCTGCCCGCCAACCGTTGGCAGCCGCTGCTGCGCCGACACATCGCCCCCGCCACCGAGGAGAAGAAGCCATGAGGGTCCTCCGCAAGAAGCTCGTCGCCGCCGTCGCGTCCGTGGTCCTGACCGCAGGGCTGCTCAGCGGATGCGCCGACGGGAACGGCTCGACGGCCTCACCGGCCGCGTCGACGACCCCGGCGGCGGTCGCCGTGGACGGCACGCAGACCGCCGATCAGGTGCTTGCGGCCAACACCGCCGATCACGCCGCCGCCGACGCGGTCGACTACGACGAGTCGTCGGTCGTGGAGATCATCCTCGACGGCACCTCGGCCAGCGCGGACGGCGACGGGGTCAAGGTCGACGGCGCCACGGTCACCATCACCGCCGGTGGCACGTACCGCATCAGCGGCACGCTGACCGACGGGCAGGTCGTCGTCGCTACCCCCGACGCCACCGTAAGGATCATCCTGGACGGGGCGGCGATCACCAGCTCCGGCAGCGCCGCGATCGCCGTGACCGAGGCCGAGCAGGCGATCGTGATCCTCGCCGACGGCAGCCGGAACACCCTGACCGACACCTCGTCGTACGCCTCGGACGCCGACGTCAACGCGGCCCTGTTCAGCGCCGCCGACCTGACCGTCACCGGCGGCGGCGCGCTGACCGTGCGCGGCGCCGGCAACGACGGCATCGCGAGCAAGGACGGCCTGGTCATCGCCGCCGGCACGATCACCGTCGAGGCGGTCGACGACGGGATCCGGGGCAAGGACTACGTGGTCGTCGACGGCGGCACGATCACCGTCAACGCCGGTGGCGACGGCGTCAAGGCGGACAACACCACCGACGCCGACGCCGGGTACGTCGCCGTCACCGCCGGCGCCGTCACGGTCACGGCGAAGGGCGACGGGATCGACGCCGCCACGGACCTGGTCGTCACCGGCGGGACGCTGGCCGTCACCAGCGGCGGCGGCAGCGGCACCCGCCCGGACGAGGAGACCTCGGCCAAGGGCCTCAAGGCCGGCGTGATCGCCGTCCTGGAGGGCGGGACGGTCAGCGTGGACGCCTCCGACGACGCGCTGCACAGCGACGGCTCCGTCCGCCTCGGCGGCGCGAGCGTCACGCTGGCCAGTGGCGACGACGCGGCGCACGCCGAGAACGCTTTGGTGATCGACGGCGGCACGGTTGAGGTCACCGCCTCCGTGGAGGGCCTGGAAGCGGCCGACATCGTGCTGAACGGCGGCGACGTGCACGTCGTCGCCAGCGACGACGGCCTCAACGCGGCGGGCGGCTCGTCCGGACAGCAGGTCGGCGCGGGCGGGCAGCAGGGCGGCGGACCCGGCGGCGGGGGCGAGGCGGTGGGCGATTACTCGGTCACCATCACCGGCGGCACCCTGGTCGTCGACTCCGGCGGCGACGGCCTGGACTCCAACGGCACCGTCACGATGACCGGCGGCACCGTGGTGGTCAACGGCCCGACGGCCGACAACAACGGCGCGCTGGACGCCAACGGCACGTTCACCGTCAGCGGGGGCGTCCTGGTGGCCGCCGGCAGCGCCGGCATGGCCGTCGCGCCGAACAGCGACTCGACGCAGGGCTGGGTCTCCGTCACTCTGGACTCCGCCGTCGAGTCGGGTACGACCCTGCACCTCGTCGACTCCGACGGCACGGTGATCGCCACGTTCGTCACCTCCAGGACCGTCCAGAACATCGTCTTCTCCTCCTCGGCCATCACCAGCGGCGAGGAGTACACGCTGCGCAGCGGCGGCACGGCCACCGGTGGCAGCATCGGCGGGCTCGCCGAGTCGGGCGAACCCGGATCCGCGTCGACCATCGCCACCGCCACCGCGGGCGAGGCCCCGGCCGGCAGGGGGCCCGGCGGCGGCGCTCCGGGTGGTGGCGGCCCGCAGGGCGGCGGCCCCAGCGGCGGGAACTGAGGCGACGATGAGCCGCAGGATGAGCCGACGGGCGCTGCTCGCGGGCGGACTCGGCGCGTTCGTGGCGGCCGGGGGCGGCGCGAGCGCCTGGGCCCTGGACCGCTACGTGCTCGACCACGTCGAGGTCGCGAACGCCTCCGACCTGACCGCCTCCCACGCCACAGTGGCGCAGCCCGCCGAGTCCGGCACCGGCACCGCGACGACCTACGCCAGCAGCACGGCGTCGATCTCGATCGAGACCGTGCGGACCGGCACCGGCAGGCAGCAGGTGACCTACTTCGTCGCCGACGTCACCGTGACCGACGCGACGATCGTCAGGTCCGCCTTCGCCAACGACCAGTTCGGCGAGAACATCGTCGCCGATCCCTCCGACATCGCGGCTGACGTCGGCGCGGTACTGGCCGTCAACGGCGACTACTACGGCTTCCGGGACACCGGCATCGTCATCCGCAACGGGGTGGCCTTCCGCGACCGGGGGACCCGGCAGGGCTTCGCCCTGTACACCGACGGCTCAGTCCGCCTCTACGACGAGACCACCACGACCGCCGACGAGCTGGTCCGGGCCGGCGTCTGGCACACGTTGTCGTTCGGGCCGGGCCTCGTCGCCGACGGCGCGGTGATCGACGGCATCGACCACGTCGAGATCGACACGAACTTCGGCAACCACTCCGTGCAGGGCAACCAGCCGCGTACCGGAATCGGCCTGATCGACGACAACCACCTGCTCTTCGTCGTCGTCGACGGCCGGAGCGCGGGCTACAGCCAAGGAGTGACGATGACCGGGTTCGCCCAGATCTTCGTCGACCGGGGCGCCGCCGTCGCGTACAACCTCGACGGCGGCGGATCGGCCACGATGATCTTCAACGGCGAGCTGGTGAACAACCCGCTGGGCCGTGGCGAGGAACGCGGCACCAGCGACATCCTCTACGTGGCCGGCTGAGGCATGGCCACCGCGGTCGTCCTCGTTCCCGCGTACGAGCCGGACGAGAAGCTCCTGCACCTGATCCGCGACCTGGACCGGCACCGCGTCGTCGTCGTCGACGACGGCAGCGGGCCCGGTTACGCCGACCTTTTCGCCCGGGCTGCCGGGCTGGGCGCGGAGGTGGTGACCCTGCCGGTCAACCGGGGCAAGGGCCACGCGCTACGGACAGGATTCGCCCACCTTCGCGACCACCACCCGGGCCGGGACGTGGTCTGCGCCGACAGCGACGGCCAGCACCGGCCCGAGGATGTCCGAGCGGTCGCCGACCGCCTCGCCGCCTCGGGCGCCGACATGGTGCTGGGCGCGCGGCGGTTCACCGGCGGCGTCCCGGCGCGCAGCCGGTTCGGCAACGCGGCCACCCGCCTGGTCTTCCGGGCGGCGACCGGACGGACGCTCCGCGACACCCAGACCGGCCTACGCGGCTACCCGGCCCGCATGCTCGGCTGGCTCGGCACCGTCGGCGGGGACCGCTTCGAGTACGAGGTGCGGCTGCTGCTGCGCGCCGTGCGGGAAGGGCTGCGGATCGAGGAGGTGGAGATCGCCACGGTCTACCTGGCCGGCAACGCGTCCTCACACTTCCGGCCGCTGCGGGACTCGGCGCGGATCTACCGTCCCCTGTTCGCCTTCACCGCGTCGTCGCTGCTCGGTTTCAGCATCGACGCCATCCTCTTCCTCGTCTTCGCGGGCACGACCGGCAGCGTCCTCGTCGCGGCGGTCGCCGCCAGGCTGATCAGCGCCACCGTCAACTTCACCGTCAACCGGTGCTGGATCTTCGGAGGTGGCCGGGCCCGGGCCCCGATCGTGGCCTCGACCGGACGTTACGCCCTGCTGGCGCTCACGGTGCTCGCCGCGAACGTGGCCATGATCGAGTCGCTGGCGATGCTGACCGGATCGGTCGTGGCCGCCAAGGTCCTCACCGAACCAACGCTCTTCGCCGCCGGCTTCCTGGCCCAGCGGTACGTCGTCTTCCCCCGTCCCGCCCGCCCCGTTCCGCCGCACCGTCACGCCGACGACGACATGGGCTCCCGTTGGCCGCCGAGGACGGCGAGCAGCCCCTCGGCGAAGGTGCGCCGCCAGTTGACGTAGTCGTGCCCGCCCCGGTACTCGGCGTAGGTCACCTGGTGGCCGCGCGCGACCAGCAGGTCCCGGAACCGGCGGTTGACGGAGAGCTGGTCGACCTGCCCGGGGCGGGGCCAGGTGTTCTCCCGGTCCCCCACGTCCAGGTAGAACCGCACGGGCGCGGCGGGCCAGCCGGCGTACGCGCGGGTCAGCCACTCCCGCTCGTCGGGCTGCGTCGACGCCGGCCACCAGAAGCTGCCGGACTGGGCGATCACCGCGCCGAACGCCCTGGGGGCGGCCAGCGCCACGTACGCGGCGGCGAGCCCGCCCAGCGACGAGCCCGCGATGACCCGCCGGGCGGGGTCGTCGGTGACCGCCCAGCGCCGGCGGGCCCAGGGCAGCAGCTCCCGGGTGACGAACGCGCGCAGCGCGGCCGACGGGCGCAGCTCGGCCATCCGGCGCGCCCCGCTGGGGGCCGAGACGAACAGCGCCAGGGTCGGCGGGATCCGCCCGGCGGCGATGAGGTTGTCCAGCGTCGCGGGCACCCGCAGCAGCGCCCGGGACAGGTAGCCGTCGAAGACCACCAGCAGGGGCAGCGGCCCGGCGGCCGGGACCGCCGGCCGGTAGACCGCGACGCGTCGCCGGCCGCCCCACGCGGCGGTGCGCACGCCCGTGCTCAGCACGGTGCCCCGGGGCACGCCGGGGTGGTGCCGGATCCAGGGCTCGTCGGGGGCCTTCGGCAGTTCCAGCAGGGACGCCCACAGCTCCCGGTCGTTGGGGTCGGCGGGGTCGGCGGGCAACCGGAACGGGTGGTGGTTGAGCAGGTCGAGGTGGGTGGGGCCCCGGCCGGTGGCGTCGGTCGGCAGCTCCGGCGAGCCGTGCCGCAGGAAGTAGATGGTGCGCAGGTCGACCGGCAGCCGCTGGGAGCCGTGCCACAGGTCGGTGCCCGGGACGCGGCGCAGCGTCAGGTCGATGCCCCAGCCGGTGGTGGTCTGGGCCGCCTCGCCCCGCCACAGGAAGGTCACCAGGGCGCTGTCGCCGTCGATCCGCTCGATCAGGGGCGTGCCCCGGGCGGCGACCTCCCGCCAGAAGTCGGCGAGCACCTGCGCGCCGCCGGCGCGCAGGTCGTGCAGCAGGCGGGCGATGCGGGGGCTGGTCTCGGGCACGGCTGGTCCCTGTCTGTCTGGTCGATCGGGTCGGAGGGGCGGGTGGTGTATCGGGGTGGTGGGGCGGTGGATCAGGGTGCTGGGGGCCGACGCCCGGGGCGGGGCGGGCGCGGCGGCGGGGCGGCCGACGGCAGCCGTCGCCGCCGCGCCGCCGACACCGGCACGCCGAGGGCGCGCCGGCGGGGCCCCGGCTCAGTTGCCGCTGGGGTTGCTCGCACTGGTCGTCTCCACCTTGTCCAGCTTCCGAATGACGATCTGCTCCACGTCTCTCACCTCCCTCCCGTCGACTCGTGACCGGCCATCCCCGCCACCGCCTCCGGCCCGGCCCGGCGGGCGCGGCGACGGGCGTGCAGCCGCCGCCCGTGCCGCCGCCACCACGCCCAGCCCCACACCGCCCAGGAGCCGCCGAACACGGCGGCGGTGACGGCGGCGTCGAACCGGTCGACCGGGTCGCCGCCCGGGCGCAGGCCGCCGGCGGCGTCGACGAGCAGCGCGAGGGTGAACGGCACGGTGACGGTGGCGGCCACGGCGAGGCAGGCGGCGGTGCCGACGACCAGCAGCAGCGCGTACCAGCGGACGGCCGAGCGTTCCCGGGCGGGCAGCGCCAGGCTCGGGTCGGCGCCGGGCCGGCGGGCCGCCCGCCGCAGCCACCACCGGGCGTACGCGGCGCCGTCGGCGTAGAGGTTGCGCGCGCCCGCCACGTCCTGCAGGACGAAGTAGACGTCGGTGCGCATGAAGACGAGGAACTGCACCGGCAGCGGCAGCACGGCGAGCAGCAGCACCACGGCGGCGGCCCGGTCGACCGGGGTGCCCGGCGCGGCGGCGGCCCGGACGAGCACGGCCACGGACGCGACGACGACGTTGACCACCATGCCGGCGAGGTAGACGGTGAGCCGGGCCGACCGGGGCGCGGCCCAGATGCCGCTCACGTCGGTCTGGGCGACCAGGAACTGCAGCCGGGTGCCCAGCCCCAGCCGGCCCGGCACCCCGTGGGCGCGCGCGGTCAGCAGGTGTGCCAGCTCGTGCAGCAGGATGATCGACCAGGCGACGGCCGCGTTGCCGGCCAGCACGAGGCTGGCGTGTGGGCTCCAGAGCAGGTCGCGGTGGCTCGGCAGGACGCCGGGGGCGAGCAGCGCCGTCACCGCGGCGGCCCCGGTCACCGCCAGCGCCGCGCCGGCGACGGGGCGGGTGACGAGCCACCGCACGTGCCGCGGGCGCAGCCGGGGCAGGGTCGGCGCGGGCACCGGCGCGCCGGGCACCGGCCGGCCGTCGACGGCGGCGACGAAGCCCAGCCCGACCAGGTCGCGGACGAACCCGGCGACGTCGATCTCGCGCCCCCGCTCGGCGCGCAGCCGCCGGTGGGTCTCGTCGACGCTGTGGCCCGCCCCGAGCAGCCGCAGGGCGGCCGCCGCGATCTCCGGCACGGCGACGAAGTCACCGGTGTCGACCCGCCCGACGATCCAGTCGTCGCCGTCGGGGCGGATGCGCAGCTCGTGCAGCAGGATCCGGCAGGAGCCGGCCACCTCGACGCTCACCGGCGCTGCGTCCGGCCGGTGGCGACCACCGCGTCGACCTCCTCGCCGCCGCAGCCGGCCGGGCAGCGCGGGTGCGGCGGGTGGGCGATGAGGAAGTGCTGGTCGGCGGCGACCAGGTTGATCCCCTGGAGCTGGCCGGGGCGCACGGCCGGCACGCCGGTGAGCAGCGCCGACGCCAGGTGGGCGGCGAGGTGGCCGGAGAGCCCGGCGGAGGCGGCGCTGACGGCGCTGCTGCTCTCCCGCTCCACCGTGTACTCGGCGGCCGGGTCGTCGCGGCGGCGCTTGTCGTGCTCGGCCAGCCAGAAGCACTCGTAGCAGGGCCCGAGACCGGGCAGGTAGGCCGCCGCCGTCACCACCGGGCCGTGGTAGCCGGCGTCGACCCACGGGGTGCCGGTGTCCAGGCAGACCCGGTTGGCCCAGGCCCGGATGGCACCCGGCCGGTCGGCGCAGAGCACCAGCACGTCGCGGTCGGCGGCCAGCCGCCGCAGGTCGGCCGGCCCGCGCACTTCCGCCCGCTCGCCGGTGACCTCGATGTCGGAGTTGAGCTGGCGCAGCCGGGCGACGGCGACGTCCACCTTGGGCCGGCCGATGTCGTCCTCGACGTACACGGTCTGTCGGTTGAGGTTGGACAGCTCGACCACGTCGGGGTCGACGCAGTGCAGCCGTCCCACGCCGCTCGCGGCGAGGGCGAGCGCGACGGCCCCGCCGGTGCCACCCAGCCCGACGACGACCGCCCGGGCCCGCTTCAGGGCCACCTGCGGCTCCCAGGAGGTGGCGCGCGGGACCATGTCGATCCACCGGTGGAGGCGGCGGCTGCGGTCGTAGCGTTCCCGGTCCCGGTCGGTGAGCTCCGGCGGGTCGGGGGCCGCCGCGTCGTCGAGGTAGCCGGCGGCGGCGAACTGGTCCAGCGCGGCGCGCACCGCCCGCGCCGTCTCGGTGGGGTGCGCGGCGAGGACCCGGGCGACGATCTCCTCGGCGCTGCGGGTGCCGTCGGCGGCGCGCAGCGTCGTCCAGATCGCGCCGGTGGTGTCGAGCACCTCGGCGGCGATGCCGTAGACCGAGCCGCCGATGCGGACCCGCCCGCCGGGCAGCCGGTGCAGACCGTGCTCGGGTTTCACCTGCGGATACCACCCGGACGTGATGAGTGAAGCCATCGATCCTCGCCCCCGTACGGCAGATCGCTGTCTTGGCGATCAGCCTGGCGGACGGCGGCGACGAATGCAACACCCCGTGTCCGAACGGTTACCCGACGGTAGGCCGCGCCGTCCGCGGGCCCGGCCCCGGCCGTCGCTAGGCCGGCGGCAGCGGCACCTGGAGGAAAGTGATGCCGCGCAGGTCGAGCCAGGCCCGGTCGGGCCCGCGCACCAGGCGCAGCATCACCTCCGCGCAGGCCGGGCAGCGGGCCACCAGGCCGGGCGCGTGGGAGTAGACCCGCAGGCCCGCCATCGGACCGGTCGCGCCGCACGACGCGCAGCGCCCGGTGGCCCCGCTGACGTCCACCGCGAAGACCTCCCGCAGCGGGCCGTCGAGCATGTTGCCGTCCAGGTAGGACATGTCGGTCATGGGGTCTCCTCGTCGGCGGTCAGCCGGTGGGGCCGAAGCGTTCGGTGCGGACGCGGCGCGGCGGGTGACCCAGCCCCACCAGCAGGTCCGCCACCGTCTCCACGAAACCGGTCGGGCCGCAGACGTAGCACAGCGGCTCCAGCTCGGCCGGCCAGCCGTGGGTGTTCACGTCGGCCAGCCCGATGCGGTGTGGCTCGCCCCGCCAGCCGTCCGGGGCGGCGCGGGTGTAGACGTACGCCACGTCGAGGCCCTGGTCGTCGCGGGCCCGGCGGCGCAGCTCGTCGGCGTAGATCACGTCGGCCTGCGTGCGCGCGGAGTAGATCAGCCGGAACGGGGCCCGGCTGCCGGCGGCGCGGCGCGCGCGGACCATCGCCATCAGCGGCACCACGCCCGAGCCGCCGGCGACCAGCAGCACCGGCGCGGTCTCGGTCGGCCGCCACACGAACCACCCGCCGACGGGGCCGCGCACCTCCACCGGGTCGCCGGTCGCCCAGGTGTCGATCAGGTACGGGGAGACCTCCCCGTCGGGCACGCGCTGCACGGTCAGCGCGACGCGGTCGCCCTCGGCGGGCCCGGCGAGGGAGTACGACCGGGCGGCCTGGTAGCCGTCGGGGGCGGTGAGCCGGACGTCGACGTGCTGGCCGGGCAGGTGGCCGGGCCAGCCGGGGACGTCGAGCACGAGGGTCTGCGCGGTCGGCGTCTCGGTGCGGCGCTCGACGAGCCGGGCCACCCGCCAGCCCAGCGGGGCGCTCAATCGCCGGCGTAGCGCTGCTCGCGCCACGGGTCGCCGTAGTCGTGGTAGCCGGCGGTCTCCCAGAAGCCGGGGGTGTCGGTGACGCCGAGCCGCATGCCGCGCACCCACTTGGCGGACTTCCACAGGTAGAGGTGGGGCACCAGCAGCCGGGCCGGTCCGCCGTGTTCGGCGGGCAGGTCCCGGCCGTCGTAGCCGTGCACCACCCAGGCGCGTCCGCCGCGCAGGTCGGCCAGCGGCAGGTTCGTGGTGTACCCGCCGTAGGAGTGGACCAGCGCGTACGCCGCGTCGGTGTCGACGCCGTCGAGCAGCACGTCGAGCGAGACGCCCTGCCAGGTGGTGCCGAGCTTGGACCAGCGGGTCACGCAGTGGATGTCGACCGTCGGGGTCTCCTGCGGCAGGGCGGTGAACTCGGCCCACGTCCAGCGGTGCTCCGTGCCGGTCTCGGTGGTGACGACGAACTCCCAGGCGTCCGGCCGCACCCTCGGCGTCGGGCCGGCGGAGAGCACCGGGAAGTCCTCGGTGAGGTACTGCCCGGGCGGCAGGGCCGGCCCCGCGGAGCGGCGCCGGCCCTGGAAGCCTGGTGACACGATTCCCACCCGTCAGTCGTACCACCTGTGGGAGCACGGCGGTACCGTTCGCCCGGACAGACGGGCGCGCACGGTCAGTGCCGGTCGGCGACGACCTCCTTGTCGCCCGGCGGGGCGTGGCGGGTGGCCCGGAGGCTGGTGAGCGTGACGACGACCAGCACGCCGATGATCACGCCGAGCGAGGCCAGGGTCGGGATCTCCGGCACGCCGGACCAGATGCCGTGCGCCCAGTGCAGGCCGAGCTTGACGCCGATGAAGGCGAGGATGATCGCCAGGCCGTAGCTGAGGTGCACGAGCCGGCTGAGCGCGGCGTGCAGCACGAAGTAGAGCGCCCGCAGCCCGAGCAGCGCGAAGGCGTTGGTGGCGAAGACCAGGTACGGGTCCTCGGTGATGCCGTAGACGGCCGGCACCGAGTCGACGGCGAAGACCACGTCGGTGGCGAGCACCGCGACCACCACGAGCGCGAGGGGGGTGAGCGCCCGGCGGCCGCCCAGCCGGACGGTCATCTTCGTGCCCTGGTATTCGTCGACGACCGGCATGAACCTGCGCAGCAGCTTCACCGACCGCATCTTGTTGATGTCCACCTCCTGCTCGTGGCCGGAGAGGGCGTCGCGGAGCAGCTTGACGGCGGTGGCGATCAGGATGATGGCGAAGAGCAGGAAGGCGAAGTCCAGGGTCTGCAGCGCCGCCGCGCCGAGGGCGATGAAGACGGCGCGCAGCACCAGCGCACCGGCGATGCCGTAGAGCAGCACGCGCTGGGCGAGCACGGCCGGCACCGCGAACGCGGCCAGCAGCAGCATGAAGACGAAGAGGTTGTCGACCGAGAGCGACTTCTCCACCAGGTAACCGGTGAGGTACTCCACGCCCTGCTGGGAGCCGTAGCGCGACCAGATCCACGCGCCGAAGGCGAGCGGGAGGGCGACGTAGAACGCCGACCAGCCGAGCGCCTCCCTGATCGACACCTCGTGCGGACGGCGGGTGACGAGGAAGTCCAGCACGAGCAGCGCGAGCACCCCGGCGATGGTCACCGCCCAGAGGGTGGGGGTGCCGATCGAGGACAGCGCGCCGGCAGCAAGAAGGGACGATTCGGTCATATGGGTCTCCTCGAACACCGTGTCATGTTCGAGGTCTCCTTCACCCACGGTTCCGTGGGCAACCACCCGAGGCGCGCCCGGGGCACGCCGTACTGACCGGAATGGTTCGTGGGAAGTACTCCCCTCGTGGGACCAGGTTAGGCCAGTCCCGGGCGACTCGCCAAGCCGACACCGACCTGTCACCAGGGGTGATGCCCCGGTGGCTGTGGCGGTCCGTACGGCCTGTCCCGGGACGCCCGCGCGCGCCTATGGTGTCCGGGTGAGCGAGCGCGCACACCACCCCGACGCGGACCCGGCGGCCGGTGGCGGCCCGGTCGGCCCCCTCACCGGGGTACGCGTGATCGAACTGGCCGGCATCGGGCCCGGCCCGTTCGCCGCGATGATGCTGGCCGACCTGGGCGCTGACGTGATCCGGGTGGACCGGGCCACCGACGTGGACGCGGCCGCCTTCGGCACCCCGCACCCGGACCTGCTCCACCGGGGCCGCCGCTCCATCGCCGTGGACCTCAAGTCGGCCGGGGGCCGGGAGGCGGTACGCGCCCTGGCCGGCGGCGCGGACGCGCTGATCGAGGGCTTCCGCCCCGGGGTGACCGAACGCCTGGGCCTCGGCCCCGCCGACTGCCTCGCGGCCAACGCCCGCCTGGTGTACGGGCGGATGACCGGCTGGGGGCAGGACGGCCCGCTGGCCCCGTACGCGGGGCACGACATCGGCTACCTGGCGCTGACCGGGGCGCTGCACGGCGTCGGCCGGGCCGGGGAGCGCCCGGTGCCGCCGATGAACCTGCTCGGCGACTTCGGCGGCGGCGGGATGATGCTGGCCCTGGGCGTCGTCGCCGCCCTCTACGCCGTCCGCGCCGGGGCGCCGGGCCAGGTCGTCGACGCGGCCATCGTGGACGGCGTGTCGGTGCTCACGACGATGATCCACTCGCTGCGCGGGGTCGGCAGGTGGCAGGACCCGCGCGGGGTGAACCTGCTCGACGGCGGCGCGCCGTTCTACGACACGTACGAGTGCGCCGACGGCCGGCACCTCGCGGTCGGCGCCCTGGAGCCCCGCTTCTACGACGAGCTGGTGCGCCGCACCGGGTTCCCGCTGCCCGGCGACGACGCGCCGGAGCGCACCGACCCGGCGAACTGGCCGGCCCTGCGGGCCGCGTGGGCGCGGCTGTTCCGCACCCGCACCCGCGACGAGTGGACGGCCCTGCTCGGCGACTCGGACGCCTGCGTCGCGCCGGTGCTCGACTGGCGGGAGGCCCCGCAGCATCCGCACCTGGCGGCCCGGCGGGTGTTCGTGGAGCACGCCGGTGCGACCCAGCCGGCCCCGGCGCCCCGGTTCTCCGGCACGCCGACGGCCCTGCGCCGGCCGCCCCCGCACCCCGGCGAGCACACCGACGAGGTCCTGGCGGAGGCCGGCTTCGCCGCCGACCGGATCGCCGCCCTCCGCGCCGCCGGCGCGGTCGCCTGAGGTGCAAGGAAGGGCCCCCTGTTAACGCATTCTGTCGTACAGGGGTCCCTTCCTAACCGCGCCGGACGGTCAGGGCCGGCGCGGGACGGCCGCGCCCGGGGCGAGCGCCGGCTCCACCATGTCCCGGTAGTCGCGCGGCATCTGCACCACGATGTCGTCGAACTCCCCGCCCGTCACCGCCTCGCGCAGCGTGGTGAACACCGCCCGGACAGCCTCCCGGGCGGCCCGCTCGTCGAGCCCGGCCCGCTGGCCGACCCGGGCGACGAACTCGGCCGCGCCGAACCGGTCGGCGGCCTCGGTGTCCGGGCTGGGCCGCAGGACCAGCTGCAGCGGCTTCGGCAGCTGCGCCGCGAGGTCGAGCACCTCGCCGCCGGTCAACCGCTCGGCGAGCGTCTCCAGCGTGGCCCGGGTCAGCTCGACGGCCCGCTCGCCCGGGACCCGCGCCCGCAGGGCCACCTGGTCGACGAAGGTGTCGTAGTTCATGACGGCGCTCCTTCCGCTGCCTCGGGCCGGTCGCGCCCGCAGGAGGGGGGTCGCGTACCCGCCGAACGGGGGTGGAAACGGCGGCCGGGCGGCGACGATCGCAGGCCCCCGCGCGGGCGTGGGCGGCCCCACGGTGGGTAACCGCCGCCGGTCGGGAACCCCGATCGCGGCGACGAGGAGCGCACCCATGGCGAGCTACGACGACGTCCTGCAGTACCTGTCCAGCCTCGACTACCCGGCGGACAAGGCCGACGTGGTCCGCGAGGCGGAACGGGAGGGCGCCCCGCCGGACGTGCTGCGCGCCCTGCGGGCCCTGCCCCCCGTGGACTACGCCAACGGCACCGAGGTGGCCCGGTCCGCCGGCATCGAGGCCGCCCCCGAGGCCGGCCCGGCACGGCGGGCGGCGCAGGCCCGGGAGCCGCACACCCGGGTCTCGCAGCACCTGCGGCGCATCTGACCGCCCGCCGGCGGCGCGGGCGAGTGGGTACGCGGCGGTGCGGCGCGCGGACGGCCACCTCCCGGCGGCGGCTCAACTGCTCGTGATGGCGGTGATCGGGCTGCTGGCCGGCGGCCTGTTCGCGCTGGTCGGCTCGCCACGGCTCGGCCCGCTCGTCGGCTGGGACGCGGCGGCGCTGAGCTGGCTGGTGCTGGTGTGGCGCACGCTGTGGCCGCTGGACGGCGAGGGCACCGCCCGGCTCGCCGGCCGGGAGGACTGGAGCCGGGCCGTGCGCGACGTGCTGCTGCTGGTCGCCTGCCTGGCCAGCCTGCTGGCGGTGGCGGTCGTGCTGCTGTACGCGCACAGCGCCCCGCCGGGGCCGCTCCGCGACGCGTACGGCGGGCTGGGCGTGGTGAGCGTGCTGCTCTCCTGGCTGGTGGTGCATACCGTCCACACCGCCCGGTACGCCCGGATCTACTACACGGGGCCCGACGGCGGGGTGATGTTCCACCAGCGGGAGCGCCCCCGCTACTCGGACTTCGCCTACCTGGCGTTCACCGTGGGGATGACCTTCCAGGTCTCCGACACGAACCTGACCAGCAACGAGATGCGCACCACCGCGCTGCGGCACTCGCTGCTGTCGTACCTGTTCGGGGCGGTGATCATCGCCGCGACGGTGAACCTGGTGGTGGGGCTGGCCGGGTGAGCGGGCCGCCACGACAGACGGGCGCCCCGGGCCGCGAACCGCGGCCCGGGGCGCCACGCAGAACCTGTGCCCCGGCGGTGAACGCGGCCCGAACCGGACCGCACCGCCGGGCGGCCACTCCCACCCGATGAGGACGGGAGTCAACTGCCGAGATCATCCTACCGGCACCATCGTCCGAACGGTCAGTTCTCGGGAAAACTGTGGGCCAGCGCACCTCAGGTGAGCTCGCCGTACCGCTGCTCCAGGTCCACCCGGGCGAGCGCGCCGACCAGCCAGGCGAGCCGCTCCGACTCGCCGCCGCCCGCCAGGGCCGCCAGATCGGCCGCCGACCCGCCCAGCCCCAGCCGGCGGGCCGCCACCAGCGCCCGCCGGTCCGCCACCGGGGCCACCTCCCGCCACAACGCCTGCGCCTCGCGCAGGAACAACGCCACCGCCTCGCCGTCGACGCCCGGCAACCCGGCCAGCAGCGTCCGCTCGACGGCCGGGTCGTGGTGGGCCGCCCCGCGCAGCCGGCGCAGGTCGCCCCGGTAGCGCTCCACGACCGTACGGGCCAGGTCGCCGAGGCCGTCGGCGAGCGCGTCGACGTCGCCGCGCAACCCGGCCCCGCGCAACACGCGCACCCGGTCGGCGTGCAACGACCGGGCCAGCCGGGCGGCGCTGTCCCAACCGGAGTCACGCAGCGCCGCCGCGGCGGCCACGGCACACCGGAAGTCACCCCTGCGGGCCAGCAGGACCGACAGAGTGAGCAGTTGGAACAGGCTGGACGGGTTGTTGGTGACCCGGAAGCCGTACTGCTCGGCGAAACCGCGCCCGTCGCCCGCCAGGCGGCGTACCAGGCGCTTCTTGTCCTCGATGCTGGAGATCGCGGTGGTCGGCATGCCCGCGACTACCCGCGACACCGCCGGCCACGCCTGGCGGGCGGCGGCGGGGCAGGCGGCACCGGCTCAGCGCAGGATCTCGCCGTGCCGGGTGCGGGCCAGCAGCCGGGTGGTCGGCAGGGCGGGCGCCGGCAGCGGCGGGGCCGCGTCGTCCGCCACCACCCCGAAGCGGCGGCCCGCCGTCCAGTCCTCGCGCGCCGCGGCGATCTCCTCGTGCGACCGGCCGACGAAGTTCCACCACATCACCAACGGCTCCTCGAACGGCTCCCCGCCGAGCAGCAGCAGGCGGCTGCCCGGGGCGGCAGCCAGGGTCAGGCTCTCCCGCCCCAGGCCGAGATAGAGCAGCGCGCCCGGCTCCACCGACACGTCACCCACCTCGGCGGCACCGGACATCGCCAGCAGCGCGTACTCGAAGTCGCGGCGCAACGGCAGCCGGGCCGGCGCCGCGCCCCGGGCGGTGAGCTGCGCGCCGAGCAGCGGAGTGTGCACGACGGCCGGGGAACGCTCCCCGCCCAGCTCGCCCACCAGCAGCGTCACGTCGGTGTCCCCGTCGCGCCACACCGGCAGGTCCTCGTGGTGGGCGAAGCCCGGCCCACCGGCCCGCGCCGGGTCCGGCAGGGCCACCCACAACTGCACCCCGTGCATCACCGGCGGATGCTGCGCCGGAGACCGCTCCGAGTGCGCGATGCCGTGGCCGGAGGTCATCACGTTGAGCTGCCCCGGGCGGATCGGCTGCACGTTGCCGAGGCTGTCCCGGTGCACGATCTCCCCGTCGAGCAGCCAGGTCACCGTCTGCAGGCCCGTGTGCGGGTGGGGCGGCACCTCCATGCCGGGCCGCTGCGCGACGTCGTCCGGGCCGAAGTGGTCGACGAAGCACCAGGCCCCGACCATCCGCCGCTGACGCTGCGGCAGCAGCCGACGCACCGTCGTGTAGCGGCCGAGCGGCACGTCGTGGCCCGGCAGCAACACGCTGCCCGGGTCGGCGGGCGCCACGCCCGGTGGTCGGGTCTGCGCCGGCAGAGATTCCGTACGATCCACCGCCCGACTGTACGCTCAGGCCCCCTCGACGGTCACCGTGTTGGCCCCGGCCACCATGTCGACGTACACCCGGTCGGCCCGGCGGTCCCAGTCCGGCGAGCTGATCACCGCGCCGGCCGCCACCCCCTGACGGTGCCGGTCGTAGACGGTGACCGCGCCCGCGCCGGCACCCGAACGGACCCGCGTCGGCAGCGCCCCGGGCACCCGGACCACCAGCTGGTTGATCCCGCCGGTCAGCCGCACCGTCAGCGTGCCGACGACCCGGGGCAGGCGCAGGTCGACGCGGGTGGCCCCGGCGGCCAGCTCCAGCCCGGCGAGCCGACCCCGGGTCAGGTCCAGCACCTGCTCGGTCACCCCGCCGGCCAGCCGCAGCCGCCAGGTCACCCGGGAGTTCAACACGACCTCCGCGACGGCCGGACCGCGCCGCCCGCTCGGCGCCATCCGCAGCCGCATCCGGTCGCCGACGAGCTCCGGCCGGGGATCCACCCCGCCGTCGGCGGGGCTGGCGATCCGGTACAGGTCCTCGCCGAGGTCGTCGATCCGCAGGTCGAACGTGGTCAGCCCGTCGACCAGCTCGAAACTCGCCCGGGTCCGCCCGGCCAGGGGCGCGGTGAGCACCCGGCCGTCCGCCGACGCTCCCCCGCCGCCGGGCTCGGCCGCCAGCGGCACCGTCGACCCGACGTCCGGCCGGCCACCGGAGAACGCCACCCCCAGCCGGTCCGGATTGGCCAGGGTCACCGCCACCGCACCCGCGCCCAGCGCCAGCACCACGACCGCGGCGGCGACCATGAGGCGTACGCCGCGCGGCCAGGCCGGGGCGGGCGGCTCCGGGACAGGGTCCCCGGTCACCTCGACGACCGGTGCGGGCACTGGAGGAGCGACCCCCGGGCGGCGGTACGCGTCATGCTCCGAACCCGGCATGTGCTCCCCTTTCGCGGTCCCCGCCAGGCAGTACGTACCCGACCCGGGATCGGATCAGTCCGCCCCTCGGCTTGCAAGGAAGGGCCCCTTGTTAACGCTTTCTGTATAGGAGGGGCCCCTTCCTAACACTCGGCTGGGTGAGGTGGAGACGCTGCCGGCCGGGCCCCTGTTGTCGGGGCCCGGCCGGTGGGTGGCGTGCGTGGGTGTGTGGTGTCAGCTGTTGTTCCAGTGCTGGGTGACGAGGTCGGCGGCCTGCTGTTCCCACTGGGCGTAGGCGTCGGGGTAGGCGGAGACCTGGACGGTCTGGGCGGCGTCGGTCAGGGGCATGTCCTGCCAGCCGTCGACCTGTCGGAGGCCCTTGAGGAACGCCGTGGTCGCGTACTGCGGGTCGGTGATCTGCTCCGGCGAACCCCAGCCGCTGGACGGGCGCTGCTGGAACAGGCCGAGGGAGTCGTGGTCGTTGCGGTCACCCAGGTGACCCAGGTT
>NZ_FMCW01000027.1 GCF_900091595.1 Micromonospora haikouensis
GACGACGAACACGCCGTGTCCACCGTCACCGCCGGCCCCTCGAACCCGAACACGTACGACACCCGCCCAGACGCCACACTCGCCGCCGTGCCCGTCATCACGTAGCCCTGCACGTCCTCGGGAACCCGGCGCAGCCGGGTCACGTAGTCGTGGTGCACGATGCCGGTGAAGACGCCGACGTCCCGACCCCGCAGCGACGTCGGGTCGACGCCCGCCCGCTCGAGCGCCTCCCACGAGACCTCCAACAGCAGCCGCTGCTGCGGGTCCATCGCCAGGGCCTCGCGCGGGGAGATGCCGAACAGGGCGGCGTCGAACAGGGCGGCGTCGGGCAGGAACCCGCCGGCCCGGGTGTAGGACGTCCCGGGGTGGGCGGGGTCGGGGTGGTAGAGCCGGTCGACGTCCCAGCCCCGGTCCGCCGGGAACGGGGTGATCGCGTCACGCCGCTCCGACACCAGCCGCCACAGCTCCTCGGGGCTGTCGACACCGCCCGGGAACCGGCCGGCCGTGGCGACGATCACGATGGGGTCGTCGGCGTCGGCGTCGACGGGCGCGGGCCCGTCCGCCCGGCGTCCCGCGTCCGGCGTCCCGTGGAGGACCGCGTGCAGATGCGCGGCGAGGGCGGCGGGGCTGGGGTGGTCGAAGACGACGGTGGTCGGCAGCTCGACGCCGGTCTGCTCGCGCAGGCGGTTGCGCAGCCGGACGGCGCCGAGCGAGTCCATGCCCAGGTCCTTGAAGGGCTGGCCAAGGTCGAGGTCCGCGTCCGGGCGGTGGCCGAGGACAGCCAGGGCGCTCGCCCGGACGAGATCCACCAGTTCGTACGCGCCGGAGGCGACCGGCGGGGCCTCGGCGTACGTGGGCGGGGTGGCCCCGGGCCCGGACGCGCCCGGCTCGGGCTCGGCGTCGATCCAGAAGCGCTCGTGCTGGAAGGCGTAGGTCGGCAGGTCGGGGCCGAGGGTCGCGGCGCCGGACCGACCGAGGACCGCGGGCCAGTCGACGGCGACGCCGCGCACGTGCAGGCCGGCGACGGCGGTGAGCACGGCGAGCGGCTCGTCCACGCCGGCGGGCAGGCTGGTCAGGCAGGCGGCCTCCGGCAGGTCCGGCGCTTCGAGCAGCATGGCGGTCAGCGCGCCGCCCGGCCCGGCCTCGAGGAAGGTGGTGGCCCCCTCGGCCCGCAGCGCCGACACCGCCGCGCCGAAGCGGACGGCGTGCCGCACCTGCCGTACCCAGTAGCCGGCGGCGCCCAGTTCCCCGCCGGTGGCGAGGGCGCCGGTGAGGGTGGACACGATCGGGATGCCGGCGCTGCCGAAGGTCAGGCCCTCGGCGACGGCGCGGAACTCGTCGAGCATCGGCTCCATCAGCGCGGAGTGGAACGCGTGGCTGACCTCCAGCCGGCGGGTCCGGTGGCCGGCGCGGCGCAGCCGGTCGACGACCGCGTCGACGGCCTGCCGTTCGCCGGAGAGGACGAGCGACTCGTCGCTGTTGACGGCGGCCACGCAGACGATCCCGGTCGCCTGCTCCAGCAGCGGCGTCACGTCCGCCTCGGTGGCCCGCACGGCGGTCATCGCGCCCCCGGCGGGCAGCGCGTCCATCAGCCTCGCGCGTGCGGCGACCAGCTCGGCGGCGGCGGCCAGGTCGAGCACCCCGGCGACGTGGGCCGCCGTGATCTCCCCGACCGAGTGCCCGGCCAGCAGCCCGGGCCGCACGCCCCACGAGGCGAGGAGCCGGAACAGCGCCGTCTCCAGCGCGAACAGGGCGGGCTGGGCGTAGAGGGTGCGGTCGATCAGCTCCGCGCCGGGCGTCCCGGGCGCGGCGGACAGCACCTCGGGCAGCGGCCGGGGCAGGTGACCACCGAGATGCCGTTCGACTGCGGCGACCGCGTCGGCGAAGGCCTCCCGGAACACGGGGTGGCGGCGGCGCAGCCCCGCGCCCATGCCCGCCCACTGGCTGCCCTGGCCGGTGAACACCAGGGCGAGCAGGCCCTCGCCGGCGGAGCCGGTGACCGTGGCGTCGCCGGCCACCCCGCGTTCGAGGTCACGCAGCTCGGTCACCAGGTGCTCCCGGCCGGTCGTCAGGATCACGGCGCGCCGGTCGAGGTGGCTGCGGGCGGTCGCCTGGGCGTGGGCGACGTCGCCGAGCGGCAGCGCCGCCGGGGCGGCGGCGACGAACGCGGCGACCCGGCCGGCCTGGCCGCGCAGGCCGGCCGGGGTGCGCGCCGACACGACCACCGGCACGAGGGCCGGATCGGCCGCCGGGGGCGGGGCCGGGGGGTCGCCGGCCGGCGCGGCCTCCAGGACGACGTGGGCGTTCGTGCCGCCGATGCCGAAGGACGAGACGCCGGCCCGGCGGGGGCGGCCGGAGTCCGGCCAGTCGCGGGCCACGGTGAGCAGCCGCACCCCGCCCGTCGACCAGTCGACGTGCGACGACGGGCGGTCCACATGCAGGGTGGCGGGCAGCACCCCGTGCCGCATGGCCATGACCATCTTGATGACGCCGGCGACGCCGGCGGCGGCCTGGGCGTGGCCGATGTTCGACTTCACCGAGCCCAGCCAGAGCGGCCGGGCCGGGTCGTGCTCCCTGCCGTACGTCTCCAGCAGCGCCTGCGCCTCGATCGGGTCACCGAGCGTCGTGCCGGTGCCGTGCGCCTCCACCGCGTCGACGTCGGCGCAGCCGAGCCCCGCGTTCGCCAGGGCCGCGCGGATGACCCGCTGCTGGGCCGGCCCGCTCGGCGCCGTGAGGCCGTTCGACGCACCGTCGGAGTTGACCGCCGACCCACGGACGACGGCGAGGACCTGGTGGCCGTTGCGGCGCGCGTCGGAGAGACGCTCGACCAGCAGCAGGCCGGCGCCCTCGGCCCAGCCGGTGCCGTCGGCCGCGTCGGCGAACGGCTTGCACCGCCCGTCGGGGGCCAGGCCGCGCTGGCGCGAGAACTCGACGAACGTCTCGACGGCGCCGATGACGGTGACGCCGCCGGCCAGGGCGAGGGAGCACTCCCCCTGTTGCAGGGCGCGCACCGCCAGGTGCAGGGCCACCAGCGACGACGAGCACGCCGTGTCGATCGTGATCGCCGGGCCCTCGAAGCCGTAGTGGTAGGCGATCCGGCCGGACACGACGCTGCCGGAGCTGCCGGTGAGTCGGAACCCCTCGGCCCCGGGGGAGCGGTGCAGCCGCATGCTGTAGTCGTGGCTGTTGACGCCGGCGAACACGCCGACGTCGCGGCGGGTCAGGGTGGCCGGGTCGATGCCGGCGCGTTCGAAGACCTCCCAGGACGTCTCCAGCAGCAGGCGCTGCTGCGGGTCCATCGCCAGGGCCTCGTTCGGCGAGATGCCGAAGAACGCGGCGTCGAACCCGGCGGCGTCGTCGAGGAACGCGCCGTGCCGAACGTACGTCGTGCCGGGGTGGTCGGGGTCGGGGTGAAACCTGCCGTCCGGCGGCCAGCCGCGGTCGGCGGGGAAGCCGGTGACCGCGTCGACGCCGTCGCGCACGACCCGCCACAGGCCCTCGGGGCTGTGCACCCCGGCCGGAAAGTGGCAGGCCATGGCGACGATGGCGACGGGTTCGCCGAGGTCCGCCCCGGGCGCGGCGGCGGCCGGGGCCGGGGCCGGGTCGCGACCGGTGAGGCGGTCCCGTAGGTACGCCGCGAGCGCGGCGGGTCGCGGATGGTCGAACGCGATGGTCGCGCCGAGCGTCAGACCGGTCTCGGCGGCCAGCCGGTTGCGCAGCTCGATGGCGGTCAGCGAGTCGAGGCCGGCGTCGCGGAACGGCCGGTCGGCGGGCACGGCCTCCGGGCCGTCGTGGAAGAGCACGTCGGCGGTGTGCCGGCGCACCATCCGCAGCAGCGCGGCGTGCTGCTCCGCCTCGCCCATGCCGGCCAGCCGGGCCGGCGCCGGCGCCTGGGCCGGTGCCCCGGCGGTGGCCCGCGGGCGGCGCGGCGGGACGAGCGCCCGCAGCAGCGGGGCGACGGGTCCGGCGTGGTCGTCGGCGCGCAGGGCGGCGAGGTCGAACCGGGCGGCCACGACGACCGGGGGCGCGTCCGCGCGCAGCGCGGCGTCGAGCAGCGCCATGCCGTCGTCGGCGGTGAGCCCGGTCATGCCGCCGCGCCGGGTCCGGGCCAGGTCGGCGTCGCGCAGGTGGCGCGTCATGCCGCTCGCCTGGCTCCACCAGCCCCAGGCCACGGAGACGGCCGGCAGGCCGAGGCGGCGGCGCTGCCGGGCCAGGGCGTCGAGGCAGGCGTTGGCGGCGGCGTAGTTCGCCTGCCCTGGGTTGCCGAGCAGGCCGGCGGCCGAGGAGTAGAGGACGAACGCCGCCAGGTCGCGGCCGAGGGTCAGCTCGTGCAGGTGCCGCGCCGCGTCCAGCTTGGGCCGCAGCACGGTGTCGAGGCGGTCGGCGTCGAGCGCGGTGACGACGCCGTCGTCGAGGGCCCCGGCGGCGTGCACGACCGCCGTCAGCGGGGCGTCCTCCGGGATCCCGGCCAGCAGTTCGCCGACCTGTGCGCGGTCGGCGACGTCGCAGCGGGCGACCGTGACGGTGGCGCCGAGGGCGGTCAGCTCGTCGCGCAGGGCCGCCGCCCGGCCGGTGAGGCCGCTTCGCGTGGCCAGCAGCAGGCGGCGCGCCCCGTGCCGGGTGATCAGGTGCCGGGCGGTGGTCGTGCCGAGCAGCCCGGTCCCGCCCGTGATCAGCACGGTGCCGTCCGGGTCGAGCGGTCGCCCGGCGGTGTCGCCGGGCGGCGTACGGACCAGCCGCGGCACCTGCGCCGCGTTGCGGCGTACCCGGATCTGGGGTTCGCCGGTGGCGATCGCGGCGGGCAGCGCGTCGCGGGACTGCTCGTCGGTGGCGACGAGCAGGATCCGGCCGGGGTGTTCCGACTGCG
The DNA here is from genome assembly GCF_900091595.1 of Micromonospora haikouensis. Taxonomy (GTDB): domain Bacteria; phylum Actinomycetota; class Actinomycetes; order Mycobacteriales; family Micromonosporaceae; genus Micromonospora; species Micromonospora haikouensis. The sequence goes on from NZ_FMCW01000027.1 coordinate 4,868, forward strand.
CCGAGCGCACCAGCCCCCAGACCGCCGCCGTGGCCGGGTCGTCGCGATCGCCGGTGTGCACGACCAGCAGGCCGTCCGTCGCCGGCCCGGCCAGCCAGGCCCGCAGCGCCGTCAGGGTGTCGGCGAGCACGGCCCGGGGGTCGCCGTCCGCCGGCACCTCGTGGCGCAGGTGCTCCGGCGGCGGCGTCGCCGTGTCGGGCAGGGCGACGTCGACCCACTCGACGTGGAGCAGCGGGGGCGCGGCCGCGGCCGTCGGTTCCGGCCCGGCCGCCACCGTGCCGGCCGACAGCACCGGCACGCCGGACGGGTCGGTCAGCAGCAGCCGGTGCCCGCCGTCGCAGGCCGCCGCCCCGACGGTGAGCGCCGTGGCGTCGGTGGCGTGCAGGACGACATCGGTCCAGGTCACCGGCGCGGTGGCGGGCGCGAGAACGGTGCGCACTGCCGCGTCGAGCAGCTCCGGGTGCAGGCCGTAGCCGGCGGGGTCGCGGGCGAGGGCCACCCGCCCGGCCTCCGGCGCGGGCGGTGGGGCGGGTTCGGCGGGGGCCGGGGCCAGCAGCCCGTGGGCGTGCCGGGTCCACGGCTCGCCCGGGTCCGCCCCGGCCGCCCGGGTCCAGCACCGCACGGCGCGACGCCCCCCGTCGCCGAGGCCGCCGACCGTCACCCGCACGTCGAGTGCGCCGCGGGCGGGCAGCACGAGCGGGGCGTCGGTACGCAGGGACGCGACGGCGGGGGTGCCGGTCTCGTCGCCGGCGCGGATGACGACGTCGAGCAGCGCGGTGGCGGGAACCGTCGTGCCGCCGTCGGGCCGGTCGGCGGTGAGCCAGGGGAACGACCGTGCCGACCAGCGGGCGACGGCGACGACCCCGCCGGTGTCCGGCTGGGCGACGAGGGCCCCGACGAGCGGATGCCCGGGGCCGGTGAGGCCCGCTCCCGTGGCGTCGGCGCGGGCCGGGGTGGCCGGCAGCCAGTAGGGCCGGTGGTCGAAGGCGTACGGCGGCAGCTCGACGCGGCCCCGCGCGGGCGGGGTCACGGCGGGCCAGTCCACCGCGATGCCGGTGACGTGCAGCCGGGCCATCGAGAGGGTGAGGCGGCGCAGGTCGCCCTCGTCACGGCGCAGGGACTCGGTGACCGTGGCGGCGACCCCGGCGGCATCGACGATCTCGGTCACCGGCGCCACCAGCACGGGGTGCGCGCTCACCTCGACGAAGGTCGTGAAGCCCTGGTCGAGCAGCGTGGCGACGGCGGGGGCGAAGCGCACCTGGTGGCGCAGGTTGCGCACCCAGTAGTCGCCGCCGAGGTCGCCGTCGGCGGTGATCCAGTCGCCGGTGACGGTGGACAGGAGCGGGATCTGCGGCGCGCGGGCCCGCACCCCGGACAGGGCGACGCCGAGTGGGTCGACGATCCGCTCCACCTGCGCGGTGTGCGAGGCGTAGTCCACGGCGACGCGGCGGACGCGGACCCCGTCGGCCTCCCACCCGGCCAGGATCTCCTCCAGCGCGGCGGCGGGCCCGGCGACGACCACCGAGGAGGGGCCGTTCACCGCCGCCACCTCCACCGGACCGGCGGCGGGCAGCCGCCGGGCGGCCTCGGCCTCGCCGAGGGCCACCGACGCCATCGCCCCGCCGCCGGCGAGCACGTCGCGGACGAGCTTCGCGCGCACGGCCACGGTCCGCGCGGCGTCCGGCAGCGACAGCGCCCCCGCCACGTACGCCGCGGCGATCTCGCCCTGGGAGTGGCCCACGACCGCGCCGGGGACGACGCCCGCCGCCCGCCACATGGCGGCGAGCCCGGCCATCATCGCGAAGGAGGCGCTCTGGACGACGTCCACCCGCGCCGCGAGGTCGGCGGGGACGTCGCCGCGCAGCGCGTCGACCAGCGAGAAGTCGGTGTACGGCTCGACCGCGGCGGCGCAGGCGCGCACCTGCGCGGCGAAGACGGGTGAGCTGTCGAGCAGATCCCGGCCCATCCCGCGCCACTGGGTGCCCTGGCCGGGGAAGACGAAGGCCACCCTCCCCGGCCGGGCCGACCCCACCAGGGCCCCGGAGTCGCCGCGCCCCTGCGCGACGGCGCGCAGCCGCCGCGCGGCCTCGTCGGGTGACGCCGCGACGACCACCGCGCGCTCGTCGAACAGTGCCCGCGCGCCGAGGGCCGCAGCGACGTCGGGCAGCGGGGCGTCGCCGTCGGCCAGGAACGCGGCGAGGCGCGTCGCCTGCCCGGCCAGGGCGGTCGGGGTCCGCGCCGACAGGGCGAGCGCGATCGGCCCGGCGGCGGGCGCGGCCGGCGGCGGGGCCGGCTCGTCGGGGGCCTCTTCGAGGATGACGTGGGCGTTGGTCCCGCTCACGCCGAACGAGGACACGCCGGCGCGGCGGGGGCGGCCTTCGGTGCGGGGCCAGTCACGAGCCTCGGTCAACAGCCGCACCTCCCCCGACGACCAATCCACCTGCGACGTCGGCTCACCCACATGCAACGTCGCCGGCAACACCCCCCACCGCAACGCCTCCACCATCTTGATCACACCAGCCACCCCAGCAGCAGCCTGAACATGACCGATATTCGACTTCAACGACCCCAACCACAACGGACACCCCACCCCACGACCCCGCCCATACACCCCCAACAACGCCCCCACCTCCACCGGATCCCCCAACACCGTCCCCGTCCCATGCCCCTCCACCACATCCACATCCCCACCCACCAACCCACCCACCGCCAACGCCCGCCGAATCACCCGCTCCTGCGCCAACCCACTCGGCGCCGTCAACCCATTCGACGCCCCATCCTGATTCACCGCAGAACCCCGCAACACCGCCAACACCCGACCACCCCGCGCACGCACCCCCGACAACCGCTCCAACACCACCACCCCCACCCCCTCCCCCCAACCCGTCCCATCCGCGTCCGACGAATACGACTTGCAACGACCGTCGGCCGAGAGCCCACGCTGGCGGGAGAACTCCAGGAACGCGTCCGGGCTGGCCATGACGGTCGCGCCGCCGGCCAGGGCGATCGTGCACTCACCCGCCCGCAACGCCTGCGCCGCCAGATGGATCGCCACCAACGACGACGAACACGCCGTGTCCACCGTCACCGCCGGCCCCTCGAACCCGAACACGTACGACACCCGCCCAGACGCCACACTCGCCGCCGTGCCCGTGGTCATGAACCCTTCGAGGTCGGGCGGAAGCTGACCGCTCGGGGCGGGGCCGTGGCCCATCACGCCGGCGAAGACGCCGACCTCCGTGCCGCGCAGCGGCCCCGGGTCGATGCCGGCGTGTTCGAGGGCCTCCCAGGACGCCTCCAGCAGCAGCCGCTGCTGCGGGTCCATCGCCAGGGCCTCGCGCGGGGAGATGCCGAAGAAGCCGGCGTCGAACTGCGCGGCCGTGGGCAGGAAGCCGCCGCGCTCGACGTACGACGTGCCCGGGTGGGCGGGGTCGGGGTCGAACAGCGTCGACAGGTCCCAGCCCCGGTCGTCGGGGAAGCCGGTGATGCCCTCCCCGCCCTCCGCGACCAGCCGCCACAGCTCCGCCGGGCTGCCCACGCCGCCGGGCAGGCGGCAGGCCATGCCCACGATGGCGATGGGTTCGGCGGAGGCGACGCCGACCGCCGCCCGGTCCGGGGTCTCGCGGCCGAGGAGCCGGTCGCGCAGGTGCGCGGCGAGCGCCCCGGCGGTGGGGTGGTCGAAGGTGACGGTGGTGGGCAGGGCCAGTCCGGTCGCGTCCGCGAGCCGGTTGCGCAGCTCCACCACGGCCGCGGAGGAGAGGCCGAGGTCACGGAACGCGCGGCCGGCGGTGGCGTCGGCGCGGCCGACGCCGAGCACGGCGGTGACGTGCTCGCCGACCAGGTCGCGCAGCAGCGCGAGCTGGTCCGGGTCGTCCAGGGCGGCCAGGCGGGCCCGTAGCCCCGCGGCCGTGGCCGGGTCCGGCGTGCCGGTGGGGGCCGCGGCGGCCGCGAGGTCACGCAGCAGGGGCGGTGCCGCGCCGGCCGTCGCCGACGGGTCGGGGCGCCGGGCCAGCAACACGGCGGGGCGCAGGGCGAGCGCGGCGTCGAGGGCGGCGAACAGGTCGCGTGGCCGCCCGACCGCGCCGTCCGGGGCGTCGTCGCCGGCCCACTCGACGAACGTCGCGGGCAGTCCCTGCCGGCGTCGGGTGTGGACCAGCGCCTCGGCGTCCGCCGTGGCGCCGACGGCGAGGAACAGGGCGGTGTCGAGGTGGGCGGTGGCGAGGTGCAGGGCGCGGCCCAGCTCGACGTCGCCGCAGGCGTGCAGGACCGCGACCACCGGCCGTGGCAGTTCCGCCAGCGCCGCGCGCAGCGGCCCGTCCTGACCGGGGCGGACGGTCGCGGTGTCCCCGGCGCGCCCCGGCGCGCCCGTGGCGACGGTGAGCACGGTGCCGGCCCCGGTGGCCTCGACGAGCCGGCGGGCCAGCTCCGCCCGGGGCCCGGTGTCCGCCCCGGTGACGACGACCGAGCCGCCGGCGGGTGCGGCGAGTGGCCAGGGCCGGTCGTCGGCGGGGACGCGGACCAGCCGGGGCACCAGCGGGCCGGCGGGGCGCACGGCGATCTCCGGCTCGTCCGTGCCGGTCGGCGTGGCACCGGCCGTGACGCCGGCGGCGAGGTCGACGGTGGCCAGGTGCCCCGGCGTACGCGGGCGCAGGGCGCGGGCCGCCGCCCAGACCGGGAACTGGGCCGGGTCGGGCGCGGGATCGTCCGGGTCGGTCGTCACGGCGTGCCGGGTGAGCACGACGAGCCGCTCGCCCGCGCCCAGCCGGCCGGCCCGCTCGGTCAGCGTCCGGGCGAGGCGACTGCCGAGCAGCGCCCGCTCCGCCGGACCGGCGGGGGCATCGGCGGGCGGGGTGAGGTCGAGCAGCTCGGCGTCCGGCCGTTGCGGGCCGTCCGCGGCCAGCGGCACCCAGCGCAGGGTGAGCAGGCCGTCGTGGTGGCCGCTCGCCGCCCAGCGCAGCCACGACGGCTGGTCGACGAGCCGGCGACGGGAGATCTTGCCGGACGCCGTGCGCGGGATCGCCCGCACCTCGCGGATCTCCTCGGGGACCTCGAAGGGGGCCAGTTGCGCGCGGCAGCGGTCGAGCAGGGCTGCGACGTCGAGCCCGGCCGGGCCCGGCTGCACGTACGCCACGGGCACCTCGCCGAGCACGTCGTGGTCGACGCCGCCGACGCCGACGTCGGCCACTCCCCCGACGTCGCGCAGCACGGCCTCGATCGTCTCGGGGTGGATGTTCTCGCCGCCCCGGATGACGAGGTCGCTGATCCGCCCGCAGATCGTGAGGTAGCCACCGGCGTCGCGCCGGGCCAGGTCGCCGGTGCGGTACCAGCCGTCGCGCAGCGCCGCCCCGGTGGCGACCGGGTCGCCGTGGTAGCCGACCATGACGCTGGGGCCACGCACCCAGACCTCGCCCTCGTCGCCGACCGCCGCCTCCCGGCCGGTCCCGGGGTCGACGAGCCGCACGTCGACGCCGGGCACGGGCAGGCCGCAGGACCCGTCGGGCCCGCCGCCGTCGGGCGGGTTCATGGTGATCGCCCCGCAGGTCTCGGTGCTGCCGTACGCGTCGACGAGCGGCACCCCGAAGGTCTCCTCGAACGCCCGTCGCAGCCCGGGACCGGTCACCGCTCCGCCGACGAGCCCGATCCGCAGGTCGGGCAGGGTCAGGCCGGTCTCGCGCCGCGCCCGCACCAGCCCGTGGTACGTGGTGGGCACCCCGGCGAGGAACGTCGACCGGTGTGTGCGCAGCGCGTCGAGCACGTCGGACGCCGACTGGCCGTCCACGATCCGGGCCGTGGCGCCCACCGCGATCACGGCCAGCACGCAGGCGATGTGGGAGAGGCTGTGGAACAGCGGCAGCGGCCAGAGCACCCGGTCGTGCTCGCCGAGCCCGGGGACGGGCACGTAGCAGGAGGCCACGGACCACAGGCAGTTGCGCTGGGTGGAGAGCACGCCCTTGGGCCTGCCGGTGGTGCCGGAGGTGTAGAACATCCAGGCCACCTCGTCGAGCCCGAGGTCGTCCGGCGCGCTCGCGCGCGGCTCGGTCGCGGCGAGCCGCTCGTAGGGCAGGCAGCCCGCCACGGTTCCCGTCGACAGCACGGTCGGCGGCGACGTCGCGGCGGCGAACTCCGCCGCGTGGGCGGCGGTGGTCATGGCGAACCGGGCACCGCTGTCCTGGAGCTGGAAGGCGAGGTCACGGCGGCTGGCGTGCGGGTTGAGCGGCACGCCGACAGCGCCGGCGCGGACCACGGCGAGGTAGCCCTCCACCATGGCCACCGTGTTGCCGAGGCAGAGCGCGACGCGGTCGCCGCGGCGCAGCCCGGCGTCGACCAGGTGGCCGGCGAGCCGGCGGGTCCGCGCCTCCAGCTCGGCGTAGGTGACCCTCCGGCTGTCGTCCTCGTACGCGACCCGGTCGCCGAGGCGTTCCGCGTGCTCGCGCAGGATCATGGGCAAGGGTTTGACTAAATCGGCACGCACCACAGCCCCTGACACTCTCGGGAAAACCGGCACGGCGGATACCAGCGCCGACCGACCCATGTCGAAAGCCGCCACCGGAATGCATTTGACGGAAGCGTCGGCAGCGCATTCGCGGGCGGACACCACCTTTATCCCTGCTGCACATTAATCACCGTCCCGCTCCTGAGGGGATCCCCCGGTCTGGTAGCCGCGCGGGGTCATCGAGAGGTCAAATTGCCCCTAGGGTACGAAGCCACCAAATCGGCGGAGTCACCCCCAGCCCTCGCCACCCCTCGCCGCCTCGCGCATTTTGCTCGTTTTGTCCGTCGGATGTCCGCCACTTTCGTGACCAAGAGGGTTCACCACGCCACCAGGAGTTACGCAACGCTCCGACCGCTACTTGCCGTCATTGCCGCAAGAACACCTTCAATGCTGCACAACCACCCTGGAACCTAAGATCAATAAAGGGTGCCCTCATTAGCAGAGAGTAAGGCGGACCTCGATGCTTCTGGCGGCACATTCGACTCCTTGCTGATACCGTCCGGCCATGGCTACGATTACGCCCGAACGGGGGTCAGCGCCCGCGCCACCATCGTCGCGTCATCGACGACCGACATAATTCCCACGCAGTCCGGCGCCGTTTTTCAGCCCCTCCCGAAACTTGCCCGCGGGCACCGCCGTGACCAGGCGGGCCCGGGGCGGCCACGACGATCGGGCCCTGTGATGTGACGTTCACCGGCCCGGGACGACAGACGCCACGGCACGTGCGGGCGTCCGCCCCGGCACAGCACGAAATCGAGGGAATGATGACGTTAGAGGCCGCACTTCATCCGGAAGCTCCCGCCGGCAGTTGCCTGCGGCGGCTCGACAGCGGCGCCCCCCACGCGATCGAGACGCTGATCATCGCGTCCGCCGCCGCCTGGTGCGAGGGACGGCTCGACCGCTGCCTCGAACTGGCCCGGCGGGCGGCCGTCAGCGGCGGTCACACACCGGCCGACCGCGACTGGTCGCGCCTGGCGACGGTCTGGCACGCCACCGTCCTCACCCGCCTCGGCGACCTGCGGCACGGCAGCCAGATGGTGGCACGGGCGCTGGCCGGCGACGGCACCGACCCGAGCGAGCGGCTGCTGGCCGCCGCCACGCTGTGCCGCTCCGAGATCGCGCTGGCCCACGGCGACCTCGACGACGCCGTCACCGCCGCCCGCGACGGGCTGGAGCTGGCCGAACGCGCCGCCGTACGCACCCTGCTGCCGCTGGGCCACATCGTGCTCGCCCAGAGCGCGCTGCGCCAGGGCGACATGGGCACCCTCGGCACGTACGCCAACCATCTCAAGGACGATGCCCTGCTGGGGCACACCCGGTTCATGCCCGGCCGGTGCTCCCTGACGATCACCCAGCTCCTGGAGGCCCGGGACGGCACCGCCAGCGTCGCCCACCTCATCGAGAGCATCACCACCGACGACCGGCTGCTGCTGGAGCTGCTGGTGGCCCACCCGGCCGCCGCCTCCTGGCTGGTGCGGGCCGCACAGAAGCTCGACGCCCGCGACCTCGCCGCCGGGGTTGTCTTCCGGGCCCACGGCCTCGCCGTGTGCAATCCCGACTTCCCCCTGCTCTACGCCTCCGCCTTGCACTCCGCCGGCCTGTTCGACGACAGTGTCGAGCGGCTCCTGGCCGCCGAGGAGCTGCACCAGGACGTGTGGGCCAAGGCGTCGGCGGCGGAGGACGCGGGCATGATGCTGGCCGCCGCCACCGGGGACCGGGAGCGGGCCGTCGCGGCACTCAGCCGGGCCGCCGACGCGTATCTCACCGTCGGCGCGTCGCGGGACGTGTTCCGGGTCAACAGCAAGCTGCGCGAGCTGGGCGCCCGCCGGCGGCAGGTGCCCCGGTTGACCGGCCGACCCACCGCCGGCGGCAGCCGGCTCACCGACACCGAGTTCGCCGTGGCCGAGCTGGTCAGCCAGGGCCTCACCAACGCCCGGGTCGGCCGCCAGTTGTTCATCTCGACGCACACGGTCGCCTTCCACCTGCGGAAGGTCTTCCGCAAGCTGGGCATCAATTCGCGGGTCGAGCTGGCGAGCACCTGGAATCAGATCGTCACGCACTGAGCGCCAACGACTAGCGACTTCGGTGATTGCCCGCCGACGGCCCTTCGACCAGGCTGAATTCGTGGACACTCACGATTTCCTCGCCCTGGACGACCAACTCGACGACGCCGAGCGTTCCATCCGCGACGCCGTGCGTTCCTACGCCACCGCACAGCTCCTGCCCCAGGTAGACGGCTGGTACCAGCGCGGCGAACTGCCCCGGGAAATCGCGAAGGAACTCGGCGGTCTCGGCGTTCTGGGAATGCAGCTCGACGGTTACGGATGTGCGAACGCCTCACCCGCGGCCTATGGCGTGGTGTGCCGGGAACTGGAGGCGGTCGATTCCGGGCTGCGCAGCTTCCTCTCGGTCCAGAGCTGCCTGGCCATGTACGCCATCCATCGTTGGGGCGACGAGGAGCAGCGCCGGGAATGGTTGCCCGCGATGGCCGCCGGTGACGCCCTCGGCTGTTTCGGGCTGACCGAGCCGGATTCCGGGTCCGATCCGTCCTCGATACGCACGGTCGCCCGCCGCGACGGCGACGACTGGGTGATCGACGGCGCCAAGGCGTGGATGTCCAACGGCACGATCGCCGACGTCGCGGTCGTCTGGGCCGGCACCCCGCAGGGCCTGCGCGGGTTCCTCGTCCCCACGTCGGCCCCGGGGTACCGGGCGACGGAGATCACCGACAAGCTCTCCCTGCGCGCGTCTGTCTCGACGAACCTCACCCTGGAGAACGTGCGCGTGCCGTCCTCGGCGCTGCTGCCGCTGGCCCGGGGGCTCGGCGCGCCCCTCTCCTGCCTCGACGAGGCGCGTTTCGGCATCCTCTGGGGCATGGTCGGCGCCGCCCGCACCTGCTACGCGGCGGCCCTGGACCACGCGGGCCGCCGCCACCAGTTCGGCCGGCCGATCGCCGGCTTCCAGCTGGTCCAGCGCAAGCTCGCCGCCATGGTCGTCGAACTGACCCACGCCGGCCTGACCGCGTGGCGACTGTCCCAGCTCAAGTCGGCCCGGAGGCTGACCTCCGCGCAGATCAGCTTCGGCAAGCTCGCCAACGCGCGGTCGGCGGTCGAGGTGGCGCGCTGCGCCCGGACCATCCTGGGCGCGAACGGCATCACCCTCGCCCACCCGGTCGCCCGGCACCTGGCGAACCTCGACGCGGTGCTGACCGTCGAGGGCACCGAGGAGGTGCACCAGCTTGTCATCGGCCGCGCGGTGACCGGGATCTCGGCGTTCCGCTGAGCCGTCGTCGCCCGCCGCCGGGGTGGAGCCGACGGCGGGCGACGACGGACGACGGGGCGCGGCGGTCTACAGCGGGATGTTGCCGTGCTTGCGGTCCGGGGCGACGACCCGCTTCCGGGCCAGCAGGCGCAGCGCCCGGACCAGGTGGCCACGGGTGTGCGACGGCGGGATGACCGCGTCCACGTAGCCGCGATCGGCCGCCTGGTAGGGGGTCGCCAGGCTCTCGTACTCCCGCTCCAGCTGCGCACGGCGGGCGGCGCGCTCCTCGCCGTCGAGCCCCGACAGCTCACGGCGGTAGAGGACGCTCACCGCGCCGGAGGCCCCGGTCACCGCGATCTGCGCCGTCGGCCACGCGAGGTTGACGTCCGCGCCGAGGTGCTTGGAGCCCATCACCCCGTACGCGCCGCCGTACGCCTTCCGGGTGATCACGGTGATCTTGGGGACGGTGGCCTCCGCGTACGCGTAGATGAGCTTCGCGCCACGGCGGATCAGCCCGTTCCACTCCTGGTCGGTGCCGGGCAGGAAGCCGGGCACGTCGACGAAGGTCAGCACGGGCACGTTGAAGGCGTCGCAGGTGCGCACGAAGCGGGCCGCCTTCTCGGACGCGTCGATGTTCAGACACCCGGCGAAGCGCGCGGGCTGGTTGGCCACGACGCCGACGCTGCGCCCGTCGACCCGCCCGAACCCGCACACGATGTTGGCGGCGAACAATGGCTGCACCTCCAGGAACCCGCCGCCGTCGAGCACCCGCGACAGGATCTCCCGCACGTCGTAGGCGCGCCGGGGCGAGTCCGGGATCAGCGTGTCGAGTTCGAGGTCCGCCGGGGTGAGCCCGTCGCCGATCTCCCCGGCCGGCGGGGGTGGCCCGGCGACCACCGGCGGCAGCTCCTTGTTGTTGCCGGGCAGGTGGCCCAGCAGCCGCCGGACGTAGGCGAGGGCGTCGCTCTCGTCGGCGGCGAGGTGGTGCGCCACGCCGGTGCGGGTGTTGTGCAGCCGCCCCCCGCCGAGGGCCTCCAGGTCGATCTCCTGGCCCGTGGCCGCCTTGACGATGCCCGGCCCGGTGATGAACATGTGGCTGGTCCGGTCGACCATGACGGTGAAGTCGGTCAACGCCGGCGAGTAGACGGCGCCGCCGGCACACGGCCCCATGATCAATGAGAGCTGCGGGACCACCCCGGAGCAGGACACGTTGCGCATGAAGATCTCGCCGTAGCTGCGCAGCGAGGCGACGCCCTCGGTGATCCGCGCGCCGCCGCCGTCGTTGATGCCCACGATCGGGCAGCCCACGCGCACGGCGAGGTCCATCGCCTTGAGGATCTTCTCGCCGCCCACCTCCCCGATCGCGCCCCCGAAGACCGTCGCGTCCTGGCTGTAGACGACGACGGGACGGCCGTCGACCGTGCCGGTGCCGGTGACCACCCCGTCGCCGAGGGGGTGCGACGCGGCCATCCCGGCGGCGGTGCTGCGGTGCGTCGACAGCGCGTCGAGCTCGACGAAGGAGCCGGGGTCGAGCAACCCCGCGATGCGCTCCCGGGCGGTGCCCCGGCGGCGGGCACGCTGCCGGGCCAGCGCGGCCGGCCCTCCGTTGCGCTCGGCCTGCGCCGTGCGCCTGCCCAGGTCGGCGAGCTTCTCGGCGGTGGTGTCCGCCCCGGCGGGCACGACGCCGGCCGGCGCGGCCGCGCGGATCGGTGTGTCCAGGTCCATGCCGTCTGCCTCCTTCCCCGTCAGCACGCCGGGCCGCCGGCCACGTGGACGACCTGCCCGGACACGAACGACGCCCGGTCCCCGGCCAGGAACGCCACGACGTCGGCGACCTCCTCGGGACGCCCGACGCGGCGCAACGCGATGCCCTCCGCCGCCCGCGCCTGGTGCTCGGCGACGCTCTGGCGCGCGCGGGCGGCCAGTGCCGCGGTCATCTCGGTGGCGACGTACCCGGGCGCGACCGCGTTCACCGTGATGTTGAGCGGGCCCAGCTCCAGCGCGAGCGTCCTGGTCAGCCCTTCGAGGCCCGCCTTGGCTGCGGAGTAGTTCGCCTGCCCCGGATTGCCCCGGGCCGCGACGCTCGACAGGTTCACCACGCGGCCGACGCCCGCCTTCGCCATGTGGTCCAGGACGGCCTGGGTCATCAGGAAGGCCCCGCGCAGGTTGACCCCGAGCACGAGGTCCCAGTCGTCGGCGGACATCAGGAACAGCGCGTTGTCGCGTACCGCCCCGGCGTTGTTGACCAGCACGACCGGGGGCCCCAACGCGTCGGCCACCTGTCTCGTCGCCGCCGTCACGGAACCGGGATCGGTCACGTCGGCCTCGACGGCGATCGCCCGGCCACCCGCGCTGGCGATCCGGTCGGCGGTGGCGGTCGCCGCGGTGCGGTCGAGGTCGAGAACGGCGACCGGCAGGCCGTCGCCGGCGAGCCGCTGGGCGATGCAGGCCCCGATGCCCCGGCCGGCGCCGGTGACGATGGCGACGCGGCTCATGCGACCGGGGCGGCCGCGCGGACCCCTACGGCCCGGGGCGCACCGGTCGCCTCACCGGCCCGCAACGCGGCGATCCGCTCGGCGGGAAAGCCGAGTTCCCGCAGCACCACCTCGGTGTGTTCGCCCAGCGCCGGTACCGGCCCCATGGGCAGCTCCACCCCGGCGATGGTGAACGGCGGCAACAGCCCACGGACGACACCCGCCGGTGTCTGCACCGGCCGCCACCGCCCCCGGTGCGCCAGCTGCGGGTGGCTCAGCAGGTCGGTGACGTCGCCCAGCCGGGCGTACGCGATGCCGGCCCCCTCCAGCGCCGCCTCGATCGACCGGCCGTCCCGGGTCGACGTGATCCCGGCGACGACCGCGTTGAGGCCGGCGCGGTTGCGCACCCGCGCCTCGTTCGTGGCCCAGGCCGGGTCGGTGGCGAGGTGGGGCCGGCCCAGGACGTCGGTCGCGAAGCGCGCCCACTCCCGGTCGTTCTGGACGCCGATCATCACGTCGGGCCCGTCGGCGGTGGGGAACGCGTCGTACGGGGCGACCGAGGCGTGGGACAGGCCCATCCGGTCCGGCGCGTGCCCGGTGCCCTGGGCGAAATAGAGGTGGAAGCCCATCCACTCGCCCGTCGCCTCCAGCATCGAGACCTCTAGCTGCGCGCCGAGGCCCGTGCTCGCGCGCCGCAGCAGCGCCGCCAGCACCGACGACAGCGCGTACATCCCGGCGGCGATGTCGGAGGCAGGGATGCCGGTCTTGGCGGGACGGTCCGGCCAGCCGGTGACGGAGACGAGGGCGGCCTCGCACTGCACGAGCATGTCGTAGGCGCGCCGGTTCCCGTACGGGCCGTCGCCGCCGTAGCCCGACATGTCGACGGTCACCAGGCGGGGGTGGCGGGCACGCAGGTCGGCCGCCCCGAAGCCCAGCCGCCCGGCCGCGCCGGGAGCGAGATTCTGCACGAAGACGTCGGCGCCGGCCACGAGCGCGGCCAGCGCCTCCCGCCCGCCGGGGGTCTTCAGGTCCAGCGCCACCGACTGCTTGCCCCGGTTGAGCCAGACGAAGTGGCTGGACAGGCCCTTGATGCTGGCGTCGTAGCCGCGCGCGAAGTCCCCGCCCTGCGGGCGCTCGACCTTGACCACCCGCGCCCCCAGGTCGGCGAGGTGGCGGGTGGCCAGCGGAGCAGCGACGGCCTGCTCCAGCGCCACGACCGTGACGCCGGCCAGCGGCAGGGGCGCCGGTTCGCCGGCTCCGGGAACGGTCGGCTGCTGCGGGTCCATCGTGGCTTCTCCGATCGGCCGGGCAACGGCCGGAACCCGCCCTGAGCAGGCAGGTCGCGGCGCGGACGTTGTCCAAACCGTACGTCCGCGCCGCCGAGGCGGGGCATCCCTCGACCTGACAGTGCCGGCCGTGATCGGCAGCGGCCGGCTACCCCGGGGAGCCGGTCAGCGCGGCGCCGCGAACAGGGCCCGGACGGTGCCGGCGGCGTACCGCCCCGCGTCGTGCTCGACGGCGGCGGCCAGCGCGGTGAGCTGGGCGGCGGCGAGGCGGCGCAGGAACGGGTCGGCGAAGGTGGTGGTGACCGCGCCGGTCGCGTAGTCCTTGACGTCCTGGAGCCGGTCGCTGGCCTCGTTCACGATCAGGTACGGCCCGGCGACGACGTAGGCGTGGCACTCGTGCAGCACCCGGCTGAGGTCGGCCAGGCAGTTGCGGCCGAGGTTGCGGCCCGGGGTCGCCACCATGACGACCGCGCTCTTGCCGAGCAGTGCCGCGCTCGGCATCGGGCGGGACGCCCAGTCGATCGCGTTCTTGACCACGCCCGGGATCGAGCCGTTGTATTCCGGGGTGGCGATGACGAGGCCGTCCGCCTCCCGGATGGCCGTGCGCCAGCGGCGCACCGGCTCCGGCGCCTCCGCGACGTCGAGGTCCTGGTTGTACAGCGGGATGTCACCGAGCCCGTCGAAGATGTCGAACGTCATCCCGTCGGGGGCCACGCTCGGCAACGCGCGCAGCAGATGGGTGTTGAAGGATTCCTGGCGCAGCGATCCGGACAGCGCGAGAATACGCAACGGGAGAGCTCCTCGGAGTCGAGTCGACGCCTGCCCTCGGCCATGCGGTTCCACCAGGACGAATGGCACAAGCAGGAGGCGATGGAAACAAGTGCGAAACGATGGCACAAGCAGGAAAGGCCGCAACACTTTATCGCACCTTCGCGCCGCACTGCCACCTGACTGCTGCGGTGCGTGACCACTCAGAACGTCGCGACGTCCACCAGGACCTTGCCGGCGGAACCCGCCTGCACCGCGTCGTGCGCGTCCCGGGTGCGCTCCAGCGGGAAGCGCAGCAGGGGCAGCCCCGAGGCGTCCCCGACATCGAGCGCACCCGCCCCGACGGCAGCCGCGACGTCCCCGACCGCGACGTCCTTGGCGGCCGGCGGCAGCGTCGTGCCGAGCACGAACTGGTAGCGCACGTTCCGGCCCATCAGGACGGCGGTGGGCAGGGTCACCTGGCCGCGCCCCTCGGTCGCGTAGACCGCGACCGTGCCACCGGTAGCGAGCACCTCCAGGTCCGTTTCGGCGTACGCCGAGGCCGCCACCTGCACGATCAGGTCGACGCCGGCGGCCGCGACCGCGCGTACGTCCGCCGCCGCCGTCGCCGCGCGGTAGTCCACGACGTGCTGCGCCCCGGCGGCCCGCACGCGCCTCTCCTGGTCGGGGCTGCTGGCCGTGGCGACGACCTCCGCCCCGCTCCACACCGCGAGCTGGATCGCCGCGTGGCCGAGCGTGCCGGTGCCACCCACGACGAGCACCCGACGCCCGGCCAGCGCGCCGGGCCCGAGGCGGTCGGGGGCGTCCCGCCCGGCGAGCAGGCAGGCGTGCGCCGCCACCGCCGGCAGCCCGACGCTCGCGCCGATCTCGTACGACACGTCCGGCGGCAGCGGCACCGCCTGCCGCTGCGGCACCACGACGTACTCGGCGGCGGTGCCGCCGGGTCGACGCCAGGCCGCGTCCCACAGCCAGACGCGCTGCCCCGCCCGCGCGGGATCCACGCCGACGCCGACGGCGTCGATCACCCCGCTGCCGTCGTGGTGCGGGACGACCACCGGATACAGCAGCTCGCCGCGGACGTGGCCGAACTGGCGGCACTTCCAGTCCGTCGCGTTGACGCCGGAGATCGTGACCCGCACCCGGACCTCGCCGGGGCCGGGCTCCGGCACCGGCAGTTCGGTCAGTTCGAGGACGTCGCTGCCACCCACCGACGTATAGATGATTGCCTTCACCCTCGTGACGCTAGGGAGCCCGCCCCGCGCCACACAACGGGCGCGGCGCGGGTCTACCAGAATCGGGGAGGGGGCGCGGTCACCGGGCGGGGGCCGGCGCGCGGTCGGCCAGGTCGACCAACGCCGCGCGGACCGCGTCGTGGATGGCGGTCATCTGGCCGACGGTGAAGCATTGCGTGCTGTACGGCAGCTCGATGCTGAGCCGGCCGTAGACGGTCATCGGGGAGGCGAGCACGGGCCCCTGCCCGAACTCCGGGTTCCACTTGCTGGAGACGGCGAACTTCCGCAGGTCGACGATCTCGGTCCCGGGCGGCGACGGCGGGCCGGTGATCCGGCCGACGTTGGACAGCATCAGGCTCGACGCCCACAGCGACGGGTGGGTCAGCAGCCGGTCGAGGGCCTGGAGTTCCAGGGCCGGCTCACCGCGTTCCACCGCCGCCCGCAGGCCGGCGCTCAGCTCGACGCCCAGGCGGACCAGGTCGGGGGCGGGCGGCACGTCGACGAGGGTCCGGTGCCAGGAGGCGGCCGGCACCATCTCCTCGTGGCTCATCGGCGGCACGACCCGGTCGCGCAGGTCCACGGCGTCGAAGCAGGCGAGGCGGTGCCCGTCCTGTTCCCGGGGGAGCTGGGCGCGCAGGGCGGCGAACAGCGCGGCGGCGACGAACCCGTTGAGCGGCACGCCCGCCCCCTTCACGGCGGCCAGCACCCGGGCCGTCTCGTCCCGGGTCAGCCACAGGCGGCAGGAGGTCATCGCGCCCTCCCGCGACCCGACGCCGTCGCGGGCCGCCAGGAAGGGCAGCAGGGCCACCGGCGCTCCCTGCGCCTGGTCCAGGCGACGCCGGACGTGGGCGTCCAGTTCCTCGTCGGTGCGCGGGGGCAGCAGGTCGTCGATGGGGACGGGCCAGTCCTGGCGCGGAACGGCCGGCGGCTCGTACGCGCCCGCCGCGATGTCGGCGTAGTGCCGCCAGAGCCGGTAGCACAGCCCGGTCGCGCTACGCCCGTCGCAGACCGCGTGGTCGACGCCCAGCACCACCGTGTCCTCGTCCGCCCCGGTCAACAGCACCGCCCGCGCCAGCGGGCCGCCGATCGGCAGCGGCGTGTTGTATTCGCGGTGGCGCGCGTCCGGGCCGTCCGGCCGCACGAGCAGGCGCGGCAGCTCCCCGGGGGCCAGGGGGGTGAGGAACCAGCGCCCGCCGTCGCGGGTGAGGCGGCTGCGCAGCGACGGCTGCTCGGCCAGCGCCGCGCCCCACGCGCGCTCCAGCAGCTCGGGGTCGACTCCCCCGCGCACCGTGCAGATGGTCAGGGCCTGGGTCCTGATCTCGCCGACGTACATCAACTCCGAGCGGGACAGTTCACGGCGCATGTCGGTCCTGTTCTGTCGAGGGACGGGGACGGGGGCCGGCGAGGATGCCGTCGCGCACGGCCGGCCACTGTTCGTCGGTGAGGGTGCGGGTCTTCTCGATGCCACCGCGCACGGTCACGTGACGCAGTCCCTTCAGGACGGTCTGCCCGTCGGCGGTGGCGCGGCTCCACAGGCCCGGCCCGGCCGGGTCGGGAGGAGCAGTCAGCACGGCGTTCGCCGCCGCCTCGAACGGCCGCCACTCCACCAGCTCCCGCGGCTTGGTGGTGAGCCGGTAGACCGTGCTCCAGCGCCCGAGCCGCGGCCGGCGCAGCAGGAGCAGGCCGTCGCCGTCGGCTTCGAGGCGGTAGCGGCAGCCGTACTGCGCCTGCTCGCCGGGCTCGTCGAGCCGCAACGGCTCGAGGAACGACGGCCCGGCGTACCCGACGTCGGCCAGCCAGTCGTCGCCGTCGGCCCGGACGCACAGGAGCATGTGCTCGACGTCCACGCCGTACGCCTCGGCGCCCTCGACGGTGGTGCCGGCGAGCAGCCCGGCGTCGAAGCCGAGGTCGCGCAGCAGCCGCAGGAACAGCCGGTTCAACTGCACGCAGCCGCCACCGTTGCCCGCCACGACGACCGGCCCGAACGCGACGTCCTCGTCCAGGTCGACGACCTCGACCGTGACGCCGTCGCGGGTGGGCACCGCGAACGACCCGGTGCTGCTGAACGGCAGCGCCTCCAGGTGCCTCTTGTGCAGGGTGGCCAGGGTGCGCAGGCCCGGCGAGCCGCGTCTGATCAGCTCGGCGTCCAGGCCCAGGCAGCGCAGGTAGGTGTCGGCGTCGAACACGGGCGGCCTTCCGGTCGGGTGGCGGCGCCGGCTAGCCGGCGGCCGGGGCGGCGTCCAGGCTCTCGAGCAGGTGCTTGGTGACGCTCGACAGCGTGGGGTGGTTGAAGATGGTCGCGGGGGTCAACGGGACGCCGGTGCTCCCGCTCAGCCGGCGGGACAGGTCGATCGCCATGACCGAGTCCAGGCCCAGCTCGAAGAAGCCGCTGCGGGTGTCCAACGGCTCGCCGGGGTCCAGCCTCAGCACCTCGACGAGCTGCTCGCGGACCAGGTCGAGCACGAGCTGCTCCCGCTCCCCGCCGGCCGCGGCGGCCAGCAGCTCCGGCCAGCCGGTCCGCCCCGGTCCCGCCGGCGACGACGCGACGGCCCGGCGGCGGCGGGGACGTACCAGCCCCCGCAGCAGGGGCGGGACGGGGCGGCCGGGCATCGGCGCGGCCCAGGTGGCCGGCCGCCCCGGCACCCGCAACGGCACGGCCGAGCGCAGCGCGGCGGCGACCGCGTCGGCCGTCCCCGGGGCCAGGACGACGGTGCGCCCGGCGGCGTGCCGCGTGGCCAGGGCGCGCGCCGCGCCGTCGGCCGCCGCGGTGGCCGCCCGGTCGGCGGGGCCCGCTAGCGCGGCCGTGGTGGTGGTGACCACGAACGCGGCGAGCGGCAGCCCGGCGGTCGCCTCCACCACCGGGTCCAGCGTCGCGGCGCGGGCGTGCAGCTCCTCGGCCAGTCGCTCGGCGTCCAGCTCGGCGAGCGGGGTCGCCCCGGGCGGGTCCACCGCGTGCACCACGGCGGTCAGCGGATGCCGGGCGGGGATGCCGGCCAGCAGCCGCCGGACGGCCGCGGGGTCGGTCAGGTCGCAGGTCACCACGGCGTCGTCGGGGTCGTCCGACTCGGCGTCGGCGGCGTCGGGCCGGACCAGCAGGACGTGCCGCAGGCCGTGCCTGGTCGCCAGGTCCCGGGCGATCGCGGCCGCGCCGATCACCAGCACGGTGCCGTCGGGGTCGCCCACCGTGGCGGCGGGCGCCGCGCCGACCGACGCCAGGTGGGGGGCGAGGACCCGGCCGTCGCGCAGCGCCACCTGCTCACCGCCGGTCGTGGAGAGCAGCCCGAGCCCGACGGCGGCGCTGCCGTCGGGCTCGGCGTCCACGAGCAGGAACCGGCCCGGGTGTTCCGCCTGGACGGCGGCGACCATGTCCCACACGGCCGCGGCGGCCGGCGTCACGGCTTCGCCGGCGCGGACGGCGACCGCGTGGCGGGTGCGGATCAGCAGCCGGTGCCGCTCCAGGGCCGGGTCGTCGAGCCACTCCTGCACGGTCGCCAGCACGTCGGCGCAGGCCCGTGCGGCGTCCCGGTCGGCGGGGACGTCGAGCAGCGCCACCTCGGCGTCGGCCAGTTTCGGCGGGCCGGCGTCGCCGTCGACGGGCACGACGACCGCCGGTACGGCCACCGGGTCGAGGTCGAGGCCGGCCCAGGCGATCGTCAGGTCGCCGTCGGACGGCGCGGGCGGGGTGGCGGGTCGGGGAGCGGGGGCGCTGACGATCCGGGTGGCGGTGAGGACCGGCAGGCCCGCCTCGTCGGTGGCGTCCAGGGCGACGCCGCCGTCCACCATGGACAGCCGCACGCGCAGCGCCGACGCGCCCGTCGCGTGCAGGGTCACCCCCTCCCACCGCGTCACCGGCCCCGGCGACGCGGCGCTCAGCAGCAGCGGGTGCAGGCCGTACCGGCCGGCAGCGTCCCGCTGGCCGGGGGGCAGGGACACCTCGGCGTACGTCTGCGTGCCGCGCCGCCACCGCGCCCCGGCCGCGCCCGCCGTCGGCTCCACCCGGTCGGCGTCCACCGGCGGCCACGAGGTCGGCTCCGCGCCGGCCTCCCGCCCGGCGCGGGCCAGGACACCCTGCGCCACCGGCGTGCGGTCGGATTCCCCGCCGGTCACCGCCTCCACGGTGACCGGGCGTCGCCCGGCGGCGTCCGGCGCGCCCACCCGCAGGTGCAGGTCGACGTCGCGGTCCAGGCTCAGCGGGCGGGCCAGCGTCAGGTGCTCCAGCACCGGGCAGTCCACCTCGTCCCCGGCGCGGACGGCGAGCTCGACGAGCGCGGCGGAGGCGTCGCCGTCGGCGAGCCAGGGCTGCTCCGTCGGCGACAGGCGGGCCACGAGGAGCACGCCCTCCGGCCGCGGCAGGTCCACGGTCGCCACGAGCAGCGGGTGGCCGGCCGGGCCGGTGCCGGTGCGCGCGGGCGTCGGCTGCCCGGCGAGCCAGTAGTGCCGATGCTCGAACGGGTAGGTGGGCAGCTCGGCGCAGCACCTCCGCCAGGTGCCGGCGGCGGCCGGCACGGTCGCCGCCCAGTCCACGGCCAGCCCGGCGGCGAACGCGGCGGCGAACGCGGTGAGCAGGCGACGGCGGCCGCCCTCGTCGCGGCGCAGCGTGCCGAGGACGGTCCCCGCCGCGCCGGCGTCGGCCAGGATGTCCAGCAGGGACGCGGCGAGCCCGGGATGCGTGGAGACCTCGACGAACGCCCGCGCCTGCGCCGCGACCGCGCGGACGGCCGGGTCGAGCCGCACCGGCTGGCGCAGGTTGCGGAACCAGTACCCGGCGTCGAGCGTCTCCCGCTCGCCGATCCAGCGCACGTCCACCGTGGAGAAAAACCGGCAGCCCGGCACGAGCCCGGCGGCGGGACGTTCCCCGACGCCGTCGAGGCCGCGCAGCATCGGCTCGCGCAGCTCCTCGACGAGGAACGAGTGCGACGCGTAGTCGGCGGCCAGCCGGCGGTGCCAGATGCCGCGCTCGGCGGCCGTGGCGGCGATCGCTTCGATGCCGGCCAGCTCACCGGTCAGCACCACGGCCGACGGGCCGTTGACCGCGCCGATCTCCACCCGCCCGCCGCAGCCGGCGATCAGCTCCTCGGCCCGGTCGGCGCCGGCGCCCAGCACGAGGGTGCCGCCACCGGCGGGCAGGCCCGCCGCGAGCCGGGCGCGCAGCACCACGACGTGCAGGGCGTCCTCGACCGAGAGCAGCCCGGCGACGCAGGCCGCGGCGATCTCGCCCTGGGAGGGGCCGAGCACGACGTCGGGCACCACCCCGGCGGCGGCCCAGAGCTGGGCCAGGCCGGTCATCATCACGAACGCGGCCGGCTGCACCACCTCCACCCGGGACAGGTCTGCCTCACCGCAGAGCGCCTGTTCGAGGGTCCAGTCGCCGCCGTAGCCGGCGAGCAGGTCGTCGCAGCGCCGCACCCAGGCCCGGAACTCCGGCGAGGTCGCCATGAGTTCGCGGCCCATCCCGGTCCAGTGCGCGCCCTGGCCGGGGAAGACGAAGACCACCTCCGCGCCGGGTCGCACGGCCCCGGTCACCGTGGCGTCACCGGGCCGCCCCGCCGCCAGGTCACGCAGCCCCGCCGTCAGGCCGGCGCGGTCGGCGGCCAGCACGACCGCCCGGACGCGGTGGTGGGCGCGGCCGTGGGCCAGGGCCGCGGCCAAGTCCGGCAGGGCGATCCGCTCCCGTGCGGCGGCGTCGGCGAGCCGCCCGGCCAGCTCCGCGAGCCGGCCCTCGTCGCGGGCCGACAGCACGAACGGCAGGACGTCGCCGCCGGGGCCCCCGGCGCGGGCCTCGGCGTCGGCGGGGGCCCCGGCGGCCGGCGGCTCTTCGAGGACGAGGTGCACGTTGGTGCCGCTGAGGCCGAAGGCCGACACCCCGGCGCGGCGCGGGTGGCCGGGGCGCGCCGGCCACGGCCGCGCCTCGGTGAGGAGCCGCACGGTGCCCGCCGACCAGTCGACCTCGGGGGTCGGCGCGTCCACGTGCAGGGTCGCCGGGAGCAGCCCGTGGTCCAGCGCGAGGACCATCTTGATCACGCTGGCCACGCCGGCCGTCGCCTGGGTGTGCCCGAGATTGGACTTGACGGAGCCCAGCCACAGCGGGTCGGCGCTGTCGCGCTCCCCGTAGGTCGCCAGCAGCGCCTGCGCCTCGATCGGATCGCCGAGGCGGGTGCCCGTGCCGTGCGCCTCGACCACGCCCACCTGGGCGGGTTCGAGGCCGGCCACCGCGAGCGCACGACGGATGACCCGCTGCTGGGCGGGGCCGTTGGGCGCGGTGAGCCCGTTGGACGCGCCGTCCTGGCTGACGGCGGAGCCACGGACGATGGCCCGCACCGGGTGCCCGTTCGCGGCGGCGTCGGCGCGCCGTTCCAGCAGGACGACGGCGACCCCCTCGGCGTTGCCGGTGCCGTCGGCGGACGCCGCGAACGCCTTGCAACGCCCGTCCGGGGCCAGCCCGCCGTTCTGGGCGAACTCGACGAACGACCCGGGGGTCGTCATCACGGTGACGCCGCCGACGACCGCCAGCGAGCACTCCCCGTCGCGCAGCGCCTGCCGCGCCAGGTGCATGGCGACCAGCGACGACGAGCAGGCGGTGTCGACGGACACGGCGGGGCCGGTGAACCCGTACACGTAGGACACCCGGCCGGAGACCACGGAGACGGCGCCGCCGGTGCCGCGAAGGCCGTCGGAGTCGGCGTCGCCGCCGAACATGCCGTACCCCTGGCCCATGACGCCCACGAACACCCCGACGTCGGTGCCGCGCAGGGTCGCCGGATCGATGCCGGCGTTCTCCAGCGCCTCCCACACGACCTCGAGCAGGATGCGCTGCTGCGGGTCCATGGCGGTGGCCTCGCGGGGGGAGATGCCGAAGAAGGCGGCGTCGAAGCCGCCCGCGGCGTCGAGGAAGCCCCCGGCGCGCACCGGGATCCGGGACAGGTCCCACCCCCGGTCGGCCGGGAACGGCGTCTGCGCGTGCCCGCCCCGGGCCAGCAGGTCCCAGAAGCCGTCCGGGCCGTCGATGCCGCCGGGCAGACGGCAGCCCACGCCGACGACGGCGACGTCGTCCTGCGGGCCGGCGGGCGTCACGGGCGTCGCCGCGCGGGGCGCGTCGCCGCCGGTGAGCAGCTCCCGCAGGCGGCGGGCGAGCTCACGGGGCGTCGGATAGTCGAACACGAGCGTGGTCGGCAGCGTGAGCCCGGTGCTGACGCCGAGGCGGTTGCGCAGCTCGACAGCGGTCAGCGAGTCCATGCCGGCGGACTGGAACGGCAGGTCCGGGCCGATCTCGTCACCGGAGCCGTAGCCCATGACCAGGGCGACGCGGGAGCGCACCAGCGCGAGCAGCCGCGCCTCGCCCTCGGCGGGGGTGCCGCCGGCGAGCGCGGCGGCGAGGTCCGGGCCGGTGGACCCGGCCGCCGCCCGGCGGCGGACCCGCACCAGCGCACCCAGCAGCGGCTGCGCCGGGCCACCGGCGGCGGCGTCGGCCCGCGCCGCGGCGAGGTCGAGCTTCATCGGCACGAGGTGGGCCTCGTCGCTGTCGAGCGCCGCGTCGAACAGCGCGAGGGCTTCGGCCGGCGACAGGGCCAGCACGCCGCCCCGGCTCATCCGGGCGCGGTCGGCGGCGGCCAGGTGGCCGGTGATCCCGCCGTCCTGCGCCCACAGCCCCCACGCCAGCGACACGCCCGGCAGGCCCGCCGCCCGGCGCGCGCCCATCAGGGTGTCGAGGTAGGCGTTCGCGGCCGAGTAGTTCGCCTGGCCCGGCGAGCCCAGCAGCCCGGCCGCCGACGAGAACGCAACGAACGCGGCCAGGTCCGTGTCCCGGGTCAGCTCGTGCAGGTGGCGCGCCGCGTCGGCCTTCGGCGCGCAGACCGCCGCGAGCCGCTGCGGCGTCATCGCGTCGAGCAGCCCGTCGTCGAGGATCCCGGCGGTGTGCACGACCGCGGTCAACGGATGCGCGGCCGGGATCCCGGCCAGCAGCGCCCGCACGGCGTCGCGGTCGGCGACGTCGCAGGCGACCACGGTGGCCGTCGCGCCGAGCGCGGCCAGGTCGGCGACGAGTTCGCCCGCGCCCGGGGCGTCGGCGCCCCGGCGGCTGACCAGCAGCAGGTGCCGCACGTCGCGCGTCGCCGCCAGGTGCCGGGCCACCAGCGCGCCCAGGGAGCCGGTGCCGCCGGTCACGAGCACCGTGCCGTCGGGGCGCAGGGGGGCGCGCCGGTGGATGAGCGGCCCGGCGGGTGCCAGGCGGGGAACGAGCACGGCGTCGCCGCGTACGGCGGTCTGTGGTTCGTCGAGGGCGAGCGCGAGCGCGAGGGCTCGGTCGGGGTCCGCGCCGGCCGCCGCGTCGAGCAGCAGGATCCGGCCCGGGGCCTCGGCCTGGGCGGCCCGGGCCAGGCCCCAGACCGCGCCCGCCCCCGGGTCGACGGCGACTGTCGGGCCCGCCGGCACCGCGTCGCGGGTGAGCACGACGAGCCGGGCCCGCGCGGGGCCGTCGCGCAGCCAGGCCCGCAGCACGGCCAGGACGTCGGCCAGGGTGCTCCCGCCGTCCGGCTCGAACTCGAAGACGGCGGCGGCGACGTCCGGCTGCGCGGCGAGGGCCGCGACCTCCCCGGCGGCGGCGACGCGCCGGGTCCGGGCCGCCTCGGGCGGCACGGCCACGGGCGGCGTCTCCTGCCAGCGCACCCGGAACATGGCGTCCGCGGTGGCGTCCGCGCCGGCCGGTGCGGGCGGCGGGGTCACGACGCAGGAGGCGGCGGTGAGCACCGGCGCCCCGGTGCCGTCGGTCGCCTCGACCGCCCAGCGGTCGCCGCCGAGGGGGGTGAACCGGGCCCGGAGGCGGCGGGCGCCGGTCGCGTGCAGCGCCACCGCCTCCCACCGGCCCGCGAAGCCGAGCGCGGCCGTCACCGCGTCGAGCAGGCGCGGGTCGAGGCCGAAGGGCTCCGGGCCCGCGTCGTCGTCGAGGGCCGCCTCGGCGAACACCTGGTCGCCGTGCCGCCACGCCGCCACCAGCTCGGCCCCGCCCGCCCGCACGTCGACCGGCTCCGCCCCGGCGGGAGGCCACGGGCGGTGGTCGGGGGCCGGCGTCGCCGGGGCGTGCGGCGCGAGGGTCGCGGTGGCGTGCCGCTGCCAGGCGGTGGAGCCGTCCGGCGCGCCGTGGACGGTCAGCGGGCGTCGCCCGGCGTCGTCGGCCGGGCCGACCACGACCTCCAGGCGCACCGCGGCGGACGGGTCCAGCACGAGCGGCGCGTCGACGGTCAGCCCGTCGAGCACGGCGCAGCCCGCCTCGTCGCCGGCCCGCAGGGCCAGCTCGACGAGGGCGGCCGGCGGCACCGGGTCGCCGGGCGTCAGCCACGGGCAGGACGCGGCCGTCAGCCGGGCGACGCCGATCAGGCCCCCGGTGTCCGGGACGGGGGCCACGGCCGACAGCAGCGGATGGTTGCCGGGCGTCAGGCCGAGCCCGGCCGCGCTCCCCCGGCCCCCGGGCTCGCGCAGCCAGTAGTGCCGGTGGTCGAACGCGTACGTCGGCAGGTCGGCCAGGTCGGCGGCGGCCGGCAGCAGCGCCGCCAGGTCGACCGGCACCCCCCGCGCGAACAGCTCACCCATCGCGGCAACGGTGCCGCGCACCTCGTCGCGGCCGTCGCGCAGCGTCGGGGCGCAGACGGCGGGCACGCCCGCGTCCGCGATCGTGTGCGCCGCCGCCGCCGACAGGGACGTGCCGGGGCCCAGCTCGACGAGGATCCGGCCGCCCCGGTCCAGCGCGGCACGGGTGCCCGCGCCGAAGCGCACGGTGCCCCGCACGTGGTCGACCCAGTAGTCGACGTCGCCCGGGTCGCCGGCGGCGAGGCTGACGACCGGGATCCGGGCGGGCAGCCAGGTTACGGCGGACACGGCCGCGCGGAACGCGTCGAGCATGGGCTCCATCAGCGCCGAGTGGAACGCGTGGGACACCCGCAGCGCGGTCACCTTGCGCCCCTGGGCGCGCAGCTCGTCCGTCGCGGCGCGCACGGCGTCGGCGACGCCGGAGAGCACCACCGAGGAGGGGTGGTTGACGGCGGCGAGGTCCACGCCGGCGCCGAGCAGCGGGCGCACCTCCTCCTCGCTCGCGGCGACCGCGGCCATCGCCCCGCCGGGCGGAAGCGCCTGCATGAGCCGACCCCGCGCGGCCACCACGAGGGCGGCGTCGTCGAGCGAGAGCATCCCGGCGACGTGGGCGGCGACGACCTCGCCGATCGAGTGCCCGATCAACTGGGCGGGGCGCACGCCCCAGGACTCCACCAGCCGGAACAGCGCGACCTCGGTCGCGAAGAGGGCGGCCTGGGTGTAGGCGGTCTGGTCGAGCAGCGCCGCCTCGGGGCTGCCCGGCTCGCCGAACACGACGTCGCGCAGCGCGACGTCGCCGGCCAGGTGCGCGTCGAGGCGCTCGCAGGCCCCGTCGAAGGCCGCGGCGTAGGCGGGGAAACGGTCGTGCAGGTCCCGGCCCATGCCGGGCCGCTGGGCGCCCTGGCCGGGGAAGACGCACACCAGCGACGCCGCCGCGCCGGGGGTGACCTCCGCGATGGCGGTGTCGGCGGCCCTCTCGCCGGCGGCGACGGCGTCGAGCCCGGCCAGCAGCGCGTCGCGGTCGGCCGCCGTGACCACGGCGCGGTGCCCGAGGCGGGCCCGCGCGCCCAGCAGCGTACGCGCGGCGGCCGGCAACGACGTGCCGGCCGCGACCGCCGCACGCAGCCGGCGGGCCTGTCCCGCGAGGGCGGCCGGGCTGTTCGCGGACAGCACGAACGGCAGGGGCCCGGCCCCGTCGGGTTCGGCGGGCTCGTCGGGTTCGGCGGGCCTGGGCGGGGCGGGCGGGGCCTGTTCGAGAACGAGGTGGGCGTTGGTGCCGCTGATCCCGAACGAGGAGACGGCGGCCCGGCGCGGCCGGTCGCCGGACGGCCAGGGACGGGCGCGGTCGAGCAGGGCCACGGCGCCCTCGGACCAGTCGACGTGCGGGGTCGGCTCGTCCACGTGCAGGGTCGGCGGCAGCGTCTCGTGCCGCAGCGCCTGCACCATCTTGATGACGGAGACCACCCCGGCGGCGGCCTGCGTGTGGCCGAGGTTCGACTTCACCGAGCCCAGCCACAGCGGGCGGTCCGGCTCGCGCTCCCGCCCGTACGTGGCGACGATGGCCTGCGCCTCGATGGGGTCGCCGAGCGAGGTGCCGGTGCCGTGCGCCTCCAACGCGTCGACGTCGCCGGCGGCGACCCCGGCGGCGGCCAGGGCGGCGCGGATGACCCGCTGCTGCGCCGGCCCGTTGGGGGCGGTGAGGCCGTTGGAGGCCCCGTCGGAGTTGATCGCGGAGCCACGGACGACGGCGAGCACCCGGTGCCCGTTGCGGCGCGCCTGCGACAGGCGCTCCAGCAGCACCACGCCGACGCCCTCGGAGAGCACGGTGCCGTCGGCGGCGGCCGAGAACGGCTTGCACCGGCCGTCGGCGGCCAGTCCACGGGCGCGGGAGAAGCCGAGCACGCCGACCGGGGAGCCCATCACCGCCGCGCCCCCGGCCAGCGCCATCCGGCACTCGCCGGCCAGCAGCGCCTGGGCGGCCAGGTGGATGGCGACCAGCGACGACGAGCAGGCGGTGTCCACCGTCATCGCGGGCCCCTCCAGGCCGAACGAGTACGCCACCCGGCCCGAGGCGACGCTGCCCGCCGTGGCCGTGGTGACGAAGCCCTCCAGCTCGGCGGGAACGTCGGCCAACGAGCCGAGATAGTCGTGGATGGACAGGCCGGTGTAGACGCCGATCCGCTCGCCACGCAGCGAGGACGGGTCGATCCCGGCCGACTCCAGGACCTCCCAGGTGCTCTCCAGCAGCAGCCGCTGTTGCGGGTCCATGGCCAGCGCCTCGCGCGGGGAGATGCCGAACAGGGCGGCGTCGAAGCTCCCCGCGTCGTGCAGGAAGCCGCCCTGCCGCACGTACGAGGTCCCGGCGTGGTCGGGGTCGGGATCGAACAGGCCGCCGAGGTCCCAGCCCCGGTCCTGTGGAAAGCCCGACATGCCGTCGCGGCCCTCGGCGACCAGCCGCCACAGGTCGTCGGGGTTGGCCACGCCGCCGGGCAGGCGGCAGGCCATGCCGACGACGACCACCGGATCGTCGGCGGCGGCCGGGCCGACGGCGACCGGCGCGGGCCCGGCCGAGGCGACCTCGCCCGCGCGTTCAAGCAGGTGGCGGGCGAGCGCAAGCGGCGTCGGGTAGTCGAAGACGAGGGTGGCGGGCAGCTTGACGGCGGTGGCCGCGGAGAGCCGGTTGCGCAGTTCCACGGCGGTGAGCGAGTCGAAGCCGATGTCGCCGAAGCGCTGCGCGTCGAGGGTGGAGTCCGGCGCGTCAAGGCCCAGCACCGTGGCCGCCTCCGCCCGGATGACGCCCAGCAGCAACTCCGTCTGCTCCTGCGTGGACAGCCCGGACAGGCGGCGGCTCAGGGCGTCGCCCGCGCCGCCGCCCGAGGCCCGCACGGCCGGGCGCGGCGGGCGCACGATGGCCCGGTACAACGGCGGCACCGTCCCGGTGGCCGCCGCGTCGGCGCGCAGCGCGCCCAGGTCGAGGCGGATCGGGATCAGCAGGTCGCCGTCGCCGCCGTCGACGGCGGCGTCGAAGATGCGCAGGGCGTCGGCGGCGGACAACGGGCGTACGCCACCACGGCTCATCCGGGTGCGGTCGACCTCGGCGAGCGTGCCCGTCATCCCCGTCTCCGGCTCCCACAGGCCCCAGGCCAGCGATACGGCGGGCAGGCCGGCGGCCCGCCGCGCCGACACGAGCGCGTCGACGTAGGCGTTGGCCGCCGCGTAGTTGCCCTGCCCGGCCGAGCCGAAGACGCTCGCCGCGGAGGAGAACACGGCGAACAGGGCCGGCGGGAGGATGCGGGTCGCCTCGTCGAGCATCCGCAGGACCGCAGCCTTGGGCAGGAACACGGCGTCCAGGCGGCGCGGGTCGAGGCCGGCGATCGTGGCGTCGTCGAGCACGCCGGCGGCGTGGATCAGCCCGGAGAGCGGGCGGTCGGCCGGAATCTCGTCGAGCAGCGCGGCGAGGGTTGCCCGGTCGGTGAGGTCACCGGCGACGACGTGGACGTGGACGCCCCGCCCGCCGAGCTCGTCGACCAGGGCGGGGACCCCGTCGGCGGCCGCGCCCCGGCGGCTGGCCAGCACGAGGTGGCGCACGCCGTGCCGCTCGACCAGGTGGCGGGCCAGCAGCTGACCGAGCACCCCCGTCCCACCGGTGATCAGCACGGTGCCGTCGGCGAGCGGACCGGCGGGCGTGGCGGGCTCGGTGCGCCGCGCGTGGCACAGGCGCGGCACCCGGACGGTGTCCGCCCGTACCGCCGCCTGCGGCTCGCCCGCCGCGAGCGCCAGCAGCACCGCCCGGTCCCGGTCCACGCCGGGCTCGACGTCGACCAGCACGAACCGGCCCGGGTTCTCGGCCTGCGCGGAGCGCAGCAGCCCCCACACGGCGGCGCCGGACGGGTCGGCGACCGCCGTGGCGGCCGGCACGGCGCCCCGCGTGACGACCACCAGCGGCACCCCGTCCGGAACGGGCTCGGCGAGCCAGGTCTGGACGACGCCGAGCACCCGGTGCAACAGGGGCAGCGGGTCGCTGCCGGACCCGCCGCCGG
Source organism: Micromonospora haikouensis (assembly GCF_900091595.1). Classification (GTDB taxonomy): domain Bacteria; phylum Actinomycetota; class Actinomycetes; order Mycobacteriales; family Micromonosporaceae; genus Micromonospora; species Micromonospora haikouensis. The sequence continues at coordinate 34,001 of NZ_FMCW01000027.1, forward strand.
TCACGTCGCACAGCACGGTGTCGGGCGGGGCGTCGCCGCTCTCCACCGCCAGCGCGAGCCGGGCCACGTCGCCGGCGGTGGCGACGTCGACCCAGCGGCCCCTGGTGGCGGCGGCCGGCGGCGGCAGGGGCGTCCAGTCGAGCTGCCACAGCGAGTCGGGTGCCGGCCCGGCCGTGAGGTCGGCCACCGGCAGCGAGACGAGGGACTCCATGCTCAGCACCGGGACGCCGTGCTCGTCGGCGGCGTCGAAGGACAGCGCGTCCGGCCCGTACGGGGCCACCCGCACGCGCAGGCGACGCGCGCCGGTGGCGTGGAGCTGGACCCCGTTCCAGGCGAACGGCAGGACGTTGCGCTCGTCGTCGCGGCGGTGGAACGCGTTGGCGTGCAGCGCGGCGTCCAGCAGGGCGGGGTGGATGCCGAACCGGTCCGCGTCGGCGTCGTGCCCGGCCGGCAGGGCGGCCTCGGCGAAGATCTCCTCGCCGCGTCGCCAGACGGCGGTGAGGCCCGCGAACGCGGGGCCGTAGTCGTAGCCACGGGCGGCGAGGCCGGCGTAGAAGCCGTCCAGGTCCACCCGCGAGGCGCCGGCCGGCGGCCACTGGGTGAGGTCGACCGGGCCGCCGCCGGCCGGGGTGGCGGAGAGCAGGCCCGTGGCGTGGCGGGTCCAGCCGGTCGTGCCCTCCGCGCTGCTGTAGACCTGCACGGGTCGCCGGCCGGTGGCGTCGGTGCCCGTCACGGCCACCTGGATCCGCACGCCGCCGCCCTCGGGCAGCGGCAGCGGCGCCTCGATGACCAGTTCGTCGAGGGTGCCGCAGCCGAGTTCGTCGCCGGCGCGCACGGCCAGGTCGACGTAGACGGTGCCGGGCACGAGCACGGTGCCCTGGATGCGGTGGCCGGCCAGCCACGGGTGCGTGGTCAGCGACAGCCGGGAGGTGAGGACCAGCCCGTCGCCGTGCGGGAGGTCGACCAGGGCGCCGAGCAGCGGGTGGTCGCTGGATGTCTGCCCGAGCGACTCAGGGCTCGTCCGCGTCCCGGGCATGGTGATCCAGTACCGCTGGTGGTCGAACGGGTAGGTGGGCAGCGGGGCGGGTTCGACGGCGCGGCCGGGGGTGAGGGCCCGCCAGTCCACCGGCACGCCGCGGACGAACAGCTCGGCCATGGAGCGCAGCAGCCGCGACCGGCCGCCGTCGTCGCGCCGGATGGAGCCGACGGCGGTGACGTCCGCGCCCAGGGCGTCCGCCGTGGCGGTGACGGCGGCCAGCAGCGTCGGATGGGCGCCCAGCTCGACGAAGACCCGATGGTCCTGGGCGACGAGGTCGCGGACGGCGGGGGCGAAACGGACGGTCCCGCGCAGGTTGCGGTACCAGTAGTCGGCGTCGAGGCGGTCGTCGTCGCCGAGCCACCGGCCCTCGGTGGTGGAGTAGAACGGGATGCGCGGAGCGGTCGGGGCGAGGCCGGCGAGGTCGTTGCGCAGGACCGGCTCGATCGCCTCGACGAAGTGGCTGTGCGAGGCGTAGTCGACGGCGATCCGCTTGAACCGGAAGTCCCGGCCGACGACCTGGGTGGCCAGCTCGTCGAGCGCCGCGCCGTCCCCGGCGACGACGACGGCGGCGGGCCCGTTGACCGCCGCGATCTGCAACCGCCGCCCCCACGGCTCGATCAGGGCGGCGACGTCGTCGGCCGGCAGCTCCACGGAGGCCATGCCGCCGCCGGGGGGCAGCTGCCCGCCGATGGCCTGGCTGCGCAGGATCACGACGCGGGCCGCGTCGGCGAGGGGCAGCGCCCCGGCCACACAGGCCGCCGCGATCTCGCCCTGGGAGTGGCCGAGCACTGCGTCGGGCGTCACTCCGGCGGCCGTCCACACCGCCGCCATGCCGACCATCACCGCGAAGCACGCCGGCTGGACGACGTCGACCCGGTCGAGGTCCGGACCGCCGCCGCGCAGCACGTCCGCGACCGACCAGTCCAGCCACGGGTCGAACGCCTCCTGGCACTGCGCGACCCGGGCGGCGAAGACCGGGGAGCTGTCCAGCAGTTCGCGGCCCATCCCCACCCACTGGGTGCCCTGCCCCGGAAACACGAAGACGACCTGGCCCGGGTCGCCCGCGGGGCCCGTCCCGGCGATCGTGCCGCCGCCGGTGCGCCCATCGGCCAGCAGGCTCAGCCCGTCGCGCAGCTCGTCGGGGCGCTGCGCGACGACCACGGCGCGGTGGCCCAGGTGGGCGCGGCCGGTGGCCAGGGTCGCGGCGAGGTTGCCGAGCGGCGCGTCGTCGGCCACGACGGCGGCGAGCCGGCGGGCCTGCGCGGCCAGGGCGGTGGCGGTCTGGGCCGAGACGACGAAGGGCAGCGGGCCGTCCTGCTCCCGGGGCGGCTCGGCCTGCGGCGCGGGCGGCGCCTCCTGGAGGATCAGGTGCACGTTGGTGCCGCTGGCGCCGAAGGAGGAGACTCCGCAGCGGCGGGGCCGGTCGGTGGCGGGCCAGTCACGGCCCTCCCGCAGCAGCTCCACGGTGCCCGGCGACCAGTCGACCTGCGGGGTGGGCGCGTCGACGTGCCGGGTGGCCGGCAGGTGCCCGTGCCGCAGGGCGAGAACGGACTTGATGACCCCGGCCACACCCGACGCCGCCTGGGTGTGGCCGATCACGGACTTGACCGAGCCGAGCAGCAGCGGGCGCTGCGGGTCGCGGCCCTGCCCGTACGTGGCGAACAGCGCCTGTGCCTCGATGGGATCGCCGAGCGAGGTGCCGGTGCCGTGCGCCTCGACCGCGTCGATGTCGGCGGGCGTCAGGTCGGCCGCCTGCAACGCCCGGCGGATCACCCGCTGCTGCGCGGGCCCGTTGGGGGCGGTCAGCCCGTTGGACGCGCCGTCGGAGTTGACAGCGGAGCCCCGGATGACCGCGAGAACGTGGTGGCCGTTGCGGTGGGCGTCGCTGAGCCGTTCGAGCAGCAGCACGCCGACGCCCTCCGCCCAGCTGCTGCCGTCGGCAGCGGCGGCGAACGACTTGCAGCGCCCGTCGGCGGCCAGGCCACGCTGGCGGGCGAAGCCGACGAAGCCACCGGGGGTGGCCATCACGGTGGCGCCGCCGGCCAGGGCCATGGTGCACTCGCCCCGCCGCAGCGCCTGACTGGCCAGGTGGATGGCCACCAGCGACGACGAGCACATCGTGTCGACCGTGACGGCCGGCCCCTCCAGGCCCAGGCAGTAGGCGACCCGGCCGGAGGCGACGCCGCCCGCGCTGCCGAGCGCGCGTTCGAGGCTGAGGTAGTCCTCGGCGCCGGCGAGGTCGGGGGCGTAGTCCTGGTGGACGATGCCGGCGAACACGCCGGTGTCCGAGCCGCGCAGGCTGCGCGGGTCGATGCCGGCGCGTTCGATCGTCTCCCAGCTCACCTCCAGCAGTTGCCGCTGCTGCGGGTCCATGGCCAGCGCCTCCTGCGGGGAGATGCCGAAGAACCGCGCGTCGAACTGGGCGGCGTCGTGCAGGAACGCGCCCTGCTGCACGTACGTCGTCCCGGGGGTGTCCGGGTCCGGGTCGTAGAGGCCGTCGAGGTCCCAGCCCCGGTCGTCGGGGAACGGGGTGTAGACGTCGATGCCCTGCGACACCACGGTCCAGAAGTCGTCGGGGCCCGCGATGCCGCCCGCGAACCGGCACCCCATCGACACGATCGCGATCGGTTCGCGGGCGGCGGCGACCAGTTCGTTGTTGCGCTGCCGCAGCCGCGTCGTCTCCTTGACCGATTCCCGGAGCGCCTTGATGAGGTCGTGTTCCGGCATAGCCACGTTCGTCCTCCAGAGCTGCAAGGGTCCCGCCGGCGCGGCGTGTGCCTCGGGACCGACGCTAGGTACCGGGCCGCGGCGGCGGCATCCCTCAGGCTGATAGCGAGGTCGACAGCGGAAGCGACATCGGGCCGAAGAAGAGCAGCGAGGGACGCCACCGCACGACGCCGGCCAGCCGCAGCGCCGGCAGCCGGTGCAGGGCGGCGCAGAACTCCTCCAGCACGAGCCGCGCCAGCGCCGCGCCGAGGCAGTGGTGGATGCCCGCGCCGAGCGCGAGCGTGGCGATCTCGGGCCGGCCCACGTCGAACGCCTCCGCGTCGGCGAAGCGGGCCGGGTCGCGGTTGGCCGAGCTGAGCAGCACCACGACGACGGAGCCCTCCGGCACCGTCACGTCGTCGAACTCCACGGTGCGGGCCGCGTAGCGGCGGGCGATGTGGTAGTTGCCGCCGTACCGCAGCACCTCGGTGGACGCGGCGGCGGCCGCCGCCGGGTCGCGGCGGACCCGGGCCAGTTGCCGCGGGTTGGTGGCGAACGCGTACGCGGCGTTGCCGAGGGTGTCGCTGAGGGTGGTGACGCCGGAGCCGAAGATGGGCAGGATCGCCAGTCCCAGTTCCCGGTCGGTGAGCCCGTCCGGGTCGTCGGCGTGTTCGGCGGTGCAGGCGCTGATCAGGTCGTCGCGCGGGGCGACCCGCCGGGCGGCGGCCAGCTCGGAGAAGTAGCCCACCAGCTCCTCCGACGCCGTCGCGGAGCGACGCAGGACCGCCGCGAGCTGCGCCGGGTCGGTGCCCGGGGCGGGCGGGCCGGGGATGGCCTCCCGCAGCAGCTCCCACGTCCGGTCCTGATCCGTCACCGGCACCCCGAGCAGGCCGCCGAGCACCCGCAACGCCAGCGGCACCGCGACGGCCTGCTGGAAGTCGGCGGTGGCGGCCCCGGCCAGGTCGTCGAGCACCCGCGCCACCTCGTCGCGCACGGGATCCCGCAGGACCAGCAACTGCCGCGCGCTGAATCCCCGCGCCAGCAGCCGCCGCAGGCGGGTGTGCGCCGGCGGGTTCTGGAAGAACAGGGACGACATGAACTGCTCCTGCGCGGGGGACGGCCCACGCTGCGGCTGGTTGGCCCGCATCCACGCCACGTCCACGACCGGGAACGTCCGGCTGTCGGTGAGCACCCGCTGGCAGTCGGCGAAGCGGGAGAGCAGCGTCACGCCGAGCGTGGCGCTGCGGTACACCGGGGCGAGGTCCCGCAGCCGCCGGTAGTACGCGAACGGGTCGTCCACGGTGCCCGGCGCGAGGACGAACCGCACCAGCTCCTCGGCCTCCGGCTCCCCCGGCGGCGCGTCGGCTACGAGCGGCGGGCGACCCACAGCCCGTCCCTTACCGGCAGGATGACGCTGGTGAAGTCGGTGTCCTGGGCCAGCAGCTCGTTCATCAACCGCACCCCGCGCGCCTCGATGGAGTCCGGGTCGCCCTCGTCGAGGACGTGGTTGCCGCAGAACGCGTTGTCGATGAAGAGCACGCCCTGCGGGGCGAGGTGGGACTTCGAGAGCTTGAGCAGCTCGGCGGCCTTCGAGGGGTCGTCGCCGAAGTAGCGGTGCTTCATCACGTCCTGGAAGATGACGTCGAACTCGCCCAGCTCGGGCAGCATGTCGAAGGCGTCGCCGACGAGCACGTCGACCCGGTCGGCGTAGCCGGCCCGGTCGATGAAGCGGGCCGCCCGCCCGGCCCGCACGGGGTCGATCTCGATGGTGGTGACCCGGCCGCCCGGCGCGAGGGCGCGGGCCAGCCAGATCGCCGAATAGCCGATGGCCGTGCCGATGTCGAGGATGCGGCGGGTCGACGCGCCGGGCAGCGACGCCAGCGTCTGCAGGAGCATGCCCTCCAGCCGTCCCACGACGGGGATCTGCTCCTCGCGGGCGACGTCCTCGATCTCCCGCAGGACCTCGTCGACGGCGGCCGGCAGGGCCGCCATCCGCACCAGCGAGGTGGCGTACAGCTCGCCGGCGTCCGTGCTGTCCTGGGGAACGATGGGGAGCGGTCCCCTCAGCGAACTGCTCATCGAGGTGTACCTGATCCTTCCGGTCGCAGGTCGGTCCAGTGTTGTTCGACGTAGGCGAGGCATTCGGCGTGCGGTGCGGGGCCGGCGGCGACGGTCCAGCTCGTCGGCGGGACCGCGGACGAGGGCCACAGCGAGTACTGCCTCGCGTGGTTGCGCAGGACGAGGAAACTCGCGTCCTCGTCGTCGAACGCGTGCGGCATGCGGGCTCCTTCTAGGCCAGGTCGACGCTCTCGGCGGTCAGCGCCAGCGGTAGCGAGCTCATCCCGTGCAGGATGCTCGAATAGATCCAGCTCTCCGGTCCGGTCTGCACGGCGTGCGACACCCGGCGGCGCAGCGAGGCGAGCATCTCCTCGATCTCGATGCGGGCCAGGTAGTGCCCGAGGCAGTAGTGGGTGCCGACGGCGAACGTGAGGTGCCGGTTCGGCGAACGGTCGAGCCGGAACCGGTCCGGATCGCCGAAGACCTCCTCGTCGAAGTTGGCCGAGGCGATCCACACGCTGACGATGTCGCCGGCGCGCAGCGTCTGGCCGTCGATCTCGACGTCGGCGGTGACGGCACGGCCGCCGTGCAGCGACGGCACCGTCCAGCGCAGCAGCTCCTCGCCCGCGACGGCCGGGTCCGCCTCGCCGTTCTTGAGCGCCCGCCACTGGTCGGGGTGCTCGATCAGGGCGAGCATGCCGCCGGTGATGGCGTGCCGGCCGGTCTCGTCGCCGCCGATCATGAGGCCGTAGCAGTTGGCCATGACCTCCGCCTCGCTCAGCGGCTCGCCGTCGATACGGCAGTTCGCCAGCAGCGTCACCACGTCGTTGGCGTCGCTGCCCCGCCGGGAGCGGGCCAGGTCGGAGAAGTAGAGCAGGATCTCGCTCTTGGCCGCCCAGCTGTCCTCGGGCCGCGCGTCCGCCTCGTCGGAGCTCCACGCCTGCGACGTGCGGTCCAGCAGGTACTGCCGGTCGGAGCGGGGCACGCCCAGCAGGTCGCAGATGGCGCCGAGGGGAATGTTGCCGGAGACGTCGCGGACGAAGTCGCACTCGCCCTTCTCGATGGCGGCGGTGAGCAGCTCGTCGACGGTCTGCCGCACCCTCGCCCGGATGTCGTCGAGCATCCGCGGGGAGAACGCGCCCATCAGCAGGTTGCGGATGCGCGAGTGGGTGATGCCGTCGGTCACCGCCAGCATCGTCCCGGCCGCCGGGTCACCGCCGGCCAGCAACGTGTTGAGCGCGTTGCCGCGTTCGACGGTGAAGTGCTCCTTGTCCCGGTAGACGGCGTTGGCGTCCTCCCAGCGGGTGACGACCCAGAAGCCGGGCTGTGCGCCGCGCGCGGGCTGGTGGTAGAGCTCGCGTCGCCCGCGCAGGTGCCGCCACACCGCGCTGAGGTCGCGCTCGGCGTGCAGGCGGGGGTCGGCGAGGTCGATGTCGGCGAGGTCGTCCGGCGACACCACCGGGTGCGGGGTCATCATGAGGGACTCTCCTGGGCCTCGGGCTCGACGGGACGGGCGACGCTGGTGGCGACCGCGGCCAGGCCGGCGACCGTCGGGTGGTCGATGATCTCGCGCGGCGAGAGCGCGTAGCCCGCGTCGCGGGCGCGCTGGATCAGCGTGACCGCGAGCATGCTGTCGCCGCCGAGCTGGAAGAAGTTGCTGTCGGCCTGCGCGTCGGGCACCGAGAGCAGGTCCATGAAGATGGCCCGGAACGCCCGCTGGGCGGTGGTCAGGCCGGCGGCGGGGCGCGCCGTCGCGGCGGCGGGCTCCGGCAGGGCCCGGCGGTCCAGCTTGCCGGCCGGGGTGACCGGGAAGGCGTCGGTGAACACGACGGCGGCGGGGACCATGAACGCGGGCAGCTTCCCGGCCGCGTACTCGCGCAGCTCCGCGCCGTCGGGCGCGACGCCGTCGGCGGGGACGACGTGGACGACGAGCTGGCTGCGGCCGGGGGCGACCTGGCGGACGGAGGCGACGGCCCGGCCCACCGCCGGATGGCCGGACAGCACCGCCTCGACCTCACCGAGCTCGATCCGGTGCCCGTACAGCTTGACCTGCTCGTCGCGGCGGCCGTGGAAGAACAGCGTGCCCTCCGGCGACCAGGAGACGAGGTCGCCGGTGCGGTACATGCGCGAGCCGTCGTCGGCGAACGGGTCCGCCACGAAGCGGGCGGCGGTCAGGCCGGGGCGTCCGAGGTAGCCGAGGGCCACCCCGTCGCCGGCCACGTACAGCTCGCCGGTGACGCCGGGCGGCGCCGGTTGCAGGCCGGGCCCGAGAACGTACGTCGTGGTGCCGGCGATCGGCCGTCCGATCGGCGGCGTGCCCTCGCCGGTCAGCGGATCGCTGACGGTGGCGCACACGGTCACCTCGGTCGGGCCGTACGCGTTGACCAGATGCCGGCCGGACGCCCAGCGGGCGGCCAGGTCGGCCGGGCACGCCTCCCCCGCCGTCATCATGCCGCGCACGGCCGGCGCGTCGTCGGGGCCGATCGACCCGGCGGCCACCGGGGGCAGCAGCACCCGGTCGACGTGGCAGTCGGCGAGCACCCCGGCCAGGGCCTCGCCCGCCAGGGCGGTGTCCCCCGCGACGACCAGGGCGGATCCCGCGCCGAACGCGCCGAGCAGCTCGGCGACGAACGCGTCGAAGCTCGGGGAGGCGAACTGGAGCAGCCGGCTTCCCGGCCGCAGGTCCATGCCGTCGACCATGGCCCGGGTCAGGGCGCTCAGCCCCGAGTGGGTGACGGCGACCCCCTTGGGCCGGCCCGTGGTGCCGGAGGTGTAGACGACGTAGGCGACGTCCGTCAGGGCCGGCGGCGGTGCGTCGCCGGCGGGGTCCGACGCGCGCTCCCACGCCGACCGCACGGCCGGATCGTCGAGCACCAGCGTCGTGCCGTCGGCGGGCAGGGCCGTGGCGGCGGCGGAGCTGGTGCACACGAGGACCGGGCGGGCGTCGGAGAGCATGAAGGCGATCCGCTCCGCCGGGTAGCCGGGGTCGACGACGAGGAACGCGGCACCGGTGCGGGCCACGGCGAGCACGGCGGTGATCAGGTCCGCCGAGCGGGGCAGCGCGAGGGCGACCAGCGTCCCCGGGGCCGCGCCCCGGGCGCGCAGCAGGCAGGCCAGCCGGTTCGCGCGGCCCGACAGCGCGGCGTAGCTGATCGTGCCGGTCGCGGTGACGACCGCGACGGCGTCGGGGCTCTCGCGTACGGGCCGGTCGAGCAGCGCCGTCAACACCTGCCGCTCGGGCCCCGGCGCGCCGTGGCTCCAGTCGTCGAGGAGTTGCCGCCGCTGGGGTTCGGCGGCCATCGGCAGGCGTCCCACCGGCGTGCCCGGGTCCGCCCCGGCGGCCCGCAGGACGGTGGCGAGCATGCCGAGCACGGCCCCGGCGTCGATGCCCGGCCGGTGCCAGCCGGCCAGCCGCAGGCCGTCGCCGACGGGTTGCGCGGCCACGACCAGGTTGGTGCCGGTGCCCGGCCGGTGCGCGCGGACGTCGGCGTGCTCCGGCAGGACGAGCACGGCGGTGTCGAAGAGCGGGCTGGTGGCGGCCAGGTCGCGGATCCTGCGCACCTGGCGCACTGCGGCGACGAGGTCCGCGAAGGCGTCGCCCGCGGTGACGCGCGCCAGCACGCCGTCGCGGGGGTCGTCACCGCCGAACGCGACGTGGTCCTGCCCGGTGAGCCAGGACAGCACCACGGCGTAGGCGGCGTGCACCACGTCCCGCGCCGGCGTCCCCGCCCCCCGGGCGTACGCGACGATCTCCTGCCCCACCGCGCCGGGCAGCTCGACGAGGACGGGATCGTCCGGCGACGGCGTACCGACCAGCGTCGGCTCCACGGTGGCCAGCTCCGCCCGCAGCCGCTCCCGCGCTTCCTGTTCCGCGCGCACCCGACGGGTGACCACGGCGGTGACGTCGGCGCGCAGCAGCCCCCGGTCGGGCTTGCCGGGGCCGGTGACCGGCAGGGCGTCCCGGAACTCGATCTCGGCGGGGACGTGGCTGGGCGACAGGACCACGGCGACGTGCTCGCGCAGCGTGGCGACGTCCACGTGCTCGCCGTCGCGCAGCGCGACGACCGCGACGATGCGCTCCACCCGGTTGGTGTCCTCCACCCCGAAGACGGCGGCCTGCGCCACCGCCGGGTGGTCCATCAACGCGCGTTCGACCGCGTCCGGGTACGCCTTGATGCCGTTGACCTTCATCACGTCGGCGAGGCGACCGTGCAGGTGCAGGTAGCCGTCCTCGTCGAGGTGTCCGATGTCGCCGGTGCGCACGTGCCCGTCGCGGATGGCGGCGGCGGTCAGCTCCGGCTCGTTCCAGTAGCGCTCCATGCGCCAGCGGCCGGTCACGCACACCTCGCCGGCCTGGCCGGTGGGCAGCGCCTCGCCGGTGTCCGGGTCGCGGATGTCGACCTGCACGGCGGCGGGCGGGCGGCCGACCGTGCGGCGCAGCCCCGCGTCGAGGTGCTCGTGCGGCAGCAGCAGGCTGATCAGCCCCGTCTCGCTGGTGCCGTAGACCTGCATCAGCACGGGTCCGAAGATCTTCGCCGCCTCGGCGAGGCGTTCCGGCGAGGCGGGGCTGCCGGTGTAGAACACCTCGCGCAGGCTCGACAGGTCGGTGCGGTCGGTGTCCGGGTGCGCCGCGAGGGCGTAGACCTGCGGCGAGCCCAGCACCAGCCGGCTGATCCGGTGCGCGCCGATCGCCGCCAGCACCGCCGCCGGGTCGAAGCCGTGGTGCAGCACCACGAGCCCGCCGGTCACCATCGTGTCGTCGGCCGAGGACCCGCCGGAGTGGGTCAGCGGCGCGGTGATCAGCAGGGTCACCCGCTGCCCGTGCGCCGCCTGGGCCTGCGCCATCTCGTTCTTGACCCGGAAGCTCCAGCTCACCCCCTTCGGCCGGCCGGTCGACCCGCTGGTGAACATCACCACGGCGACGTCGCCGTCGCGCACCATCTGCGGGTCGAAGGAGGACGCGCCCGCGGTGAGGTCGACGGCGTCCCCGGCCGGGCCGAGCGCGGCGACCAGGGGCGCCGCGCCGAGCGGCGCGCACAGCGACCGGGCGCGCTCCACGTTGGCCGGGTCGACGGCCAGCATCGCGGGACGGGTCGAGGCGAGGATCTCCCGCTGCACGGCGAGCGGCAGCTCCTCGTCGGGGTTGACCGCGTTGACGCCACGGATGTGCACCACCGTCGCACCGAGCAGGTTGGCCGCCCACCGCAGCAGCAGGGTGGCCGCGGTGTTGGGGTCGGTCAGCACGGCGACGAGGCTGCCGGGCCCGATGCCGTGCCGGTGCATCGCCGCCGCCGCCGTCTCCACCGAGGCGGCGAGGTCCCCGGCGCGCACGGGCTCGCCACGCGAGATCAGCGCCGTGCCGCCGGGGTTCTCGTGCAGCTTGGCGAGGATCTGGCGTACGTAGTGGTCGGGTTGTGGCACGGTGCTCCTCCAATGCCGGTGCCTGACGCGCCAGGGCTAGTCAGGAACGTATCGGCAGAGGAGCGCGGTCCCCTATCCCTCAGATTGACAGTCGTCGGTCCGTCGGCCGACGGCCACCGTGCAGTACCACTCGTCGGAGGTGGACGTGGTCGCCACCAGCCCGTGTGCCGACATCGCCGCCGCCGTCCACCCGGCCTGCCCCTCGCCGGTCTCGATGAGCAGCCGCCCGCCGGGGGCGAGCCACCGGGCCGCGCCCTCGGCCACCCGCCGGTGCACCGCGACGCCGTCGACGCCGCCGTCGAGCGCCACCAGGGGCTCGTGTTCGCGCGCCTCGGGCGGCATCATGGCGATCTCGTCGGTGGGCACGTACGGCGCGTTGACGACCAGCACGTCGACGGTGCCCCGCAGCGCGGCCGGCAGGGCGGCGTAGAGGTCGCCCGCGTGAACGTGCCCGCCGATCGGTTCGAGGTTGCGGCGGGCGCAGCGCACCGACGCGGGCTCGATGTCGCAGGCGTGCAGCCGGACCCCGGGCACCCGGGCCGCGACGGCCGCGCCGATCGCCCCCGTCCCGCAGCACAGGTCCACCACCACCGCGCCCGGCCGGGTCACGGCGACGGCCTGCTCGACGAGGTAGGTGGTGCGCTGGCGGGGCACGAAGACGCCGGGTTCGACGACGATCCGCAGCCCGCAGAACTCGGCCCAGCCGAGGATGACCTCCAGCGGCTCGCCGAGCACCCGCCGCCGGGTGAGCTCGTGCAGCTCCTCCGGCGTCCGCGCGGCCTCGACGAGCAGCCGCGCCTCGTCCTCGGCGAAGACGCAGCCAGCGGCGCGCAACCTTGCGACCGTCGCCTCGTCGGGATCCGTGGTGGTCATCGCGGCGCTCCTGTCGTCTGCCCTGAGTCGGCGTGGCCGGCGGCCAGGGCGGCCCGGACCGCCGGGACCACCTCGCCGCCGAGCAGCTCGACGGTGCGGGCGACGTCCGCGAAGGGCAGCCCGCCCGCGTCGACCTGGAACAGCACGCGATGCTGTCCCAGCCGGCGATGCTGCGCGAGGATCTTCTCCGTGACCTGCTCGGGGTCGCCGGCCAGCAGCGCCTCGCCACCGGCGACGTGCCGGTCGAAGCCGTCGCGGTCGAGCACGATCCGGCCCCGCGAGTGCAGGTCGAGATACTCCGCGCAGTACGGGTAGTAGTCCGCGACCCCGCCGGGGCGCGGGGTGAGGTGGGCCTGGCTCGTGGTCGCCACCCGGATCGCGGCGGGGTCGTGGCCGTGCTCGGCCGCCGCCGCCCGGTAGGCGGCCAGGTTCTCCGCGAGCCGCGCCGTCGAACCGGGGGTCACCGCGACCGCGACGGGCAGCCCGAGCGCCCCCGCCCGCAGCACGCTGCCCCGGTTACCGCCGACGCCGGCCCAGACGGGCAGCGGCTGCTGCACGGCGCGGGGGCCGACCCAGGAGCCCAGCAGCGCGGGCCGGTGGCTGCCCTGCCAGCTCACGAACTGCTGCCGGGTGGCCGTCAGCAGCAGGTCGAGATGCTCGGTGAACAGCGCGTCGTAGTCGTTCATGTCGTAGCCGAACAGGTCGAACGGCTCGGGGAACGCGCCGCGACCGACGGTGATCTCGGCGCGACCGCCGGACAGCGCGTCGAGGGTCGCGAAGTCCTCGTAGACCCGCACCGGGTCCAGGACGCCGATCAGGGTGGTGGCGCTGGCGAGCCGGATGCGCCCGGTGGCCTGGGCGACCGCGGCCAGCACCACGGCCGGCGAGGTCACCGCGTAGTTCGGGTGGTGGTGCTCGCCGACCGCGAAGACGTCGAGGCCGGCCTGTTCGGCGAGCTGCCCGAGGCGGACGATCTGGCGGATCCGCTCGTCGGGGGCGACCGGGTGGTCCGCGCGCGGCTCGGACGTGAGGTCCGCGAGGCTGATGAGCCCGAATTCCATGAACCTGCCTCAACGGGACGGCTGTGACGACCCACCGTACCCTGTGCCCTCACGCCGCGTGGAGCTGCCTCCCCAGGTCCGCGAGCAGGGCGGGGACCTGCTCGGGGTCGGCGACCGCGCCGAAGACGTGGTGGTCCGGGCGGACCAGGACCGCCGTCGCGCCGAGCCCCGCCAGGTAGGGCAGGTAGAGGCCGTCGACGTCCTCGACGGCTCCCGCCGCCAGGTGCGCGACCGTCACGTCCGGGCCGGGCCCGGCGGGCGTCTCCACGGTGCACGGCACGGCCGGCCCGCCTGCGGTGAGCAGCACGAAGCCGCGCCCCACCAGGTCGTCGAAGAGCCCCGTCCGGCCGCGCAGACGGACCCGGCCCTGCGGCACCACCGCGCCCCGGGCCGCCGCCAGCGCCTGCGGCAGCCCGCTGAGCAGCCCCTCGGTCAGTGGTTTCGCGGGTTCCGGGGTGGCCGGGCCCGGCCGGGCGTTGGCCAGGATGGCGGCGTCGCGGTCGGCGGCGGCGGCCGGGTCCGTCACGCAGATGACCCGGCCCAGCTTCACCGACTCGCGGATCGCCTGGCGGGCCTGGCCGCGCCGCTCGACGGTGTAGGTGTCCAGCAGCGCGTCCGGCGCGCCGCGCAGCACGAGGTCCAGCTTCCAGGCGAGGTTCGCCGCGTCCCGGATCCCCGAGCACATGCCCTGGCCCGCGAACGGGGGCATCAGGTGCGCCGCGTCCCCGGCGAGCAGCACCCGGCCGACCCGCCACTGCTGCGCCCACATCGCCTGGAACGTGTAGGTCGCGCTGCGCAGCAGCCGGGCCGTCCCGGGCCGTACGCCGTGCCGGGCGAGCAGCCGCCACGGCGCGTCCTCGGTCCGCAGCTCCGCCACGTCCTCACCGGGCAGCCGCATGAACTCCCAGCGCCGGCGTCCGGGCCCGCTGCCCACCATCGTCGTCGGGCGGGCCGGGTCGCAGAGCTGCTGGTTCGTCGGCACGAACTCGCGGTCGCCGGTCAGCTCCACGTCGCACAGCAGCCAGTCGTAGGAGAAGCCCAGGTCGGTGACGCCGACGCCGAGCCACTCGCGGACGAAACTGTTCGCCCCGTCACAGCCGATCACCCAGCCGGCGGTGACCGTGTGCGCCGCGCCGTCCACGCTCCGGGTGCCGACGACGACGCGGTCGCCGTGTTCGGCCAGGCTCACGACCTGACGGCCGCGCCACACCCGCGCCTGCGGGAACTCGGCGAGCCGCCGGGTGAGCACCGCCTCCAGCGCCGGCTGGTGCATGGTGTTCGCGTCCGGCCAGCCGTACCGGCCGGTGCGGGAGAACGCGATGTCGAGCAGCACCCGGCCCCGGGCGTCGCGCCACTGGTAACCGGTGGCCGGCAGCGACAGCTCCCGCAGCTCCGCGCCGACGCCCGTGCCCGCCAGCAGCCGGGCGGTCTCGCCGTCGAAGCTGGTGGCGCGCGGCAGCGGATAGGGCTCCGGCCGTCGTTCGGCGACGGCGACCCGCCAGCCCCGCTGGGCGAGCATGATCGCCAGCGCCGCTCCGGTCGGGCCGAGTCCCACCACGAGGACGTCGACGTCGCCCTGCGGCGCGGTCACCACCGCACGGGCAGGTCGTGGACGCTGAAGACGGGCGTCCGGGCCCGCAGCCGCACCTGCTCGACCGCCCCGTCCAGGCCAAGGCCGGGCAGACCGACGACCAGCGTACGCAGGGCCACGGCGAGCAGGACGCGGGCCAGGCGCTGACCGAGGCAGATGTGCACGCCGTAGCCGAACGCGACGTTGCCGGCCGTGTCGCGGGCCAGGTCCAACAGGTCGGGGGCGGCGAAGCGGCGCGCGTCGCGGTTGGCGACCGGCAGGGAGACCGTGACGGTGTCCCCCTTGCGGACGAGCTGGCCGCCGACCTGCACGTCTTCCAGCGCGGTGCGGAAGATCTGGTACTGGTTGACCGTGGTGTAGCGCAGCAGCTCCTCGACTGCCGCCTCCACGCCGACGCCCTCGGCGCACGCGGCCCGGAAGGCGTCGAGCTGCCGACGGTGATGCAGCAACGCCAGGGTGGCGGCGGCCAGGGCCCCCTCGCAGGTGGTGAGGCCGGCCACGAAGACGATGAGGAGCATGTTGGTGATCTCCCGGTCGGTCAGGCCGGGTACGGCCGTCAGCCGGCTCATCATCGAGTCGCCGGGGTCGGCGCGTTCCTTGCCCACCAGGTCCCGCAGGTAGAGGAACGCCCGCTTCTCCGCGGCGAACTCCTCCTCGACCGGCACCGCGTCGTCGTTCGCCGTCTCCGACAGCGCCGCGAGCAGCGGTCCCCCCTCGTCCGGGATGCCCACCAGGTCGCACAGGACCCGGCGGCACAGCGGTTGCACGTACCCGGTGACCAGGTCGGCGGGCGGGCCCAGCGCGCGCAGCGCCGCCAGCTGCTCCGCCGCAGCCGTCTCGATCCGCTCGCCGAGCACGGCCACCCGGTGCGTGGTGAACTCGCCGGTGAGCATGCTGCGGTAGCGCGTGTGCTCCGGCGGGTCCATGTGGATGAACATGCCCGGGATGATCGGCATGGACGGGAAGGGCTGCCCCTTCTTGGTCACCGGGAAGTGCGCGGAGTGGAAGTTGTGGCTGAAGACCGGGCTGCTCAGCACCTCCTTGGCCACGTCGAGCCCGGTCGCCAGCCAGCCGACGTGCCCGTCGGGATAGACCATCCTGGCCAGTGGCTGCTCCACGGCGAGGTCCCGCAGCAGTTTCGGCGGGTCGAACGGGTCCGTACGGTCCCAGTGCTCCAGGTACGTGATCGGTTCGGCCATGTCGAAACCTCTCGTCGCTCGCACGCCGTCCACCGGACGAATCGAGGCTAGAAAAGTTGTCGACGCCCGCCATCCCCTACTCTGGTAAGACCGTCGCGCACCCGTTGTGACGGCCCGACGAGCGCCGTTAGCTTGGCCACATGCCCAGCGACAGCATGAGGGCCGTGTATGCCTCGGCACCCACCCCGGACGATCCGCTTTCCGCTCTCGTCGTCGGCGAGCGGCCCACCCCGGTCGTCCCCGACGGTTGGGTCCGCGTCGACGTACGGGCGGTGTCGCTCAACCACAAGGACCTGTGGACCCTGCGCGGCGTCGGCCTCAACCACGACCAGTACCCGCGGATCCTCGGCTGCGAGGCGGCCGGCCTCGACCCCGACGGTCGGCGCGTGCTGCTGTATCCGCTGCTCGACACGCCGCCGGGGGTCAGCGACGAGACGCTGCACCTGCCGGCGGCGCAGTTGTCCGGGGCGCGTCCCGGCACGCTGGCCGAGCAGTTCACCGCCCCCCGCTCCGGCCTGCTGCCGGTGCCGGCCCACCTGACGTGGGAGGAGGCCGCCTGCCTGGTGTGCACCTGGCTGCCGGCCTACCGGATGCTGTTCACCAAGGCGCGGCTGCAACCGGGCGACACGGTTCTCGTCCAGGGCGCCGCAGGCGGCCTCTCCACCGCGCTGATCTCGATCGGCGCGGCCTCCGGCCTGCGGGTGTGGGCGACGGGCCGCACGCCGGAGAAGCGCGCCATCGCCCACCGGCTCGGCGCCGCCGCGACGTTCGAGCACGACACCGACCTGCCGGAGCGGGTCGACGCGGTCATCGACGGCGTCGGCAAGGCCACCTGGCACCACTCCCTACGCAGCGTCCGCCACGGCGGCACGGTAGTGGTCGCGGGGGCCACCACCGGCGACGTTCCCCCCGCCCGCCTGCACCGCGTCTACTTCCACCAGATCAACATCGTGGGTTCGCTCAGCGGCACCCGCGAGGAGTACATGCGCCTGTTCACCCTGATGAGCACGACCGGCCTCAGGCCGCTGATCGACGACACCATGCCCCTGCCGGAGGCCCGCGCCGCCTTCAAACGGCTCTCCGACGGCGACGTGCGGGGCAACCTGGTCATCACCGTCGGCTGACCAGCCACCGCCGGCCGGCCGGATTCGGACAGATAAGACGAAACCCCGCTCGATCCCGAGCGGGGTTGATCATGATTGACCACCGGTTCGCACTACGGTGCGTTCGGTGGAGCCGAGGGGACTCGAACCCCTGACCCCCACACTGCCAGTGTGGTGCGCTACCAGCTGCGCCACGGCCCCTTGCTGTTCGCCCCCGGTCTCCCGGGCACGGAGAGAACTATACACACGCCCGCCCGCATGGTCATCTCGCGGGGCCCCTCCCCCGCGCGCGTCAGTTGAGCGCCACGTCGGGAGGGAAGTGGGCGACGGCGGCCATCATCCCGCCCTGCCGGCGCAGCACCATCGGCCACAGGTCGTCGGGGCGGTCGACGAACGCGTCGCCGGGCAGCGCGTCCAGGACGAACCAGGACCCGTCCTCGATCTCCTGCTCCAACTGGCCCGCGCCCCAGCCCGAGTAGCCGGCGAAGACCCGGATGCCGCCGATGCTCTCCCGCATCCGCTCCGGGTCCACGGAGAGGTCGATCGTGCCCACCGCGCCGGAGACCTGGTGGAAGCCCCGCAGCCGCTTGACGGGGTTGCGCATCCGGGCCAGGCAGATGGCCGAGTCGGGTTGGACGGGACCGCCCTCGAACAGCACCGCCGGCTCCCGCGCCAGGTCGCTCCAGTCGCCGAGGACGTCGGCGACCGGCACCTCCGTGGCCCGGTTGAGCACCACACCGAGCGCGCCGCCCGGCTCGTGGGCCACGAGCAGCACCACCGTGCGGTCGAAGTTCGGGTCCTTGAGCGTGGGGGTCGCGACCAGCAGCCGTCCGGTCATCGAGTCCATCGCCCGCCCGCCGATCGCCTGGTCCTCTCCCTGCATGTCGGACATCCGTCAGCCGCGCGCCGGGACGCGGAGAAGGCACCCCGGGACGACGCCGCCGCCGGGCCGGGCGGAACCGACGTCGTGGCCGGCATGGGGGGTGGCCTGCCCGACCCGGTCGGCACGGGACGCCGGGCTCATCCGTGCTGTCAACGCCATGCCTGGCACCATAGCCTGCGCCCGGGGCGCTGGCTAAGGTCTGACCGGTGGGTGATCGAGTGGGATCGAAGGGGGCGACGATGGGTCCGACGGCGGACATCGCGGTCATCGGCGGGTCGGGGCTCTACGCCCTGCTGGAGGGCGCGACCGAGCACCCGGTCCAGACGCCGTACGGCGAGCCATCGGACCCGGTCACGATCGCCGAGGTGGGCGGCCGGCGGGTGGCGTTCCTGCCCCGGCACGGGCGCGACCACCGGCACCCGCCGCACCTGATCCCGTACCGGGCGAACCTGTGGGCGTTGCGGGCGCTCGGGGTGCGGCAGGTCCTCGCCCCGTGCGCGGTCGGCGGGCTCCGCCCCGAGCTGGGGCCGGGCACGTTCGTGGTGCCGGACCAGTTGATCGACCGCACCAGCGGGCGGGTGCAGACCTACTACGACCGGGGCGCGGTGCACGTGGCCTTCGGCGACCCGTACTGCCCGGTGGGGCGGCGGACGCTGCTGGACGCGGCGGCGGGCCGCGGCGTGCCGGCCGTCGACGGCGGGACGATGGTGGTCGTGGAGGGGCCGCGCTTCTCCACCCGGGCGGAGTCGCGCTGGTTCACCGCGATCGGCGGGGCGGTGGTCAACATGACGGGGCACCCGGAGGCGGTGCTCGCCCGCGAGCTGGCCCTCTGCTACACCCCGATCGCGCTGGTCACCGACCTCGACGCGGGGGTGGAGGCGGGCGAGTCGGTCACCCAGGAGGAGGTCTTCCGGGTCTTCGCCGAGAACACCGACCGGCTGCGCGGGGTGCTGCTGGACGCCGTCGCCGCCCTGCCGGCCGGGCGGGACTGCCCGTGCGGGCGGGCGCTGGACGGGATCAAGCTGCCCTTCGCCCTGCCGTGAGCCCGGCCGGGCTCACGGCAGGGCGAATCGCCCGGTAGGTGGTGCTTTTCCCGATAGATTCGGCGGGTGGCAACGGTCCGCGAGACGACGTACGAGCTGCTGCGGGCGCTGGGCATGACCACCGTGTTCGGCAACCCGGGCTCGACGGAGGAGCCCTTCCTCCAGGACTTCCCCGCCGACTTCCGGTACGTCCACGCCCTGCACGAGGCGTCCGCCGTCGCCATGGCCGACGGGTATGCCCAGGCCACCGGCCGCCCCGCCCACGTCAACCTGCACACCGCCCCGGGCACCGGCAACGGCATGGGCAATCTCGTCACCGCCTGGCACAACAAGACCCCGCTGATCGTCTCGGCCGGTCAGCAGAGCCGGGAGATGCTGCTGCTGGAGCCCCGGCTGGCCAGCCCCCGGGCGGCCGAGCTGACCCAGCCGTACGTCAAGTGGAGCCACGAGCCGGCCCGCGCGCAGGACATCCCGGCGGCGTTCATGCGGGCGTACGCCACGGCGGTGCAGCCGCCCGCCGGCCCGGTCTTCCTCTCCCTGCCGCTGGACGACTGGGCCCGGCCGGCGGACGGGCCGCCCGAGGTGCGCACCGTGGCCACCCGGTACGCCCCCGACCCGGCCCGGCTGCGGGAGTTCGCCGCCCAGGTGGCCGCCAGCCGCAGCCCCGCGCTGGTGCTCGGCGGGGCGGTCGACCGGGCCGGGGCGTGGCCGGCGGCGGTGGCGCTGGCCGAGCGGCTGGCCGCCCCGGTCTGGGCCGCGCCCGCCCCCGAGCGGACCCCGTTCCCCGAGGACCACCCGCACTACCGGGGCGTGCTGCCGTACGCGATCGGGCCCCTGGCCGAGGCGCTGGTCGGCCACGACACGGTGCTGGTGGTCGGCGCGCCCGTGTTCCGCTACTACCCGCACGTGCCGGGCGACTACCTGCCCGCCGGCACCCGCCTGCTGCACGTCACCGACGACCCCGACGAGACGGCCCGCGCCCCGGTCGGCGACGGCCTGCTCGCCGACCCGGGCCTGGCCCTGGCCGCCCTGGTCGAGCTGCTCCCGGCGACCGACCGACCGCCCCCGCCGCCCCGGCCGGCCCCGGGGCCGCCCGACGCGGGCCCGCCGGTGAGCCCCGACGCGCTGTTCGCCGCCCTGGCCCGGCACTGGCCGCCCGACGGGGTGCTCGTGCAGGAGTCACCGTCCAACCTGGCCGCGCTGCGCCGCCGGCTGCCGGTCACCCGCCCCGGGTCGTACTTCACGATGGCCAGCGGCGGCCTCGGGTTCGGGCTGCCGGCGGCGGTCGGGATCGCGCTGGCCGAGCGGGACACCGGGCGGGGCCGGCCGGTGGTCGCGGTGATCGGCGACGGGTCGTTCCACTATTCCGTGCAGGCGCTGTGGACGGCCGCGCGGCTGCGCCTGCCGCTGGCCGTCGTGGTCCCGGTCAACCAGCAGTACGCGATCCTCAAGGCGTTCGCCGAGCTGAAACACACCCCCGGGGTGCCCGGCCTGGACCTGCCCGGCCTCGACGTCGTCGCCGTGGCCCGGGGATACGGCTGCGCCGCCACCGTCGTCGAGGAGCTGGACGGGCTGGGCGACGCGTTGGGCGCGGCACTGGCGGCGGACCGGCCCACCGTGCTGCCGGTGCCGATCAGCACCGAGGTCCCGCAGCTGCTCTGAGCGCCTTCGGGGGTGCGCTGCACCCTCGGGGGCCGCCCCGCATCCTCGGGCCGCGCTCAGGGGCGCAGGACCAGCGGCGCGCCGGTGACCACGTCGAGCACCGGGCGCTTACCCAGCGGTGCCTTGAGGGTGGCGGTGACCGGCTCCAGCTTGAGCAGGTCGACGCACACGCCGGTGCCGCGGACGACCCCGCCGCCGACCACCACCACGTCGTCGCGCTCCTGCACGAGCGGGGTGATCCCGGTGTCGCAGGCGCCCACGCCGACCCGCCAGGTCAGCTTCGCCCCGTCGACGGCCCGCAGGTCCTGCGCGCTGACCACCCCGTCGGGTGCCCGACCCGTCGGCGCGACCCCCTCGGGCGGGGCCGCGGGGTCGGCGACGGCGAGCCGGGCCACCTTCGTGGTCAACTCGTCGACGGTGAACAGCCACGCCGGCACCTGCGCCTCGCCCCGGCTCGTGCGCACCGGCGCGGTGCCGAGCGTCACGGCGGTGACGGTGAGCGGCACGCAGGCCGACGACGGCGCGCTGCTGGCCGGGTCGTTCGGGCCGACGCTGTGGCCGTACGGTCCCTCCCCGACGGTCGGGCCGTCGGGTCCCGGCTCCACGACCGGGCCGGAGCCGGGCTTCGCCGGCCGGCCGGGGCCCCTCGGCCGTCCCTCGCACGGCGGCGGGTCCCCCTGGTCGAGCTGACGGTACGCCTCGGCGGCGCTGAGCAGCTTCACGGTGAGCGTCCCGTCGGGGAAGCGGATCGCACCGTCGGCGGGCCGGGCGGTGGGCACCTCGATCTGCTCGCGGTACCAGCCGTTGCGGAACGCCTGCTCGGTGTCGGCGCTGAACCCGGGGTCGCCGAGCAGCACGGTGGGCTCCTGCAGCGGCAGGTAGCCGCCGGTCCAGGCGGCACCCGGCCGCCACGCCCCGGCGACCTCGTCGGCCCGCTGCCCGAATCCCGCGAAGCGCTGGTCGGCGCTGCCGGCGGGGCCGCCGCCGGTGGACGGCTCGGAACCGGCCGGCGCGCAGCCGGCCGCGACGACCAACAGGGGCAGCCCCAGCAGGGCGAGAACTCGACGCATACCGCTACGACGCGGCCGCGCGGGCTGCGGTTCCCCGTGATACGACGATGCGCCCCGGCCGGGTGGCCGGGGCGCATCGCCAGGTGGTGGAGGTGCCGGGAATCGAACCCGGGTCCTTCGCCGGTTTGTCAGGGCTTCTCCGAGCGCAGCTCGCTGTGCCTCTACTCGGCCCCACCGCTCACGCGAGCAAGTTGGTGTGACGGGCCCAGTCGCTGATTGATCTCGCCGCACGGACCCCGCGACCGGGTCCGGTTGGCCAGCCTTCTAGCTGATGCCGGCTACTGGGACGAAGGCGTTCCCAGGCCGACAGACTTAGCTACTCGCCTCAGGCGGCGAGAGCGAAGTCAGCGCGATTGTTCTTGGCGCTTATTGGTTTCCGACGACCGATTCTCGAGACGACGTCGGCTTCCTCGGCTCGCTTCCCCTGCCGCAACGTACGAAGTCGAAACCAGTCACCCCCTCGACGGGCCGCCGGTGTGGCGGCACCACCAAGACTAACGCCTGCCGCAACGGGATTCATCCCCGAGCCCCGCCCCGGCGCGCCGAGACGGACAAACGGGACGCATCAGTCGTCCATGCCCTTGCCGCGCCGGCCCGCAGCCCGGGCGATCTCGCGTTCCGCGTCCCGCTTGGCCAGGTCCTGGCGCTTGTCGTACGTCTTCTTGCCCTTCGCCAGGGCGATCTCCACCTTGGCCCAACCGTCGGAGAAGTAGACCTGCAACGGGACCATGGTGAGGCCGCCCTCGCGGGTCTTGCCGATCAGACGGTCGATCTCCAGCCGCTTGAGCAGCAGCTTCCGGGTGCGCCGGGGCTCGTGGTTGGTCCAGGTGCCCTGCGTGTACTCCGGGATGTGCATGCCGTGCAGGAACAGCTCGCCGTCGCGCTCCTGGGCGAACGCGTCGACCAGCGACGCCCGCCCCGCCCGCAGCGACTTCACCTCGGTGCCGGTCAGCGACATGCCCGCCTCGTACGTGTCGAGGATGGCGTAGTCGTGCCGCGCCTTCTTGTTGGAGGCGACGACCTTGCGCCCCTTCTCCCGTGGCATCGGTGCCCCTCCCCTCGTGCGATACCCGCCCCGGCCCGGACGGCGGGCCGGAAGCGGAGATCATGCTACCCGAACGACAAGGGCCCCCCGGCGCGGATTATTCCGCGCCGGGGGGCCCTTGGCTGTCGCCGGCAGACCCGGTGGGCGACTTAGACGCGCAGGTAGAACCGGAGGGTAGTCCAGCCGGTGACGGCGCTGACCAGCGCGCCGACGCCCGCCATGATCGGGAACATCAGGAAGATGTCGCTCCAGGTCACCGGGGAGAACAGGCCCTGCAGGGCGCTCAGGGAGCCGTCGAACAGGAAGAACTTCAAGGCGATCAACGCGCCCAGGCCGAGGAACGAGCCGATCAGACCGGCGACCACGGCCTCCAGGACGAACGGCGCCTGGATGAACCAGTTGGACGCGCCGACCAGCTTCATGACCGCCACCTCGCGCCGCTTGCTGTACGCGGCGACCTGGATGGTGTTGGCGACCAGCAGCAGGGCGGCGATGGCCATCGCGATCGCCCCGGCCAGGGCGATGTTCTGCCCGGCGGTGAAGAGGTCGAAGATCTTGTCCAGCAACCGGCTCTGGTCGACGATCTCGTCGACGCCCTCGGTGTCCTTGTACTGGTCGTAGATGCTCTTGTACTGCTCGGGGTTGACCAGCGTGAGCCGGAACGACTCCGGCAGCTGGTCCGGCTTCACGGCGGTCACCAGGTCCGGCGCGTCCTGGTACATCTCCTGGAAGCGCTTGTACGCCTCGTCCTTGTTGACGTAGAGGACCTCCTTCACCAGGGAGTCACTCTTGAGCTTCGTCTCCAGGTCGGTGCGCTGCTGGTCGGTGACGTCGCCCTTCAGGAAGATCGAGACCTGGATGTTCTTGTAGTACAGGTCCTTCATGTCGTCGACCTTGCTGTACACCAGGCCACTGACACCGAGCATGGTCAACGACACGGCCAACGTGATGATCATCGCGATGGTCATGGTGACGTTGCGCCACAGTCCGACCAGTACCTCGGACAGGACGTATTTCACGCGCATCGGGAATTCCTCCGGGTCTCCGGCGTGAGGTGTTCGTCGTCAGGCTGCACAGGGGTGGAGCGCCGGCTCACCCGTAGACGCCGCGGGCCTGGTCACGCACGATGCGGCCGCTCTCGATCTCGACGACCCGGCGGCGCATCTGGTTCACGATGTTCGAGTCGTGCGTGACCATCACGACCGTCGTACCGGTGCGGTTGATCCGGTCCAGCAGGCGCATGATCTCGATGGACGTGTCCGGGTCGAGGTTTCCGGTCGGCTCGTCCGCGAGCAGGATCAGCGGGCGGTTCACGAACGCCCGCGCCACGGCCACCCGCTGCTGCTCACCACCGGAGAGCTCGTGCGGGTAGCGGTGCTCCTTGCCACCGAGCCCGACCAGCTCCAGCACCTCGGGCACGACCCGGCGGGCGACCGCCTTGGTCTTGCCGATCACCTCAAGGGCGAACGCCACGTTCTCGTACGCGGTGCGGTTCGGCAGCAGCCGGAAGTCCTGGAAGACGCAGCCGATGGAACGCCGGAAGTGGGGGCGCTTCCACGACCGCATCGAGGTCACGTCCTTGCTGTTCACGATGACGCGCCCCTTGTTCGGGGTCACCTCGTGCAGCAGCAGCTTGATGATGGTGGACTTGCCGGAGCCGGATGGGCCGATGAAGAAGACGAACTCGCCCTTCTCGATCGAGACGGACACGTTGTCGAGCGAAGGCCGGGACGCCTTCGGGTACGTCTTCGTCACTTGCTCAAGCTGAATCACGGGTGGTGAGTCTACGCGGTGTAATCGATGAGCCAAGCCCCGCGCCCCCGTGATGCGGGGCGCGTCGTCAAAACGCCCGGTTAGCAGGAGATCGACGACGCGCTCCGCCCACGGGTGATCACGCAGCGTCGCCGGCGAGCTGACGCTGCTTGCGCCAGCGGATGCCGGCCTCGATGAAGCTGTCCAGCTCACCGTCGAAGACCGCGCTCGGATTGCCCGTCTCCTGCTCGGTTCTGAGATCCTTCACCATCTGATACGGGTGCAGCACGTACGACCGCATCTGGTCGCCCCACGAGCCGGCGGCGTCGGTCTTCAGGCCGTCCAGCTTGGCCTGCTCCTCCTGCCGCTTGCGCTCCAGCAGCCGGGCCTGGAGCACCCGCAGCGCGGACGCCTTGTTCTGCAGCTGGGACTTCTCGTTCTGGCAGGTGACCACGATGCCGGTCGGGATGTGGGTGAGCCGCACGGCCGAGTCGGTGGTGTTGACGCTCTGCCCGCCCGGGCCGGAGGAGCGGTAGACGTCGACCCGCACCTCGTTCTCGGGGATGTCGATGTGGTCGGTCTGCTCGGTGACCGGCAGGACCTCCACGCCGGCGAAGCTGGTCTGCCGGCGGCCCTGGTTGTCGAACGGGCTGATCCGCACGAGGCGGTGGGTGCCCGACTCCACGCTGAGGGTGCCGTAGGCGTACGGGACCTTGACCGCGAACGTCGCGGACTTCAGGCCCGCCTCCTCGGCGTACGAGGTCTCGTAGACCTCGGTCGGGTAGCCGTGCCGCTCCGCCCAGCGCAGGTACATCCGCAGCAGCATCTCCGCGAAGTCGGCCGCGTCCACGCCGCCCGCGCCGGCCCGGATCGCCACCAGCGCCTCCCGCGAGTCGTACTCGCCGGAGAGCAGGGTGCGGACCTCCATGTCCTGGATGCTCTTGGTGAGCGCCCCGATCTCGGTCTCCACCTCGGCGAGCACGCCGGGGTCGTCCTCGGCCTCGGCCAGCTCCAGCAGCACCCGGGCGTCGTCGAGCCGGGAGCGCAGGCTGCCCAGCTTGTTGATCTCGCCGTTGACGTAGGACAGCTGGGAGGTCACCTGCTGTGCCTTGGCCTGGTCGTCCCACAGGTCCGGCGCGGAGGCCTGCTCCTCGAGCCTGGCCTTGTCCTCGTGCAGCCGGTCGATGTTGAGCACGGCCTCGATGTTGCGCAGGGTGGCGTCGAGTTCCTTGAGCTGTTCGGCGTAATCGGCAGCGGTCACGACTGACAAGCGTACTGCGGTGGCCCCGGGTGGGCTTGCCAGCCCCGCGGTCACGAGCCAAAACTGTCCCCGGTGCGGGCGGGGAGCAGCCTGGAGACCGACCGCGTGGCCCGGTGGCGGGGTGGCGGGCCGCGCGGTCGACGCCGTCAGCCGACCGGGGCGGTCTTCAGCCAGGACAGGGCGGCCTTGTGGTAGGCGACGGCGAACTCCAGCGCGCTGGCGTCGAAGTTGTCGCCCTCCTTCTTGGCGTTCTTCACCTGTTCCCGCACCCGGGCGAGGGCCTCGGTGTGATATTCGTTGGCGGAGGCCTGCAGGTTGCGCAGCTGGTTGGCCGAGTGCAGGCCGCCGAAGGCGATCCGCAGGGCGATCGGGTTGCGGATGGTGTCCCGCCCCGGGTCCTCGGCCAGCCACCGGGAGAACATCCGCTTCCCGGCCGCGGTGATCGCGTACGGCTGGCTGGAGCGGGGGCCGGGCTTACCCAGCCGCACCAGACCACGCTCGGCCAGCACCGGTAGCTCCCGGTAGACCTGGCTGCGGGTCATCGACCAGTACGGGGCGAGCTTGCGCTCGGCGGCGGCCATCAGCTGACCGCCTGTCATGGGACCCTCGTGGAGCAGCCCGAGGAGGGCCGCCGCCGTGGGGTTCACTCCGGAATCCGCCATGCCCATTACGCTGCCACTTTGCCGACCCGGCGTCCAGGATTTGCCACTTTCGCCACCCGGACGGCTTCCAATGTGCACTGTCGGCCGGCGACAGTCCGTTAAGGGACGGTGACCCGGCACGCGCCCGCCCCCGCCGCGGGCGCCCCGCTGGCGCGCGCCGGGGCGTTAGGAGGGGCCCCCTGTACAACAGAAAGCGTTAACAGGGGGCCCCTCCTTGCGCTCAGCCCATGTGGGGGTAGGTGTGGTCCGTCGGGGGGACGAAGGTTTCCTTGATCGTCCGGGGGGACATCCAGCGCACCAGGTTGTGCCAGGAGCCGGCCTTGTCGTTGGTGCCGCTGGCGCGGGCGCCGCCGAAGGGCTGCTGCCCGACCACCGCGCCGGTCGGCTTGTCGTTGATGTAGAAGTTGCCGGCCGCGTACCGCATCTTCTCGGCCACCGCGTCGACCACCCGGCGGTCGGTGGCGAAGATCGACCCGGTCAGCGCGTACGGGGCGATCGACTCGGCCTGCGCCACCACGTCGTCGAAGCGGGCGTCGTCGAAGACGTGCACGCCGAGGATCGGCCCGAAGTATTCGGTGGTGAACGTCTCGTGCGCGGCGTCGGAGCACTCGAACAGGGTCGGCCGGACGAACCACCCGACCGAGTCGTCGGCGGTGCCGCCGGCCAGCACGGTGCAGGAGGGGTCGCCGGAGATCAGCTCCAGCGCGGCGGTGTGCCGGTCGAACGCCCGCGCGTCGATCACCGCCCCGCCGAAGTTGGTGAAGTCGGTGACGTCGCCGTAGGTCAGCGAGTCGGCGGTGGCGGCCAGCCGGTCCCGCAGCCCGCCCTCCCACAGCGACCGGGGCACGTACGCCCGCGACGCGGCCGAGCACTTCTGGCCCTGGTATTCGTACGCGCCCCGGATCAGCGCGGTGTGCAGCGCGTCGACGTCGGCGCTGGCGTGCGCGACCACGAAGTCCTTGCCGCCGGTCTCGCCGACGAGGCGGGGGTAGCCCCGGTAGCGGTGGATGTTCTCGCCGACGGTGCGCCACAGGTGCTGGAAGACCTTCGTGGAGCCGGTGAAGTGGATGCCGGCCAGGTCCGGGTCGGCGAGCACCACGTCGGAGACCTCCTCGCCCCGCCCGGTGACCATGTTGATCACGCCGGGCGGCAGGCCGGCCGCCTCGAACAGCCGCATGGTGAAGTGCGCGGCGAACTGCTGGGTCGGGCCCGGCTTCCAGACCACCGTGTTGCCGAGCAGGGCCGGCGCGGAGGGCAGGTTGCCGGCGATGGCGGTGAAGTTGAACGGGGTGACCGCGTAGACGAAGCCCTCCAGGGGGCGGTGGTCGAACCGGTTCCACACCCCCGGCGAGGACATCGGCTGCTCCTCCAGCAGGCCCCGGGCGAAGAACACGTTGAACCGGAGGAAGTCGATCAGCTCGCACGCCGAGTCGATCTCGGCCTGGACGGCGGTCTTCGACTGGCCGAGCATCGTGGCGGCGTTGAGGGTGTCCCGCCAGGGGCCGGCGAGCAGCTCGGCGGCCCGCAGGAAGATCGCCGCGCGCTCGGCGAACGGCAGCGCCCGCCACATCGGGGCGGCGGCCTTCGCGGCGGCGACGGCGGCGCGGGCGTCGTCGTGGGTGGCGTGGCCGGTGACGCCGAGCACGTGCGCGTGCCGGTGCGGCTGGACGACGTCGATCGGGTCGCCGCCGGCCATTCGCTGCTCGCCGGCGATGGTCATCGGCAGGTCGATCCGCTCGGCGGCCAGCTCGGCCAGCCTCCGCTGGAGCCGTTCCCGGTCGACGCCGCCCGGCTCGTAGGTGCGGACCGGCTCGTTGTGCGGCTCGGGTACGGAGAACACGGCGTCCATCAGCGCTCCTGGCGATCTCGACAGCGGTGGCGAAACCGGACCCGCGGGCGGCCGGCCGGGTGACCGGACGCCGGGGCACCGCGCGGTGTACCGGTCGCGGCGGCGGGACCTGCGCCGATTCTTCCACGGGCCGGCTCCTGTCCCGCTCCGGCGGCCGGGCCGGCCTGCGCCGTCCGGCCTCTGCGCCGCATGATCGACTCCATGCCGGCGACATGGGGGCATCCCCGCCGCAGGACACCCCCATGTCGCCGACCTGGCGAGCCCGCCCGGCGGCGGGCCCGGCGGCGGGCCCGGCGCGTACCCTGGATGGCCGGTGACCAGCCCGCCGCGTCCCGGCAGCGCCGGCGCGGGCCCGGGCGCCCGTCGAAGGGGAGACGATGAGCAACCAGCCCGGCAGCTCCACGGCCGAGGAGCCGGACCAGCCGGTGGAGACCGACCCGGCCGCCGAGCGGGAGCCGGCGGCCGAGTCTCTCCAGGCCACCGGGGGCACGATCGCCCGCGCCCCGGGAGCGGCCGTGCTCGCGCTGCTGGCGGTCGGCTGGCTGGCGGCGATGCTCTGGTCGACCCGGGCGGCGATCACCTCCGCCCAGGCGGGCGTCACCGCGATCAGCCTCTCCGCGTTCGCGCTGCCCGGGGTGATCTCGGCCGCGCTGGTGGCCGGCGCGGCGGTCGCCCTGGCGGTGACGAACCTGCTGGCCCGGCGCGGCGTGGACCGGGCCACCCTGCGGTTCGTCGTCGCCACGGGCGTCGGCCTGCTCGTCGGGCTCGCCGCCGCCGTGGTGATCAACCTGACCTACTTCGACAACGCGACCACCAACGTCATCGCGGGCACCGCCGCGGCGGCGGCGACCATCGGCGGCGCGGTGGCCGGTGCCGGCAACGCCCGGGTGGCCGGGGCGGTGGTCGCCGCCGCGCTCGGGGCGCTGGTGTTCGTGGTGGCGTTCAGCCGGGCCCGGGATCCCCTGTTCGACCTGTTCGGGGCGGGCGACACCCAGGAGTCCCTGGTCACCGCCGCGAAGTGGGTGTCGCGGACGGAGTCGCTGCTCGCCGGCCTGCTGGCGGGGCTGCTCGCCTTCGCGTACCTGACCTGGGCCCGGCGCCGCGCCCGGCGGAGTGACCCGGCGGCGGGCGACGTCCGCTGGCCCGGCTACCTGCTGGCCGGGGCCGGTCCCGGCCTGCTCCTGCTGCTCGCCGAGGTCGTCATCCGGATCGGCGGGCGGTCCCTGCTCGACCTGGCCGGCGCGCTGAGCGAGGCGGACTCCGTCGCGCAGACCTCGCTGGGCACCTCCCGGATCGACAACGGCATCTGGGTGCTCTTCGTCGGCGCGCTCACCGCGCTGATCGCCTTCGGCCGCACCCTCGGCCCGACGCCCGACGACGAGGCCGCCGGGGAGGACGACGAGGCGGAGGCCGTGGAGGCGAGCGCCGACCGCTGAGGGGTGCGCCGGGCGGCAGCGGACCGGCGGGGCGGCCGGGCGCGACGCGGGTCAGGAGGCGGCGCGGAGGAGCTGCTCCAGCTCGGTGACGTCGTACCACTCCAGCTCGTGGTCCTCCGCGCCGTCGACGGTGAACTGGGCGTCCGGGTCGCCGGCCAGGGCCTCGGCGGCCACGGCGGCGGCGGCCGACACGTCGGCGACCGCGTCGTCGCCGTCCACGTGCAGGGCGGCGACGGCCGACACCGGCACCGGGCGCACCAGCCGCACGGCGCTGGAGCCGAGCACGTCGTCGGTGCGGCGCAGCGCGGCGGCCGGCACGTCGACCGAGATCACCACCCGGCGGCGGGGCGCGGCCGGGTCGTCGCGCAGCAGGAGCAGGGCGTCCTGGGCGGCGCGGGTGAAGGCGACGTACTCCAGCTCCTCCTCGTCGCCCTCGGCGTACCACTCGCGCAGGGCGGGGGTGACGGCGTGGGCGTCCGTCTCGGGCAGCCCCTGCTCGGGCAGGCGGGCGAGCATGGGCACGATCGCCGGCACGTACACCCGGACAAGCTCGTCGTTCACCGGTGGTCTCCCTCCGCCTCCGGGCCGACGTGCGTGGGCCCGGGCGCCGATCATGCCGTACGCCGTGACCGTCATACACCGCGCACCCGGCCGGCGGGAAGCTGCCGCGCGGACCGTCCCGGTGGCGCGTCGGCCGGCACGGGGCGGCGTTGTCGGCAGTGGGTGGCAAACTGAAGCAAACGATCCCAACCCCGGGAGATTCCGTGGAGCCGAGGTTCCTGCTGCTCTCCGACGTGGCCGCCGAGCTCAACGTGTCGGACTCGCAGGTCTACCACATGGTGCGCAGCGGCGAGCTGCCCGCGATCAAGATCGGCGGCCGGGGGCAGTGGCGCGTCGAGCGGGCCCGGCTGGAGGAGTACATCCAGCGCAAGTACGCCGAGACCGCCGAGTGGGTCCGGGGCAACCCGCTGACCGACCGCGACCCGGAGTAGCCTCCCCGCACCCCACGCCATTGACCGGGGCCGCTGCGTGGCCGAGAATCGAGGCTGTCGAAGGCAAACGAAGGCAAACGCAAACATCGGGGGTTGCGATGATCGAGTCCCGCCGGCCCGGTCCCGTCCGTCCCCCGGTGCGGGTGCGCCCCGCGCCGCCGCTCGACCCGCCCTTCCTGGAGGAGCCGGCCGAGGGCTTCCCCCGCCCGGTCGCCGCTCAGCTGGCCCTCGACCTGTTCGAGGCGCACCGGCTCGCCCCGCGCCGGCCCACCGGCCGGCCGCACGACCCGCGCCCCACCCCCGGCGGCCCCGGCCGGGCCACCCCGGCCGCCCCGCCGCCGTCCGCGCTGGTGACCGCCACCCCGGAGGCCACCCGGGCCGCCCAGCGATTCGTCGCCACCTGCCTGGAGATCGTCAACGGCTACCGGCCACCCGGGCAGATCCGCCCGCTGACCGAGCCTGGCCGGGCGGCCGACGTGGCGCAGGAGCTGGCCACGGCCGCCGCACACACCGGCCCGGTGCGCCGCCGCTCGACCCGCCCCACCGTGCGGCTGCGCCGGCTGCGGGTCTGCGAACCCCGCCCGGCCGCCGTGGAGGCCGCCGCCGTCCTGACCGCCGCCACCGGCCGCACCTGGGCGATGGCGCTGCGCCTGGAGCACCGCCGGGGGCGCTGGCTGTGCACCGCCCTCCAGGTCCTCTGAAGTCAGCGCCGGTGCTCCCACTCCCCGCCGGGGTGAAGCCCCATGATCGTCTGCGGTTTCCTGGCGAACCCGGGTCCGGCGTGTCGTCTCACACACCAGCAGGCGATCACGCTGGGCGGCGGAGCCCGCCGACGCGGACGCGGACGGGCCCCGGCGTTCTCGCCGGGGCCCGTCGGTGTCGCGGTGGGTCAGTTGCCGCCGTTGGCCGCGCCGTGGCAGCGCTTGTACTTACGGCCGGAGCCGCACGGGCAGGGCGCGTTGCGGGACGTGTTGCCGGACGAGTCCGCCTGCCCCGGGGTCGTGCGGCGGGTCGAGCTGGCCGCCGTCGCCTGCCCGCTGCCGCCGAACGCGGCCGGAGCGCGCTGGGGCTCCGGGGCCGGCGGCGGGACCGGCCGGGCCGGGCGCTCCGCGCGGGGCTTACGCACCGGCGGGGCCTGCTCCTCCGGCCGCTCCACGGCGACCGCGCCGGCGCCCGCCTCGCCGTCGATGGTCGGCGCGGAGTATTGCAGACCCTGCTGCTGGGGAGCGCGGCCCAGGCCCTTGGCCTTGATCTCCACCGGCTTCTCCAGCAGCTGCACCTCCTCGGCCTCGGGCTCGGCCTCCTGGACCTGCACCTCCAGGTTGTAGAGGAAGCCGACCGTCTCCTCCTTGATGCCGTCCATCATGGTGGCGAACATGTCGAAGCCCTCGCGCTGGTATTCCACCACCGGGTCGCGCTGGGCGTACGCCCGCAGGCTGATGCCCTCCTGGAGGTAGTCCATCTCGTAGAGGTGCTCGCGCCACTTGCGGTCGATGACCTGGAGCAGCACCATCCGCTCCAGCTCACGGGTGCCGTCGGTGCCGAGCTGCTCCTCGCGCCGGTCGTACGCGGCGTGCGCGTCGTCCTTGAGGCGGGCGAGCAGGAAGTCCTGGTCCATGCCGGCCCGGGAGCCGAGCTCCTCCTCCAGCTCGTCCAGGGTCACGCCCACCGGGTAGAGCTGCTTGAGGCTCGCCCAGAGCTGCTCCAGGTCCCAGTCCTCGGCGTACCCGTCGCTGGTGGCCCCGACGACGTACGCGCCGACGACGTCGTCGATCATGTTGCGCACCTGGTCGGAGAGGTCCTCGCCGTTGAGCACCCGCAGGCGCTCGGCGTAGATGACCTGGCGCTGCTTGTTGAGCACCTCGTCGTACTTGAGGACGTTCTTACGGATCTCGGCGTTCTGGCCCTCGATCTGGGCCTGGGCGCTCTTGATCTGGCGGGTGACCATCTTCGACTCGATGGGCACGTCCTCCGGGATGTTGAAGCGGTCCATCACCGCCTCGACCGCGCCGGCCCGGAACCGCTTCATCAGCTCGTCCTGCAGGGACAGGTAGAAGCGGGACTCGCCCGGGTCACCCTGCCGGCCGGCCCGGCCACGCAGCTGGTTGTCGATGCGCCGGGACTCGTGCCGCTCCGTGCCCAGCACGTAGAGCCCGCCGGCGGCGGCGACCTCCTCCGCCTCGGCGTCGCAGGCCTGCTTCCACTTGGGCAGGACCTCCTCCATCGCCTTGGCGTACTCCTCCTCGTTCTCCGCCGGGTCGAGGCCGCGCTGGCGCAGCTCGTTGGCGGCGAGGAACTCGGCGTTGCCGCCGAGCAGGATGTCGGTGCCCCGGCCGGCCATGTTGGTGGCCACCGTGACCGCGCCCTTGCGCCCGGCCTGGGCGACGATCTCGGCCTCGCGGGCGTGGAACTTGGCGTTCAGCACGGCGTGCGGGATGCCCCGGCGGCGCAGCAGCTGCGAGATGATCTCCGAGTTTTCCACCGAGACGGTGCCCACCAGCACCGGCTGGCCGGCCTGGTGACGCTCGGCGATGTCCTCGACGACGGCGTTGAACTTGGCCTTCTCGGTCTTGTAGATGACGTCGGCCCGGTCCTCCCGGACCATCGGCCGGTGGGTCGGGATGCTCACCACGCCGACCTTGTAGACCTTGTTGAACTCGCCCGCCTCGGTCTGGGCCGTGCCGGTCATGCCGGAGAGCTTCTCGTAGAGGCGGAAGTAGTTCTGGAGGGTGATCGTGGCCAGGGTCTGGTTCTCCTGCTTGATCTCCACCCCCTCCTTGGCCTCGATCGCCTGGTGCATGCCCTCGTTGTAGCGGCGGCCGTGCAGGATGCGGCCGGTGAACTCGTCGACGATCAGGACCTCGCCGTCGCTGACGATGTAGTCCTTGTCGCGCTTGTAGAGCTCCTTGGCCTTGATCGCGTTGTTGAGGTAGCCCACGAGGGGGGTGTTCACCGACTCGTAGAGGTTGTCGATGCCGAGGCGGTCCTCCACCTTGGCCACGCCGCGCTCGGTCACCGCGATGGTGCGTTTGGCGTAGTCGACCTCGTAGTCGCCCTCGCCGTCCTTGCCGGGCTGGAGGCGGGCCACCACGCCGGCGAACTCGCCGTACCAGCGGGCGGAGTGCTCGGCCGGGCCGGAGATGATCAACGGCGTGCGGGCCTCGTCGATCAGGATCGAGTCGACCTCGTCGACCACGGCGAAGTTGTGGCCGCGCTGCACCAGCTCGTCCTTCGACCAGGCCATGTTGTCGCGCAGGTAGTCGAAGCCGAACTCGTTGTTGGTGCCGTAGGTGATGTCGCACTCGTACGCGGCGCGGTGTTCGCTCGCCGGCCGGTTGGGCAGCACCACGCCGACGGTCAGGCCCAGG
Source organism: Micromonospora haikouensis (assembly GCF_900091595.1). Taxonomy (GTDB): domain Bacteria; phylum Actinomycetota; class Actinomycetes; order Mycobacteriales; family Micromonosporaceae; genus Micromonospora; species Micromonospora haikouensis. The sequence goes on from NZ_FMCW01000027.1 coordinate 68,075, forward strand.
AACTCGTGCACCCGGCCCATCCAGGCGGCGTCGCGCTGGGCCAGGTAGTCGTTGACCGTGACCACGTGCACGCCCTTGCCGGACAGCGCGTTGAGGTAGACCGCCATGACCGAGGTCAGGGTCTTGCCCTCGCCGGTCTTCATCTCGGCGATGTTGCCGAAGTGCAGCGCCGCGCCGCCCATCACCTGCACGTCGTACGGCCGCTGGCCGAGCACCCGGGCCGCCGCCTCGCGCACCGTGGCGAACGCCTCCGGCAGCAGGTCGTCGAGGGTCTCACCGTCGGCGAGCCGCTCCCGGTACTGGTCCGTGAGACCCCGCAGCTCGTCGTCGGTGAGGTTGACGTAGTCGTCCTCGATCGAGTTGACGGCGGCGGCGATGGCCTTCAGCCGGCGCACCATGCGGCCCTCGCCCGCGCGTAGGACCTTTTCCAGAATCGACACGGATCAACGCTCCCCTAGACAGTCTCGACCCATCGTAGGCGCTTCGTCGGCCCGATGGTCACTGGTGGCGGCGGTCTGATCGGCGAGAAACCGACATAACACTCCGACCGCCGGCCGGGCGGCGGGATATCCGGTTACGCCCAGCGCGAAAGATCCGGCACGATGGCTCGGGTGGAACCCGTGGAGCTCACCGAGGACGGCCTGCTGCTGCGACCCTGGCGGGCGGCCGATGCGGACGCCGTGCACCGGGCCTGCCAGGATCCGGACATCCAGCGCTGGACCACCGTACCGCGCCCGTACCTGCCGGACCACGCCCGCGCCTTCGTCGGCGAGATCAGCGCCGGGGACTGGCGGGCCGGGACCCGCGCGCCGTTCGCCGTCTGCGACGCCGCCACCGGCGAGCTGCTCGCCTCCTGCGGGCTGGTCTCGGTGGACCGGACGACGGACACCGGCGAGGTCGGCTACTGGGTCGCGCCGTGGGCCCGGGGCCGGGGCGTCGCCACCCGGGCCACCCGGGCCCTCGCCCGCTGGGCGTTCGACGCGCTCGGGCTGCGCCGGCTGATCTGGCAGGCCGAGATCGGCAACCACGCCTCCCGGCTGGCCGCGCTGCGCGCCGGCTTCCGGATCGAGGGCGAACTGCGGCTGGCCGACCCGTCGCCGGGCGGGCGGCGGGAGGGCTGGATCGGCTCCCTGTTCCCCGAAGAGCTGCCCGCGCCGGGCGCGCCCGGGCCGGCCGGGCCGGACACCCTCGACGCCCGCCGGGCCGGCGTCTTCGGCCGGGGGCAGCCCACCCTGTTCGCCACCGTCGCCGGGCGGGAGCTGCGGCTGCGGCCGATCGAGGAGGGCGACCTCGACGCGATCACCGAGACCTGCCGGGACCCGCACACGGTCGAGTGGACCACGGTGCCGGCCCCGTACGAGCGGGCGGACGCCGAGGGGTTCAGGCGCGACGTCGCCGACGCGGCCTGGGCGCGCGGCACCGGCGCGTACTTCACCGTCGCCGACGACGAAGACCGGTACGTCGCCTCGGTCGACCTGCGGCTCGCCGCCGCCGACCCGGTGCAGGGCATGGTCGGCTTCATGACCGCGCCGCACGCCCGGGGCCGGGGGTACATGCCGGCCGCCACCGCCGCCCTGGCCGCCTGGGGCTTCACCACCCTCGGCCTGGCCCGCGTCGAGTGGCGCGCGCTCGTCGGCAACACCGCCTCCCGCCGGGTCGCCGAGAAGGCGGGGTTCACCATGGAGGGCACCGCCCGGGGCTTCCTGCCCACCCGCGCCGGCACCCGGGCCGACGCCTGGGTCGCGTCGCTGCTGCCCGGGGACCTGGCCGCGCCCACGCCGCCCGGGGGCGGGCGGTGAGCGCGCCCCGGCTGCCCGGCACCGTGGAGGGCGACGGGGTGCGACTGCGGCCGTACCGCGTCGGGGACGTGCCGGACGTCGCGGCGGCCTGCGCCGACCCGCTCACCCAGCGGTTCATCTCCGGCATGCCCAGCCCGTACACGGAGGCCGACGCCCGGTGGTGGGTGACCGAGGGCGCCCCGGCGGCCCGGGCCGCCGGCGGGGCCTCGTACGCGATCGGGGACCCGGCCACCGACCGGCTGCTCGGCGGCGCGGGCCTGGGCAACCTGGTGCCGGTGCGGGGTCAGGCGGAGCTGGGCTACTGGGTCGCGCCGTGGGCGCGGGGTCGCGGCGTGGCCACGGCCGCGACCCGGGCGCTCGCGGCGGCGGCCTTCGCGCACGGCACGGCCCGCCTGGAGCTGCTCACCCACCCGGAGAACACGGCCAGCCAGCGGGTCGCGCTCGCCGCCGGGTTCCGGCACGAGGGGGTACGCCGGGCGGCGAACCTGGCGCGCGGCGGCGGCCGGCAGGACCTGGTCTGCTGGGTACGCCTGGTCGACGACCCGCCCGGCCCGGTGCCCCGCCTCCTGCCGGACCTGCCCGGCGGCCGGCTCACCGACGGGGTGGTGACCGTGCGCCCGGTCGGGCCCGACGACGCGGAGGCGCTGTTCGCGCTGCACAGCCTGCCCGAGGTCGTCGCGAACCGGGTGCCCCCGCGCGCCCCGACGCCCGCCGACGTCGAGCGGCGCTGCCGGCTGGCCGGCACCCGCTGGCTGGCCGGGGAGGCGGCCGACCTGGCCATCGTGGACGCGCACACCGGCGAGCTGGCCGGCGGGTGCATGCTCTACCACGACGAGCAGGCGACCGGGCAGGCGATGGTCGGCTTCAGCCTGCTGCCCGCCGGGCGGGGGCGGGGGCTGGCCACCCGGGCGGTGCGCCTGGTCACGGGGTGGGCGTTCGACGGGGTGGGGCTGGCCCGGGTCTGGGCGGGCACCCGGCCGGAGAACGCGGCCTCGCAGCGGGTCCTGGAGCGGGCCGGCTTCACCCGGGAGGGCCTCCTGCGCGGCCGGCTGCCCGGCCCCGACGGCACCCGCGTCGACTCGGTCCAGTACGCCCGGCTCGCCACTGACGAGCCCCGCTGAACGGATCCGCCCCGCTGGCCCGTGGACGGGTCAGCGGGGCGGCCGTCGGATCAGGTGGTCAGGTGTCGAGGGAGATGATGCCGTAGTCGTAGGCGTGTCGCCGGTAGACGACGCTGGGGCGGCCGGACTCCTTGTCGTGGAACAGGTAGAAGTCGTGCCCGACCAGTTCCATCTGGAACAACGCGTCGTCGACCGTCATCGGCTCGGCGGGGTGGACCTTCGCCCGGGCGATGTGCCACGGCTGGTCGTCGGGTTCCTCCTCGAACCGCTCGGCGACGGCCGTGGCCGTGCCGGCGCCGTCGAGGGCCGCGACGGGTGCCCCGAGGCCGGCGACCGGCAGGTCGGCCGTGGCCGCCGCCACGGAGATCGGCGCGTGCCGCCCCCGGTGGACCCGGCGGCGGTCCGCCGCGCGGCGCAGCCGGTTGTCCAGCTTGGCGATCGCGGCGTCGAGCGCGCTGTAGAAATCGTCGGTGCAGGCCTCGGCCCGAATCACCGGACCACGGGAAACGCACGTTATCTCGACCCGCTGGCAATGGTCGGACTGGCGCGGATTGCGCTCGTGGAACAACTCGACATCGACGCGAATAAGCTTGTGATCGTAACGTTCGATCTTTGCGAGCTTCTCGGCTACGTGCACCCGGTAATGATCCGGGACCTCGACGTTGCGGCCCTTGACCACGATGTCCACGTGACCTCCCTTGTTCGGACGGTCTTCGATCCGGAAATCCCGGCCGGCTCGCCTTCTGGGAGACCCCACGCTCGGCGTCGACCGGGTCAGTGCGGCTACGCCTCCTCTCACCGCCGGGAGCGGGTGGGAATGCCTTCCTACCCCCGACACGAAAACGCTAACCCCTGTTCGCCCGGCAGTCACCCCCCAACGCGCAAAGCCTCAGAATTTTCACAGCTGACACACGGTCGGGTGAATCAGAAACACGTTGAGTCACGGAAGCCGACGTTTCTCCGTGGCCGCGAGAACGGCGGCGACCGATGGTGACAGGCCGGTCGCGGTGAGCACCCGCGCGGCGGCGGCCAGCGTGACGCCGGTGGTGACGATGTCGTCGAGCAGTACGACCACCGGCGGCGGCGAGCCGGCGCGGACCGGGGGCGCGGCCACTCCCGGCCGGGCCCGGAACGCCGACTCCGCCGCCCGGGCCCGGCCCGCGCTGTCCAGGGTCGCCGAGTCCGGCCGGGGCAGCGCCCGCAGCGGCCGGACCACCCGGGCGGGCCAGCCGGCCCCGGTGAGCCGGGCCGCCGCGTGCCGGGCCAGCCGGCCGAGGTGGTCGCCGTAGCGGGCGCGGGCCGCCGCCGCGGTGTCCGGCACCGGGACCAGCAGCACCGGCCGCGCCGCGCCGACCGCGCCGGCCACCACCTCGGCGAGCAGCCCACCCAGCGGCCGGGCCAGCCCGTGCCGGCCCCGTTCCTTGTACGCCAGCAGCGCCTCCCGCAGCGCCCCGCCGTACGGGCCCAGCGCCACGCATGGGGGCAGCCCCGGCGGGGCGGGGGTGGGGCGTACCGGCCGGGGGCGCAGCGCCGCCAGGGTGGCCACGCAGCCGGGGCAGAACCCCTGCCGGGCCGCCCGGTGCTCGCGGCAACCGGCGCACTCCACGGGCAGCACCAGGTCGGTCAGGTCCGCCCAGAGGCGCATCAGTAGAGGAAGAACGGGGCCGTCGGGTTGCCGGCCTGCGCCCCGGCCGGCGGCGGGGTCACGTCCCGCACCTCGTCCCGCTTGATCGTGTCGAACGGGCTGTTGCGGTAGGCCACCCCGTTCGCCTCGTACATCAGGTTGCCGTTGGGGAACGGCGCCACCGCGTTCAACGGGTACGACGACAGGTGGGTGACCCGGGCGCCGACGTCGCGGCGCAGCGGCGTCTCCAGGGCCCCGTCCACGCTGATGTCGTAGATCGCCGGCCGGCCGGCCGAGCCCGCCAGGTGCAGGGTGTTCTCCCCCGCCCAGTCGACGGCGGAGAGGTCGGTCAGCGAGGTGGCCAGCCGGCGGGCCGGGCCCACGGAGACCACGCCGCCGTTGAGGTTGACCGCCGCGACATACAGCGCGCCGCCGACGATGACGGCGATCCGGTGCCCGTCCAGCGACGTCGCCACCGCCGTCACCCGGCCCTCGGCGGTCAGCGGTACGGCCCGCAACTGGGCGCCGGAGTCGAAACGGTAGAGCGCGCCGTCGGCCACCACCAGGCCCTGCGGCCGGTCGGGGGCGGGCGAGCGCAGCCACACCGGCTGGCCCATCGCGGTGAACGTGCGGGTGCCACGCTGGACGATCGACACCGGCGCCGCGCCGACGCCGACCACCAGCCGCTGCCGCTTGTCCGCCCCGGCGGTCACCAGCGCGGCGCGGATCTCGTCGTGGGAGCGGCTGAACCCGGCGGCGACGACGCCCTTGTTGACGGCCTCGGTGACCGGTGCGACGCCGAGCAGCTCACCGCCGCCGAAGTCGAGCGGGTGCACCGCGCCGTCGTAGACGCAGAACCGCTGCGGGTTGCCGTCGAGCGGGTACGCCGGCCGGTCCCGCCGGCGCTGGCCGAGGTCGGGCACGGTCACCCGGGTCTGGTTGTGGATCCGCAGTTCGAGCTGGCCGTCCAGCTCCGGCAGCGACCAGGCGAGCTGGTCGACGAACTCCTCCACCCGCCGGTCGTCCGCGTCCACGGGCATGTCGAGGTTGACCTCCCACCGCCCGTCGGCCCCGGTCGCGTTGTTGATCAGCCGGGTGCCGTCGGGCAGCCGGCTCGTGCCCGGCCCCAGCCACTCCGACGGCCCGGCGGTCAGCCACTTGACCACCTCGGTGACCCGCCGCTCGTCGGGCACGGCCAGCGGCAGGTAGCGCTGGTCGGGCACCAGTTGGGTGCGGCCGGTGTTCCAGAAGTAGACGATGTGGGTCTGGTAGTACTGGCGCAGCGCCTGGTCGCTGAGCAGCAGCACGTTCGGCGGCGGGTCGGCGACGTACCAGCCGGTGTCCGGCTTGTCCTCCTGCGAGGCCGCGCGCAGCTCGAAGCGGTATTCCGTCTCGGTGGCCACCGGCGGCATGAGGGTGCCGTCGGCGCGCAGCAGGCCGATCTGCTGCACCCGCAGCGTGACCCGGGTGCCGTCGGTGCTGTCGGTGATCACCGGTGTCTCGCGCAGCCGCACCACGGTGAGGGCCACCTCGCTGGGCTGCTTCTCCTGGATCCGGCTGCGCCCCTCGGGGGCGACGAACTGCTTGACCCGGTAGTAGGCGCGGTCGGCCTCCCCGGCCGCGGCGGAGAGGAAGTTGGTGACGAAGGCCGCGCGGTCGGTGCCGCTGGCGAGGCGGTTCGGCGGCTCGTCCCGGCGGAAGCTCGACGAGCCGGACTTCGCGGCGGTGACCTGTCCGTCGACCCGGACCTCGGACCGCTCGGGGATGCCGCAGCCGGCCGCCCCGGTGAGCAGGAGCACCCCGGCGAGCAGCCCGGCGAGCCGGCGGCGGGTCACGAACCCACCTCGGCCCGGTCCTCGGCCCCCGCCGCCGGCCCGATGGCCAGGGCGCCGCCGGGGCCCGGGCCGATGGCGAGCAGCCCGCCGGCCCGGGGGCCGCCGAAGGGCAGGGTCGCGTCGGCGGGCACGAGCCGCAGCGGCGACGTGGTCAGCCGGTCGCCGGCCCGGGCCGGCAGGGTGAGCCGGAACTGGGCGCCCTGGCCGGGCGAGCCCCACGCCTCCAGCCAGCCGCCGTGCAGCCGGGCGTCCTCCAGGCTGATGGACAGGCCGAGGCCCGTGCCGCCGGTCTGCCGCGCCCGGGACGGGTCGGCCCGCCAGAACCGGTTGAAGACCAGCTTCTCCTCGCCCGGTTTGAGGCCGACCCCGTGGTCGCGGACGGTGACCGCGACGGCCGCCCGGTCCTGGCCGAGGGTGATCCGGACGGGCTTGCCCTCGCCGTGCTCGACGGCGTTGCCGACCAGGTTGCGCAGCACCCGCTCGACGCGGCGCGGGTCCACCTCGGCGATCACCGGGGCGTCCGGCAGGTCGAGGTCGATGGTGACGCCGACCCGCTCGGCCAGCCCGGCCAGCCGGTCGGCGACCCGGTGCACGACCGGGACCAGGTCGGTCGGCTCGGCGTCCAGCATGGCGAACCCGGCGTCGAACCGGCTGATCTCCAGCAGGTCGGTGAGCAGCTCCTCGAAGCGGTCCAGCTCGGCCTGGAGCAGCTCGGCGCTGCGGGCCACGGCCGGCTCGAACTCCTCCCGCTCGGCGAAGATCAGGTCGGCGGCCATCCGGACGGTGGTCAGCGGGGTGCGCAGCTCGTGCGAGACGTCGGAGGTGAACCGGCGCTGCAACCGGGACATCTCCTCCAGCCGGAGGATCTGCCGTTGCAGGTTGGTCGCCATCTGGTTGAACGAGGCGGCCAGCAGCGCCAGGTCGTCCTCGCCGTTGACCACCATCCGCTGGTCGAGCAGGCCGGCGGAGAGCCGCTGGGCGGTGCGGGCGGCCACCCGCACGGGCGTCACCACCAGCCGGGTCACCAGGGCGGCGAGCAGGCCGAGCAGCAGCACCAGGGCCGCCCCGGTGGCCACCACGGTGGCCCGGGCGTCGGTCGCCGTGGCGTCCTGCCGGGTCAGCGGGACGAGGTAGTAGAGCTCCACCTGGCCGAACCGGGTCGGCACCGGGGAGCCGTACACCAGGTATTTCGTGGTGTCGCCGGTGAGCCGGCCGGTGCGGATCTGGCTGGCGATGTTGCCGTCGGCGACGGTGGCCCGCAGCTCCCGGCTGATCAGCGGGCGGACGTCGACGTCGGGCGAGAAGCGCGGCTCGATGATCCCGGTGTAGTTGTCGGCGGTGATCGCCACCACCACCCCGCTGGTCTGCTGCGGGTCGCCGCCGGCCAGGTAGTTGACCGTGCCGTCGATGGTGTCCTGGAGCTGGGCCTCCTGCGCCTGGCTGAACAGGCTGAACTGCTTGGCCGCGTAGTCGCTGCCGCTGCTGAGCCGCAGCCGGACGTCGGTCTCGGCGTTCTCCAGCAGGATGTTGGTGATCTTGTCGGCGATGAGGTAGGCGAAACCGCCCACGAGCAGGCTGGACGTGACCAGTGTGATGGTCACCACCCGGAGCTGGAGCGAGCGGCGCCACGTCTGGTGCGCGCCCGCCAGCAGCCGCGCCACCCGCCCGGACAGCGCGCGCCACAGCTCCCGCGCGGCGGGTGGCCGGCGGGTGACGGTGGGTGCGGGACCGGGAGGCGGGGAGGTGGTCACAGTGCGACCAAGGCTATCCCGTGCCCGCCTTGTAGCCCACGCCCCGCACCGTCAGGATGATTTCCGGCCGCTCCGGATCCGGCTCGATCTTGGCCCGCAGCCGCTGCACGTGCACGTTGACCAGCCGGGTGTCGGCGGCGTGCCGATAGCCCCAGACCTGCTCCAGCAGCACCTCGCGGGTGAAGACCTGGCGCGGCTTGCGGGCGAGCGCGACCAGCAGGTCGAACTCCAGCGGCGTCAGCTTCACCTCCTCGCCGTTGCGGCTCACCGTGTGCGCCGGCACGTCGATGCTGATCTGGTTGCCGGGCGGACCGATGGTCAGCAGCTCAGGGGCCACGTCCTCGCCCCGGCGCAGCCGGGCCCGCATCCGGGCCACCAGCTCCTTGGGCTTGAACGGCTTGACCACGTAGTCGTCCGCGCCGGACTCCAGGCCGAGCACCACGTCCACCGTGTCGCTCTTGGCCGTCAGCATCACGATCGGCACGCCCGACTCGCCCCGGATCGCCCGGGCCACGTCGATGCCGCTCATCCCGGGCAGCATCAGGTCGAGCAGGACGATGTCGGGCCGGTTCTCCCGGAACGCGGCCAGCGCCCGTTCCCCGTCGGCGACGAACGAGGGCAGGAAACCCTCGCTGCGCAGGACGATGCCGAGCATCTCGGCGAGCGCGGGGTCGTCATCGACCACCAGTACCCGGGCTCTCATGAGATCTATACTTCCATCCCCGTTCCGGTCGGTGGGACCGGCACCGTCCCGGGAGTCGCCGGCGGGCCCCCTCGTCAGCCGAACAGAGCCCGCCCCCAGTGGTCGCCGCCGTCGCGTACGCCCGGCGGGCAGGCGAAGATGCCGCTGGAGACGTGCCGCAGATATTCGTTCATCGCGTCGTTACGGGCCAGCCGGGTCTGGATGGGCACGAACTGCTTGCGCGGGTCCCGCTGGTAGGCGATGAAGAACAGCCCGGCGTCGAGCCGGCCCAGCCCGTCGGAGCCGTCCACGAAGTTGTAGCCCCGCCGCAGCAGCCGCGCCCCGTCGTTGGCGTCGGGGTGGGCCAGCCGCACGTGCGACGTCGCGGCGATCACCGGCTGGCCGTCGTCGCCCTTCGCGGCGAAGTCGGGCTCGTCGAACTCGTCGCCCTTGCCCAGCGGCGCGCCGCTGCCCTTGGTCCGGCCGACGATCTGCTCCTGCTCGACCAGCGAGCTGCGGTCCCAGGTCTCGACGATCATCCGGATCTTCCGGGTGACCAGGTACGACCCGCCCGTCATCCAGTCCGGGCCGTCGCCGGGCTGCACCCACAGGTGCTCGCGCAGCAGCCCGCCGTCCTCGGCCTTGAGGTTGGCCGTGCCGTCCTTGAAGCCGAACAGGTTGCGCGGGGTCGCCTGCCCCGTCGAGGTCGACGAGGTGCGCCCGAACCCGAGCTGCGACCAGCGGACGCTGACCACGCCCATGCCGATGCGGGCCAGGTTGCGGATGGCGTGCACCGCCACCTGGGGGTCGTTGGCGCAGGCCTGCACGCAGAGGTCGCCGCCGGAGATCTCCGGCCGCAGCGCGTCCCCGGCGAAGTGCGGCAGGTCGACCAGCGCGGCGGGCCGGCGACCGGCGAGGCCGAACCGGTCCCGCCCCTGGGCGTCGCGGAACAGCGTCGGCCCGAAGCCGACGGTGAGGGTGAGCTGGGACGGGGGTAGCCCGAGCGCCTCGCCGGTGTCGTCCGGCGGGGCCTCCGGCACACCGCCGACCGCGCCGATCACCCCGGCGTCCTTCCCGGCGGTCATCCGGGCGGCGGCGGCCGTCCACTCGCCGAGCAGCTCGACCAGGCGGGCCCGGTCCTTGGTGACCACGTCGAAGGCGACGAAGTGCAGCCGGTCCTGGGCCGGGGTGGTGATGCCGGCCTGGTGCTCGCCGTGGAAGGGCACCGCGCCGGCCGCCGCGCCCTGGTCGGCCGAGGCGCGCTCCGCCCCGCCGCGGGCCAGCGCGCCGGCCCCGGCGGCGACGCCCGCCACCCCGGCGACCCCCGCGCCGGCGAGCGTGATCGCCCGCCGCCGGGACAGTCTGCTCGCGCTCATCGCTGCACCCCTTCCTGCTCGTCGGCGCGTGCGCCGGGGACGTACGTCACCGGGCGACGACCGCGGCGACCTTGCTGATCGGCTCGGCCAGCGCGTTGATGCTGTCGGACAGCTCCTTCAGCTCGGCCTTGCTCAGCGCGGTGTGCAGCTTCCAGCCGTCGCCGTCGCGGTGCTTGCCGAGCGCCGTCTCCACGTTGGCGAACTCGGCGTCGAGCTGGGTGACCAGCTCGGGGGCGCGCTGCTCCAGCGCCGGGCGCAGCGCCGCGATGGCGGCCTTCGAGCCCTCCAGGTTGGCGTTGAAGTCCCACAGGTCGGTGTGCGAGTACCGCTCCTCCTCGCCGGTGATCTTGCCGCTGGCGACCTCGTCGAGCAGCGCCTTCGCGCCGTTGGCGAGCTGGAGCGGGGTGAGCTTCTCGGCGTTGGCCTTGGCGACGATCGCCTTGACGTCGGTGAGCAGCTGGTCGGCGATCGGGCCGTCGGCGCTGATGTCGCCGGTGGTCCAGAGGTCCTTCTCGATCCGGTGGAAGCCGGTGAACTCCATGCCCTCCTCGACGACCTCCTCGCGGCCGTCGATCTTCGGGTCGAGGTCGCCGAAGCTCTCCGCGACCGGCTCGATCCGCTCCCAGTAGGTGCGGGCCACCGGGTACAGCGCCTTGGCCTTGGCCACGTCGCCGGCCTTGACGGCGGCGACGAACTCCTCGGTCTTCGTCAGCAGCGCGGCGGTCTGGCTGGCCACGTACCGCTGGTAGCTCGCGGTGGCCTCGGCCAGCGCGGCGTCGGGGGCGACGGTCGCGGCGGTGCCGCTGACCTTCAGCGCCCCCCGGATCCCCTTGCCGCTCATCCCGGGCTTGCAGGCCGTCTCGTACGTCCCGGCGGGCAGCTCCACGCGCAGCTCGCGCTTGAGCCCGGGGGCGATGTTCTCGACCTCGCCCATCACCCGGTCCCCGGCGGCGTAGACGTAGAACTCGGTCACCTTCGCGCCGGAGTTCGTCACCTCGAAGACGGTCTGGCCGGCGGCCAGCTCGGTCCGGCCGACCTCGCAGGCGGTGTCGCTCGCCTTGACGGCGATCGGGCCGCCGTCGGCCGTGCCGGCGTCCTTCTCCTGCCCGCCGCAGGCGGCGAGGCCGGTGGTGGCGAGCGCGCCGGCGGCGGCGAGCACCAGGAAGCGGGTGGTACGCATCGGGGTTTCTCCTCGGGATGGTCAGGCGCGCGGCGACGCGGGCGCCGTTCCGGTGGGCTCGGTGACGCCGGCGGCACCCGCCGACGGGGCGGGCGCGCTCGCGCCGGCGGGAGGGGCGGGGCGGCGCAGGAAGAGCACCAGCACCGGCACCGCGTACGCGACCCAGGCGACCGTCTCCAGCACGCTCGGGGCGGGGGTCACGTTGAACATCCCGGCGAGCAGGGCGGCATACCAGGTGCTCGGGTCGAGGGTCGCGCTGATGTCGAAGGCCAGGTCGTTGAGGCCCGGCAGGACCCCGGCCTCCTGGAAGTCGTGCACGCCGTACTTGAGGATGCCGGCGGCGACCAGGATCAGCAGCGCGCCGGTCCAGGTGAAGAACGTCGACAGGTTGATCCGCAGGGCGCTGAAGTAGAGGCCCACGCCGATCGCCACGGCGCTGGCGATGCCGGCGAGCAGGGCCAGCAGCGGGCCGCTGTCGCCGGCCGCGCCCTGGGCGGCGGAGTAGAAGATGAGCGCGGTCTCCAGCCCCTCGCGGATCACGGCGAGGAAGGCCATCCCGGCGACCGCGAGGGAGCCGACCGCGAGCGCCTCGCCGAGCCGACCGCGCAGCTCGCCGGCCATCGTGCGGGCCGCCCGGCGCATCCAGAAGATCATCCAGGTGACGAAGACGACGGCCGCCACCGAGGTGACCGCCTCGAACAGCTCCCGGTCCTCCGAGCGGGCCAGCAGCGAGGTCGAGGTGTATTCGATCAGCCAGCCGAAGAGCACCGACAGCGCCACCGCGAGCCCGACGCCGCCCCACACCTGCGGCAGCCGGTCCCGGCGCTGCGACTTCACGAGGAAGGCGACCAGGATGCTGACCACGAGGGTCGCTTCCAGGCCCTCGCGCAGGCCGATCAGGTAGGTGGCGAACATCGGTGCTCCGTGATCGATCAGGTTGCCTCGGTTAACTTAGGGCAGCCATACCTTCCTCCCGTCGGCCCGGCTCCGTCAAGTTGTTCTTCGCCACGTCACCCGCCCGGCCACGGCGCACCGCGGGGCCGCCGCCGCAGCCCCCGTACGCGAAGGGACCGGGCCCGCCGCCGTGCGGCCGACCCGGTCCCTGTAGTGCTGGCTCAGTACCGGTAGTGCTCCGGCTTGAACGGACCCTCCTGGGACACGCCCAGGTAGGCGGCCTGCTCCTTGGTCAGCGTGGTCAGCTTGGCGCCGAGCGCGTCCAGGTGCAGCCGGGCGACCTTCTCGTCCAGGTGCTTGGGGAGCACGTAGACGCCGATCGGGTATTCCTCGGTCTTGGTGAACAGCTCGATCTGGGCGATGGTCTGGTTGGCGAACGAGTTCGACATCACGAAGCTCGGGTGGCCGGTGGCGTTGCCCAGGTTCAGCAGGCGACCCTCGGAGAGCACGATGATCGCGTGCCCGTCGGCGAACCGCCACAGGTCGACCTGCGGCTTGATGGTGATCCGCTCGACGTCGGAGCGCTTGGCCAGGCCGGCCATGTCGATCTCGTTGTCGAAGTGCCCGATGTTGCCGACGATGGCCTGGTGCTTCATCCGGGCCATGTGCTCGTTGGTGATGACGTCGAAGCAGCCGGTGGCGGTGATGAAGATGTCGGCCTGCTCGACGACGTCGTCCAGGGTGGCGACCTGGTAGCCGTCCATCGCCGCCTGGAGGGCGCAGATCGGGTCGACCTCGGTCACCACGACCCGGGCGCCCTGGCCGCGCAGCGACTCGGCGCAGCCCTTGCCCACGTCGCCGTAGCCGAGCACGACGGCCATCTTGCCGCCGATCAGCACGTCGGTGGCCCGGTTGATGCCGTCGATCAGCGAGTGGCGGCAGCCGTACTTGTTGTCGAACTTGCTCTTGGTGACCGAGTCGTTGACGTTGATGGCCGGGAAGAGCAGCGTGCCGGCGCGGTGCATCTCGTAGAGCCGGTGCACGCCGGTGGTGGTCTCCTCGGTCACGCCCTTGATGCCGGCGGCGATCCGGGTCCACCGCTGCCCGTCGGAGGCGAGGGAGCGGTGCAGCACCTCCAGGATGACCGCGTACTCCTCGGAGTCGGCCGACTCCACCGGCGGCACGACACCGGACTTCTCGAACTCGACGCCCTTGTGGACGAGCAGGGTCGCGTCGCCGCCGTCGTCGAGGATCATGTTGGGGCCCTGACCGTCGGGCCAGTCGAGCACCCGCTCGGTGCACCACCAGTATTCCTGGAGGCTCTCGCCCTTCCAGGCGTAGACCGGGACGCCGGCCGGCGCGTCGGGGGTGCCGTCCGGGCCGACGACGATCGCGGCGGCGGCGTGGTCCTGGGTGGAGAAGATGTTGCACGACGCCCAGCGGACCTGCGCGCCGAGCGCGACCAGGGTCTCGATCAGCACGGCGGTCTGGATCGTCATGTGCAGGGAGCCGGTGATGCGCGCCCCGGCGAGGGGCTGCGCCTGCGCGAACTCGCGGCGGATCGCCATCAGGCCCGGCATCTCGTGCTCGGCGAGCTGGATCTCCTTGCGCCCGAACTCGGCGAGCGACAGATCCGCCACCTTGTAGTCGCCCTCGGCGAGGGTGCTCGGCCGGGCCTCGGACGGCGTGCCGTGGTGGGCCGCCGGGAGGGTGCTGGTCATGGAAGCTCCTGTCGAACGAACGAAGTGCTGCGCGACCCTCCACCTTACGCGCGGAGACGGACAGCGCACGGGGCGGTCGGTCGCGAGCGGACTGTCCGCCCACGGTCCGGCCGCCCCGTGCATCCCCCCGGTTTGGTTCCCCGCGCGCCGCCGGACCTTCGTCGCGGTGACGCTGCGCACCTAAGAAGTTACCCGGAGGCAGTGCGACGTCAAGTCATTTCGGGAATATCCGATTTGTGTCGCCGGGATCCGCCAGGCCGACCCCGGCTCACCCGCCGCTGTCGGCCGCCCCGCCGCAGGCAGGCCGGACGAGCCGGAGACGCACCAGGCCGAGCCGGACCCAAGCCCGGCTTTAGCCGGCCCCGAGGGCGCCTCGGTCCAACCCGCTGGTCGCCACGTACGCCTCGCCCTCGCCGTCGAGGACGAGCGGCCCCGCGTCGGCGGGGCCGATCGCGGCCTGCCCCGGGGCGAGGATCACCGCGCCCGTCCCGTCGTCGGCCGAGACCTTCCCGGCGCGGCAGAGCACCACGCGGGGCCCCGGCGCCGCGAGCCGCACCGGCGCACCGGCCACGACCGCGCGGCACAGCGCGAAGTCGTCGACCGGCACCGGCCAGCGCACCACGCCCGGCGCCACCTGCTCCGGGGCCACCAGCGGGTCGCCGAGCACCTCGAAGCGCAGCACCCGCAGCAGCTCGTCGACGTCGACCCGCTTCGGGGTCAGGCCGCCCCGCAGCACGTTGTCGCTGGCCGCCATGATCTCCACGCCGGTGCCGCGCAGGTAGGCGTGCAGGTTGCCGGCCGGCATCCAGATCGCCTCCCCCGGCGCGAGCCGCACGTGGTGCAGCAGCAGCGCCACCAGCACCCCGGGGTCGCCGGGGTAGTGGGCGGCCAGCGCGTGCGCCAGCGCCGCGTCCGGCCCGGCGGCCCCCGCGGCGAGCACGGCCTGCACCAGCCCCGCCCGCTCGGCCTCCGGCCAGCTCAGCAGCAGCCGGACGGCCTCCCGCAGCCCCGCCGGGCCCTCGTGCAGCGCCGCCACCACCGGCTCCAGCGCCCGGACGCCGAAGGCGGCCAGCGCCGCGGCCGACACCGCCGGGTCGCGAAAGCCGCACAGCGCCGAGAACGGCGTGAGCGCGACCAGCAGCTCCGGCTTGTGGTGGGGGTCGACGTAGTTGCGCTCCCCCACCGGACGCGCCGCGTCGGCCGCGTACCCGGCGCGGGCCTGCTCCGCGTCGGGGTGCGCCTGCAGG
Organism: Micromonospora haikouensis; assembly: GCF_900091595.1. Classification (GTDB taxonomy): domain Bacteria; phylum Actinomycetota; class Actinomycetes; order Mycobacteriales; family Micromonosporaceae; genus Micromonospora; species Micromonospora haikouensis. The sequence goes on from NZ_FMCW01000027.1 coordinate 83,305, forward strand.
CTCAGCGGGGTCTCGGCGGCGAGCACCTTGAGCAGGAACGGCAGCCGGGGGCCGAACCGGCGCACCGACCGCTCGCCGAGCCAGCGCCCCGGCTCGGCCGCCAGCACGTCGAGCAGGCTCACCGGCTCACCGTCGCGCTGCAGGCTGGCCGGGGCACCCGGGTGCGCGCCCAGCCACAGCTCCGCCTCCGGCCCGGGGCTCGGCACCGACCGCCCCTGCAACCCGGCGATCGCCGAGCGCGAACCCCAGGCGTAGTCCCGGATCGGGCCGTGCAGCGGTTCCATGGTCAGCCCCCGGCGTGCGACTCGTCCGCGCCGGCCACCGCCGCCTGCGGCGCGGCGGCCTCCGGCGTGGCGACGGCGGTGTGCGCGGCGGCGCCGGTGCCGGCCCGCTGCGCCGTGGCGGACCAGATGTCCGGTTCCAGGTAGATCACCCGGGCGACCGGGACGGCCGCCCGGATCCGCGCCTCGACGGCGTTGATCCCCCGGGCCAGTTCCTCGGCGCTCTCGCACGCCGGCACCGCGATCTTCGCGGCCACCAGCAGCTCCTCCGGGCCCAGGTAGAGCGTCTTCATGTGGATGATCCGCTCCACCTCCGGGCCGTCGGTGACGGCCCGCTCGATGGTCGCCACGTCGGTCGCCTCGGCGCCCTCGCCGAGCAGCAGGCTCTTGGTCTCGATCGCCAGGGTGACCGCGATGACCACCAACAGGACGCCGATCATCGCCGTGCCGGCCGCGTCCCACATGCCGTTGCCGGTGATCAGGGTCATCCCGACGCCGAACAGGGCGAAGACCAGACCGACCAGCGCGCCGAAGTCCTCCAGCAGCACCACCGGTAGCTCGGGGGCCTTGGACCGGCGGATGAACCGCACCCAGGACTGGTTGCCCCGGATGAGGTTCGACTCCACGATCGCCGTACGGAAGGAGAAGCTCTCCATCACGATCGCCGCCACCAGCACGACGACCGGCACCCACTGCCAGCTCTCGATCGGGTGCGGGTCGGCCGCCTTGTGCCACGCCTCGTAGAGCGCGAACAGGCCGCCGAGGCTGAACAGCACGATGGCCACGATGAACGCGTAGACGTAGCGCTCCCGGCCGTACCCGAAGGGGTGCTGCGGGGTGGCCTCGCGCCGGGCCCGCTTGCCACCGAGCAGCAGCAGGCCCTGGTTGCCCGAGTCGGCCACCGAGTGGATCGACTCGGCGAGCATCGACGAGGAGCCCGTCAACAGGAACGCGATGAACTTCGTGACCGCGATGCCGACGTTGGCCAGCAGGGCCGCGACGATCGCCTTCGTGCCGCCGTTGGCGCTCACCGCTGTCCCCGTTCGATGCCGCACGTGCTCACTGGTTTGCCAGCTCCTTCATCTCGGTGATGGCCGGAACCGCCATCGGGTCCAGCCCGTGTGCCAGGGCGAGGTAGACGGAGGCGAAGTCGGGCACCGCCACCAGCGAGGCGAGCCGCTCCAGCGCGGAGCCGCCCTCGGCCGTCACCACGTCGCAGCGGACCCCGCGCCGCTCGGCGAGCGTCTGCACGGCGTCAGCCCGGCGCTCCTCGACCGCCAGCGGCTCGTCGGCGTCGTCCTCGGCGTTGAGCCCGCCGTCGCGCAGCAGCACCAGCCGCAGCCGGGTGCCGTCGCCGTCGGACTCGCCCGGGTCGGCGAAGATGTCCCGCTCCCCCTCGGCCAGCCCACCGAACACGCCGTCGAGCAGGCCGACGCGGCCCCGGCCGGCCTCGCCGAGCGCCCCGCTGACCACCGGGTAGCGGGCGTTGGCCGACAGGGTGTCGCCGAACCGGCGGGCCGCGACGGTCGCCAGCGGCGACGAGCCCCAGACGATCGGCACCGAGCCGGCCAGCCCCAGGGCCAGCGACTTCGCCGGGTTGACGAACGACTCGGCCGTGGGACGGCAGCGGTCGGCGTCGGCGTCGAGCCGCGCCGCCGTCTCCGCGAGATCCGCCTCGTTGACCTTCACGAGCCCGAGCGTACGGGCGGCGAGCAGAACCGGCACGGTGAGCGCCCACAGGCTGGCCCGGGCCGGGGCGCGGCGGGGCACCGGGATGAACGGCGCCCGGGCCCGCTCGGCCACCGACTGCAACTGCGAGTCGGGCGCGCCGACGGCGACCAGGCGGGCCCCCCGACGGTGGGCGGCCTCGGCCGCGCCGAGCGCCTCGGGGCTGCGGCCGGAGGCGCTGACCGCGATCACCACGTCGGCCGCGCCCACCCAGCCGGGCACACCGGCGCTGCGGTGCGGGATGACCGGCACCGGGCAGCGCGGCCCGGCGACCGTGGCCAGCACGTCCCCGGTACGCCCGGCGGTGCCGATGCCGGCGATGACGACCGCCCGGGGGCGGCCCTCGTCGGCGAGCACGGTGAGGTTGGCCTCGGCCGCCAGAGCGGCGGACTCCCGCACCTGCGCCCCGGCCGAGGCCATGAACCGCAGCATGCCGCCCGGGTCGTGCTCGGCGAGGGCGTCCGGGTTGTCCAGCAGGGCCTCGTCGGCGTGCCGGTGCCCGCTGACACCGGCCGTCCCCTCCATCACGACTGCTGCGCGGGTCCGCCGCGCGCCTCGTCGAGCAGCAGCACCGGCACGTCGTCGCGCACCTCGAAGATCCGCCCGCACTCGGTGCAGGTCAGCGTCTGTGCCCCCGCGTCGTAGTCGAGGGGGGCGTGGTGTGTGTCCGGACAGGCGAGGATCTCGAGCAACTGCGGGTCCAGGGCCATGGTGCGGCTCCTTCCACGGGTGCGTAGGCGGCGGTCGGCGGTGCCGGCCGGCGCAGGGGATCTTATCGGCGAACCCGGTCGAGCACCTCGTCGCGGAGGGAGATCATCCGTTCCTCGGTCGGTGCCTCGACGTTCAGCCGCAGCAGCGGCTCGGTGTTGCTGGCGCGCAGGTTGAACCAGGCGCCGTCGGGGAAGCTCAGGGTCAGCCCGTCCAGCTCGTCGACCGCCGCCTGCGGGTACGCGGCCCGCACCTGCGCGATGCTCGCCGCCTGGTCGGCCACCGTGGAGTTGATCTCGCCGGAGGCGACGTAGCGCTCGTACTCGCGGGCCAGCTCGGACAGGGGCAGGGCCTGCCCGCCGAGCGCCGCGAGCGCGTGCATGGCGGCCAGCATGCCGGTGTCGGCGAACCAGAACTCGCGGAAGTAGTAGTGGGCGGAGTGCTCGCCGCCGAAGACGGCGTTGGTGCGGGCCATCTCGGCCTTGATGAAGGAGTGGCCGACCCGGGTCACCACCGGCTCGCCGCCGTGCTCGCGGATGATCTCCGGCACCGCGCGCGAGGTGATCGGGTTGTGGATCACCGTGGAGCCGGGGTGCTTGGCCAGCTCGCGGACCGCCACCAGGGCGGTGATCGCCGACGGGGAGACCGGCTCGCCGCGCTCGTCGACCACGAAGCAGCGGTCGGCGTCACCGTCGAACGCCAGCCCCAGGTCGGCGTCGTGCTCGCGGACGGCCCGCTGGAGGTCGACCAGGTTGGCCGGGTCCAGCGGGTTGGCCTCGTGGTTGGGGAAGGTGCCGTCCAGCTCGAAGTAGAGCGGCACGATCTCCAGCGGCAGCGCGGGCAGCACGGCGTCGCCGAGCACGCTCGGCACCGTCCAGCCGCCCATCCCGTTGCCCGCGTCGACCACGACCTTCAGCGGCCGGATGCCGGACAGGTCGACCAGCTTGCGCAGGTGGGCCGCGTACTCCGGGCGCAGGTCGCGCCGCTGCGTCGGCCGCGTCGGCGCGCCGGCCGGACGGACGGCCCCGGAGTCGAGCAGGGCCTGCGCCCGGTCCCGGATCTCGGCCAGCCCGCTGTCCTGGCCGATCGGGCGGGCGCCGGCCCGGCACATCTTGATGCCGTTGTACTGCGCCGGGTTGTGGCTGGCGGTGAACATCGCCCCGGGCAGGCCGAGGGTGCCGGAGGCGTAGTAGAGCATGTCGGTGGAGGCGAGCCCCAGCTCGATCACCGAGCGCCCCTCGGCCCGGACGCCCGCGGCGAACGCCTCCGCCAGGCCCGGCCCGCTGGCCCGCATGTCATGCGCGATCACGACCGCGTCGCCGGGCTCACCGGCGGCGGCGAGCACCTGCCCGAAGGCGGCTCCCAGGGCCTCGGCGACCCGTTCGTCCCATTGGTCCGGCACCGTCCCACGGACGTCGTACGCCTTCACGATCCGGGACAGATCAGACACGCGCTTCGCTCCTTCGCCGCAGGTCGCCAACGGCCTGAGCGTATCGGAGCACCGGGGGGCCGCCGGCCTCAGCCGGGCAGGCGCGGCATGATCGTCGTCGCGTCGCCCCCACCGGCGGGCGCGGGCGGCTCGCCGGGCCCCGACCCGCCACCGCCGCCGGGCTGCGTCGCGCCGCCGCCGTAGACCCCGCCGCTGGGCGGCGGAGCGGCCGACGGACCGGGGCGGGCGCCGTAGATCCCGCCGGACGGTGGCGCGGCCGGCCGGCCGTACACCCCGGGGGTCGGCGGCGTCCGGCCCGGCGCGGGCGTCGCGGGCGTCGCCGACCGGTAGGTGGTGCCGCCGGGGTTGCGCGGCAGCGGGACGCCGGGGACGGCGTCGGCGGCCGACTCCCGGTCGGCCCGCGACCGGCGCACCAGCAGCACGATCAGGCCGACGCCCAGCACGACCAGGCCGACGCCGAAGAGCATGATCCAGGACAGCCCGCCGGAGCCCTCCTCGGCCGCGGCCACGGTGCCGGCCCCGGCGGCCCCGGCGGCGACGGCGGCCAGGGTCGGCTCCCCGGCGGTCGGCGCGTTGGTCGTGGGCTCCGCCGTCGGGCTCGGGCTCGGCGACCGCGACGGGCTGCGGCTCGGGGTGGGCGACGGCTTCACCGCCTGCGGCCCGACCACCCGGGACGCGACGGCCCCCCGGCCGATGGCCCGGCCCCGCCCGTCGACCGCCTCGCCGACCACCGTGAGCCGGCCGCCCGGCGCCCCCGCCGCGAAGGTCAGCCGGTAGCGCATGGTGACGCCCTTGCCCTTGCACAGGGTCGGGTTCGTCGGGGCGGACCGGCCCGTGGCGACCGTTCCCCCACCGCCGGAGACCGGCACCGGGACCCAGCGGCCCCCGAGGCTCACCTGCGCGGTGACCTGGTTGGCGGCGAGGCCGGCGAGGCTCAGGCCCAGCCCGGTGCGCAGCACCACGCAGCCCTCGGTGCGCTTGCGCACCTCGACGTTGACCGCGCCGGGCGAGCCGCCCGGCCGGAAGCTGTCGGTGGCGCGCACCCGCACCGAGTCACCCTCGGCCAGGGCCGGCGACGCCCCGGCGGACACCAGGCCGCCCAGCATCACGCAGACCGCCGCGAGCCGCGTCGCGTGCCGACGTAGCGCCATGATCACCGCCGTTTCTCCCTTCCGGGTCCGCGGGTCAGGTTACTACCGGTCGCCGATCGCGGCTCGGCGCGGAAAGGAGGGGCCCCTTGTTAACGCCTGCGGTAGAGAAGGGTCCCCTTCTCACACCCCGCTGCGGCCCGCGAGCGCGGCGCGGCAGAGCCGGTCGGCGGTGCGGGTGGTCTCCGGCAGCCGGTAGCTCGGCGTCAGCGCGAGCACCCGGGCGCACGCGTTCTCCAGTCCCATCCGGTGCCCGACGCTCACGAAGACCGGCTTCACGCCGTCCCGTGTGCGCAGCACCCGGCCCACCACCTCCCCGCCGTCGCACAGCGGAGACCAGGCGCCCCGCGCCCCGGCCGGCGGCTCCCACCGGCCCACCAGCGGCGTCTTACCGACCCCGATCGCCGGCAGGCCGGTCACCACGCCCAGGTGGCAGGCGAGCCCGAACCGGCGCGGATGGGCCAGCCCGTGCCCGTCGCAGACCAGCAGCTCCGGGCGGACGGTCAGCAGTTCCAACGCCGCCAGCAGGGCGGGCAGCTCCCGGAAGGCGAACAGCCCGGGGACGTACGGGAAGGCCGGCCGGCCCACACTCACCGCCTGGTCCACCACGGCCAGCGTCCGGGCGTCCAGCACGGTGACGGCCGCCGCGAGCCGGTCGCCGCTCTCGGCGTACGCGACGTCGAGGCCGGCCACCGTCGCGGGCGCGGCGGGCCCCGGCCCGGTCAGGTCCACGAGCGGGCGCAGCCGGTCCTGCACGGCGAGCGCCTCGGCCTCGGTCCGGGGCGGCGGGGCGGCGACCGGGGTGTCCACCCGGTGATCGTAGGCGGCGCCCCACGCCCCCGGCGCGTCGTGCCGCCGGGGCGCCGCCGCGGCGACACACCCGTCCGGTCCAGACCGCTGTTTCGCACACCTGTCGGGTAATTTCTTCTGGTCCGACAACCGGTCACCGACAGGAGAAGCTCCGCGCATGGGCAAGAAGACGATCCACGTCTCCGACTTCAGCGGCACCGTTCTGCAGCCGGACGACGAGGTGGTCCGCGTCGTGGTGCTGGAGCACCCCGACCTGGTCGCGGGGCCCGTGCAGCTGGACGCCACCGCGACGGAGGTGGAGAGCATCGACGACGCGGCCCTGGACGTCGCGGTGGTCGAGATCCACGACCGGCACGGCGGCGGCGAGCCCCGCCGGGTGGTGCTGACGGCCAGCGAGTTCGACGCGCTGGCCACCGACGTGCCGATGGCCCAGTTGCTGAAAACCGCCGAGCGGGTGCGCCCGCCGAAGGCCCGCAAGGGTGCCGAGAAGATCGACTACGGCACGATCGAGCACGCCGGCAAGCCGCACCGGGGGCGGGTCACCGAGGAGGAGGCCCGGCTGGTCCGGGAGCAGCTCGACGAGGTGAACAAGCGGCTCGCCGACGCCGGCATCCGGCAGGTCGACCCGGCCGACCCGGAGCACGCGGCCCGCTACGGCTTCCCCGCCGAAGACTGACCCCCGCCGCACGTCGGGCACGCACCCCCGTGGCGCGTGCCCGACGCGGCTCAGGCCCGCTTGCGGGTGAGCTCGGCCAGCGCGCCCTCCACGGCGGACTCCATGGCGTCCTTCTCCAGACCGAGCCCGCCGAGCACGCCGTCGCCGCCCTCCTCCTCCAGCAGGGCGAGCAGGATGTGCTCCGTGCCGACGTAGTTGTGCCCCATGCGCAGCGCCTCCCGAAACGTCAGTTCCAGGACCTTCTTGGCCCGCGCGTCGAAGGGGACCAGCTCCGGGACCGGGTCGGCCTGCGCCGGCAGGGTCGCGGTGACGGCCTCCCGGACCCGTTCCAGGGGTACGCCCCGGGCCGCGATCAACGCGGCCGCCAGTCCCTCCGGCTCGGCGAGCAGGCCGAGCGCGACGTGTCCCGGGGTGATCTCGGCGTTGCCGGCGGCGCGCGCCTCCTCCTGCGAGGCCAGCACCACGTTGCGGGCGCGCGGGGTGAACCGGCCGAACCCGGCGCTCGGGTCGAGCGTGGCGGCGGTCTCCGCCTTGGCGGCGGAACGCTTCTGGGCGGCCTGCTTGCTGACCCCCATGCTGCGGCCGATCTCCGTCCAGGACGCGCCGGAGCGGCGGGCCTGGTCGACGAAGTGGCCGATGAGGTGATCGGCGATGTCGCCGAGGTGGTCGGCGGCCACGACCGCGTCGGCGAGCTGGTCGAGCACGTCGGGGCGGGCCTTCTTGATCCCCGCGATGAGGTCGTCGAGCCGGACCGAACTGGGAAGCTGGGCGTATTCCGTCATGCGTCAACCATAGGTTGACGCACCTCGGATCGTCAACCCGAAGTTGACGATCACGCCTCCGCGAGCGCGGTCTGGATCAACTGCTGCCCCTCCCGGCGGCGGACCAGCACCCCCCGGCCCGGCGGCAGCGGACGCGGGCGCAGGCTCCCGAGGATCGCCCCCTCCCCCCGGTCGCCCGACATCAGCAGCCCGGCCGAGCCCAGCTCCCGCAGGGTCTGCAGCACCGGCTCGTAGATCGCGCGCCCCGCCCCGCCGCTCCGCCGGGCCAGCACCACGTGCAGGCCGACCTCCCCCGCCACCGGCAGCAACTCCCGCAGGGCGTGCAGCGGGTTGGTCCCACCCGCCGCCATGAGGTCGTAGTCGTCCACCAGGACGAACAGCTCCGGGCCCCGCCACCAGCTCCGTTCGCGCAGCTGCTGCGGGGTGACGTCCGGGCCCGGGAGCCGTTCGTGCAGGACGGCACGGATCTCCGCGACCGTCTGGGCGAAGGACTGCTCGGAGGGGGCGTAGTCGAGCAGGTGCTCCCCCTCGACGGCGCCGAGCAGGCCCCGCCGGTAGTCGGCGAGCACCAGCCGCGCCTCGGCCGGGGAGTGACGCGCGACGACCTGCCGGGCGACGAGCCGGAGCAGGTTCGTCTTGCCGCACTCGGCGTCGCCGAAGACGACCAGGTGCGGGTCGACCGCCGGGTCGAGCACCACCGGGCCCAGCGTCGCCTCGTCCAGCCCGATCGGCAGGCCCCGCTCCCCGGCGGGGCACGCGCGGTCCAGCTCGGCGACCGTCAGCCGCAGCGGCAGCAGCCGCACCGGCGGCGCCGCCTCCCCCGGCCACGCCGCGGCCACCCCCGCCACCAGCTCGGCCGTCGCCTCCGCCAGATCGGCGACGCCGTCGCGGCCGTCGACGCGCGGCAGGGCGGCCAGGAAGTGCGCCCGGTCGCCCGCGAGGCCGCGCCCGGGGGACCGCTCCGGGACGTTCGCCGCCGCCCGCCGACCCATCTCCGACTCGTACGGGTCGGCGAGGCGCAGCTCCAGCCGGGTTTCGAGGCGGTCCCGCAGGCCGGGCCGGAAGTCGCCCCAGCGGCCGGAGGTGACCAGCAGGTGCACCCCGTAGGACAGCCCACGGACGGCGACGTCGGCGACGGCCTCCTCCAACTCCTCGTGCTCCCGCCGCAGCGTCGGCCAGCCGTCGACCACGAGGAACACGTCGCCGAACGGGTCGTCGGGATACGCGCCCTCGGCACGCAGCCGGCGGTAGGCCGCCATGGACTCGATCCCCAGCTCCGCGAACCGGTCCTCGCGCCGGTCGAGGATCCCCACCACCTCGGCGACGGTCCGGCCCACCGCCTCGACGTCACGCCGCCCGGCCACCCCGGACACGTGCGGCAACCCGGCGAGGACGCCCAGCCGCCCGCCGCCGAAGTCGAGGCAGAAGAACTGCACCTCCCGGGGGCTGTGCGTCAGCGCCAGCGCGGCCACCACCGTCAGCACCAGCGTGCTCTTGCCGGTCAGCGGCGCGCCCACCACGGCGACGTGCCCGCCCGCGCCGGCCAGCTCCACCGTCAGCGGGTCGCGGCGCTGCTCGTAGGGGCGGTCGACGACCCCGACGGGCACGGCGAGGAACCCCGGCAGGTGGGCCGGCGGCCCGGGGGCGGTCGGGTCGACCGGCGGCAGCAGCCCACCCAGGGTGGGCGAGGCGTCCAGCGGCGGCAACCAGACCTGCCGGGCACGGGGTCCAGCGCCGCGCAGCCGGCCCACCACGATGTCCGCGAGGCTGTGCCCGGCCAGGTCGGGCGGCGGCGGCTCCGCGTAGCCGGTGCGCAGGCCCACCGGCCCCGAGACGTACGCCGCCCGGAACCGGACCGGATCACCCGACCCGGTGCGCAGGTAGCCGCTCCCGGGGAGCGACGGCAACCCGTACGCGTCGGGCACCCCGATCACCAGCCGGCTCTCCTGCGCCGTGAACGTCCGCAGGGCGATCCGGTACGACAGGTAGGTGTCCAGCCCGCGCAGCCGGCTCTCCTCGACCCGCTGGCCGGCCAGCAGCAGGTGCACGCCCAGCGCCCGGCCGACCCGGCCGATCCGGGCGAACAGCTCGCCCAGGTCCGGCTGGACGGTGAGCAGGTCGGCGAACTCGTCGCAGACGACCAGCAGCACCGGCAGCTCCACCAGCTCCGCACCGGCCGCCCTGGCCTGCTCGTACGCCCACCAGTTCGGCAGCGTGCCGGCGGACCGCAGCAGCTCCTGCCGGCGGGCCAGCTCGCCGCCGAGCGCGTCCCGCAGCCGGTCGACCAGGGCCGGGTCCTCGGCGAGGTTGGCGACGTGCCCGGCGACGTGCGGCAGCCCGTCCAGCCCGGCGAAGGCCGCGCCGCCCTTGAAGTCCATCAGCAGCACGTTGAACCGGGCGACGGAGTGCCGGGCCGCGAGCCCGAGCACGAGCGCCCGCAGGAGCTCGCCCTTGCCCGACGCGGGCGCGCCGACCAGCACCCCGTGCGGGCCCATCCCGTCCCGGGCGGACTCCTTCAGGTCCAGCAGCACCGGCCGGCCGTCCTCCGCCACGCCGATCGGCAGCCGCAGGAAGTCCGGGCCGAGCGGCTCGTCGGCGCCCGCGAAGTCGACCAGCGCCGCGTGGTCCGCCACCCCGATCAGGGCCAGCGCCTCGTCGGTGTGCCCGGAGAACGGCGCCCGCACCCGCCGGCCGGCGACGGCCTCCTCGGGCTCCCGCGCGCTCGACCACGCCTGCGCGATCAGCGACACCATGAGCCCGGCCTCGTCCACCGCGCCGGGAGCCTCGGTCTCCGGATCGGCGTCGCTGACCGTCAGATCCGGCAGGGCGATGCGGAAGGTGCGCCGGCCGTGGATCGCCCAGCCCGGCAGGTTCGCCGGCAGCCGCCCCGCCAGGTCGGGGCTGACCCGCGACTCCTGCGGCTGGGACAGCCGGGTCTCGATCCTGGCCTGCGGCAGCTCCAGCAGCTCCTCCGGGATCGCCCGCCAGCTGCGCTCGACGACGGCCACGTGCACGCCGTACCCCAGGCCCTTGTTGGCCAGGTCGACCACCCGGGCGGTGAAGTCCGGCAGCAGGGCGGCGAAGTCCTGCCAGCGGTCGACCACCAGGAACACGTCCGGGTACGGCCCGCCGTCCAGGGTGGCGCGCCGGGCGCGCAGGCTCGTCGGCGACTCCATCTCGTAGCGGCGGAACAGCTTCTTGCGGGCGAGGACGTCCCGCTCCAGCCGGTCCAGCAGCGCGCCGACCTCGGCGACCTCGTCGTCGCCGACGACCTCGCGCACGTGCGGCAGGCGGCGCATCGGGCCCAGCCAGTTCCCGCCGGACTCCAGGCAGTGGAAGGCCACCTCCTGGTCGGAGTGGGTCAGCGCCAGCCCGCCGACGATGGTGCGCAGCAGCGTGGTCTTGCCGGTCCCGGCCCGCCCCACCACCAGCAGGTGCCCCTCGGACGAGGCGAGGTCGAGCCAGAGCGGCTCGCCGGCCGGCTGGTCGAGCCGGTGGGCCTGGCCGACCGGCACCTTGAGCAGCCCGCGCCGCCGCCAGTCGACCGCGCAGAGCCGCACGTCGTCGGTCGGCTCCAGCGGCCCGAGCAGGTCGCCGAGGCGCAGGTCCCGGTGGTCGCGCCGCTGCCGCTGGCGGTGGTGGCCCTCCCGCGACAGCGCGATGTGGATCTCGTCGCTGACCTGCCCGAACTGCGACGGCGACTGCGACGTCGTGCGCCTCGGCAGCTCCATCCGCACATACCGCCACAGGTCGTCCGGGGTGATCCGGCCCTGGCCCGTGAGGTCGGCGGCACCGGTGCTGAGGCCCTGGATGACAGTCTCGGTGAACGCCGAGCGCAGCCGGGGCGCGGCCCCCGACGCGGGGCGGCCGTCGTCGGCGCGCTCCACCGAGTTGGTGGCGGTGATCACGTACCGGCCGTACCCGGTCTTCAGCTCACCGTCGATGGCCAGGTCGTCGGTGGTCTTGAGGCCCTGCCCCTCGAAAGCGCCGCTGTAGCAGCAGTCGAGCAGGAGCACGAAGCTCGCCGCGTCCGACTCGTCGAGCAGCTCGCGGACGAACGACGCCGACACCGCCGTGGAGGAGAGCCGGTCGACCTCCGTGTTCGACACCGCCAGGTGCAGCCGGCCCCGCTTGCTGCTGCGCACCCCGTGACCGGAGAAGTAGAGCAGGACCAGGTCCTCCGGGCCGGCCGCGCGCAGCATCGACTCCATGGCCCGCTCGATCGAGCTCTTCGACTCGTTCTCCAGCAGCACGGTCTGGTCGAATGCGCCGATGTCCGCGTCGGCGAGCAGGCTCAGCAGGTCCCGCGCCTCCTCCCGGGGCGCGTACAGGTCGCTCAGCGCCTCGTCGACGTACCGGTCGTTGGCGATCAGCAGGGCGCGGCGCTGTCCCACGGTCAGCCCCCGGCGGCGGCACCGCCGCTCGTCCCCGCCGGCGGCAGCGCGCCCGGCTCGGCGGGCGGAGGCGGCAGCGCGCCCGGCTCGGCGGGCGGGGGCGGGTCGGCCAGCAGCGCGACGAGCTGGGCGACGAGCGCGTCGTCGACCTTCGTCGCCCCGGTGATCACCAGCTCCCGGTCACCCCGGCGCAGCCGGACCGACCGGGCCTTGATCCGGTCGGCGTAGGCCACCGCGATCAGCGCGATCGTGCGCATGGTGGCGGCCGAGAAGAGGCCGCCGACGGCCAGCATCCCCAACTCCCAGGCCTGCTGCGACTTGCCGTGGGTGGTCGCGGGCGACTGGGCGTACGCGACGCGTAGCCCCCGCACGGACCGCAGGTCGTCGGCGAGCCCGCCGGTGAGCTGGTCGACCCGTTCGGCGGAGACCGCCGCGGAAGGCTCCACGAGCAGCTGAAGCTCCGACATGCGCACCTCCGTCAGACGGGCGGGATGTCCACATTCAACACCACCGACGCCAGTCCGGTGGGCCCGTGCCACCCGGGGAGGACACCGGCCCGGCGCGCCCGGATAGGGTCTGGCCCATGCGGCTGCACGTGGGATGCGCGATGTGGGCGCACCGGTCGTGGCAGGGGCGCTTCCTGGCGCACCCGCTGCCCGCCCAGGAGCGCCTGCGGCACTACGCCGGCTGGTGCGACGCGGTCGAGGGGAACACGACGTTCTACGCGACCCCGAGCCGGGACGCCGTGGCGTCGTGGGCGCGGCAGACCGGGCCCGACTTCCGGTTCGTGGTCAAGCTGCCCAAGCTCGTCACCCACGAGCGCCGCCTCGCCGACGCCGACGCCGAGCTGGGCGCCTTCCTCGACGCGATCGAGCCGCTCGGGCCCCGGGCCCACGCGCTCTGGGTCCAGTTGCCGGGATCGTTCGCCCCGGCCGACGTGCCCGCGCTGGCCCGGTTCCTGCGCCGGCTCCCCGCCTCCCACCGGCAGGCCGTGGAGGTGCGCCATCCCGCGTTCTTCGCCGACGCCCACGCGGCGCGGCTGCTCGAGGAGACGCTCGCCGTCACCGACGCCGAGTGGATCCCGTTCGACACCACCGCGTTCTTCGCGAGCCCGCCGACCAGCGACGCGGAGCGGGAGGCGTGGACGAGGAAGCCGCGCCTGCCGCTGCGGACCCGCGCGCTGACCGACCGGCCGATCGTGCGGTACCTCGGCCGCGACGACCCCGAGCGGACCGCCGACGGCTGGCGGCACTGGGTCGACGTGGTCGCCGGCTGGCTGCGCGAGGGCCGCTCGCCCACCGTGTTCGTCCACACCCCGGACAATGCCGACGCGCCCGCGCTCGCCCGCCGCTTCCACGACGAGGTGCGCGGGCGCGTGCCCGGCGTCGAGGCGCTGCCCGAGCCGGTGCCGGCCGGGCCCCTCACCCTCTTCTGAGTGCCCCGGGGGGCCGCCCGGTGCCGCCGGGCAGCCCCCCGGGATCGGTCAGCGCCCGGTGGGGGTGAGCCTGATCAGCTCCCAGCCGCCCTCCGGCACGTCGTCCGTCGGGTCGGTACGCAGGTTCATCGGGTTGGCCATCCCGAGGTACAGGGTCGAGCCGTCGGCGACCATGGTGCGGAAGCCGTAGTTGAGGTAGTTGCCCAGCCCCTTCGTGTCCACGGCGGTGGCCCCCCGCAGGCTGGACTCGAACACGTACAGGTCGCCGCCGTAGAGCTCGGGGTCGATCTCGATCGGGTCCAGGTCGTCGCTCAGCCCGCGCGCCGCGTTGGCGAAGCCCATCTGCCGCGCGGCCTCGGGCAGCAGGTCCTTCGCGAGGTAGCTCCAGTCCATCGTGCCGACGAAGAGCCGGCCGCCGGCGACGGCCATGGTCCAGGTGTAGTTGGTGTAGACGTTACCGAAACCGCTGTGGCCGTACTTCGGCTTGTAGCCGGTGGGGGTCCACTTCCAGGCGCCCGCGCCCTCGTTCGCCGTCGGGTCGTACGCCGGTAGCACCCGCTCCCCGTAGAGCAGCTCCACCTTCTCCCGGTCGGTGTCGAACCGCTTGCCCCGGAAGATGCTCACCGGGCGCTGGGTGTTCTCCAGCATCGTCCGCGCCGCGGTCTCGTCGGCCGGCGGGTACAGGTCGGCGACCACGCTCGTCGACTTCATCGGGACGTGCATCGTCCCCCAGTAGAGGTAGCCCTGGTAGGACATCAACGCACCGAGGCCGTACGTGCCGGCGATGACCGGGTCCGGCTCGTAGGACGCCGCGCTCCAGACCTGCTTCCAGCCGACGGTGTCCTCCTCCGTCAGGCCGGGCGCGCCGTCGGCCAGCGGCGGGCTCATCCAGACGCCGGCGACGGCGGGGTTGGGCTCGTCGGCCGGCGTGACACCGGGACGGCCCCAGCCGGTGCGGGCCGCCGAGCGCGCGGCGAGCGACCCGCCGGTCGCCGCCGACCAGGTGCTGACGAAGACCCGACCGTCGTGCTCCGTCAGGTCGGCGATCTGGGCGGGCAGCTTGCCGACCTCGACGAAGTTGAACGGGTTGGTCCGGTCGCCGGCCCAGCGCAGCATGTACCCGCCGTCCCGGCCGTTGGCGCCGACCCCGACGCCCGCGTAGAGGACGTCGCCGGCCACCAGGAAGTGGCGGATGTTGCCGTACTTGGTGAAGTTGGCCGAGCCGAGGTAGTCGCCGGTCGCCGTGTCGAACGCGAACATGTTGACCGTCTGGCCGAGGGCCGGCCCGGCGAGCAGGACGACGCCCTGGTGCGTCCCGCCGGCCCGCAGGCCCAGCGTCCTCTTCAGCCGGGACGCGTCGTCGGCCGACGCGTTCATGATGACGCCGGTCTTCTCCGTCTGCACTTTGGAGGCCAGGTCGTAGACGTACACCCGGGGCTGCCGGTGGTCGCCCACGTTTGTCGGCATGGTCGGGTTCTGTACGACAATCTGACTGCTCGCGAACTCGCAGACATAGTCGTCGTTCAGCCGCGGGTTCGGCAGGGAAAGAGTCGAACCCGTTACGATGCAGTTAACATTTGCTCCGGTGCCGAACCACAGGCGATTGTTGGCCTGGGCGAGCGACCACACGTACGCCTGGTTGACCTTGGCCTGCCCCTGCGCACACGGCGGGCCGGCCGGATAGGGCTGCCCGATCCCGGTGAAACATTCGTCGGGAAGCGCCTTTCCGAGCAACTCGTGCTCGAATGTCGTCGACGCCCGCGGCAGCAGCCCCGACTCCCCGGGAACCGCCGCCGTGGACGGCGCGGCGGCGAGAACCGGCAGGACGCCGAGTGCGACGGCGGAGAACAGCCGCCATCTAGACATTCTGGGCCGATGCATCAATGCCCTCTCTCTCGACACAATCTCTTCGCCGCGATGCATTGACGATTACCGGACACGACGAAAGCGACACTCACCGTAATCGGAGGATCGCCAACTCGGGCGCGGCAAAACGTCTACGGCATCACTGCCGGGAGTCCGGCAGAAATCCGGCTGAATGACAAAAATGGATATCCGGCTCGGATTCCGAGCGCCCACAGCGTACCGCCGAGGACTGCTCCTGTCAGCCGGTCCCCGGTGGGCGCGAATGGCGCCGGCGAATGCCCGGCCACTCCGGGAGAACAGAAGGAGGCCCTGGCCTGGTGATTCGCACCCAGGCCAGGGCCTTACCGTCGGTACGCCGCCCGGACCGGGGTCCGCGCGGCGGAGAAGAACGGGACGTCCGGTCAGGCCGACACGACCACCTGTGCGGGGGTCGACCGGCTGGTGGTGGTGCCGTCGCCAAGCTGCCCGGAGATGTTGTTGCCCCAGCACCACAGGCCACCGTCGGTGCGGATCGCGCAGCCGTGGTAGGTCACGGCGAAGCCGTCGGTCCAGGTGGTGGCGGTGCCGATCCGGGTCGGGGTGTTCCGGTGGGTGGTGGTGCCGTCGCCCAACTGCCCGGAGTTGTTGTTACCCCAGCACCACAGGCTGCCGTCGGTGCGGACCGCGCACGACGAGTCGACGCCGGCGTCGACCCGGGCCCACGTGGTGGCGGTGCCGACCTGGACCGGCGTGGTCTGGAAACCGGTGCCGCCACCGAGCTGGCCGTACCCGTTCTCGCCCCAGCACCACAGGGTCCCGTCGGTGCGGACCGCGCAGGTGTGCGCGTAGCCGGTCGTCACGCCGGCCCAACTGGTCGCGGTCCCCACCTGCGTCGGCGTCGACCGGTAGCTCAGGATGCCGAGGCCGAGCTGGCCGTCCGTGCTGTCACCCCAGCACCACAGGGTCCGGTCGGTGCGGACGGCGCAGGTGTGCGCGTATCCGGTCGAGACGCTCGCCCAGGTGGTCGCCGTGCCGACCTGCAGCGGGGTGGTCGTCCAGTAGGGAGACGAACCGGTGCCCAGTTGCGTGTTGCGGTTCAGGCCCCAGCACCACAGGGTGCCGTTGGTCCGGACGCCGCAGGTGTGGTTGGCGGCGACGCTGACGCTGGCCCAGTTGGTGGCGTCACCGACCTGCACCGGGGCGGTGCGCCTCGTGGAGGTCCCGTCACCGAGCTGCCCGTTGGAGTTGCCGCCCCAGCACCACAGCGTCCCGTCCGTGCGCACCCCGCACGTGCTGCTGGTGCCGGCGTCGATGCGCGCCCAGGTGGTGGCCGCACCGGCCTGGACCGGGGTGGTGCGGTTGGTGGTGGTCCCGTCGCCGAGCTGGCCGCTGAGGTTGTCGCCCCAGCACCACAGCGTTCCGTCGGCGGGAATCGCGCAGGTGTGCGCGTTACCCGCGGCCACCCGGGCGACCGGCACGGCGGCGAGCGAGGCGTTCAGCGACCCGCGCGCGGCGGAGCCCGTGCCCGCGGTGGCCGGGCCCGCCGTGACTCCGACGGCGAGCGCCGCGATCCCGATGGCTGCCGTCGCCGCGGCGACGGCTGTTCTCGCCGCCCGCCCCCAGCGCGCCCACCGACTGCCGTCCTGATGTTCGTTCATGTGCTGTTCTCCCCACAAAACGTCGTTTCCTGCACGGCGGAGGCGGCGTTGCCCCGGCAGGCCGCCAGCGGCCCGCCACGTTGATAAGTTGACCTTATGCATCGACTAGCGTCAATCTATGGCGCTCCCGTGCCGCCGCTCCTGATGGCGCACACCGCTGGGGAGACACCGGGAGAGGCGCACGACGTGCCCGCGGTGCCCGGCTCCGCTTCCGCAGGCTCCATCTCCGGTCTCACTGCCCATGCAGGACCGGATGGTCTTCGAATCGTCGACGGCATCCGTACCGCACGGAGCCGGACGCAGCCCGGACCGTCCGCTGGCGTCGAACCGATTCGGCAAGACCCTAGAAGCATCGAGTGAGATATGTCAATGCCATGTCCGGCAGGTTGCGGCCCCGACAACCCCGTACGCTCAGTCCTCCCCCTAGACGAGCGCGAACCCGTGCCCCGGCAGACACCGCGCCCGGCACCCGGTCCGGAACATCCGGCTGCCTTCGGGCGCGCCCAGCGGATCGGGCAGGAAACGGGCCAGGGTCAGCTCCGGCCGGTCGAGGTACCCGACGGCCAGCATCGGGCCGGCCAGAAACAGCTCCCCGACCTCCCCCGCCGGCACGGGCCCGAAGCCGGCGTCGAGAACGTGCCACCGGTGCTGCGGCAACGGCGTCAGCACCTCGCCCCCCGGCACCACCGCCGCCATCATCGAGGTCTCGGCGAAGCCGAACAGTTCCATCTCGTCGGCCCGGCCGGCGTTCCGGTCGATCCGCATCGACCACCGTGCCGGCCCCGCCGTCTCGTCGTCCCGGGCACCCGCGCCCGGCGCGTGCGCCGCCGGCAGGAGCAGTTCCGCGCCGGTGAGCAGCGCGCGCGTCGCCGCCACCACACCCACCAGCGGGCCCGCCGACGCCGGCACGCTCACCCGGTCCCCGTGGCCCGACGGCGGCAGACCACAGTCGCCGGCCAGCCAGCTCAGCTGCGAACCACGCCACACCACACCCACCGCGCCGTCGGCCAGCGGCACCACCAGGGACGGCCCGGGCTCGTCCCCCGCCGGCACGGCCAGCGACTCCTCGGTGCGGCCGTTGGCCTGCCAGAACGCCCCGGTCACGCTCCGCCAGCGCTGCCGGACCACCGGCCACCCGCCGGGCGTCGCCGCCCCCGCCGGGGTCAGCACCAGCTCCGGCTGCGCCTCCCGCACCGCCGCGTCCGGGCGACTGCCGACACACAGGACACAACTGGCTCCGGTGGCCAGCACCGCGAGGGCCGCCGCGACCAGGTCCTCGGCGCGTTCGCCGACGACGGCGACCCGCCGGCCGGGGCCCGCCCCGACCGCGACCAGCCGGTCGGCGACGTCGTCGATCGACTCCCACAGTCGTCGGTAGGACAGCCGCAGGTCGCCGACGCACAGCGCCGGCGCGTCGGGCTGCTCCCCCGCGGCCTTGCGGAGCAGACCGACGAGGCTGATGTCGGTCGCGAGGGAGCGGGTCGGGTCGTTGGCCCGCGCCACGCCGGTCAGCTCCGCCACCTGTCGGCCACAGGCCTGGATGGTGCCGGCGAACGGCATGGCCCGCCACCCCGCGGGCGGCCGTCGACCGATGGGCCAGACCGCGAAATCCCGGGCCTGGCTGACCACCAGTTGAAAGTAGCGGGACTCCCTCCACCCAGACATGCGGCGCTCCCAGTTCCGGAGACTGGCCCGGCATACATCCCGCCGGCGCGAGGCCGGGAGAACACCGGGCGAAACCTCGACGACATCCGACCGAACCAACCTAGGCGACGCCGGTCACGGCCCGGTCATGCCTCACGGTGCGCGCCGCGTGGGTCGTCAGCGGGCGCTGGGCCGGTCGTCCATCGGCTTGATCAGCCGGGCGGCGGTCGCCTTGCGGATCGCGTCCACCCGGGACACCGCCTGCAGCTTGGCGTAGATGTTGGTGAGGTGCCGCTTGACCGTGGCCTCGGTGATGAAGAGCCGGCTGGCGATCTGCGCGTTGCTCATCGCCTCCGCGGTGAGCCGGAGGACCTCCAGCTCCCGCGAGGTCAACGGCGTGCCGTTCGTCCGCGGCTTCTGCCGGTCCAGCCGCTCCACCGTCTCGCGGGAGACCGCCAGCAGGACGCTCTGCGTGGGCCGGCGGACCACCGAGCGCACCGCGGCGACCAGGTCGTCCCGCAGGATCGTCTTGAGCAGGTATGCCACGGCGCCGGCCTCCAGCAGATCGTGCACCATGTCCGGGTCGTCGTGCATGGTCAACACGATCACCCGGGTCTCCGGTGCCGCCCGTCGGGCCTGTCGGATCACCGCCGCCGCGCCCGGTCCCGGCATCTCCACGTCGAGCAGCAGCACGTCCGGGCGCAGGCGCATCACGAGGGCCAGCGCCTCCGGGCCGGAGGACGCCTCACCGACCACCGCGAACTCCGGCTCGGTGGAGAGCATCTCCTTGATGCCGTCGCGCAGCAGGGTGTGGTCGTCGGCCAGGCACACCCTGATCTGGGACCGGTCCGTGTCGGTCACAGGCCCGCCTCGGCGAACGGGATCCGCACCTCGACCCGGGTGCCCTGACCCGGCGCGCTGATCAGCTCGACCTGCCCGTGCAGCAACTGGGCCCGCTCGAACATCGACGGCAGGCCGCCCCGGGCACGGTCCGGATCTGTCGTGTCGAAGCCGCACCCGTCATCGACGACCGTGGCGGCCACCGCGTTGTCTCCCACGTCCACCGCGATGTCCACCCGGCTCGGTGCGGCGTGCCGCAACGCGTTGCGGGCGGCCTCCCGCAGGATCAGGTAGAGCTCCTCCAGCACGTCCGGCGGGAGCACCTTGAGATCGCCGTTGGTCACCAGCGAGAACTGCATCGGAGGCGGCACGTTGGCCTCCAGATAGCCGCGCAGGGTGCGTTCCAGGCCGTATTCGCCCACCGAGCGGCGGAGCTCGGCGGAGAGGCCGCGCACCGTGCGGACCGCCTCGTCGAGCGACTCGATGGCCGAGTCGATCTTCGCGCGGGCCTGTTCCGGGTCACGGTCGGCGTAGTGCCGGTGCAGGTCGAGCCGGTGCAGGGTGAGCCCCATCTCGTGCAGGACCCGGTCGTGCAGCTCGCGGGCGATCCGGGTGCGCTCCTCCTGCCGGGACGCCTGCAGCTTCTCCATGAGGAAGCCCACGTACGACAGCGAGGCCAGTGCGACCCGGGCCATGATCGCCTCGTGCAGCGCGCGGCTGAGTCGCAGCGCCCCGGCGCTGTCCGTGGCCGGCAGACCACGCGTGATGATCGGCAGCATCACCTCGAAGAGGGTGGTCGCGGCGCGGAGCGACTGGACCGGGTGGATCCCGCGCCGGGCCCGGTCGGCTCCGATGTCGACGGCGAACAACCGAGCCTCGCCGACCAGGTCCATCGGTGGCGCGTCCGTCATGGACACCCGGGCCGCGACATCACTGAGCACCGCCTGCACCTGGGCCGCGAGCTGCGCCAGGACGTCGGGACCATTGGCCAGGTCACTCTCCTGCTGACGCAGTGAGTGTTGAAACGCTTCGACAATCTCGCGCGCCATCGAGGACAGTTCGGCCTCGGCCACGGGCTGCATCGCGTACGGATTCGCCACGGACCCCCCCGCTGTCTCGCCAGAGGCTACCACGGTAGCGCGCCTGTCGCGGAGCGTAGACCCTCGGCTGACAGTGACGAAGATAACCGTCCACTGGCGACACTGGCGGCCCGTCGCCCGGCCCGTCGTCAGCCGGGGAACAGCCCCAGCACGCTCAGGTGCACGGCGTACTGGCTGACCATGAAGAGCCGGTACGGGCGGCGCTGGAGCCACCGTCCGGTGGCGCCGGCCCCGGTGAGCAGGCAACCGACCACCCCCGTCGCGCCGATGGCCAGCACCACCGCCGGCAGGAGCAGCACCGGAGTCAGCACCAGGGCACCCGTCAGCAGCACGCCGCCGGCCACCACCACCAGGACGGCCATCAACCGGCGGGCGGGCCGGTCGCCCAGCAGCACCGGCAGGGTGCGCCGGCCGGCCGCCCGGTCACCGGCCACATCGGAGAGGTCCTTGGTGGTGCCGCCCAGCGCCATCCACAGCGACATCGCCACCGACAGCACCACCAGCTCGGGACCCACCGGGCCGCCAGACGCGGCGGCCCCGGCCAGGTAGGTGACGATCCCACCGGAGGCGACCACCAGCACGAAGCCGAACATGTTGCCCTTCTGCGGCCGGGGACCGGCCGAGTAGAGCCAGCCGAGGACCAGCATCAGCGCCACCAGCCCGGCCAGGCGCGCCGAGACCGCCGCCGCCGAGACCAGGGCGAGCCCGGCCAGGGCCACCACGATCCGCCGGGCGACGCCGACGGGGAGCGCGCCGGTGGCGAGCGGACGCGGCGAGCCGTTGCGCCGGTCCTCGACCTGGTCGGAGAGCCCGTTCAGCAGGTAGACGAACCAGGTCGCGCAGAGCCAGGCGAACGCGCCGACCAGCAGCGACCCGGGCCGGGTCAGCACCGCCTGCGGGGCGGCCACGGCCGCGCCCGCGAGGAAGCGCAACTGGAAGACGACCTGAACGACGGGGCGGGCCTCCCGCCAGCTCGCCGCCACGTGCCGGCAGCCTTCCGCGACCGCCACCGACGACGGCCGTACGACACCGACGGACCGGGAGTACCGGTCGAACCGAATAACCGAGTGGTAGGTCATGTGAATATGGTGGGCGGGAAACGCGTTACCCGGTTCACCCGAGTCACTCACTTACGCCTACGACGTAGGTAGCAGGGCACCTACCACCTAACGCTACTTCCGTCGCCACATTGATTACGCCACCTTGGCCACCACCGCGCAGGCAATTTACGGTCGGCAGGGCACCCACAGCCCGTGAACGACAGAGCGTGGTGGAACACTATGTCAGACATCGCAGTCACGTCGAGCGCCGAACTGCTCGGCGGATTCCGGATCACCATCGACGGTCACACCGTCACCAACTGGCGGGCCGGCAAGTCCCAGGCGCTCGTGCAATACCTGCTGCTGCACCGGGGCCGACCGGTCAGCCGGGACACCCTCCGCTCGACGCTGTGGCCGCACCTGCCCCCGTCGGCCGGCGCCACCTCGGTGAAGGCCGCGGTGCACGGCGCCCGGCGCGCCCTCTGCGCGACGGGCGAGCGGCACGCCGCGGTGCGGATCGCCTCGGTGGACGGCGGCTACCTGCTCGAGGCCGACCAGCTCCGGATCGACGTGGCCACCTTCGAACGCCGGATCGCCGCCGCCACCGCCGCGGTCGCCGCCGGCGACCGGGTGCTGGCCGCCGGGCACCTGCGGCGCGCGGTGGAGGTCTACCGGGGCGACCTGCTGCCCGCGCAGGACGCGGAGTGGGCGGTGGCCGAGCGGGAGTGGTGCCGCGTCCGCGCCCTGCACGCCCTGCGGCTCCTCAGCGACCTGGCCCTGGAGTCCGGGGACTGGTGGGCCGCGATCCGCTGGAACCGCCGGGCGTTGGAGGTGGACCCGTACGACCCGGCGGCCTTCACCGTCCTGGCCGACTGCCACCGCCAGCTCGGCATCACGGCGGCGGCGCTGCGCTGGGACGAGCTCGCCCAGAGCCGGCTGGCGCAGGTGTGACCCCTGCAAGGACCGACCGCACACCCATGGAGGGAGCAGCATGACCATCACGATCCCGCTGGAGCACCCGGCCCCGATCCCGTCCGCACCGCCCCGGGCCGCCGGTGACCGGCTCTCGGCCGGCCCGCCGGTGACGGACCCGGCGCCGCCCGCCCGCAGCTCGCTGGGCAGCCGGTTCCGGCAGGCCCTGCACCGCGTCCGGCGAAACCTGCTGGCGGTGGCCGACGACTGCCCCCCGATCCTGCTGTACACCGCGCACCGCAACTGAGACCAGCCACACCGTCCCTGTCCGAGGGCGCTCCGCACGTCGTGCCAGACGTGCGGGGCGCCCTTTTTCTCTGCCGATTTCCCACTGCCGAGAAAGCCCATGCGCTGATGGTCGTAGATACACCTTCCACCTTCGAGGAAATCCCGCCCGAATGAGGATGCGCCACCTTGGCCGGAGGAATCGACGTCCCTAACGTCGTTGGCACCGGTATTCATCGACGTCGACCACGGCGTCGGGAGTGAGGGGGAGAGGCCGAATGGCCGCTGATGGGCAGAGAGTTTCGGTCGTCATACCGAACTACAACTACGAGAAGACGCTCGGTGCGTGCCTGGACGCCGTGTTCGCGCAGACCCACCGGCCGTACGAGGTCATCGTCGTCGACGACGGTTCCACCGACCGGTCCCGCGACATCGCGGCCCGGTACCCGTGCCGGGTGGTCGACGGCGGAGGCAACCGGGGCGTGTCGGCGGCCCGCAACATCGGCGCACGGGCGGCCACCGGCGACATCCTCTTCTTCGTCGACTCCGACGTGGCGCTGCGCGCCGACGCGATCGCCAACGCCCTGGCGGTGCTCGCCGCCGACCCCACCTGCGGCTGCGTGCACGGCACCTACGACACCCAGCCGCTCTACGACGACGGGCCGATCGAGCACTACAAGGTGCTGCACGCGCACTGGTGGCGGCGGCGCAGCGTGGGCCGGGTCAACACGGCGATCTTCGCGCTGGCCGCGGTGCGGCGGTCCGCGTTCCTCGCCGCCGGCCCGTTCCACGAGGAGTTGCGCGACGCCGAGGACGTCGAGTACAGCGAACGGCTCGCCCGGGTCACCGGCATCAGGCTCACCGACACGGTGGTCGGCCGGCACGACGACTGCGCCCGGTTCGGGGACATGCTGCGCGAGCAGTACCGCCGGTCGCTGCCGCTGGCGGCGTTCGCCGGGGCGCACCGCATGCGCGCCGGCAGCGTCGCGGTCAATCCCGCCCTCGGCGTGCTGGCCGCCCCGCTGGTGCTGGCCACCCTGCCGCTGGGGTTGCTGCACCCGGCGCTGCTCGCCGCGCCGCTGGCCTGCTTCGGGCTCTTCCTGCTCGCCGACCCGGGGCTGCTGCCGTTCGTCCGGCGCGAGCGCGGCACGGCCTTCCTGGCCTGGTTCGTCGGCGTACACCTGGTGGCCCAGCTCGCCATCGTGGTCGGCGCGGCGGCCGGCCTGGTCGCCCGGCTGCGCGGCACCGGCAGCCCTCGCCCCCTGCCCCTCGCGGCGGGTCGGTGATGGGCCGGCGGCGGTTGTGGCGCACGGCGCTCACGGCGGTCTTCGTGGTCGCGGTGCTCGGCGGCGTCGCAGTGGCCCTGCGCGGGCAGGACTGGTCGACGCTGGGCCGGCTGCTGCGGCCGGACACCGCCGGATGGCTGCTGGCCGCGCTGCTGGTCACCGGGGCCGGCCTGCTCTGCGGCATGCGGGCCTGGACGCTGACGCTGGCGTCGGTGGGTGCGGAGGTGCCGTCCCGCACCGGCGTACGGATGTTCTTCGTCGGGTTCCTCGGCAAGTTCGTCCCGGGCCGGCTGTGGGGCCTGCTGGCCCAGCTCCGGCTCGGCGACGCCGCCGGGGTCAGCCGGGGCCGGATGGCCGGCACCTACCTGGTGAACCTGGTCGTGGTGCTGCTGACCGGCGGCGCGGTGGGGCTCCTGGTGGCCCCGGCCGTGCTCGGCACCGGCGCCGGGCTGGCCTGGCTGCTCCTGCCGGTGGCCCTGCTGGTGGTGCTGGCCGTCCGGCCCGGGCTGCTCGACACCCTGGTCCGGCTGGCCGCCCGGGTCGCCCGCCGGCCCCAGCCGGCACCGCTGCACCGGCCAGCCGAGGTCCGACGCTCGATCGGGTGGCAGACCCTGTCCTGGGTGCTCTCGGGGGTGCACCTGTGGGTCGTCGCGGTGCTGCTCGGCGCGGACGCTCGCGCCGCCCTGGCGGCGGCGGTCGGCGCGTTCGCCCTGGCCACCACCGCCGGCACGTTCGCCATCTTCGTGCCGGACGGCGCCGGCGTGCGGGAGGTGCTGGTGGTCGCGGCCCTGTCCACCGTCCTGCCCCTGCCGGCGGCGGTCACCGCGGCGGTGGCCAGCCGGGTGCTCAGCACCCTCGCCGAGGTGCTCACGGCGGGCCTGGCGCTGCTCACGGTCGCGGTCTCGGACCGGCTCGCCGCCAGGGGCCGCGCCGCCACCCCACCCGCCGGGGCGGACGCCCGGCTCACCCCGACCCCCGGCTGACCCCCGCCGGGCGCAACCACCCCGACTCCACCACCACCCCCGCTCCACCACCACCTCCGCTCCACCACCACCTCCGTGAAACCCCGCTGAGGAAAGGACCCCTCATGACCGAGCTACTGACCATCGACGACGCGGAGCAGCTCTCCGTCGCCGAGGTGCAGGACCTCTACCGCAAGCACGTCAACAAGAGCCAGGTCAGCCTGATGACCTCGTTCGGCTTCGGCCGGGAGCTGGTCGACCACGCCGAGGGCCCCTGGATCCACACCCGGGACGGCCGGCGGATCCTCGACTTCACCGGCGGCGTCGGGGTGCTCAACCACGGGCACAACCACCCCCGGATCCTGGCCGCACGGCAGCGCTTCCAGCAGCAGCGGCGGATGGAGGTGCACAAGACCTACTTCTCGCCGTACCTGGCCGCCCTGTCGCACAACCTGGCCGCCGTGTTCCCCGGCGACCTCGACATGTCCTTCCTGCCCAACTCCGGTGCCGAGGCGGTGGAGGGCGCGGTCAAGCTCGCCTACAAGTACCACGGCGGCAAGCGCAACACGATCATGCGCAGCGACATCAGCTTCCACGGCAAGCTGCTCGGTTCGGGCAGCCTCACCGGCAGCTCGCAGAACCACTTCACCTTCCCCGGCATCCCGGGGGTGGTGAGCTTCCCGTACGACGACCTGGCCGCGGTCCAGGCGGCCGTCGACGCGACCCGGGACCGTCGGGGCAAGTGCGACGTGTACGCGATCCTCATCGAACCCTTCAGCGCCTCGACCATGCGCTGGTGCTCGGAGGAGTTCCTGCGCGGGCTGCGCGAGCTGTGCACCCGCGAGGACATCGTGCTCATCTTCGACGAGATCTACACCGGCTGGGGCAAGACCGGCACGATGTTCTACTTCATGCGCTACCCGGGGCTGATCCCGGACGTGGTGACCACGTCGAAGTCCTTCGGCGGCGGCAAGTCCTCGATCTCCGCGTACGTGGCCCGGCGGCCCATCTTCCACAAGGCGTACGAGAGCTTCAACGACGCGCTGCTGCAGAGCACCAGCACCACCTACTACGGCTTCGGCGAGGAGACCGCCACCGCGATCGAGGCGATCAACGTGGCGGTGGAGGAGGACTTCCCCGCCCGGGCCCGCGACATCGAGCGGATCCTGGGCCCCGGGTTGGCCCGGATCGCCAAGGAGCACCCGGACGCGGTCGCCGAGGTCCGCGGCGCTGGCGCCCTGTGGGGGGTGTTCCTCGACGCGCCGCGCGTGCTGGACCTGGTCACCAAGCTGGCGCCCAGCGGCCTGGCCAAGGACCCGCAGTTCGGCACGAAGCTCGTCACCTGCGCGGTCATCAGCGCCCTCTACCGGGACCACGACATCTACACGTACTACACGCTCAACGGCAAGAACCCACTGGTGGTCGGCCCGTCGCTGGTGACCGGCACGGCCGAGGTGGAGCACTTCCTCGACCGCCTGGACCAGACCCTCGCCCAGGGCCTGCCCCGGCTGGTCACCCGTTTCGTCAAGGAGAAGGTGTCGTCGCTGTGGTGAATCAGAACGCAAAGACGGTGGTGGTGACCGGCGGCAGCGGAATGCTGGGCGGGCACCTGGTGCGGGCGCTGGCCGCCGACGGCTGGCGGGTGCGCGGCCTGGACGTGCGCGACCCGATCGAGCCGGTGCGGGGCGTCGAGTACACGGTCGCCGACGTGCGGGACCGGGCCAGGGTCGGTGCCGCCCTGGCCGGCGCGGACGCCCTGGTGCACACCGCCGCCGCCCTGCCCAGCTACCCCGAGGACGAGATCCGCTCGATCATCGTGGGCGGCACGGAGACGGTGCTCGACGCCGCCGCCCGCGCCGGCACGGCCCGGGTGGTGCACGTCTCCTCGACCGCCGTGTACGGCCTGCCGAACGTGGTGCCCACCACCGAGGAGTACCCGCGCGAGCCGGTCGACCCGTACAGCCGGGCCAAGGCCGGCGCGGAGGAGGTCGCCGAGCGGTACCGCGCGGCCGGCATGGTGCTGCCGATGCTGCGGCCCAAGACGTTCCTCGGGCCGGGCCGGATGGGGCTGTTCTCGATGCTCTTCGAGTGGGCCGAGGAGGGCCGCAACTTCCCGGTGCTCGGCAAGGGCGACGTGCGGATCCAGATGCTGGCGATCGACGACCTGGTCGACGCGGTACGCACCGTGCTGCACGCACCGGACGACGTCGCCAACGACACGTTCAACATCGCCGCCGACCAGTTCGCCACCCTGCGGGAGGACTTCCAGGCGGTGCTGGACGCCGCCGGCCACGGCAAGCGCGTCGTCTCGGTGCCGGTGCGCCCCGCCGTCGCCGCGCTGGAGCTGCTGCAGCGGCTGAAGCTCTCCCCGGTCTACGGACGCCTCATCCACAAGCTGCGGGCCGATTCCTACGTCAGCGTCGACAAGGCCCGCGACGTGCTCGGCTGGACGCCCCGACTGTCCAACCGCGATGCCATCCTGCGCACCTACGACTGGTGGCGGGCCAACAACCGCACCGCCGCACCGACCTCGTCCGGCCGGACCAGCCGGGACCCCTGGAAGCAGGGCGCCCTCGGCCTGGCCAAGGCCATCTTCTGATCGGCACCGGAGGTAACCGTGACTGTCCTCGTCGACCCGCCGACCCTCGACCGGCCCGCTCCGGTCGCCCCCACGGCCGCCCTGTCCACCGGCTCCCGCGCCACCGACCGCAACCTGGTGCGTGACCTGACCACCCTGATCCGGCCGCACCAGTGGGCGAAGAACCTGCTGGTGGTGCCGCTGGTGCTGATCGACACCCCCCGGCTCGGCCTGGGTGTCCTCGGCCGGGTGAGCTGGGCGGTGCTGCTGTTCACCCTGGTCTCCGCGCTGGTCTACGTCTGGAACGACGTCTACGACCGGCACCGCGACCGGGCGCATCCCACCAAACGCAACCGACCGATCGCCTCCGGCCGGGTGAGCGTGCCCACCGCGTACGCCTTCGGTGCCCTGCTCGCCACCGCGCTGGTCGCGGCGGTGGCGTTCGGACCGGCGTTCCCGTGGTGGCCGCTGGCGGCCTACCTGACGCTGAACGTCGCCTACAGCAGGGGGCTCAAGCACCTGCCGCTGCTGGACGTGCTCGTGGTGGCCGGTGGCTTCCTGCTCCGGGTGGTGCAGGGCTACCTGGCCGCCGGGGTCGCCGTGTCGAGCTGGCTGCTGATCGCCGTCTTCTCCCTCTGCCTGCTGCTCATCCTCGGCAAGCGGCGGCACGAGATGGCCGTCGGTGGCAGCGCCCACCGGCCCTCGCTGGCCGGCTACTCGGTCCAGTACCTGGACCTGCTGATCGTGCTCTGCGCCGCGGTCGCGATCAGCGGGTTCCTCGGCCACGTGCAGGCCACCATCCCCACCCCGTACCAGGCGCTGGCGCTGGTCGGCTCGACCCCGTTCGCGCTCTTCGCGGTGGCCCGCTACCTCCAGGTGGTGGTCGTCGACGGCGACGGCGGCGAACCCACCCGGGTGCTGCTGAAGGACCGGGCGATGCTGGTCAACGCCCTGCTGTGGGGCGTGCTGATCGGCGGCGTCCTGCTCGCCACCCAACACCCGGCCCTGCTCGCCCTCGCCCGCTGACGATCCCGACCCACCTCACCCACCCCCTCCTGAGGAGACAGCCCCATGACGACCCCGACCGCGAACCCGCTGGTCTCGGTGATCATCCCGAACTACAACTACGGCAACTCCATCGGCAGGTGCATCGACGCCGCGCTGGGGCAGACCTACCAGCCGATCGAGGTGATCGTGGTCGACGACCACAGCACCGACGACTCGCTCGCCAAGGCCCGCCAGCGGCCGGTGACGGTGCTCCAGACCCCGCGCAACAGCGGGGTGGCCGTCGCCCGCAACACCGGCGCCGCGGCGGCCCGCGGCGAGATCCTCTTCTTCGTCGACTCCGACGTGGCGCTGCGCCCGGACGCGGTGCAGCTGGCGGTCGCCGAGCTGGCCGCCCACCCCGATTACGGCGCGGTCTGCGGCATCTACGAGGAGGACCCGCTGATCCGCGACAGCATCGTCGAGGAGTGCCGGGTGCTCCAGGCGTACTCCTGGCGGATGGCGTCCCTCGGCGAGGTCAGCTTCCTGTTCTCGTCGCTGACCGCGATCCCCCGCCGGGTCTTCGAGGAGGTCGGCCCGTTCAATCCCCGGCTGCGACAAACCGAGGAGGTCGACTACGGCGAGCGGATGTCGGCCCGTTACCAGATCATGGTCACCGACCGGGTCCGCGGCTGGCACGACGACGACGACGAGCTGTGGCCGCTGCTGCACAAGCTCTACCGCCGGGCCCGGCTGCGGGTGCCGCTGTTCGCCCGGCGGCGGCGCTTCGCCAAGGGCTTCGAGAGCCCGGCCCGCTCGTTCGGCACCGTGGCCGCCCTCGGCGTGCTCGCCAGCCTGCCGCTGGCCGTGCTGCACCCCGCCTGGCTGCTGCTCACCGCCACCCTGTTCGGCATCTCGCTGTCGGCGGACGCGGAGATGTACCGGCACGTGCGCCGCCGCAAGGGCCTGCCGTTCCTGGCCGTGTTCACCGCCGTCGCCTTCGGCACCAACGTGGCGATCGCCGCCGGCATCGCGGTCGGCGCCCTGCAGTGGCTGGTGTCCCGCGACTTCCGCCGGCTGTACGACGCCGACTGGTCGGCCGCCCGCACCCCGTCGTCCCCGACGATGGTCGGGACCACGGCATGAGCCTCCTGCTCGACCCCGTCCCCGGCGCGGCCACCGCCGCGCCGGGGACCCCCGGGGTCACCACCCCCGCCGCACCACAACGCCACGCCCCGGTCAAGCGGGGGTGGCCGCGCCGGGCCCGCTGGCTCGCCGCGCTCACCGCCGGCTGGGCGGTGTTCCTCCTGACGTTCCTGCTCCTCACCGGTGGGCACTGGTGGTGGCGGCCCGTCGAGCTGATGCCGCCGCTGGTCTTCGTCGCGGTGCCGCTGCTGCTGCTGGCCCTCGCCCCGCTGGCCCGGCCGGCGCGCGCTCGGCTCGCCGTCGCCGCGGTGTGCTGCCTGGTCATCGGGTTCGACGTGTCCGGCGTGAACCCGGCCGCGCTGTCCGGCGGGGCCACCCCGGCCCCGCCCGGCGCGGTCCGGGTCTTCTCCTGGAACACCGAGTACTGGTACGACGGCTCCGACCCGCAGCGCTTCCACGACTACCTGGCCGCCCAGCAGGCCGACGTCTACCTCCTCCAGGAGTACGTCGGCTGGGACCTGGACCGGCACCGGCCGGTCCGGGTGGACCACGTCGCCGAGCTGCGCCAACGTTTCCCGGACTACCAGGTGGTGGCCGTCGGGGAGCTGCTCACCATGTCCCGCTACCCGATCGTGGCCTCGCGGGCCCTGGACGGGCTGCCGTACCTGGGCGACCCGGTGCGGCACGGGGTGCCCGCGGACTCGGACTTCGGCGACTACTACCGGCATAAGGTGCTCCGCACCGACCTGCTCGTCGACGGCCGGGTGCTCTCCGTCTACAACGTGCACGTGCCGGTGCAGCTCGACATCTCGATGGACCCCACCGACCCCGAGTTCACCGAGTTCATGCGGGCCCAGGAGGACCGCCGGCAGGCCCACTACCGGGCGCTGCGGGCCGACCTGGCGGGCAACCGGAACGGGCAGCTCGTCGCCGGTGACTTCAACGCCACCTCGGCGATGGGCGAACTGCACGACCTCGCCGGTGGGATGACCGACGTGGCCGAGGCCAGCGGCCTTCCCTACCCGGCGTCCTGGCCGGACAGCAAGCCGTGGTGGCGGCTGGACTGGGCGTTCGTGTCCGGCCCGATGCAGTCCCACGACTACCGGATGGTCGGTCCGCAGGGCCTCTCCGACCACCTCGGACAGCGCTTCACCGTCTCCCTCACCGGCACCGGCTGACCGGCACGCGCGGCCACCGGCCGGCCCCGTCCCGCTCCCCGTCCGGGGAGCGGGACGGGGTTTCCGCGTGGACACACGGCGACCGGGCAGGGGAGTCCCCTGCCCGGTCGCCGACGCGGGTCCGGTTCAGCAGGCCTCGTCGAGGCGCTTGCGCAGCTCGGTCGGGAGGTCCAGGTCGACCGCGGCGAGGGCCTCGTCGAGCTGGGCCACCGAGCTGACCCCGACGATGGGTACGATCGCCGGCTCCCCGCCGATCAGCCAGCTCAGCACCACCTGGTTGACGGTGACGCCCAGCTCGTCCGCCACCTCGCGCAGCGCCTGGAGCCGCCGCTCGGTGCCCGGGTGCTGGTAGTGCTCCGGCAGCGGCTTGTCCGGCCGGGTGTACGAGCCCCACAGCAGGGTGCTGTACGCGAACATGGTCAGCCCCCGGCTGCGGACGAGGTCCAGCAGCTCGTCGCTGGCGTGCACGTGCCCGCCCTCGGGCAGCGCCGTCGCCGGGCGGGGCAGCAGGTACGAGTAGCGCTGCTGCACCGCCGTGTACGGCGTCCAGCCCTTCGCCTCGGCCAGCGCCCGGGTCTCGGCCAGCCGCCAGGCGGCGTGGTTACTGGCTCCCAGCGTCCGCACCTTCCCCTCGGTCACCGCCTCGTGGAAGGTCGCCAGGGTCTGCTCGTCGGGGGTGTCGCGGTCCTCCCGGTGCGAGTAGTACAGGTCCAGGTGGTCCACGCCGAGCCGCTGGAGCGAGCCGGCGAGCTGGGTGCGGATCACCTCCGGGGCGAGCCCCTCGGCCCCGCCGTGCGCGCCGGGCCCGGAGCCCACCTTCGACGCCAGCACCAGGCCGTCCCGGCCGCCC
Source organism: Micromonospora haikouensis (assembly GCF_900091595.1). Lineage (GTDB taxonomy): Bacteria > Actinomycetota > Actinomycetes > Mycobacteriales > Micromonosporaceae > Micromonospora > Micromonospora haikouensis. Next base: position 115,025 of record NZ_FMCW01000027.1, read on the forward strand.
CGGCGGGACAGCCACCGGCCGAGCACCGTCTCGCTCTCGCCGCCGACCCCGTTGGGGACCCAGAACGAGTAGCAGTTGGCGGTGTCGATGGTGGTGCCGCCCGCCTCGACGAAGCGGTCCAGGATCGCGAACGAGGTCTCCTCGTCCACTTCGGTGCCGAACGCCATCGCGCCGAGGCAGAGCTGGCTGACCTGGATCCCCGCGCCGCCGGACAACTCGCGTTGCCTCATGAGTCCCTCCCAGAGTGTGACGGTCCGTCGCGCCCAGGATAGGGACGGCAACCCTCCGCAGGCCCGCTCCTGATCGATATCTACGACCTTCGGCGCAGGGTAGATGGCACCCAGGGCGCATCTGTGCCGACCGCGGACGTCGCCACCTTGTTGTCGCGGTTGCCGGCTTCCTACAGTCTCCGCAGGGCACCGGCCACAGCGGTGCGGTGCCCGGAAGGAGGATGACACCATGCGGGTCGGCCTGGTTCCCGGCGTGTGGTCGTACGGCCTCGGCTCGGTCTCCACCGTGCTCAGCGTGTACGAGGCGGTTCGCCTCGCGGGGCACACGCCGGTGCTGTTCGCCAGCCCACACTTCCGGCCCCTGCTGGACCGGCTGGGCGTGCCGGCGGTGCCGATCCCCGGGCCGGAGACCGCGCCGTACCCCGACGCGACGACCGCCCTGCGCCTGGACGACCTGCTGTCCCGGTCCGCGTACGCCGACCCCGACCTGGTGGAGACCGTCCTGGCCGCGCAGTTGCGGGAGTTCCGCGCCCGCCGGGTGCAGGTGCTCTTCCACGACTACGACCTGACCACGGTGGTCGCCGGGTCGCTCGCCGGCATCCCCGTGGTCAGCCCGGTCACCTGGCCGGACCACCGTCTCTTCGGGCGGGGCAGTGACAGCTGGGCGCCGGTGGACACCCGGGCGCTGGCCGCGTTCCGGCCGGCGCTGAGCCGCAGCCGGGCACCGGAGCCCCAGTCCCTGTCGGAGGTGCTCTTCACCTGGAGCACCCGCCTGGTCTACCCGCTGGCCCCCGAGATGGACCCGCTGGTCGCGCGGCACAGCACCGGCGAGTACGTCGGCCAGCTCACCGCGGCGTCCCTGGACCGGCACCTCGTCACCGGGCCGGTGGACTGGCCCCGGCCGGGGCAGCGCGGGCTGCTGGCCTACACCAGCGGGCCGCCGATGGACGCCGACTGGTACTACCGGCACTGCCTCGCGGCGTTCGAGGGCTCGGACGTCGACGTGCTGATCGCCTCGGGCAGCACCGACACGGCCCCGCCCCGGGTGTCGCCGCAGGGCAACGTGCAGGCGTGGCCGCTGCTGCCGATGCGCAACCTGCTCGGGCGGGCCAGGGCGCTGCTCTGCCACGGCGGCCGGGGCACGCTCGCCAGCGCGGTGCACGCCGGCGTGCCGCTGCTGGTCTTCCCCGGCGGGGACCCGGAACGCGAGTACTTCGCCGACATGCTGGCCCGCCAGGGGCTGGCCGCCAACTGCGGGGACGACGACTGGCGTCCGGAGCGGCTCCGGGAACTCGTCGACCGCGCCGGCAGCGTCCGGCCGTCCCGCCCCGCCCGGGCCGCCGCGCCGCCGACCGGTCCGGCCCGCGTCGTCTCGATCATGCAGGAACTGACCGCCGACCCGGTCCGGCTGCTGTCCCGCGCCGGCTGATTCCGCACCGACTTCCGACCGACAAGGAGAACGACCGATGACCGGGCACCCTGGTGACCATCCGATCGACGACCACTACGGCGACGAGCTGACCCTGCGGCTGTCCGCGGTCACCGACACCCGCGCCCTGGACGACGGCGAGGCCCTGCACACCTTCATGCGCGACCTCGTCGCCCGCATCGGCATGACCGTGATCGCCGGGCCGCTGGTCGCCAGCGAGGACGGCCCGCCGCACCAGGCCGGCAAGTCGGCCGTGGTGATCCTCGCCGAGTCGCACGCCGCCATCCACACCTATCCGGGGCTGCGGGAGGTGTTCGTGAACATCTTCTCCTGCAAGCCGTTCCGCGAGGCCGACGTGCTCGACGAGCTGGCCGGGCTGGTCGGCGGGTTCGAGATCAGCGAGCGGTCCCTGACCCGCCGGGGTGAGAACTGGCCCCGCGCGCTCGGCCCGGCGGCCCGGCTGTGGCGCACCCAGCGGCTCGCGGCGGTGGGCGCCTGACGGGCGGCGCGCGGCGCGGGGCCGGCCGGTCAACGCGGCCGGCAGCGTGACGGTGGTTCCGGAAGTTTCGAGGCTCCGGCTCCGGATCACCCGTGCCCGCCCCGCGAGGGCGCATGACCATGCGGAACGCGATCCGCAGGTGCCACGGCCGGCCCGCCGGCGGCCACCCTCGGCCCGCACCCCGGGAGGGACAAGTTTCGGGAATATTTCGGAAAATCGTTGACAGACCCAAATTCGGCGTCTTACGTTCGTCATCGACGGTTCTCAATGCTGTCGATGTCATCCCCGCGACCCCGTCCCGGTCGTACCCGAGGACCGCCCGCCCACCGTGTGGTGAGACGCCGAACGACCGGCTGCCGCGCCTGGCCGCCGACAGCCCGCCGGGTCGCACCGCGGCGCTGGCCACCACCAGCTGTCACGAGGAGGAACACGCTAATGAACCACACCTCGACCAGACCGCGAAGGGGCAGCCGACTGCGGCTGCTCCTCGGCGCCGCGTGCGCCGCAGCGCTGGCCGTCACCGGCACGTTCATCGCCTCGCCCAACGCGTACGCCGAGGCCGACCGGACGCTCACCTCCAACCTCACCGGCACGCACAACGGCTACTACTTCTCGTTCTGGAAGGACAGCGGCAACGCCAGCATGACGCTGCGCGCCGACGGCCGCTACAGCAGCAGCTGGGACAGGAGCACCAACAACTGGGTCGGCGGCAAGGGCTGGGCCACCGGCACCCGCCGGACGGTCAGCTACTCGGGCAACTACAACCCGGGCAACAACAACACCTACCTCGCCCTGTACGGCTGGACCCGCAACCCGCTCATCGAGTACTACGTGGTGGAGAACTTCGGTAGCTACAACCCGAGCAGCGGCGCCACCAGGCTGGGCACGGTGACCACCGACGGCGGCACCTACGACATCCTGCGCAGCCTGCGGGTCAACGCCCCGTCGATCGACGGCAACCAGACGTTCTACCAGTACTGGAGCGTCCGCCAGCAGAAGCGCAGCAGCGGCACCATCACGGTCGCCAACCACTTCGACGCCTGGGCCCGCGCCGGCCTCAACCTCGGCACCAACCACAGCTACCAGATCATGGCCACCGAGGGCTACCAGAGCAGCGGCAGCTCCGACGTCACCGTCTGGGAGGGCGGTGGGAGCAACCCCACCACCGGTCCGACCAGCGGCCCGACCACCCCGCCCGCGGGCGGCAACTGCACCGCGGTGCTGTCGCCCGCCGAGCAGTGGGGTGACCGGTTCAACCTGAACGTGGCGGTCAGCGGCACCAGCACCTGGGTGGTCACCCTCGGCCTCGGCGGGGGCCAGAGCATCCAGAACAGCTGGAACGCCTCGGTCAGCGGCACCACCGGCACCGTCACCGCCAGGCCGAACGGCAACGGCAACAACTTCGGCATCACGATCATGGCCAACGGCAACTGGAACTGGCCGACGGTCACCTGCCGGACCGGCTGACCCCGGCCCGGGCGAACCAGGCGGGTGGCGTGCCGGCCGAGCCGGCGCGCCACCCGTCGCCGCAGGCCCACGACGCCGACGGCGTCAGGCGGCCGGCGCGGCCCTGGTCTGCAGCCCGACCCGCAGCGCCTCGACGACGAGGTCGAGCAGTTCGTCCCGATGGGAGACACCGCCGGGCACCAGACAGAGCAGCTCGGCGCCCACCCGGCTGAGCAGTTCGTCGGCGAGCGGCGCGATCGCGGTCACCGAGCCGGCAAGAACGTGCAGCACCTCGGTCAGCGGAGCGTCCGGCCGGCTCGCGACCCTCGCGGCCAGCACCGCACGAGCACCCCGGACGCTGAACGCGCCGTCCGGGCGCGGCAGGAGGACTCCACTGTCGATCAGCGGGCGGGTCAGGCTCGGGTCGGCACGCAGCACCTGGTCGATCGTCCGGTTCGGCAGGATGAACTTGCCGATCACCCCGTCCGGGTCGAGCAGCGCACAGATCGTCTCCAGCGAAAGGCCCTGTCCCTGCAGAAGCGCGACGGTCCGCATTCGGTTGAGGTGGGGACGGTCGTAGTAGGGCGTCCGGCCGACCCGGTTCGGCGGCTGAAGCAGCCCGCGGGTGTGGTAGGAGCGGATGGTCCGCGGGGTGAGCCATACCTCGGCCGCGAGCTGATCGATAGTCATCAAGAGTATCCCCTGCCTCCGCTTGTTGCCGCAGCAGCCCGGAGCCAGTGGCGACCGCCGGGCCCAGTGAGACTCGGGCTGTCCACTTTCTGCCGAACCGCAGTGTCGTCACCCATCGGGCCAGCCCCGAGTGGTATACGCCGCAGATCGTCGAGCGACATTCCACATCCCCCGGACCGTGATTGTGGCAGCGGCGCTATAAGCAAAACATAAAGGGCCTCCGACAGGCGCTCGTCGCGTGTGTGCCGACCCGCGTATAGAGGCGCGTCACCAACCGGCCACGTCCGCCACATCCGCATGACAAGTGAGCCGAGCGCAACCGGACACCGCGTCACACTGACCGGGATGTTCGTGATGTATGCATGGTGACGCTTCGCGGCCTACAGAGTTTCTGCGGCGCAATGCCACTTCTTTAGTGGCACCCGGCGAACGTCGGTCCACCCGGATCGACGAGCGCACTCCCGCCATCCGACGCCGACGGCGGTCGCGCCCACGAGCCATCCCACCCGAGCACCAGGCGGCAGGGTCACGCCGCGGAATTCCCACAGGGAACGGCGCACCGAGAGGCGTCGAACCCAGCCTGGCGGCTATCCACGTTGGGCAATTTGGGAACCGCTTAGCCACCTGCGCCCAACCCGGAGGATCTGACCGTCCCAGCCGAAGCCATCAACACCGCCCCGACGGCCGGGCATTCGCTCTCGCTGATCCTGTCGGGCGAAGCACTCGCGTCATATGAATCTCATGAGACAGTCGGTTGTCGATGGGTCGCGAGGGGGGAAGTGCCGACCCTTCGGACCACCATCGGGAGGATGATCGGATGAGTCAAGAACCGTATAAACATTCACCCGACACCATGTCGCGGAAGGAATCGCTTCCATTTATTTGCGCCCCGCCGATCGCTGCCGATGCTTGTCGGTGTCCATCCCCCACGAGGGCTCCATGGAGGTCCCAGGATGAACGTTCCGACCAAGCTCCGGCGCGACGGCCAGAGCATCCGCACTCTCCTGCTCCAGCTGACGCTGGCGGTAGCGATGATCTTCGCGGCCACCGCGGTGGCCGCGCCCGCCCAGGCCGGTCCCAAGACGGCGCCCACCACCAGCACCGAGGCCGCGGTCGGTTCGGCCGCCGCGCCGACCGCCGTGCCGTCCGGGGCCAAGGTGCTCGGCAAGGACTCGGTGTTCGGGCCGGCGGCGTCCTACAGCTACAACGTGTACTACTACCCGCCCAACTACGTCGAGGCCTACTACACCGTGTACTCGGGAGCGGTCAGCTTCGGCGTGTACTGCTCGGCCTGGGGCTGGGTCGACGGCCCCTACGTCGGGGTCGGCTCCTGGGTGAGCCGCGTCGACTGCGGCGCGTACGGGCCGGCGACCGCGTTCCGGTTCCAGACCATCGGCTGATCCCGCCCGGTGCGGCCCCCCGGTTCTCCGGGGGGCCGCACCCGTGCCCGGGGCCGGCCGGCCGGCGGCCAGCACCGGCCGGTCAGTTCGTGCTCAACGCCTCGGTCGGCGCGAGCCGGGCCGCGCGGGCCGCAGGGTAGACACCCGCCAGCACACCGGTGCCGACCGCCACCGCGAGCCCGCCGAGCAGGGCCGTCGGCGGCAGGACCGCCGGCCATCGCTCGACTACGGCGTAGCCGGCCGTGACCGCCGAGCCGAGCAGTATTCCCAGCGCGCCACCGATGCCGGTGAGCAGCACGGACTCGGCCAGGAACTGGCTGGCGACATGTCCGCGGCTGGCACCGAGCGCCCGGCGCAGCCCGATCTCCCGGCGCCGTTCGAGCACCGAGATGATCATCGTGTTGGCCACCCCGATCCCGCCGACCAGCAGCGCGACCGCGCCGAGTCCCAGGAACAACGAGGAGTACGCCTGCTCGACCAGACGTTGCGCGGCGAGCGCGTCGGACGGCCGGGAGACGAGCACCTCCTCGGGCCGCTGCGGGTTCGCCGTACGCCCGAGGACCGCCCGTACGTCGTCGACGGCCTCGTCGTCCACCCGGACGAAGATCGCCTGCGGGCGGCCGTCGAAGCCGAGGTAGCGCTGCGCCGCCGGCCAGCCGACCAGGACCGAGTTGTCGATCTCCGGAGTGAGTGGAAGCCGGTCGAGCACCCCGATGGCCACGTACCAACGGTCGTTGATCCAGACCGGCGGGGCCGGTTCACCCGGGCGCGGCTCGACGCCCAGCAGCTCGCTGGCCCGCGCGCCCAGCACCACGGCCGGGTACTGCTCGGTGACCCGGTCGAGGAACGCCCCGACGCGCATCGTCGACCTGAGCACGGCCGGCAGGTCGAGTCGGGCGGCGGCGACCGCGAGGCCGTTGGTCTGGCCCTCCGGCACCAGGTCGGTCCGTCGCACCTTGGCCGAGGTGTAGCCGATGGCGGAGGCCGACTGCACCGGTGCGATGCGTTGGATCATCGGCACCGACTCCGCGGGGAGCTGCGCCCGTTCCCCGGTGACCAGGTTCTGGCCGGGAGTGACGGTGAGCAGGTTCGGCCCCAGCGCGGCCAGCCCCGCCCGCACCGCGGCCTGATTGGACGCCGGGATCCCGATCACCGCGATCAGGGCGGCGATCCCGATGGTGATCCCGAGGGCCGCCAGCACCGTACGCGCCGGACGGGCCCGGACGCCGACCGTGGCGAGCCCGAGCAGGTCGGGCAACGACAGCCGGGCGGGCGGTGGCAGTCGTACGGTCATCCGGCCACCGCACCCTGCTGGGTCACGTCGGCGCGGATCTGCCCGTCGAGCATCTCCACCCGCCGGGGGAACCGACCGGCGATGCCGAGATCGTGCGTGATCACCACGATCGTGGTGCCCTCGGCGTTGAGCTCCCGGAGCAGGGCGAGCACCTCGCCGCCAACCCGGGAGTCGAGGTTGCCGGTGGGCTCGTCGGCCAGCACGATGCTGGGGCGGTTCACCACGGCCCGGGCGATCGCGACCCGCTGCCGCTCCCCGCCGGACAGTTCGGTCGGCAGGTGGTCGGCCCGGTGCGCGAGCCCGACCCGTTCGAGCGCCTCGTCCGCGCGGGCTCGCCGCGACCGGGCGGGAACACCCCGGTAGAGCTGCGCCGTGACCAGGTTCTCCCGGGCGCTCAACCCGTCGGTCAGGTGGAACGACTGGAAGACGAACCCGATCCAGGAGGCCCGCAGGGCGGAGAGCCGGCGGTCGGTCAGCCGGTCGACCCGGTGCCCGTTGACCCACACCGTCCCGGTCGAGGGCCGGTCGAGGGTGCCCATCAGGTGCAACATGGTCGACTTTCCGGAACCCGACGGCCCGACGACGGCGACCATCTCGCCCGCGTGCACGCGGAGGTTCGCCGCCCGCAGCGCGTGGACGCCGCCCGGATAGACCCTGGAGGCGTTCTCCAACTCCAGCACGGCGGTCATCCCGCGACCACCACCGGCAGTCCCTCGGCGACCCCGTCGCCGGAGACCTCGACCATGCCGTCGGCGAACAGGCCCAGGTCGACCGCGTGGTACCGCTGCTCGCCCTCGGCCGCCTCGATCCCGTAGCCCCCCTCGCGCAGCGCCACGAGGGCCTCGATCGGCAGGGCGAGCGCACCCGCCCGGCTGGCCCCGTCGAACCGGACGGTGACCGGTCCGGTGTCCACCCTGGTGGCCAGCGCGGAGTCGGTGAAGTCGATCGTCACCGTGAGCGTGGACCGATCGTCCTCGCCGGCACCGACGGCGACCGACCTGACCGTGCCGGTGGTGGACCGTCCGTCGGCCAGGTCGAGGCGGACCTTCGCGTCGGGACGCGCGAAGCGGCGCTGCGCCTCCGCCAGCCCCGCCGTGACCAGCCGCCCGACACCGGTCACGTCGAGCACCTCGCCCTGGGCCGAGCCACCGAGCTGCCCGGTCACCTTGTCGACCCGCACCTCGCCGGGGAGCACCACGACGTCGCCGGGGGCGAGTCGCCCGGTCTCCGGCAGGCCGAGTTCCCGCTGCCACTCCTTGAGCGCCTGCCGGGTGCCCGACCGGAACCTGCCGTCCACCGTGCCGACGTCATAGCCGAGCGCGTCCAGGTTGCGCTCCAGGACCAGCACGTCGGGGCCGGAGGACACCCCGACGCCGAGGTCCCGGTACATCGGCGTGTTCCCGACCAGCAGCGGGACCGGCTCGGCGTCCACCGCGTAGAGCCGCTCCCCCCGCCTGACCAGCGCGCCGGGGCTGGGCAGCCAGGTGATGGTGCCGGCCCGACGGCCGGCCACCGGGCTGCTCGGCCCGTACCCGACGGTGCCGTCGACCAGGATCCGCTCGACCAGGTCGGTCCTCGTGACCGTCGCGGTGCGCCGTGGCGTGGCCTGCTGCGTCGGCTCGGCGGAGACACCCTGGAGCCGGGTGTACGCCGTGACGCCGCCGGTGCCCAGCACGGCCACGGCCGCGACGCCCCCGAGCAGCCAGCGCTGTCGCCGCTCGCGCCGCGTCCGCACCGGACCGCCGCCCTGGCTGGTGGCCGCCGCGCTCACGATCCGGCACCGGGTGTGGCTGGCTGGTAGCCCGCCTCCTGTCGGCACCCGCGCAGCTTGGCGAGGACGGTCGGGTTGTCGATGTCGATCCCCGGCGGGATGGCCATGGATCCGGAGCCGCCACCGGAGTGCGGGTCGGGGTCGGGATAGTCGAACCCACCGGCACGCATGCACCTGGCCAACGCCCGGGCCTGCTCCAGTTCCTCTTCGCTGAGCGGCTGCGGGTTGCCGCCGTTGGGCAGGTGCTGGCGGCACTGCTCCAACGCGGCAAGCTCCCGCTGCTGCTGGCCGGGTGCCTTGGTGGAGTCGACCTTGCCCGAGTCGTGTCCCGAACCGCCACCCAACTCATTGCTGTCACTATTCGCGTCGAGGTCGACTCCACGCTCCTTCATGCACCGCCGGAACTCGTTCTGGTCCGCGCCCAAAGGCGCGCTGGAGACACCGGAAACCGACGCGACCTCGTTACTGCCGACCTTGGCGGCACAGCCGGTGGCCAGCAGTAGCGCGCCCAGCAGGATGGGTGTCAGCCACTCACGACTCATGGCGTTCCTCATTTCAGGGTCCTCTTCCGATCAGGATCATCTCCGACTCAGGAAGATGTCATTGTTGCCAACAGGTGTACCAGCGAGTGGATATTGGTGGCGTAAGCAGCACTTCTTATCTCGAACTTACGAACGATTGGTGCACACTGGAGCCGGTGCCACGAGAAGGGATCTCCATGCGCGTACTGATCGTGGAAGACGAGGCGGTGCTGGCTGAGGCGACGGCCGAAGGGCTGCGCCAGCGGGCCATGGCGGTGGACCTGTGCGCAGACGGCGCGGCCGCGCTGGAGCTGATCAGCATCAACCGCTACGACGTCGTCGTCCTCGATCGCGACCTGCCCGTGGTGCACGGCGACGACGTCTGCCGGGCGATCGTCTCGACCGGCGGTGAGGCCAGAGTGATCATGCTGACCGCCTCGACCGGCCTGGACGAACGGGTGCACGGGCTCAACATCGGCGCGGACGACTACCTGACCAAGCCGTTCGCCCTCGCCGAGCTCGTCGCCCGGGTGCAGGCGCTCGGTCGGCGCGCCAGGCCGGCGCTACCGCCGGTGCTGCGCCGCGCCGGCATCGAACTCGACGTTCCCCGGCACCAGGTGCTCCGGGACGGCCGATTCATCGCGCTGTCCCGGAAGGAATTTGCCGTACTGGAAGTTCTGATGCGGGCCGAAGGCACCGCGGTCAGCGCCGAGGAACTGTTGGAGAAGGCATGGGACGAGCACATCGACCCGTTCACGAACGCCGTTCGGGTGACAATGATGACCTTGCGGAAGAAGCTGGGCAGCCCGGCGGTGATCGAAACGCTCTCCGGAGTGGGCTACCGATTGAGCGGGTAGTCCTGCGTCGCCTGTCGGTGAAGGGGCATCTGGTCCTCATGTGCGGGGGGATCTTTCTGCTCAGCGCCGTCGTCCTGCTGACGATCAACTACATCCTGTTCCGGGCGGCGCTCCCTGCGGTCGCCAGCGGACGAATCGACACCGCCGGCCCGACCCCGACGTCGATGGTGCGACCGCTGAACGCGGAAACGGCCGCCGAATACCGCGTCGACGTCCTCGACACGCTGCTGGTGCAGTCCGGCGTGACGCTCGCCATCACCCTGCTGCTCGCCCTGCTGGTGGGCTGGATCGTCGCCAGCCGCATGCTGCGGCCGGTACGGGTGATGGCCGAGGCGGCGCGCCAGTTCAGCGCCGAGAACCTGGACCAGCGCATCCGGATGCGGGGGCACCGCGACGAGCTGACCGACCTGGCCGACACCTTCGACGAGATGCTCGACCGGCTGTCGGACTCGTTCGACAGCCAACGGCGGTTCGTCGCCAACGCCTCGCACGAACTCCGCACCCCGCTGGCCGCGCAGCGCACCCTGGTCGAGGTGGCGTTGGCCCGCAGGAGCACCGACCCGGACGTACGGGGGCTGTGCTCACGCCTGCTCGCGATGAACGTCCGGATCGAGTCCCTCATCGAGGGGTTGCTGGTGCTGGCCCGCAGCGATCGCGGGCTGGACCACCGCACACCGGTGCGGCTCGACGAGGTGGCCGCCGGGGTGATCGCCGCGCACCGCGCCCGGGCCAGCCAGCACGGCCTGAGCATCCACGCCGACCTGACACCGCAGGTCGTCAACGGCGACCGGGTGCTGCTGGAACGCCTGGTGATCAACCTGGTGGACAACGCGATCAAGTACAACCACCCGGGAGGGCAGGTCTGGGTACGGGTCGGCGCCCCGGGCCCCGTGCTCAGGGTCGACAACACCGGGCCGGTCGTGCCGGTCGACCAGGCCGGGGCGCTGTTCGAGCCGTTCCGGCAGTTGCGCCGAGGCCGGGACAGCGCGGATCACGGGGTGGGGCTGGGGTTGTCGATCGTCGCCTCGATCGCCCGGGCCCACCGCGGATCCGCGCGGGCCCAGCCGCGGCCGACGGGCGGCCTCGTCGTCCTGTTCGACGTGCCGGGATCCGCACCGACCCAGCCACGGGCCGGGCGGTACGTCGGCGCGTCGATCGCCTCGGACCGGGCCTACTCGGGCAGGGCGGCGCGGAGGTAGGGGATCCGCTACCGGCGGGTGGCGCGCCGCAGCCGGCGGCGAACGCCGCCGTCGACCCGGGTCCTGACCCGCGCCAGGATCTCCTCGTACCGGCGGTCCGCGCGCGTGCTGAGCGCCTCGGCCTGCTCCAGCATGGCGACGATCGTCTCGATCGCCGTGCTCAGGACCTGCCCGTCGTCGAGCTCGTCGGGGCTGCGGCTCTGCTTCATGCTGGTCGGCCGGAGCTCCGCCAGGTCGCCCACGACCTGGCACGGATAGTCCCGCAGCTCCTTGATCTGCTGTTCCGCCAGGTCGGCCACCCATCCGGCCCGGTCCAGGCCGACACCGAACTTGAGCCCGTCCTCGCGCTGGCGCAGCACGGAGTCGACCAGGTGACGCTGCACGACCTCCTGGTACGGCCTGCGGAGCGGGTAGCGGTCGCCCAGCGCGAGATTGACCCGGCGCAACACCTCGGCCTCGGCCGCACCCAACGAGGGGTTCGAGGTGGGTGCCTCCAGTTCGCACAGGTCGTCGGGTATGCCCATGATCCCCGCGAACCGGTGCCACAGGGTGTCGTACGGGGCCCCGGGAGGCGGGACGGTCACCAGGTGGCGGCGCTCGGCGGGCACCAGGTCGCCCCAGCGACGGAGCATCCGGTTCGCGGTGTAGTTCTCCCAGAACGTCTCGAACTCGCCGCGTTCCACCGCGCCGAGGAAGGCGCCGAAGCGCCAGCCGCTGCGGGCCCGGATGCTCTGCTGCCAGGTCGACGGGAGGGTACGCCACAGGTCACGTCCCGCCACCACGACGTGCACCTCGGCGGGCCGCAGGCTCTCCACGGCCCGGGCCGCCTGCGCGCTGCTCGCCCCGCCCAGCCCCTCGTTGCTGATGATCACGTCGCCGGGCCAGTCGCGGGCCTTCGCGGCCAGCCGGTCCCAGGTCCAGCGCAGGTCGGCGTCGCGCCAGGGCACCTGGCGCAGATCGGTCATGGCCGCGTCCTGGGCCCGGGCGCTGGCCGGCAGCAGGATGCCGGCCCGCTTCAGGGCCCGCCTGTTGCTCCAGAGCACGTGCTGCACGAAGGTGCTGCCCGTCTTCGGGGCGCCGACGTGCAGGAAGACGCGTCTGGCCATGGTGCCTCCCGTGGGCGGACCGAGGGGCCGGTGACGGCCCGGTTCGTGGGCGCCCAGGGTGACATGCGAAGGTGGCGAACAGGTGTCTTCGCGCGAGTCCCACTGCGCTCGCATGGTCACCACCCGGTCGCCGGCTGACCCCGAACCGGCCTCCGGGGCGCACCGTTGGCGGCGCAGACCGGCGGGCTCACCGTAGGCCGCCGCGGAAGCGCGCAGGCCCGCAGTTGCCGACGCCAGTTCCTCTATTCCCGCGTGCGGAAATACGTCTATCCGAACGTCGACCACCGCGATAATTGACGCCTTTCGCAGTTCGCTTCGGGCCAATGCCGCAGACAGGAATCCTCCCGCGCCGCATTCACGATCGCCGCACCGCCGACTGAGGGAGCAAACCAGACAGACCGGCCTTGACGTTTCGCCAGGCAGGCAATGAAGTGATCTCAGCAAGGTTCGTCGCGTTGGCGCGAACGACACGGGCATAACAGCCATACCGGATGGCGCTGGGATGGGCGTGGGGCCCCCGATAGACAGGTTCTTGCGAAGGAAACCGATCTATCCGAAGGACCCCACGTGATCACGTATTCTGCCAGGCTTGACGTCCCCAGGGAACTCGTGCGACACGTGGCGCGGCT
>NZ_FMCW01000003.1:0-196239 GCF_900091595.1 Micromonospora haikouensis
CCCGAGGGTGGTCTTGTCCTCACCCTTGCGGAACCACACCAACACCAGAAGCGCCTGGCAGAAGCACGTCAACGCCCTCGCACGGCGGCGAGTGCCCACCGCCCGACGTTCGGCGCGAAGCAGCCGCGCCACGTGTCGCACCAGTTCCCTGGGGACGTCAAGCCTGGCAGAATACGTGATCACGTGGGGTCCTTCGGATAGATCGGTTTCCTTCGCAAGAACCTGTCTACCGATGGCTCCACGTCCATATCCAGCGCCGTCCGGTATGGACGTTAAGCCCGTGTCATCCCACTCGGCCGCCGAACCTTGCTGAGATCACCTCACTGTGACGTGGTCGACCCTCATCCTCCACGATGCCGGCTTCTGAGCTGACCGGCCACCCAAGCGTCGAGCAGCGGGTTGCCGGAGCCGCCCGAAGCGGCCACCGCACCGAGAATCACGGGTGAGCTCACGCTGGCTGGCCGAGCCCGCAACGGCAAGAGCACGCCGTCGATATCCACGAAGATCAAGGGCCGCGTGACGCCGCCAAACACGAGCTGAACCGTACTGCACCAACCAATGCCGAAGGGCGGTGTCATGCTGGCTGCTATGGCCGACAACAAAATGACCAAGTCTGCCGGGGAACACTGGGTCTGCTCGGTCCTCGCCAGGCTCGGATGGGCTGCAGCGTTGACCCGCGACGGGCTGGAGCGCACCGACATCCTCGCCGTCCATTCGCAGCCGCCGCGCCGGATGATCGAAGTCCAAGTCAAGACAGCCAACGACCTCGGCAAACCCAACTGGATGATCAACAGCATGGCCCAACAACCGGCGCTGTCGGAACGGGAGTGGTTCGCCTTCGTCCTGCTGCCGCCCGGTGACGGTTGGCAGACGCCGCGAACCTTCATCGTCCCGCGCGACCATGCCGCCGCCGCAGCATGGATCGTCCATCAGGCCTGGCTCACCGACCCGACGGCGACGCCCGGGACGCGCAACACCCCAGCGGCGAAGGCACGGGTAAATGTCGAGGTCTGGAAGGGCTACGAGAATCGGTGGGATCTTCTCGACGGGTCCGCCTTCACCTGCCCGGTCCTGCTGCCGGGGTGGGTACGGGACATGGCCTTGGAGGAGCGAGTCGGGCTGCCACCGGAACATCCTTGGCATGATTCTCTTCCAAATTGGTGATCCCGATCAGTCGATAAGACGATCTGCCCCGCCCCCAACACGCTGGTCTGGTCGGTCCACGCATGGCGATCGTCGCCTCCCGGATGGAGACAGTAAGGTTCGGGCCGTCTCTTCCCGGCTCAGGCCCGGCGCCTCCGGGGGCGGTCCGCCGCTTCGCCGGATGGGTCGCCCGCGGCTCGGTCGGACATCCCATGCTCGACGGAATCAACTACTGGGACGAGTTGAAGGACTCACCGTCGCAGATGGAGACCTGCTTCGCCATCTTCGCCCACGTGCTGGAACTCGACGATCATGGTGAGCCGGTCAACGAGAAGTACGCCGAGCAGCGCGCCGCTACGTACCTGGCTGTACCGGTACTGCACCGGACAACTCCCGCCAGACGAGCCCGACCTCGAACCATGGGGATGCGAGTTGCACTGACAGCGGAGAACCTCTTCGCGACCGGATCCAGGATCCGCCGCCCGGATGAATCGTTCAAGACTGCATGACGAGGCACTAGCGTAGAGGGAAATCCTCCGGAGGTCGCCATGGCCAAGATTCCCGAGTACGCCGATGCCGTCTATCGGTTCGTGCAAGCACACGCTACTATCGAGGACGGACAGCGCGTCTGCCGCGAGCCTCTTTACCCGTGGCTAATGGAGGAGTTCGGCCTAAACATCCACGATGTCAAGGCTATCCGTACCTCCGCAGTCAAAGAGCTTGAGCGCCGTGGTCTCGTCCAGCGCCCAAATCCCAGAGTCGCTCTGCTGATCCTGATCGACTGATTCCCTGGGGGTGACGCGCGAGAAAGGGCGGCAGGGCTAAGGGCCGGCTCGACGCGAGACCAGGGCAGGACAGGACATGGACCGAGGCACCCGCGACGAGCTGCTCGCCCGCCTGGCCGAGGCGGTCAGATCCGTCACGGTCGCCCACCCGACGCGGGTTGCCATCGACGGACCGCCCGCCGCCGGCAAGACCATGCTCGCCGACGAACTGGCCGTCGTGCTGCGCGCACAGGGCCGCGACGTCATCCGCGCGACGATCGACGACTTCCTCTTCCCCCGGGCACAGCGCTATCCGCGCGGCGAGTACTCCGCCGAAGGCTGCTACCTCGACGCCCACGACCACAAAGCACTGAACCGGATGCTGCTCGACCCCCTCGGCCAGGGCGGAGATCGACGCTTCCAACACGCGGTCTACGACCACACCACCGACACCACGCTGTCCCCGCCGATCAGGACCGCCCCCGCCGATGCCGTACTCATCTTCGACGGCGTCTTCCTCATGCGCCCGGAACTGATCAACCGATGGGACCTGCGCATCTTCGTGTCCACCGCGCTCGACAAGACCGTCGATCGCGCCGTGATCCGCCAACGCCAGGTGTCATCCCGCGCCGACGTCGAACGACGCTGGCGAGAACGCTACATCCCATCCCAACAGCTCTACCTGGCTACCGCCCGACCGACCGACCACGTCGACATCATCGTGCACAACGACCATCCCCAGCAGCCAGCCTGGGAAACCCCGAACACACTGACCACACCCAGTTTCGACATCGAGGCGCACCGCTGACCATCCCGAAGGGCAGTCCTCTCACCACGTGAAGGCTGTGCTGGCAGGCGCACCAGTCGACCCGGTTCCCACCACCACCGATATACCCTGCCGGCGACGCACAGCCCGGTCCTGTCACGCACCACCGGCAGGTCCCAGCGGGACCCGTTAGGTTGCCCGTAATGCCGACGGCCGGCGTGCCCCCAGGGCTCCGCCGCACCGGTAGAAAGAGCGGGAATCAGATGCGTGGACCTCCCAGCCGTCACCGGCCACCCTCGGCCCCGGACGATGTCCCGCCCCTCTTCGTCACCTGCGCCCGCCCAGGTCAACGGCGACCGACCACCCAGACGTCCAGCCCACCGGACAAGATCCACACGACCGACCACAGTGGACAACAGCTGCGTCCGGACGGACCGGCGCCCGGACCATGATCCAGACCAACCGACACGCAAACGCACTGGTCAACACCAACCAGCACGAACCCCGGCCGGAACAGCACGCCGACAACGGAGCACCATCGGAGCACCAGATTCCAAATCCTGGGACAATCCGTCCCAGCCCGCGAAAGCGATCAAGGCCGTGACCCGCGTTTCCGCTGGTCACGGCCTTGATCGTGAAGTGCGCCCGAAGGGACTCGAACCCCTAACCTTCTGATCCGTAGTCAGATGCTCTATCCGTTGAGCTACGGGCGCTTGCTGCTGGGCCAGTCTACACACCCGGCTTTCGCGCGGAGACTCCGGGATTCGAACCCGGGAGGGGCTTTAAGACCCCAACCGCATTAGCAGTGCGGCGCCATAGACCAGACTAGGCGAAGTCTCCCAGGTGGCCCGTAGACCACCGCGCCCGAGGATACAGGCCCGCACCCTTCCGGGGCAAAGCGACTATCGCAGCGCTGCCGGCCGGGCGGGGAAGATCGCCCGGTGCCGGGCGGACGGGTGCCTCCCACGCAGGCGTTTCCCCGCTGTGCGGCACCCGGATCGGGGCTAGGCTCCATCGACATGGAGGAGCAGTCGCCGCGCGACCCGTCCCGCCGCGAGCCTGGTGAGGGTGCGCGACGACGCCGTTCACCGAAGGCGGCCTTCATACCGCCGGTCGTCCCCGATCCCGCGCCACCACCGGCGGCGGATCAGGCACCCGAGGGCCCCGAGGGCCCCGAAGCTCCGAATGCCCCGCGCCCCCGGTCGCGCCGGCCGCGAGCGGCCCCCGGAGTGATCTTCCAGCCGCCCGCGCCCGGCCAGCCGGCATCGTCGCCGCCAGGCCCGGGGCGGGTCGCGGCCCGGCCGACCCCGGCTTCTTCTGCGGCCTCGGAGCCGTCGTCCGCGCCGGCCGAGGGCACGGCTGGGCGACGTGATCAGCCACACACCGACGCCGGGGAGGTGCCGACCGGGCCCGCCGAGGTGGAGCCGGCCGGGCAGGCTGAGCAGGCTGCGACGGAGGACACCGCCACCCGCCCGGCCCCTCGGCCACGGGCTGCCCGGAAGGCACCTGCCCGGAAGGCGACGCCAGGCAGGGCGGCCGCGCCGGGCGGGACAGCCGCGAAGGCGAGCGGGCCACGCCGGGCCACGCCGGCAGGGAAGCGATCGGAGAGGGCCACCACCACCCCACTCCCGGTCGTGTCCGTGTCCGAGCAGTCGACCCGCCCGGGCCCTGCCCCGGAGGCCGACGCCGGGGCGGGTGGACGGGCACCGGGGACGGCGTCGGCGCGTATCTCCGAGGATGGCCCGTGGGTGACGGCCGGGTGGGCGCTCGACCACCCGGACCTCGCTCCGGAGCTGCTCGCCCTCGCCGCCGTGCGGTCGCTCGGACCGCGCGCGGCCGGCTGGGCCGCGTGGCATCGCGCCGCCTACCCGGCGGCTACGCCGGACGGGTTGGCCCGGCTCGCGACCCGGCGATTCGTCAGGCTGGCCGGGGCGGGTGGGGCCGTGGCGACGCTGGCCGGCCTGTTCGCCCCGGTCGTGGAGCTGACGGCGGTGTTGTGGGCGCAGGCCAACCTGGTGCTGCACCTGGCGGCGGCGTATGGCCGGGATCCGGCCGATTCCGAGCGGGCGGTGGAGCTGCTGGTGTTGACCCGGGTGCGTCCGGATGCGCAGAGCGCCCGGGCGGCACTGGACGCGGCAGAGCGGATGAGGGCGGAGCGGACGGCGACGGGACGGGGGTCGGCGGGGCAGGCGACGGCGGGGGCGCCGCAGGCGGCGAGAGCGGTCTGGCAGCTGGCCGCGCCGCTGACCGGGCGGCCCGGCGGGTGGTTGGGGGTGCGGGTGGCGTCCCGGCTGCTGCCGGGGGCGGCGGTGCTGACCGCGGCCGTGGGCGACTCGGCCGCCGCCGAGCGGCTGGCGGCGCGGGCCGTCGCCGCCTACCGCCCGCGCCCGGCCTCGACCCCGGCTCCGGAGGTGCCGCCCCCGGGGCCGGTCAGAGCCAGCTGAACCATGCCTCCGGCAGGAGCGCGTAGCCGACGAAGGCGACCACGTCGAGCAGGGTGTGCGCGACGATCAGCGGCATCACCCGCTTGGTGCGCAGGTAGAACAGGCCGAACACGACGCCCATCACGGCGTTGCCGACGAACGCGCCGAAGCCCTGGTAGAGGTGGTAGGAGCCGCGCAGCACGGCGCTCGCCGCGAGCACCGCGCCGACCCGCCACTGGAGCTGGCGCAGCCGGGTGACCAGGTAGCCGACGACGATCACCTCCTCCAGCACGGCGTTCTGCGCGGCGGCGAGGATCAGCACCGGGACGGCCCACCAGACGTCCGGCAGGCCGGCGGGCACGAGGGTGGCGTTGACGCCGAGCTGGGCGGCGGCCCAGAACAGGGCGAGGCCGGGCAGGCCGATGAGCGCCGCGAGGCCGGCACCGCGGGCCAGGTCGGAGCCGGGCCGACGCAGGTCCACCCCGAGGGTACGGCCGGGGTCGCCGGGGTCGCGGGCCAGCAGGTGTACGGCGAGCAGCACCGGCAGCAGCGCGAAGACGATGCCGAGCAGCTGGTAGGTCAGGTCGAGCCAGGGGCGGGCCGAGTGCGAGGTGTTCAGCGCGGCGGTCTGCTTGGACAGCGGGCCGTCGGCGGTCAGCTTCGCGATGATCGACACGAGCGCGTAGACGGCCGACTGCCCGAGCGACAGCCCGAGCACCAGCAGCGTCTCCGTGCCGAGGACCCGGCGGGCCACCGGGCGGGTGAGCTCCTCAACGGTCACCGCACCACTGTGCCCGACCACCCGGCCCGGCGGACACGGGTCAACCGGGCGGTGTGAGGCGATCGCACATTCTGTGCGACCGACGGGCACGCTCCGTGGACATTCTATGGGTGCCCGATCGCCGTCAGCCCGATCCGCCGTCAGGAGGAGCGCCCCCGTGGACCATGTCGCGCGGTTGCTGAAGGAGAGCTGGACCCTGGTCGAGGAGGACCGGGACCGGCTGAGCGGTCACTTCTACGCCCGGCTCTTCCTCCTCGACCCCGCGCTGCGTCCGCTCTTCCCGGTCGAGATGACCGGCCAGGGTGACCGCATCCTCGACGCGATCGTCACCGCGACCCAGGTGGTGGACGATCCGGAGAGCTTCGACGAGTATCTTCGCTCGCTCGGCCGGGACCACCGGAAGTATCACGTCGACGCGGCGCACTACGAGACGATGGGTGTCGCGCTGCTGGACGCGCTGCGCAGCACCGCCGGCGACGGCTGGAACCTGGAGTACGACCAGGCCTGGCGGGACGCGTACGGGGCGATCTCGGCGAAGATGCTGGCCGGGGCCGCGGCGGACGACAATCCGCCGTTCTGGCACGCGGAGGTGTTGACCCACGAGCGGCACGGGCAGGACACCGCGGTGTTGACGGTGCGCGCCCTCCAGCATCCGCTGCGGTGGCGGGCCGGCCAGTACGTCAGCGTCGAGGTGCCCCGGCACCTGCCCCGGGTGTGGCGGACGTACTCGGTGGCGAACGCCCCGAACGACGACAACGTCCTGGAGTTCCACGTCCGTACGCCCCCGGGGGCCGGCTGGGTCTCCGGGGCGCTGGTGCGGCGCACGAGGCCCGGCGACCTGCTGCGCGTGGCCGCGCCGATGGGTTCGATGGTCCTGGACCGCGAATCCGAGCGGGACGTGCTCTGCGTCGCCGGCGGGGTGGGGCTGGCCCCGATCAAGGCGCTGGTGGAGGAGTTGGCCGGCTGGAACCGGACCCGCTGGGTGCACATCTTCTACGGTGCCCGCCACGCCGCCGACCTGTACGGGCTGGCCGGGCTCCGCGAGCTGGTGGAGGCCCACCCATGGCTGTCGGTGACGCCGGCGTGCAGCGAGGAGCCGGACTTCGACGGCGAGCGGGGTGACATCTCCGATGTGATCACCCGCTACGGCCCGTGGACGACCCACGACTGCTACGTCTCGGGCTCGGCCCGGATGGTCCGGTCGACGTTGCGAGCCCTCGCGGAGGACGAGGTCCCGCCGCCGAACATCCGGTACGACACCTTCGGCGACCTGTAGGTCGGCCGGCAGCCGTCGTTCCCCGCCCGGCCGGCAAGCCGGGCGGGGTCGGCGGCAGAGAAGCTTTCCTCCCCCCGAAAAAGACCGGGTCGCGTGCCCCCGCCCCCTGGGGCACGCGACCCGGTCCCCCCTCCCGGCTCAGGACGGCCTCGGCTCAGTACCGCCAGGGGGTGCCGGTCTCGCGGTATTCCTCGACGGGCACCAGCGGCACGCCGGGCGTCATCCGGTCGACGTACAGGCGGCCTTCCAGGTGGTCGATCTCGTGTGCCACGAGCCGGGCCATGGCGAACTCGAACGAGGTGATGAGGCGGGTGCCGTCCCACTGGGCGTGTTCGACGTCGATGCGCAGCGGCCGGGGCACCAACCCGCGGTGGTCGAAGAAGGAGAGGCAGCCCTCGTACTGCTCGTCGGTCTCGGGGGACGAGTCGACGACCCGGGGGTTGAGCAGCACCACCGGCTCGGCGGCCCGGTCGGGCGGGCGTACGACGGCGGCGGCCCAGGCGAGGCCGAGCTGCGGCGCGGCGATGCCGACGCCCTTGCTGAACGGGTGCAGCTCGTCGAGGCGGACGAGCGCCGAGCCGAGCCGTTCGACGACCTCCCGGGCGATCCCCTCCTCGGCGGGCAGGTCGAACTGGCGGCTGGGCTGGCGGAGCAGGTCCGCGCCGCGCTGGACGATGCCGAGCCCGCGCATCCGGTCGCTGGCCCGCACCCGGGCGACGCCGGCCGGGCCGCCCGGGTCCGAGTCGGGCGGGCGGCTGCGGAACCGCCACTGCAGCCGGTACCGGGCGTTGAGCGGCGGGTCCTCCGTCGCCCAGTCGAAGACGGCCCGGTCGGCACGGTCGTGTCGGACGACGGGGCGGCGCAGCGGCCCTTCCTCCGCCGAGAGCGAGGTCTCCAGCCCCCAGACCTGGGGGTCCAGCTCCGCGGGGAGGTCCAGGCGCACCGCCAGGTGCCGGGTGGGCAGGCGTACGGCGCGCTGGAACCAGGGGCCCCACTTCTCGCGGCCGACCTGGTACGCGTATTCGATGGTGACCCGGTCGCCGGGGTAGAGCGGGAACCGGCCCTCGTCGTTCTCGAAGAGCAGCCAGATCTCCTTGAACGCGTCCCGGTCGTGTTTGGCCCGCCAGTGCATCGGCTCGGGCTGCCCGCCGCCGTCGTCGCGGTGCGCCCGCAGTTGCAGCTCGGCGAAGGTGAGCGGGTGCTCCCGGTGGTGCCGGTTGGACCGGCCCGGGTCGTTGGGGTAGCGGTCGACGGCGACCCGGACGAGGTAGCGGGTGACCGGTTCGGTGCCGGCGTTGTAGAGCTCCCGGCGGATGAGGCAGTGGTAGGCGTCGTCGGTGTGGGTGAGGACGGCCTGTTCGCGTTCGACGATGAGCCCGGTGCCGGGGGGCATCCACTGGCCGGGGGCGGGGTGGTCCCGGGCGGGCGTGGCGGAGCGGCCGTGCCGCAGTTCGTCGTACTCCCGGAAGCGTTGCCAGATCGCGCCGCTGGCCTCGAGGACGGCCTCGGCCCGGCGGGCGAAGTCCTCGGTGGGTCGGTGCCGTCGCCCCTCGACGTGGCTGACGTAGGACGGGTCGAAACCCATCAGTGTGGCCAGCTGCTTCTTGGACAGCCCCCGCTCGGTCCGGTGCCGGGCAAGTTCGGCCGCGAACGACTCGGCGGCCCGCTCGATGGGAGAGGTCGTCATCAGCTTCCTCAACGCCGGGGAGTATCAGTTTCACGTTCCGTACGTGAACGCGCACAGGAATGACATCTTGCCGACACTCAACTTGACAATTCACCCATGAACGTCAGTCATTTCGCGACCCGAGCACCAGCCTCGCGCCTCCCGCCACCCCCGGACTTCCGCCCGCCGACCCTGCGGCTCGACGCCGCTCCGGGCCCCGGCCCGGCGTTTCCGCCACCCCGGGCCGGGTAGTAGCGGCGCATGCCCCTCCCGGTCGACGGGCCGCCGGAGTGACCGGAACCTCCCGCCAGCACCCAGGTGTGGCTTTCCCTTATCCGACGGGGATGGTTAGGCTATCCTTAGTTCACTGGCCGGCGTGTCCGGCGGGCGCAAAGGCGGGGGGATCAGGTGACAGCGGTGCTGACCACGCGGGAGACCGCGATGCCGCTCGCCCCGGTGACCGCCACCCTGCGCGCCATGTTCGGCACCGACGACCTGCCCGGTCTCGCCCCGGGGCTGCTCGTCACCGACGACCGGTTCGGCTGGGCCCCGGCCACCACCCTCGTCGACGGCAGCCGGCTGCCCGAGCTGCTCGCGGCCGCCGCGCTGCGCTGGGGCGGCACCCCGCACGCCTGCGCCGCCCTGGCCTGGAAGTCGTACAGCTACTGGGCGGCCCTGCCGGCCGTCCTCGGCTGGGCGGCGGCCCGCCGGGTGCCGCTGCTCGACCCCGCCGACGTGTTGATCCACTTTGAGGACCATCGCCCGCTGGTCACCCTCGGGCTGCGCCGGTCGACCACCGTCGCGGTGCTCCCCGGCGACCCGCTGGCCCTGGCGGGGCTCCCCGAGATCCGGGTCGTCGCCGACGAGGCCGCGCTGCTGGCCGCGCTTCGCGCCTCGCTGCTCGACGCCCACCTCGCCCCGCTGGTCGCCGCCATCCAGGCCGAGGTCCGCATCGGCGCCCGTGCGCTGCTCGGCTCCGTCGCCTCCGGCATCGCGCACGGCGTCCTGCGGGCGGCCGACGCGCTGCCCGGCCCCGCGGCCCGGCACGTGGAGACGCTGCTCGGCGCGCTCGACCTGGCGGACCTGGTCGAGCTGGTGCCCGGCCCGGCCGGCGAGCCGACGGTCCAGCGCCGCACCTGCTGCCTCGCGTTCACGCTGCCCCGGCCCAAGGTCTGCCAGGGCTGCTGCCTCCGCACCGCCTGACCCGCCGCCGCCTCCGCTGGATGACCCGCAGCCCGCGCTCTCCGGCCGGCCGCCGCCGGGCTTCAGTTCGTCAGCGGGCGGACGTCCCACACCCAGGCCCCGCCGGTGTACGTGGGGCGGATGCCGGTCAGCTCGGTCATGCCCCGGCGCAGCGCGTCGGCGTGCTCGTGCGGGCCGAGCACGACCACCCCCGCCCGCCAGTACCGCAGGTCGTCCACGGCGCTGACCCGGGTCAGCGGGGTGACCGGGGGCACCTGGCCGGTGCGCCGGATGGTGATGAAGAAGCTGCTGGTGGGGCGGGGCGGCGCGGTGAACAGGGCGATCCGCCCCTCCGGTGCCCGGGGGCGGGTGTCCGGCCCGAGGAAGTAGCCACGCGCCAGCGGCAGGTCCAGCCCGGTGGCCGCCGACCAGCGCAGCGGGTCCGGGTAGTCGGTGTCGGGCAGCGGCAGGGTGACCACGCTGCGGCCGCCGGCCACGTACGGACGCCAGGCGCCGGAGGTGACGAACTCGGGCACGGGGTCGAGGCGGGCCGAGGGCAGCGGGGTGGGGAACGCGGGGAGCAGCGCCATGGTCAGCACGGTGGCGGTGGCGAAGCGGATCTGCGGCCGGGCGGCGGGGTGGTCCCGGGCGAGCCGGCGGGCGCGGTCCGCGCCGAGCGCGAGCAGCACCCCGACGATCGGTACGGTCGCCAGCGCCCACCGGGTCGGCACCACGGAGTGCAGGATCGGCAGGTCCTCCAGCGCGGCCCAGGGGCCGGCGACGCCGGTGGCCCGGCCCTCGAACTGGATCTCGCGGCCGAGCGAGAGGACGGCGAAGAGGAGGCCGACCGCAGCAAGGCCGAGCACCACGGGGCTGCGCCGCAGCCACCACACGATCGCGCCCACCAGCACGACGAGTGGCCAGCCGAAGAAGCCGTTCTCCTCGGTGGGGTTCTTCACCAGCTCCCGGTTGGCCTCCGGGTTCCCCGCGACCGACTCGCGGGCGAACGCGGTGAACGCGGCCAGGTCGGTGCGGTAGCCGCGGATCAGTCGGGACAACCCCTCGTACGCGCCGGGGCCGAAGAACTGCACATAGAGCGGGTAGGCCAGCAGGGCGGCGGCGAGGACGGCGGCGACCGCGAGGCCGGCGAGGAAGGGCCGGGCCTGCCGGCGCAGGTCGGGCCGGCCGAGGGCGAGCGCGGCGACCACGACGCCGAGCCCGATCGCGGTCATCAGCAGGATCTCCAGGTTGATGAACGCCTGCCAGACGATCACGAGGCCGAGCAGCACACCGTTGCGCAGCCACCGGCCCCCGTCCGCCAGCCGCAGGGTGCGCCAGACGATGAGCGGCACGACGAACTGGCTGACGATGTTGGGGTGGGCGTTGGCGTGCGACACCATCGCGGGGGCGAAGGCGCAGAAGCCGGCCCCGAGCCAGGCCGGCCCCCGGGCGCCGATCAGCACCCGGGAGAGCACGAAATACCAGGCGGTCGCGGTGGCGATCATGCCGCCGGTGAGAAAGACCAGGAATGCGGTACGCGGGCCGAACAGGACGGTGATCGGCGTCATTGGCAATGAAATGGACAATACGGATGTATTAGCCATCAGATTCACGCTGTCCGGCACGTTCATCCGGTCCGAGCCGAACGGGTATGCGAAATCGGTCACCACGCGCGCGCCGTGCGCCAGCATCCATTCGAAGAGCGCCTGATCGGATCGGTTGTCCCGCACCCCGTGCGCCGGGTTCAACCAGAAGCGCAGCGTCACCCAGAACGCGATCAGCGCGAAGCTGAGCACGGCGGCGGCGTCCGTCCACCGGCCCCGACGGGTCGCCGCAGCACCGGCCCGCCGCTCTTCGCGGGCGCCCTGCGCCGGGGAGCCGCCCCCGCCGCCCCCGGCCTCGCCGTCGGGACGGCCCGATTGATTAGTAGTCATGACAATTCGTAGAGTAGTCAGGGTTTGGCACTGACGTGACATGTTTCTGGGGACTGGCGTACTATGTGCCGGGTTCGCCGACCGCCGATCTCGTGCCCACCCCCGACCGCAATTCGGCCACTTCGGTGCCCCGATTTCCCCGCCGTCCGCTTCGGATGGTTGACTCTGTCGGTCCCGGGGCAGGTCGAGTCACACCGTGAGGAATCGACGCATGGCAGATATCACTGGGGATCAGCGAGTCCAGTCCGAGGTCCTCGAGGGGCTCGCGACGGCGGTCAACCACCGCAGGTGGTTCGTCGAACTGGCCGTCCCGCACCTCGGTGACAACCCTATCGAGATCGGCAGCGGGCTGGGCGACTACGCCCTGGAATGGTCGGCGCACCTTCCCCGGTTCACGGCCACCGAGGCCGACCCGGATCGGCTGATCGCGCTGAAGGAGCGCCTCGCCGAGCAGCCGACCATCGAGGTGCGGCAGATGCTGCTGCCGCACTCCGAGCGCGGGGACTACAGCGCCGCCGTCTCGTACAACGTGCTGGAGCACATCGAGGACCACGTGGGCGCGCTGCGCAGCATGCGCGACCTGGTCCGGCCCGGCGGTAACGTGATCATCATCGTGCCGGCGTTCGAGTTCGCGATGAGCCCGGCGGACATCGCCACCGGCCACGTCCGGCGGTACACGAAGAAGACCCTGGCCGCCGCGATGACCGAGGCCGGCCTGACCGTGGAGAAGATCCACTACGCGAACGCGCTCGGCCTGATCGGCTACTTCATGGCGACCAAGGTCTTCCGGCTGATGCCGAAGGAAGGCCCGATGGTCAAGGTCTACGACACCCTGGTCCTCCCGGCGACCAAGGCCGCCGAGCAGCTGGTCCGCCCCCCGTTCGGCCAGTCCGTCTTCGCCGTCGCCCGGGTCCCCGCCTGACCCGAACCCCCTCCTGCGGCGATCTTGCACTTAGGGCCCCGATAGAACGGGCAAAGGCCGCGAACGGCGGGCCCCAAGTGCAAGATCGCGGAAGCGGAGTGGGGCAGGGTCAGTCCTTGACCTGGTACGTCGGGCGGATCACCGCCCGGGCCAGGGTGTGGAAGGCCAGGTTGAAGCCCACGTACGCGCAGCTCGCCCCCGCGCCCACGTCGAGGCGCTCGACGTCGACCGCGTGCACGGCGAAGACGTACCGGTGCGGGCGGTCGCCGGCGGGCGGGGCGGCCCCACCGAACCCGGTGTCGCCGTAGTCGTTGCGGACGCTGAACGCGCCGCCCAGGTCGGCCTCCTTGACGCCCCGGGGCAGCTCGGTCACCGAGGCGGGCACGTCGACCAGAACCCAGTGCCAGAAGCCGCTGCCGGTCGGCGCGTCCGGGTCGAAGCAGGTGACCACGAAACTCTTCGTCTCGGCTGGGAAGCCCGACCAGGCCAGGTGAGGCGAGACGTTCTCGCCGCCGACGCTGCCGTGGGCGTACCGGGCGTCCATCGGCTCGCCGTTGTGCACGTCGTCGCTGGTCAGGGTGAACGACGCGACGGTGGGCAGCAGCTCGTACGGGTCCGGGGCGATCGGTCGTTCCAGGGACATCGGGATGGTCCTTCCGGTGGGCGCGATTTCCTGCGCCCCTTCTTACCCCGCGACGTCCCGCCTATCGACCACCGGCACGCTTTCGGTCCCTTATCGTCGCGCTGCCTGCAAAGCCCTTGACGCGACGGTGTCTGCATCCACCATCAGAGGCGGCGGATGACCAACCCGGGCTTGACGTCTGCGGCCGCCGACAGTTGCGCGATGTCCTCGGGGTCGCTGGTGAACACGATGCCACCGCAGGCCAGGGCAACATTGACCACGCAGGCGTCGACCACGTCACCCGTGCCCGCCTTGCCGCACAGGACACCGGCCGCCTTCGCCAGCTCGACCCCGACCGGAACGACCTCGCAACTGTGCAGGAACCGGCCGAGCTGGACCTGCCGACGGGCATCGCGCCACGCCTGGCCCACCACGACGGACGGGATGAGCAGGCGTCGCCCCTCCTCCACGGCCAGGTGGTGGATAACCCACATCCGCCGGTCGTTGCCGTCGATCGCGAGCAGCACCCCGGCGTCGTAGACGTAGGGAATGCTCACGCGGCAGCTAGCCCTGCGGCACCGAGCGCCTGGGCGTCGGCGGCGGCCATCTCGGCGCGCGCTGCGGCGAGTTCCTCCACCGTGAACGCTCCATGCTCGGCTTGCCACTCCGCGACCAACCGTCGACCCACCCGCCGCCGGAGTTCGCTCTCCACTGCGCTGGCGACCAGCCTCGACAGCGGCACCCCATCCTCACTAGCGGCCGCGCCGAGCGCTTCGACCAACTTTTCGGGGAGGGTGACAGTGATCTTCCTAGAAGCCATACAATCACCATACCGTGATATGGCGGTCCACCACGCCGTGCCTCGGCACCCCTTCATGGGTGTTTCCGCTGCTGCCCAGGAGGCGGAGGGTGTGGGATTCGAACCCACGAAGACATCGCTGCCTTACCGGTTTTCAAGACCAGCGCCATCGGCCACTAGGCGAACCCTCCCGGCGCGTGCCCCGCAGGGCACGACCGTTGCCTAGTCTGCCAGAAGCCGGCCAACCCGCGACTCACCGTCCCACCGGCACCGAACGCCGACGGACCGGGACAGCCCGGACGTGGAGGGCGCGCCGGATCGGGTATGACTGGGCCATGCGCGCGATCACGATGCCGGAGCCCGGTGGACCCGACGCACTCGTCTGGGCGGAGGTGCCCGACCCCGAGCCCGGCCCCGGCGAGGTGATCGTCGACGTGCGGGCCAGCGCGGTCAACCGGGCCGACCTGCTGCAACGACAGGGGCACTACCCTCCCCCGCCGGGCGCGCCCGCGTACCCCGGGTTGGAATGCTCGGGGGTTATCAGCGCGATCGGTCCCGACGTGGCCGGGTGGGAGGTGGGCCGGGAGGTCTGCGCGCTGCTGGCCGGCGGCGGGTACGCCGAGCGGGTGGCCGTGCCCGCCGGGCAGTTGCTGCCGGTGCCGGACGGCGTCGGCCTGGTCGACGCGGCGGCGCTGCCCGAGGTGGCGTGCACGGTCTGGTCGAACGTCGTGCGGCTCGCCGGGCTGGCGCGGGGCGAGACGCTGCTGGTGCACGGCGGGGGCAGCGGGATCGGCACGTTCGCCGTGCAGCTCGGCGCGGCGCTCGGTGCGACGGTGGTGGTGACCGCCCGTCCGGCCAAGCACGAGCGGCTGCGCGGGCTGGGCGCGGCGCACGCGATCGACTACCGGGAGCAGGACTTCGTCGAGGAGGTCCGCCGGGTCACCGACGGCCGGGGCGCGGACGTGATCCTCGACATCATGGGCGCGTCCTACCTGGCCCGGAACGTGGCGGCGCTGGCCACCGGCGGCCGGCTGGTGGTGATCGGGATGCAGGGCGGCCGGAAGGCGGAGCTGGACCTGGGGGCGCTGCTGGCCAAGCGGGCGTCGGTGGCGGCCACCGCGCTGCGCTCCCGGCCGCTGGCGGAGAAGGCGGAGATCGTGGCGGGCGTACGCGAGCAGGTGTGGCCGCTGGTCGCCGCCGGCCTGGTCCGCCCGGTCGTCGACCGGCGGCTGCCGATGGCCGAGGCCGCCGAGGCGCACCGCCTGGTCGAGTCCAACGCCCACGTGGGGAAGGTGCTGCTGACCGTCTAGGCGGGGGCGGGGGCGGAGGCGCAGTCGCCGCAGGCGGAGGCTGCGGGCTCGGGGCGGGGGAGCATGAGGCGGGCGCCGGGGCCCTCGCCGGACAGCTTGTCGTCGGGGTTGTAGAGGACGCAGCGCTGCAACGACAGGCAGCCGCAGCCGATGCAGCCGTCGAGGTCGTCGCGGAGTTTGGTCATCAGGCGGATCTTCTCGCTGAGCCGGGCCCGCCAAGCGGCGGAGAGTTCGGCCCAGTCGGCCGCTGTGGGCGTGCGGGAGGCGGGCAGGGAGTCCAGCGCCTCGCGGATCTCCTCCAGCGAGACGCCGACCTGCTGGGAAACGCGGATGAACGCGACCCGGCGCAGCTCGGTGCGGGCGTAGCGGCGCTGGTTGCCGCCGGTGCGGTCGGCCCGGATGAGGCCGAGGCGCTCGTAGTAGCGCAGCGCCGAGGGTGCGACCCCGCTGCGCGCGGCGAGCTGGCCGATGGTCAGGGATTCCTGCATCACGTCGCCTTGAATTGAAGTGGACTTCAACTCGACCAGGCTAACGGCACGGCCCGCATGACCGCCAGCACGGCGGAGCCGTCGGGATCAGTGCTGCGAGGCGCCCGCGGGGCGGCGGCGGGTGCGCTCCCGGCCGAGGATCCAGATCGCCTCGACGCCGTCCTTCCAGGTGATCTTCTTGCCCTCCTCGCGGCCCCGCGCGCGGTAGCTGATCGGCACCTCGTACGGGCGGATGCGCCGGCGCAGCAGCTTGCCGGTCACCTCCGCCTCCATGCCGAAGCCCCGCGAGCGGATGTCGAGGGAACGGTAGAGCGCCACCGGCATCAGCTTGAAGCAGGTCTCCAGGTCGCCGATGTACGAGTTGAACAGGACGTTGGCCGCCATGGTGACGCCCTTGTTGCCCATCACATACCAGAAGCTGTAGGCGCTGTGGCTGCCGAAGGTGCGATTGCCGTAGACCACCGTGGCGCGGCCGTCGAGCACCGGGTCGAGCAGCTTGGGGATGTCCTGCGGGTCGTACTCCAGGTCGGCGTCGAGGATGACCATGTATTCGCCCTCGGCGTTGTCGACCGCTGTCTTGATGGCCGCGCCCTTGCCGGCGTTACGCTGGTGGGTGATCACCCGCAGTCGCGCGTCGTCGGCGCGACCGAGGACCTCCCCGGTGCCGTCGCGGCTGCCGTCGTCGACCACGACCAGCTCGATCTCGCACGGATAGTCGACCGCCAGGGCCTGCTTGAGGGCATCCGCGATGCGTTCTTCCTCGTTGTAGACCGGCATGAGGATCGAGAGCTTCACGGGAATCTCCACGGTGGCGGCGACACGTCCGGCCTAGCCTAGCTTGGCAGCTCAGCGCGGCGGGGTGCAGCACCGCCGGGCGTCGGGCTCGGCGCGTTCAGCCGGATGGTGTTTACTTCGCGCCATGTCGGCAGCCGGCTCCCTGCTCGTGGCGGCCCCGCTCGTCGCCGTCCTGTCCCTCGCCGTGGCGCTGCGCCCCGCCCGGCCGGACACCGTCGCCCCGCTGCGCCTCGCCGTGGTCCGGGCCGCGGTGGTCACCGGCGCGTTCGCGGTGCTGACCGTGGAGCTGCTCGGCGCGTTGCGCCTGCTGACCCTGCCCGCGTTCGCGGTCGCGTGGCTGGTCTTCGTCGCCGCCACCGTGACGGCGGCGGGCTGGCGACGCCGCCGCACCGCCGCACCGACCTGGTCCGGCGCCGCCCGGGACCTGGCCGCCGTCCGGGCCCGGCTGGCGGACCGATGGCGTACGGCCGGGCGGGGCGAGCGCCTGCTCGCCGGCACGGTCGGCGGGCTCGTCCTGGTGGAGCTGCTGATCGCGCTGCTCGCCGAGCCGAACAACTTCGACTCGCAGACGTACCACCTGCCGAAGGTGGAGCACTGGGTGGCCCAGGGCAGCCTGGAGTTCTGGCCCACCGCGATCCACCGGCAGGTGACCATCCCGCCCGGTGCGGAGTACCTGCTGCTGCACCTGCGCCTGTTCACCGGCGGCGACGCGCTGCACAACCTGGTCCAGTGGGCCGCCGGGGTGGGCTGCCTGCTGGCCGTCGCCCGGATCGCGGCGCAGCTCGGCGGGGGGCGGCGGGCCCAGCTCCTCACCGCGTTCGTGCTGGGCACCACGCCCATGGTGGTGCTCCAGGCGACGAGCACCCAGACCGACCTGGTCTGCGCCGCCTGGGTGGCCTGCGTGGCGACCCTCGCCCTGGACGGGCTGCGCCGCCGGGCCGGGGTCGGCACGCTGCTGCTGCTCGGCGCGGCGACGGGACTGACCGCGGTGACGAAGACCAGCGGCCTGATCGGCGTCGGCCCGCTGCTGCTGCTCTGGGGGATCGGCCAGCTCCGGCTGGCGTACCTCGACGGGATCGTGCGGGGCGCGGACCGCGACCGGCGGGCCGGGGCCAGGGTCGACGGACCGGCCCGGCCGGCCCTGGTCGGCGCGGGTCGCGTCGGTCTGCCGACCGGCGGGGCCGACCCGGTGGCCCCGCCCGCAGCGGACGACGTCGCCCGGCCGGGGGCGGGCGGCGGCGCGCCGGAGCCGCCGGGGTCCCGCGCGGGCGGCGTGGCCCGGACGGTGGCCGGCTCCGTGCTGGTGGTGCTGGTGGCCCTGCTGGTGGTCGGCCCGTTCCTGGCCCGCGTGCAGGCGGAGTTCGGGCACCCGTTGGGGCCGCCGCGGCTGCGCGAGTCCATCCCGATGGAACGGCACGACCCGCCGTCGGTCCTGGTCAACGCCCTGCGGATCGGGCACACCGCGCTGGACACGCCGCTCGCGCCGGTGCGGGCGGGCACCGCCGAGGCGATCATGGCCGGGGCGCGGGCGATCGGCGTGGACCCGCAGGACCGGGCCATCACCTTCGGCCGGGAGACCTTCCCGGTGCCGTCCTGGTATCCCGACGAGGACCGGGTGGCGTTCCCGCTGGCCGGCACGCTGGCGCTGATCGGCGCGGCGCTGGCGCTGGCCCGGCCGGCCCGGGTCAGCCCGACGGCGGCCGGCGCCCTGCGCGGGTACGCGATCGTGGTGGTGACGGCCGTCGCGCTGCACACCGCGATGATCAAGTGGCAGCCGTGGGGGAACCGGCTGCTGCTGTACGCCCTGGTCCTGGCGGCCCCGCTCGCCGGGCTCTGGCTGGACTCGCTCTTCCGCCGCCGGCTGGCGTCGGAGTCGGAGTCGGAGTCCGCGAGCGGCTCCTCCTCCGCCCCGGGCCGCCGGCGGTCGGTGGCGGTCGGACTGGCGGTCGCGATGCTGGCCGGGTCCGCGCTGGCCGGCGTTCTCGCCCTGTCGTACGGCTTCCCGCGCCGGCTGGTCGGGGCCGGCTCGGTCTTCACCACCTCGGAGTGGGACACCCGCTTCCTGCGCCGGCCGCAGTGGGCCGACGAGTTCCGGGCGGCGGCCGACGCGGTCCGGGCCAGCGGTGCGCGGCGGGTCGGGCTGGTGCAGCAGAACGACAACTGGGAGTACCCGTGGTGGCTCCTGCTGCGCGACGCCGACGGCCGGCCGCCCGAGCTGGTGGCGCTCCAGTCGGTGCTGCCGGACCGGCCGCCGGCCGACCCCGCCTCGACGGACGCGATCGTCTGCACCGGCACCCGGAAGGTCTGCGCCGACCTGGTGCCCGCCGGCTGGACGCTGACCTGGCGGGGCTACGTCGGATACGCCCTGCCGCCTCTCACTTGAGCAGGACGAGCCGGGCCTTGGCGGCGTCGCCGTCCTTCGCGCCGGCCACGCCGACCGTCGCGCCGACCCGCACCGCCTCCGGCTGGATCGTCTTGCGCCGCTCGACCACCCGCAGGTCGTCGCCGAAGGTCCACGTCATCGTGAACCCGTCGGTTGACTTCACGGTCATCGAGTCCCCGTCGATCGCGGTGACCTCGCCGCGCTGCACGGCGACGGTCCTCGTGCCACCGTCCTTCGTGCCCACCACGACCTCGCCGTGCAGGGTGTTCTTCTTCCGCAGCAGCACCCGCGCCTGCCGGCGCTTGCGCCACTCCTGCGCCCGCTCGCCCCGCCGCTCCTTCGCGTCGGGCTCGCCGCTGGCCGGCGCGGGCGCGCCCGGCTGTGTCGAGCCCGAGCCGGCCGGGGCCGGGGCGGCCACCAGGTCGAGGTCGCCCGGGTCGAAGCCCAGCGCGGTGAGCGCCTGTCCCTCCGCGCCCAGCGCGGCGGACACGTCGACCGCGACCTCCTTGGAGGCGTCCTGCGCCACCTGCGCCGGCCCGCAGCCGGTGACGCCCAGGGCGGCCGCCGCGAGCAGCGAGGTGGCGACGACCGCGAATCCGTGACGTGCCATCGTGGTATCCCTCTCGTCGGTGAGGGTCCCAGCGTCCCGCCCCGGTGCTCAGGGGGCGTCAGCGCGATGTTCGGGTCAGGTAAGGGTCGGCCGGCAGCCGCACGGTGAACGCCGCGCCGCCCTCGGCGGCGTGACCGGCGGCGATCTCCCCTCCCAGCCGGCGGACCAGCCCGGCGGCGAGCGCCAGCCCGAGGCCGCTGCCGACCTTGCGTACCCCCCGGTAGCGCGCGTGCAGCGCACCCCGGTCGAACGCCACCGCCAGGTCGTCGTCGGTGAAGCCGGGGCCGCCGTCGCGCACCTCCAGGATCCCACCGGCCGCCGGGTCGGCTCCGGCGGGCCGGGCCGCGAGCACCACCGGCGCACCCGGGGGTACGACCCGCAGCGCGTTCTCCAGCAGCCCGTCGACCACCTGCCGGATGCGCCCCGGATCGGTGTACGCGGGCACCACGCCGTCGGGGATCTCCATGCGGAACGTCACCCCCACCGCCGCGCAGCGGTCGGCCCAGGTGTGTTCCGCGTCGGCGGCCAGCCGGGCCAGGTCGACCGGCACCGGTTCGAGGGGGAAGTCGGCGGCCTCCAGCCGGGCCAACGCGAGCAGGTCGCGGACCAGCCGGTCCAGGTGCTCGGCCTCGGCCAGCATGGTGCGCCCGGTGCGCGGCGTGTCGTCCGCGTCGATCACCCCGTCGGCCAGCGCCTCGGCGTACCCGCGGATGGCGGTGAGCGGGGTGCGCAGCTCGTGGGAGACGGAGAGCAGGAACTCCCGCTGCCGGTCCTCGCTGGTGGCCAGCGCGGCGGCGAGCCCGTTCAGGGCCAGGGCCAGCTCGGCGACCTCGTCGGGTGGCTCGACCGGAACCCGCACGGCCCGGTCACCGGCGCTGAGCCGGGCGGCGGCGGTCGCGGCGACGCGGATCGGGCGGGCCAGCCGGCGGGCCAGCAGCATCCCGGCCGCCAGGCCGGCGGCCAGCCCGGCGAGCAGCGGCAGCCAGAGGCCCCGGACGACCCGCCCCCACAGGCCGGGGGTGGCGGGCCGGGTCAGCACCACGCCGTCCCCGCCGGCCAGCGGTCGCCCCTCGACCAGGGCGCGCTCGCCGGAGACCAGCCGCCGGCCGGAGACGGTGTTGCCGGCGGCGACCCGGTTGACGACCTGCCGGGGCAGGCCGGCGTGGTCCACCGTGCCGGCGCGGATCACGTACACGGAGATGTCCTGCTCCTGGAGCTGGCGG
The DNA here is from genome assembly GCF_900091595.1 of Micromonospora haikouensis. GTDB lineage: Bacteria > Actinomycetota > Actinomycetes > Mycobacteriales > Micromonosporaceae > Micromonospora > Micromonospora haikouensis. The sequence goes on from NZ_FMCW01000003.1 coordinate 21,088, forward strand.
ATCAACCGTTCGCCCGCCGCGTCCCGCTGCCTCGGGGCCCGCACGCGCAGCACGTCGGCGGCGAGCCGCGCCTGTGCCGCGAGCGCCTCCTGGTCGCGTCGCTCCTGCCCGCGCACCGCCAGCGGGACCGCGACGAGCGCGGTGACCAGCACCGAGACGAGGGCGACCGCGCAGGTGACGAGCACCGCGCGGGCCGTGAGGGTACGCCCGGGGCGACGCCGGCGCGGGCCGGCCGGACGCGGGCCGATCACCGGCAGCGCGACGGTGGGCTGGGCCGGCACGGACTCCCCCGGCGTCGCCGGTCGGTCAGCCATCGGCGGCGTACCCGACGCCCCGGTGCGTGCGGATCACCCCGGCCGCCCCGCCCAGCTTCGCCCGGACCTGCGCCACGTGCACGTCGACGGTGCGGGTGCCGGAGTGGGCCGCGTAGCCCCAGACGCCGGCCAGCAACTCCTCGCGGGTGAAGACCCGGCCGGGGCGGGCCATCAGGTGCGCGAGCAGGTCGAACTCGGTCGAGGTGAGCTGCACCGACTCGCCGGACACGGTCACCGTGCGGCGGGTCGGGTCGAGGGTGACCGGGCCGACCGTCCGGGGCCGCTCGACGCCCTCCGGCACGCCCGCCGTGCGGCGCAGCACCGCCCGGACCCGGGCCACCAGCTCGCGCGGGCTGAACGGCTTCGTCACGTAGTCGTCCGCGCCCAGCTCCAGACCGATGATGCGGTCCACCTCGTCGTCGCGCGCGGTGAGGAAGAGCACCGGCGTCCAGTCGCCGGCCTCGCGCAGCCGCCGGCAGATCTCGGTGCCGGCGAGCCCCGGCAGGGCGATGTCCAGGACACAGGCGACCGGGCGCAGCCGGCGGGCGGCGGACAGCCCCGCCGCGCCGTCGCGTTCCAGGTGGACGCCGAAACCGTCCCGCGTCAGGTAGAGCCGAACCAGCTCGGCGATCGCCGGCTCGTCCTCGACGACGAGGACCAGCCCGCGCTGCGGTGCGTCGACGGTCACCGGACCATGATTGCCGACCACCGCCCGACGGAGGGCGTCAGGACATGTTCGGATCAGGTAAGGACCCGATCAGTGCACCACGACGGGCCGGAACGCGGCCCCCCGGGCCGCGGTCGGCGCGTCGCCGATGGCGGCCACCACCCGCTCCCGCGAGCTGCGCAGCCGGGTGCTGAACGCGTGGTGCAGCAGCGCGTCGAGCTGCCACACCTGCCTCGGGTGCGGGACGCGGATGACGAACCGTTCGCGCACGCCGTCGATGGCCGTGGCGGCCAGCTCGACCGCCGGCTGACGCGGGTCGGCGCTCCAGGTGACGTCGCTCAGCTCGCCCAGCTCGGCGTTGAGGTGCAGGCGGAGCCGGTGCAGCACCCGGGTCTGCCGGGTGACCACGAGCCGGCGGTGGGTGAGCAGCAGCAGGTATTCGCCGGCCGCCCGGTCGGGTCGGCCGCACCGGGCGACCAGGACGCTGGCGTCGCCGGCGCCGACGCAGCGGCGGAAGACCGGCACGTGCCGGCTGACGGCCTGCACGGCCAGCCCGGTCTCGGCGGCGGCCGGAAGGAACGTGCGGGAGAAGACGTCCATGACGTGACCAACGAGCCCGCCCCGCGCCTGATATGGGCAACCGCCAATCTACGGAACTTCCACGCGCGGGGTGGACGACTGTCAGAGGCGGTCGGGTTCGAACAGCTCGGCGAGCCAGCCGGGGACCGCCTCGGCGTACTCGGCGCGGGCCGGGTCCGGCGTGCTCAGCGCGCGCCGCCAGGACAGCGCCCGGCTGACCTTGGTCACCGTGACCGCGAGAGCGGCCGCCTCCCGCAGGTCGGCCCGGTCGTGCCGGTCGGTCCACGGTTCGAGGTACGCATCGCGCAGCCGCAGCAGCACCGGGTCGCCGTCGGGCAGCTCGAAGGAGTGCGCCACGGAGTTCAGGGTCACCAGCAGCGTGCCGAACGGGTGGGCGACGGAGGCGTCCCCCCAGTCGAAGAAGCGGTGGTCGGCGGCGAACACGTTGCCGTCGTGCAGGTCGTCGTGCTGCACGCTGGCGGGCACCCCGGACGCGGCCAGCCGGCGGCAGCGGTCGGCGTACTCGGGCAGGAACGCCCGCAGCCGCGCCGACGTCTCGGGGGTGAGGCCGCCCTGCGCGCCGAGGAGCAGGGCGTCGGGGTCGTCGAGCAGCCCGGCGAGGAGGGCGGGCAGCGCCTCGGGGCGGTGGTCCGGCACCCCGAGGGCCAGCAGCTCGCCGACCCGGGGCGCGACGGCGCGCTGGAACGCCGCGTACCGGGGGAGGACACGTTCCCAGACGGCCGGGTCGCGGTGCCGGGCGAGCGCGTCGCGCAGGGTCTCGCCGCCGTCGGGCAGCAGCGACCATCCCAGGTCGGCGTCGACCGCCACCGGGTCGGGCACCCGGCCGGGGGCGATCCGGGCCAGCGCGCCGAGCAGCCCGGCCTCGAAGCGGGTGCCGGCATTGTTGGCCTTGAACCAGTACGGGCCGGCGTCGGTGGGCACCCGCCACACCAGCGACCAGGGCCGGAGGCGGGATTCCACCGGCCCGGTGACCCGACGGCCGACCCGGTCGAGCTGCCCGGCGACCCAGTCGTGGGCGCGGGCCTGCCAGCCCGGGTCGGCCCAGTCGGTGGACGGCGTCGGTGCACCGGCGGGCGGGGTCAGCGCGTCGGCGTGGGGCGTCGGTGCGTTGGTCACGGTGGGCAGGGTAGGCAGCGCCGTGCCGGCCGGCGAGGGGTTTTCCCCGCCCGCCCGCTCAGAGCAGCTCGACGATGGTGGCGTTGGCCATGCCGCCGCCCTCGCACATGGTCTGCAGGCCGTAGCGGATGCCGTTGTCGCGCATGTGCTGGAGCATCGTGGTCATGATCCGGGCCCCGGACGCGCCGAGCGGGTGCCCCAGGGCGATCGCGCCGCCGCGCGGGTTCAGCCGCTCCGGGTCCGCCTCCGTCTCGGCCAGCCAGGCCAGCGGCACCGGGGCGAACGCCTCGTTCACCTCGTACACCCCGATCTCCTCGATGCCCAGCCCCGCGCGGCGCAGGGCCTTCGCGGTGGCCGGGATGGGCGCGGTGAGCATGGTGACCGGGTCGTCGGCGGCGACCACGGCGGTGTGCACCCGGGCCAGCGGGCGCAGGCCGTGGCGGCTGGCCCACTCGGAGGTGGTGACGGCGAGCGCGGCGGCGCCGTCGGAGATCTGGGACGCGGACCCGGCGGTGACCACGCCGTCGGCGCGGAAGGGGGTCTTCAGCCCGCCCAGCCTCGCCAGCGAGGTGTCCCGGCGGATGCCCTCGTCGGCGGCGAACTTGCCGCCGTCGGCCAGCACCACCGGCGCCAGCTCCGGGTCGAAGGCGCCGGCGTCCTGCGCGGCGGCGGCCTTGACGTGGCTGGCGAGGGCGAACTCGTCGAGCTGCGCCCGGGAGAAGTGCCAGCGGGCGGCGATCAGCTCGGCGCCGACGCCCTGGTTGAACGGCAGCGGCTCGTCCCCGGCGAAGCCCTCGACGCCCCGGTAGCGGTCGCGGACCTGGGCGCTGAACGGCGTGCCGCCGACGACGCTGGAGCCCATCGGCACCCGGGTCATCGACTCGACGCCGCCCGCGACGACCATGTCGGCCTGCCCGGACAGGACGGTGGCGGCGGCGAAGTGCAGGGCCTGCTGGCTGGAGCCGCACTGCCGGTCCAGCGTGGTGCCGGGCACCGACTCGGGCCAGCCGGCGGCGAGGACGGCGTTGCGGGCGACGTTCCACGACTGCTCGCCGACCTGGGACACGCAGCCCCAGACGACGTCGTCGACCTGCGCGGGGTCGATCCCGGTGCGCTCGGCGAGGGCGCGCAGCACGTGCGCCGAGAGGTCGACCGGGTGTACGGCGGCAAGGCTGCCCTCGCGCCGCCCGACCGGGGTGCGTACCGCACCGACGATGACCGCGTCACTCATGTTTACTCCCCGGTAACCTGGCTGCCCCGATAGTACGTCTTCCACCGCCCGGCCGTCCCCCCACGCCGGCCGGGGCGGTCGCGGGCGGGCCCTGTCATGGGTGGGCCCGGCTGGCATCCTGGTGGGATGGAGTCGGCACTGACCCCCGCAGCACCGTCGGCCCGGCAGTGGCGGGTCCCACCCACCCTGCCGGCGCTGAAGCTGGTCGGCGCGGCGGCGCTGGTCGGGCTCGGGGTGGTGTTCGCCGACGGCGACCGGGTGCGGCTGGTGCTCGCCGGGGTGCTGGCCGCCGGACTGGTCGGCTGGGCGCTGCGGGACCTGCTGGCCCCGGTGCGGCTCGCGGTCGATCCGGCGGGGATCACGGTGGTCCGGGGCTTCGCGGGCCGGCGTCGCCTCGACTGGGCCTCCGTCGAGACGATCACCGTGGACCGGCGGCCCCGGCTGGGCCTGTCCACGGAGATCCTGGAGATCGACGCGGGCGAGTCGCTGCACCTGTTCGGCCGCTACGACCTGGACGCCCCGCCCGGTGAGGTGGCCGACGCGCTGCGCGCCGCCCGCGCCCGGTCGACCGGGATGGGTGAGCCGGGCGGCGTGGGCGGGCTGGATCGCCCCTAGCTTGTCGCGCCCGAGCCGCCGCCGCGGTCCGGGTGACGGCCCGGCGGCGGCTCCGCGTCCTGCCGCCCTGCCGCCCTGCCGCCCTGTCGCCCCGCCGTCCCGCCGCTTCGCCGTTCCGCCGATGCCACTCGGAGGCACCACGATCATTCTCGGGCCCGGTGACGGAAAGCAACGAGCCAGCGCGGGGCCAACCACCTGCTCCGGCCCTTTGCTCTGCACCCGGATACGCAACGGTCTACGTAGCGCAACCGGTCGTCACCACCCCCCACCCTTGACCATCCCGCATCAACGCAGCTCAGGCTGATGCTGCTTATATGGGTGCAGAGCAAAGGGGGCGTCGGGCGTGGTGGCAGGCCGGCAGGAGAACACGCGGAGTGAGATCGGCCGGCCGGCGGGGACCCGCCCCGCTGTGACGCACGGAGCGTGGGCACAGCTTGTGCGGCGGCCGGCGTTCCCGAGCCAGGGCCCGCCGCCTCCCGCCGACCGGGGCTAACCGGGGCCGACCGGGGCTGGACTGGCCGGCTAGCCGGTCAGCGTCAGGGTGCGCACGACCGCCAGGGCGAGCAGCGCCACCAGCAGGACGGCCGCGCCGGCGACCTGGAACAGCGTCCGCCGGGACCGGGGCGCGTACGCCAGCACCAGCGCCATGGCCCCGCCGGTCACCAGGCCGCCGAGGTGACCCGGGATGGAGATGCCCGGCACGGTCAGGGTGAAGACCAGGTTGATCACCAGGACCGGCAGCACCGAGGAGATGTCCCGCCCCATCCGGCGTTCGATCACGATCAGCGCGGCGAAGAGGCCGAAGATCGCGGTCGATGCGCCGGCCGTGGTGGCGTTCTCGGCGCTGAACAGGTAGGCCGCCACGTTCCCGCCGAGGCCGGCGATCAGATAGAGGGCGAGGAAGCGCAGTGGGCCGAGGTTGGCCTCCAGGGACCGCCCGAGCACCCACAGTGCCCACATGTTCAGCAGCAGGTGCACGATGCCGTAGTGCAGGAACATCGCGGTGACCAGGCGGTGCCACTCGCCTTGGGCGATGCCGTGCACGCTGCCGTCGGGGAAGAGAGCCTGCCCGAGCACCGAGCCCCAGTCGGTGAGCGGGGTGCTGCCACCCATCAGGCCACCGAACCCGGAGCCGCCGGCCAGCGCGTCCCCGCCCCGGTCGGAGGCGATGGACAGGAGCATGAGCAGCACGTTGAGCGCGATGAGTGCCTTGGTGACGTAGCCGAGGCGGCCGACGGCACCGCCACCGAAGGCGGTGCGCGCCGGCCGCACGCTGCGGCGTCCCTCGTCCACGCACTCCGGGCACTGGTGCCCGACCGAGGCGTCCCGCATGCAGTCGGGGCAGATCGGCCGGTCGCAGCGGGTGCAGCGGACGTACGTCTCCCGGCCGGGGTGCCGGTAGCAGACCGGGGTGGTCGGCGGGGACTCACTCACGGCTGCTGCCTCCCGGTGCGGCGGGGCGCTCGGTCATGCGAGCAAAGGTACCTCGCGCAGCCGGTCAGGCCGGGACGCGCTCGATCTCGACGCGCTCGATGACGACGTCCTGGAGCGGGCGGTCGCTCGGGCCGGTGGGGGTGTTGGCGATCGAGTCGACGACCTTCGCCGACGCCTCGTCGGCCACCTGACCGAAGATGGTGTGCCGGTTGTTCAGGTGCGGGGTCGGGCCGACGGTGATGAAGAACTGCGAGCCGTTGGTGCCGGGCCCGGCGTTCGCCATCGCCAGCAGGTACGGCCGGTCGAAGCGCAGCTCGGGGTGGAACTCGTCACCGAACTTGTAGCCCGGGCCGCCGCGACCGGTGCCGGTCGGGTCGCCCATCTGGACCATGAAGCCGCTGATCACCCGGTGCGAGATCGTGCCGTCGTAGTACGGCCCACTGCCCGGCTGACCCGTACGCGGGTCGATGTACTCCTTGTTGCCCTCGGCCAGGTCCACGAAGTTGCGAACCGTCTTCGGCGCGTGGTTGGGGAACAGCTCCAGCCGGATCGGGCCGGCGTTGGTGTGCAAGGTGGCGTAGACAGCCTCGGCCACGGGTACTCCTCAGTCGTTGGTCAGTTCCATGCGGATCCTCCCATGTGCCCGTTCTGGCAGTGCGGAGGCATCCGAAGGTGGAGGATGACGAAGGAACAACTCCCAGGAGGTGGGACCGTGTTTGGAATCGTGCGGCGCAAGACCCAGGGGCAGCTGGCGAGGGCCGAGCTGAACCAGGGCATCGGCCACCTGCGGCAGGCTGCGACGTACGCCGCCAAGGGTGCCGGCGCCACGGTCGGCCCGCGGGTCCAGGCGGCCCGGGGAGCCGTCGCGCCGACCGCCCTCGTGGTGCGGGACCGGGCGTCCAGCGGTCTCGCGTCGACGGTCGCGGCCCTCGCGCCGCTCGCCCTGGCCGTCCGTAACGCGCAGGCCGAGGCGGCCGGGAAGGCCGTCGCGGGGAAGAAGGCCGCCGCCGCGCGGCAGGCCGCCGTGAGCAGGAAGGTCAAGGCGAAGAGCATGAAGGCGAAGCGGAAGCAGAAGCGTTCGCGGGGCACGATGGTCGGCCTGCTGGCCGCCGGCACGGTCGCCGGCCTGGCCGGTGCCATGGCGCTGCGCCGCCGCCGCGAGCAGCAGGAATGGTCCGAGTACGACCCGACCCGCACCCTGGAGCCGGCCCGCGACGAGGTGGACACCCTGGTCGTGGAGACCCCCTCGGCCAGCCCCGCCACCCCCCGGCCCGCCGCCCAGCCGGTGGTCCACCCGACCGACAAGGTCCCCTCGGTCGCCGAGGGCGCCCGCGACGTCTCCGGCCGCCCGGCCGACAACCTCGACAAGGTGCTCAACAAGGAGAAGACGGCCGGTTCCGGCGGCCGCCGCTGACCCTCGTGCCACCGCCCGCGGCGCGGCGACGACCCCCGTCGTCCCGCGCCGTGGGCGCTGTCGTCACAGCCAGCCGCGACGGCGGAGCCGTCAGAGCCAGCCGTTGCGGCGGAACCAGCGGTAGAGCGCGAGTGAGATGGCGAGCATCAGGGCGAGCACGACCGGATAGCCGTACGTCATCTTGAGTTCCGGCATGTTCTCGAAGTTCATGCCGTAGATGCCGGCGATGGCGGTCCAGACCGCCGCGATGGCCGCCCAGGCCGCGATCTTGCGCATGTCGTTGTTCTGGTCGACCGTGACCTGCGCCAGCCGCGCCTGGAGGATCGAGTTGAGCAGGTCGTCGTAGGAGTTGACCTGTTCGACGGTGCGGCTGAGGTGGTCCTGCACGTCCCGGAAGTAGCGCCGCACCTCCTGCGGGATCTCCCGGCTGACCTGCGCGGTGAGGGTCATCAGCGGGCGTTGCAGCGGGACGACGGCCCGCTTGAACTCGACCAGTTCCCGCTTCATCTGGTAGATCCGCTGGATCCGGCCGCTGCTCTGCCGGTCGAACACGTCGGCCTCCAGGACGTCCAGGTCGTCCTCCAGCTGGTCGGCCACCTCCAGGTAGACGTCGACCACGCGGTCGGTGATCGCGTACGCGACGGCCCAGGGGCCGTGCGCCAGCAGGTCGTGCTTGGCCTCCAGGTCGGCGCGGACCGGGGCGAGCCGGCAGGCGTCGCCGTGCCGGACGCTGATCACGAAGTTCGGGCCGATGAAGAGCATCACCTGGCCGGTCTCGACGACCTCCGAGTTCTCGGTCAGCTCGTCGTGCTCGCAGTAGCGGGCGGTGCGCAGCACCAGGAAGCTGACCTCGCCGAAGCGTTCCAGCTTGGGCCGCTGCTGGGCCTTGACGGCGTCCTCGACGGCCAGCTCGTGCAGGCCGAAGGTGGCGGCGATCGCCGTCATCTCCGCCAGCTCCGGCTCGTGCAGGCCGATCCAGACGAAGCCGCGCTCGCGGCGGGCGGCGGCCAGCGCCTCCGCGTAGTGCCGGTCGCCGGGCTGCCGCCGGCCGTCGACATAGAGGGCGGAGTCCATGACCGCGCTGCGGCCGGTGCCGGTGCCGGCCGGTACGGCGGTGCGCTGGCTGCCGTCGGCGTTGAGGATCCGGGTCATCGCCCGCACCGGGGCCCAGGCCCGGGGCTTGATCGCCCGCGCGCCCGTGGGCGACGTGGCCTCGTTCCGCTCCGTCCGGTCCGACATGGCGACCCCCTCCCCACGCTGCCGCGACCGCCGATGCCGCCGCGGGTTGCAGGGTACGCCCGCCGGAGGCGGGCCGACCGCCGCCCGCCGCAGGGCGGTCCAGCCGGCGCTACCGCCCGGGGCGGGCCGACCGCCACTTCCGTCGGGACCGGGCGGGGCGGCGCCGGGTGGGCCGGGTCGCATCAGGGGGGTGAGGGGCGACCCGGCCCACCCGGCGCCCTTGGGGGCGGGGGTGATGCCTCGCGCGCCGCCGGCCGGGGCCGCCCGGCCCACGTCGGGGCAGGCGGGCTGGCCGGTGTGAACGGCGCTCGCAGCATTGTGGGCCGTGGACCGGGCGGAGGGGAGACCCCACCCGGCCCACACCACCGTGTTGTGACCAAACTGACAGGAAGGTCAGCCCCGAACGGCTGCCATCGCCTCCGCGAGTCGGCGGACGCCCTCGTCGATCCGGTCGGCGGTGACGGCCGAGAAGGCCAGCCGGAGCGCGTGCTGCCCGCCGTCGACCACGAAGTCACTGCCCTTGACGACCGCCACGCCACGCTCGGCCGCCGCCGGGGCGAGGCGGTCGACCAGCACGTCCTCGGGCAGCTCGACCCAGAGGAAGTAGCCGCCGTCCGGCTCGACGAAGCGCGCCTCGGGGATGTGCCGGCGCAGCGACTCGGCGAGCACCCGGGCCCGCTCGCCGAGGGCGGTGCTGACCTTCTCGATCGAGCGGGTGATGTCGCCGGAGACGCAGAACTGGTGCACGATCGCCTCGGACACCATGCCCGGCGAGATGTAGAGGCTGGTGGCCTTCTTCGCGATGTCGCCGATCAGGTCCGCCGGCCCGACCAGGTAGCCGACCCGTACGCCGGGGCAGACCGTCTTGGTGAAGCTGGAGGCGTGCACCACCACGCCCCGGGTGTCCATCGACAGCATCGAGGGCAGCGGCTCGCCCCGGAACCGGATGTCGGCGTACGGGTCGTCCTCGAAGAGGGTGAAGCCGTACTCGGCGGCCAGGTCGAGCAGTTCCCGCCGCTTGTCCAGCGACAGCGTGACGCCCGCCGGGTTCTGGTAGTTGGGGATGACGTGGGCGAGCTTGGGGCGTACCCCGGACTCCAGCAGCTTGCGCAGCTCGGCGGTGTCCAGGCCGTCGGGCTGGACGGTCACGCCGTGGACCTCGCCGCCCATCCGCTGGAGGTTGAGCAGCGTCCGGTCGTACGTGGGGCGCTCCACCACGACGGTGTCGCCGGGCCGGACCAGGTGGTCGAAGAGGAACGCGTCGGCCTGGAGCGAGCCGTTGGTGACGAGCACCTGGTCCGCCTCGACGCCGTGCTTCTCGGCGATCCACTTCCGCAGGGGCGGGTACCCGACGGAGGTGCCGTACGCCGTGACCCCGGCGGGGTCGGCGTCGAAGGCGCGGACGGCGGCGGCCTTGAGCCCCTCGACATCGACGATGTCCAGCGAGGGAGCGCCACGGGCGAAGGAGATCAGCTGCTCGGCGGTCATGCGGACGAGCCTAGGGCCTGGCCCGGGCGCTCCGACCGGCATACACGCCAAGTTCAACATGCGGGCAGCACACGGGCGGCGAACGGCCGAAGCGGGAGACACCGAACGTGCGCGACACTCGTTGTCGATTATCGGACCGGTCTCTGGCCGCGACCGCGCGACCGCCGAAGGATGGCGTCCGCCGGACGGCGCAGGACGGTCCGGCGGTGGCACTCAAGAAGTGGTGAGGTTCACGTGACCGAGGACGGTACGGGTCGGCTCGACGACCAGGCGTTCGCCGAGTGGCTGGCCGGCGAGGCCGGCGAGGCGCTGACCGCGCTCCGCGCCGAGCAGGGCTTCGCCGACGCGAAGGCGCTCAAGGACGCCGGCGACAAGGTCTCCCACGACCTGATGTCGACGGCCCTGGCCCGGTGGCGTCCGGCCGACGCGGTGCTCTCCGAGGAGCAGGCGGACAGCCGGCGGGCCTGGGCCGACGACCCGTCCGCCGGGGACCGGCCGACCCGGCTCACCGCCGACCGGGTGTGGATCATCGACCCGCTGGACGGCACCCGCGAGTTCTCCGAGTCCGGGCGCGACGACTGGGCGGTGCACGTGGCGCTGTGGCAGCGTTCGGCCGGCCCGGACGGCGCGCTGGTCGCGGGCGCGGTCGGCATGCCGGCCCGGACCGGCCCCGACGGCGCGCCGCTGGTGCTCGGCAACCGGGTGCCGGCCGCGCCGGCCGTCGACGGGCCGCTGCGGATCGCGGTGAGCCGCAGCCGTCCGCCCGCGTTCGTCAGCGAGCTGGTCGAGGGCATCGGCGCCACGGCGGTGCCGATGGGCTCGGCCGGGGTGAAGGTCTGCGCGGTGGTCACCGGCGAGGTCGACGCGTACGTGCACGCTGGCGGCCAGTACGAGTGGGACTCGGCGGCCCCGGTCGCCGTGGCCCTCGGCGCGGGGATGCACGCGTCCCGGATCGACGGCTCGCCGCTGCGCTACAACCGGGACGACCCGCGCCTTCCGGACCTGCTGGTGTGCCGGCCGGAGCACGCGGGGTCCCTGCTCGCGGCCATCGACCGCTACCGTTGACGACGCCCGCTTCCGGCACCGCCGATCCGAGGAGGGTCATGAGCACCGGCCCCACCGCCGCGCCCACCCTCGCGCCCGCCCCGCCCGAGCCCGACCCGCCCCGTCGCCGACGGCGGCTGCTGCTCGGCCGCTGGTGGCTGCTGCCGCTGACCGCCGGCGCGCTCGCGCTGGGCACCACGGTCGCCCTCGCCACCAACGGGGACCTGCCCGGCCGGCAGGCCCCACCGGGCACCGACGCCACCGGCGGTAAGGCCGGTCTCGGCCCGGCCGCCACCGGCAGCCGCCCCACGCCGGGCGGCAACGAGGGCTTCGGCGCGGGCCCGAAGTCGGGCTCGCCGAGCCCGAGCGTCAGCGGCGGGACCACCTCGGGTGGCTTCCCGGGCAGCCGGAACACGCTGCCGGGGGCGAGCATCTACCTGCAGAACGGGGAGAGCTTCGCCGCCGGGCTGGCCCGGTCCGACCGCAGCTACGGCCCGCTGCGCATGGTGCGGGTCTTCTATCCGGGGCTGCCGCCGTCCTGGTCGGGCTCCCGCGCCGACGTCGCCGACCGGACGGTGGTCGTCTCGTTCAAGGCCCCGCCCGGTGAGGTGGCCGCCGGCAAGCACGACTCGCGGCTCACCTCCTGGTTCCGCTCCGTGCCCCGGGACCTCGACGTCTACTGGTCCTACTTCCACGAGCCGGAGGACGACATCGAGCGCGGCTCGTACACGGCCGCCCAGTACCGGTCCGCGTGGAAGCGCCTCGCCGACCTCGCCGACCGGGCCGGCAACGCCCGGCTGCGGTCCACGCTCATCCTGATGTGCTGGACGCTCAACCCGAACTCCCGGCGCAGCTTCGACGACTACTGGCCGGGCGGCGAGGCGATCGACGTGCTCGGCTGGGACTGCTACAACAGCGGCGGGAAGTACGACAGGTACACCGACCCGGCGCAGGTCTTCACCCCGATGATCAACAAGTCGAAGGCGCTGGGCAAGCCGTGGGGGCTCGCCGAGACCGGCAGCGTCCGCATCGCCGGCGACAGCAGCGGCACCGGCCGGGCCGCGTGGATCCGGTCGATGAGCCGCTACCTCGACGCGCAGCGCCCGCTGTGGGTGGCGTACTACGACTACGAGGTGGCCGGCGGCGACTTCCGGCTGCTCGACGCGCCGAGCCGCGAGGCGTGGCGGGCCTGGTGCGCCGCCTCCTGACGAGGCTCAGATGCCCCGGCCGCGCTTGTGCAGCGTACGCAGGACGCGGTCGGGGTCGACGGCCCGGCTGGCCACGGCCAGGGCCAGGTACGCGCGCGGCTCCCGGGGGTTGCGCGACAGCGTGCGCCGCGCCCAGCGCACGGCCTCGCCCCGGTTGCCCAGCGCCGCCTGGGCGAACGCGATCTGCCCGCTGACCCGGGCCTCGCCGGCCGGCACGGTGGCGAACTCCGGATAGCGGCCGAGCAGCCACTGCAACGCCACGGAGATGGTCTCCCAGCGCTGGGCGAAGTAGGACTGCTTGTGCCAGCGCACCGTCACGTACGGCTGCGCCAGGTTGACCAGCGGGGCGTGCCGGGCGGCCCGGAGCAGGAACTCGTAGTCCTCCGCGTAGCTGCCCGGGATCTCCTCGTCGACGAGCCCGATGCCGTCGAGCAGCGCGTCCCGGCGGATGAGGAACGTCGACGGGTGCAGCTCGGTGTGCCGGTCGCGCAGCAGGGCGGCCAGCGGCACCCGGTCGACGGGCAGCACCCGGTCGACCTGGCGGCCGTCGTAGGCGACGCGGATGCCGCAGCTCACGAACGCGCCGTCGCCGGCGGCGGCGAGCGCCGCCACCTGCGCGGCGAGCTTGCCGGGCAGCCACTCGTCGTCGTCGTCGCAGAACGCCACCAGGTCGCCGGTGGCGGCCAGGATGCCCGTGTTGCGGTTGCCGGCCAGGCCGGGGGTGCGCTGGTTGACCAGCACGGTGATCCGGGGGTCGTCGGCCAGCGACCGGTCCGGCTCGGACTGGTCGTAGACGACCACCGCGTCGACCCGACCCGGGTAGTCCTGGCCGAGGATCGCGTCGAGGGCCTTGCGCAGCAGCTCGGGGCGGTCCCGGGTGGGGACCACGGCGGTCACCGACGGGTACGTCGCGCCCGACTCGGCCGTCGCGCCCGCGTCGTTAACCGGCTCGGTCATGGTGCCTCCGTGGAACCCGGGCGGCCGAGGCCGACGTATCCGTACCGCAGACGCAGGGGCAGCGTCGCGGCGCTCACCACCACCCGGCTGCGCGACGGCAGGGCCGTGCGCCAGGCGTCGTCCTGCCGGACCCGCAGCGGGCCGGCGTTGAACCGCAGCGGGTTCCCGGCGATGCTGTGCGCCCGGCGCAGCGGCGCGGGCGACGGGTCGAGCACCCGCAGCGCCTCGGGGTCGTCGGGCAGGCCGGCGAAGCGGCGCAGCCGGGCGACCGTGCCGCGCGGGTCGGCGGTGAAGTCCTCGTAGCGCAGCCGGACCACCGGCGCGCGGGTGGCCAGCAGGTGGAACGCGGCGTTCTGCGCCGTCCACAGCTTGCTCACCGTGAACGGCGAGAAGGTCGGCATGTACGCCTCGGCGTCGACCACCTCGGGCCGGCGCACCTGCTTGGCCCACGAGTAGGCCACCGCCCGGCTGTCCCGCACCAGGTGCAGCACCCGCAGGTCGAGGTCGTCGGCCCAGCGCAGCGCGAACGCCGTGGACGCGTGCTTGCTGGAGTCCACCACCAGCCGCGCGCCGGTCACCGCCATCGCGGCGGCGTAGATGCGGGTGTAGAGGTCGGCGTAGCGCCGCACCTCGTCGAGTTGCGCGGCGGGCAGCTCGGCGCGGGCCAGCCGGGGGATGTGCCGGGTGCGGTCCACCGCGTCCTTGAGCGCCAGCACCTCGGCACGGTCGACCGCCGACCAGCCGCCGAAGGCGTGCTCGCCGACGCGCTGCCAGAAGTCGCAGGCGGTGAACCGCTCGCCGCAGCCGCACCGCTCGTCGCCGCCGAGCGCCCGCTCCCACAGGTGCACCACCTCGCCGACGGCGCAGACGTCGGGGTGCTGGGCGAGGATCAGCTCCAGCAGGGTCGAGCCGCTGCGCCCCAGCCCGCCGACGAAGAGCACCCGGGCGCTCACCGCCACCACCTGCGCCGACCCGGCGCCCGGCTGGCGCGGACCAGGTCCTCGACGATCCGGCCGACCTCGGTGGCGGCGGCGACCCGGGGGTCGGGCCGGTCCGGGTCGGCCGCGAGGGCGTACGTCAGCGGGTCCGCCACGCCCTTGTCGAGCGCCTCGACCAGGTCGGCCTCGGCCTCGGCGAGCTTGACCATCCCGGCCGCGCCGAGCCGGCGGGCGAAGAGCTGCTGGTGGTTGTCGACGTGCTCGTCGCGGGTCGGGTCCCGGGGCACCACGATCGGCAGGTGCCCGTGCCGACGGGCCTCGGTGATGGTGGCGGGACCGCCGTGGCAGACCACCAGGTCCGCCTCGGTCATCGCCCGCTGGAGCTCGTCGTGGGCCAGGAACGGCGCCCCGCCCGGCAGCCGGGGCGCGCGGCTGCGGCCGTGCTGCACGACGAGGCGGACCTCCGGCGCGGCGGCGTCGCGGCCGGCGTGCCAGCGTTCCAGCCAGTCGACCAGCCGGTCGAAGCGGTGCACGTCCGTGCCGACCATGGCGAGGATCGTGCGGGGGGCCGGGGAGTTGCCGCGCTGGCGCGGGATGGGCAGGCTCACAGCAGGTTTCCCACCACGGTCGCCTTCGGGTAGAGCCGGCGCTGCTCCTCCCACTGCACGAGCATCGCCGAGAGGAACGGCCGGCACAGCCGGGCCGACAGCGTCGGGGTGTCGATCCGGTCGTACACCTCGATGTAGACCGTGGGGATGCCGCGCAGCCGGGCCACGATCACGAACGGCAGGGCGACCCCGGCGCCGGTGGTGACCACCGCGGCGACGTCCCGCCCCCGGAACACCCGCACGGCCAGCCACAGGTTGCGGGCCAGGTTCTTCAGATTGCGGGTGGTCGGGTGGTGCGCCCAGACGACGTCCTCGCCGTCGAGCAGCGAACGGGCGTCCGGGGTGTCGAAGGTCACCCAGGAGCGGGCCCGGTCGCGGTACCACGGTGCGAGCGCCACCAGTTGGGCGAGGTGCCCGCCGCTGGAACCGACGAGCATGACTTCACCAGACTCCACGTCCACCCGCCTCCCGAGGGCCCACCGCGCCCCGGGACGCGCCCACCGGGGGCGGTCGACCGGACGGCGCGACGCCGCCACAATGTAGCGGCCTCCGGAACTGAAACATAAGTGGCGTTCACCATCATCCGGCCTGTCGGATGGTTGCCAGCAGGACCTTCCGCCAATGCCGGGCTCCCCCGTTGCGCACCTAGACTGCCGCTGACAGCACCGGGGGCGAGGGGATCGCGGATGACCGACCAGACGGCCGAGGCAGCGCAGGGTGCCGGCGACGGGGTGGCCCCCGACCCGGTCACCGTCCTCTACGTCTGCGGCATGCCGCGCAGCGGCTCCACGCTGCTCGACCTGATGCTCGGCCAGTTCGTCGGGCACTGCGACGTCGGCGAGCTGTTCTACCTCTGGCAGTCCGGCGTCGAGCGCAACTTCCGGTGCGCCTGCGGCGAGCACTTCGACGCGTGCCCGTTCTGGGGCGAGGTGGGCCGCCGGGCGTACGGCGGGTGGTCGCAGATCGACGTGGCCGACGTGCGGGCGCTGCAGAGCCGGGTCGACGCCACCGCCAAGATCCCGCTGATCGTGAACCCGGGGATGTCCACGGCCTTCCGGCGGGACCTGGACCGCTACGTCGAGCTGCTGACCCCGCTCTACCGGGCGGTGGCCGAGGTGTCCGGGGCCCGGGTGGTGGTCGACTCGACCAAGCGCCCCTCGCTGGCGTACATCCTGGCCCGCGCCCCGCAGATCGACCTGCGGCTGGTGCACGTGCTGCGGGACCCGCGCGGGGTGGCGTACTCGTGGAGCCAGGTGGTGGAGCTGCCCGAGGGCACCTCGACCAAGGGCCGGATGAACCAGCGGTCGGCGCGGCTGACCGCCCGGCGCTGGGTCACCGTCAACGCGATGGTCGCCGCGCTGGGCCGCCGGGGCGTGCCCCGGGTCACCGTCCGGTACGAGGACCTGGTCCGCGACCCGCGCGGGGAGCTGGGCCGGATCGCGGCGCTGACGGCCGACGTGACCGGGGTCGTCGACCCGCTGGAGTTCCTGCGGGACAACGAGTTCGAGCAGGCCGGCTCGCACGCGGTGGCCGGCGGCCGGATCCGGATGCGCAGCGGCCCGATCACGCTGGCGCTGGACGAGAAGTGGCGTCGCGAGTACGCCCCGGGGCCCCGCCGCCTGGTCGGGGCGATGACGTGGCCGCTGCGCCGCCGCTACGGCTACCGCTAGGTGAGGTGGGCTGCCGGCGCGGCCCGGCGCGCCGGCTGGCGGGTGTTAGGAGGGGGCCCTTCCTATACCGGAAGCGTTAACAGGGGGCCCTTCCTTACGCCGCCGCCGCGGCGGCGGCCAGGTGGGCGTCGAGGGTGTCGATCAGCTCGGGGGCCCGCTCGTAGTCGAACTTGCGGGCGAAGTGCGCCCCGCTGGCCAGCGCGAGGGGCAGGTCCTCGGCGGTCAGCGACTTGGGGTGGTTGAAGGTGCTGTTGCGGAAGTCGAAGTAGCGCTTGCAGTCCGGCACCAGGTTGAACCGGTCGGCGCTGCACACGATCGTCTGGAAGACCGCCTCGACCGGGGAGAGGCAGTGTCGGAAATATTCCACCACGTCCGGTCGCCGGTCGAAGTAGTCCCGCAGGTAGGCCACCACGGGCCAGCTCAGCGAGGAGAACGCCGACCCGCCGTGCAGCCGCAGGTCGGGGCCGAACGGGGTGCGGGCGCGGCGGCCGAGGGCCAGCCCGTACGACACGTGCACCCGCACCAGGGGCTGCACCCGGTTGACCGCCTGGAGCGGGCGGAGCAGCTTCTTGCCCCGGGGGCTGAGCGGCAGCACCCGGCGGTGCTGGAAGTGGTAGCGGGAGCGGACGCGGCTGCGCGGCCAGTGGCTCTCCGGCCCGAAGGCGTCCCAATATTCCATGAACCCGTCGGCGCCCGAGTCGACCAGCTCCGCCTCGGACTCGCCGAGGGGCCGCAGCGGGTAGTCCTGACCGGTGATGTTCACCAGCCAGTCGACCTGCACCCCCTCGTCGTTCAGCCAGTCGACGGCGGCCATGTAGCGGTCGACATGACTGAAGTCACCGTATCCACCCTCGTGCATCTGCACGACGACGTCGGTCATCGAACGCAGCTCGGCGAGGTCCGGCGGGGCACCGTTCACGTCGTGGCTGACGTGCACAATGCTGTCGGGACTGTACTTCTTCACCGCGTGCACCAGCCGGTTCAGCTGCTCGGGCGACCGGTGGCTCTGGATGTGGTAGCAAAACCGCACCCGCCTATCCTCCCTTGCGACGCCGTTGCTGGAAAGCGACGCTTCGTCGGCTTCCCCTGACCGCCCGGATCAGGGAGACTCAGGTTTCCGCCGTGACGCCGCCCGTCACGGACGACTGGCCGGTCCGGTCCAAAGGGAGCGACACACCCCGATGCCCTCGTCTCACCACGCCGATCTGCGCGACTCAGACGGCCCCACCCTGATGACCTACCTCGAGTGGCTACGCCGCCGGTGGTGGATCCTCGTGGTGGCCGCGCTGCTCGGCGCGGGCGCCGGCATGCTGGTCAGCCAGGTGCAGACCCGCACCTACGTGTCGACCACGTCGCTGCTGGTCCGCCAGGTCGGCCCGGACGCCAACCCCGGCGCCAAGGTCAACCTTGACACCGAGGCGCAGGTCGTCCGCTCCCTGGTGGTCGCCGAGCGGGCTGAGGCCCTGCTGAAGACCGACCTCCCCGCCGAGGATCTGGTCCGGTCGCTGTCGGTGACGGTGCCGCCGAACAGCCAGGTGCTCCAGATCGCGTTCGAGGCGGCCAGCCCCGAGGCGGCGCAGGCGGGCTCGCACTCCTTCGCCCAGGCGTACCTCGACCTGCGGCTGGCCACGGCCACCCGGTCCCTGGAGAACGAGACCACCGCGCTCAAGCAGCAGATCACCGAGACCAACAAGCAGCTCGCCGCCGTCGCCGGCAAGATCGCCGCCGCGCCGCCGAACTCGGTGGAGCGCGCCCGCGCCGAGGCCGACCGCAACGTGCTGACCAACCAGCTCGCCAGCCTCAACAGCCGGCTGAGCCCGCTGCTGAGCACCGCCCTCGACCCCGGCGAGATCATCTCCGACGCGCCGCTGCCCCGGAAGCCCAGCTCCCCGAACACCACCCTCAACCTGGCCAGCGGCCTCGGCGCGGGGCTGCTCTTCGGCATCGTGGTCGCCCTGGTGCTGGACCGGCTCGACACCCGCGTGCGGCGCGGCCGGGACGTCGCCGACCGGCTCGGCGTGCCGATGCTGCTGGAGCTGCCGACCGGCCAGGCCGGGCTGACCATCCTGCCGGCGGGCCACGAGGTCTCCCGCGAGCTGGGCCGGCTGCGCAACGTGCTGCTGTCGACCATGCCCGAGCCGCAGCCCGGCCGGGGCCGTCAGCTGCTGCTCACCGACACCTCGCCCGGCCCGGCGGCCGGCTTCGTCGTCGGCAACCTCGCCGCCGCGTACGCCCGCACGGGCGCGCAGGTGGCGGTGGTGACGACCAAGCGGGACTCCCCGCTGCCCACGATGCTGGGCGGGATCAAGCCCCGGCACACCCTCGCCGACGTGCTGCGCCACGACGTGTCGGCGCTGACCGCGCTGACCCCGGCCCCCGGCCTCGGCCAGTTGCGGGTGCTGTTCCCCGGTGCCCTCGACACCGAGGTGGAGCTGCCCGTCGCCATGATGCTGGAGGTCCTCGGCGAGCTGGCCGCCCGCTTCGACCACGTGCTGATCGAGACGGCCCAGCCGACGGCGGCGGTGGAGGCGCAGGCGCTGGCCCGGCACGTCGACGGGGTGATCCTGGTGATCGAGGGCGGGCAGACCCGCAGCAGCGAGATCACCGCCGCGATCCACCAGTTCGAGCAGGTCGACGCGCCGGTGCTCGGCGCGGTGCTGGCCCCCCGGCTGGCCGAGCGCGTCCCGGCCCCGCCCGCGGCCCCGGCGGCGCGGCGGGACGGCCCGCCGTCGCCCCGCCCACGGCCCAACCCGGTGCCACCGCAGGCCGGCCCGCCCAACATCGAGTCGACGATGATCCTGCCCCGCCCCGCCACCAGCAACCGGGACAACCGCCCGTCGGCTGGTGGGCCGGACCACCGCCCCTCGGCCGGCGGCCGGGACGCCCATCCGCCGGCCAGCCCGCAGGCCTCCGCCAGGCCGACGCCGCCCCCGGCGGTCCAGGGCCCGCCGCCCGTCCCGCCGGCCCGGCCGACGACGCAGCCGAAACCCCCGGGCAAGTCCACCGTCTACCGGTCGTCACGGGACTCCGACGGTGTCGACCCGGGCCGATACTCGATGGCCCTCGACCCGGTCGAGGACAGGGAGTGAACCGCCGGCGCGCCCTGGGCAGCACGCTCTCGGTGGCGCTGGTCGCCGCGTTCGGCGCGGGCTGCGCCGAGGAGCAGCCGCCCGGGGCCACCAACGTGGTCGACCCGGGCTCACCGGCCCCCCGGCCCACCCCGACCCCGAGCCTGCCGACCGCGCCGCTGTCGGGCAAGCCGGTCGCCGAGGAGGTCGCGGGCCGCCAGGCGGTGGTGGTGCCGGTGCGGGTGACGCCCGGCACGAGCCCCGTCGGGCTGGCCGAGGCCGACGTGGTCTACCAGGAGTTCGCCGAGTCGGAGAGCCTGCACCTGACGGCGGTCTACCAGTCCCGGGACGCCGCGAAGGTGGGCCCGGTCGCGGAGATCCGCCCCGTGGACATCCGCACCGTCGGCGTGCTGCACCCCTTCGTCGGCTACGCGGGCGGGCCGACCGGCTTCCTCAACCAGTTCGCCGCCGCCGAACTGAAGGGCGTCACCCCGACGCAGCGCGAGGGGGCGTTCCCGTCGGGTCAGGCGTCGACCGCCGCGCTGCGCGCGGCGGCCCCGAAGGGCGGCGCCGCGCCGACCCCCGTCCTCGACCACGCCACCCCGGGCGCGCCGCTTGCCAGCCAGGGCGTCGCCCCGGCCGGCAAGCTGACGATCGCCGCCCCCGGGCACCCCACGCAGACCTGGGCGTACGACGCGGCCAGCGCGTCGTGGCGGGGCAGGATCGGCAAGGTCACGGTGAGCGTCGCCTCGGTGGTGGTGCTCACGATGGAATACCGCACGCTCACCGTGCGCAAGCCGAGCCCCCGCTCGCTGCCCGGGGCGAACGTCTACGGCTCCGGGGCGGCGCTGGTGGTCTCCGGCCCGTCCAGCGCCAAGGCGCAGTGGAGCAAGCCGGGGCAGAAGCTGGTCTGCAACGTCACCGACGAGGGCGGCTTCCAGGTCCGGCCGCAGCCCGGCCCGGCCTGGGTGATCTACGCCCCGAAGACCGCCAAGGTCAGCGTGACATGACCATGGCCGCCCCGCTCCGGCCGGCACCGGAGCCGGCACCGGCGGGACGGCGTCCGGCCGGCCCGCCGCAGCACCCCGCGCAGCACCCGCCGGAGCCAACCCGGCGCTGGTCGCTGCGGCTGCCCGTCGCCTGGCCGGTGACCGCGCTCTTCGTGCTCTACCCGGTGTGGTGGGCGTTGGGCCTGCCCTCGTTCATCTTCGCGATCCTCGCCATCCCGATGGCGTTCCAGCTCTACCGGCGCGGCAACGTGAAGGTGCCGCCGGGCTTCGGGATCTGGCTGATCCTGCTGGCCTGGGTGGTGCTCTCGGGGCTGATGCTCGGCATCACCGCGCCCAACACGCTCCCCCCGAGCGGCTCCGGCCGATTCATCGGCTGGGGCATCCGGGTGATGAACTACACCGCCCTGACGGTGACGATGCTCTACGTCCTCAACCTCAGCGAGCGGGAGCTGCCCCGGGGCCGGCTGGTGAAGCTGTTCGGCTTCATGGCCGTGGTCACCGTGATCGGCGGGTACGTGGGCGCGCTGTTCCCGCAGCTCAAGTTCGTCGCGCCGCTCAACTACATCCTGCCCGCCGCCATCGCCAAGGAACCGTTCGTCAACCGGCTGATGCACGTCGAGGTCGCCCAGGTGCAGGAGGTGCTCGCCGGGGAAGCCAGTTCGCCCCGCCCGGCCGCCCCCTTCGAATACACCAACACCTGGGGCGAGAACATGGCGATCCTGCTGATCTGGTTCATCGTCGGCTGGGTGGTCCTCGGCCGGGGGCCGCGCCGGCTCACCGGCTACCTCGTGGTGGTCGCCGCCGTCTTCCCGATCGTCTACTCGCTCAACCGGGGGCTGTGGATCGGGCTGGTGGTCGGCGCGGTGTACGTCGCGGTGCGGCTGGCGCTGCGCGGCCGGGTCGTGGTGCTGGTCGGGCTGGCGCTGGCGAGCGGGCTGATGGGGGTGGCGGTGCTGGCCTCCCCGCTGGGCGACCTGCTCAACGAGCGGATGGCCAACGGCCACAGCGACGACATCCGGGCCACCCTGTCCAGCGGCGCGGTCGAGGCGGCCAACCATTCGCCGGTGCTGGGTTACGGGGGCAACCGTGCCCTGATCGGCAGCAACCGGTCGATCGCGATCGGCAAGTCGGCCGAGTGCAAGCAGTGCGGCAACCGGGAGCTGGGCAGCAACGGGCAGGTGTGGAACCTGCTGACCGGCCAGGGTTGGGTGGGCGCGTTCTGCTACAGCGCGTTCTTCCTGTGGTGCCTGTGGCGGTTCCGGCACGACAACACCCCGATCGGCATCGCCGGCAGCCTGGTGCTGATCCTGATGCTGTTCTTCCAGTTCCTCTATGGCTCGTTGAACACCACCCTGGCGTACGGGCTGATCAGCGTGGCGCTGCTCGCCCGCAACGACCTGCACCTGCGCGCCGAGCGCCGCGAGGCCCGGCTCGCCGCCGTCGAGGCCGCGTCCGCGCCGGCCGCGCCGGGTGCCCGGCCCGAACGGCGGTTCCGCTGATGCTCACCCCTCCCCCCGGCGCCGACGCGCGCGGCGCGTACCTGCCGGAGCTGGCCGGCCTGGTCTGGCCGGCGCCGGCCCGACCGGCGCTGCGGCGCGGCGGCCGGGCCGGTTTCGCGGTGGTGCCCTCGGCCGCGCGGCCGCGGCTGCTGGTGCCGGCCGGTTCCCGGCGGGCGGCGGCGGGCGCGGTGCGGCACTCCACGGAGGCGCAGAGCGCGAAGGCCCGGCTGCGCCGCGCGGTGCTGGCCACCGCGTTCCGCACCGGGCTGGGCCGGCTCGCGTTCCGGGACCGGCTGGTCGTCGACCCGGGCGGCAACGCGGGCGGCGGCGCGCTCGACGCGCACCTGGCCGCCGTGCTGGGCCGCCCGGCGCTGCTGAGCATCCACATCGGGCCGGCGCGGGCCAACCGCAAGCCGGTGGTCCAGCTCCTCGACGCCACCGGCGTCCCGATCGGGTACGCGAAGCTCGGCGTCGACCCGCTCACCCGGGCCCTGGTCGAGGCGGAGGCGGCGGCGCTGGCCCGGCTGGCGACGCTCGCCGTGCCCGGCGTGCAGGTGGCCGAGGTGCTGCACCACGGCGTCTGGGGCGGGCACGCGCTGCTGGTGCAGAGCGCCCTGCCGGTGGGGCTGCCCCGGGCCGCGCCCGCGCCGGCCGCCGAGGCAGAGCGGGCCGCCATGGTCGCGGTGAGCCGCTGCGCCGGCGTGGACCACCGCCCGTACGCGGGCAGCGCCCACGACCGGCGGCTCGGAGCCGAGCTGGCGGCGCTGGGGGACCGGCCGGAGGCGGCCCGGCTGCGCGCGGTGCTGGACGAGGTGCGCCGCGTCGACCCGGTGCTGGGCCTGGGGGCCTGGCACGGCGACTGGAACGGCGGCAACAGCGCCGCCCTGGCCGACGGCCGGGTGCTGGTGTGGGACTGGGAGCGGTTCGCCGACGACGTGCCGCTGGGGTTCGACGCCCTGCACCGGCGGGTGCAGACGGCGATCACCCGGGCCGGGGTGGAGCCCCGGGCGGCGGCGGGGCGGCTGATCGCCGGGGCGGCCGACGAGCTGACCCCGTTCGGCCAGCCGGCCGGGATCGCCGACCTGGTGGCCGTGCTCTACCTGGTCGAGCTGGCGGCGCGCTACCTGCGCGACCGGCAGGCCGAGGCGGGGGCCCGGCTGGGACACGTGGACGCCTGGCTGCTGCCGGCGGTGGAGGAACACCTGGCCGGACGGCCGGGTGCGGGAGGAGTGGCGAAGTGACGCTGGTCAAGGCACAGGCGCGGCGCGCGGTGCGGTCGGTGAGCCGGACGTACGGCCGGTGGACCGCCGGGTCGCGGCTCGCCCCCGACTTCCTCATCGTGGGTGCCCAGCGCTGCGGCACGACCTCGCTGTTCAAGACCCTGTCGCAGCATCCGGCGGTGCTGCCGGCGGTCTACCACAAGGGCGTGCACTACTTCGACACCGGCTACGACCGGGGGATGGACTGGTATCTCGGGCACTTCCCGACGGTGCGCCGGGCCGAGGCGGTCCGCGAGCAGGTCGGGGTGCGCGGGGTGACCGGCGAGTCGAGCCCGTACTACATGTTCCACCCGCTCGCGGGGGAGCGGATCGCGAAGGACCTGCCGGGGGTGCGGCTGCTGGTGCTGCTGCGCGACCCGGTGGAGCGGGCGTACTCGGCGCACACCCACGAGGCGGCGCGGGGCTTCGAGACGGAGGGCTTCGAGCGGGCCCTGGAGCTGGAGCAGGAGCGGATCGCCGGGGAACGGGAGCGGCTGCTGGCCGACCCGACGGCACACAGCCACCACTTCCAGCACAACGCGTACCTGACCCGGGGCCAGTACGTGGAGCAGCTCGAACGCCTGGAGTCGATCTTCGGCCGGGACCGGCTGCACGTGATCGACGCGGACGACTTCTTCGCCGAGCCCCGGCCGGCGTTCGACGCGGTGTGCGACTTCCTCGGCCTGCCGCACTGGGCGGACATCTCGTTCGGCAAGCACAACGCGCGGTCCCGCTCGCCCATGGATCCGGCGCTGCGGACCCGCCTGGAGGAGCACTTCGCCCCGTACGACGAGCGGTTGAGCACCTGGTGGGGACGCGTGCCGTCGTGGCGACGGTAGCCCCGGCCCGGTCGGCCGCCGGCGAGCTGGGCGGCGCGGCGCGGCACGGGGTCGCGAACCTGCTCGGGGTGGCGGTCGCGGCGGTCGCCGGGTTCGGCCTGAACATCATCGTCACCCGCGGCTGGTCCATGTCCGACGCGGGCCTCTTCTTCGCCGCCACCAGCGCTTTCATGATCGCGTACGCGGCGGCGCGGCTGGGCACCGGCGTCGGCTCGGTCTACTTCATCAGCCGCTACCGCACCCTGGGCCAGCCGGAGCGGCTGCGCGCGTCGGTGCTGGTGGGGCTGCTGCCGGTGCTGGGGGTCGGCACGCTGATCGCGGTGGCCGGCTGGTGGGCGGCCCCCCGGATCGTGGCGCTGACGTTCGACGAGCCGGTGCCCGGTGCGGTGCGCGCACTGCGGGTGCTGCTGGTCTTCGTGCCGGTGGCCGCGCTGTGCGACTTCGCCCTGGCCGCCTGCCGGGGCTTCGGCAAGATGCGCCCGCTGCTGCTGATCGAACGCCTCGGCCGCACGGGGTTGCAGGTGGCCGGGGTGGGGCTCGCCGCCGTCCTCGGCCTCTCGGCGACGACGGCGCTGCCGCTGGCCTGGGTCGCGCCCTACCTGCCGGCCGGCCTGGTCGCCACGGTGTGGCTGGCCCGGCTGGTACGGCGTGCCGAACGGGGCGCGCAGGTGCCGGCGGTGTCGCTGCGCGAGGAGTTCGCGCCGTACTGGCGCTACAGCGGGCCCCGGGCGCTGAGCGGGCTGGCCCAGATGGCGGTGCAGCGGCTCGACATCGTGCTGCTGGGCGCGCTGCGCGGGCTGTCCGAGGCGGCGCTCTACACGGCGGCCACCCGGTTCCTCGCCCTCGGGCAGCTCTCCGGGCAGGCGCTGTCCACCGCCGTGCAGCACCGGCTGGCCGAGCACCTGGTGCGCGACGACCGGGACGCGGCGGGCCGGCTCTACCAGGCCGCGACGGGCTGGCTGGTGCTGCTGGCCTGGCCGGCGTACCTGCTGTTCGCGGTGTTCGCCGAGCCGATGCTGCACCTGTTCGGCGAGGGATACTCCGCCGGGGCGCGGGTGACCGTGTTCCTGGCCCTGACGATGCTGGTGGCCACCGGCTGCGGCATGGTCGACACGGTGCTCAACATGGCCGGGCGCACGTCCTGGACGTTCTACAACGCGCTGGCCGGCACCCTGGTCAACGTGGTGCTGAACGTGCTGCTCATCCCGCGCTTCGGCATCATGGGCGCGGCGGTCGCCTGGTCGGCGTCCATCGTGATCACCAATCTGGTGCCGCTGGCGCAGCTGCACCACGCGTACCGGCTGCACCCGTTCGGCCGGGGCACGCTCGCCGCCGCCGGCCTCGCGGTGGCGTGCTTCGGCGTGCCGGCGTTGATCGCCCGCGCGGTGCTCGACTCCGGGCCGGTCACCCTCGCGGTGCTCGCGGTGCTCGGCACCGCCGGCTATCTCTCCGGTGCGTGGCGGCTGCGGCGGGTGCTCCAGCTCGACGCGTTGCGGGCCCTGCGCCGGGGCCGCCGACGCTGAGGCCCGGCACGGGTCTCACAGCCACGGAAACGACCGCCGGGCACGTCGGCGGCATGGGGAAGGTGCGGCAGACGATGAAGCGGTTCCACAGGGCGGCGGCGTTCCTGCTCGCCTCGGCGTTGGCCGTCACGGCCTGCTCCGAGCAGGCCCCGGACTTCGTGCCGCCCCCGTCCAGCGCCGCGCCGACGGTGTCCCCCCGCACGACGGACGACCTGGCCACCACGGGCCGGGGCCCGGAGCTGCCCGCGAAGGGCGCCTGGCTGGGCGCGTGGGTGAAGCCGGACTGGCAGACCCCGGAGGGGCGGGTCGAGGCGCTCGCCGCGTTCGCCGCACAGACCCAGGGCAACGTGAACCTGGCGCACATGTTCCACGAGTGGGAGGACGACTTCCCCGGCCCCACCGAGCACGCCTTCCAGGCCGCCGGGAAGCTCCAGATGATCTCCTGGTCCGGCGCGGACACCCGGTCGATCCGCGACGGCGTCTACGACCAGCTCATCCGGCAGCGGGCCGAAAAGATCAAGCAGTTCGGGGTGCCGCTGCTGCTGCGCTGGCGGTGGGAGATGGACCGGCCCAACCTGCAACAGAGCATCCACTCGCCTGAGGACTACGTGGCGGCCTGGAAGCGCATCCGGGGCATCTTCACCGAGGTCGGCGCGACCAACGCCGGCTTCGTCTGGTGCCCGCACGTGCAGGGGTTCGTCGACTCCTCCCGTGACGCCGCCGCGTACTATCCGGGCGACGACCAGGTCGACTGGCTCTGCACGGACGTCTACCCGGGCAAGGGGTTCGAGGGGTTCGCCCCGCAGATGGACAAGTTCATGGCGTTCGCCGCCCAGCATCCGCGTCCGATTGTGATCGGCGAGTTCGGCGTGACCTACCCGGGCTCGCCGGGGCAGCGCGGCGCGTGGCTGCGCGAGGCCGGCGACTACATCAAGCGGCACCCGCAGATCAAGGCGGTCGTCTACTTCGCCGCTAAGCAGACCAAGCCCGCGTACGACAGCACCTTCAACGACGACCCGGACGGCCTGGCCGCATTCCGGGAACTGACGGCCGACCCGTGGTTCTCCGCGCCGCCGCCCCCCACCCCGGCGCACGGCCCACGAACCCAGTGACCTCGTCTTTTCGTCCGGCGCGACCGGCTGTCCCGGCAACGGCCGCCGCGTTGTCGGCCACAAGACGCAACCCGGGGTAGACGCCGCGCCTTCCGTGCGCAATTGTGTCATCGAGCTTTCCGTCCCCCGGTCGCCGCCTCAGCGCCCGGCGGTCACCGAACGGGTTCGCCCGCTCGCACGGAGGCACCTCACATCGATCTCCGCCGTTCATCCGGAGTTGCCCGTGGCCCGTTTCCCGGCGCTTGGTCGCCGACCTCTCGCGGTCCTGACCGCCGCCGCCCTGACCGTTTCCGGCATCCTCGTCGCCGGCCCGGCCCCCGCGGCGCCCGACCACACCACCGTGGTCGGCGCGGTCCCCTCCGCCCTCACCCCGAACATCGTGGACGGCACCGTCTTCGCCATCCACGACGCCGGCGACAAGGTCATCGTCGGCGGCTCGTTCACGCAGGTGAAGAACCGCAACTCGGACGTCACGATCGCCCGCAACTACGTGCTGGCCTTCGACAAGGCCACCGGCCAGGTGGACACCGCGTTCGCCCCGGTGGTCGACAACGAGGTCAGCGACATCCTCGCGGGCCCGACCGCCGGCACCGTCTACCTTGCCGGCAAGTTCAACACCGTCAACGGCACCAACCGCCGCAAGCTGGCCCTGCTCAACCTCGCCGACGGCAGCGTGGTCACCAGCTTCCCCAACCTGGCCTTCAACGGCCTGGTCAACGACGTCGTCAAGGTCGGCAACCGGCTGCTCGTCGGCGGCATCTTCACCACCGCCGCCACGAAGCCGCGCGCCGGCCTGGCCTCGCTCGACGCCGTCACCGGCGTGGTGGACGACTACCTCACCACCTCGCTGACCGAGCACCACAACTACGACGGGGTCAGCGGTGCGAGCGCCGGCATCGGGCCCGAGAAGCTGGCCGTCTCGCCCGACGGCACCCAGCTCGTGGTGATCGGCAACTTCAAGAAGGCCGACGGGGTGCTGCACGACCAGGTGGTCCGGCTCGACCTGGGCGCGTCCGCCGCGACCGTGTCGTCGTGGAACACCAACCGGTTCGAGCCGCGCTGTTCCTACAAGTCGTTCGACTCGTACGTGCGGGACGTCAGCTTCTCCCCCGACGGCAGCTACTTCGTCATCGTCAGCACGGGCGCCCCGTACGCGGGGACGCTCTGCGACGCGGCGGCCCGCTTCGAGACGTCGTCCACCGGCACGTCGGTCCAGCCGACCTGGGTCGCCTACACCGGCGGCGACACGTTCCTCTCCGTGGGCATCACCGAGCAGGCGATCTACGTCGGCGGCCACTTCCGCTGGCTCAACAACACCTCCGCCACCAACTCGGCGTTCGCGGGCGCGGTGGCCCGGCCCAGCATCGCCGCGCTCGACCCGCTCAACGGCCTGCCGCTGTCGTGGAACCCGGGCCGGCACCCGCGCGGCTACGGCGTGGCGAAGCTGCTGGTCACCCCGGAGGGCATCTGGCTGGGCTCCGACCAGGAATACATCGGCAACTTCCAGTACCGCCGGGGGAGGATCGCGTTCTTCCCGCTCAGCGGCGGGGCCGCCCCGCACTCCACCGCCACCGCCACCCTGCCGGGCAAGGTCTACCTGGCCGGGTTCAGCAGCGGCTCGGTCAACGCGGTGCAGAGCCGGACGTACGACGGGACGAGCGCGATCGGCGCGGCCACGGCCGTCGACAACACCGACGGCACCGCCTGGTCGTCGGCGAAGAGCGCCTTCTGGGTCGGCGGCACCCTGTTCTACGGGATGAGCGGCGCGCTGTGGCGGCGCACGTTCGACGGCACCACCTTCGGCACCCCGACGAAGGTCGACCCGTACCACGACGAGCTGTGGGACACGGTGGTGACCGGTTCCGGGCCGGAGGGCCAGACGTACGCCGGCAACACGGTGAGCTTCTACCCGGAGATCGCCAGCGTGACCGGCATGTTCTACACCAAGGGCCGGCTCTACTACACGCTCAGCGGGCAGAACGGCCTGTACTGGCGTTGGTTCAACCCCGACAGCGGCACCGTCGGGGCGGACAAGTTCACCGCCGCCA
The DNA here is from genome assembly GCF_900091595.1 of Micromonospora haikouensis. GTDB lineage: Bacteria > Actinomycetota > Actinomycetes > Mycobacteriales > Micromonosporaceae > Micromonospora > Micromonospora haikouensis. The sequence goes on from NZ_FMCW01000003.1 coordinate 49,989, forward strand.
CGACCGGCTTCTCCGACTCCGGCGGGGTCTTCGTCTCCGGCGACCGGATCTACCTGGTCAGCCGGCTGCTGGGCAACCTGTCGTCGGCCAGCTGGGTCAACGGCGCGCCGTCGGGCAGCTGGACGCTGCGCAGCAGCCGCCTCCTCAGCGGCATCGACTGGCGGGCGAAGGCGGTCTTCGTCGGGCCGTGACCCGAGCGAGATTCGGGCCGTGACCCGAGCACGACGCCAGCGGTGACGAGCCGGGGCCGTACGGGGCATCGCCCTGACGGCCCCGGCTCGCTACTGTCGTGACGTGCCCACCGAGCCTCTCCGCTGCGCCGGCGCGCTGATCGTCGACGACGACGGCCGCCTCTTCTTCCAGCGCCGGTCCCCGCAGCGGGTCCTCTTCCCCGACACCTGGGACATCGTCGGCGGCCACCTGGAGCCGGGCGAGGAGATCGAGGACACGCTGCGCCGGGAGGTCACCGAGGAGACCGGCTGGACGGTGTCGCACATCCTCGGCACGGTCGGCGAATACCGGTGGACCGGCAACGACGGGCTGGCCCGCGTCGAGAGCGACTTCCTCGTCCGGGTCGACGGCGACCTGGCCCGTCCCCGGCTGGAGGCGGGCAAGCACACCGAGTTCCGCTGGCTGACCGAGCGGGACCTGGCCGTGCTGGACGAACACCGCGACGTCAACGACGGGCTGATCCGGCGGATCGCCGAGGACGGCTTCGCGGCGCTGCGCTCGATCGGTCTGTGAGCGACGACGTCGAGCTTCCGCCGCACCGGTTCGCCGGGCTGGTCGCCCCGGCAGTCGACCGGGTCTTCGCCGCCGGCATCCTCGCCGGGCGGGACGGGGGCGGCGCGGAGCTCAGCCAGCGGTACGGCGGGCCGGCGGCCACCGGTTTCCTCGTCGAGTTCCGCACCCGGCTGGCCGCGCCGGGCGGGACGGTCGACCCGGCGGGCTTCGCCGCGGTCACCCGGTACCGGGACCCGGCGTCCTGCCAGCGGGCGCTGGACAAGCAGGTCGCGTACGGGATGCTGCACCGCCGCCCCGACGGCTGCCTCTGCGCCACCGAGCGCGGCCTCGCCTTCCTGGCGGAGCTGTTCCAGGTGCACGCCGAGGTGACCGAGGAACTGTGGGCCGGGCACGACGAGCGGGTGCTCCGGCTGGTCGACACCCTCGGCCGGCTGCTGGCGCACGCGCTGGTCAGCGCCGAGGAGGAGACCGACGTGCTGGGCGACGCGTTCGCGGTGACCGCGCCGCCGTACGAGCCGGACGGCACCGCCCCGGGGGTGCTGCTGCTCAACCGGCTGGGCACGCTGCGCTACCACCGGGCCGACGCGCACGCCGCGGCGTGGACGGCGGCGGGGCACACCGCGCTGAGCGTCAGCGAACTGCCGGCGGGCCCGGAGCGGCTGGCCATCGAGCTGGAGACGGACCGCCGGGCCGCCGGCCCGTACGCGGCGCTGACCGCCGAGGAGCGGCTGACGATGCTGGCGGACCTGTCCGCCCTGCCGGGCTGACGCCCCGGTTGGCGGTGGGCGGGGTCGGCCCCGGCGCTATCCTCCACCGGTGACCCGGAGTCGAACCAGGGAGGCAACTGCATGATCGGGATGGTCCTCGCGGCCGGTGCGGGGCGTCGGCTGCGCCCGTACACCGACACCCTGCCCAAGGCGCTGGTGCCGGTGGACGGTGACACCACCATCCTGGACATCGCGCTGCGCAACCTCGCCGAGGTCGGCCTCACCGACGTGGTGGTCGTCGTCGGGTACGCCGCCGACGCGGTCGTCACCCGCCAGGCGGAGCTGGAGAAGCGGCACGGCGTCACGCTCACCCTCGTGCACAACGACAAGGCAGAGGAGTGGAACAACGCGTACTCGCTCTGGCTGGCGCGGGAGCACTTCGCCAAGGGCGTGCTGCTGGTCAACGGCGACACCGTGCACCCGGTGAGCGTCGAGCGGACCCTGCTGGCCGAGCGCGGGCCCGGCATCCTGCTCGCCGTGGACACGCTCAAGACGCTGGCCGAGGAGGAGATGAAGACCACCTTCGACGCCGCCGGCCAGCTCACCCGCATCACCAAGCTGATGGACCCGGGCGAGGCGTACGGGGAGTACATCGGCGCGACGCTGATCGAGCCGCAGGTGGCCGACGCGCTCGCCGACGCCCTGGAGGCGACCTGGCGGCGCGACCCGAACCTCTACTACGAGGACGGCTACCAGGAGTTCGCCGAGCGGGGCGGCGAGGTGCGGGCCGCGCCGATCGGGGATGTCTCCTGGGTGGAGGTCGACAACCACGACGACCTGGTCCGCGCGCGGGAGATCGCGTGCCGCTACTAGCCCGGACGATCCTCACCCCGCTGCACATCGACGTGCGGCGGGGCGCGGTGGCCGACCTGGCGGCGATCCTGGCCGACGGGCGGATCTCCTCCGGCGGGGACGTCGCCGTGGTGGTCGGGCCGGGGCAGGGCGGGCAGATCGCCGAGCTGATCCGCCCGTCGCTGCGCTCGGCCGACGTGTTCACCGTCGCCGGGGGCACCCTGGAGGCCGCCGACGACCTGGGCGGGAAGCTGCGCGCCCGGTCGTACGACGCGGTGGTGGGCATCGGCGGCGGCAAGACGATCGACGTGGCCAAGTACGCGGCCACCCGGCGCGGCCTGCCCATGGTGACCGTGGCGACGAGCCTGGCCAACGACGGCATCGCCTCCCCGGTGGCGTCGCTGATCACCGGCGGCATCAAGGGCTCGTACGGGGTGCACATCCCGATCGCCGTGATCGTGGACCTCGACTTCGTGGAGGCCGGGCCGGAGCGGCACAACCGGGCCGGCATCGGCGACGTGGTGAGCAACATCAGCGCGCTCGCCGACTGGGAGCTGGCCCGCCAGGTACGCGGCGAGCCCGTCGACGGCCTGGCCGCGTCGCTGGCCCGGATGGGGGCGGAGGCGGTGCTCGCCCACCCCGGCGACATGACCGACGACGCGTTCGTCACCGTGCTCGCCGAGGCGCTGATCTCCAGCGGGCTGGCGATGGCGGTGTGCGGCACGTCCCGCCCGTCCAGCGGCGGCTGCCACGAGATCATGCACGCGATCGACGCGCTCTTCCCCGGCACCGCCTCGCACGGCGAGCTGGCCGGCCTCGGCGCGCTGTTCTGCACGTTCCTGCGCGGCGACGTACGCCGCTTCGCGGAGATGTCGGCCTGCCTGTCCCGGCACAACCTGCCCCGGCTCCCGGCCGAGGTGGGGCTCACCGACGACCAGTTCGTCGAGGCGGTGCAGTTCGCGCCGGCCACCCGCCCCGACCGGTACACCATCCTGGAGCACCTGGCGATGTCGGCTTCCGAGACGCGGGAGCGGCTGGCAGACTACGCCGGTGCACTCCGCGACCTTGGCTGATCCCGCCCGCCCGTCCGTAGCCGACTTCCACCGGGTCAACCGGGGCGGCGGCCTGTTCAGCGAGTCGGTCAGCCAGTGGCTGGGCGCGGTGTTCGCGCTGGTCGCCCAGCGGCTCGGGCTGCGCCCCACGGCGCTGACGCTGGCCAACCTGGTGCTCGGGCTGGCCGCCTCGGTGACCGTGGTCGCGCTCGCCGACGAGGTGGCCGCCGGAACCGTCCCCGCGTGGGTGGTCGGGCTGGCGGCGCTGGTCGGCTGGCAGGTGGCGTACTCGCTGGACTGCGCCGACGGGCAGCTCGCCCGGGTGACCAAGACGGGCAGCGCGGCGGGCGCCCGGGTCGACGTGCTCTGCGACGTGGCCGCCCAGATCGCCCTGGTGGCCGCCCTCTCCGCCACGGCGGTGGCGCAGCGTCCGGGGACGCCGACCTGGCTGGTCGCCCTCTTCGCGGGCACCTGGATGGTCAACCTGGTGACGTCGGTGATGCAGTCCGGCCCGAACGCGGCCAGCATGGTCACCTCGACCTCCCTGCCGGTGCGCCTGGTGAAGCTGGTCCGCGACTACGGCGCGGTGATCTTCGTGGCGGGCCTGGTGCTGGCGTTCGCCCCGGCCCTCACCTTCTGGGTGATCGTGGCGTTCACGGTGGTCAACGGCGGCTTCCTCCTGGCGAGCATCGCCTTCTCCGCCCGCGCCTCGTTGTAAGGAAGGGCACCTTGTTAACGCATTCTGCATAGCAGGGGCCCCTTCTTAACCGCCGCTGGGCGGGAGGGTGCGCTGGGCAGGAGAGTGCGCTGGGCGCGAGGGTGCGCGCGGGGCGGGACGGGGGCGGCGCGGTGCGGGCGGTGCAGAAGGTGCGCCATCGACGGGCCGACGTCGACGAGGTTCTCGCGTACCACCGCGTCCTCGACCGCATGGACGCGCACGTCTACGACGCCGGGCACTTCCTGCTGGAGACGCACGCGGCCGAGTGCGCCACCCTCATGCGGTCGTTCGTCCTCGACAACATGTGACGGTGTGGGGGCCGATTTCGGCACCCACCAGGGAAGCCCCTTCCGCGCCATCGACGGTTGTCGTACTGTAACAACTCGCAGGCAAGCGCTTTCCCACTGCGTGCGGCGCACACGGGAAGGCGTCCCTACGCACGCGGACGCACGTCCGTCACACCACCACCCCGTCCCTTGATCCCCTTCGGAGGACACGTGACCACACGTGAGAACGGCGCGACGCCCCGCCACCGGCGGTGGCGGCTCGCCCTGCTGCCGCTCGTCACCGCAGGACTGGTCGCCACCGGCCTGGCCGTAACCCAGACCGGCGCGCAGGCCGCCACCTGGCCGACGCCCAAGAGCACCACCACCGTGACCAGCACCCAGCCGGTCAGCGGCACCAAGGACTTCGGCCTGGTGCGCTACAAGGCCGGCGGCGCGATGGGCGACGGCGGCCAGAGCGAGAGCCAGAAGCCGCTCTTCGAGCTGGCCGACGGAGCCGTGGTCAAGAACCTGATCATCGGCTCGCCGGCCGCCGACGGCATCCACTGCAAGGGCAGCTGCACGCTGATCAACGTCTGGTGGGAGGACGTGGGCGAGGACGCCGCCACGTTCAAGGGCGGCTCGTCGGCGAACTACACGGTCGACGGCGGGGGTGCCCGGTCCGCCTCCGACAAGGTGTTCCAGCACAACGGCGGCGGCAAGCTGACCATCAAGAACTTCGACGTCAGCAACTTCGGCAAGCTGTACCGGTCGTGCGGCAACTGCTCGACCCAGTACAAGCGGACGGTCGTCATCCAGAACGTCACCGTGACCGCGCCCGGCAAGTCGCTCGCCGGCATCAACACCAACTACGGCGACACCGCGACCTTCTCGGGCATCACCATCTACGGCGACAGCAGCAAGAAGATCGCCATCTGCGAGCGCTACACCGGCAACAACACCGGCAAGGAACCCGTCAAGACGGGCAGCGGCCCCGACGGTACGTACTGCAAGTACACGTCGTCCAACATCGTCTACAAGTAGGCCCAGGCGAGCAGAGTCCGACCGTACCCAGGCGGGTCGCGCACACACGGTGCGCGGCCCGCCGCCTCGTCGACACCGCCGGAGACGGGCCCGGCCCGATGACCGGCAGCCCACCCGCCGGGCCGCCGTTTCACAAATGAAAAGCACCGATGGTACGACCTGAGCACCCGGGTGCGGCCCCTCCCCGACGGAGGAACCGCACCCGGTCTCCAGCTATCTCAGGTGGCCAGCGTGCCGGTCAGACCACCGTGCAGGCGACGCCGTTGAGGGTGAAGGCGGTCGGCTCGGCGGTGTTGCCGCTGGTGGTGGCCTGGAAGCCGACGTTGATGGTGGCCCCGGGGGCGATCGTGCCGTTGTACTCGACGTTGCGGGCGCTCACCTGGCCGCTGGACGGCGAGTACGTGGCGCCCCAGCCCGAGGTGATCGACTGGCCCGAGGGCAGGGTGAACGCCAGCGTCCAGCCGTTGATCGCCGAGGTGCCCGTGTTGGTGATGTCGATGCTGGCCGTGAAGCCGGTGCCCCACGAGTTCATCGTGTAGGCGACCCGGGGACCCGTGCCCCCGCCGGACGTGGGGGTGGGGGTCGGGGTGGGGGTGGAGGTGGGCGGCGGCGTGGTGGGCGGCGGGGTGCCGTTCACGCTGGTCACGAAGGTCATGATGCTCCGCGCGGGGAGCGTGACGGTGAGCGAGCCGTTGGACATGGTGAGCGCGTTCTGCGGCGCGACGGTCCGGCTCGCGTCGGTCAGCCAGTTCTGGACGCTGCCGGACGCGGTGGCGCCCGACAGGGTGAACTGCTGGCTCACCGACGAGGTGTTCTTGTTGACGGCGACGATGACGACGGTGTTACCACCCCGGTACGCCGACACGTAGACGTTCGACGCCGGGTTCGCCGTCGCGTCGATCCGCGTGTAGCCGGGCCGGACGAACCGAGCGAAGTGCGCCATCATGGCACCGCGCTTGCTGATCTGGCCGTCCTCGCGCATGGGGCCGTAGCTGCGCCGCAGGTACCACCACACGTACGCCTGGAACTCGGCGTCCACCATGGCGCGGTGGATGTGCTCGCCCACGTCGAGCGCCTCGGGCCAGGCGTCACCCGAGTTGGTGTTGCTGTTGGGGTAGTAGACCTCGGTCATCCACAGCTCTTTGCCCGCACCCTTCTGCTTGAAGAGGGGGTACGGGAAGTTCGAGTACGACGTCCCGTAGAGGTGGGCCCCGATGATGTCCACGTTGGCCAGCGCGGTGGCGTCGTTGAGAATCGGGTCCGACATGGACTTGATGTACTGGAACGACTCGGGCGCCATGACCTTGGTGCTGATCGAGCCGGCGTTCTCCCGCAGGAACTTGACCATCTCGGCGGAGGTCCACCAGGTCCAGTCGTGGGCGTAGTCGGGCTCGTTCTGCACGGAGATGCTGTAGAGGGGCACCCCGTTGTTACGCATGTACGTGGTGAAGTCGTTGAGGTGCTGCGCGTAGGCGGCGTACGAGCTGGCCCGGAGCCGCTTCGCGTTGGTCTGGCTGCCCCGGGTGAAGGTCTCGATCATGCTGGCCGGCGGGTTCCACGGCGACGCGAAGACGGTCACCCCCAGCTCGACGGCGCGCTTCGCCGTCGCGAGGTCGCGGCCGAAGTCAGCCGAGCTCTCGCCGACGGGGATCCGCAGGATGGAGAAGCCCAGCCGGCCCTCGCCGGTGCCGAACGCCGTCTCCCGCTGGGCGGCCGTCAGGTCGCCGATCCAGGCCGCGTGGGCCATGGCGCCGTACCCCTTGATCGTCTGCCGCTGCGCCGACAGGTTGATGGTCGCGGGCGCGGCCGAGGCTCCCGTCGCTCCCAGCAGCGTCCCGGCGGCCGCCGCGACCGGCACGGCCCCCACCGTCGTCAATACGGTTCTCCGGCTCAGCGTGCGCCGCTCGCCGCCGACCGACTCGGTCTGATCCTGCGTCATGTTGCGTCCTCCTGGCTGGTGGTGGTGATACGCGCGTGCCCCGGTCCTGCCCGGACCGGTCGGCACCGCCCTCCAGCGTCGCCCTGGGGACTGCCCTTGACCCCGGCGTCAATGACCCGTCGGCTCTCATCGACTGACGCCACTGTTAGCGATAACAGATCGAAAGTTTAGGTTCCGTCGATAACACGGGTCAAGCACCCGGTGGGCCGGTGAGCAGGCGAACCGGCACCGGCTCGGGTGGCGACCAGCACGGTCCAGCCACCAGCAGGAAGGCCTTGAGCGCATCAACAACCTTTCGACGCACGCGTTCAGCCCGGGGAGGGCGCGACCCGATCCGGCTGCGACTCCAGGCCAACCCATCCCCTCACGGGACCGGCTCCGTCCCCGCTGTCCGCGCTCCCGCCCCGCCCCGCCCACCGCGATCTTGCAGTTACGGCCCCGGCAATTAGGGTGAAGCACGTATCCGAGGGGCCGAAAGTGCAAGATCGGTGCGTCGTGGCGGGCGGAGGGGGCGGACCACCTTCAGCGGGTCGCCCGACCGGCCGGCGTCGTCCGTGCGACCCGACGGAAGGCTCACTCAGGTGCATGACGACCATGGCGCCCTGGCCCTCACCGAACTCCCAGCCGGCGATCGCCTTGCTGCCCGGCAGGGCGGCGATCGGCCCGAAATCGCTTGGGCACTTACCGGGGCCGAGGTAGTACGCGCCGGCCATCCGTGCCCAGTGAGCGTCGAGGCACAGCCCACGGAGATGCCGTCGCAGCGCGTCGTCGCCGACCTGGTCCAGGGCCGATTCCCAGCGAGGGTCAACCACACTCGCCTCGGACGTGACGTACCCTTCCCGCACGAGGCTCTCGCCGATGTCGGACAGGCCGTCTGGAGCGCTCATCGTCCACGTCGCCGCCCGCATCGCGTCGAACAGCGAGCCGTCCGTCCGTGGCCGCAGGAGCAGGTGGGGAAACAGCCGGTAGCCATCGGGGGTGAGTTCGTCGAGACTCAGCGAGCCGGCCTGTAGCGCCCTGCCGATGTCCCTGCCCCACACCAGGGCCCGGTCGTCGTCCGTCGTGACGGTCAGCAGCGGCTGGAGCGCGGCGGGCCGCACCTCCGTGGCGATGAACGCCGATCTGGCCAGGTCGTCCATCCAGCGGTCCGGGTAGAGCCAGTCGCCGCCGTTGTCGCCTGACCTTCCGTTGACGTCGGCGACGAGTTCTGCGGGATCAAGGTCCTCGAGCACATCGCCGGCGGTCTCGTCGTCGTAGTGGAAGACCGCGTACGTCCCCGCCGCGTCGAACTCCGCCAACGGCCGGCCGAGCAGCAGCCCGAACGCGTGACCAAGCAGGTCGTCCCAGTCGGACACGACGTCTCCTTCGGATAGCTGTCGCCCAGCGCGACCGGCACCCCGGGACCGCGCACAGGTGATCATGCCAATCCCGTATGACAGGCTGCGGAGCGCTGGTACGCGACACGGCTCCACACCTGTCGTTCTCTGGATGACCCGGACGCGTGAGATGCCCAGGCGCCCCTGAAACTCCGCACTCCGGTACGGCCTTCGCCGCCAGAAGCACCCCGGCACCGCGTGACGGAGTCAGCGGCGGTCCCACCGGGGGCACCTATGATGTCGGTGGCACGAGAGTCGTTGATTGGTAGTTGTCGGTGGCACAGACGGTCGACAATGCAGGATTCCCACTCGGGCGGCGGCGTCTCGCGATAGCCGCAGCGGTCCTGGCCGTGGGTTGCCTCAGTGCGGCCTTCACCCTGCTGCACGGTCAGGAGAGACCGGCACAGGCACAGGCCCAGCCGGCCTCCACGGACAACACCGAGGCTGGCCCCGCCCGCTGCCCGGACACCTGGGACGAGCGCTCTTCGCCGTCCGGCGGCATCGCTGATCTGGTGCCGACAAGGGCTACCGAGGTGTTCCTCTGCACCTACCGGCACGGCAGCGTGATCCCGTTACGGCTGGACGCCAGCAGGAAGCTCACTGAGCGCGTCGATGAGCTTTCGGCGTACCTGAACGGCCTGCCGGCCGATCCACCCCAGGATGAGATGTGCCTGCTCGGTCAGACTGTCGAGCATGCGATCGTCTTCGGCTACCCCCAGGAGCGGGCCGTGTCGATACGCCTGGTCGACTGCGGCTGGAAGCGGGAAGGCGCGATCAGATACGGCGGCGACCTTCGAAAGGTCACCGCGTACTGGGGTGTCCACTGGAACGAGTAACACCCCGACGCTGCCCGCACCCGCCGCACGCCACCGATTCGCGGTCCACCTGCCCACCCCTGCAGCGATCTTGCAGTTACGGCCCCGGCAAAAGGGGTGAAGCACCCTTCCGAGGGGCCGAAAGTGCAAGATCGGCGCGTAGTGGGATGTGGAGAGGGAGTGTGTTGGCGGGTCAGGCTGGCCAGTTGGCCGGGGCTTCACCGAAGGCGCGACGAGCGGCCCGCACAGCCAGAGCAGCGAGGGCGGCGTTGGCGCCACCGCCGATCACAGCACCGACGCCGAACGGCGCTACTCGACCGAGAACGATGATTCCCTGCTTGGTCCCGTACTTCGTGATGAAGTGTCGCCCCAGAACCTTGTTGATCTGGCGCAGAGTCTCGCCCGGCACCATGGCGACGATCTGACGTGCCCAGTGTTGCCCCGTACGCTCGGCGACCTTGGAAATAGTGGCGGAGCCGGACCCGCCAAGCATGATTCCCAGGACGATCGTTCGGCGGCGCTCAATCTCGTCGATGGGGACCCCGTGGACTTCGGCGACCGAGAGCGCGAAGAGGGCGCTCAGCTCAAGAGACGAGACGGCCTCGCCGGCCGACAGCGCCAGTGCGACACCCGTGCCCACGCCGGGTGCCGCTGCGGCTCCGCCCACCGCAGCACCCGTCGCGGTCAAGGCACTCACGTACATCCGCTCCAGATTGCGGATCACCTCTGCCGGCGTCGCCTCCGGGTTCCGCTGGCGGGCCCGGGTGATGTTCTTGCGTACCAGTGGGCTCTGCATGTCGATTGCCTTGTGCAGAAGGTCAAGGACTTGCTGCCCACGTACGGCTGCTTCCGAAACCGGCCCGTCGAAGGCATCTGCTGCCATGCCTTGAACTCCTTAGATCGTCACGTCCCCGCTACGCCGTCCTGGCGCGCGGGTCGTTGAGTGAGCGTCTGCGGCGTGGGCGACCCGATGACCGTCCACTGTGGTGAGAACCACCGAGGCTACGGTGCGGCCTCCGGCCAAGGCCAGATCCGAAAGGACGCCCGCCAAGCGGACGATCAGGTGGTGGCACCGGCACGTCCGTCCGCTTCGTTCAGCGAAACCTCGAACGCCCACTGCCGTAGTAGCCGCCGGTGACGTGCCCTCGACTGCTCAGGAAAGCACTGTGCCCCGGCTCCGAAGAAGGGAGCCGGGGCACAGTGCCGTGTGTCGATGCGGGAGGCGGCGTTAGTTGGTCTTGAGGGAGCCGATAAACGCGCGCCAGCCCTGGGCGTCGAAGGCCAGCGTCGGGCCGGACTTGTCCTTGCTGTCTCGGACGGCCACCCCGTCGCGGAGGTCCGCCACCTCGACGCACGCGCCGCCGTTCGAGTCGCTGCGGGTGGACTTGCGCCACTTCAGTTCCACGACTGCCCCTTTCTCTTGCCACGCCGAGCTTCCAGCTCAGCTCAGGGAGCGCGTGACGGGACCTTGTTGAGCCGAGACCAAGCTTGTGCAGGCGGCAACAAACATACCAACTACGTCCACATCGCGGTGCCGATGAACAGCAAGAATGAAGACAAATGCCTGGTGAGTGAGCCACGTGAATCCCGCCGAGCAGGCTGAACCGCGAATAGCCCGGAGCAGCCGCACGGGCCATTGCGCGCCCATTCTCCTGACCGCTCAAACCTCCGGCGGCGGCGGCTCGTCCGCTCCCCGAGCCTTCCACGGCTGGTGCGCGGCGATCCAGGCTTCTACTTCCTCCACCAGCCAGACCGCCCCGCCTGCCAACCGGTCGAACGGCTCGGGGAAATCAGGTCGGCTGGTGAGCTGGACGACCCGGACACGCGAGACACCCAGGCGCTCCTGAAGCTCCGCGCTCCCGTACAGCCTTCGCCGCCAACCCATTATTGAAGCATCCTGAGCTAACCCCCTTCCGAATCTGGAAGCCCTGACGGATCACTCGCAAGGGCTGGCAGGAAGCCTGACCACGGCCACGCCAACCCCCCTGTCGCACTTGACAGGGGGGTCGCTGGTGGGTTCCCCTAGATGGGCAACACGTCGCGTAGCGGTGTGTTGACGGCTGGATCTTCGGTGTGAATCGGCCCGTCTCCGGAGATGGGCACGACAACGGAGAAGGGCTACCCGCTCAGATCGCGCACCGGCACAGCGGGTGTCGCTAACGGCGCTGGACGGAGCCCTCCGACCGACCGGGTTGCGGCGAAGTTCAGCTCCAAGGTGTCAGCCCATGGCGAGAAAGAAGTCACTACCTTCGGGAGGCCCGATGGCTCGGCATGCGAAGAACGCGACGCGCCCCGGTCTGCTGCGCCGGCTCTGGCCCTTCGAGCGCCGCCGCGCGAACCCGCCCGACTGCCCCTGCCCACCGAGGACAGCGCCGGACCGGCCGGCGGCATACCGGGCCGTCGGCGTGGCGCGGGTGCCCTACCTGCCGGAACGACCGGTGCCCGTCCTCGCCGGGGACCACCGCGCGGGGCGCTGGTCGTGACGGCGCGGCGGAAGCCCGAGCGCGAGGACCGGGGCGAGCAGATCCAGGCCGCCGAACGGGAGGCCGCCCGGCAGCGGATCCTCGCCCAGGCCGAGGCGGAGCGGATACCCGCCGAGGAGAGCACCCGGGCGAAGCCGGACCGGCGGTGGCAGCGTGAACAGCCCTGAGCTGCTGCCGGTGGGCCGGCGGGTGGCGTACTGGCGGGGACGGCGGAGGCTGTCGCAGCAGGTGTTCGCCGATCGGCTCGGCAGGTCGAAATCCTGGGTCGACAAGGTCGAGCGGGGTGTGCGGTCGCTGGACAAGGTGTCGACGTTGCGGGACATCGCCGCCGTGCTGCGGATCGACACCGCCGTGCTCCTCGGCCGGGACGCCCAGCCTGCCGCCACGGCCGAGCGGGTCGAGGGGGTGGCGCGGATCCGGGAGGCCCTGTCGACGTACGAGATCGCTCTGGGTCGGCCGCCGGCCCGCCACGGTGCCGTGCCGGCGGACCGGTTGGCCCGGGACGTCGAGCACGCGTGGGTGACGTTCCAGCATGCGCGGTATCCGCAGGTGATCGCCGCCGTGCCGGGCCTGCTGGCAGGCTTGCAGCGGGCCGCCGCCGACGATCCGGGGTGGGGTGGGCCGCTGCTGGTGGAGGGATACCGGCTCGCCGCGTCGGTGCTGGTGAAGCTCGGCGAGGTGGAGCTGGGCTGGCTGGCGGCGGACCGGGCGATGGCCGCCGCGACCGGCGATCCCGTGCTGGTGGCCGCCGCTGCGGTGCAGCTCGGCCAGGTGTTCCGCGCGGCGGGGCGGGCTCGGGCGGCGCAGTCGGCGGTGCTGGCTGCGGCGTACCGGATCGCGCCGGCCGATCCGGCGGAGAGTGCCCCCGGGGCGTTGTCGTTGTGCGGGACGCTGCTGGTGCAGGGGGCCCTGTCGGCGGCCCGCCGGGGCGACGACCGCGCCGCCGACGAGTTGCTCGACGAGGCCGCCGGCATGGCCGCCCGGGTAGGCGACGGCCAGGATCATCATCGGACCGCGTTCGGGCCGACGGCCGTGGACCTGGCCCGTGCCGCCGCAGCCCTCGACCTGGGCGACGCGGGCGGGGCGGTCGCCTGGCACGAGCGGACGACCAGGCGGGACGGCTGGCGGTGGCTGCCGCTGGAGCACCGCGCGGCGCACCTGGTCGACGCGGCCCGCGCCTACGCCTGGGCCGACGACCCGGCCCGCGCGGGTCGGGTGCTGCTCGACGCGGACCGGCTGGCCCCCGCAGAGGTACGCCACCGGCCGGCCGCCCGGGAGGTGCTCGCCCAGATCGCCCGCGACCCGCACGCCCCGGCCGCGATCGTGCAGCTCGCCGTCGCCGTCGGGGTGACCTGAGCATGACCGGGCCGTTCCTGTCGCTGGCCCAGATCCGCAACCGGCTGATCCTGACCGCCAGGGCGGTGCTGCGCGATCATCGGGCCGGGCCGGACGGCCGCTGCCGGGTGTGCCGGGTTCCGGAGTGTCGCGTGGCGACCGCCGCCCGCAACGTCATCGACGCCGCCTCCGCCCGCCCCGCCGAGACGCAAGCGGACGACCGCTTGCGATAGGCGTAGACATGAATCTTGGTACGAAGTGGCCCCCCTGGGGGCAGTTTCGTACCAAGATCTACCCATTGATTGGCGGGAGCCGCCGGAGAGCAGCGTGATCAAGGCAGGCGGGTCGAGGCAGGTCACCGCTTGTCGTGCTCGCGGTCGGTCAGCAGCAGGTCGAGGGGCGACACCTCGGACGGCACGTCGTAACGGGGTAGCCGGTCGAGGTCGCTCGTGGTGGCCACCTTGAGGCGGATCACCCCGTTGGCCACCAGGGACGCGTATCTGCCGGGCGCCCCCGGACCCGGCAGCAGCACGGCGCTCACCGGCTCCGGCGTCACGACTACGCCTGCCTCGGGAGGGTGAGGATCTCCGCCCCGTCCTCGGTGATGGCGATCGTGTGCTCGCTGTGCGCCGTACGGCAGCCCGTCTTGCTGCGCAGCGTCCATCCGTCTTCGTCGGTGATCAGCTCGTCGGTGTCCGCCATGATCCACGGCTCCAGGGCCAGCAGCAGCCCGGGGCGCAGCTTGTAGCCCCGGCCGGGTCGCCCGGTGTTGGACACGTGCGGGTCCTGGTGCATGGTCGACCCGACGCCGTGCCCGCCGAACTGGGTGTTGACCGAGTAGCCGGCAGACTGCAACGTCGTGCCGATGGCGTGGGAGATGTCGCCGATGCGCGCGCCGGGCCCGGCGGCGGCGATGCCGGCGGCGAGCGCACGTTCGGTCGCGGCGATCAGCGCCACGCTCTCCGCGGGCTTCGAGTCGCCGACGATGAAGCTGATCGCGGAGTCGGCGACGACGCCGCCCACGGAGACGGCGAGGTCGAGGGAGAGCAGGTCGCCGTCGGCGAGCGCGTAGTCGTGGGGCAGCCCGTGCAGCACGGCGTCGTTGACGGAGGTGCAGATGTAGTGGCCGAAGGGTCCGCGCCCGAAGGACGGCGCGTAGTCGACGTAGCAGGACGAGGCCCCGGCCTCGACGATCATGGCCTGGGCCCACCGGTCGATGTCGAGGAGGTTGGTGCCCACCTCGCAGCGGCCCTTGAGCGTCTGGAGGATGTCGGCGACCAGGGCGCCGGCCTCCCGCGCCCGGGGCAGTTGGGTGGGGCTCAGGATCTCGATCATGCGGCGCCTTCCTCGTGCCACCAATAACTATCCCGGCCATACTATCCCGGTACTAGAATCGGCCGCATGGTCAGGTTGCCGCTCACCCCCGAGGAGGTCGAGCGCGGGCAGCGCCTCGGCGCCCTGCTGCGCCACGCCCGGGGGGACCGCTCGATGCTCCACACCGCGCTCGACGCCCGCGTCTCGCCGGAGACCCTTCGCAAGATCGAGTCGGGGCGCGTGGCGACCCCGGCCTTCTCGACCATCGCGGCGATCGCCGACGTCCTCGGCCTCTCCCTCGACGCCGTGTGGGCCGAAATCAACCGGGCCGAGATCAACAAGGCCGAGGTCGACAGGCCCGTGCGCGCCATCGAGCCGACCGACCCCCGCCGCCACGCACCCGAGCGGCTCGCCTCGTAGCAGCCGCCGAAAGGCTCGGGAAAGCTCAGCGCGCCAGCGAGGCGTACACGTCGATGAGGCGCTTGGTGACCACGTCGGGGTGGAACGTGCGCTCGTAGCGCAACCGCGCCGGGGCGGCCAGCGCCGCCGCGCCCGCGCGGGCGACCGGCAGCGCGGCGGCCATCGCGGCCGGCTCCGGGGCCACCACCCAGCCCGTCTCGCCCTCCTGCACCCCGTGCGGCAGCGGGACGCGGCCCGCCCCGGGGGCGGCCGTGGCGACGGCGGCCGGGCCGGTGCCGGCGGGCTCGCGGGGGGCGTCCGCGCCGACGAGGTACGGGATGCCGCCGAGGGCGGTGCCGAGCACCGGCCGCCCGCTGGCCAGCGCCTCGATGATCACCGTGGGCAACACGTCGTGCCAGGTGGACGCGGCGATGATCACCGCGCTGGCGTCGATGGCGGCGCGCACCCCGGCGCGGTCCAGCGGCCCGAGGTAGGTGACGTCGGCGCGTTCGGCGGCGGCGGCCTCGGCCAGGTGGCGCAGCTCGCCGTCCCCGGCGATGCGCAGCGGCCCGAGGGCGCCGTCCGGGTGCCGCCGCCAGGCGTCCAGCAGCAGCCCCAGCCCCTTCTCGGGCGAGAGCCGCGCCATGTAGAGGAAGCCGTCGCCCAGCGGCGCGGGGGTGCCCGGGTCGGGGATGCCGTTGGGCTTCACCACGATCCGCTCCGCCGGCACCCCGTAGTCGCGCAGGTGGTCGCCGACGGCGCTGGTGAGGGCGATGAACCGGTCCACCGAGTGCCAGGTGCCCCGGTGCACGGCCAGGGTGGTGGCCATCAGCGCGCTCTGCGCCCGCGACCCCCGGTAGCACCGGTGCACGATCGCCGGCACGCCGAGCGCCCGGCCCCGGCAGTCCTGGCAGATCACCCCGTCGCGGAAGTAGAGCCCGGAGGAGCAGACCTGCCGGTAGTTGTGCACCGTCTGCACCACCGGCACATTGTGCTTGTGCGCGGTCCGCACCACCCAGGGCGAGAGCAGGGGGTACGGGTTGTGCAGGTGCAGCACGTCCGGCCGGTGCTCGGTGATGAGCCGGCTCAGCTCCTGCTGGGCGCGGGGGGCGTAGATCGGGGAGATCGGCAGCAGCGCCTTCGCCGTCTTCGGCAGGCTCGGGATCTCGTCGGAGCTGCGCAGGAACGGCAGCACCTCCACCCCCGCCGCGCGGAGCTGGGCGATCTCCGCGTCGACGATGGTGTTCTCGCCGGACGGCTGGGCTTCCCGGTACCGGTTGTGCGCCACCACGATTCTCACGGGGATGAAGGCTACCGTTGAACGATGCCCGAACTTCCCGAGGTGGAAGCGCTCGCCGGCTACCTGCGGGAGCGCGCCGTGTCCCGGCGCGTCGACCGGGTCGAGGTCGCCGCGATCAGCGCCCTGAAGACGTACGATCCGGCGCCCTCCGCCGTGTCGGGGCGCACGGTGACCGACGCGCGGCGGCACGGCAAGTTCCTCGACGTCGTCTTCGACGGCGACCTGCACCTAGTGGTGCACCTGGCGCGGGCCGGCTGGCTGCACTACCGGGAGTCGTTCCCGTCCGGTGTGCCGCTGCGCCCCGGCAAGGGGCCGATCGCGCTGCGGGTGCGGCTCGACGACGGCTCCGGCTTCGACCTGACCGAGGCGGGCACCCAGAAGAAGCTGGCCGCCTACCTGGTGGCCGACCCGGCGACGGTGCCGGGGGTGGCGAAGCTCGGCCCGGACGCGCTCGCCGCCGACCTGCCCACGTTCGCCGCGCGCATCCGCAGCCGGCGGGGCCAGGTCAAGGGGGTGCTGACGGACCAGTCGGTGCTGGCCGGGGTCGGCAACGCGTACTCCGACGAGATCCTGCACGCGGCGAAGCTGTCGCCGTTCGCGCTGACCGACCGGCTCACCGACGATCAGGTCGCCGCCCTGCACGGGGCGACCGGGCGGGTGCTGGGCGACGCGGTGTCCCGGTCGCTGGGACACCGGGCGGCGGAACTGAAGGGCGAGAAGCGTTCGGGGCTGGCCGTGCACGCCCGCACCGGCCTGCCGTGCCCCGTCTGCGGCGATACGGTCCGGGAGGTCAGTTTCGCCGATTCGAGCCTGCAATATTGCCCGACCTGTCAGACCGGCGGGAAGCCGTTGGCTGACCGACGGTTGTCGCGAATCGTACGGTGAGTAACGACACCCGGGGGTTACGGAGGGGATTCGCCTCCGGAGCGCCGATCCTCCCGGTCCGCGCCTCTACCCGGTCCGTCATCCATCGGTATAGTGGCCCGGTCCCCGGCTTTTCGCACCTGAGGTGGAGCCGGCCGGATCCCATGCGGCGCACTGGGCGCGAACTCCCTCGGGTCGACGTCCGGCGCGGGCCCCGCGTGGGAAACTGAACGGTGGGCGACCCGGGCCCTCACTGCGAGTGAGCGGCGCGCGTCATGCGGGAGGACATGGGTGAGGTGACGACTAGCCTCCAGCGCCCGGTAACCAACACAGGCCGGAGCCAACTCGTGCGGCACGTCGACAGCTTCGAGATCCAGCCGCCGACACCGCCGTCCCACAACGGTGTCCCCCGGTCGGCGTGGGCGCGGGCCCGCCGGCGCGTCTCCCGCTGGCACCGCCCCTACACGGCCGCCCTGCTGCTGGTCGACTTCCTCGCCGTGGTGCTGGCCGACTGGGCCGCGCAGGAGGCATTCGGGCAGGCCCGGGCCGGCTTCTACAACGCCCAGGCGGACCCGACCTGGTTCTACACGGTCGCGTTCCTGCTGCTGCCGCTCGGCTGGCTGGTCATCCTCTGGGGCAACCGGGCCTACGACCGGCGTTACATGGGGCTCGGGCCGGACGAGTTCAAACGGGTGATCCGTGCCGGCGTGGCGGTGGCCGCCACCGTCTCGTTCATCGCGTTCGCCACCAAGACCGACCTGTCCCGTTACACCGTCGGTTTCGCGCTGCTCGGGGCGTTGGTGCTGATCCTGTTCGGCCGCATCCTGGCCCGGTTCACCCTGCACGCGGTGCGCCGCCGGGTCGGCCAGGCCGGGCACCGGATGGTGCTGGTCGGCACCCTGCCGGAGTGCCTGGAGGTCTACACCGCGGTCACCCGCAACCCGAGCGCCGGGCTGGTCCCGGTGGCCATCCACATCACCGACGGCTACGCGGCGGCCCGGGGCATCCAGACCCCCGTCCCGGTGTACGCGGGCCGCGACGTCCTCGCCCTGGTGCGGGAGGTCGGCGGCGACACGATCGCGGTCTGCGGCTCCGCCAGCGCCGAGCCGGGCGAGCTGCGCCGGCTGGCCTGGCAGCTCGAAGGCTCCGGCGTCGACCTGGTGGTGGCCCCGCAGCTCACCGACATCGCCGGCCCCCGAGTGCACATCCGCCCCATCGAGGGGCTGCCGCTGCTGCACGTCGAGGAGCCGACCCTGTCGGGCCCGGCGCTGCTGGCCAAGAACCTGATGGACCGGGTCGCCGCCGGCCTCGGCCTGCTCCTGCTCGTGCCGGTGTTCCTGGCGATCGGGGCGGCCATCCGGCTCTCCGACCCCGGCCCCGTCTTCTTCCGCCAGCCCCGGGTCGGCCACGAGGGCCGCACGTTCCGGGTGTGGAAGTTCCGCACCATGTACGTCGACGCCGAGGACCGGCTCGCCGGCCTGGTCGACCAGAACGAGACCGACGGCATGCTGTTCAAGATGAAGCACGACCCCCGGGTCTTCCCGGTGGGCCGCTTCCTGCGGGCCTCCTCGCTCGACGAGCTGCCCCAGTTGATCAACGTGCTGTGGGGCGAGATGTCGCTGGTGGGGCCGCGTCCGCTGCCCGCCGACGACGGCGACTTCCTCGGCGACGTGCGCCGCCGGCTGCTGGTGCGGCCCGGCATGACGGGGCTGTGGCAGGTCTCCGGCCGCTCCGACCTGTCCTGGGACGAGGCCGTCCGGCTCGACCTCTACTACGTCGACAACTGGTCTTTGGCATACGACCTGAGCATCCTGTGGCGCACGGTGGGCGTGGTGCTGGCCCGCAAGGGCGCGTACTAGCGCGCGGCGACGACAGCCGTCAGGATCGCGGGGTGGCTGGCAACCTCTCCGCCGTGCTCGGCGTCGTCTCCCTGGTCACCGCGCTGGGCGCCGCCCTGTACGCGGTGGTCCGGCTGCGCGCCCGCCGGGGCATCGCCACCGCCACCCAGCGGGCCACCTACGAGGTGCTGCACACCGCCGGGCTGGCCGCCGAGCCGCTGCGTACGGGCCTGAGCGCGGCGGGCGCGGCGAAGGCCGTACGCCATCTGCGGGCCCTCGTCGGCGCGGCCGGGCTGGCCCTGACGGACCGGGACGCGCTGCTCGCCCTCGACGGGCGCGGCACGCACCACGCCGACCAGCTCGTCGCGGCGGCCCGGCGGGCGGCCTCCGGCGGGCGGTCCACGGTGCTGGGGGAGGCGGAGCTGCACTGCGACCGGGTCGACTGCCCGGTGCGGGGCGCGATGGTCGCGCCGCTGCGCGCCGACGGCCGGGTGGTCGGCGCGCTGATCGCCGTCGCCGACGGCCCGCCCGCCCCGGGGCTGGTGCAGGCCACCCTGGAGACGGCGCACTGGGCCGGCAACCAGCTCGCCCTGGCCGAGCTGGACGCCTCCCGGGAGCGGCTGGCCCGCGCCGAGGTACGCGCGCTGCGCGCCCAGATCAGCCCGCACTTCATCTACAACGCGCTGACCGCCATCGGCTCCTTCGTGCGCACCGACCCGGAACGGGCCCGAGAGCTGATCCTGGAGTTCGCCGAGTTCACCCGCTACTCCTTCCGGGCGCACGGCGAGTTCACCACCCTCGCGGAGGAACTGCGCTCGATCGACCGCTATCTGACCATCGAGCGGGCCCGGTTCGGCGACCGGCTGCAGGTGCGGTTGCAGATCGCCCCGGAGGTGCTGCCGGTGACCCTGCCGTTCCTCTGCCTCCAGCCGTTGGTGGAGAACGCCGTCCGGCACGGGTTGTCCCGCAAGCCCGGCACCGGCATGGTGAGCATCGAGGCCCGCGACGCGGGTGCCGAATGCCACATCACGGTGGAGGACGACGGAGTGGGCATGGACCCGACGACACTGACCGCCGGCATCGCCGAGCTGGCCGGGGCCGGCAGCGACCCCGCCGACGACCCGGGCCAGCACGTCGGCCTGTCGAACGTCGACGAGCGGCTCCGCTCGGCCTTCGGGGACCGGTTCGGCCTGGTCGTCGAGACGGGCCTCGGTTCGGGCACGAAGGTGAGCATGCGGGTGCCGAAGTTCCACCCCGGTGTGCGGGTCGCCTCGTGACCAGCCCCGGCTTCCTGCGGGTGCTCGCCGTCGACGACGAGCCGCCGGCGCTGGACGAGCTGGCGTACCACCTGCGGGCCGACCCCCGGGTGGCCCGGCTGCACACGGCGGGCGACGCCACCGAGGCGCTGCGGGTGCTCCGCGACGCCGACGTGGACGTGGTGTTCCTCGACATCCGGATGCCCGGCCTCGACGGGATGGAGCTGGCCCGGGTGCTGCGCCGGTTCGCCCGGCCCCCGGCGATCGTCTTCGTCACCGCGTACGACGACGGGGCGGTGGACGCGTTCGACCTGGGCGCGACGGACTACGTGCGCAAGCCGGTGCGGGCGGAACGGCTGGCCGAGTCGCTGCGCCGGGTCATCGGCTCCCGGGTGGTCGCCACGCATCCGGCGGCGCTGGCCCGCGCCGAGGAGGACCCGACGATCCCGATCGAGCTGGCGGGGACGACGCGGATGCTGCCCCGTTCGGCGGTGCGCTGGGTGGAGGCGCAGGGCGACTACGCCCGGCTGCACACCGCCGACGGCTCCCACCTGGTGCGGGTGTCGCTGGCCACCCTCGCCGAGCGCTGGGCCGACGCCGGGTTCGTCCGCATCCACCGGTCGTACCTGGTGCAGCTCAAGCTCATCGCCGAGCTGCGGCTGGTCAACTCCGGGTACGTGGTGGTGATCGACTCGGCGGAGCTGCCGGTGAGCCGCCGGCACACCCGGGAGCTGAAGGACAAGCTGGTGCGCGCCGCCAAGCAGGACTGGAACCGCTGACGCAGTCTGGTCGGCCAGGTTGTCCACAGCGCTCGTCCACGAGTTATCCACCGGGTTATCCACAGGTGTGGAGAGTTCTCCACAGGTTGTTCACAACGCTCCCCACCGATCTCCACAGCCGCTGCCTACAGTCAGCTGCCATGAGGGAACGCAGGATCCTGGTGGTCGAGGACGAGCGGACGATCGCCGAGTCGGTCGCCGCCCGGCTGCGGGCCGAGGGATTCACGGTGGAGACCGCCGGGGACGGCCCCACGGCGGTCGCCCGGTTCCGGGCGTGGCAGCCCGACCTCGTCGTACTCGACGTGATGCTGCCCGGCTTCGACGGCCTGGAGGTGTGCCGGCGGATCCAGGCCGGGCCGCCCGACGCCACGGCGGCGGTCCGCGCCCACCGGCCGGTGCCGGTCCTCATGCTCACCGCCCGCGACGACGAGACCGACCTGCTGGTCGGGCTGGCCGTCGGCGCGGACGACTACCTCACCAAGCCGTTCTCGCTGCGCGAGCTGGCCGCCCGGGTGCACGTGCTGCTGCGCCGGGTCGAGCGGGCGGCGGCCGCCGCGCCCGCCGCGCTCACGGTCGGCGACGTGGAGATCAACCAGGCCGAACGTCGGGTGTCGCGGGCCGGCGTCGAGGTGCACCTGACGCCCATCGAGTTCGACCTGCTGGTGCACCTGGCCGGCCGACCGCGCACGGTGCTGCCCCGGGAGCGGCTGCTCGCCGACGTCTGGGGCTGGGCCGAGGGCTCCGGCACCCGCACCGTGGACAGCCACGTCAAGGCCCTGCGACGCAAGCTCGGCGCGGATCTGATCCGCACCGTGCACGGCGTCGGGTACGCGCTGGAGGTCCAGCCGTGACCGACCGCCTCGTGACCTGGCTCAACAAGGTGCTGCCCCGCCCGCTCGACCCGGTCCGCTCGATCAAGGTGAAGCTCGGCCTGCTGCTGGTCGCGTCGGGTGCCGCCGGGATGGGCTACTTCTGGTGGGCCATCGGCTGGCTGCCGCCGATGACCTCGCTGACCGCGATCGGCCTGGCCCTGCTCACGTCGCAGGTGCTGGCGCACGGGATGACCTCCCCGCTGCGCGAGATGACCGCGGCGGCGGGGGCGATGGCCCGGGGCGACTACTCCCGGCGGGTGCGGGCCACCTCGCGCGACGAGGTGGGCGAGCTGGCCCACGCGTTCAACAAGATGGCCGCCGACCTCGCCGCCGCCGACCAGCGTCGGCGGGAGCTGATCGCGAACGTCTCGCACGAGCTGCGTACCCCGATCACCGCGCTGCGGGCGGTGCTGGAGAACCTGGTCGACGGGGTCGCGCCCACCGAGCCGGCCGCGCTGCGGACCGCGCTGGCCCAGACGGAGCGGCTCGGCCACCTCGTCGCGGACCTGCTGGACCTGTCCCGGTTGGACGCCGGGGTGGTGCCGCTGCGCCGGGTGCGGATCGACCTGGTCGACTTCCTCGGCGAGGCGGTGGAGCACGCGGCGGCGACGTCCGCCGGGGTCGGGCGCGACGTCCGGTTCCGGCTCCGCCCGCCGACGGCCCCGCTGACCGGGTACGCGGACCCGGGGCGGCTCCACCAGGTCTTCGCGAACCTCCTGGACAACGCCGCCCGGCACAGCCCGCCGGGCGGGACGGTGCTGGTCAGCGCGGCGGAACGCGACGGCCGGCTGCACTTCGAGGTGGCCGACGAGGGAGACGGCATCCCGGTCGAGGAGCGGTCCCGGGTGTTCGAGCGGTTCACCCGGGGCGACCGGTCACCCGGCGGCGGCACCGGCCTGGGGCTGGCCATCGCGCGCTGGGTGGTGGAGCTGCACGGCGGCACGATCGCCGTCCTCGATCCGCACCCGGAGTCGCCCGGCGCACCCCCGGGCTGCCGCATCCGGGTCACCCTCCCGACCACCGCCCCGCTCTGACCCGGTCTCTTCCGCTCTTCTCCCTTCCCGGCCCGACTTGTCCCTTCCCGGCCCGACCGAGGAGTCACCATGCCTGTTGCACCCCAACCCGCCGCGAGATCTTGGTACGAAACGGCCCCCATGGGGGCAGACTCGTACCAAGATCTGAAGGCGTCGGGGGCGACAAGCGGTGCTCGGCCTGTCGTGCTCGGCGCGGTGGCCGGTGCCGCCGTCGTCGCGGCGACGGTCGTCCCGCTCGACCGCCCCGGCCTCGGTTGGCCGCTCGCCACGCTCGTCGCCACGGCCGCCCTGGTGACGGCGGCCCGCGCCAAGTCCACCCCAACCGGGGACGCAGCGGGGGTGGCCCGTCCCGACGCCACGGGGGCGCCGGGGCGGGCCGCCCGGCTGGCCTGGGCCGCCGCGACGATCGCCCTCGTCTCGGTCGGGTACGTCCGGGCCGCCGGCTGGCTCTTCGCGCTCTGCCTGCTCGCCGCCGTGGTCACCGGAGCGCTCGCCGTGGTGGGCGCCCGGACGCCGCTCGGCATGCTGGCCGCCGTCGCGCTGACCCCGGCCGCCCCGTTCCGGGCGCTGCCCTGGGCGGTACGGGGTGCGCGCCGCGTCGGCCCGGCCGCCTCGACGCTGCGGCGCGCGCTCGCCACCGGCGCCGCCTCGGTGGGACTGCTCCTCGTCTTCGGCCTGCTGCTCGCCTCCGCCGACGCGGTCTTCGCGGACCTGCTCACCGGCGCGCTGCCCGAGGTCGGCGTCGGCGGGGCGGTCGGCTGGCTGTTCCGCGTCGCCCTGGTCGGTGGCGGGCTGCTCGGCGCGGCGTACCTGGTGATCGCGCCGGCCGACCTGGACAGGCTGCGGGTCGCCCCGGCCCGGTCCGTGCGCCGGCTGGAGTGGGCCGTGCCGCTGGCCCTGCTCGACGCGCTGTTCGCCGCGTTCGTGCTGGTGCAGCTCGCCGTGCTGTTCGGCGGCTCCGCGCACGTGCTGCGCACCGCCGGCCTCAGCTACGCCCAGTACGCCCGCGGCGGGTTCTGGCAGCTGCTCGCGGTCTCCGCGCTGACCCTGCTGGTGATCGCCGGGGCGGCCCGCTGGGCCCCCCGCGCCACCCGAGCCGACCGGGTCCTCGTCCGGGTCCTGCTCGGCACGCTCACCGCGCTCAGCCTGGTCGTCGTCGCCTCGGCGCTGTATCGGATGCAGGTCTACGCCGACGCGTACGGGGCGACCCGGCTGCGCCTGGTGGTGGCCGCCGTCGAACTGTGGCTCGGGGCCCTGTTCGTGCTGGTCGGGGTGGCCGTGCTGCTGCTGCGGGCGGGGCGGCTGCCCGTGCTGGTGGTGGGCACGGCGGTGCTCGCCCTGCTCGGGCTGGCCGCGGTGAACCCGGACCGGCTGATCGCCGAACGCAACGTCGACCGGCACCGGCAGACCGGCCGGATCGACGTGTCGTACCTGTCGGGGCTGTCGGCCGACGCGGTGCCGGCGCTGACCCGGCTGCCCGAGCCGCTGCGCTCCTGCGCGCTGCGGGCCCTCGCCGGCACGTTGCCGGCCGATGGTGCCTGGACGGCCAACCTGGGCCGGGCGACCGCCCGCGACCTGCTCGCGGCGGGACCGATCGGCGCGCCGGCCGTCGACTGCGGGAACCGGTGAACCGGGGCGATGCGCCCAGCGGCCACACCGGTCTTGACATTCCCACCGATCGGGCCAGACTGCCGGGGTGGCCGCACCCGACGACCCCGCACCGGCACCTCGGGCACCGGCCCGGGACGAGACGCCGGGCGGCACCCCGGGCCAGGCGACAGGCGCAGCGCCGACCGCGCCCGGCCGGACCCGGATCGTGCTGGCCGAGGTGTCCCGCCGGGAGCCCGACGCCGACCGGGCCCGCGCCGAGCTGGCCCAGCAGACCCGGGTCGGCGAGGCGCTGGTCCGGGGCCTGGTGCGGGCCCAGCTCGCCCTGGCGCTGCGGCTGAGCCTGGTGGTGCTGATCGGCCTGGGCGGCCTGCCCTGGCTGTTCGCCATCGCGCCCTCCGTGGGGCGGGTCACCGTGTTCGGCATCAACCTGCCCTGGCTGCTGCTGGGGCTGGTCTCCTTCCCGTTCCTCATCGCCGTCGGCTGGGCGTACGTGTGGCTCGCCGAGCGCAACGAGCAGGACTTCACCGACCTGGTCCAGCGGCCGGAGCGCTGAGATGGGCAACGGGTACGTCGTCCCCGCGATCGTCGCGGTCACCCTGGTCACGGTCGGGATCGGCTTCTACGGGCTGCGGCTGGCCCGGACCACCTCCGACTTCCTCGTCGCCTCCCGCTCGGTCAGCCCGACCTGGAACGCCGCCGCGATCGGCGGGGAGTACCTGTCGGCGGCGAGCTTCCTGGGCGTGGCTGGGCTGATCCTCAAGTACGGCGTGGACGTGCTCTGGTACCCCGTCGGCTTCGCCGCCGGCTACCTGGCCCTGCTGCTGTTCGTGGCCGCGCCGTTGCGCCGCTCCGGTGCGTTCACCCTGCCGGACTTCTGCGAGGTGCGGCTCGGGTCGCGGCGGTTGCGTACCCTCGCCACCGCCTTCGTGATCTTCATCGGCTGGCTGTACCTCGTGCCGCAGCTGCAGGGGGCGGGGCTGACCCTGGCCACGCTGACCGGGGCGGCGTACCCGGTCGGTGCGCTCGTGGTGGCGGTGGTGGTCACCGCGAACGTGGCGCTGGGCGGGATGCGGGCCATCACCTTCGTCCAGGCGTTCCAGTACTGGCTGAAGCTGACCGCGCTCGCCGTACCCGCGATCTTCCTGGTGTTGCAGTGGCAGGCCGACGCCCGCCCGGCGGTGACCCCGCCCGACGGGCCGGCGTTCCGGACCGCGACCACCGTCGTGGTCGAGCACCGCGCGACCCTCACCCTCCCCGACGGCGACATCCGCGAGGTACGCCCCGGCGACCGGCTCGACTTCGCCGCCGGCGACCCGGTGCCGCAGGTCTCCGGCACGGCCACCGACGCCGCGGACTGGCTGCTGCCCAGCGCCGCCGGGGACGACGACCGGGGGCTGTTCGCCACGTACTCGCTGATCCTGGCCACGTTCCTGGGCACCATGGGGCTGCCGCACGTGCTCGTGCGGTTCTACACCAACCCCGACGGGGCGGCGGCCCGGCGCACCACGCTGGTGGTGCTGGCCCTGGTCGGCGTGTTCTACCTGCTGCCCACCCTCTACGGGGTGCTGGGCCGCATCTACACCCCGCAGTTGCTGGTGACCGGGCAGACCGACGCGGTGGTGGTGCTGCTGCCCGGCGCGGCGCTCGGCGACGGCCTGACCGGCCGGCTGCTCGCCGCGCTCGTCGCCGCCGGGGCGTTCGCCGCGTTCCTGTCGACGTCGTCCGGGCTGCTCACCAGCGTCGCCGGGGTGATCTCCACGGACGTGCTGGGGCGGGGCTCGGTGCGCGGCTTCCGGCTGGCCACGGTCATCGCGGGCGGGGTGCCGGCGGCACTCGCGCTGAACGTGTCGGGGATGGACGTCTCCCAGGTGGTCGGGCTGGCCTTCGCCGTCGCCGCGTCCAGCTTCTGCCCGCTGCTGGTGCTCGGCATCTGGTGGCGGGGGCTGACCGACGTGGGGGCCGCCGCCGGGGTACTGGCCGGCGGCGGGGCGGCGATCGGGGCGGTGCTGGTCACGGTGCTCGGCCCGCCGCTGTCCGGCTGGCCGGCCACGCTGACCGCGCAGCCGGCGGCGTGGACGGTGCCGCTCGCGTTCACGGTGATGATCGCGGTGTCGGTGGCGTCCCGACGGCGGTTGCCGGCCGACGTGGCCGGCACCATGCTGCGCCTGCACTCCCCCGAGGCGCTCCGCTCCGAAGGAAGGGCCCCTTCTTAACGCATCCGGTAGAGAAGGGTCCCCCTCTCACACCCTTGGCGCTCAGGTGGCGCTGACGACGGCGGTGACCTCGATCTCGATCAGCGCGTCGTCCCGGAACAGCTTCGACACCTCGACGGTCGTGCTGATCGGAAGATCACCGGTGAAGTACTTCCCGCGCACCGCCGCGTACTCGGCGCGGTGGGCCATGTCGTTGAGGTAGGTCCGGATGTTGATCACGTCGGCGAAGGTCGCGCCGTGCGCGGCGAGCAGTTGACCGACGATGTCCAGGGTCCGCTCGGCCTGCGCCGTCATGTCGCCCGGCCCGACGATGTCGCGGTTGTCGTCGTCGAGGGCGACCTGACCGGAGAGCACGAGAAGCGTGGCACCGCCGAGGCGCACCTCGGCGACCTGGGATTAGGGCCCTGCCGGGGCGGGCGCTCCGCTCGGGTTCACCAGTCTCGTCCGCACTGTCCGCCACCTCGCACCGGGATCCGAAGAACGACCTTCGTCAACCTACCCGAGCCGCCTCCTGCCCGGGGAGGAGGCGCAGGTCGTCCCTGGGCGGGAGCGGTCGCTGGCCAGCGCCGGATACGGTCGGAACATGACTGATGAGCACTCCGCGCTCGCGCTGCGTGGCCTCGCCAAGCGGTTCGACGGCAAGGTGGCGGTGGCGGGCGTCGACCTCGACGTGCCGGCCGGCTCGTTCTACGGGCTGCTCGGCCCGAACGGGGCCGGCAAGACCACCACCCTGTCCATGGCGGTCGGGCTGCTGCGCCCCGACGCGGGAGGCGCCTGGGTGCTCGGGCACGACGTGTGGACCGACCCGGTCCGGGCGAAGCAGCTCCTCGGCGTGATGCCCGACGGCGTACGGCTGTTCGACCGGCTCAGCGGGGCGGAGCTGCTGGCGTACCACGGTCTGTTGCGCGGCATGGACCCGGCGGTGGTCGACCAGCGCGCGGCGGAGCTGCTCGACGTGCTCGCCCT
Source organism: Micromonospora haikouensis (assembly GCF_900091595.1). GTDB lineage: Bacteria > Actinomycetota > Actinomycetes > Mycobacteriales > Micromonosporaceae > Micromonospora > Micromonospora haikouensis. The sequence goes on from NZ_FMCW01000003.1 coordinate 77,763, forward strand.
CGGCGACGCCGGCCGGACGCTGGTCGTGGACTACTCGGCGGGCATGAAGAAGAAGATCGGCCTGGCCTGCGCGCTGCTGCACGGGCCCCGGCTGCTGGTGCTCGACGAGCCGTTCGAGGCGGTCGACCCGGTGTCGGCGGCCCTGATCCGGGACATCCTGCACCGGTACGTCGTCGGCGGCGGGACGGTCATCTTCTCCAGCCACGTCATGGAGGTCGTCGAGCGGCTCTGCTCGCACGTCGCGATCCTCGCCGAGGGGACGATCAAGCGGGTCGGCACGCTCGACGAGGTGCGCGGCGACCGCTCGCTGGAGGACGTGTTCGTCGAGGTGGTCGGCGGGCGCACAGCGACGGGCGAGGAGCTGGCGTGGCTGTCCCGGTGACCGGCGCGGGCCAGCGGGGCGCGACCATGGCGGTGACCGGGCCGGGCGGCCAGCCGGCCGAACGGGTCCGCCCCGTCTCGGCCCGGCACTTCGTCCGGCTGAAGCTGCGGGTGATGGGCAACAACTTCCGGGGCCAGGGCTGGCGCATCGCCATGTTCGTGGGCGGGATGATCGCCGGGCTCTGGTTCGCCGCCACCGGCTTCTTCCTGCTGGCCGCCCCAGGGCTGGCCGACGAGCCGACGTACGCGCTGATGGCCGCCGCGTTCGGCGGCGGCCTGCTGGTGCTCGGCTGGCTGCTGCTGCCGCTGGTCTTCTTCGGGGTGGACGAGACGCTCGACCCGGCCCGGTTCGCCCTGCTGCCGCTGTCCCGGCGCACCCTGGTCACCGGGCTGTTCGCCGCCGCGCTGGTCAGCGTGCCGGCGGTGGCGGCGCTGATCGCGACCGGCGGGCTGGTGCTCACCTCGGGCCTGCTCGGCGGCGCGGCGGCGGCGCTCGTCGCGGCCGTCGGGGTGGTCGCCGGGCTGCTGCTCTGCGTCGCGGCCAGCCGGGCGATGACCAGCGCGTTCGCGACCATGTTGCGCTCCCGTCGGGTACGCGACCTGGCGGCCGTGCTGCTGGCGGTGCTCGCCGCGCTGCTCGGCCCGCTGCAGATCGTGGTGGTGGCCGCCGTGCAGCAGGCCGACTGGGACCGGCTGACCGGGGTGGCCCGGGTCGTCGGCTGGACCCCGTTCGGCGCGCCGTGGACGGTCGGCATCGACGTGGCCGAGGGGCGGGCCTGGGCCGTGCCGGTGAAGCTGCTGATCACCGCGCTGACGATCGGCGCGCTGCTGTGGTGGTGGTCCCGGTCGCTGGAGTCGGCCATGGTCGGGGCGGCCAGCGGCGGCCGGATCAGGGTGCGCGGCGGCGGGGCCAAGGTGCGCGGCGGCGCGGCGAAGACCGGCGGCGGCGCGGCGGTGGGCGGCGCGGCGGTGGGCGGTGCGGCGGCGGGCGGCGCGGCGGGGGCCGTTTCCGGCGCGGTCGGGCAGCTCTTTCCGAAGGCGGTCGGCTGGGCGCGGCGGGACCGGTTCGGCGCGCTGGTGGCCCGGGAGTGCCGCTACTGGTGGCGGGACGCCCGGCGGCGGGCCAACCTGATCACGATCGCCGTGGTCGGCATCTTCGTGCCGGTGATGGTCAACTTCGGCGGGGCGAGCTTCTCCACCGGGGAGGGCATGGAGTTCGCCGCCCCCGACTCGTCCCCGGTGCTGGTCAGCATCTCGATGGTCTTCGTCGGCCTGCTCGCCTCGGTGACCCTGGCCAACCAGTTCGGCTTCGACGGCAGCGCGTACGCGGCGAACGTGGTCGCCGGGGTCCCCGGCCGGCTGGAGCTGCGGGCCCGGATGGCCGCCTTCTCGGTGTACGTCCTGCCGATGCTCGCCGTCGTCACCGTGATCCTGGGGATGCTGCTGGGTCGGCCGGCGTGGCTGGGCGTGATGGCGGGCAGCCTCCTCGCCACGTACGGGGCGGGGCTGGCGATCAGCGCCTTCGTCTCGGTGCTGGGGGCGTACTCGCTGCCGGAGACGAGCAACCCGTTCGCGATGAACAGCGGGGCCGGGGTCGCGAAGAGCTTCCTCACCCTGCTGTCGATGTTGGGCACGGCGGTGGCGAGCGTGCCGATGGTGGTCGCCGCGGCGTTGCTCGGCGACGCCTGGCTCTGGCTGGCCACGCCCCTGGGGCTGGCGTACGGGCTGGGCGCGGCGCTGCTCGGCGCGTACCTGGCCGGTGACGTGCTGGACCGGCGGGCCCCCGAGCTGCTGACGGCCGTGACCCCGCGCCGCTGAGCGTTGCCCAGCGGCGGGGCCGCGGTTCAGCGGCGGCGCAGGAACGCGTAGAACAGGCCGCTGTTGCTGGAGGAGCTGACGTTGACCAGTTCCCACCCGTAGTGGGCGAGGTATTCGACGGCCTCCAGGAGCTGGGTGACGCCGCTGCTGCTGAGTCGCGGGCGGGCGGCGATGGCGAGGTGCCGGTGGGGATAGCCCCGGAAGTCCACCTCGTTGCGGAGCACGGCGTCGGCGGCCACGACGCGGGTCTGGGCGAGCTGCTGCGGCGTCACGGGACTCATGCCCGGCACGATAGGAGCCCCCCGCACACGCGCCCGAGCTTGCCTGGCTGACGGGCGGCACAATGGGACGATGCCTGTCGTCGAGTCGGTGATCACCGTGCCGGTGCCGCCCGAGCTGGCCTTCGCGGTGTCGCAGACCGTCGCGCCGGCCCGGTACCGCTGGGACCCGTTCGTCCGCGAGCAGCACTTCACCGACGGGGCGACGCGCCCGGGCAAGGGCGTGCGCACCTTCACCCGATCCCGGCACGGCCTGACGATGGTCAGCGAGTACGTCTCCTTCGCGCCGCCGAGCCACGTCGGGATGAAGATGGTCCGGGGCCCGTGGTTCTTCGAGATGTTCGCGGGCGGGTGGCGGTTCGCCCCCGGCCCGGAGCCCGGCACGTCGGTCGCCACCTGGCGATACCACTTCCGCTGCCGGCCGGCGTTCCTGCGCCCCGTCGCGCACCGGGTCGGGAGCTGGCTGCTCGGCCGGGACATCCGCCGCCGGATCGCCGGGTACGCCGCCGGCTGCACCGACCCGGAGGTGCTGGCCGCCGCCCGCCGCGCCCTGCGCTCCGACGAGTGACCGCGCGGCCCCGCGCCGCGCCGCCGGGTCACCGTGTCTCGCTGCCGGGTCACCGCGCCTCGTCGCCGAGCCACCGTGTCTCGTTGCTCTCCGTGGTCACCCTCTCCCGACCCTCCACGCCCGCACCTCCCCTTTGCTCTGCACCCATCCGCGCAGCACCCTCCTGAGCTGCGAGGGTGCGGGGTCGACGGAGCCGAGGCATGCGGCCATCGGTTGCGCTCGGTGAGCGCTGCGTATCCGGGTGCAGAGCAAAGGGGGCGCACTGGGCTTGCGGTGCCGGAGAGGGCGGAAGGGCTGCGACCGCCGCGGTGCGGCGGCGGGCGGGCCTGAGCGCGGGCCTCGGCGGAAGGGTCCGACCGGCGGCCGGCGGGGGCCGGGTGGGGTCACAATGTTTCACGTGAATCCAGAGCCGGGTGCCGAGATCCACCACGTCGACCCGTTCGCCGTACCAGCGGGACAGCGCTCCCCGGCCCGGCGGCTGCGGGGTCGGCTCGCCGCGCCGGTCACGCTGTGGACCGCGCCGGGCCCCGCCGGCCTGACCGTGTCCTCCACGCTGGTCGCCGAGGGGGAGCCGGACCGGCTGCTGGGCCTGGTCGACGCGGAGTCGGACCTGTGGGCGGCGGTCGAGGCGGCGGGACGGTTCGCCGTCGCGCCGCTGGGTCCGCCGCACCGGCAGCTCGCCGACCGGTTCGCCGGCCTGTTCCCGTCGCCGGGCGGCCTCTTCGCCACCGGCGTCTGGACCGAGACCGAGTACGGCCCGGTGCCCACCGACGCCGCCGGCTGGGCCGGGTGCCGGCTCGACACCGCCCGCGAGTACGGCTGGGCGCTGCTCGTCGAGGCCACCATCGAGTGCATCGACCTGACGCGGGAGAGCGACCCGCTGCTGCACTACCGGGGTCGGTACCACGAGCTGACCTGACCAGCCACTACCGGTCACCGGAGTGACCTGGGTCACTCGGCGCAGGCAGGCGACCGCTCGGCGCAGGTGGAGACCCTCGTCGATCCACCTCTTCCCGGGCGGGGCGCGCGGTTCCTACCGTGCGCGAAACCCCCTACGCCTGTGAAGGTGGTGATCCACAGATGTCCACGGACACACCCCCGCCGGACGCACCGGCCGAGCCGGAGACGGCGGGCCCGGCCGCGTCCACGGCGGACCGGTACCTCGCCGTACAGCGTTCGGACGAGTTCGCCGGGTTGCGTCGCGCTCTGCGCGGCTTCATCTTCCCGATGACCGTCGCGTTCTTCCTCTGGTACGCGCTCTACGTGATCCTCTCCGCGTACGCGCGGGACTTCATGGGCACGAGGCTGTTCGGCAGCAACATCAACGTCGCCCTGATCTTCGGCCTGCTCCAGTTCGTCTCGACGTTCCTGATCGCCTGGCTCTACTCCCGGTTCGCCGACCGGAAGATCGACCCGGTCGCCGACCGCATCCGCGCCGAGATGGGGGAGGTGACCCATGAACACGGTCCTCGCGGCTGAGGCGGGCGGCGGCACCGCCCGCAACCTCACCATCACGCTGTTCCTGGTGTTCGTGGCGGTGACCCTGGCCATCACCATCTGGGCCAGCCGGCAGACCAAGACCGCCACCGACTTCTACGCGGGCGGCCGGTCCTTCTCCGGCTTCCAGAACGGTATGGCGATCGGCGGCGACTACATGTCGGCCGCGTCGTTCCTCGGCATCGCCGGCATCATCGCCCTCTACGGCTACGACGGCTTCCTCTACTCGATCGGCTTCCTGGTCGCCTGGCTGGTGGCGCTGCTGCTCGTCGCCGAACTGCTGCGCAACTCGGGCCGGTACACGATGGCGGACGTGCTGGCGTTCCGGATGCGCCAGCGGCCGGTCCGCACGGCGGCGGCGGTCTCCACCATCACCGTGTCGATCTTCTATCTGCTGGCCCAGATGGTCGGCGCGGGCGCGCTGGTGGCGCTGCTGCTGGGCATCAAGCCGGGCACCACGTTCCTCGGCATGGACGCCGACACCGCGAAGGTCGCCACGATCATCATGGTCGGCGCCCTGATGATCATCTACGTCACCGTGGGCGGCATGAAGGGCACCACGTACGTCCAGATCGTCAAGGCGTTCCTGCTGATGACCGGCGCGCTGGTGATGACCCTGCTGGTGCTGGCGAAGTACAAGTTCAACCTGTCGTCGCTGCTCGGCGACGCCGCCGCCTCCTCGGGCAAGGGCAGCGCCTTCCTCGAACCCGGCCTGCGCTACGGCGTCGAGGTGGCCGGGAACGCGACGCAGACGTTCTACAACAAGGTCGACCTGCTCTCGCTCGGCATCGCGCTGGTGCTCGGCACGGCGGGCCTGCCGCACATCCTGATCCGCTTCTACACCGTGCCGACCGCCAAGGCGGCCCGCAAGAGCGTGCTCTGGGCGATCGGCATCATCGGCGCGTTCTACCTGCTCACCCTGGCCCTCGGCTTCGGCGCGGCGGCCCTGGTCGGCGGCCCGGCGATCACCGCCCAGGACAAGGCCGGCAACACGGCCGCGCCACAGCTCGCCGAGAAGCTGGGCATCACCTTCCTCGGCGGCGACCTCGGCGGCGCGACCCTGCTGGCGATCATCGCGGCGGTGGCCTTCGCCACCATCCTGGCGGTGGTCGCCGGGCTCACCCTGGCCTCGTCGTCCAGCCTGGCGCACGACTTCTACGCCAACGTCCTCAAGAACGGGCAGGCATCGGAGCGCCAGGAGGTCCGGGTGGCCCGGGTCTCGGCGCTGGTCATCGGCGCGGTCTCGATCGCCCTGTCGATCTACGCGCAGAGCCTGAACGTGGCCTTCCTGGTGGCGCTCGCGTTCGCGGTGGCCGCCTCCGGAAACCTGCCGGCGATCCTCTACAGCCTGTTCTGGAAGCGGTTCAACACCTCCGGCGCGGTCTGGGCGATCTACGGCGGACTGCTCGCCGCGGTGCTGCTGGTGTTCTTCTCGCCGGTGGTCTCCGGGGCGCCGACGTCGATGTTCCCGGACCACGACTGGCACTGGTTCCCGCTGTCCAACCCGGGCATCCTCTCCATCCCGTTCGGGTTCCTGTGCGGGTGGATCGGCACGATGATCTCCAACGAGAGCGACGAGGAGAAGTACGCCGAACTGGAGGTGCGTTCCCTCACCGGCGCCGGCGCGCACTGAGGCCGGTACGCACCGGCCCGGGTGCGTACCGAGCCTGCTCGGCTCCGCACCGGCCGAGCTGGTTAAAAGGGGCCCCCTGTACAACGTTTCGCGTTAACAGGGGGCCCTTCCTTCCATCTCGTGCCTGTATAGGCTGGTCGGCATGAAGGTTGCCCCGCGCTTCGGTCCCGGTCACCGCGTCCTCGTCACCGGCGGCGCCGGCTTCGTGCCGTCGCACCTGGTCGACACACTCGTCGCCCGCGGCTGCACGGTGGTGGCGCTGGACAATTTCGTCACCGGTTCCAAGGACAACGTGGCCCACCTGCACGACAAGCCCAACTTCACGCTGGTCGAGGCGGACATCTCCGACGGGCTGCCGACCCACCACCCGGCGCTGGCCGAGCGGTTCGACGCGATCATGCACATGGCCTCCCCGGCCAGCCCCACCGACTTCGCGACCCTGCCGGTGGAGATCCTCCGGGTCGGGTCGGTGGCGACCCTGCACCTGCTGGACCGCGCGGTCGCCGACGGCGCCCGGTTCCTGATGGCCTCCACCTCCGAGGCGTACGGGGACCCGAAGGAGCACCCGCAGCGCGAGACGTACTGGGGCAACGTCAACCCGATCGGCGTGCGCAGCGTCTACGACGAGGCGAAGCGGTTCTCGGAGGCGGCCACGATGGCCTACCACCGGTACCGGGGGCTGGACGCCGCGATCGTGCGGATCTTCAACACGTACGGCCCGCGGATGCGGCCGGACGACGGCCGGGCGATCCCGACGTTCATCTCGCAGGCGCTGCGCGGCGAGCCGATCACCGTGCACGGCACCGGCAACCAGACCCGGTCGATCTGCTACGTCGAGGACCTGGTGCGCGGCATCCTGCTGCTGCTCGACTCGACGGAGACCGGCCCGGTCAACTGCGGCACCGAGCACGAGCTGACCATGCGGCAACTGGCCGAGTTGATCGTGTCACTCTCCGGCAGCACGTCCGAGGTGACGTACGTCACCCGGGCGGCCGACGACCCGGAGATGCGCCGCCCCGACCTGACCCTTGCCCGTGAACTGCTCGGATACGAGCCGGCGGTGGCGCCCGAAGACGGCCTCCGACGCACGATCGAGCACTTCCGCGAGCGGCTAGGGTAGCCGGTCGGCGCGACGCGGCCCGCCGGCCGACCTGCGATTGAGGGCGACACTCGACGGGGCTACGTACCCTCGGGTACATGTCAGCGACCGCTTCCGCCGGCGTTCCGATTCCACACCTGCGTCGCAGCGCGGGGCGTGCCCCGGTGCCCGGCCCCGGCCAGGAGGGCTCGGGGCGCGCCCGCGTGCCCGGGGCCCAGTGGTATCCCACCCACGACGACCGGCCCCGGGGCGGCGGCTTCGGCGGGTCGGACGGCCCCGGGGGGCCCGGGGGACCGGGTGGGCCGGGCGCTCCCCGGCGGGCCGGTGGGCGCGGGCCGCGCCCGAGGTGGGGCCGGATCGGCCTGGTGGCCGGCGTGGCGGTGCTCGTCCTCGCGCTGCTCGGCGGGGCCGGGGCGTGGTTCTACACCCGCAACCTCAACCAGGACCTGGCCCGCACCGACCCGTTCTCGGAGCTGACCGGCGGCCGACCGCCGAAGGCGGTGGACGGTGCGCTCAACATCCTGCTGGTCGGCAGCGACTCGCGGGACCCGGACGCCCCGGTGGACCAGCAGAGCCAGTGGCGGGCCGACACGATCATCGTCATGCACATCCCGGCCGACCACAAGTCCGCCTACCTGGTCTCCATCCCCCGCGACCTGTACGTGCCGATCCCCGAGAACGCCCAGGCGGACTGCGCCTCGGGGCAGCGGGCGAAGATCAACGCCGCGTTCGCGTTCGGCGGCCTGCCGCTGGCCGTGAAGACGGTGGAGTGCTTCACCGACGTCCGCATCGACAACGTGATGGCGATCGACTTCGCCGGGTTCAAGCAGGTCACCGACGCGCTCGGCGGGGTGGACCTGAAGGTGGAGCGGTCGATCACCTCGATCCACAAGCCGTTCCGCAAGTTCACCAAGGGCACCATGCACATGAACGGCGCGGAGGCGCTGGACTGGATCCGGCAGCGCAAGCAGTTCCCCGACGGCGACTTCGCGCGGATGCGCCACCAGCAGGAGTTCCTCAAGGCCCTGATGGACAAGGCGGCCAGCACGGGCACGCTGACCAACCCGAAGAAGCTCAACGCGTTCCTCCAGTCGGTGACGGACGCGGTGACCGTGGACCAGGGCTTCTCGCTGGTCGACATGGCGCTGCAGTTCCGCAGCCTGCGCGGGGAGAACCTGATCTTCGTCACCAGCCCGAACTCGGGCAGCGACACGATCAACGGCGAGTCGGTGGTGGTCTCGGACCGGGAGAAGGCGCTGGCCATGTACCAGGCGATGACGGCCGACAAGATGGCCGAGTGGGTGAAGGCCAACCCGCCGGAGGGCAGCTCGGGGTGACGAGTTTCCGGTAACGGAGACGGATTCGGCTGGTCGTTACTTCGACACACGTCAGCGCCGGTCGGCGGTCGGACCCCATTCCACCGGGGGCCCTACCGCCGACCGGCTGCTTTCGATTGACCGAACGGGTGAATTCCGCAGGCAACTGCCAGGATAACTGCGAATAGCCGGCGGACGAACTCGCCTTGACGGGAAGCGGTACGTACAGTGGTCCCGCCCCCCGATCACGCGAGCTGGAGCACGCATGCCGGTTCATACCAGCCGTCGCCCTCCGTCGCAGGAGCCCGTCGGCGCGGTCGCACGGGTTCCGTCGGCCATCCCGTCGCAACCCCGCAGCGGCGGCCGACCCCCCGCCGACGTCCCCGCCCGTAAGCGCAAGAAGCGCCGCAAGGACCCGCTGTGGGCCCGCCTCACCGTCGTCTTCGGCGCGATCCTCATGATGACCAGCGGGATCGCCATCGTCGGCAGCAAGGCGTTCATCAGCCAGGCCACCGGCAACATCGCGCAGCGCAACCTGCTCGGCGACGCCGGCAAGTCCGACGCCGAGGGCGGGGCGAGCCTGGACGGCCCGATCGACATGCTGCTGCTGGGTGTGGACGCCCGCGAGCGCTGGGCCGCCGACGACGTCCGGGCCGACACCATCATCGTGCTGCACATCCCCGCCTCGCACGACCAGGCGTACCTGATCTCCATTCCGCGCGACACCGAGGCGCAGATCCCGGCGTTCAAGAAGAGCGGCTACGGCGGCGGCACCGACAAGATCAACGCAGCCTTCCAGGCGGGCGCCCGCAACGGCGGCGGTTGGGAGGGCGGCGCGCAGCTGATGGCCCAGACGATCAAGAAGATGACGGGGATCAGCTTCGACGGCGCGGCCATCATCAACTTCGGCGGATTCAAGGGCGTCATCGACGCCCTCGGCACCGTGCGGATCTGCGTGAGCCACGAGGTCAAGTCGCACCACATGTCGTACGTCGACGGCAAGCCGATGTGGAACGCCGACGCGAAGAAGACCGGCAAGCCGATGACCCCGGTGGTGCACAAGAAGGGCTGCCGGGACATGAAGGGCTGGGCGGCCCTCGACTACGCCCGGCAGCGCTACGGCCTGCCGAACAGCGACTACGACCGCCAGCAGAACCAGCAGCAGCTGATCAAGGCGATGGCGAAGAAGGCGACCGAGAACGGCACGCTGACCAACCCGGTGAAGCTCAACGGGCTGATCAAGGCGGCCGGCAAGGCGTTCGTCCTGGACACCGGCGGCGTGCCGATCATCGACTTCATCTACACGATGCGCGGGGTCACCGGCAACGACCTGACCACGCTGCGGACCAACGGCGGCACGTTCCACGCGAACGCCAGCGGGACGAAGGAGTCGCTGAGCCCGCAGACCATGGAGATGTTCCAGGCGATCAAGAACGACAAGCTCGCCGAGTTCGTCTACGCCAATCCGGGCGTGCTGTCGACCCGCAAGTAGCACCCTGATCAGGGGAAACCCTCCGCCGGACCCGACGCCCCCCGTAGCCTGACGTGAGAACTATTCACGTGCGGCGACGGGGGGCGTCACGGCCAGGTCGGGGGAATCCGGACGGGGACGGCGGGGACCGGCCCGTCGACGCGTACCCCGCTGGAGCCGGGTCCTGCTCGGGGTCGGCCTCGCCCTGGCGCTGCTGGCCGCCGGCACCGTGGTCGGGCTCCGGGCCCTCGGCCACCGGTACGAGCGCACGGTGACCCAGGAGGACCTGCTCGACGCGGACGCCCGGCGCGACCGGACGGACCTCGACGGGGCGCTCAACTACCTCCTCGTCGGCTCGGACCGGCGGCCCGGCGCGGCCGGCGACGACCAACGCTCCGACACCATCCTGGTCGTGCACGTGCCGGCCGACACGAAGAGCGCCTATCTGGTCTCGTTCCCCCGCGACCTGTTGGTCAGCATCCCGCCCGGGGGAAACGGCTACGGGGGCGGCAGCGACAAGCTCAACGCGGCGTACGAGCACGGTGGCGGCGGCGAGGCCGGCGTCCAGCTCCTCTCGGCCACCCTCACCCGGCTCACCGGGCTGCGCTTCGACGGGGCCGCCCTGATCGACTTCGCCGGGCTGCGGCAGGTGATCGACCTCCTCGGCGGGGTGCGCATGTGCGTCGACACCGAGGTCCGCTCGATCCACACCCAGACCCTGTTCAGCCCCGGCTGCCAGCAGATGGACGGCGCGCGGGCGCTGGACTACGTCCGGCAGCGCTACGACCTGCCCGGCGGCGACTACGACCGGCAGCGCCACCAGCAGCAGCTCCTGCGGGCGATGCTGGACCGGGCCGGCGAGACGAACCTGCGTCGCGACCCAGTGCGGCTCGACCGGCTCATCCGGGCGGTCGGCGCGTCGCTGACCGTCGACACCAACGGCGTGCCCCTGGAGGACCTGCTGCTCACCCTCCGGGACCTCCCCCCGAACGCGCTGACGGGCGTCCAGATCCCCTCCCACCCGCAGACCATCGACGGCATCTCGTACGTCGTGCTCGACGGCGGGGGCAGCGCCCTCTTCGAGGCGGTCCGGGGCGCCCGGATGCCCGGCTGGGTCCAGGCCAACCCGCGCTGGGTGACCCGCCTCTGACCTGCGGATTCGTCCCGACCCGCCCGGATTCGCACGCCCCCGACCGGACGGCCGGGCGAGGCTCTAGGCTTGGTGACCGTGTTCGGACCCCAGGTTCCCACCGTGCCCGTGACCGAGATCGCCGACGACACCTACCTGCTCGACGTCCGCGAGGACGACGAGTGGGCCGCCGGGCACGCTCCCGGCGCCCACCACCTGCCGATGATGGAGCTGCCCGCCCGGATGGCCGAGGTGCCCACCGACCGCGACGTGGCGGTCATCTGCCGCTCCGGCGGGCGCTCGGCGCAGGTGGTGGCCTACCTGCGGAACAACGGCTGGGACCAGGTGCGCAACGCCGACGGCGGAATGCGCCAGTGGGCGGCCGTCGGCCGACCCGTGGTGGCCGGGGACGGCGGGCCGGGCCAGGTCATCTGAGCGAGACAGGTCATCTGAGAGCGACGGGCGACGGGCATGGGTGACCCCCTGGTCTTCGCGCACCGCGGCTCCTCGGCGGACCTGCCGGAGCACACGCTCGCCGCGTACCTGCGGGCCCTCGACGAAGGCGTCGACGGGCTGGAGTGCGACGTCCGGCTGACCCGCGACGGGCACCTGGTCTGCGTCCACGACCGGCGGCTGGACCGCACCAGCAACGGCACCGGCCTGGTCAGCGTCCGCACGCTGGCGGAGCTGGAGGCGCTGGACTTCGGCTCCTGGCACCCGGGCTGCGTGCCGCCCGACGGCGACGAGTTGCCGGACGAGTCGCACACCCGGCTGCTCACCCTCGAACGGTTGCTCGACGCGGTGCTGGCCGCCGGCCGCCCGGTGCGGCTGCTGATCGAGACGAAGCACCCCTCGCGGTACGGCGGGCACGTGGAGCGCCGGCTGGTGGCCCTGCTGCGCCGCTACGGCCTGGCCGAGCCGGACCCGGACGCCCTGGTCCAGGTCACCGTGATGTCCTTCTCGCCGCTGGCCGTGCGCCGCGTCCGCGACCTCGCCCCCGGGCTGCCCACGGTGCTCCTGCTGGAGGTGCTGCCGCGCTGGCTGCGGCTCGGCCGGCTGCCGTTCGGCACCCGCATCGCCGGGCCGGGGGTCGAGCTGGTCCGGGCCCGGCCGCGCCTGGTTCCCGCGCTGCGGGCCGCCGGCCACCAGGTGTACGTCTGGACCGTCAACGAGCCCGCCGAACTGGACCTGGTGCTCGACGTCGGGGTGGACGGGATCATCACCGACCGGCCGGCGCACGCGCTGGCCCGGCTGGGCCGGTGAACGGGTCGGGCGGCACCGGCCGCCGAGGTCGCCTCCGCACCGGACGGGGCCGGTGAACCGGCGGGGCGGCGTCGTCCGCTGGCTGGTCAGGCCGGGTTCGCCGGGCGGCGCGGATGCCGGGGCCGCCCGCGCGGGGGTGTCGGGGAGCGGGCCGGCGCGGCACACTCGGGACATGCCGGACCGTACCGACCTCGCCGCCCTGATAACCGGCCATGGCAGGGTTATCGAGATGATCAACTCTGGTGAAGCCGGTCTGCCCGTCCTCGCCCGGCTGCTCCAGGTGGTCCAGCCGGCGATCGGGGCGGCCAGCACCGCCTTCGTGGAGTTCGCGCCCACCGGCGGCCGGGTGATCGCCGCGACCGGGGGTGCCGAGTGGGCCGTCGGCCGGCCCGTGTCGCCCACCGACCCGGCCACCGTCTGCCTGCTCTCCGGCCCGCGGGTCCGCGACATCCGGGTGGACCGCATCCCCGGCCCGATCGGCGCCGAGCTGGTCGACCGGGGGCTGCGCCGGATGGTGGCCGCCCGCGCCGAGATCGGCGGGCTGACCGTCGGCAGCCTGCACGCGTTCTACCCGGACGACGACGACTCGACGGCCGCCGGGCAGCACGAGGTGGTGGCGTACATCGCCTCCTGCATCGCCCACATGTACAGCGACCAGAGCGGGCTGCCGGTGCACGGCGACGGCCCGGTGGTCGCGGCGCTGGCCGACGGGCTCGCCGTGGTCGACCGGGACGGGCGCGTCCGGCTCTGGAACCCGGCCGCCGCCCAGGTGACCGGCCGGTCGGTCGCGGAGTCGCTCAACCGCGCCCTGCCGTTCCCCCTCCCCCCGTCCGGGCAGGTCCTCGACCACCGGCTGCCCGACGGCCGCTGGATCAAGATCACCTCGGGCGAGCTGCCGGGCCCCGGGGCGCTGCGCGTGGTCACCTTCCGGGACATCACCGACCAGCAGCTCCGCGACCAGGACCGGGACCTCTTCGTCGCGGTGACCAGCCACGAGCTGCGCACGCCGGTCACCGTCATCAAGGGGTACGCGGACACCCTCACCGAGCACTGGGACTCCCTCACCGAGGCCGACCGGCGGCAGGCCGCCCGGGTCATCGGGCAGCGGGCCAACGAACTGGCCCGGCTGGTCGACCGGCTGCTCACCTCGGCCACCGAGGGCCGGCCCGGCGAGCCGTCCGTCCCCTTCGACCTGGGCGAGGCGCTCCGGGCCGCCGTCGCCGACCTGCCCACCGACCTGCGCCGCCGGGTCGTCCTCGACGTGCCCGAGGGCCTGCCGAAGGCGCTCGGCAGCCGGCAGTCGCTGACGACGGTGCTGACCGAGCTGGGGACCAACGCCGACAAGTACTCGGCGCCCGGCACCCCGATCGAGATCACCGCCGGAGGCAACGAGCGGACCGTGTCGCTGCGGGTCAGCGACCGGGGCATCGGCATCCGGCCGGAGCACGTCGAGCGGGCGTTCGACCGGTTCTGGCAGGGCGAGTCCGGCGACCGCCGGGGATATCCGGGCGCGGGGCTCGGCCTCTATCTCGTCCGCCGGATCGTTGAACAGCAGAACGGCTGGGTGTCCCTCCGGCCGAGGGAAGGTGGCGGTACGGTCGCAGAGGTCCGGCTGCCACGCGGGTGAGCCCGGCCGGCGGGGCCGGGGCCGGGGCGGCGAGGCAGGTCTCCGCGGCCGCGGGGTGTGGTGGGGCGAGTCTCCGCGGCCGCGGGGTGTGGTGGGGCGAGAGGAAGCGACGGTGGCGGGAGAGCGGGTCGAGAGGTCGTGGTGCGTGGTGGTGCCGCACCACCCGACCGGTGCGCGCCTGGCCCGGCACCGGCTCGCCGACGAGCTGGCCGACGTCGTGCCGTCGATGCTCCTGGCCGACCTGGTGGCGGTCCTGGCAGAGCTGGTCGGCAACGCCGTCCGGCACGCCGAGGCGCTCCCCGGCGGGGTGGTCCGGGTGGCCTGGCGGCTGCGCCGCACCCCCGACGGGCAGTTCGTCCAGCTCCGGGTCACCGACGGCGGGGCCGCCGCCGGGCCGCTGGTGCGGGCCGCCAGCCCCGATGCGGTCGACGGCCGGGGCCTGCACATCGTCGCGGGCCTGGCCAGCCGGTGGGGCGTCGACCGGGACGGCCTCGGGCAGTGCGTGTGGGCCGAGTTCGACCCCGCCGCCACGCCCCGCACCGATCTCGTCGCCGCCGGCTGAGCCACGCGGGCCGGGCGGGCGGGGCGGGTCCTCCCCACCCCGGCGGGCCGTGGGCTCTAGGCTGTCTCGCCGTGAGCAAGCGTAGAAGGATCCAGCGGGCCGCCGACGTCAGCGTCACCGGGAAGCGGGAGAAGGTGCGGGACGTCTTCGTGCCCCGACCGTTCGAGGGGCTGGCCGACGAGCCGGAGTGGATCGCCCTGCGTGAGCTGGTCCCCGCCGCGTCCGCGCCGCTGCGGCTCGTCCCCGAGCTGGTCGAGGAGCACGGCGACCGCCCGGTCACCCTGGCCACCGTGCTGCCGATGGCCGCACCGGCGATGACCAAGGCGGACGGTCGGGTCTTCGTCGGGCTCCAGCGCCACCAGCAGTCCGGCGACGTCTCCCGGGACCTGGCCGAGGCGCTGCTCTGCGCGCTGCGCACCGAGCCGGGCCGGACGGTCACCGTGCCGCCGCTGCCCGGCCCCGGCCCCCGCCTCCAGGACATCCTGGTCGACGGGCCGCTGGAGATCAGCATGCACGAGGGCTTCGAGTTCTGGCTCGACCCGGGGGCGGCCGACGACCCGACCGTCCAGGCGTCGCTGGAGCGGGCCAACGCGGCCATCTACCCGACCGTGCGGCTGGCGGCGGCGCGGGCGGCGTACTGGTGTCAGGTGCCGGAGAAGGCGCACGTGCGCTGGGTGCTCCCCGACGACGAGGACGCCGCGCTGGACGCCCTGGCGCGGCTGAGCGCCGCCGGCACGCTGCCCCTCGCCGGGGGCACGAAGTTCGCCGGCATGTTCCGCGCGCACGGGCGCCTCGTGCCGGTCTGGGACCTGCCCGAGGACGTCCCGGCGGCCGACTGGGAGGAGCCGGTGCGGGAGTTCGCCGAGCGCTACGCCGAGGCCCTCGCCGAGAAGGAGCCGCTGGACGCGGCGGGCCGCCGCGCCCGGCACGGCCTGCTCGGCCGGCAGCTCACCCTGCGCTGAGCGAAGTGTTAGGAAGGGCCCCCTGTACAACGTTTTGCGTTAACAGGGGGCCCTTCCTTACTCCCGGACCAGGGGGCAGGACATGCATCGCGGGCCGCCCCGGCCGGAGCCCAGCTCGGAGCCGGCGATCGGGATCACCTCGATGCCGGCCCGCTCCAGCTGGGCGTTGGTGCCGGTGTTGCGCTCGTAGCCGACGCAGAGCCGGGGGGCGATGGCGAGGGTGTTGTTGCCGTCGTCCCACTGCTCCCGCTCGGCGGTGACCGGGTCGAGGCCGGTGTCGATCACCCGGAGCTGGTCGAGGTCCATCGCGTCGGCGGCGGCCCGCAGGAACGGCGCGGGGCCGTCCACCTGCGGCTCGCCGTCGGGGCCGGCGACCACCGTGTACGCGACGAGGCTGCCCGCCACGTTCGCGTACATCAGCACGGCGTCGACGTCGACCATCGTGCAGATGGTGTCCAGGTGCATGGTGGCGCGTTCCTGGGCGATCGGCACCACCAGGATGGTGTGCGCCAGCCCGGCGGCGAAGACCTGCCGGGCGAGCCGCTCCGCGCCGGCCGGGGTGGTGCGCTCGCCGACCCCGACCGCGAGCACGCCCGGGGCCAGCAGCAGCACGTCGCCGCCCTCCAGGTGCTCCAGCCCCGGGTGGTAGACGAACTCGGTGCCGACGAAGCGCGGGTGGTGCCGGTAGATCGCGTCGGTGATGCTCGTCTCTCTTCGGCGGGCCGGCATGGCCAGGCTGGTGACACCGACCCGGTCGCCGATCCACAGTGACGAGTCGCGGGTGAACAGCAGGTTGGGCAGGGGATCGATGACGAAGTCGTGCCGGTCCATCAGGGAGTAGACGAGCCCGCCGGGCCGTTCCCGGCTGATCCGCAGCTCCTCGTGGGCGAGCCCGGCGATGAGCACGTCGGCGAGGGCGGCGGGGTCGAGGTAGGCGAGGTGGTCGGCCACGCGGCGGCGCAGGGTGTCGCCGAGCCGGGGCGAGCTGAGCACCTGCTCGGTCAGCTCGGTGCGGGCCTCGGCGACGGCGAGGGTCTCGGCGAGGAGGGTGGCGAGGTAGAGCACCTCCACCCCGCGGGCGCGCAGCTCGGCGGCGAACGCGTCGTGCTCCTCCTGTGCCCGCCCGACCCATGGGATAGCGTCGAACAGCAACGAGTCGTTGTTCCGGGGGGTGAGTCGGGCCAGTTCGGGGCCCGGCCGGTGCAGCAGCACGGTGCCGAGGCGGCCGACTTCACTGTCCACGTAGTGGGTCACCCGGCCAAGGGTAGGGCAGGGTTTGGCGGCATCCGGTAAAACGTCTGTGGATGAATATGGCATTCATCCGCACTCACTCCGGCGCTCCGACTTGCCGGGTACCCGGTATGTCAACGTAGGGTAGTGAGGACATAACTTCGAGGGACCTTTTGCCGGAGGTCGCGATGACTGTCTTTCCCGCACGTCGAGCCGCACCCACCGCACGGGCACTGCCGCCCGTCTCGGTGCCACACCCCAGGGCGGATGCCCCCGGGGTGCTCGACCCGACCCGTCCGAGCCCCCTGGAGTGGGCCCGGCGGCGGCGCGCCGAGCGGGGGGCCCGCCGGTTGGAAGCGGCCGGGGCCCGCGCCCTGGGCCGGCTCGACCATCTGGGGCCGGGGTGGCACGTCGTCGAGTGGCCCCGCACGGACACCACGGATCTCCTCCTCGACCCCGCCCAGGACGACCGGGCCGGGTTCCTCGCCATCGGGCCGGGCGGCCTGTTCGCGGTGACCATCGCCGACCACGGTCGCGCCCGGGTGCTCGTAGCCGGTGACGTGGTGCAGATCAACGGCAAGCGCCCGCCGTACGTGGCCGAGGCCCGCCGGGACGCCAAGCGGGCGAGCAAGGTGCTCTCCCAGGCGGTGGGACTGCCCATTCCCGTCACGCCGGTGCTGACCTTCGTCGGTTCCGGCGTCATCAGCGTGTACGGCCTGCCGAAGGACTGCCTCATGGCCACCCACCGCGAGCTGGACCGCCTGCTCGTGGCCGGGGGCAACCGGATCACCCCGGCCACGGCCGAGAAACTCGCCCGCGTGGCGCAGCACCCGGGGACCTGGATGAACGGCACGTACCGTCCAGCGGGCGACTACCGGTGGTACGACGGCGGCCGAACGGCGGCTGACAAGCCGGCCAACCGCCGGTAACGTCTCCCGCGACGCCACGCGGTCCGGCCCGCACCCGGAGCAACCACCGGCCGCGCCGGCGCCGGACGCCCGGGTGAGGGCAACCGATCCCCGGCGTCCCGGCGGCCCCAGCGCGGTCGGCGGCACCCACGACGACCGGTTAGCGTGGACAGACCGTCGGTGTACATAGGAGGCGCGGTGGCCCACGTCGAACTCTCGCTCTCGGAAGTGTTCGCGCCCACCGCCCGGACACCGCTGGAGCAGGAGTCCGACAACTTCGGGCAGTGGTCCGCCACCGTGACCCGGGCCGACGAGCCCTGCCTCCTGATCGACGCCGACACCCGGGTCGTCGCGGTGTCGGCGTCCGGCTGCGAGCTGCTCTGCCTGGGCTGCCCCGACGACGTGATCGGCCTGCCCCTGCTCGACGGCTGCCTGCGGCTGCTCGACTTCACCGCCCACCGGGGCGAGCTGACCGAGCAGGAGACCGACAAGATCCCGCCGCTGCTCGCCCTGCACTCCGGGCGTCTCGCCCGGGGACTGCTGCGGGTACAGGCCGCGGCGGCGGGCCGGACGGACCCGACGGTCGACGCCATCTCGACGCCGGTGCTCACCGACGGACGGGTCGCCGGGTCGCTGACCTTCTTCTCCGAGGTCTGACCGGCTCCGCTGCGGC
Source organism: Micromonospora haikouensis (assembly GCF_900091595.1). Taxonomy (GTDB): domain Bacteria; phylum Actinomycetota; class Actinomycetes; order Mycobacteriales; family Micromonosporaceae; genus Micromonospora; species Micromonospora haikouensis. The sequence goes on from NZ_FMCW01000003.1 coordinate 96,178, forward strand.
CCGATCCCGGCTGCCCTGTGGACCGATGCGCCGCACTGCGGGCCTGACCTGGGCGAATGTGGCATCCGCCGCACCCCCGGGAGCTGTGGCGGACACCCGCCAGGCCGTAGGGTGCCCTCATGGTCGATGTCGCTCTGCTGCCGGGGGAATACGCGGTGTGCCGGCTGGTCGCCGGTGCCGTCCTCGGGCCCGCCCTCTGGGGCGAACTGGGCGACGCCGAGGTGGTCAGCGTGAGCTGGGCCGCCGACGGGGTCTCCGTGATCTGCCCGGTCCCCCGCGCGCCGGCCGAGGTGGAGACCGACTGGCGGTGCCTGCGGATCGTCGGCCCGCTCGGCCAGGCGGTCACCGGCACCCTGGCCGCGCTCATCGGCCCGTTGACCGAGGCGCGGGTCGATCCGGTGGCGTTCTCCACGTACGACACCGACCACGTGCTGGTCCCGGCCGTGCGGCTGGGCGAGGCGACCGCCGCGCTGCGCCGCGCCGGCCACCGCGTCCTCGACTGACGGCCCCCGGGCGGTCGCCCGCGCGAGACCCGCCCGGTAGGCCTTCACGGCCAGGCCGATGGCTCCTACGATGAGCTCGGCCACCCGGCCACAACGACGTTCTCCGATGCAAGGATCGGCTCGTGCCGCCATCCGCACCGCACCGACCGGTGTCCCGCGCGCCCGGCGCCCCCGGTCCGTCCCGCGCGCCCGGTCACGCCGGTTGCTCCCGGGTGCCCGGCCGCTCCGGTTCGCTCCGGGCGCCCGGCGCGGTCGTGTTGCTCGCCGTCCTCGCCGGCACGCTCGCCGGCTGCAGCACGCCGCCGGAGCTGCGCCAGCCCGCCACCCTGCCCAGCATCGGCACGCCCGGCCCCACCCCGTCGGCCTCCGCCCCGCCCACCGGCCTGGCGACGCCGCCCACCCCACCGGCGGCGGGGCCGCCGACCACCCCGGCCACCGACCTGGTCGCCGGCCCCTGCCCCGACGGCCCGTCGGTGAACCGGGTCGTCGCGCTGCTGCGCGGCCCGGCCGGGGTGCTGTCCCGCTCGGTCGCGGTACGGGCGGGCGAGGGCCCGCTCTGCGCCGGGGACTGGCAGTACACGGTGCTGCGGGTGACGGGGCACGAGGAGCTGCAGGTGGTCACCCGGGGCCGGCCGGGCGACCTGGAGCTGGTCACCGCCGGCACCGACGTCTGCACCATTGAGGTACGGGTGGCCGGGCCGCCCGGCATCCGGGCACTCGCCTGCGACGCCGTCCCCGGTGCCGTACCGGGTGCGTAGGCTGGCGGCATGCCGGGAACACCGCCCACCCGTTTCGTCTACCTCGGCCCCGAGGGCACCTTCGCCGAGCAGGCGCTGCGCACCGTGCCGGCCGCCGAGCGCGGCACCCGCACGCCCGCCCGCAGCGTCGGCGAGGCCCTGGAGAGCGTCCGCGCCTCCGAGGCCGACGCGGCCCTGGTGCCGCTGGAGAACTCGATCGGCGGCGCGGTCGGCGTGACCCTGGACGAGCTGGCCGAGGGGGAACCGCTGGTGATCACCCGCGAGGTGATCCTGCCGGTCGAGTTCGTGCTCGGCGCCCGCCCGGGGACGTCGCCGGAGGAGATCCGCTCGGTGGCCGCCCATCCTCAGGCGTCCACGCAGTGCCGGGGCTGGCTGCGCGCCCACCTGCCGGACGCGGTCGTGGTCGACGTGCTCTCCAACGGGGCCGCCGCGGCGGGCGCGGCGACGGGCGAGTACGACGCGGCGATCTGCGCCCCGATCGGGGCCGCCCGGCACCGGCTGGCGGTGCTCGCCGACAAGATCGCCGACCATCCCGACGCGGTGACCCGGTTCGCGTTGCTGTCCCGCCCGGGCCCGCCCCCGCCCCCCACCGGGGACGACCTCACGTCGCTGGCCGTCTACATCGCCCACGACCGGGTGGGCGCGCTGCTGTCGGTGCTGATGGAGCTGGCCGTGCGCGGGGTGAACCTGACCCGCATCGAGTCCCGCCCGACGGGCGAGGCGCTGGGCCGGTACGTCTTCTTCCTCGACTGCACCGGCCACGTCGCCGAGCCGCGGCTCGGGGAGGCGTTGCAGGGGTTGCGGCGGGTCTGTGCCCAGGTGCGGTTCCTCGGGTCGTACCCCCGGCACCGGTGGGCGCAGCCGGCGGGCGACCTGCCCATTCCCGCGCCGGCCGGACTGTCGGACGCCGACTACGCCGACGCGGCGGCCTGGCTGGCCCGGTTGCGCGCCGGCGAGCTGAGCTGACCCCGGCCTCGCCGGCCCGGCTCGCGGCGGCGAGCTGAGACCGGGGCGCCCCGTGTCGGGCGCCCCGCCCGGGTCAGCTCGTCGTCGGCGCGGCGACGGGTCAGCTCAGCAGGCCGCCGAGCAGGCCGCCCTGCTGCTCCTGGGCGCCGCTGCCCGCGATCGGCGGCTCCTCGGAGGGCTGCACCACCACGAAGCCCTGCCCGGCGAAGCTCATTGTGAACGCCTCGCCGGTGCTGCGCCCCAGCAGCGTGCCCAGGCCGAGCTGCTCGGCCCGGTGGTAGCCGGTCTGGAGGTTGGCCGACCAGCAGACGGCGGCCTGCGGGTCGACGTAGGTCGGGGCGTCGACGTTGAGCACCACCGGGGTGCCCTTCGTGGTGATCGCGATCCGACCGTGGCCGGTGAAGACGCAGTTGAACAGGCCGGACGAGGAGGCCATCCCGGCGCCGCCGACCATGCGGATGTCGTACTGCAGGGTGGAGTCGAAGGCCAGCACGCTGGATCCGTTGATCGACAGGGCGTCGCCGGGCTCCAGGTCGATGATGTGCACGTCCTTGGCCAGCTCGGCGAGGAAGACGTCGCCCCGGCCGGTGAGCTTCATCAGCGGGACGCCCTCGCCGGTGAGCTTCTGCTTGAGGAACTTGCCCAGGCCGCCGGAGCCGAGCGCCTGGAACTGCACCTGACCCTGGTAGGCGACCATCGACCCGACCCGGGCCATCGCCTCACCGTTCAGCTCGATCTTCAACATCTTGGAGTTCTGCAGCCGCATGCCGGGCTGGGTGGACTCCTTCTCCAGGTTCTCGGCGGAGAACAGCGCGCTGCGCATGGAAGTGCCTCCTGACTCGGGGTTTCTGCCCGGAGGGTAGGTGACCAGCGCAACCGGTGACATCGGCCGAGCGGGGCCGGCCCGCCGTCGCGGGGCGCGGACCGGACGGACGGGGACGGGGACGCCGACGCGGACCGGACGGAGGGGACTCCGACGTCGACCCGTCAGCCCCAGCCGAGGTCGTGCAGCCGTTCGTCGTCGATGCCGAAGTGGTGGGCGATCTCGTGCACCACGGTCACCGCCACCTCGTCGACGACGTCCTCCTCGCTGTCGCAGATGCGCAGGATGGGGTGCCGGTAGATGAAGATGCGGTCCGGCAGGACGCCCGCGTAGTCCCAGCCCCGCTCGGTGAGGGCGTGCCCCTCGTAGAGGCCGAGCAGGTCCTCGTCGCCGGGGGGCGGGTGGTCCTCGACGAGGATCACCACGTTGCTCATCAGCCGCAGCAGTTCCTCGGGGACCTCGTCGAGGGCGTCCCCGACCAGTTCCTCGAAGCGCTCCCGGCTCATCTGGACCGCCACGCCCCCATTGTCCCCGAGCCGGCCCCGCGAACGGGGCCCAAGATCCCTCTCGTACGGAAAAGTCCCCGTCCGTGCGGACGGGGACCGTTCCGTGTCACGTGGGTGCGGGGAGCCTCAGGAGGCGAGGCGGGCCGTGAGGCTGATCTGGGCACCCGGGGAGAGCAGGCGCGAGATCGGGCAGTTCTCCTTGGCGGTCTCGGCCAGCTTGGCGAACTGGGCCTCGTCGAGCCCCGGGGCCTGGCCGACCGTCTCCAGGTCGATCCGGGTCACGGTCATCCCCGCGTCGGTCTTGTCGAAGTGCACCTTCGCGGTGGTCTCCACCGACGTGCCGGTCGCGCCGGCGTCGGCGAGCTGCTTGGAGAACGCCATCGAGAAGCAGGCGGCGTGGGCCGCCCCGATGAGTTCCTCGGGGTTGGTGCCCTCGCCCTCCTCGAACCGCGACTTGAAGGAGTAGTTTCCCTGGAGCCCGCCCTTGCCGGTGCGGACCGTGCCGGAACCCTCGGTGAGATCGCCCTGCCAGCGTGCGGAAGCGGTACGGATAGGCATGAGCCGACGCTAACCGAAAGCCGGGCGCTGGGCGACCCGCTGCCCGTGATCCGGCCACACCGATCGTGGCGGTCGCGTTCCCGGCCACGCGGTGCCTGCTGTGTCATGATGCGGCTCAGGCCCACGAGGTTCAGGACCACGATGTTCAGGCCCGCGAACGCGGAGAGGTGGCCGATGTCCGACGATCTTTCCATTCCCCGGCAGGACAGCCGGGCCGGCGGTGCCACCGTCGTGGAGTGGGGTGGGCCCGAGCCTGCCCCGTCGGGGCGGGTGGGTCGCCCGCTGTCCCGGCTCGGGCGGGACCGCCGGATCCCGCTGGTGGCGGCCGGCCTCGGCGGGGTGGCCGCGTTCGCCTCGCTGGTCGGTGAGTGGCTGGTGATGACCGTGCCGACCGGGGGGCCCGGGGGCGACACGCTGCGGGTGCCGGGCGGGGTGTCCGACGTCGGCGGCTTCGGGCTGGGCTATCTGGTGGGCCTGTTCGCGCTGGTCACGGCTGCGGCCCTGGCCCTGCGGGGCAGCGCCGCCGTGCGGCACGACGCGCGGGTCGCCGGCCTCGCCCTGTCGACGGCCCTGATCGGCGCCCTGGTCGCCACGTCGGTGTCGCTGGACGACTCGGGCCGGCGGGCCCTCTACTCCTCGGAGGACGGCTTCCAGGTCGAGTACGGCCGGGGGCTGGTGGCGGCCTTCGCGGCCTGCGTGCTGTTGGCGGCGGCGCTGTACCTCGCCGGCCGGACCGACGCCGGGCGACCGGACGAGAGCGCGCCGCGGGCGGAGCACCCGCCCGCCGAGGAGGCCGACCTGCCCCCCGGGCCGGCCGACCTCACGGTGCAGCCGACGGTCCCCTTCGCCCGCCCGGAATAGCGCCCGGGGCGCGCGCAACCTGGGTGTGGTGTCGAGTTGCCGCCCGGTTCGCCGGGAAGCCATGGCCGCGCCCGGTTACGCGAGGTACGGTGGCTGCCCGCCGTCACTGCTGGTCGAGGCACCGACGACCCAGAGACAGGGCCGGCGCGACGGCGGCGGGCGAAGGAGGAGCCATGACCCGCCCGGGGCTGCCCAAGCTGATCGCCACCGACCTCGACGGGACGCTGGTCCGCAGCGACGAGACCGTCTCCGCGTACACCCATGAGGTGCTCGACCGGGTGCGCGCCGCCGGCATCCCGGTGGTCGGCGCGACCGGCCGGGGCCCGCGACTCACCGAACTGACCCGCAACGACATCCGCGCCGCCGACTTCCTGGTGCTCGCCGGCGGTGGCTGGGTGGTCGACCAGAGCGACCCGGCCGGGCCGGAGGTGCTGCGCGAGGAGCGGCTCTCCCGGCAGGTGCTGGCGCGGCTGCTCGCCGACTTGGAGGCCGAGGTCGGCCCGCTCACCGTGATGGTCGAGGCGTCCGGCGAGACCGGTGCCCCGCTCTGGGGCGACTACCACCCGAGCTGGCCGTACCCGGACCTGTTCGAGCCGCGTACCCGCGACGAGTGCCTCGCCACCGACGTGATCAAGGCGTTCGCCCGGACGGCCGACCACCACGTCGACGCGCTGCTGGAGACCGCCCGCCGGATCGTCGGCCCGGAGGTGGCCGCGCTCACCCAGGCGGGGCTCGGCTTCGTCGAGATCTCCCCGCCCGGGGTCGACAAGGCGTCCGGGCTGCACGTCGTGGCGCAGCGGCTCGGGGTGGACCCGGCCGACGTGCTGGTCTTCGGTGACATGCCCAACGACCTGCCGATGTTCGAGTGGGCCGGGTGGTCCCGGGTGGCCGTCTCCAACGCCCACCCGACCGTCCGCGCCGCCGCCGACGAGGTGACGCTGCGCAACGACGACGACGGAGTCGCGGTCTACCTGGACCGACTACTCTCCCGGTGATGGGAGAGACGCCTCGGCTGGTCGCCACGGACATCGACGGGACCCTGCTCACCGACGAGCGGACGCTCAGCCCCCGCACCCGCGACGCGCTGGCCCGGATGTCCGCGCGGGGCACGCCGGTCGTGCTGGTCACCGGCCGCCCGATCCGCTGGCTCCAACTGGTATACGAGCAGCTCGCCGAGCCGCTGCCGGCGATCTGCGCCAACGGCGCGGTGGTGTACGACCCGGTGGCCGACGAGGTGCTCCGGGCCGACCCGCTCGCGCCGGAGCTGCTCGCCGAGGTGGCCCGGCGGCTGCGCGCCGAGGTGCCCGGGGTCAGCTTCGCGGTGGAGATCGTGGACAGCCGCGAGATGCGGCACGAGGCCGGCTATCCGCTGCGCTGGGACGCCGACGCGGAGGCGATCCGGGCGATCACCTCGCCGGAGGAGCTGCACTCGGTGCCGGCGGTGAAGCTGCTGGCCCGCGCCGGCGAGCAGGACCCGGACGTGTTCGTGGAGGTGGTCGCCGGGGCGCTGCGCGGGCTGGCCGAGGCGACCCACTCGTCGTACACGGGGCTGGTGGAGATCTCGGCGGCCGGGGTGACCAAGGCGGCGGGCCTGGCCTGGTACTGCGCCCGGCTCGGGATCGACGAGCGGGACGTGCTGGCCTTCGGCGACATGCCCAACGACGTGCCGATGCTGACCTGGGCCGGCCGGGGGGTGGCGGTGGCGAACGCGCACCCCGCCGTCCTGGCGATCGCCGACGAGGTGACGGCGGCGAACTCCGCCGACGGCGTGGCCGCGTACCTGGAGAAGGTCTTCGGGGTGGGCTGAGACGCGCGCCGGGCCTGCGACGGCCCGGCGCGCGACGGTGTCAGAGGTATTGCCCGGTGCTGTGCCCCTCGCCGCCCTGTGGCTGGCCGATGCCCGGCATGCCCGGCATCATCCCGGCGGGGCCGCTGGGCAGCGCCTGCCGGCCGGAGCGCATCTGCTCCAGCTGCACGCGGGCGGCCATCTGCTGCGCCACCAGGGCCGCCTGGATGCCGTGGAACAGCCCCTCCAGCCAGCCGACGAGCTGGGCGTGGGCGATCCGCAGCTCGCCCTCGCTGGGCGCCTTGTCCTCGGTGAAGGGCAGCGATATCCGCTCCAGCTCGTCGCGGAGCTCGGGGGCGAGGCCCTCCTTCAGCTCGACGATCGACCGTTCGTGGATCTCGCGCATCCGGTGCCGGCTCGCGTCGTCGAGCGGGGCTGCCTTGACCTCCTCCAGCAGCTGTTTGATCATGCTGCCGATCCGCATCACCTTGGCGGGTTGCTCGACCAGGCGGGTCGGGTCCTCGCCCACGGCCTCGTCGGTCTGCACGGTGCCGACCGGGCGGCCGTCCGGGCCGACCACCACCACGGTGCCGGATCGCCCGGTGCCGTCGTGGCCCGGCTCGTCGTCTTGTCCAGCGGAGTGCGCTTCGGTCATGCGTTCCATCTTGACCCAGGCGACGGGCCGCCCGCTCGCCGGGACCGGCACCGGTCGCGGGTGTTCCCCGACCGGGCACCCTCGGGGCCTTCTGCCGCGCTACCGTCGCCGGCATGCCCGCCGACCCGCGCTCCGTGCTCGACCGCCCCGCCCCCGCGCCGGACGCCACCGTCGCCTACGGCGGGCACCCGGACCAGGTCGCCGACCTGCGCCGCCCGGCGGGGGACGGCCCGCCGCTCCCCCTGGTCGTGGTGGTGCACGGCGGCTTCTGGCGGGCCGAGTACGACCGCGGCCACACCGGGCCGCTCGCGGCGGCGCTGGCCGCGCTCGGCTATCCGGTGGCCCAGCTGGAGTACCGGCGCACCGGGCAGCCGGGCGGCGGCTGGCCGGGCACCCTCGCGGACGTGCTGGCGGGGGTCGCCGCGCTGCCCGGGCTGGCCGGGCCGGTGCTGGGCGACCGGCTGCGCCCGGGGCCGCCGCTGTTGGTCGGCCACTCGGCCGGCGGCCACCTCGCCCTGTACGCCGCCGCCACCGCACCGGGGACGGTGGCGGGGGTGCTGGCGCTCGCCCCGGTCGCGGACCTGGCCGAGGCGTACCGGCTGGACCTGGACGGCGGGGCGGTGGCCGCGCTGCTCGGCGGCGGGCCGGCGGAGCACCCGCAGCGGTACGCCGCCGCCGACCCCCGCCTGCTGGTGCCCGCCCCGACACGGACGGTGATTCTGCACGGCCTGCTGGACCGGCAGGTGCCGGTGGGGGTGAGCCGGTCATATGCCGCCGCCGCGCGGGCGGCCGGCGGCCCGGTGACGCTCGTGGAGCTTCCCGAATGCGAGCATTTCGGTCTTATCGATCCCGAGTCCGCCGCCTGGCCGGAGGTGGCCCGTGGGCTGCGAACCTTGCACTTTGATCACTGAACATTGACGCAGCGTCGCCGAACGGGTAGAACGCCGAGGGGACGGTATCGGCCCTGCTCAGCTCCCGGAAGGAACTCGGTGTCCCAGATGAACCGCAGGCGGGCACTCCAACTGTTGGCCGCCCTCGGTACCACGGGCCTGACCGCCGCCTGCGCCACGGACGGCGACGAAGGGCCGGCGACCCCCACCGGCAAGCCGGTCAAGATCGGTCTCATCGCACCGCAGACCGGTGGCTTCAAGGCCATCGGCGACGAGATCGTCAACGGCTTCCAGCTCTATCTCACCCTCAACGGCCAGCAGCTCGGCGGGCATCCGGTGACGGTGGTGACCGCCGACGAGGGTGAGACCGCCAAGACCGGCAAGGCGGCCGTCGACAGCCTGCTCAAGCAGGGCGTGCTCGCGCTCACCGGCGTGGTCAACTCGGCCGTCATGGTGGGCATCCGGGACACCGTCGAGAAGGCCCGGGTGCCGCTGGTCGGCTCCAACGCCTCGCCGAAGAGCCTCCAGAGCGTCGTCTACATCTGGCGCACCTCCTACGTGCTGGACGAGCCGGGCCGGGCGATCGGCCCGTACATGGCGCAGCGGCTACCCACCGGCAGTCGGGTCGCCATCATCGCCCCCGACAACCTCGGCTCCCGCGACGTGGTCCAAGGGCTCCAGGCCCAGTTCAGCACCGCCGGAACGGGCGATCCCCGGATCGCCGACCCGGTGATCTGGACCGACACCAGCAGCACGCCGGGCGGCACGGCGTACACCGCCGACATCCGCACCGCCCTGGCCCGCCAGCCGGACGCGATCTTCTGCCACTTCGCCGGGCCGGCGGCGGTGCAGTTCATCAAGCAGCTCTACCGCGAGGGGTGGACGGGCCCGATCTACGCGCCCGGCTTCCTCACCGAGGGCACCGTGCTCGACGAGGTGCAGGAGGTGGAGGCGCGCAACATCGTGACCGCGCTGAACTACTCCGCCGACCTGAACAACACCGCCAACCGCACCTTCGCCTCGGCGTACCGCAAGACGCACGGCGCGTCCCCGACCACCTACGCGATGGCGTCGTACGACGCGGCGCAGGTGCTGGACAAGGCGATCCGGCTGGCCGGGGGCGACCCGACCCCGCAGCAGGTCAACCTGGCGCTGGGCAAGATCGGCCAGATCGACAGCCCGCGCGGGGCATGGCAGTTCAACCAGCCACGAACACCCCAGCAGAAGTGGTACCTGCGCAAGGTGCAGCGCGACGGTCAGGTGCTCTCCAACGTCCTGATCAACGAGCTGGCCACGCTCGGCTGACCGCCCGCCCGACGACACCGCACGGGCCGGTCACCCCCCAGGTGGGACCGGCCCGTACGCGGGTGGGTCGCGCCCGTCAGTCGCGCAGCTCCGCGATGCAGCACTTCACGCTGCCGCCGCCCTTGCGCACCTCGGTCAACTCGACCGGCACGGGGGTGTAGCCGGCCGCCTTCAGCTTGCCGGCGAGCCGGGACGCCTCGCTGTTCAGGACCACGTTCGCCCCGTCGCTGACCAGGTTCAGGCCGAACGCCAGGGCGTCGACGTCGTCCGCGACGATCGCGTCCGGGAAGAGCTGGGCGAGGACCCGCTGGCTGGCCGCCGAGAACGCGCCCGGGTAGTAGACGATGTTCCCGTCGTCGATCGAGGCCAACGCCACGTCGAGGTGGTAGAAGCGGGGGTCGACCAGGTGCAGCGACACCACCGGCCGACCGAGCGCCTCCTGCGCCTCGGCGTGTGCCGGCAGCTCGGTGCGGAAGCCGTGGCCGGCGAGGACCAGCCCGCCGTGCGCCTCCGGCAGGTACGCGAAGTCGCCCTCGCCCTCGTTGGTCTCGTTCGGGGCGATGAAGTGCCAGCCCCGCTCCTCGTAGAAGGCGCGGTGTGCGGCGGCCTCGGCGGCCCGCTGCTCGTGCTTGAACCGGGCGCCGTAGACCGTCCCGTCGACGACGAACGCGCCGTTGGCCGCGAACACCATGTCGGGCAGGCCGGCCTCGGGGGTGAGCAGGTGCACGTCGTGGCCGAGGCCGAGCAGCGTCTCGCGCAGCCGGTCCCACTGCTTGACCGCCAGCGCCGCGTCGACGGGCGTGGTGACGTCCATCCACGGGTTGATCGCGTACGCGACGGCGAAATGCTCGGGCGAACACATGAGATATGTCCGCTTTCTGGGGATCCGGTGCTGGTTCACGGAAACCAAGAGTAGGTAGCCTTGAACCTTGGTAACAGCCACAACCATTGCTTCCTGAGGGCGGAACGTTGCAGATAGACGCGGTGGATCAGCGAATCATTGCGTTGCTGGTGGCGGACGCCCGCGCCTCGTACGCCGACATCGGCAGCCGGGTCTCGCTCTCCGCCCCGGCCGTCAAGCGCCGGGTGGACCGGCTGCGCGCCGCCGGGGTGATCCGGGGATTCACGGCCGTCGTCGACCCGGCCGCCGTCGGCTGGACCACGGAGGCCTTCGTCGAGCTGTTCTGCGCCGGGCGGACCACCCCCGCCCAGATCGGGGTGGCCGTGCGCCGGCATCCGGAGGTGGTCGGGGCGTACACGGTCTCCGGGGAGGCCGACGCGCTGGTGCACCTGCGCGCGGCGGACATCTCGCACCTGGAGGAGGCCCTCGAACGGCTGCGCGCCGAGTCGTTCGTGACCTCCACGCGCAGCACCATCGTGCTCTCCCGCCTCGCCGAGTCCCCCGGCGTCGGCCCCTCCACCTGAGCGGGCGACGCGGCCGGCGGCGGAAGCAGCACGCGGGCGCACGGGAACCGGAGTCGGGCACGCGGCGTCGAAGCGGCATGACCCGGGCAACCGTCACCGCCGCCGTCGGCACGCTGGCCGCCCTGACCCTGCTCGCCGGCAGCGCCGCCGCGGGGCCGGGCCCGCAGCCGGCGCCGCCGACCGCCGCGCCCCGGCTGGTCTCCTTCGACACCTGCGCCGACGCGCTGGCCCGGCTGCGCGCCGCCGCCTCCGCCTCGGTCGGGCCCTGGGGCTTCCAGCCCGGCTGGCGGACCGGCTTCGCCACGGGCGGGGCCGGCGAGCCGCTGGCGCTTTCGAGGGCGGGAGACGGTGCCTGGGCGACGCCGGAGCACTCCGGCACCAACATCCACGAGCCGGGCGCCGACGAGCCGGACCTGGTCAAGACCGACGGCTGGCGGATCGTCACCGTCACCGGGGGCGTGCTGCGGGTCGTCGACCCGGCCACCCGGCGCACGAGCGGGCGGCTGGACCTGACCGGCGACGACGCGCGACCCGGGCCAGGGGAGGGCAGCCTGCTGCTGCACGGCGACCGGGCGCTGGTGCTGCTCCGTGGCAGCACGCCGGTGCTCCCGAACGGCACGTCGGCCCGCCGGCCGGCGGGCGGGCCCACCGGGGCCAGGCTGCTCCTGGTGGACCTGGCCGGGCGGCCCGCGCTGGTCGGGACGTACCGGATCGACGGGAGCCTGCTCGACGCGCGGCTGACCGGCCCGACGGCCCGGGTCGTGGTCCGCTCCCAGGCCCGGCTGGTCCTCCCCGAGCCGGGCGACGGGGCCACCGAGGCGCAGCGGCTGGCCGCGAACCGGGCGGCGATCGGCCGGGCCGACCTGGACGCGTGGCTGCCGGCGTACGACTGGACCGAGGGCAACCGGCGCGGCGGCGGCCGGGTCGGCTGCGACCGGCTGGCCGCCACCGCCGACACCACCGGCACGGCCCTGCTGACCGTGCTCAGCTTCGACCTGGCCGCCGGCCGCCTCGGCGACGGCGACCCGGTGAGCGTGGCCGGCGACGCGGACACCGTCTACGGCACCGCCGGCAGCCTCTACCTCGCCGGGCAGCGGCAGCGGCCGGGCCAGCTCCGGCCGCGCGGCTGGGGCGGGCCGGCGGGACGCGACCCGGGCACCGCGATCTACCAGTTCGACACCCGCGCGCCGGGCCGCCCCCGCTACCTGGCCGCCGGCACCGTGCCGGGCACGCTGCTCGACCAGTACGCCCTGTCGGAGTGGCAGGGCCACCTGCGGGTGGCCACCACCAGCGGCGACGACCGGTGGTCCCGCCCGACGACCGAGTCGGGGGTGTACGTGCTGGCCCGGCGGGGCGACCTGCTGACCCGGGTCGGCGCGGTCACCGGCCTCGGCCGGGGCGAGCGGATCCACTCGGTGCGCTACCTCGGCCCCACCGGTCACGTGGTGACCTTCCGGCGCACCGACCCGCTCTACACGCTCGACCTGACCGACCCGGCGGCGCCCCGGGTCACCGGCGAGCTGAAGATCACCGGGTACTCGGCGTACCTGCACCCGGCGGGGCCGGGGCGGCTGCTCGGGGTCGGCCAGGAGGCGGACGCCGACGGGCGGGCGCAGGGCCTCCAGGTCTCGCTGTTCGACGTCGCCGACCCGACCCGGCCCACCCGGCTGGCCCGCCACCACGTGCCGGGGGCCGGTTCGGCCGTGGAGTTCGACCCGCACGCCTTCCTGTACGACCCCGGGACGGGGCTGGTGGCGCTCCCCGTCCACGACGGCGGGCTGCTCCTGCTGCGGGTCGCCGGGGCGACCATCGTGCCGGCCGGCACGGTCACCCACCCCGGGCGCGCCCCGGTGAGCCGGTCGTTGCTGGTCGGCGGCGTCCTCTGGACCGTCTCCGACGCCGGCCTGCGGGCCGACGACCCGGCCGGCGTCGCCGGGCCGGTCAGGATCGCCTGGCTCCCGGCGACCTGACCCTGCGAGCCGGCGGGTGGGGCCCGGCACTCGGGCCGACCGGGCCCCACCCGCCTCCGCGTCGTCGGGGGAGCCCTGCGGGCGGCAGAGGTCAGCCGGCCGCGGAGAGCCCTGCCGGCGGTCTCAGAGATACATGCCGGTGCGGTGCTCGCCCTGGTCCCGCCGGCCGGGCTTGTCGCCCTCGCCGAAGAACCGCTTCCCGCCGAACTCGCCGTGCAGCCGGTCGTCCAGCTCGTCGGCGAGGCCGGTCATCACCTGCACGGCCAGCATCAGGTGGGTGGCCTGGAAGTCGCGACCGAAGACCGGGATGGACGCCCAGACCGTGTCGTCGGCGCAGTAGAGCCGCCCGATCGGCATCCGGTTGGTCAGCTCGGACAGCTTCACGTACAGCCGCTCGGTGGGCTCGACCTCCGTGAGCACCGGCGAGAAGACGTCGACCAGCGGCGGGTTGTCGCGGACCCGGACGAAGACCATCGCCGATCCGGCCCGGATGTTGATGTCGCCGTCGGAGTCGACCTGCAACTTGTCGGAGTCGGACTTGAGCATGGCGGACACCACGGTCCGCACCTGCTCGGCGAGGGCCAGCACGTCGGTGCGCGGCCCCTGGGCGGCGGCCAGCGCCTCGTCGAGGTCCGCCTCGACGTCCTGGTCCGGGCCGAACTCGCTGCGCGCGGTGCCCAGCGGCTCCATCGGCACGGGCCCGCCCTCGGCGTCGTGCACCAGATAGACCAGGAACGCCGGGTGCGGGGCCCCGTAGACGTCCCGCAGGGTGCGGGAGAGAAGGGCGGCCAGCCGGGTCGCCTCGGTGGTGTCGCCGGTCAGCCCGAAGTGCTCGCCGGAGCCCTCGACCACCCCGGGCGGGGACCAGCCGAGCGCCACCATGTCGGCGACGGCCGCCCGGTCCAGCCGGTAGCCCTGCGGGAGGGTCGCGTTGCCGACGGCCCACGCGGAGAGCCGGCCGTCGTCGGCGAGGTCGATGCTGATGGAGTAGATGGCGTCGCCCGTGCCGGAGGCGGTGGGGTCGAGGGTCAGCTCGACGTGCGTGCCGGCGGGCAGCTCCCGCAGCCGCTCGGCGAGCGCCCGGGCAAACTCGCGCCACGCCTGGGTCACCTTCGCCCGCAGGTCGGCCGTGGTCGGCTCGTCCAGCAGGATCGACTCGTGCTGGTGCTCCGCCGGGCCGCCGGACGCCGACGGGCCGCCGTGCTCCGGCTCGCCGTCGTGCCCGGGGGTGCCGCCGGGCGGGTCCGAGGCCGGCGTCGAGGGGTGGCCTACCGTCATGATCGCCTCCGTCCGTTGCGGTCACCCTACCCAGGCCGCCCGGAACCCGGATCAGGCCGGACCGGGATCGGACATCGACGCGCCGGGACAGCCGTCAGGCCGGGGGCCGCTCCCCCAGCTCGACCGGCCAACCGCCCGCCAGCGCGCTGAGCCGGTCGGCCGCCGCGACCGGATCGGCCCCGCGTCCCACGGCCACCCCCAGCAGGTACGCCGAGACCGGCGCACCGGGCCGCAGCACCTGGTGCGCGACGTCCCGGGCCAGGTCGAGCACCACCGGCACCGGCACCTCGGCCGGGTCGAGGCCCAGCTCCGCGCAGGCCGCCGTCACCCAGTCCTCCAGCGTCGTCACCGTGTCCACTCCTCCGCCCGGCGTACGTCCTCGTCAGTGTCGCAGTCGAACCAGGGCGGCGGGCCCGTCCCGGACCAGGGCACGTCGCGCACCGTCAACCCGGCGAGCAGGGCCCGCACCGCCGCGCCGCCGAGCGAGCCGCCCCGGGCGGAGGCGAGGCGGCCGAACGCGGCCCGCAGCGGCGCGACCCGCCACACCCCGCAGAGCTGCTGCCGCCGGCCGTCGCCGTCGACGAGGCACACCCCGTCCACGGTCGGGTCGGCGAGGTGGTCGCGCAGCAGGCGTACCGCGTCGCGGGTGAGCAGGGGCAGATCGGCGGCGAGCAGCGCCACGGTCGTCGTGCCGACGGGCAGCAGGGACACGCCGGCCGCGGCGGCGGCCACCGGCCCGCCTCCCGGGGGGCGTTCCTGGGTCGACCGGACGCCCGGCGGCACCGGGCCGGCCGGGCCCACCACGATCCGGACGTCGGCGTCGGCGACGGCGTCGAGCACCCGGTCGCGCATCGGCAGGCCGCCGACCGGCACCCCGGGCTTGTCCACGCCGCCCATCCGGCGCGCGGCCCCGCCCGCCAGCACGACCGCCGCCCAGGCCCCCATGCGGCCACCGTACCGCCCGGTGGGGCCGAGGGGGCATGTCGCGCAGTCGACAGGCGGAGCGCCGCAGGTCGATCCGGCGGGCCTGTAAATCTTGTTGCTTACTTCCTAAGGTGACGACTCAGGAACGTTACGTTTCGAAGTCCGCCCCACTCGTCGGGTCCGGCCGATCACGACCGCTCCTTCAGCCGGGCGTGACGTTCTTCGAGGTGGACGGAGGTGCCACATGCCAGCAGGTGACCACACCGAGCTGCCCGTCCTGGTCGGCCGGGATTCCGAACGCGCGCTGCTGCGCGAGGCGCTGGACCAGGCCCGCGCGGGATGCGGCGGCGCGATCTTCGTGGTCGGCGGCGACGGCCTGGGGAAGTCCCGGTTGACGTTGGAGGCGACGCACCACGGGCGGCAGGCCGGCATGGCGGTGCTGGTGGGCCGCGCCGGCTCGACCGGCCCGGCGGTGGCCCTGCGCCCCCTGACCGAGGCGCTCGCCCCCCTGTCCCGCACCGAGCCCGCCCTGGAACACGCGAGCCTGCGGCCCTACCGGTCCGCCCTCGGCAGGCTCATCCCCCAGGACCTGTCGGTGGGGACGGCGGGTCCACCGTCGCCCGTGCTGCTCGCCGAGGCGGTGCTGCGGCTGCTCTCGGTCACCGGGGCCGGGCGGGGCTGCCTGCTCGCCCTGGAGGACCTGCACGACACCGACCCGGCGACCCTGGCCGTGGTGGAGTACCTGGCCGACAACCTCGCCGACCAGGGCGCGCTGCTGCTGGCCACCCTCCGCGCCGAGCCGGGGCCGGCGTGGGACCTGGCGCAGGCCCTGGGCCGGCGGTGCAGCGGCACCGTCCTGCGCCTCGAACCGCTGAGCCGGCGCGCCGTGCGCCTGCTGGTGGCGTCCCGGCTGGGCCTCGCCCCCGAGCGGATCGCGGAGGCGGTTCTCGACCGGCTCTGCCGCGACAGCGCCGGCAACCCGTTCCTGGCGGCGGAGCTGCTCCGCGCCATGCTCGACAGCGGCAACCTGGCGGTGCACGGCGACGGGTGCCGGCTGGTCGACGGCGTCCGCACCGAGGTGCCGCCGACCGTGCGGCGCAGCGTCACCGACCAGGCCGACCGGCTCGGCCCCGCCGGACGGCACCTGCTCACCGCCGCGGCCGTGATCGGCGAGCGGTTCCCGGTCTCCGTGCTCGGCCTGGCGCTGAAGATGGGGCAGGACGACCTGCTCCGACACCTACGCGCGGCGGTCACGGCCGGACTCGTCACCGCCGAGGGCGGCGACCACGACTGGTACGCGTTCCGCACCATGACCACCGCCGTCGCCCTGCTCGGCCAGCTCACCCCCACCGACCGGGCCGCTCTGGCGCACCAGGCGGTGGACGCGGTGAACGAGTCGCACCCGGGCCTGCCCGGGGACTGGTGCCGGTTCACGGCCCGGCTCACCCGGCTGGCGGGCGACGTGCCGGGCGCCGTACGGCTGCTCGCCCTCGCCGGTCGCCGGGACCTCAACGCCGGGCGGCTCCGGTCGGCCGCCGAGACCCTCGACGGGGCGTGGCGGCTGGCGGCGACGGGGGTCGACGTCGCGCTGCGCGCCGACGTGCTGCACGAGCTGCTGTGCGCGCTGCTGGAGAGCGGCGAGGCCGGACGCGGGCTGCGGCTGCTCGACAGCCTCGACGACCTGTGCCACCCGGCGGTCCCGCCCGAGCGGCTGGCGGCCGTACACGTCCTGTTCGCCCGGCTCGCCCTGCTCGCCGGGCGGCGTACCGACGCCGCCGCGCAGCTCGACTCCGCCCGGACGCTGCTCGGCCCCGGCGCGTCCGAGCGGCAGACCGCGCCGGTCGACGCCGTCTCCGCCCACCTGGGCCTGGACGCCCCGGGGCGGGCCACCCGGCTCGCCACGCGTGCCGCCGCGGCTGCGGAGAGCGCCGGGCTGCCCGGCGTCGCCTGCCTCAGCTGGCAGGCGCGGGGGGTGCTGGCCCGCCGGACCGGGCCGGAGGGGGCCCAGCCCTGCTTCACCCGGATGCGCCGGATCGCCGAGCGGCACCACCTGCCGCTGTGGCGCACCCGGGCCGCCGCCCTGCTCGCCGAGCAGCGGTGGCTGCTCACCGGTGACGCCGACGCGCTGGCCCGCAGCGCGGAACGGGCCCGGCAGCTCGGCGCCCACGCGCTGCGCCACGCGGTCGACGTCCGGCTCGCCTGGGACCACGCGCTGCGGGCCGAGTACGCCGAGGCCGAACGGCTCGTCGAGGAGTGCACGACCGACGCGCAGCGGCTCGGGCTGGGCGAGTCCGCGCCGCTGCTGTCGCTCGTCCGGGCCGTCTGCGCGGGGCACCGGGGGCGACGGCACGAGCTGGACGCGGCCCTGACCGGCCTGTCGGGCGACGGCGAGCCGGTGGCGGCCCTCGCCCACGGCATGGCCGCAGCGGTGTGCGCGCTGCTGGAGGAGGACCCGGCGCGGGCGCGCCGGGAGCTGGACCGGGCGGCGGCGTACGACGCAGGCTGTCCCGCGCCCTATCCGCTCGCCGGCCAGCACGGGCTGGCCCTGCTCCTGGCGGTGCTGCCCGGCGACGCCGACCGGCGGCTCGGCGACGACGCCGGTGGCACGCCCGCCGGGCGGCTGCACTGGAACCGGCAGTTCGCCCTGCTGGCGAGGGCGGTGCTGCTGGGGCGGCGGGGTGACCGGGAGGCGGCCGGCGCGACGGTGGCGGCCCTCCGCCGGACCCCCGCCCACCCCGTGGCGCTCCACCTCGGCCTGCGGCTCGTCGCGCCCTGCGCCCACGCGGACCGGTGGGGTGAGCCGGTCGACTGGCTGCGCGGCGCGGAGGAATACTTCCGGCTGGCGGGGGTGCCGGCACCGGCCCGCGCCTGCCGGGCCCAGCTGCGCGACCTCGGGGTGGTGGTGCCGCACCGGCGCACCGACAGCCGGGTCCCAAAGCCGCTACGGATGATCGGGGTGACCGAGCGGGAATACGAGGTGCTCCAGCTCATGGCGGACTGGTCGGACAACCGGAGCATCGCCAGCGAGCTGTTCATCTCCCCACGCACGGTGGAGAAGCACGTGGCGAGCCTGATCGCCAAGACCGAGCAGGCCAACCGGGCGGCGCTGAACCGCTACGCCGCCCGGGTCCGCGAGGAGGTCAGGCCGGACTGACCGTCCGGTAGCGGCCGCCGAGGAAGACGGCGGGGTCGGCGTCGTCCGTGGCCTCGCACCAGTACGGGGAGCCGAGCACCAGCACGTGGTCGGCGACGGCGATCAGCTGGGTCACCGCGCACACGGCCGCCGCCATCGCCCCGTCGAGCAGCGGCATCCCGTCGAGGGCACGGTGCGCCACCCCGGCGAACCGGTCCTCGACGGCGCCGGTGGCGAACCGGTCGGCCAGTGCGCGCTGCCGGCGGCCCAGCAGGTTCACCGCGAACCCGCCCTCGGCGGTGATCGCGGCGAGGGTGCGGCTGGTCCGGGCCAGCGAGACGAGGAGCAGCGGCGGATGCAGGGACACGGACGTGAACGCGTTCACGGTGCAGCCGACGGGGTGCCCCGCCGCGCGGCTGGTGACCACCGCCACGCCGGTGGCCCAGCTGCGCATGAACTCCCGCAGCTCCGGCCCGCCGACGGGGGTGGCCCGCTCCGGACCCGACCCGCGCGGAGCCGCCCGGTCCGGCCCCGCGCCGTCGGCGGGGGTGGCCCGCTCCGGTCCGGTCACCGCGTGCCGGGGGACCACGGTGGTCATCGCGCGCCGGCCAGGTCCGGCCGCCCGGCCGCCCCGCCGGGCCCTCCGGCGGCCGTCCCGTCGAGTTCCGCCTGGCAGCGGGCGCGGCGGCCGATCAGCTCCGCCCGGTCCGCGCCGGGCAGCTCCAGCGCCCGGCCGTAGTCCGCGACCGCCTCCGCCCACCGGCCCGCCGCCTCGTGGACGAACCCCCGGTTGTAGAGCAGGTCCGGGTTGTCGCCGTCCACCGCGAGCGCGGTCGTCAGGTCGGCGACGGCCCTCCCGTGGTCCCCGCCGTCGAACGCCAGGGCGGCCCGGCTGGCCAGCGCGGCGACCAGCCCCGGGTCGGCCGCCAGCGCCTCGTCGAGGTAGCGGCGGGCGTCCGCCTCCACCCCGTCGGCCAGCGCCAGCACACCCCGCAGGTGCAGCAGCCGGGCGTCGGCGGGGTGGCGCAGCAGGCCCTCCTCGACGTGCGGCCGGGCGGCGTCGACGGCCCCGTCGTCGAGCAGCAGGCTGACCAGGTTCACCCGGGCGTCGAGCTGGTCGGGCTCCAGCTCCACCACGTAGCCGAAGTCGGCGATCGCCCCGGCCACGTCACCCAGCTCGGCCTTGAGGTCGGCCTGGTTGTAGTACAGCTCGAAGAACGGCGGCGACAGGCTGATCGCCGTGTCGCAGTCGGCGACCGCGCCGGTGAGGTCGCCGAGGCGCCGCCGCACGTCGGCCCGGTCGAAGTAGTAGTCGGCGTAGTTCGGGTCCAGCTCGATGACCCGGGTCAGGTCGATGAGGGCCTCGTCCAGGCGGCCCAGGGCCAGGTACGCCTTGCCCCGGTTGTGCACGAGCACCGAGCGGTGCAGCCGGTGCTTGTCGCCGGGCAGCTCGCGGTCGAGCCGGTCGAGCCCGTCGTCGACCAGCCGCAGCGCCGCCGCCACCCGGCCGAGCCGCATCTCGATCAGCGCCAACCCGTTGTTCTGGAACACCGAGTGGAAGGCGCGCTTCTGCGGGTCGGGCAGCAGCGAGGCGAGCGCGATGGAGTTGTTGATGTAACCCCGGGCCAGGTGGTGGTCCTTCAGCTCCTCGGGATGAAAACGGGTGTAGAGCATCGCCAGCGCGTACCCGGTGGACATCTGCAGCTCGGGGTCCGCGTACCGGCTGCGCAGGTCGAGGTACGTCGGTTCCGCCTCGACGGTGCGGCCGAGCACCACCATGGCCGAACTCGCCCGCGTGCTGAGCAGCCAGAACCGTTCCATCTGCGTGTCCGGGTCGACGATCGCCCGGCCACGGGTCCCGTAGTCGATCACCGCGTGGTAGTAGCCCAGCGCGCCGCAGTGCCGCGCCGCCTCGTACAGCGCCTCCGCGCCGGCCCCGGCGGGGTCGCTGCCGCGCTCCAGGTGCCAGGGGATCGCGCCGAGTTCCAGGCTCCACTCGCCCCGCTCGCGCAGCAGCGCGGCGCGCGCGTCGTGCAGCGCCGCCCGCACCTGCGGGTCGGCCTGTTGGTACGCGGCCGACTCCGCCGGGTCGGTGGAGGTGCCGTCGGCGTCGACGTACGCCCGAAGCAGCGCCTCCGGCCCGCGCCCGGCGGGGTTGGCGGCGCGGGGCAGCTCCGGCAGCCGGTCGGCGTACCGGTCGAGGGCACCGGTCAGCTCCGGCTCCAGCGGTGCGCCGTCGGTGCCGACGAGCACCCGCACCACGTCGGGTCGCACCCGCCGCAGGAAGATGGCCAGGAACTCCTGGTCGGTGGGGTCCGCCTGGTCCACCCGGTCGAACGCGAGCCGCAGCGGGAGGCGGCCGGCGCGGGTGGCGTACCCGGCGAGGAACTCCGTCGCGCCGTGGGCCAGCCGGCGGGTGCGGTTGGCCGGATAGATCCGGGTCCGCTCCTCGGGCACCGCCAGCGAGGTGAGCGTCTCGGGGGCCGCGTCGAGCGTCCCGCGCAGCTCCGGGGCCGCCGACAGGATCTCGGTCAGGTGCCGCTGCACGAGGTCGGGCCAGCGTTCGTACGCCTGCGGCACGAGCTGCCGCAGCACGCTGCCCAGCCCGGTGTAGGGGCCGCGCAGGCCCCGGTGCGAGTCGACCGCGAGATCGACCTGCTCGCCGTCGACCGGCGCCGGCCCGATCCGCCATTGATGTGCAGTCATGCCGTTGCTCCTCGCTTGGTGGGCCTTGTTCGCGGTGGGTGTCGGGGGAGGTGGGCCGGGCGGGGCCGTCAGCCGGCCGCTGCCGGCTCCGTGGCGGGGGCGGGCCGCCGTCGGGTACGCCCGGCGAGCAGCGGCAGCAGCACGATCTCGAACGCGACCAGCAGCAGCGAGCCGACCGAGTCCCAGAAGCCGGGGCCGGTGGGCGAGCCGTGCGCCAGGGCGGTGAAGACCCGGGAGGCGAACTCCAGCACCAGCGGCGCGGTCCACAGGGTGACGGTGATCAGCAGTGCCGCCACTCCCCCGCAGGTGATCAGCGCGAACCAGGGGGCGAGCTGCCGGTCGCGCGGGGACCAGTCGGCGTCGGCCAGGTCCGCCCGGCGCACCCCGGGCAGCCAGGCGAGCCGGTCGCGCAGCCAGGCGCGGCTCACCTCGTCCAGGTTCGTGCAGCCCAGCGCCGTGGTCGCCACGTAGTACAGGTCGGTGCGCAGGAAGACGTAGCACTGCCAGGACATCCGCAGGAGCACGGTGTACGCCACCGCCAGCGCGAGCCGCCCCGGCCAGGACAGGCCGTCGGACAGGCCGGCCCAGGCCACGAGCACCAGCGCGCCGAAGAGCACCGCGTCGGCCAGCAGCCCGGCCAGCATCGGCAGGTAGCGCTGCCGGGCCGGCACGGTGAGCAGGGCGTCCAGCTCGGTCTCCACCACCGCGTAGTAGAGCCGGCGGCCGACCCGCATCTTCGTCGGCAGGCCGAGCCGGCGGGCGGCGAGCAGGTGGTACCACTCGTGCCACAGGATGGCCGGCGACTGGCACAGGGCCAGCCCGAGCTGCACGGCCAGCAGCGACGGGACGAAGAACACGTTCGAGGCGTGCGGTCGCAGCTCCGGCCGGGACACCATGGCCACGGCGGCGGCGACCACGATCAGCGCGTACGCCGCCCAGGCCGGCGGGGAGAAGGCGGCCCGGCCGAGCCGGCGGAAGCGTACCTTCGGCGCGGTGGCCGGCGGTTCCCCGGCGGCGCGGACGAAGCCGAGTTCGCGCAGCGTGTCGACGAAGTCGGCCATGTCGACGGGCTCGCCGAAGGTGCGCTGGTACCACTGCTCCGCCTCACCGACCGGCATCCCGTCGGCGAGCCGGCGCAGCAGCGCGACGCCGTCCTCGGGCAGCAGGGCGAAGGACGTGGCGTCGACCCGGCCGACCGTCACCCCGTCCCGCTCCGGCACGTAGGTGAGCGGATGGAACTCCAGGCGGGTGCTTGACATCGCTCCTCCAGCGCGTGGACCGGGCCTTTCGGGGTGGCCTCCCAGGGGTGGACCCGGCGACGGCCGTCCCGGCTCGGGAGCCGGGACGGCCGGACCGGTCAGCAGCAGTCGGTGCAGTACAGCGGCGCCGACGTGGTGAGCTTGATGGAGCCCGTCTTGCGGATCGTGATCTTCTTCATTTCCGTTCACCTCCTCGGCCGGCTGGTCGTTGGGGCGGCCGGCTGAGGACGAACCTGCCAGCCGGGCGCGCCCGGCGGCATGGGGAGCGACACCCAAACTCCCGCTCCGCGGCGGGGGCGAAGATGGGGCCGTTCCCCCATGTCCCCGGCGTCGCCGCGCCGCGACGCTGTCCGGATGCGAGACGACGCGCTTTCGGTGATCATCTGCGGCTCCAGCGCCGCCATGGCCGCCTCCGGCTACCTGTCCTGGCTGCGCCAGGAGATCGACCTGCCGCTGCGGGTGCTGCTCACCGCCAGCGCCGAGCGGTTCGTGCAGCCCCAGGTCGCCGCCTGGTACGCCGACGAGGTGTACGCCAGCGGCGACCCCGCGCTGAACCCGACCGAGTTCGCCCGGCGCTCGCTCGGCATCGTGGTCCTGCCGGCGACCGCCGCCACGATCGCCGCCGCAGCACTCGGCCTGGCCGGCACCCCCGCGCAGACCGCCCTGCTGGCCAGCGAACGCCCGGCGATCTTCTTCCCGAGCATGAACAGGTCGATGTGGACGAAGAAGACCACCCGGCGGCATGTGGAGGCGCTGCGCGACGAGGGCCACACCGTCGTCGAACCGCAGGAGCGGGTGATCTTCGAGCTGTGGCGACGGGAGAACGCCCTCGGCATCGCCATGCCCCCGCCGGACGCCGTCGCCGAACTCGTGGTGAGCTGGCTGGAGAGCAGCCTGGCCGGCGACTCCGAGGAGCCGGCCGCCTGACCGAGTGCGCGAGTCCGTCAAGTCGCCACGTGCGCGTCTGACGGCGCGGGCGCCTGTGGCCGCCGCAGGCAGGGCCTGAGACCTCGCCCGGGTCACCGGTCGGGCAGGATGGCGGGATGGGACGGGCGACTGACCGGCGGAACGTGCTGCGGATCGACCTCGACGCGGCCGACCCGGCCCGCGTCGCGACCCGCCGACCGGACAGCCTCTCCGTCGAGGAGCCGCTGGAGATCCGGGTCGGGCCCGCCGGGCCGGGCCGGCGGCGGCCGTTGGCGGTGACCATGCGCACCCCCGGCGACGACCTGGACCTGGCGATCGGGTTCCTGCTCACCGAGGGGCTCATCCGCGGCGACGCGGACGTGCGCACCGCGCAGCTCTGCGCCGGCCCGGACACGCCGAACACCTACAACGTGGTCGACGTGGTGCTCGCACCGGGCGTGCCCGAGCCGGCCGCCGACCCGACCCGCAACTTCTACACCACCAGTTCCTGCGGGGTCTGCGGCAAGGCCAGCATCGACGCGGTGCGGACCCGCTCGCCGTACGCCGTCGCGGACGACCCGCTCACCGTGCCGGCCGCCCTGCTGGCCGAGCTGCCGGACCGGCTGCGTGCCGCCCAGCGCCACTTCGACCGCACCGGCGGGCTACACGCGGCCGGGCTGTTCACCGGCGACGGGGAGCTGGTGGTGCTACGCGAGGATGTCGGCCGGCACAACGCCGTCGACAAGGTCGTCGGATGGGCCGTCCGGCAGGGCCGTCTGCCGTTGGCCGGGCACCTGCTGCTGGTCTCCGGCCGGGCGAGCTTCGAGCTGACCCAGAAGGCGTGGATGGCCGGGCTGCCGCTGCTCGCGGCGGTCTCGGCCCCCAGCACCCTGGCCGGTGACCTGGCCGAAGAGGCGGGCATGACCCTGGTCGGCTTCCTGCGCGGCCGGACCATGAACGTCTACACGGGCGCCCACCGCATCGCGGCGGCGGGGCAGGGCGGCGTCAGCAGGGGCTGAGCGGTCCGGGCTGAGGTCAACCGTGCTGGTCGAGCAACTCCTCGACGCGGGCGAACAGCTCGCGCAGGTTCGGCTCGGCGGTGAGGGCATGTGCCTCGGGCAGACTCAGCCAGCGCAGCGCGGCGGCCGGCTGCTCGGGCCGGGCCCGCTCGGGTTGCCCGGTGGCCAGCACGAACCGCAGGTCGGCGTGCTCGTGGGCGGGCTCGGTGGCGCTGGCCGGCACGGGCAGGACCACCACCTGCCGGACCGCGCCGTCCGGCCAGCACACCAGGTCGTCGAGGCTGGTCTCCTCCGCCCCCTCGCGCAGCACGACGTCGAGCGGGTCACGCTCGCCGGGGTCCCCGTGGCCGCCGATCTGCAACCAGGACCGCATCCGGACGTGCCACCGCAGCAGCACGCGCCTGGTCGGCGGATGGACGACCAACGCCGACGCGGTGACGTGCAGCGGCAGCTCACGGGACCAGGGGTCACCGGCCGCCACGAGGTCCAGGACCCGGCGCACGTCGGCGCTCTCGGCGGCGGTGCGCGGCCGGTAGCCGGCGAGCAGTGCCGCGATCGGCGCCGGTGCGGTGTGGTGCATGTGCGGCTCCTGCGGTGCCGGGATCCGGACGGGTCATCGTATCGAGCCGGAGTCCGTCGCAGGCGGACCTATCCGCACGCGGCGACGACCGGCGATGGCGGCGGCCGGTTACTCACCAGTTGTTATGGCGATGCTCACGCCACTGTGGATATCGTCGCCCCATCGCGCCGTGCCACGATCGACACACGCTCAGTGAGCGCAGACGTGTCAGCGGTTGTGGGGGGACATGCGCGTCGGCATGCAGCATCGAGCTGGTTTCGGGCAGTGGCTCCGGGCGCTGCGGGACACCCGCGGCCTCACCCAGGAGGAGCTGGCCGAGGCGTCCGGCTCCAGCGTCCGCACCATCCGGGAGATGGAACGCGGCCGGGTCCGCACACCCCAACGTCGTACGGTCGCACTGCTCGCCGACGCGCTCGGCCTGGCGGGCGCGGACCGCGACCGCTTCGTCGGGCTGGCCCGCGCCGGGCACCGCCCGCAGCCCGACCCAGGGGTCGTCGCCGCGGCCCCGGTGCTCCCCTCGGAGCTACCCGCCGCCGTGCCGAACCTCGTCGGCCGGGAGGCCGAACTCACCGTGCTGGCCCGGCTCACCACCGGAGTCACCGACGGCAGCGCCACGACCGCCTCCGTCGTCGTGCTGCACGGCCCGCCCGGCACCGGCAAGAGCAGCCTCGCCGTCGCCGCCGGCCACCGCCTCGGCACCGCGTTCACCGACGGCCAACTCTTCCTCGACCTGCACGGCACCGCGCCCACCGACACCGGGCGGGCCGACGGCGGACGGGCCGTGGGCGCGCGGGCTGATACCGGGCGGGCCGACGGCGCGCGGGTCGACACCGGGCGGGTCGACACCGGGCGGACCGGCGGTGCGTTCGCCGGCATCGTCGATCCGGCCGAGGCGCTGGCTGGGCTGCTGCGCTCGCTCGGAGTGCCCGAGGAGGTGATCCCGGGTCAGCCGGAGCAGCGCGGCCGGCTGTTCCGCACCCTCACCCGGGATCGGCGGCTGCTGATCGTGGTGGACGACGCCGCCGACGAGGCCCAGGTACGCTCGCTCCTGCCGGCCGGGCGGCA
The DNA here is from genome assembly GCF_900091595.1 of Micromonospora haikouensis. Lineage (GTDB taxonomy): Bacteria > Actinomycetota > Actinomycetes > Mycobacteriales > Micromonosporaceae > Micromonospora > Micromonospora haikouensis. Next base: position 122,054 of record NZ_FMCW01000003.1, read on the forward strand.
CTGCCTGACCCTGGTCACCAGCCGGCGACCACTGACCGGGCTCACCGGCGCCGTCCGCGTCCCCGTCGGGCTGCTCGCCCCGGATGCCGCCTGGCGGCTGCTCGCCTCGATCACCGGCGAGGACCGGCTGGCCGCCGACCCGACGGGCACGGCCGAACTGGTGGAACTCTGCGGCCGGCTGCCGCTGGCGATCCGGGTCGCCGGGAACCGGCTGGCCAGCCGGCCGGGCTGGCCCGTCGCCCAACTCGTCGCCCAGCTCGCCGACCCACGCCGCCGGTTGACCGCGCTGACCGCCGGGGACCTCGACGTCCGGGCGACGTTCGACGTGTCGTACCGCCGGCTCGGCGCGACGATCGCCGGGGTCTTCCGGCGGGCGTCCCTCGTGCCGGGGGCGGAGTTCGACGCCGGCCTGCTCGCCGCCGTCACGCACGTCGACGTCGAGAGCGCGGCGGCCGCCGCCGAGGAACTGGTCGACGCCGGCCTGCTGCTGCCCCGGGGCGACCGGTACGCCTTCCACGGCCTGACCCGCATCTACGCCCGCGAACGCCTCGCGCTGGAGGAGTAAGGAAGGGCCCCCTGTTAACGCCTGAGGTAGAGAAGGGTCCCCTTCTCACACCCGGGCGGGCGCGACGCAGGCGGGCGCGGTGGGCTCAGCTCGGCATGCTGGGCGTGGACGGCAGAGCGATGGGTCCCACCGGGTGCCCGCCCGATGGGACCCACCCGTGGTGGGAAGCTGAGGTCAGGAGCAGGTGGCGCCGTTCAGGGTGAACGGGGTCGGGTTGGTGGGGGCCCCGTCGGCCGTGAAGCCGAAGCTCACCGAGCCACCGGACGCGATCGTCGCGTTGTGGTTCTCGTTGCTGACCGTGACGGTCGCGCCGGTCTGCTGGAAGACGCCGTTCCAGTGCCCCTGCACGACCTGGCTCCCGCCGAACGTCCAACCCACGTTCCAGCCGGTGACCTGCGGGCCGTCGTTGTAGACGGTGACGGCCGCCTCGTAGCCGGTGCCCCAGGAGTTGACGACGGCGAAGGACACCCGGCAGGTGGCGGCCGCCCCGGTGACCGGCACGATGTCGCCGAAGTCGTCCCGGGCGGTGGCGAAGTCCTGGAACCCGAAGCCGGGCCCCGCCGAGCGGGTCGTGGTGCCGGCGGCCAGGACGGTGCCGTTGGCGTTGACGGCGTACACCGGGCCGCCGCTGTCACCGCTGCGGGCCGACTCGTCGCCGTCGAGCTGGGTGGCCTCGACCAGGTCCTCCCGGTCGTCGTAGTGGAACTGCACCTCAAGGTCGCAGACCGGGACGCCGATCTCCCAGGCCGAGGTCGCCCCGGACTGGCACAGGATCTGGCCGGGGAACACCTCGGTCCAGCCGACCACCCGGGCCTTCACCTCGTCGTTCGAGCCGCCGACGTAGAGCCAGCCGCCGGCCGACGGGGTGCTGATGAGCATCGTGTCGTGGTCGGTGTTCTTGTGGGTCTGCACGCCGATCGGCTCGCCCTGACCGTCGCTCCACTGCGACCCCACCGAGCCGCAGTGCCCGGCGCTGAGCAGGTGGTTGGTGCCGGTCGCCACCTCGCGCACGCCGAAGCCGACGGTGCAGCCGGCACCGGAGTCGTTCCAGATCCGGGCCCCGCCGTTCCAGGGCGCGGAGTCGTCCTCACGCGAGCGGGGAACCAGCGGGTCCCGCTCGACGATCGTGGTGCGCACCCCGGTCGCCGGCAGCTTCGGCAGCGCCGCGTCGGCGTCGTCGACGGCGATCTCGATGCCCGAACCGTCGGTACGCAACCGCACGTCGTGCGCCGAGTCGCGCGCGTCGCCGTCCACCACGGGCGCGATCCGCGCGGCTGCGACGGCCAGCTCGGTCTTGGCGTACGCCGCCTTGGCGACCTCGACCGGCGCGATCCGGCGGGCGACGGCGACGGCCGATGCGACGTCGGCCGGGAGATTGCCCTTCCACCAGAGCGTGACGTGGTCGCCGACCAGCCCGATCCCGGTGTACCCGCGCGAGGGGGCGCGCTCGACGGCGGCCCGCAGCCCGGTCGCCGCGTCGACCAGCGGCACCTGCGCGATCATCCGGTCCCGGGTGCCGCCCGGGATCAGGTCGAGGATCGTCGTGCCGCCCGCACCCGGGGCGGGGGCGGCCTGCGCGGGGGCGGGGGCCGCCGCCGGGCCGGCCAACGCCGTGGCACCGGCGAGGACCCCTGCGGCGAGGAGGCGAGAGGTCACCTTCCAGGTTCGTTTCATGACTGAGAGTAAACCCACGACGGTACGCCCGAACCAGGCAGGACGGGCGGCAGAAGGCTCCTGCCGCCCGTCCTGCCGGCCGCCTCCACGGCTCACCCGACGAGCACTTTCATGATCGTCTGTCGTTTTCAGACACTCCCGCCGGCGTGTCGTCTCACCCTTCAGCAGACGATCAAGGACCCGCCGACGGCGACGACACCGTCAGGAGGGACTGGGCCCAACGACGCGCGCCGGATTCCGGGGCGGTATCGCAGTAGCGGCGGAAGAGACTGCGACTCTCCTCGCGGCGGATGCCGCCGAACAACTTCGGTGGGGCGAACCAGGGCAGGTCGGGGCTCGGCCGCCAGGCAGCCGCCAGCGCGGCCCCGCCGTCACTCGGCGACTCCAACGCGAAGTAACACTCGTCCACCCTCATCACCATGGCCGCGCCCAGGCACATCACGCAGGGCTCCAGGCTCACCGCGAGTCGCACCGGGCACGGACGGCGACGCCAGCCCAACGCCTCGTCGGCCTGCATCATGGCGAGCAGATCGGCGTGCACGAGTCGCCGGCAGCCAGCCCCTCCTCGGCGACCTCCAGCGCGGCCCCTACCAACTCGTCCGGAGTCACCCTCGAACCCTATCGATCGACGACCCTCTACACCGGATACAAGCCAACAGGCCGTCCACACCGACCTGCACCAACGCCATCGCGGGATACCGACAGGAGCAGGGGCAAAGAGCATCCACACCAACCCCCTGCCGCGCCCGGACCACCCCCGCGTGCGCGGGGAGCAGACTTCTTGGCTTGGAGCGCTAACGATCAAGCGTGCAGTCTTCCTTCACTTGCCTGCGCAAGATCGGCTGCTGCCTCACACCATTCTCGGCCGCTTCGGGCCGCGCACAGCATACGGCGGAACCGAATCGATGCGGGTGTGCCGCAAAGCCTGAGAACACGACACCACTCCGCGACAGACAAACGCGCAGCAACAGCCACCGCCCCCCTCTCAGACAGACGATGAATCCGAGCCACGCATAGATCTTGGTGCATTTCGGACCCCAGAGGGGCCGTTTCTCACCAAGATCTACCGCTTGAGAAGCGAGCCGGGGCTGGGCGGGGCCCGGCGAACCCCCACCCACACCCGCGACATGCACACGGAGCAGGCCAGCAAGAACCAACAGAGCCGACCAGACGACACGACGAGCGAGCCGACCAGCATCCGCCTGACGAATCAGGGATCACGGCGACGTCGACGGCGACGGAGCACCCCCGGGGGACGGTTCGCCGGCCAGCCGTCGAGCTGCGACGGCGGCACCCCGCGACGCAGCAGGTCGTCGAGGAGCAGGCCGAGCGAGTAGTTCGGATGCGCCTCCAGCACCCGTTCCAACGCCACCGCCGCCAGCGCCCCCTGCCCCGCCCGCCAGCAGGCGAAGGCGAGCAGGGAGCCCGGGGCGGCGATCAGGTCCCGCTCGGCGCGGCGCAGGACGTCCGTCCAGAGGGCGATGTCCCGGTCCCGCCCGTCGGTGCGTTCCCAGGCGTGGTCCCGGACGGGCAGGTGGGTCAGTAGCAGGGTCAGCCAGGCCACCTCGTCGTCGGTGAGCCGCTCGCCCCGGCGGCTCCCCCGCAGGGCACCACGGACGGCGTCGACGCCGGCCCGGCGCAGTGCCCGGCCGCCGAGCAGGTCGGCCTCGCCGGCTGCGGTGATCAGGGCGTCCAGCTTGCGTTCGGCGCGGTCGACCGCGTGGCGCATCGCCACCCGTGCCGGACCGCCGAAGGGGGCCACCTGCGCGGTCAGGGCCGCCCGGTCGGGCAGCGCCACCTGGCCGGCGAAGACGGCCGCCGCGCTGACCTCGCTGGTGCCGGTGTCGTACGGGGTGCCGTCGGGCGGGCAGCAGGCCGGATCGTCGCACAGGTACGACCAGTAGCGGCCGCCGGTGACCCGCAGCGCGTCGAGCACGGCCAGCCCTGCCGCGGTCAGCGAGTCGCGTACGGCGTCGACGGCGGGGGTGACCCCCGAGGCGTCGCCGTAGCCGAGCACGGTGGCGGACTCGGCCCCCTGCCGGGCGATCACGCCGGCCAGGTGGACGGCCGGGTCCAGCGGGTCGTCGCCGGGGCCGGGCAGGTCGGCCCGGGCGGCGAAGACGATCCGCCGGCCCTGCAGGGCGACCACCACCACGCTGTCGGCGGGGTGGAAGCCGAGCAGGTAGGGCACGGCGGCGATGAGGTCGGCGGGGGAGCGGACGGTGAGCCGGGCGGGATCGGTGCGGGTCATGCAGGCAGCGTGGGCCGGGCGGGATCCCCTCCGGGGGGCCTGTGGACGACACGCCGAGTTGTCCACACTACTCACAGTATTCGAGCAGTTCAGGGCGGTGTGCCAGCGGTGTCTCGACGGCGCGGAGGAGAGGCAGGCCGCACGGCGGGACGGGGCAGCGGCTACCTTGCGCACATGGACCTGGCGTACCTGCGGGCGCATCCGGAGCACCTCCCGACGTTCCTCACCCACCAGCGGATCCGGGAGACCCCGGTGGCCGGCGGGGACGTCTGCGCGGCGTCCCGGTTGACCCTGGACGACGGGCACTCGGTCTTCGCGAAGACGTGGCCCGCGGAGCGGGCGGGGCGGGCGGGGCGGCCGGCGCCGGAGGGCTTCTTCGCGGCCGAGGCGGCGGGGCTGCGCTGGCTGCGGGAGGCCGGCGCGGTGGCCGTACCGGAGGTGGTGGTGGCGCTGCCGGAGCTGCTGGCGCTCGACTGGGTGGAGCCCGGCGAGCCGACGCCGGAGGCGGCCGAGCGGTTCGGCCGCGAGCTGGCCGCGCTGCACCGCGCCGGGGCCCCCGCGTTCGGCGCGGAGTGGGCCGGCTTCGTCGGCGCGCTCCCCCAGGACAACACGCCCGACGACGGCCCCTGGCCGGCGTGGTTCGCCCGTCGGCGGCTGCTGCCGTACCTGCGGATGTCGGTCGACTCCGGCGCGCTCACCGCCGCCGAGACCGCCCTGGTCGAGCAGGTCGTCGAGCGGGTCGGCGAGTTGGGCGGCGACGAGCCGCCGGCCCGGGTGCACGGCGACCTGTGGCCGGGCAACGTGCTCTGGGGGGCCGACGAACGGGCGTGGCTGGTCGACCCGGCCGCGCACGGCGGCCACCGGGAGACCGACCTGGCCCAGTTGGCGCTCTTCGGCGGCCCGCCGCACCACGAGCGGATCATGGCGGCCTACCGGGAGGCGTGGCCGCTGGCCGACGGGTGGCGCGAGCGGGTGCCGCTGCACCAGTTGCACCTGCTGCTGGTGCACACCGCCCTGTTCGGCGCGGCGTACCGCGATGCGGTCGGTGCCGCCGCCCGGGACACCCTGCGCGGGGCGGGGCGCGCTACCGTCGAACGGTGACCGCCGCGCGAGGGACCGACGGCGTCCTCGTCGACCGGTACGGCCGCGTCGCCCGGGACCTGCGCGTCTCGCTGACCGACAAGTGCAATCTGCGCTGCACCTACTGCATGCCGGCCGAGGGGCTGCCCTGGCTGGCGGGGCCGCAGCTGCTGAGCGACGACGAGATCGTCCGGCTGGTGCGGGTGGCGGTGGAGCGGCTCGGGGTGACCGAGGTGCGGTTCACCGGCGGGGAGCCGCTGATCCGTCCCGGGGTGGTCGGCATCGTCGCGGCGGTGGCCGCGCTGGAGCCCCGGCCCCGGATCTCGCTGACCACGAACGGGCTCGGTCTCGACCGGCTGGCCCCGGCGCTGCGGGCCGCCGGCCTGGACCGGGTGAACGTGTCGCTGGACACCCTCGACGCCGCTCGGTTCGCCCGGCTGACCCGGCGCGACCGGCTCGCGGACGTCCTCGCCGGGCTGGCCGGGGCCGCCGCCGCCGGGCTCACCCCGGTCAAGATCAATAGTGTGCTGATGCGGGGCGTCAACGACGACGAGGCCCCCGCGCTGCTCCGCTTCGCCCTGGCCCACGGCTACGAGCTGCGGTTCATCGAACAGATGCCGTTGGACGCCCAGCACGGCTGGGACCGGGCCGCCATGGTCACCGCCGACGAGATCCTCGCCACCCTGCGCACCGGAGGCGACGCGAGCACCGAAGGCAACGCACGCTCCGGAGGCGATGCAGGCACCGGCTTCGACCTGACCCCCGACCCGGCCGAGCGGGGCGCGGCCCCCGCCGAGACCTGGCTGGTCGACGGCGGTCCCGCCCGGGTCGGGGTGATCGGCAGCGTCACTCGGCCGTTCTGCGGCGACTGCGACCGCACCCGGCTCACCGCCGACGGGCAGGTCCGGGCGTGCCTCTTCGCCACCGAGGAGTCCGACCTGCGCGGCGCGCTGCGGGCCGGGGCGGACGACGACGAGCTGGCCCGGCGGTGGCGGGCGGCGATGTGGGGCAAGCGGGCCGGGCACGGCATCGACGACCCGACGTTCCTCCAGCCGGCCCGGCCGATGTCCGCGATCGGCGGGTGACCGGTGCGCCACGACGTGCCCGACCAGCTCACCATCCGTTACTTCGCCGGTGCGCGGGCCGCCGCCGGCACGGCCGAGGAGACCGCATCCGCCGGCCGCAGCCTGGACGAACTCACGGACGAACTGACACGACGGCACGGCGAGCGCCTCGCCGCCGTGCTGAGGGTGGCGAGTTTCCTGGTCGACGGCGTGACCTGTCACGATCGCCGGACACCGCTGCCGGCAGGGGCGACGATCGACGTGCTGCCGCCGTTCGCGGGCGGCTGAGGAGGCTCGGTGTTGGCGGTTGTGGCTCTGGTGGGCTTCGTGCTGGTCGTGATCGGCCTCATCCACCTCTATCTGTGGAAGCGCCTGGTCGCGGACACCACCACGTCCCGGCGGCTGCGCCGGGCCGGCGTGATCGCGGCGGCGCTGCTCACGCTGCTCGTGCCCGCCACGATGGCCGGCACCCAGAACGGCCTGTACTGGCTGGCCTGGCCCGGGTACGTGTGGCTGGCCCTGATGTTCTACCTGCTGGTCGCGCTGGCCGTGCTGGAGGTGCCGATGCTGGTCGCCCGGCGGATGCTGCGCCGCCGGGCGGTCGCTGCCGAGCCGGCCGCCGCCGCGCCCGAGCCGGTGCTCGTCGGGGCGTCCGGTGCCGCCGAGCCGCCGGCCGCCGAGGCCGTCGACCAGCCCGACCACGACCCGTCCCGCCGGCTGCTGCTGGCCCGCAGCGCGGCGATCTTCGCGGGCCTCACGGCCGCGGGCACCGTCGGGTACGGGGTGCGCAACGCCCTCGGCCCGCCCCGGCTGGACCGGGTGCAGATCCCGCTGGCGAAGCTCCCGCGCGGCATGGACGGGCTGCGCATCGCCACCGTCTCCGACATCCACCTCGGCCCGCTGCGCGGCCGGGCGCACACCGAGCGCATCGTCGCGATGATCAACCGGCTGGACGCCGACCTCGTCGCGGTCGTGGGTGACCTGGTCGACGGGTCGGTCGCCGAGCTGGGCGAGGCGGCGGCCCCGCTGGGCGACCTGCGCTCCCGCTACGGCAGCTTCTTCGTCACCGGCAACCACGAGTACTACTCCGGCGTGGAGGAGTGGGTGCGGGAGGTGGACCGGATCGGCCTGCGGGTGCTCCAGAACGTCCGCCAGGAGATCCGCACCCCGGCCGGGGTGCTCGACCTCGCCGGGGTGAACGACGTCACCGCCGCCGGGACCGGGCTGGCCGCCCCCGCCGACTTCGCCGCCGCGCTCGGCGGCCGGGACCCGAGCCGCCCGGTGGTGCTGCTGGCCCACCAGCCGGTGGCGGCCGTCGAGGCCGCGAAGTTCGGCGTGGACCTGCAGCTGTCCGGGCACACCCACGGCGGCCAGATGGTGCCGTTCAACCTGGCCGTCCGGCTCCAGCAGCCGGTCGTGTCCGGCCTCGGCGAGGTCGACGGCACGAAGGTGTACGTCACCAACGGCGCCGGCTTCTGGGGGCCGCCGGTGCGGGTGGGGGCGAACCCGCAGATCACCCTTGTGGAGCTGCGCACCCCCTGAAGGGCTTAGCGCGCCCTCGCCCCGGTGTCCAGACAAGGATTGCTCAGGTCACGCGTACGCGTGGCGGCGGGCGGGCGTCGGGGCGGGCGTGACAGGATGCGGCGTGCTCCCGTTCAGCGCCGTACCCCCGGCCGGCCCCTCGCCGTTCGTCGCGGACCTGCACATCCACTCGAAGTACTCGCGCGCGTGCAGCCGCGACCTGACCACGCCGAACCTCGCCTGGTGGGCCCGACGCAAGGGCATCGGGGTGCTCGGCACCGGCGACTTCACCCACCCCGCCTGGTACGACCACCTGCGCCAGACGCTGCACCCGGCCGAGCCGGGCCTGTACCGCCTCTCCCCCGAGACGGAGCGGGACGTCGCCCGCCGGCTGCCGCCCCGGCTGGCCAGCGAGGCGGAGGCGGACCCGGTCCGGTTCATGCTCAGCGTGGAGATCTCCACGATCTACAAGCGGGACGACCGCACCCGCAAGGTGCACCACTTGGTCTACCTGCCCGACCTCGACGCGGTGGAGCGGTTCAACACCACCCTCGGCCGGATCGGCAACATCGCCTCCGACGGGCGGCCCATCCTCGGCCTCGACTCCCGGGACCTGCTGGAGATCACCCTGGAGGCCAGCCCGGACGGCTACCTCGTGCCGGCGCACATCTGGACGCCGTGGTTCTCGGCGCTGGGCTCGAAGTCCGGCTTCGACGCGATCGCCGACTGCTACGCCGACCTGGCCGGGCACGTCTTCGCGGTGGAGACCGGGCTGTCGTCGGACCCGGAGATGAACTGGCGGGTCGGCAGCCTCGACCGCTACCAGCTCGTGTCCAACTCGGACGCCCACTCGCCGCCCGCCCTGGCCCGCGAGGCGACGGTCTTCGCCACGGGCCGCGACTACTTCGCGATCCGCGAGGCGCTGCGCACCGGCGACGGGCTCGCCGGCACCATCGAGTTCTTCCCCGAGGAGGGCAAGTACCACGCCGACGGGCACCGGCTCTGCGGCGTCAACTGGTCGCCGGAGCGGACCCGGGCGGCCGGCGGTCGCTGCCCCGAGTGCGGCAAGCCGCTCACCGTCGGGGTGCTCAGCCGTGTCGAGGAGCTGGCCGACCGGCCCGAGGGGCACCGGCCGGCCCACGCCCGCGACGTCACCCACCTGGTGCCGCTGGCGGAGATCCTCGGCGAGCTGAACCACGTGGGCCCGAAGTCCAAGAAGGTCGAGGGGAAGCTCAACGACCTCGTCGCCGCGCTCGGCCCGGAGCTGGAGATCCTGACCCGCGCCCCGCTCGACGAGATCGGCCGGGTCGGCGGGGAGCTGCTCGCCGAGGGCATCGGCCGGCTGCGCCGGGGCGACGTGCGCCGGGTGCCCGGCTACGACGGCGAGTACGGGGTGATCACCCTCTTCGACCCGGCGGAGCTGGGTGGGAAGGGGACGGGGGCGCAGGCGGAGACGCTGTTCGACGTACCCGTGCCGGCGCAGCGACCGGCCGCGGAGCCGGCGGCGAAGGCGAAGCGGCCGGCCGCCGCGAAGGCCGAGCCGAAGCGGAAGCCCGCCCCGCCGGCCCCGCCGCCGCCGATCCCGCCGCAGCCCTCCCCGCACGAGCCGTTCGAGCCGATGCTCGCCGGCATGGAGGAGGTCGGCACCGGGCTGCTGGACCGGCTGGACGCGATGCAGCGGGTGGCCGCGTCCGCGCCGGGCGGGCCGCTGCTGATCGTCGCCGGCCCGGGCACCGGCAAGACCCGCACGCTGACGCACCGGATCGCCTACCTGTGCGCCGAGCTGAACGTGTTCCCGGAGCGCTGCCTCGCGATCACCTTCACCCGGCGGGCCGCCGAGGAGCTGCGGCACCGCCTCGACGGGCTGCTCGGGCCCGTCGCCGAGGACATCACCGTCGGCACGTTCCACTCGCTGGGCCTGACCATCCTGCGGGAGAACGCGGGCACGGCCGGGCTGCCGGCCGACTTCCGCATCGCCGACGACGCCGAGCGGACGGCGGCCAAGGCGGAGGCGGGGGAGGACCAGGCGGCCTACACCGCGCTGCTGCGCAAGCGGGACCTGGTCGACCTCGACGACCTGCTCACGCTGCCGGTGGAGCTGCTGCGCGCGGACCGGAAGCTGGTGCAGCGCTACCGGGACCGCTGGCAGTGGATCTTCGTGGACGAATACCAGGACGTCGACGCCGTCCAGTACGAGCTGCTGCGGCTGCTCAGCCCCGCCGACGGCAACCTGTGCGCGATCGGCGACCCCGACCAGGCGATCTACTCGTTCCGGGGCGCGGACGTCGGCTACTTCCTGCGCTTCTCGCAGGATTTCACCGACGCCCGGCTGGTGCGGCTCAACCGCAACTACCGCTCGTCCGCGCCGATCCTCGCCGCCGCCGTCCAGGCCATCGCGCCGTCGTCGCTGGTCCGGGGCCGTCGGCTCGACCCGGCCCGGCTCGACCCCGAGGCCCCGCTGGTCGGCCGGTACGCCGCCGCGTCCGTCGCCGACGAGGCCGACTTCGTCGTACGCACCGTCGACGACCTCGTCGGCGGCCTGTCCCACCGGTCGCTGGACTCGGGGCGCATCGACGGCCGGTCCACCTCGCTGTCCTTCTCCGACATCGCCGTGCTGTACCGCACCGACGCGCAGGCCGCCCCCATCGTGGACGCCCTGGCCCGCGCCAACGTGCCCGTGCAGAAGCGCTCGCACGACCGGCTGCGCGACCGGCCCGGGGTGGCCGCGATCGCCCGGGAGCTGCGGCACGCCGACGGCTCCGGTGGCCTGCCCGCCCGGCTGCGCCTCGCCGCGCAGGTGGTCGCCGACCGGTTCGCCGCACCCACCCTCGACGGCTCCGGCGTGGTACGCCCCGAGGAGGTCCGCGCCGCCGTCGACCTGCTCACCCCGCTGGCCCGCCGCTGCGGCGACGACCTGGAGCTGTTCCTGTCCCAGCTCGCCACCGGCGCGGAGGTCGACGCCCTCGACCCGCGCGCCGAGGCGGTCACCCTGCTCACCCTGCACGCCGCGAAGGGGCTGGAGTTCCCCGTCGTGTTCCTCGTCGGCTGCGAGGACGGGCTGCTCCCGCTGCGCTGGCCCGGCTCGACGCCCGACGAGGACGCGATCGCCGAGGAACGGCGGCTGTTCTTCGTCGGCCTCACCCGCGCCCAGGACCGGCTCTACGTCAGCCACGCGGCCCGGCGTACGCGGCACGGGGCGGAGCGGGACTGCCGGCCGACGCCGTTCCTCGACGTGATCGACCCGGGGCTGTTCGAGCGCCTGGGCGAGGCGGAGCCCCGCCGCCCGAAGGACCGCCAGCTCCGCCTGCTGTGAAAGGAAGGGCCCCTTATTAACGCCTGAGGTAGAGAAGGGTCCCCTTCTCACGGCACGGGGGCGGGGCGGAGCGGGTCAGGCGGTGAGGGCCGCCAGCCAGGCACCGGCGAGCAGGGCCGGCCCGAGCGGCAGCAGCGTGTCCCGGTGGGCCCGGCGGGCGGCCAGCAGGCCGAGCACGGCCAGCCCGTGCAGCACGTGCGGCAGGGCCAGCCCGGTCAGCAGCGCCGGCCAGCCCAGCCAGCCGAGCGGCAGCCCCAGCACGGCGGCCAGCTTCACGTCGCCGAAGCCGAGCCGCGAGCCGGGCAGGAGGGCGAGCAGCGCGTACCCGAGGAACGACAGCCCCGCCCCGGCCAGCGGCGCGAGCAGCCGGCCGGGCCGGCCGTCGACCGCCGCCGCCGCGACGAGTCCGGCCGCCGCGCCGAGCGCCGCCAGGCCGACCAGCGGGTCCGGCAGCCGCAGGCAGGCCAGGTCGACCGCCGCGAGCACCAGACCGACCGCCGCCACCGCGAGGAACGCCGGCAGCGCCGGGCCGACGCCGGGCGTGACGGCCAGCCCGCCGAACACCACGGCGGCCACCGCCGCCCAGGCCACCGCCCTCCCCCGGGCCGCCCCGCGCCGGCCCGCAGCGGGTCGACCAGCACCGACCCGGGCAGGACCGGGCCGGGGTACGCCGGTGAAGCGCCCCGCCAGCCACGGCACGAACGCCCCGGTGACCGCTCCGGTCAGGGCGAGAGCGAGGACTCCGACGGTCGGCCGGCTGGTCAGGGCGAGAACGAGCACGCCGGTGGTGGGCACCGGCCGGACGCTACCGCCGGGCGGGTCGGGTCGCCGTCCCGGTGCGCCGTCCGGGGCGTTCCGTGCTGACCACCAGCGCGACCCCGGCGACGATCACCGCGCCGCCGAGCAGCACCTGGGCGGTGATCGGCTCCGCGACCAGCAGCGCGCCGAGCGCGACCGCGACGACCGGGTTCACGTACGCGTAGGTGGACACCAGCGAGATCGGCGCGTGGTGCAGCAGCCAGACGTACGCGGTGAAGGCGACCAGCGAGCCGGCGACCATCAGGTACGCGAGGGCCAGCCAGGACCGGCCGGTGACCTGCCCGAGGTCGAGGTCCCGCAGTTCGCCCCGGGCGGCGGCGAGCACGGTCAGCGCCACGGCACCGGCGACCATCTCGTAGACGGTGGCGACGAACGGATCCGTGGGCATCCGCAGCCGCCCGGCCAGGTAGGACCCGACCGACCAGCAGGTGGCCGCCGCGACCACGGTCAGCGCGCCGGCCAGCGGTGCCGCGCCCGACCCGCCGGTCGGCAGCACGAGCAGGACCAGGCCGAGGAAGCCCAGCGTCACCCCGGCGAAGGTCCACACCCGGGGCCGGTCGCCGCCGAGCGTGCGGAGCAGGACGACCAGCAGCGGAACCGTGGCGACGAGCAGCGCCGAACCGGAGGCCGGCCGACGCGAGGGCCGGCAGCGACTCCACCGCGACCCGGATGGCCAGGTAGGTGGAGCCCCAGAGGACGTAGACGACGGCCAGCGCCGCCCAGATCAGCGCCGGTCGGGCCGACGGCGCGGCGGCTGCGCCGGTCGGCTCCGGCACGTTCGGTAGGGGTGGCGTAACCCGCCGGGGTGGTGATGTCATCGGTTCGCCACGCTACGGTGACCACGGCGTCGGCGTCCCTGGTTGGTGGCCGGCCTCACCGCTCGGGGTAGGAGGGTGTGCATGTCGAACTACGGACCACCGGGTGAGGGTCCCGCCGGGGCGTGGCCCGGGCGCCGGCCCGACGACGGGTACGGCACGCCGGCCGAGCCGTGGGCGGACGAAGCCTGGGGGGATCCGGATCCGGCGGATCCATCCCGCCGCCCGGGCGCGCCGGAGCCGGGGTACCCGGCGCAGGGCGGCTACCGTCCCGGGCCGGCCCCCCACCCGCAGGGCGGCCACCGGCCCGAGCCAGCCCCCTACCCGCAGGGCGGCCACCGGCCCGAGCCGGGCCCGCACCCCGGCCGTCCACCCGAGCCGGGCCCGTATCCGGGCTATCGGCCCGAGCCGGGCCCGTATCCGACGTATGCCGGGCAGCCGCCCGAGCCGGGTCCCGCCGGGCGGTACGGTCCCCCGCAGCCCGGGCCCCACCCGGCTGACCGGGCACCGTGGCCGGGTGACCCCGGCCGGTCCGCGGCCGGTGCCCGGGAACCGCAGCCGGGCCCGTGGGGCGGGCCGGGTCCCCACGATCCGGGGCACACCGACGCCTACCGGCCGGCCGGGGTCGGCCCGGCGCACCCCGGGGACCGGTACGCCGACGACCGGCAGGCCCCCGCGCCGTACCCGAGGACGGGCGGAGCGCCGCCGTACCCGGGGGAGCCTGCGCCCCCGTACCCCGCCGGGGGTGCGCCCTCGTATCCCGGGCGGCCCCTGCCGCCGTACCCCGGGGAGGCGGGGCCGCCGGCGGACCGCAAGCGCGGACGCGGTCCGCTGACCGCCGTGCTGGCCACCCTGGTCGTGCTCGCGCTCGTCGGCGGCGCGGCCGTGTGGTATCTGCTGCGGCAGGACGACGATCCGCCGCCCGCGGCGGGCCCCGCCGCGCCCAGCGCCGCTCCGACGGCGGAGGACACCCCGGCGGCGCCGACGACCGCGCCCACCGCCCCGGCACCCGAGTCGTCGGCGGATCCCCGGTTCGTGAAGGTGGGGCAGTGCGTCCGCAACGAGGGGCCGGCGGGCGGCAAGCCCAAGCTGCTGATCAGCCCGTGCGGCCCGAAGACGTACGAGGTGCTGCGCCGGTTCGACGGGCAGACCAGCGGGGAGAAGGACGCCGAGGCGAAGTGCGCCAAGGTGACCGGCTACACCAACTGGTACTTCTTCGACAGCCAGCTGGACACCCTGGACTTCGTGCTCTGCCTGAAGCTCCGCTGATCCGCGCCGAAGCCGCGCTGACGCCGCTCATCCGGTGCCACGCCCTCCGTCCGCCACACCCCTGGGGGAGAGATGTCATCCTTCGGACCACCCGGCTCCGGCGCACCCGACGACCCGTACGCCAGGCCGCCCGCCGGCCCTCCGGTCGACCCGGCCCCGCCGCAGTGGGGGCCGGCACCCGCCGGTGACCAGCCGGGGTACCCGCCGGGCCAGCCGGGCTACCCGCCGGAGCAGCCGGGGTATCCGCCGCCCGGCCCGTTCCCGCCCGGCGGCCAGCCGGGTGGGTACCCGCCCCCTGGCCCCTTCCCGCCGGTCAACCAGCCGGGGCCGGCCGGGCCGTGGGGCCCGCCCCCGCCCCCGGGGTACGGGCCACCGCCCGTCGTCCCGCCCGCGCCGCGCCGGGGCGGCCGGATCGCCCTGATCATCGCCCTGGTGGTCGTGCTGCTGCTCTGCCCCTGCCTCGCCCTGGCCGGGTGGGGGATCTGGCAGGCGGCCGACGACGACGGCGGCTCCGCCGCGCCGACGGTGCCGACGGGCGAGCCGAGCGATGTCCCGACGGCCGCACCGACCACGGCCGAGCCGAGCCCGACCGAGGACGACGACCGGGACTTCGCGAGGGGCGACTGCGTGGTCAACGACGGCACGGACGCCAACGCCGACCTGCGGAAGGTCCCGTGCGGACCGGACACGTACGAGGTCCTGCTGCGCATCCCCGGCACCACGGACGGCGACCGGTGCAAGACGGCGTCGCCGGACGCGACCGCCAACTTCGTCAGCGACAACCCGGTCAACGCCCTCGACTACGTGCTCTGCCTGAAGAAGCGCACCCGCTGAGAGCGGGCCCGCTACCCGAAACTAGGGCTGTCTAGCGTGGACGCTAGACAGCCCTAGTTTTGCCTCGACGGCCGACGACACGCCGGTAGGGTCCTCTACGGATGTCTAGCCCCGCAGCTAGACGGCCCGATACTGTGCAATTCGTGGATCCGGTCCGCAACCCGTACGCCCCGGGCGCCGGCCAGCGCCCGCCCGAGCTCGCGGGGCGGGGGCGGGAGCTGGACGTCTTCGACGTCGTGCTGGAGCGCATCGCGCGGGGCCGCCCCGAACGCAGCCTGATGCTCACCGGCCTGCGCGGCGTGGGAAAGACCGTCCTGCTCAACACCCTGCGCTCGCAGGCGATCACCCGCCTCTGGGGCACCGGCAAGATCGAGGCGCGACCCGACCAGTCGCTGCGCCGCCCGGTCGCCGCCGCGCTGCACATGGCGGTGCGGGAGCTGGCCCCCCGGCACCGCGCCCCGGACCGGATCGACGCGTTCCTCGGGGTGCTCAAGGCGTTCGCCCAGCGGTCCGCGCCGACCGGCCGGGCGGGCACGGCACCGAAGCTGCGCGACCGGTGGCAGCCGGGCATCGACGTGCCGGCCGCGACCGGCCGGGCCGACTCGGGCGACATCGAGATCGACCTGGTGGAGCTGCTCAGCGACGCCGCGGCGGTGGCC
This sequence comes from Micromonospora haikouensis, assembly GCF_900091595.1. Taxonomy (GTDB): domain Bacteria; phylum Actinomycetota; class Actinomycetes; order Mycobacteriales; family Micromonosporaceae; genus Micromonospora; species Micromonospora haikouensis. Next base: position 137,918 of record NZ_FMCW01000003.1, read on the forward strand.
GCCGACGTCGGCACCGGCATCGCCGTCTTCATCGACGAGATGCAGGATCTCGGCCCCGAGGACGTCTCGGCGCTCTGCGCCGCCTGCCACGAGCTGTCGCAGCTCGGCGCGCCGCTGATCGTGGTGGGCGCGGGCCTGCCGCACCTGCCGGCCGTGCTCAGCGCCGCCAAGTCGTACTCGGAGCGGCTGTTCCGCTACCAGCGCATCGACCGGCTCGACCGGATCGCCGCCGACCAGGCGCTCTGCGCGCCGGCCGAGCGCGAGGAGGTCGAGTACGAGCCGAAGGCCCTCGACCTGCTCTACGAGAAGTCGGGCGGCTACCCGTACTTCGTCCAGGCGTACGGCAAGGCCACCTGGGACCACGCGCCGCGGTCCCCGATCACCGACGCGGACGTGCGGGTGGCCGCCCCCGAGGCGGAGGCCGAGCTGGCGGTGGGCTTCTTCGGCTCCCGGTTCGAGCGGGCCACGCCGGCCGAGCGCGAGTACATGCGCGCCATGGCCACCCTGTCCCTGGTGGAGGGGGACGCGGGCGGCCGGGACGACATGGACGCGGCCGTGCCGACCGCCGAGATCGCCCGCGCGCTCGGGCGCAAGCCGGCGAGCCTCTCCCCGGCGCGGGACGCGCTGATCAAGAAGGGGCTGATCTACTCCGGGGAACGCGGCACGGTCGCGTTCACCGTCCCGCACTTCGGCCGCTACCTGCGCACCCAGCCGGCCTGAGCACGCGCCGGGTGGTCAGACCTTCGACCAGGGCGGCGGGAACAGCACCTCGCCCCGGGGCACGGGGCCGTCCCCGCTGGTGCTGGCGGGCAGGACCAGCGCCTGCCACGGCTCGCCCAGGCCGGACCACGGGCTGGTCAGCCCCATCCGGTCGGCGCGGGTGAAGCCGAACCGCCGGTAGTAGCCCGGGTCACCGAGCACCACCACGAGTCGCTCGCCGAGCTCGGTGGCGGCGTCCAGGGCGGCCTGCACGACGGCCGTGCCGTGCCCGACCCGCTGCCGGTGGGGGGCGACCGCCACCGGGCCGAGGGCCAGCGCCGGGGCGCTCCCGCCGTCGTCGCGGACGTGGACCCGGGTGAGCAGGGCATAGCCGACCACCTCGCCGCCGTACTCGGCGACCATGGCCAGCTCGGGGATCCAGGCGTCGGTGCCGCGCAGGTCCTCGACCAGCCCCACCTCGGGCGGGGTCGACACGTCCGGGCGGGCGAACGCGGCGGTCAGCACCCGCCGGACGGGGCCGGTGTCCGCCGGGCCCTCGGGCCGCAGCCGCAGAGTCGTCACCCGGGCGAGGTTACCCGCCGGGCCGGTTCCACCACCGACGGTCGCCCCGATCGGCGTGGCGCTGCCCGCCGCGACGGGCCCGCATCGGCGTGGCGTTCCCTTGCGCGACGGGCCTCGATCGACGCGCCGACCCGCGGGCCACGGGCCCGGCGGCGACGTCCACGTTCACCGATCGGATCGGGCCGTTGCAGGGGTAGCGGTGCCCGCGACGGGGTATGACTGACCCATGACACCCGTGCGTTCCCTCGCCCGCGTCATGTTGAGCGGCATCTTCGTGGTCAGCGGCGCCCGCAACTTTCAGCATCCGGGGCGGCTGGTGCCGGCGGCGAAGCCGGTCACCGACCGGGTGACCCCGCTGCTCCAGCAGGTCTCCCCGCGCATCCCCACCGACACCGAGACGTTGATCCGCGCCAACGCTGCCACCCAGCTCGTCGGCGGGCTGATGCTGGCCACCGGGAAGTTCACCCGCCCGGCCGCGCTGCTGCTCGCCGGCACGCTGATCCCGACGACGGCCGCCGGCCATCCCTTCTGGAACAGCACCGACCCGGCCGAACGCATGCAGAACCAGGTCCACTTCCTGAAGAATCTCGGGCTCTTCGGCGGGCTGCTGCTGGCCGCCGCCGACACCGAGGGCAAGCCGGGCCTGCGGTGGCGCGCCGGTCACCGGTTCGGCCACTCGCGACGGTCGGTGGCCCGGGCCGTCCGGACGGCCCGCCGCGAGGCCCGGATCGCCGTACGCTCGGCCGCCACCGCCCGTCGACTGCCGGGCTGACCTGCGGCGCGACCCCTCCCGGCGTTGGCCCGCCCCCACCAACGCCACGAATTACCTGAACCGCCCGGTAGGCGTTAACGCGGTGGAAATGTAAAAAACCAGTGTGGGATCGGACACGGTCGCATAACGCGGGAGGCATCAACGTGAGGCGCCGTTCTAGGCTCCGTGCTGGACCTGGACGGGCAGGACGACCTTGGTATGGGGGTGGCCACGACGTGCCGGCGACCGTCGGACGACGGATGGACCGCCTCGCTCCGGTCCGTCGCGCGACCCGTGGGGTGGACCGCAGGACGGCGGTGCGCGCCGGTGTGATCGCCACCGTCGCGTACGCGGCGTGGCTCGCGATCGGCGCCTTCGGGCGGCCGTACAACTTCTTCGACATGAAGATCTACCACGGCGCGGTGGTGTGGTGGGCGAACGGCAACGAGCTGTACGAGTTCATCGCCCCCTCCACCACGCTCGGCTTCACCTACCCCCCGTTCGGCGCGCTGGTGATGCTGCCCATGGCGCTGGTGCCCGTGGACGTCGCCGGTTGGCTGAACGCCGTGGCCAGCATCGGCGCGCTGGCCCTCGTCCTGGCCGGTCTGCTGCGGCCGATCGTCGACCGGCTGGGCTGGCCGTTGTGGTACACGGTGGGCATCGCGACGCCGATGGCGATCGCCATCGAGCCGGGGCGCGAGACCCTCGGCTACGGGCAGGTCAACCTGCTGCTGTTCGCCCTGATCATGGCCGACCTGATCGGGCTGCGCTGGCGGGCCCGGCGGGGCACCCGGTTCGACGACGCGGCCGGGCCGCTGCGGCGGTTCGTGTTCAGCGGGGCGTGGGCCGGGGTCGGCATCGGCCTGGCCACCGCCGTCAAGCTGACCCCGGCGCTCTTCGTCGCGTACCTCGTGATCACCCGGCAGTGGCGGGCGGCGGCCACGGCGGTCGGCACCACGATCGGGGTGACCCTCGCCGGCTTCGCGCTGGTCGGCACCGAGTCGCGGGCCTACTTCGGCGGCGTGCTCTGGCAGACCGAGCGGGTCGGCGCGGCCGACATGACCCCGAACCAGTCCCTCGCCGGCCTGCTGGCCCGGCTCTACGACTCGATCGAGACCCCGGGGCTGCTCTGGCTGTCGTTCTCGGTGCTGGTGCTCGCGCTCGGGCTGTCCCGGGCCGTCAGCGCGCGCGCCGACGGCGACGAGCTGACCGCGTTCACCCTGGTCGGGCTCACCGCGAACGTGGTCAGCCCGATCTCCTGGTCGCACCACCTGGTCTGGGTCATCCCGGCGGTCATCGTCCTGGCCGACGCCGCGCTGCGCCGCCGCGAGGCGAGCCGGGGCGTGGCGCAGCGGCCCGGCCAGGCGTCGTCCTACGGCGGGCTGCCCGGGGTCAACGGGCTGCGCCCGCCGATCTGGTATCCGACGCTGACCGGCCTACGCCACGGCGTGGCGGCGGTGGGGCTCTACCTGCTGTTCCTGATCTCGCCCATCTGGCCGTACGAGCACCAGCTCCCCGAGGTGTCGCACTACCAGGACGGCCTGTTCGGCGCGCTGATGGAGAACTCGCTGGCCGTGGCGCTGATCGTGCTGGTCGCCGCGCTGCCGTGGCGGCCGGGCGCCGAGCCGGCCTTCTACGCCGACCGGTTCGGCCGCGCCGCGAGCGCCGTCAGGGGCAGTTGACCCACTCCTCGGTGCCGTCGGCGAACACCTGCCGCTTCCAGATCGGCAGCCGCGCCTTGACCTCGTCGACGAGCCGGGCGCAGGCGGCGAACGCGGCGGCCCGGTGCGCGGTGCTCACCGCCGCCACCAGGGCCGCGTCGCCGATGACGAGCGGGCCGACGCGGTGCGACACGGCGACCGCGTAGACGTCGGGGTCGGCGGCGATCTCGGCGGCGACCTCCCGGAGCACGGCGGCGGCGCTCGGGTGCCCCTCGTACTCCAGGCTGAGCACCGCGCGACCGTGGTCGTGGTCGCGGACCACGCCCTGGAACGACACCACCGCCCCGGCCCGCCGGTCGGCGACCGCCGCCTCGTGCGCCGCCAGGTCCAGCGGCTCGGTGGTGACCGTGCCGAAGACGGTCGGCTCCTCGATCGTCACCGGGTGCACCCTTCTCACGGACACGACCGCTCCCCGGGCAGCAGCGGCAGCGGCACGACCGGCACCCGCGCGCCCGGCTCGCCGGTGCTGCCGGGGCGGATGACCGCGAAGCCGTCCGCGCCGGCCAGCCCGCGCAGCATGGCCGACCCGACGTGCCGGACCGGGTGGGCGGTGCCGGCGACCCGGTCCAGCCGGACCAGGGCCAGGTGGGTGTAGTCGCCCCGCCCCGGCACGGCCTCGGCCAGCGTGGCGTGCGGCAGCACCGGCATCGGCCGGCCCTGCAGGCCCGCCAGCAGCGGCGCGACCAGCGAGACGAGCGCGACGATCGCGGACTGCGGGTTGCCGGGCAGGCCGGCGACGAAGCGGACTCGGCCGTCCGGGTCGACCAGCCGGGCCAGCAGCATGGGGAACCCGGGGCGGACCGCGACCGTGTTGACCACGTAGTCCGCGCCGAGCGCCTCCAGGGTGGGGTGCAGGTGGTCGACCGGGCCGTGCATCGTGCCGCCGGTGGTGCAGACCAGGTCGGCGGTGGCCAGCGCCGCGCGCAGGGCCGCCACGTGCGCCGGCAGCGTGTCGGCCACCGGGCCGACGACGTCGGCCGGGCGCACCTGGCAGCCGTACCGGCGCAGCCACGCCGGCACGGCCGGCCCGAGGGCGTCCCGCACCCGGCCGGCGGCCGGCGGCCCCGACGTCAACAGCTCGTCGCCGAAGACCAGCAGCGCGGCGCGGGGCGACCGGCGCACCCGCAGCGTGTCGTAGCCGCAGGAGGCGGCCAGGCCGATCACCGCCGGGTCGACCGGGGTGCCCGCCGGGAGCAGCTCCTCACCGGCGCGTGCCTCCTCGCCGGGCTCACGCCACTCGGGGCTCGGCCGGGGGGTGCCGGCGACCCGGCCGTCGGCGGTGCGGGTGGACTCCTCGACCCGCAGGATCGCGGTGACCCCCTCGGGCACCATCGCGCCGGTGGCGATCTCGACGGTGGTGCCGTCGTCGGTCAACGGGGCCGGGCTGCCACCGGCCAGCACCCGGCCGACGACCCGCCACGGACCGTCCCCGCGCACCGCCCAGCCGTCCACGCTGGAGGTGGGGAAGGCGGGCAGGTCGGTGCGGGTGGTCAGCGGCTCGGCGAGGGTGTGCCCGTCGGTGTCGGCGAGCGGCCGGCCGACGGCGGGCAGCGCGGCGGCGCGGCCGACGGCGTACACCCGGGAGCGGGCCTCCTCCCAGCCGGCCGGCGGCGGTACGGCGACCTGTTCCGCGGCGGACGCGGTTTCCGTGCTCACCGGCCGAGCCTATCGTCGGCCGGCGGGACCCACCCGGCCAGTGGCGGGCCGTCCCGGGTGCCGGTCGCTCAGTGGTCGCCGCCGCGGAGCTGGTCGACGGCGTGGGTGAGGATCGGGCCGAGGACGGCGAGCCCGTCGCGGGCACCGCCGGTGGAGCCGGGCAGGTTGACGACCAGCATCCGGCCGACGACCCCGGCGACGCCCCGGGACAGCGCCGCCGTCGGCACCCGGTCCCGGCTGTGCGCCCGGATCGCCTCGGCGATGCCGGGGATCTCGTGGTCGAGCAGCGCGCGGGTCACGTCGGGGGTGCGGTCGGTCGGGGTGATGCCGGTGCCGCCGCTGGTCAGCACCACGTCGACCCCGTCGGCCAGGGCGGCCCGCAGCGCCGCGCCGACCGGCTCGCCGTCGGGCACCACCACCGGGTCGTCGACCTGGCAGCCCAGCTCGCGCAGGCCGGCGACGAGCAGCGGGCCGCTGGTGTCGGCGTAGACCCCGGCCGAGGCGCGGTTGGAGGCGACCACCACCCGGGCGCGGATCACGGCCGGTCCGCCGGCCGCTGCCACAGGCCCGTCTTGCCGCCCTCCTTGCGGAGCACCCGCACCGCGTCGACCGACGCCGCCGGGTCGACCGCCTTGACCATGTCGACCAGGGCGAGGCCGGCGACCGCCACGGCGGTCAGCGCCTCCATCTCCACGCCCGTGCGGTCGGCGGTCCGCGCCGTGGCGGTGATCTCGACGGTGTCGTCGGTCAGCGCCAGGTCGACCGTCACGCCGTGCAGCGCGATCGGGTGGCAGAGCGGGATCAGGTCCGGGGTCCGCTTGGCCCCCATGATGCCGGCGAGCCGACCGACGGCGAGCGCGTCGCCCTTGGGCAGCCCGTCGCGGCGCAGCAGGTCGACCACCTCGGCGGTGGTCCGCAGCCGGCCGGCGGCCACCGCGAGCCGGCCGGAGACCGCCTTGGCGGAGACGTCGACCATGCGAGCCGCGCCCGCCGCGTCGACATGGGTGAGCTGGGCGGGATCCGTCACGGTCGCGAGCCTATCCTCCGGTACGCCCGGCCCCGGTTCCCGCCTTCCCCGGCGCGGGGCGGTCCCGTGGACGGGCGTCCGGGCGGACAAAGGAATTGCATCGACGAGACGGCGTTTCCCCGCCGGGGGCATTCGGCGCGACTGCCGGGAGTCGGTCCGTCCCGGTGCGTCACGCTGCGACGGGAGACACCGCCACTTCCGGGGCGAGCGGGAAAGAAACACCCGAAGCGCGGATGAGCCGAGAGGCGGACCTCGCCAGACTGGGTACGGGGACGAGCCGTACTCTTTGCCGACCACGTAGCCGCGCGACACAGAAACGACAAGCGCGACGCAATTCCCTGTAGAGCGCTCCGCACAGGTTCCGTAAACACACCGTGACAAATCATCCCCGGGTTGGCTTATATTGCGCATACCGACATTTATCAGTACAGAATTGGACGGGACCGGCCTTAAGCTTTCCTCCGTCAGACAGGAACGGCAGAAAGGCTGGGGGCTGTGATGAAGTCGCACGAGTGGAGTTGAGAGCACTTCTCGGAGCGGATAAAGGCCAGTACCCTGAGGAACGCATAGCCATCGGTGACAACGCGAGGACGATGGGTGGCCGCTCCGACGAATCGACGGACCGAGACCGATCGGCGACTCCAGTCGCTAGTCGGTCTCGTCGTCGTTTGTGCGTCCGCCGCCCTCGTCGTCTCCACCGACCAACTCCTGGCCGGGAGCGACCCCGGCAACCTGGCACTCTGGGCGGCGCTCGTCTCGCTGGTCGCCATCGGGGTCACGGTGAAGGTCCGGGTCCGGATCAGAGCCACCAACCACGACATCGCCTGGACCGAGACCGCCATCCTCATCGGCCTGGCCGTCGCCTCAACCCCCATGGTGGTCCTCGCCACCGCCCTCGGCATCGCGATCACCACCTGGCTGGACCGGAAGACCACGCTCAAGACGCTGTTCGGCATCGGCAAGAACACGCTGGTCGCCGCCGTCGCGGGGGCGACCCTGCACGCCGCCGGCTGGCGCACCGGTGACGACCTGATCGTCCATCTCGTCCTGCCGCTCTCCGTCGCCTACCTGGCGGCCGTGGTCCTCGACGAGCTGGTCACCCTCCCGGTCATCGCGATGGCGACCGGCGAGCGGCTGCGGGACCTGTTCCGGGAGGACTGGGGCCTGCGGGCCGCCACCGCCGCCGCCCGGCTCCTGGTGATCATCGGCACCGTCTTCATCCTCCGGGCCGACAGCCGCCTCCTGCTCGCCGTCCCGCCCCTGGTGCTGAGCCTGCACCTGCTCTACAGCAACCGGGTCCGCACCCGCACCGAGCAGCAGGCGTGGCAGCGCCTGGCCCGCACCACCGACGCGCTCAACGTCGTCGACCTCGACAAGGTCCTCACCACCGCCGTCACCCAGGCCGCCGAGCTGTTCTCCGCCGACGAGGTGGAGATCTTCCTGCGCGGGACGGGCCGGACGGTCCGCGGCTCCGCCGGCACCCTCACCTACGACGGGCCGACCGGCCCCGGCGGCACGGCCCACGGGTCGGTGATCTCCGCCCGCCTGGAAGGGCACGACCGCACCGTCGACGTCGGCACGCTCCGCCTGCGGTTCCACGGCCCCGTCCAGTTCTCCGAACGCGAGCAGTACACCCTGCGCACCTTCACCTCGGCGCTGTGCACCGCCGTCCGCAACGCCCAGGCGTACGCCGAGCTGGCCCGCGTCGCCGACGAGCACGCGTACGCGGCGACCCACGACACCCTCACCGGCCTGGCCAACCGGCGGCACCTGCTGGACCAGGGCAGCGAACAGCTCAACGCCCGGCACGCCGACGGGGTGACCGCGCTCGTGCTGATCGACCTCAACCACTTCAAGGAGGTCAACGACACCCTCGGCCACGCCGCCGGCGACCAGGTGCTCCTGCAGGTCGCCGACCGGCTGCGCGGCGCCGCCCAGGGCGGCGACCTGGTGTCCCGCCTCGGCGGCGACGAGTTCGCCGTGCTCCTGCGCGGCCTGCCCGCCCCGGCGGTGGCCGCGCACCGCACCGAGGCCCTGCTCGCCGCGCTGCACGAGCCCCTCGACGTCGACGGCATGCGGATCAGCGTGGAGGCCAGCGGCGGCATCGCGATCGCGCCGGCCAGCGGCGGAATGCCGGAGCTGCTGCGCCGCGCCGACGTCGCGATGTACCAGGCGAAGCGCGCCGGCCAGCGGATCGCCACCTACGCGCCAGCCCGGGACACCGCCGACCTCGGCCGGCTCACCCTCGGCGGTGAGCTGCCCCGGGCGGTCGCCGACCAGGAGTTCACCGTCAACTTCCAGCCCATCGTCGACCTCGGCACCGGCGAGGTGACCAGCGCGGAGGCGCTGGCCCGCTGGCACCACCCGGTGCACGGCATCATCGACCCGCTGCGCTTCCTGGAGGCCGTCGAGCGCTCCGGCCTGCTCCCCGCGTTCGCCGAGGCGATCCTCGACCAGGCGCTCATCGCCGCCAACAGTTGGCGCGACGCCGGCTTCGACCTGCCCGTGGCGGTCAACGTGTCGCCGCGCAGCCTGCTCGACGCCCGCTTCCCCGGCTCCGTGCTGGCCCGGCTGCGCGCCCACGACCTGCCGCCGGACCGGCTGGTCCTGGAGCTGACCGAGACGCTGACCCTCAGCCAGCTCGACGTGGTCGACCGGGTGCTCAGCCGGCTGCGCGACGAGGGCGTCCGGCTGGCCCTGGACGACTTCGGCACCGGCTACTCGTCGCTGTCCCTGCTCTCCCGCATCCCCGTCCACGAGCTCAAGATCGACCGCAGCTTCGTGTCGGCCATGGAGGGGTCGGCCGAGGCCGCCGCCGTCATCCGGTCCACCCTCGACCTCGGCCGCAGCCTCGGGCTCACCGTCGTCGCCGAGGGGGTGGAGAGCGAACCGCAGCGCCGCGCCCTCTGGGAGCTGGGCTGCACCGCCGGGCAGGGCCACCTCTTCGGCCGGCCGGTGCCGGCCGGCACGCTCCTGTCCACCCTGCACCGCGGCTTCGGCGGTCGCACCGGCACCCTCGCCCCGCCGCTGCACGACGCGGGCACCGTGGTCCGGCTCCCCGCCGGGCGGCGGCAGGGCAGCCGCGGCCGGGGAGAGCGTCTGCCACACTTGCCCGCGTGACCGCCGCCGCCGACCGGGCCACCCGCGCACCCGCACTGTGGCGCAGGATCGACCGGGCCGCCGGTGGGCTCGCCCTCGACCTCGGCCTCTACGGTGCGTCCGCCGCGTTCGCGGCGGTCACCGCCGGCACCTCCACCCTCCCGCCGCACCGCGCCTGGGGCACCGTCGCCGCGTTCGGCTACCTGCTCGCCGCGCTCGCCGTCGCCGGCCAACTCGCCGCCCGCCGCCGGGACCCTGCCACGCCGCTCGCCGCCCTGCCGGCCCGCTGGGCGGTCACCGGGCTGGCCTGGGTCACCACCACGCTGCTGCCGCTGCTGGCGCAGAGCGCGCAGCGGGCCGCCGGCCGCACCGACCGGGCGCAGGAGGAGGTGGTCGTCGTCGAGCACAGCGGCAACCGCCTCGTCGAGACCGGCACGCCCTACCTCGGGCACGACGCGATCGCCGCGCTCCCCGCCGACGAGCGGCTGCTCGGCTACACCCCGTACCAGCCGGGCATGGCCCTGTTCGGCCTGCCGCGCGCCGTCGCGGACGGCTGGTGGACGGACGCCCGGGTCTGGTTCGCCGTCGCCACCGCGCTGCTCCTCGCCCTGGCGGTGGCCGCCCTGCGCACCGGAGCCCCGGCCGCCCTCGGCGGCCCGGCGGGCGACGGCGACCGGGCGGCGGCCGTGCTGCGCGGGATCCAGGCGGCGACCGTGCTGCCGGTCTGCGCCCTCACCCTCGCCACCGGCGGCGACGACCTGCCGGTGCTCGCCGCCTGCCTGCTGGCCCTCGCCCTCGCCGCCAGCGGGCGGCCGGGCCGCGCCGGCCTCGCGATCGGCGTGGCGGGCGCGTTGAAGCTCTTCGCCTGGCCGGTCGCCCTCGTGCTGATCGCCTGGGCGGCCACCCACCGCTGCGCCGGGCGGCTCGCCGCCGGCGCGCTCGGCGTGCCGGCGCTCGCCCTGCTCCCCGCCCTGCTCGTCGACCGCGACGCGCTGGTCGAGAACGTGCTGCGCTTCCCGCTCGGCCACGGCCTGGTGACCAGCCCGGCGCAGTCCCCGTTCCCCGGTCACCTCATCGCCACCGCCCTGCCCGCCGGCCGGGTCGTCGCCGCCGCGCTGCTCGTCGCCGCCGGGGCCGCGATCGCCGTCCGGCTCCTGCGCCGCCCGCCCCGCACGGCCGCCGCAGCCGCCCTGATCTGCGGGTACGGGCTGCTCGCGGCGATCCTGCTGATGCCCACCACCCGCTTCGGTTACCTGCTCTACCCGGTGGCCCTGCTCGCCTGGGCACCCGCCCTGGCCCGCCCCGAGCCGGGCCCCGCCGCCCCCTGACCGGGGGGCTTCGCCCCGACGGCCCGCGCGGTCGACCGGCACGGCGTACACCTGAGGTATGACGAAGACCTTCCACGACCGGGAAGACGCCGGCCGGGTCCTCGCCGACCGGCTCGCCGGCCTCGTCGGGCACTCCGACGTCACCGTGCTCGGGCTCGTCCGGGGCGGCGTGCCCGTGGCCCGGGTGGTCGCCGAATGGCTCGGCGTCCCCCTCGACGTGCTGGTGGTCCGCAAGCTCGGCCTGCCCCTGGCCCCCGAGGTCGCCTTCGGCGCGCTCGGCCCCAACGGCGTGCGGGTGCTCAACGAGACGGTGGCCGCCCGGCTCGACGCCGGGGAGGTGGCCGAGGTGCAGCGCCGTGAGCAGGCGGAACTGGAACGCCGCGAGCAGCGCTACCGGGCCGGGCGCCCCCCGCTCGACCTGACCGGCCGCACCGCCGTCGTCGTCGACGACGGCCTGGCCACCGGGGCGACCGCTCGCGCCGCCGTCCAGGTGGCCCGGCACCTCGGCGCCCGCCGGGTGGTCGTCGCGGTGCCCGTCGGCTCGCAGCAGGCGTACGAGATGCTCGCCGCCGAGGCCGACGAGGTCGTCTGCGCCGAGCGGCCTGCCGACTTCGGCGCGGTCGGCGCCTACTACTTCGACTTCCACGAGGTGTCCGACGACGAGGTGACCAACGCGCTAGCGGCGATCGGGTGACCTGACCGGGTACCTTCGGGTAATGCAGCTCACCTGTCCCAAGTGTCACGGAGACATGCGCCAGTACGAGCGCAGCGGAGTCGTCATCGACCAGTGCGGCGAATGTCGGGGGATCTTCCTCGACCGCGGCGAACTGGAGAAGCTGTTCGAGGCCGAGGCGAACTGGAACCGGCAGCAGTCGGCGGGCGCCCCGAACCAGGCCCGGCCGGCGCAGGCGCCCGGCGCATACCCGCCGCCTCCACCTCCCGCCCCCCAGCCGGGCTACGGCGCGGTGCCCCCGCCCCCGCCGCCGCCCCCGACGCACGGCTACCCGCCGCCCGCCCCCGCGTACGGCGGGCACGCCCAGCCGCACTACGGCTACCACGGCCACTACCGCCGTAAGAAGCACCACGGCGGCTTCCTCGGCGAACTCTTCGACTGACCCGTTCAGGCGACCGCCGTGTCGGCGGCGTGGGGGGCAGATCCGATCCCGGTGAGCGCCCCACGTCGCCGACCTGCCGTTCACCGCCCGGCGTGCGAGGCTGCCGTCAGACGGCCGTTTCATCCCCCGAGGCGCTGGCGCAGGCGTGCGCGGGGATCACCGTGTCGTGACCCCGCTCCGCCGAACACGCCCGTCCGACGATTCCAAGAAGCCCCCTGCTCATTACACAGCGGCGATTCGCCGCTCACTCACTCCGGGATCTTCCGTCCAAAATCCGGGCAGCCATCTCCGCCTTACGATGAAGCGCCAATCTTGCATCCTCGTACAGTAGGCGGATTATCCTTTCAGCCCCTCCGCGAGTTGTGCCAACCGTGTAGATCGCCTTATGGGGTCGCACGGAGAGACGGCTCAACCCTCGCAACAGGACAAATTCCGTGAACGGTTCGAGGATTCGGCGCGATCCGACCAACCTAAACTGAGCCAAGGGACCCCGTGCCGTTTGATAGATTCCGATCGAACCGTCCCCATCAACCACACCCCGCCAGAAGTCACGGGATTCAACCAGACGCTGATCAACACCTCCCTGATACCTGCCGAGCTCGATGAGACGATCCGCCAGTCGAGCCGACCGAACGGAGAACTGGCACGATCCATGCGTGATGCTGGGTCCGGAGATGCTGGCGGTGGAGCCGAGAAACTCACGCAGGGCGACCAGGTGCCTGCGGTCGCGCTCAGCAAGTCCCACCGAGACTTGAGGCAAGTAGCCAGGACGGTATCCCACCGACCCGTCAGCAAAGATAAACCCAATCCAGTAACAAGCATCCGGGTTCAGGTAGTCGAAAGCATCGTGTCGAAGCGCATGCACAACCTTGCGAAGTAATACATTGCGGCGAACCAGCAGCCCTCGCACGGCAGGCTCACTCACACCGAAAGCAGCTGCAATATTCGCAATTGAAGAGCCGTCCAGGTACCGTTGGACGACCTCACTTCGCTGAGCCTCACTGAGCTTGCCGACCACCCGGGGCGGCACGCCCCGGCGCCGGAGAATCCCTCGCACCGCCTGCCGGCTTATGCCATAGCACTCGGCCAGGCTTGTGAGACTCTCACCCGAAGCCGCCCTATTGACCAACTCGACCTTCTGCGACTCGGTCAGGCGGACAATCAACTCGGTCACACTATAGCCATATCAACGAATCGCGAGAGGTGCAACTGAGCAGCAACAGTAATGGTGTCCGTAGGACCATTCCTGTGCTTAGCAACAATCAGGTCCGCCTCCCCGGCGCGCGGCGACTCCTTGTCGTAGTAGTCGTCCCGGTGCAAAAGTATTACTACGTCAGCATCTTGTTCAATTGACCCAGATTCGCGCAGATCGGACAGCTGCGGTCGTTTGTCCGTACGCTGTTCCGGGCCACGGTTCAGCTGGCTCACCGCGATCACCGGGCACTCGACCTCCTTGGCCAGCAGCTTGAGGCCACGGGACAGGTCCGCGACCTCCTGCTGCCGGCTCTCGGTGCGCTTCGGCGACGTCATGAGCTGGAGATAGTCGACGACGATCAGCTTCAGGTCGTGCTTCTGCTTGAGCCGACGCGCCTTCGCCCGGATCTCCATCAGGTTCATGCTCGGCGTGTCGTCGACGAAGAGCGGCGCCTCGCTGATCTCACCCATGCAGCGGGCCAGCTTGGTCCAGTCGTCGTCGGAGAGCTGGCCGCTGCGCAGCACGTGCAGCGGGACGCGGGCCTCCGCCGAGAGCAGTCGCATGACGATCTCGACCTTGCTCATTTCCAGCGAGAAGATCGCCGACGCCTGGTTGGCCCGGATGGCCGCGTTCCGGGCGAAGTCCATGCTCGCGGTGCTGTTGTGCGTCGGGATCATGGACCGGCCGGCCAGGTAGAGGTGGTCCGGGTTGTCCACCGTCACGCAGCGGACCGGGACGCTCGGCACCGGCCGCACGTCGACGATGAACCGGGCGCGGGCGTCCGGGGCCGTCCGCCGCCGCGCGGCGTGCGCCGCCCGCCTGTCCGCCAGGCGGAAGACGGTGTCGGGCGTCGAGAAGTCCACGGTGTACGCGGCGGGCGAGCCCTCCCGTGCCGGCTGCTCGTCGACGGTGCACTGGTAGCCGAGGCCGACCACGAGTTCCCGGACGCAGCCGGTCAACCGACGGGAGGTCGAAACGTACCGGAGGGTCCCGTCGGGGCGCACCGTCCCGGCGGCGTCCATCAGGCCCGCGAGCAGTTCCCGGCGCTGGTCCTCCGACGCGCGGAGGTACTCCGGCGGGAGGTGCGGCTCGGCGCTGCCCTCGCCGACGCCCACCCCGAGGGGGTACGGCGCGACGGCGAGATCCCGCTCGGGCAGCCGCAGCGGCGCGCAGTTGTCGACGGCGTGGCGGGGTTGCCGGCCCGCCGCGTCGGTGTGCAGCGTGGCGGCGATCCGGGCGGTCGTCACCGCGTCCTGGGCGGCGGTGGTCCGCCACAGGTGCTCGGCGTCGGCCACGACGACCGAGCCGTCGGAGAACTCGACCTCGTAGCAGGGGCGGTCGTGCCGCACCTCGAAGGCGGCCGTGACGGTGGTCGGGGTGCCGTCCGCGGCGAGAAGCCGATCACCGACCGTCACCTCGCCCATCGTGGTCCAGCCGTCGGGGGTGGGCAGCGGGGTGTCGAGCGCGAGCGCCTTGCCCAGACCGGGCCGGCCGGCCACGATGATCAGCTGGCCGGGGTGCAGGCCGTTGAGCAGCCGGTCGAGGTCGGTGAAGCCGGTCGGCACGCCGGTCATGACGCCGCCCTGGGCGCCCACCGCCTCGATCTCGTCGAGGGTCGGCTGGAGCATGTCCGCGAGGATGGCGAAGTCCTCGCTGACCCGGCGCTCGGTGATCTCGTAGACCGCCTGCTGCGCGAGGTCGACGATGTCGTCGACGTCGCGGCTGCCGTTGTTGCCGGTGCCGTACCCGAGCTGCACGATCTTGGTGCCGGCCTCGACGAGGCGGCGGAGCACGGCCCGCTCCCCGACAATGCGGGCGTAGTAGGCGGCGTTGGCGGCGGTGGGGACCGTCGCGATGAGGGTGTGCAGGTAGGGCGCGCCGCCGATGCGGGCGAGGTCGCCCGAGTCGGCCAGGGCGGCGGCCACCGTGATCGCGTCGGCGGGCTCGCCCCGGCCGTAGATGTCGAGGATGGCGTCGAAGATCGTGGCGTGCACCGGTCGGTAGAAGTCGGTGGACTTCAGGATCTCGACGACGTCGGCGATGGCGTCCTTGGACAGCAGCATGCCGCCGAGGACGCACTGCTCCGCGGCGACGTCCTGGGGTGGGGTCTTCTCGAACTGGCCGTCCCGCTGCGCGGGTGCCGGTGGCTGGCCGCCGCCCCGTGGTTCCGTCCGCATGTCGTCGGTGACCGACACGGGATCCCCCCTCCGCTGCGTCGGCATGGACTACCGCTCCGCCGCCGGGCACGACGACGTCCGATCGGACCGGTCGGGTCGATCGGGGGGTCATCGCACCGTCGGCCGAGAGGCAACCATACGGAACCCGAGGTCAGCGACTCAACCAGGCCGGTGGACGAGCCTTGGGACAACCTGTGGACGCCGGTGGACAACATGTGCGCAGGGTGTGCACAGGTTGTGGATAACTGTTGGGGAATTCTGGCGCGAAACGCCGTGACCTGCACGAACGTCGTCCCCACCCTGTGGAGGAGAAATTTCTGGTGAGCTTCCCGGGCGCTTCGTCCCGTACTATCTCCTGCAAACGGCTACACCTGGACAGCGGATTGCACTTTCGGTTCAGAAGGGTCACGCTCCGGCCGTGAGACACCGGGACTGGGGACGCGGGGAGGGCAGCCCGCGCGAGTGGCAGGCGAGCCGCCCGTGGGACGCCTCCGGCGACCAGCCTCCGGTCGACCCGCCCAGCTCGGCCGTCGAGCGCTACCGCACCCCGAGCCGCCGCCGGGCCGCGCGCCGTGGTCAGCAGGAGCCGGTCGAGACCTACCTGCCGCGGTGGGCGCTGGACTCGGGTGTCGAGCGGGCCGACGGCGGGGGTCGACACGCGGCCCCCGACGACGATGACGACGACGTCCGGCCCCGCTCGGGCTCGGGCTGGCGCACCACCGAGACGACCACCAGTTGGCGGCGCGTCAGCGAGACGACGTGGCGGGACGTGCCCGCGATCGAGGCGGCCCCCGAGCGGGAGCGGCCCGGTGGCTGGCGCGACGTGCCCGCGATCGGCGCGGCCCCCGAGCGGGAGCGGCCCGGCGGATGGCGGGACGTGCCGGCGATCGGCGCGGCCCCGGAACCCGAGCGGCCCGGTGGCTGGCGCGACGAGGCTTCCCGCAACGAGGGTTACGTGGGCAGCAGGCGGGCCGACGAGGACGATCCGGTGTCGGGCGCGGCGCGGGCGGCCCGCCCCCGTCGGTCGTCGTCGCGCCGTCCCCAGGTGGTCTGGTCGGGCCTGGAGGACGTGGGCACCGCGACCGGCGCGGACGCGACGGAGGGCGAAGGGCGGCGGACCCGCCGCAGCCGCCGGGCGGGCGCGGATTCCTGGTCCGCCCGACCGGCCGTGGATCCGTGGGAGCGGGGCTCCGCGGACGCGCCGGAGACCAGCGGCGAGGCGCCGTCCTATCAGCCGGCGGTGGACCCGTGGGACGCCTCCGGCGTGCACGCGTGGGACCGGTCGGCGGTCGAGAGCCGGTGGGAGTCACCCGACGGCGCGGCCCGCTGGGACCAGACCGGCGAGATCGGCGACATCGGGCGGTGGGACCGCACCGGGGAGACCGGGCGGTGGGAGGAGACCGGGGACGTCGGCCGGTGGGACCAGACCGGGGAGATCGGCCGCTGGGACCGGGCCGGGGAGACCGGGCGGCGGGAACGGTCGACCACCGAGACGGGGCAGTGGGGCCGGGTCGACGACGGGCAGCGGTGGGATCGGGCGGTGGAGCCCCGGTCCGGGGACGGCTCGATCGAGGGATGGTCCTGGCCGGAGCACGTGGAGGGGTTCTGGTCGGGCACCCGGCTCGCGGGCGACGATCCCCGGTGGATGGACGCGCCGGCGTCCGCGCCGCGGTCACCGGTGGTGCCGTACACCGCCCCCCGGCCGCGGTCGGCGCCACGGCGCCGGGCGGAGCCGGCCCGGCGGAGGGGCGAGCCGGTCGGCGGCGCGCGGACGGTGGACGTGCCGTCCCGTCGGCGGGCGGAGTCGGCACCCGCCAGGTCCTGGAGCCGTCGTCTCGAGGACGACCTGCTCGACCCGGATCCGGGCGGGCCGTTCCGGCCGTTGGTCTACACGGCGGCGTGCTATCTGCTGCCGGCCGTGCTGGTCTTCGTCTGGCTGCTGACGCTGGACGGGCAGGTGCCGGCCGGCTGCGTGACGGACATCAGCGGTGGCGGCTGCGACTCGCCACGGTCGCACGCCCTCGGCTCGCTGGTGAACGGGGCACCCCGGTTCGGCCTGGCGCTGGCCAGCAGCCTCCTGGTCGCGCTGCTGCTGCGGCGCGTCGGCACGACATGGCGGTCGGCGACGGTGGCGCTGGCGGCAGCCGTCGTCGGCGGCGGGCTGTCGACGGTGATGATCAGCGCGGTGACCGGCCAGCCCATCGGCTGACCGAGGCCGCACGCGGCCCTCGGCGACACTCCGCCGCAGAGCGGGCCGTTCGTCTGCTCACGCTCGCCGGGTCGAGCCGGTCCGGGCGCGGCCCGCCGGTCCTGGTGGGCCGGTCTGGTCCGCCTGCGTCCGCCGGCCGAGCGGGATCGTCCACCCGTCGAAGGCGGAAGGGCCCGCACCGGCGATCCGGTGCGGGCCCTTCGCGTGGTGCTGTCGGGTGTCAGCCCTGGACGACGTTCAGGTCGAACTTGGCGGTCACCTCGGGGTGCAGCCTGATGCTGACCGGGTACGCGCCGAGCGACTTGATGTGGCCGGACGTCTCCAGCCGACGACGGTCGAGGGCCGGGCCGCCGGCCGCCTTGACGGCGTCGACGATCTCGGCCGGGGTGACCGAGCCGAAGAGCCGCCCGCCGTCGCCGGCGCGGGCCTTCAGGCTGACCTTGAGGCCCTCGAGCTGGGCCTTGACCTCGTTGGCGTGGCCGAGGTCGCGGATCTCGCGGGCCGAGCGGGCCCGCTTGATGACCGTGACCTGCTTCTCCGCGCCCTTGGTCCAGGCGATCGCGAAGCCCTGCGGGAGCAGGTAGTTACGGCCGTAGCCGTTCTTGACCTCGACGATGTCGCCCGGGGCACCGAGGCCGGACACCTCCTGAGTCAGGATGATCTTCATATCGGTGCCTCCTCTCAGCGGGCCGTGGCCGTGTACGGCAGGAGCGCCATCTCGCGGGCGTTCTTGACCGCGCGGGCGATCTGCCGCTGCTGCTGCGAGGTCACGCCGGTCACCCGCCGAGCGCGGATCTTGCCGCGGTCGGAGATGAACTTGCGCAGCAGCGCGGTGTCCTTGTAATCGATGTACGTGATCCCGTCCTTGTCGAGCGGGTTCACCTTCTTCTTAGGTTTGCGAAGTGCAGCGGCCTTGGCCATTGCTCGGGCTCCTGGTTTGCGATCGCGGGCGCTCGGCGCCATTAGAACGGAGGCTCCTCGTCGAAGTTGCCGCCACCCGAACCACCGCGCGAGGGAGCCGGCGCAGCCGAGGCCCAGGGGTCGTCGAAGTTGCCTCCGCCGCCGCCCTGGTTGCCACCACCGCCACCGCCGAAGCCGCCGCCACCGGAGCGGGACATCTTCTGCACCTTCGCCGTGGCGTAGCGCAGGGACGGGCCGATCTCGTCGACCTCCAGCTCGATGACGGTGCGCTTCTCACCCTCGCGGGTCTCGTAGGACCGCTGACGCAGCCGGCCCGACACGATCACGCGGGCACCGCGCTGCAGCGACTCGGCGACGTGCTCGGCGGCCTGCCGCCAGACCGTGCACGCGAGGAACAGCGGCTCGCCGTCCTTCCACTCGCCGGACGCCTTGTCCATGAACCGGGGCGTCGAGGCGACCCGGAACTTGGCGACCGCGGCCCCCGAAGGGGTGAAACGCAACTCGGGGTCATCGGTCAGATTGCCGATGACCGTGATGGTGGTGTCTCCTGCCATGACCATCTCCTCGCGCACTCATCGTTCGCCGTACAGGCTCTCAGGGCCCTACGACAACCTCGATGAGGCTGATCCGGGTGGTGAACCGGGTGGACTGTTAGCGCGTCTCCGGCCGGATGACCTTGGTGCGCAGCACTGACTCGTTGAGCCGCAGCTGACGATCCAGCTCGGCCACCGCCGCAGGCGTGGCCTGCAGGTCGACGACAGCGTAGATGCCCTCGGCCTTCTTGTTGATCTCGTACGCGAGGCGCCGGCGGCCCCATACGTCGGTCTTCTCGACCGAGCCACCCGCGGTCCGGATCACGTTCAGGTACGTGTCGAGCGACGGGGCGACGGTGCGCTCCTCGAGGCTGGGGTCGAGGATCACCATGATCTCGTAATGACGCAAGACGTGCTCACCTCCTGTGGGCTAGGCGGCCACGGTCCTTCCGTGGCAGGAGGTCTGGCGTCGTGACCGCTCCGGACCGGGGGAACCCGGCCGGACGCGGACAACCGGACCAGGATACCCGGCCCGGACGATCATGCCCGGGCAGGTCGACGTCGGCGGTTCCCGCGCCGCCGCCGGGACGCGACCCGGCAGCGGGCAGGGGCGCGCATACGGAAACCGGGGGCCGGGCCGACGACGCGCGTCGACCCTGGCCCCCGGTCACGAGGCCGCGGGGCGTCCCGTCCGCATTCCTTGGGTGGGACCTGGGGAGGAACGACCACACCGATGAGGTTGGACCGAAACGCCCCGCGGAGCTTCTTGTGTTGTTATCCGACCGTACAACGATTTCGTCACGTGTGGAGATAATCAGCACTTTTGCCCGATGAGCGGCAGAAGGCCCGTCGTCGATCCCACCCGGACCAACGACCGGCGGGCCGGCCGGGTGACGACCGGTCGACCCGCCGACCGACACCGCGACCCGACCGACACCGCGACCCGGCCGCTCCGTCGCCCCGCACGTCGGTGCCTCGACGTAGGCTCGCCTGCATGCGTATCGGAGCCCACGTCGATTCCGCCGACCCGCTGTCCGAGGCCACCGCCCGAGCCGCCGACGCCGTGCAGTTCTTCCTCTCCGATCCGCAGGGCTGGAAGGCCCCGAAACCCAGGGAGGACGCCGACCGGTTGCGCGCCGCCGAGGTCGACCTCTACGTCCATGCGCCGTACGTCATCAACGTGGCGACGCTGAACAACCGGATTCGCATCCCGAGCCGGAAGCTGCTGCTCGGCCACGCCACGGCGGCTGCGGAGATCGGCGCGAAGGGCCTGATCGTGCACGGCGGGCACGTCAACGCGGGCGACGACCTGGCGGTCGGGTTCGACAACTGGCGCAAGACCTTCGCGTACGCGGCGGACGCCGGGGGCTTCGCCCTGCCGGTGCTGATCGAGAACACCGCAGGTGGGGACAACGCCTGCGCCCGACGCCTCGACGCGCTGGCCCGGCTCTGGGACGCGCTCGGCGACTACGAGGTGGGCTTCTGCCTCGACACCTGCCACGCGCACGCCGGGGGTGAGGAGCTGCTCGACCTGGTCGACCGCGTGAAGGCGATCACCGGGCGGATCGACCTGGTGCACGCCAACAACTCGAAGGACACGTTCGGTTCGGGGCGGGACAGGCACGACAACCTCGACGGCGGCACCATCGATCCGGAGCTGGTGGTGGCCGTGATCCGCGCGGCGGGCGCCCCGGCGATCGTGGAGACCCCCGGCGGCGTGGACGGTCAGGGTGCGGACATCACCTTCCTACGCGACCGACTCGCCGTGGGGAGCCCGACCGCATGACGACCGAGCAGTCCGGTGCCACGGACGAGGCCACCGCCGCGACGAAGCCGACCACGGCCGGCGTCCCCGCGGCGGACGCGGCCGGGCCGGACGCCACCGGCACGGAGCCGGCCGCGGGCGAGACAGCCGGGACCGAGCCGGCCGTCGGCGAGACCACCGGGAAGGCCACCAACTCCGGCGACCAGGACGCCCGAAAGGACGGCGAGCCCGGGAAGGACGGCGGCACCGAGGACGCCGGCAGCGCGAAGGGCGGCGGCACCGACGCCGACGCCAGCGGTTCCAGGGACGGCGACGGCACGAAGGACGACAGCAGCGGCAAGGAGGGCGGGAAGCCGGACCGCTGGGAGGCGTTCGCCCCCGCCCCGGAGCCGGTGCCGGGTCGACTGCGGCGCGGGCTGCGCGCGGTCGGCCGTTTCGGCGTCCACGAGTGGACCCTGGCCGTGCTGGGCTCGCTGGCGCTGGCGGTCGCGCTCACCTGGCCGACGCTGCGCTACCCGCGCCACACGCTGCCGCAGGACTACTGGGACCCGAGCCTCCAGACCTGGCAGATGGCCTGGTCGGGGCACATCCTGCTGACCAACCCGGCGCAGCTGTGGCACTCCAACACGTTCTTCCCGGAGCCGTGGAGCTTCGCCTTCTCCGACACCCTGCTCGGGTACGCCCCGGCCGGCATGATCGGCACCGGTCCCGAGGCGGCCCTGCTCCGCTACAACATCATGTTCGTGCTGGCCCACGCGCTCGCCACGCTCGGGGCGTACGCGCTGGCGCGGCAGCTCGGGGCGGGACGCGCGGGCGCGGCGGTGGCCGGGGTCGGCTACGCGTACGCCCCCTGGCTGCTCGCCCAGGCGGGGCACCTGCACATCATCTCCAACGGCGGCATCCCGCTGGCGCTGGCCATGCTGGCCCGCGGGCACGGCTGGTCGCTGCGCGACGGCTACCGCCCCGAACGGCGGCACGCCGGGTGGGCGTACGCCGGGTGGGTGGTGGCCGCCTGGCAGCTCAGCCTGGGCTTCGGCATCGGGCTGCCGTTCGCGTACGTGCTGGCGGTGGTGACGCTCGTCGCCACCGTGACCTGGTTCGTCCGGCGCCGGTCGGTGCGGCGGCCGTTCGGGGTGCGGCTGCTCGTCGCCGACGTCGTCGGCGCGCTGCTCTTCGCGGGGGTGGGCGCCCTGCTGGCCGTCCCCTACTTCAAGGTCGCCGAGCTGCACCCGAACGCGGCCCGCACCCTCGACGACGTCGGCATCTACTCGCCGCCGCTTGCGGGCTTCTTCACCGCACCGGCCGAGTCCCGCGTCTGGGGCACGCTGCACGAGGGGGCGCGCGCCGGGTTGCCCTGGAACTCCCCGGAGATGACCCTGCTGCCCGGCTTCGTGCTCTACGCGCTGGCGGCGGGCGGGCTGTTCTTCTCGGTGTGGCGGCTGCGGCACCGGCTGCTGCTGCTCGCCGGGGTGGTGGTGACGGCGATCCTGGCCATGGGCACCCGGTTCTTCGGCGGCACCTTCACCTACGGTCTGCTGTTCGAGTATCTGCCGGGCTGGAACGGCCTGCGCACGCCGGGGCGGATGATGCTCTGGACGACGCTGCTGCTCGGGCTGCTCGCCGCCGGGGCGGTCAGCGCCTTCGCGATCCGGGTGCGCGAGTGGGCCGCCGAGCGGGTCCCGCCGTGGCCGGGCCCGTGGCTGCGGCTGGCCACCGTGCTGCCGCTGCTGCTGGTGATCGCCGAGGGCCTCAACGTCACCCCGCACCCGGTGGTGCCGGTCCAGCCCGCCGCGATGCGGTCGGTGGACGGCCCGCTGCTCGTGCTGCCCAGCGACCAGGGCCCGGACCAGTTGGTGATGCTGTGGTCGACCAGTCGGTTCCAGGACGTGGTCAACGGCGGCAGCGGCTTCACCCCGCAGCGGCAGACCGAGATCCGGAAGGCGACCGAGACGTTCCCGGACCAGGCGAGCGTGACCTACCTGCGTGCCCTGGGCGTACGCAACGTGGTGGTGCTGCGCGACCAGATCGCCGACACGCCGTGGGCCACCACGATCGACGCCCCGGTCGATGCGCTCGGCATCACCCGCGAGCAGGTCGACAACGCGGTGGTCTTCCGCCTCTGACGGCGGACCCGGCTGCCTCGCCGGGCCCGAGACGCGGCCGGCCCGGGCCGGAAGCCCGGGCCGTGCCGAGCGCCGTCAGGCCGCCGTCGGGGCGGGCACGGCGGCGGGCTCGCTGGGCTCGGGTCGCCGTCGCCACCGGTCCACCCAGGGCGCGTCCGGCGCGCCGTCGAGCACCCCGCCGTCGGGGTCGTCGGCGTAGGTGTCCCGCACCGCGTCGCGCTCGGGGTGCAGGATCTCCTTCACGACCAGCACGCAGAGCAGCGCGACGGTGCCCAGCCGCAGCGTCGCCGCCAGCACGAAGACCCCCTCGGGGAAGACCGGGCGGCTGGTCGCCGAGCCGAGCAGTTCCCCGTAGAAGGCGGCGAAGTAGCCGATCTCGGCGACCTGCCAGGCGATGAAGGCACCCCACTTGGGGCGGGCGAGGACGACCAGCGGCAGCAGCCAGAGGACGAACTGCTGCGACCAGACCTTGCTGAAGATGAGGAACGCGGCGACGACGAGGAAGGCGAGCTGCGCCAGCCGGGGCCGCTTCGGCGCACGCAGGGCCAGCACCGCGACGCCGAGGCAGGCCAGCCCGAACAGGGCGTACGAGAGCCAGTTCAGGGTGGGGATGTTGGCGTTGAGCCACTCGAAGGGCCCCATCGAGCCGGGGCCACCGGTGTTGACCTTGCCGTCGAGGTAGCGCCCGATGTACCAGAGCGTGCCCCAGTCGATGGGCCGGGTGGTGTTCAGCTCGAAGAAGCGGTCCCAGTTGTCGCGGTACGGCACGGCCGCCGGCAGGTTGACCGCGACGAGGGCGACGAGCGCCGTGCCGACGGCGGTGAGGCCGGCGCGGATCCGGTTGGCGCGCAGCGCGAGCACGAGGATCGGCCCGAGGACGAACAGCGGCCACATCTTGGCCGCGCCGGCCAGGCCGAGCAGCACCCCGGCCAGTGCCGGCCGGCTGCGGGCCCAGGCGAGGAAGCCGAACGCGGCCAGCCCGACGGCGAGCAGGTCCCAGTTGACGGTGGCGGTGAGGAACAGGGCCGGGGCCAGCGCGAAGAGGGCGGCGTCCCAGGGTCGTCGGCGGCGCAGGGCGAGGATGACCGCGACGGTCGCCACGGCGAGGGCGCTGAGCACCAGGGCGTTGGCGTTGTACGCCCACTGCCCCTGGTTGATCTCCGGGTTGTCGACGCCGAGGGCGTGCACCGGCAGCCCGAGGGCACCCATGAAGTAACCGGTCAACACCGGGTATTCGACGGGGTGGTCCCGGTAGGGCACCTTGCCCTCGTTGAGCCCCTCGGCGTAGTAGAGCGCCAGCACGTCGGTGTAGCACATCCGCGTGTACTGGATGTTGTTCTGCCACGCGCCGTCCTGACAGGGGGACTTCTGCACCCAGTGCAGGGCGAGGGTCAGGCAGGCCAGGGCCAGCACGATCCGGGCGGCCGTCCAGAACCGGCTCTCCCGGTCGGCGGGCCGGTCCAGCGCCACCGCGTGGTCGCCCAGCGGGCCACCGATCAGCTCGGATGCGCCACGGACGAACCCGTCCGACCGGGACGGGTGGTCACCGGGCCCGGCGTCGTCCATGTCTGCCGTCGACTGGGTGCTCATGGACAGGAATCATCCCGTACCGATGGCCCTCACGTCCCACCCTGGGCAAAACATTCCGGTACGCGAAACGGTCAGTCCTCCAGGGTGACGATCAGGTCAGGCGGGTTGAGCTGCCTGTCGAAGGACGCGGCGCAGGGGGTGTCCGCTATCTCGACCTGAGGGTCGGCGCCCACCACGCCCGACAGCCGGACGCAGAGCCGGGCGTGGACCACGGCCGCGACGTACCCGCCGCCGTTACCGGTGGCATCGTAGGCGACATCGACCTCAAGCCGGCCGCCCTGCGTGACGCGCTGCCCGAACACCATTCCGTAACGGTCGCCACCGGCCGCCGCCGCGAGACCGCTCAACCGCTTCTCGGTGCTCAGCGCCGCGAAGGGCGGATCGGTGAGCAGTTTCATATCCGCTTGCCGGGCGTTCAGGGCGCGCTCCCGGACCGAGGTGGTCGCCTCGTCTCTCGCCTGCTGCTCCGAGTCGAGGCCACAGCTGGTGAGGCAGAGCAGGGCGACGCCCGCGAGGAGAACCCTCCTCACGGACGCCGCCAGTCCACTCGGGTCACAGGCCCATCACACCGACGGTGACATGGTTCATCATCGATGCAGTTTGTGCTGAACCTGCCACGTCATGCTCCTATCGTCGAGGTGACCGGGAAACTGGGGTCATGCGAACGGCGGCCGGGCAACCAGCCCGACCGCCGTTCGCATCACATGCGCTGGCTACTCCCGGATGCGGGGCACGATGGTGGGCAGCAGGCCGCCGCCGGTGCCCCCCTCGTTGCCGGGCCCGGGGTTCGTCGGCGTGTCGGGGCCGCCGCCCGGGTTGTTGGGGTTATTCGGGTTGGTCGGGGTGTTGCCAGGGTTCTGGCAGAAGATGTCCAGCGGGTTGCACGCCGGCGGGTCCGGGGTGGGCGGCGGGGGCGGCGGGTCGCCGTTGCCCGCCTCCGGGTCGCCGATGTTCGCGGCTGGCGGGAAGCTCTTCTTCGGCTCGCCCTTGAGGGCGTCGTTCATGAACCGCTCCCAGATGCCGCCGGGCAGGTTCGCGCCGCTGACCCTGGTGCCGTCCTTCAGCTTCAGCGGCAGCCGCTTCTGCACGTTGCCCACCCAGACGGCCGTGGCGAGCTGCGGCGTGTAGCCGATCATCCAGGCGTCGCCGTTCTCCGAGCTGTCGGACTTGAGCTCCCAGGTGCCGGTCTTGGCGGTGGCCTCGCGGCCGTCGGCGAGCCGGTGGTTGACCTGGCCCGGGTATTCCTTCAGCACCGAGGTCACGTCGGCCACGACGTCCTTGTCGATCCGCCGCTTGGGGTCGAGCTTCTCGCTGCTGACCTTCTCCCACTTGCCGGTGGTCTCGTTCTGCTTCTCCACCGAGTAGAGGAAGTGGGCCTTGTTGTAAACGCCCTCGTTGGCGAACGTGGCGACGCCGTTAGCGTGGTCGAGGACCGTGATCGGGTATTGGCCGTAGCCGACGACGTGGAAGAACGGCGACGGCGCGATGTCCTTCGGGTCGGTCTTCGTCAGGTCGTACGCCTTGGCGGGGTCGGTGTCCGTGCGCCACATCGTGGTGACGCCGGCCTGCTTGGCCATGTCGATGACCTTGTCCGGCCCGATCTCCTGGGTGACGTGGTAGAACGGCACGTTCAGCGACTTGAGGGTGGAGACCTTCAGGGTGCAGGAGTTGCCACAGGACGGATTGTCGACGCCCGCGTTGCTGACCTTGAACTTCGTGCCCTCGGGGGTGAAGCCCCGGCCCTTCCAGCGCGACTCCAGCGCCTTGCCGGCCTTCAGCGCGGCGGCCAGGGTATAGATCTTGAAGCTCGACCCCGGCGAGTGGCCGCCGGTGACGGTGCCGTTGGGGTCGGTGTTCTTGCCGGCGAAGTCGGTGCCGGTGCCGTTGTCGCCGCCGTAGTAGGCGACGACGCGCCCGGTCTCCGGGTCGATGGCGACGACCGCCGCCATCAGGTTCTTGGGCTGGCCGGCGAGCTCCGAGCCCTTAGTCTTGCGCTGGGCGGCCTCGACCGCCGCCTTCTGGATCTTGGTGTCGATGGTGGTGCGGATGCGGTAGCCGCCGGCCATCAGCGCCTGCGAGCAGAGCGGCTTCTTGTCGGTGACGTCCGCCTCCTTGTCGACGCAGAGGCCCTTCTCGCGCATCTCGACCTTGACGTAGTTGATGACGTTGCCGTACGGCGTGTTCACGCCGAAGTCGATGCCGGCGCCGCCGTTCTTGGGGCTCTTGATGTTCTTCGGGTATTCGGTCGGACGCTCCGGCCTGCCGGGGGCGTTCAGCCAACCCTCCTCGACCATGCCATTGATGACGTAGTCCCAGCGGGACTTGGCGTCGACCGGGTTGACGGCCGGGTCGTACCCCTTGTGGGTCTCGCTGGCGACCGGCTGCTTGATCAGCGCGGCGAGCACCGCACCCTCGGCGACGGTCAGGCTCTTCGCCGGCTTGCCGAAGTAGGTCTGCGCCGCCGCCTCGATGCCGTACGCGCCCCGGCCGAAGTAGATCACGTTGAGGTAGTGCTGCATGATCTGCGGCTTGCCGTACTTGTCGTTCAGCTTGGAGGCGAGGATCGCCTCCTTGACCTTCCGGGCGTAGGTGTCGTCCTTCAGGTTGTCGTACGCGTTGCGGGCGTACTGCTGGGTGATCGTCGACGCGCCCTGCTTGTCGCCGCCGGAGACGTTGTTCCACGCGGCGCGGGCGATGCCCTTGTAGTCCACACCGGAGTGCCGGTAGAAGTTGCGGTCCTCGGCTGCGGCCACCGCGTCCTGCACGTGCTGCGGGATCTGGTCGATGGTGACCAGGGTGCGGTTCTGCTCGCCCACCTTGGCGATGATGGTCTTGTTGTCCATCGCGTAGAGCGTCGTCGCCTGCGGCGGCGTGGTGTCCTCGGGCAGCACGACGTTGGTCGAGTAGTAGGTGAAGCCGACCACGCCGATGCCGGCGAGCATGATAAAGACGGCGAAGCTGGCGATGAGGATGTTCGCCCGCCGGCGCTTGCGGGCCCGCGCCGACTTCGCCCGGCCATCGGGGCCCCGGCCGCCAGGGCCGCGGTCACCCCCGCCGGGCGGCGCGCCGATGCCGGAGGCCGGGGAGACGCTCGCGCGGGCAACGGAGGCGCGGCCGGCGGGGCCGCCGTACGAGGCGGCGCCCACGGACGCGGCGCCCACGCTCGCTCGTCCGGCGGAGCCGACACCGACCGAGGCCCGGCCCGCCGGGGAGACGGGTGCCGGGGAGACCGGCACCGAGGCGCGGCCCGGGGTGGCCCGGCCGGCTGCCGGCCCGCCCGGGGCCGGGGAAACGGGCACCGAGGCCCGGCCGGCCCCCGCGCGCCCGACCGAGGCAGAGCCCACCGAGGCGGAGCCGGCGGCGCCTGTGCCGCGCGGCGGCACCGCCGCCGAACCACCCACCGAGGCGCGGCCACCCGCAGCCTGGCCACGGGGCGGCACGGAGGCGCGGCCCGGCTGTGCCATACCCTCTGACCAGCTGCCGCGGGCGTCGTCGCCGCGACGGTACGCGTCGGCCGGGCCCGCACCCGGGTCGCCGTGGGCGCCCGGTATCTGGGCCCGCCCGCGCGAGGAGCTGGGATCGCCGTACGAGTTCATTCCTCACACCCTGCCGGTCGCGGTGGGACGCGATCGCGCCGCCACCGGTTTGCCGTGAGCTGAAACACAGGACGCCGCCGCCCGAACGAGTCGGGCCGAGGGCATCACTTCCGGATCAATCGGACCTATCGGTCCTGAGAGCTGTCGGCCGTCCCGCCTCCTCCACATCGGGCCAACCGAGTCAGCTGGGTTCACCGTTGCGCCTCTCGCCTCCGCCGAACGGCCGGGCCGGCACCCGGGGCCGTGGCGGCCGAAGCGTCAGCCGCGCCCTGGTCCGACCCGTTCTCCGCGCCGCCGGCCAGACCGTCCCGGCCCAGCAGGAACTGCTCGACGAGGTGGTTCCAGCTGCAGCCGAGGCACACCTCCACCACGAACACCTGGAACTCACGCAGCGTCATCGCCAGGACGGGCAACTCGGCAAGGGTACGCGCTTGCCCGGCGGACTGCTTGAGCTCGTCCCCGTAAATGTAGTGGACGTGGGTGAGGTTCTCGCTGCGGCAGATCGGGCAGCGCTCCTCGGTGGGTTCACCGTGGAAGCGGGCGGCGTTCTTCAGGTACGGCGACGCGTCGCAGACGTCGTACGTGCCCACCTGGCCGGCGAGAAGTTCACGCAGCACCGCCCGCTTCCGGAGCGAGTAGTCGACGACCTGGCGCTGCGTACGCATGCGGAGAAGGGTACGCGGTCCGGCGCGGCGAGGCGACCACCGTCACAATCGGTGACCCCGAGAATTCGGCGTGGGGGTTTGCCCTGATCCTTGGTGAGCGGCTAACGTGCGATGTATCGGTCCGATACATCGCGGTGGTTGAGTCTCCGCGTCGGGGGGTAAGAAGGGGTGGCCCGTGCTCGATCTCGCCATCCTCGGTCTCCTCCAGGAGTCCCCGATGCACGGCTACGAACTCCGCAAGGAGCTCGCGGCCAAGCTGGGTGCGATCCGCGCGGCGATCAGCTACGGCTCGCTCTACCCCACCCTGCGCCGACTGCAGGCGGCCGGGTGGATCACCGAGGCTGACGAGACGCCCGCCACCGCCGAGGAGGTCCCCGCACTGACCAGCCGCCGGGGGCGGGTGGTCTACAAGATCACTGCGGAGGGCAAGGAACGCTTCGCCCAGCTGATCGCGCAGGCCGGCCCCGAGACGTACGACGACACGGGCTTCGGCGTGCACTTCGCGTTCTTCGCCCGTACCGACCAGGCGACCCGGCTGCGCATCCTGGAGGGCCGCCGCCGCAAGATCGAGGAACGCCGCGAAGGGCTTCGCGACGTGCTGGGCCGGGCGGCCGAGCGCCTCGACGCGTACACCCTGGAACTTCAGCGCCACGGCCTCGACGCCTGTGAACGCGAGGTCCGCTGGCTGGAGGAGCTCATCGCCAACGAGCGCTCCGGCCGTGCCCCGACGGTCCCGGACACCGGGACGGCCGGCGGCCGACGAGATAACGACAGCCCGCCTCCGCCTGGAGAGTCCAGGAAAGAGCGGCCGTGATGAAGAAGAAGGAGGCAGACGCTATGGGCTCCGTCCGCGTCGCCATCGTCGGTGTGGGTAACTGCGCCTCGTCCCTCGTGCAGGGCGTGGAGTACTACCGCAACGCCGACCCGAACGACCGCGTCCCGGGTCTCATGCACGTCACCTTCGGCGACTACCACGTCTCGGACGTGGAGTTCGTCGCGGCGTTCGACGTCGACGCCAAGAAGGTGGGCATGGACCTCGCGGAGGCGATCGTCGCCAGCGAGAACAACACGATCAAGCTCTGCGACGTGCCGCCGACCGGCGTCAGCGTGCAGCGCGGCCCGACCTTCGACGGCCTGGGCCAGTACTACCGCGAGATCGTCGAGGAGTCGGACGCCGAGCCGGTCGACGTGGCCAAGGCGCTGCGCGACGCGCAGGTCGACGTCGTCGTCTCCTACCTGCCGGTCGGTTCCGAGCAGGCCGACAAGTTCTACGCCCAGGCCGCGATCGACGCCGGCTGCGCGTTCGTCAACGCCCTGCCGGTCTTCATCGCCTCCGACCCGGAGTGGGCGCAGAAGTTCACCGACGCGGGCCTGCCGATCGTCGGCGACGACATCAAGAGCCAGGTCGGCGCGACCATCGTGCACCGGGCCCTCGCGAAGCTGTTCGAGGACCGCGGGGTCGAGCTGCTGCGCACGTACCAGCTCAACTTCGGCGGCAACATGGACTTCATGAACATGCTGGAGCGCAACCGGCTGGTCTCGAAGAAGATCTCGAAGACCCAGTCGGTCACGTCCCAGATCCCGCACGAGATGCAGAAGAGCGACGTGCACATCGGCCCGTCGGACCACGTGCCGTGGCTCGACGACCGCAAGTGGGCCTACATCCGCCTGGAGGGCCGCTCCTTCGGCGACACCCCGCTCAACGCGGAGCTGAAGCTCGAGGTGTGGGACTCGCCGAACTCGGCGGGCGTCATCATCGACGCCGTCCGGGCCGCCAAGATCGCCCTGGACCGCAAGATCGGCGGCCCGATCCTGTCGGCCTCGTCGTACTTCATGAAGTCCCCCCCGGTGCAGTACGCCGACCACGACGCGCACGCCGCCGTCGAGTCCTTCATCAAGGGCGAGGTCGAGCGCTGACGCGGGCTGACCAACAGCACGATCACGGAGGGCCGGGTCCGTCGGGACCCGGCCCTCCGTGGTTCGTCCAGGCTGCCATCCCCAGGTACGGCGACAGCCGCAGCGCGATCTCGTCCACCGAGTCGACCTCGCCGCTGGCCATCGCATCGGTCAACGCCATCCGCTCCTTGGCTGGCATGTTGAGCACAAAGCCAGAACGCGCGATGAGGACCCGCATCGCCGCCCAGGCGAGCCCGGCGTTCCACATGTCGAGTGGTCGCCACATCATCACTCCGTGCAGAAGCGCAGCCGACCTGTCCAGCACGGTGGGGTAGACGGCACGCCCCAGCATCCGGGCGTGCGGACGGGCTGCGGCAGCCACCAGGATGCCGGGGTCCCGCACCCGACTCTGCGGGCCGGTGTGCTCCGACAGGAGAATCAGTAGGTCCTCCGGCTCGGGCCAGGGCTGGGTCACCGGTCTCCCAGCATCTCGAAGAACTCGGCGTCCTCCTCGAAGACCCGCCGGGCGGCCTGGCGAGTCCACTCGTCGCGCTCCTGGCGATCCAGGTACGCCTCGATGGCCACCTCGACGGTCTTGTGCATCGAGCGGTGCTCGGCTTCGGCCAGCTCACGGAGCCGCTGTTCCACTTCGGGCTTGAGCGTCAGAGTGAAGGCCATACCAGATTTGTATAGCCTGTCAGGGGTCACGTCAACCAAGCTGGGCACTGCTTCTCCTTACGCCGCGCATACCCGGCCGACGGGGAGGTCGGATGCGGCCGCACCGGGAGCGAGATGTGTAACAGTCGTCACGTACTCATCGCCCCTCGCCGGAGCCCGTCCGGGCGTACGAAGATCGTGCGGCGCTCGGTCGCCTCGCCCCTCGCGTCGAGCTGGTAGACGTCGAGCCAGCACCAGCCGTGATAGGTGACCATGTCGTCCCGCACCCGGATCACCCGAGCCACGATCGGCCGGCTGACGAACTGGACGCTGGCTGCCCCGGTCACGTGGACCACGTCCCCGGCCCTGGCCTCGGCACTCACGACCCGCACCGCCGCCACGCCCTGATCCGGGCCCGCGCCACCTCGACGGCGGGACAGCCACCCCCGTCGCGGCACGCCCGACACCGACGGTGCCGGTGGTGCTCCAACACCAGCCACGCGGCCCGCACCAGCACCGGCAGCTTCCGCCCGGTCACGACCCCGGCCAGTTCTCGTGCAGCCCCATTCGTGCGTACCCCTCGCCGGAGGGGCGGGCGCGGTCCGACACCGCCGCGAGGGGGATTCGCGGCGGGGTCCGCGCGCCCGCCCGGCTCGACGCCGGGAGATGCGCTGTCGGGTCAGCGCACCCCCCGGCAGACAACCGAAGCGGTACGCACAACGCACGCACGCCGTTGCCCGCTCGTGACGGGTGCGGCGTGGTAGACAGTCGGGGAGTCGTACCCCGGGACGCCATCCATCGCGATGTGTCTCCCGTTCGGCTCGTTCCCGGACCGGGGTGGGCATGCCGCCAAGCCGACCCGCCCCGGTCCGTCCTACCTCGACCGCCGATCACCTTCGGTAACCACAGCCACACGCAGCATGCATGGCGAATCGCGACTACGCAAGATTGCGAATCAGCGTTTCTCGGGCCATGCTGTCCTGCATGGCGGCGAAGGCTCAGCGGGGCAGGGAGCGCGGGATGGTCGACGAGCAGGCGGCGACACTCCGGGCCCAGTGGATCGGCCAGCAACTCCGGGCGATGCGGGAGAGCGCCAGGCTGACGCTCAAGGACATGGGCGACTACATCAACCGCAACGCTTCCACCGTGAGCCGGATGGAGTCCGGGACGATCCCGCCCCGGGTGCCCGAGGTCCTCGCCTACCTCGACCTGTGCGGCGTCGACGACTCGCGACGGCGCGAGGACCTGAAGACCATGGCCCAGGATGCCTGGCAGAAGGGCTGGTGGGACGGGTTCAGCGCCAACCTCGCCGGGTCGCTGATCGACTGGATCTGGTTGGAGAGCCGCGCGACCGAGATCAGGTCATTCCAGGCTTCGGTCGTCCCCGGCCTGTTGCAGACCCGGGCCTACGCCGAGGCGCTGATCCGAGCCTGGGACGACTCCGCCGACGACGAGCAGATCGCCCGCTTCGTCGAGGTGCGGATGCAGCGCCAGCAGCGGCTGGAGGAGCCCGAGCCGGTCCGGCTCTCCACGGTGATCGACGAGGGCGCCCTCCGGCGGGTCGTCGGCGGCCCCAAGGTGATGCGCGCCCAACTGGCCCACCTGCGAAAGATGGCCGGCTGGCCGAACGTCGAGGTCATGATCCTGCCGGCCGGGGCGGGAGCCCATGCGTGCCCGGACGGCACCTTCGACGTCTTCCGGATGCGCCGCCCCTACCCGCCGGCCGGCTGCGTCTCCACCGCAGTGGGAGCCGTGGTGGTGGAAGGGGAGAAGGCCGAATCGCTGCACCAGCGCTACGATCGGTTGCGCCGGGCGGCGCTGCGAAACGGTGCCGCGCAGCGGATCCTCTTCGATCTGGAAGCGCGTCTGGAGTGAGCACATGGCGAGCATCGGCGGATCGACCAGCACCGGACTGCCGGTGACCTGGCGCGTCAGCACCCGCAGCGGCAACGGCGGCGGCAACTGCGTCGAGGCCGGGCCGGTGCTCGACGGCAGCGGCCGGTTCGCCGTCCGCGACAGCAAGGACCGCACCGGCCCGACGCTGCTTTTTCCCGCCGCCGACTGGGCGACCTTCCTCACCGACCTCCGCGCCGGACGATTCGCCTGAGCCCCTGGCGGCCCGCTCTCCCCGCACAAGATCGTGCTCGATCCGCGACTGAGCACGATCTTGCCTGCCTGGTACGCCCCACAGCTTCGGAGATCTTGGTACGTTTCGGCCCCCAGAGGGGCCGTTCTGCACCAAGATCTACCCGGTTTCGGCGTCAGAGTCGATGTCCGGACGGAAAGGATGCGCACCGAGGAACGCGAGGACCCCGCTCGCTCCCAGAAACACTGCCACTCCCTCACCCCGCCTTGCTTCTGCGCCGATCTTGCACTTTGGGCCCCACCATTGAGGCTTTCATCCCTTTTACCGGGGCCGAAACTGCAAGATCGACGCGGGTGGGGTGGGTGGGCGGGAGGTGCGGAGGTGCGGAGGGGTGGGGTGGGAGGGTAGGTGGGGTAGTGAGTGGTGGTCGGGACGCTTGGCCAGCCGTCAGGACCAGGCGCGGCGCAGGGCGACGCCGGCCTCCAGCTCCAGCAGCTTCACCTTGCGCGGCAGGCCGCCGCCGAACCCGACCAGCTTCGCCCCCGCGCCCACGATCCGGTGACAGGGGACGATCACGGGGATCGGGTTGCGGTTGCAGGCCACCCCGACCGCCCGCGCCGCACCCGGGTCGCCGCCGCCGACCAGCCGGGCCACCTCGCCGTAGGTCGACGTCTCGCCGTACGGGATGCGGGCCATCTCCCGCCACACCGCGCGCTCGAATTCGGAGCCCCGGCGCACCGCCACCGGCACGGTGAACCCGGTCAGCTCCCCCGCGAAGTACGCCCGCAGCTCGGCCACGGCCCGGCCGGACAGCTCGTCGCCGGGGACGTCGACGGCGGTCTCCACCCGCCCGAAGTGCGTGCCGCAGACGGCGTCGTCGTCGGTGGCCACGGAGAACTCGCCGATCGGGGAGTCGAGCACGGTCCAGCGCACGCCCCATTCTCCCCCGCCAGCGCGACACGCCCCGACCCCGCCCACCCCGCCCACCGGCTCCGGCCCGATCCGGCCGCCGGGTGAGGCAAACTTCCCGCCCCGGCCGGCGTCTTGACCATCGGAGGTGGACGGTGGCTGAGGTGACCGACGGGGAGTTCACCGCGTTCGTCAACGACCGCGGCGAGGCCCTGCTGCGTGTCGCGTACGCCCTCGCCGGCAGCCAGCACGGCGCGGAGGACCTGCTCCAGAACGCGCTGGCGAAGGCGTACACGCGCTGGCCGCAGATCCGGGGCGACGCCGAACCGTACGTGCGCCGGATCCTCTACCACGACCAGGTCTCCGGCTGGCGTCGGCGGGCCCGGCGGCCCGAGGTGCCGCTCGACGCGCTGCCCGAGGTGCCGGCCGAGCGGGACAGCGGCCACGACGCCGACCTGCGGATGCTGCTGCGGGACGCCCTGCTGACGCTGCCGCCCCGGCAGCGGGCCGTGCTGACCCTGCGGTACCTGGAGGACCTGAGCGTCGAGCAGACCGCCGCGCTGCTGGGCTGCCGGACGGGGACGGTGGCCAGTCAGGCGTCCCGGGCCCTGGCCAAGCTGCGCCGGCTCGTGCCGGCCTTCGCCGAGTACGCAGATCGCCCGGAGGTGTCCCGATGAGTTCCCCGGCCGAGGAGGCACTGCGGGCGGCCGTACGTGATCTCGCTCGCCAGGCGCGGCCGGCGCCGGACCTGGCGGCGGGTGCGATGCGGCGCGGCCGGCGGCTGCGGGCCCGTCGCCGGGCGGCGGTGGCAGCGGCCGCGGCACTGGTCGCCGTCGCTGCCGTGGCGCTTCCGTTCGTGCTGCTGAGGCCGGAGTCACCGGTCCGGCCGGCGGTGCCCGAGCCGACGGCTACGGTCACCCCGACCCCGGAGCTGCTGCCCACCCCGGGGCCGAGCTGGAGCGCCTCGCCGCTGGCCCTGCCCGGCGGCTGGGTGGTCACCGGCGCCGGCCGGGGCGGCTCCAGCCAGGGCGGCTCCGGCTGGGTGCTTGACCGCAGCCAGGGCCGCTACCGCCCTGTCCAGGGATACGACGGGGTGTGGCCCGCACCGGAGGGCACGCTCACCGCCCTGGCCGACGAGGACCGGCCCGGGGAGATCGGCCTGGCCGACGCGGCCCGGCGGCGGACGGACTGGTTCCGGACCGGAAAGTGGCTCATGCAGCCGCAGTGGTCGCCGGACGGCCGCCGCCTCCTGCTGACCATCCAGGGGGAGGGCGAGCCGATGCGCCTCGGCGTGCTCGACGCCGACGGCGGGGTCCGGACGTTCCCCGTCGACACGGACCGCTACTTCTGCACCGACTACTGCTTCTTCACCTGGGCCGGGGACGGCCGGGAGGTGGCGCTCCAGCAGACCGGCTCGGGCGGGCCGCAGTCGGAGTCCGCCCGGCATCCCCGGCGGGGCGTGCAGCTCTTCTCCGCCGAGGACGGCCGGCCCACCCGGTTCGTCGCCATGCCGGGCGACCCGGCCGGCCCGTGGGCCTGGTCGCCGAACGGGCGACTCGTGGTGGTGCAGGGCCAGCGCGAACCGCTGCTCGTCGAGACCGCCGACGGCCGGGTCGTCCGGTCCCTGCCGGCCGCCGACGCCGCCTTCGTCACCGACGACCGCCTGCTCTACCGACGCCCGTACGGCGACCGGGACTTCGTGCTCGCCGACCCGACCGGGCGGGAGCTGGTGCGGCAGCCGCTCCCGCCCGAGCTGGTCGACCGGATCGTCACCGTCGCCCCGAGCTGACGGGGCGGGCGGCCGGCGGACCGGCGACGTCAGTTCCCGTAGGAGATGGTCCACTCCTTGCCGTCGAAGACGGCCTTGGCGCTGGTCATGCCGTCGGGGTACACCACCTTGGCCGGTTGGGTGAGTTCGGAGACGTCCATCACCTCGCTGCTCGCGAAACTCCCGAAGGCGACCCAGTAGGTGGGTTTGGGGTCGAACTCGACCCCGGTGTTCGGCACCGTCGGCACCACGAACGTGCCGGCCCCCGACATGCCGATGCCCACGCTTCCCTGGTCGTCGTTCCCCGGCCCCGGGACGGTGTCGTCCTCCTTGATTATCAGGCTTCCATTCTTTCCGGACGAACTGGTCGGGCCGAGTTCGAAGCCGCCGTCCACATAGGAGAGGGTGACCAGATTGTTCTGGGTCAGGTCGGCCTCCAGGATCTGGCCTGCCACGAACTGCGTCCCGGGGACGAGCGTTCCGACCTGACCCCAGACGAAGTTGTAGTCGATGGTCCACTGATATTCGATCGTCGTCGACGGGTGGCACATCTTCGACATCCAGGCGAGCGTGACCGCATCACTCGGAAGCACGGGGTTCTCCTGGAAGAGGATGGCATTCATGCCATCCAGCGCAGAAGCGTTCGAAATCGTGATGCTGTAGCCGACTGCGTCCTTCTTCGGCCGACTGTCGTGGGACGGGGCCCCGCGCGAGGCGGCCCTCGCCTGGCCCGCGAGGCTTGTGCCGAGCAGGGCGGCGCCCAGGCCCGCGCCCAGCGCGGCAAACCCTCCCCGTCGGCTGATTCTGATCTCTCTCATCGCTCCTCCTCGCTCACGAAGAATGCCCCTGCCGACACCCCACAAAGAGGAGAGGTGGCGTCAAGGTTTCGAATCAGAAGGATCACCCTTGGTCAATTAATTCGAGGGCGTCAATATGCTAGGTGCAAACTCATTGCCAGGGCAAGGGCCTCCTCTGGCGCGACATGATCGACTCCCACTCGGCGGGAATTTGTAGCTTCCAAGCAGGATGGTTTACGCGGTATGCAGCGGAAGATGCTTTAGGTGTGATTGACCTCGGTGCCTTCGACCCGACGGATGCGGCAGCCGGTTCCGGCCGGACCGATTGGCCGGAACGCCCTCGTCGCCCCGGTCACGGGGCAACCCGCGCCACGCCGGATGACCTTGCACGGGGTGGCTACCGTGCAGGTCGTGGCCACCGGAACGCTCATCTTCCTGATCATCGGCGGGGCGGGCGTCGGCGTGCTGGCGCTGGCCCTGCTCGGCACCGAGCTGTTCCACTTCAGCCATCCCGGTGCCGACGGTCCGGTGTCCCTGGAGGCGGTCGCCGGGTTCGCCGGCGCGTTCGGCTTCGGCGCGGCGATCGTCAACGAGCTGCTCGGTGCGCGTACCCCCGGGATGGTCGCGGCGGCCGTGGCCGGCGGCGCGGTGGCGGCGGTGCCCACCGCGTGGGTCGCGGCCCGGATGAGCCGGGCGGCCCGCACCATGCGCACCGACCCCACGCCCACCCGCCACCACCTCGTCGGCGCGCTCGGCCTGGTCGTGACCCCGATCCCCGTGGACGGCTACGGCGAGGTCAGGGTCCGCGTCGCCGGTCAGCCGGTCAAGCTCAACGCCCGCGCCGACCGGCCGATCGGGATGGGCGAGCAGATCTTCGTGGTCGAGGCCCTGAGCGAGACCAGCGTGCACGTCGAGACCTACTGACCCCACCGTCCCCTCCCCTGTCGCAGAGCGGAAGTCGTATGCCCCTTCTCATCGCCATCGGCGGCGCGGTGCTCCTCGTCGTCGTCCTCATCATGTTCGTGCTGTCCCGGATCAAGGTCGCCGGGCCCAACGAGGCGTTCATCGTCACCGGCCGCAAGGGCCGGACCACGCAGACCGCCGACGGCGGCCGGTCCACCGACACGTCCGGCCAGAAGGTCGTCCTCGGCGCGTCGGTGTTCGTGCTGCCCGTGGTGCAGAAGCTCCAGTCGCTCGACCTGTCCAGCCGCCGCATCGACGTCGGCATCAAGGGCGCCGTGAGCAAGCAGGGCATCCGGGCCGAGCTGCACGGCGTCGCCATCGTCAAGGTCGGCGGCACCGAGGACGCGATCCGCGCCGCTGCGCAGCGCTTCCTGCACCAGCAGGACGAGATCGACAACTTCACCCGCGAGGTGCTGGCCGGCGCGCTGCGGTCGATCGTCGGCCGGCTCACCGTCGAGGAGGTCATCCGGGACCGGGCGGCGTTCGCCAGCGCGGTGGCCGAGGAGGCCGAGCACTCGATGACCAACCAGGGGCTGGTGCTGGACACCTTCCAGCTCCAGGACATCGTGGCCGAGGGCTCGTACCTCCAGGACCTCGGGCGGCCGGAGGCGGCCCGCGTGCTCAAGGACGCGGCGATCGCCGAGGCCCGGGCCCGGCAGCAGGCCGAGCAGGAGCGGCTGCTCGCCGAGGAGGCCATCGCCGAGGCGAACCGGAACCTGTCGCTCAAGCAGGCCGCCATCCAGGCGGAGATCGACGCGGCGAAGGCGAAGTCGGCGGCGGCCGGTCCGCTCGCCCAGGCCGAGCGGGACCAGGCGATCCTCTCGGAGCAGCAGAAGGTCGCCGAGCGCAACGCCGAGCTGAAGCAGCGCCAGCTCGACACCGAGGTGCGCAAGCCGGCCGACGCCGCCCGGTACAAGGTGGAGCAGGAGGCCGAGGCGGCCCGCAACGCGGCGGTGCTCAACGCCGACGCGCGGCGGCAGGCCACCATCGCCGCCGCCCAGGCCGAGGCCGAGCAGGCCCGGCTCACCGGTGAGGGCGAGCGGGCCCGCCGGGCCGCGCTGGCCGAGGCGAACGCCATCGAGGGCGCCAAGGAGGGCGAGGCCGAGCAGCGTCGGCGCTCCGCGATCGCCGAGGCCGTCGAGCGGGAGGGCCAGGCGGAGGCCGCGGCCATCCTCGCCAAGGGCCAGGCCGAGGCCGACGCGATGGCCCGCAAGGCCGAGGCGTTCGCCGCGTACGGGGAGGCCGCGGTGCTGGACCTGCTGGTCCGGGTGCTGCCGCAGGTGGTCGAGGCTGCCAGCGCGCCCATCGGCGCGATCGACAAGCTGACCGTCATCTCCACCGACGGGGCGTCGACGCTGACGAAGTCGGTGGCGAGCAACGTGGCGCAGGGCCTCCAGCTCGGCACCGACCTGACGGGCATCGACCTGGCCGGCCTGCTCGCCAAGCTGGGCGCGGCGCGCAACGGCACCGAGGCGGCCACGGTGGACGGCACCGCCGTCGACCGCTGACCCTGATCAGCAACACGAAGCCGGCCGGGCCCGTCGTGGCCCGGCCGGCTTCGTGTGTACGGGGAAAGGCCGGCGCCCGCCGGACCACCCCGGGTGTGGGGCGGTGCCGACGGGCGCCGATGTGGTGCGGGTCGGTCAGGCGAGGCCGATGGTGAACTGCTCCCAGGCGCCGACCGAGGTGCTCTTGGCGATCAGCGGCTTGCTGCCGCCGCTGTCCGCCTTGACGATCTTGCCGTTCGCGTTCGCGTACAGGTGGACGGTGCCGTCCGGGTGGTGCCAGCCGACGTAGAACGCCTCCCAGTCGCTGATCGAACCGGCCTTCGCCAGCAGCGGCTGGGAGCCGCCGCTCTGCGCCGTCACGTACTTGTTGTTGACCAGGGCGCGGAAGGCGATCCAGCCGTAGCCGAGGTCGACCAGTTCGTACTTCTCCCAGGAGCCGACCGAGGTGCTGCGGGCCAGCAGCGGCTTGCTGCCGCCGCCGTCGGCCGCCACGAACTTGCCGTTGGCCTTGGCCTTCACGCTGACGATCGGGTTGGGTGCCTCGAGGTCGAACTTCTCCCAGGCGCCGATGCTGGCGCTCTTGGCGAGCAGCGGCTTGCTGCCCGCGCCGTCGGCGGCCACGTACTTGCCGTTGGCCTTCGCCTTGAGGCTGACGCTGCCGTCGGTGTTGTGGACGAGCTGGAACAGCTCCCAGGTGCTGACCGAGGTGCTCTTGGCGATCAGCGGCTTGCTGCCGCCGCCGTCGGCCGCGACGAACTTGCCGTTGGCCTTCGACTTGAGGGTGACCATGCCGCTGCCGGCGGGGTCGGGCCTGATGTCGAACTTCTCCCAACCGCCGAGCTGCCAGCTGCGGGCGATCAGCGGCTTGGCGCCGCCGCTCTCGGCCACGACGAGGGAGTCGTTGACCCGGGCCCGCAGGCCGACGTTGTCGCGGCTCACCGGGGTCGCGCCGACGTGCGCGAGCCGGTCGATGCTGCCCGCCGGGCCGAGCACCGCGCCGGAGACGCCGTTGGTGACGACGGCGTTGCGCACCTGCTGCGGCGTCCAGTTCGGGTTCTGGGCGAGCAGCTGGGCGGCGATGCCGGCCACGTGCGGCGCGGCCATCGACGTCCCGTTGATGGTCTCCGTCGCGGTGGTGCCGCCGATCCACGCCGAGGTGATGCCGACGCCGGGGGCGAACGTGTCCAGGCAGGTCCCGTAGTTGGAGAAGCCGGCCATCATGTCGACCCGGTCGGTGGCGCCGACGGTGATGGCGGCCGGCGCGCGGGCCGGCGAGTACGCGCAGGCGTCGTCGGCCTCGTTGCCGGCGGCGACGACGTAAGTGATGCCCTGGCCGATGGAGGTGGCGATCGCGTCGTCCAGCACCGGGTCCACGTCGCCGCCGAGGCTCATGTTCGCCACCGCGGGCTGCTGGGCGTTGTTGGTCACCCAGTCGATCCCGGCGACGACCCCCTCGGTCGAGCCGTAGCCCTCGCAGTCGAGCACGCGGACCGCGACCAGGTCGACGTCCTTGGCGACGCCGTAGGTCGTGCCGCCCACGGTGCCCGCCACGTGCGTGCCGTGGCCGTTGCAGTCGGCGGCGTCGCCGCCGTCGACCGCGTCGAACCCGGAGCTGGCCCGGCCGCCGAAGTCCTGGTGGTTGATGTTGATGCCGCTGTCGATGATGTACGCGGTGACGCCGCTCGACGACGGGTACGTGTAGGACTTGGTCAGCGCCGGGGTGGTCTGGTCGATGCGGTCCAGGCCCCACGAGGGCGGGTTGGTCTGGGTGCCGCTCGCCGAGACCTTGCGCACCGGCTCGACGTACGCGACGTCCGGGTCGGCCGCCAGCCGCTTCGCCTCGGCGGGGGTGAGCTGCGCGGAGTAGCCGCGCAGGGCCCCGGTGAAGACCTTCCGCACCTTGCCGCCGTTGGCCTTGGTGAGCGCCTTGACGGTGCTGCGGGTGGTGCTCGCGGCGGCCTTGCCGTTCTTCAGCTTGACGATGTAGCGGCCCGGCACGACGCCCTTGGTCAGGCCGTCACGCGCCTGCGACCGCTTCGGCGCGGTCAGGTTCGGCCGCACCGGGTTGCCGGCGGCGTCCAGGCTGGACGCCTCGACGCCGGCCGGCTCCGGGCTGGCCTGGGGGGTCGGTTCGGCCATCGCCGCGCCGCCGGTGGTGGCGAGGGCGATGGAGGTCGCGGAGGCGAGGGCGAGCCCGGCCACCGCAGAGCGGCGCATTACGCCACGACGTGTCAAAGAGATCTCCCCGTTGCAGCATCGGCCATCCACCTCGGACGGCCGAGAACAATGAATCAGGCCTCACACTGAAATGGACAGGAGGCCACGATGATGTTGCATCATCATGGACGCTGGTCGAAGGGAATTACCTCAGCCGATCGGTCGATACGCTACCGTCGCGTCGTCAGTTTCCCGACAGGCCGCGCCGGTGGAGCCACAGCATCCGGTGAACCCGGCGATCAGCCGCCGACGCCCTCTTCGCGGGCCCAGCGCAGCAGCTCCGCCTCGGCCTCGTCGCGGTCCAGCGGGCCGCGCTCCAGGCGCAGCTCCTTGAGGTGCTTCCAGGCCCGACCCACGATCGGCCCGGGCGGCACGCCGAGCAGCTCCATGATGGCGTTGCCGTCGAGGTCGGGGCGGACCCGGGCGAGGTCCTCCTCGGCGGCGATCCGGGCGATCCGCTCCTCCAGGGCGTCGTAGTCGGCCGCGAGGGCCGCCGCCTTGCGCCGGTTGCGGGTGGTGCAGTCCGAACGGGTCAGCTTGTGCAGGCGGGCCAGCAGGTCACCGGCGTCGGTGACGTAGCGGCGGACCGCCGAGTCGGTCCACTCGCCCCGGCCGTACCCGTAGAAGCGCAGGTGCAGGCCGACCAGCTTGACCACCTGGGCGGTGACGTCCTTCGGGTATCGCATGGCCTTCATCCGGGCCTTGGTGAGCCGGGCGCCGACCACCTCGTGGTGGTGGAAGCTGACCCGGCTGTCCGGCCCGACGGCCTTGGTGGCCGGCTTGCCGACGTCGTGCATCAGCGCGGCCATCCGCAGGACGAAGTCGCACCCGTCGGTCTCGTACGACACGGCGTTGGCGACCACGGTGAGCGTGTGCTCGTAGACGTCCTTGTGCTGGGCGTGCTCGTCGATCTCCAGCTTCAGCCCGGTCAGCTCGGGCAGGAAGCGGTCGGCCAGGCCGGTGTCGACCAGCAGCCGCAGGCCGGTGATCGGGTCCGCGCCGCAGAGCAGCTTGGTGAACTCGTCGCGGATCCGCTCGGCGGTGATCCGGTCGAGGTCGGCGGCCATGCTGGTCATCGCGGCCCGCACGTCGGGGTGCACCGCGAAGCGGAGCTGGGCGGCGAACCGGGCGGCCCGCAGCATCCGCAGCGGGTCGTCGCCGAAGGACTCGGCGGGGGTGCCGGGGGTGCGGATCACCCGGGCGGCGAGGTCGTCGAGGCCGCCGTGCGGGTCGGTGAACCGGTGCGCGGGCAGGCTCACCGCCATCGCGTTGATGGTGAAGTCGCGACGCCTGAGGTCCTCGGTGAGGCTGGTGCCGTACTCCACGACGGGGTTGCGGCTGACCTGGTCGTACGCCTCGGCGCGGAACGTGGTGATCTCCAGCCGCAGCCCGTCGCGTTGGCAGCCGATGGTGCCGAACTCCCGCCCGGTCTCCCAGATCGACTCGGCCCAGCCCTTGACGATCCGCAGGGTCTGGTCGGGGTGGGCGTCGGTGCAGAAGTCGAGGTCGTCGCCGAGGCGGCCGAGCAGGGCGTCGCGCACCGAACCGCCCACCAGGTGCAGTTCGTGGCCGGCGTCGGCGAAGCGGCGGCCCAGCTCGTCGGCGACCGGCGAGACGCGGAGCAGTTCGGCGACGGCGTTGCGCTGCGCGGCGGTGAGTTCGCGGCGGTCGGCGGCGTGGGGTGCGGAGGCTTCGGACATGGGATCGCCAGCCTATCGGTCGGGTCGGGGGCCTGATCCGCCGGGCGCGGGTAACCAGCAGGTGTTGACTATGGTCATGGTGTGCGGGCCGGTGCCCGGCTCCGACGTACCCCTGGGAGGCTGGAGATGAGCGGCGGTCTCT
This sequence comes from Micromonospora haikouensis, assembly GCF_900091595.1. Classification (GTDB taxonomy): domain Bacteria; phylum Actinomycetota; class Actinomycetes; order Mycobacteriales; family Micromonosporaceae; genus Micromonospora; species Micromonospora haikouensis. The sequence goes on from NZ_FMCW01000003.1 coordinate 181,313, forward strand.
ACCGCAGCGCGAACGCCGCGCAGGGCGGCGGCCGGCCCCCCGGCGACGACGCCACCTTCATCTCGGCGGAGCCGCTGAACCAGCCCGCGATCGAGTCGACCGCGCCGCCCCAGGAGCAGGTCGCCGAGGCCAGCGCCGCGACGAACAGCGCGGTGATGGCGATCGGCAGCCTGGTCAGCCGGGGCACGGGCTTCCTGCGCACGCTGGCGCTGACCGCCGCGCTGGGCGGGGCGCTGGTCGGCGACGCGTACACGACGGCGCAGATCCTGCCGGGGATGGTCTACGAGTTCCTGCTGGGCGGCATCCTCACCAGCGTCCTGATCCCGGTGCTGGTGCGCCGTCGCAAGGCCGACGCGGACCGGGGGCAGGCGTACACGCAGCGGTTGCTGACGCTCGCGGTGCTCACCCTGGCCGCCGCGGCGCTGCTGGCCGTCCTGGGCGCGGGGCTGCTGACCTCGCTGTACGCGAGCGACAAGTCCAGCGGCGAGTACCAGTCGCTGGTCACCGACCTGTCGTACCTGATGCTGCCGATGATCTTCTTCACCGGCCTCAGCGCGCTGATCAGCGCGGTGCTCAACACCCGGGGGCACTTCGCCGCCCCGATGTGGGCGCCCATCCTGAACAACCTCGTGGTGATCGGCACCGTCGGCCTCTACATCGCCATCTTCGGCGCGGAGATCGTCGACCCGGAGCAGATGACCACCGGGCGGATCCTGCTGATCGGCGGCGGCACCCTGCTCGGGGTGGCGATCCAGGCGGCCGGGCTGCTGCCGGCCCTGCGCAAGGTGGGGTTCCGCTGGCGGCTGCGGTTCGACTTCCGGGCGCTGGGCCTGGGCGAGCTGGGCCGGCTCGGCGCGTGGATGTTCTGCTACGTGGCGGTCAGCCAGATCGGCCTGATCGTCCTGTTCAACCTGCTCAACCGCGCCGGCCGGGAGAACGCCGCCGGCCCGCTGATCTACAACAACGTCTTCCTGCTGCTGATGATGGCGCACGGCATCATCGCCGTGTCGATCATCACGGCGCTGATGCCCCGGATGAGCGCCGCCGCCGCCGACGGCCGATACTCCGACCTCGCCGCCGACCTGTCCCGGGGCACCCGGACGGTCACGGCGGTGCTCGCCCCCATCGCGGTCTGCTACGCGGTGCTCGCCGGCCCGCTGTCGGTGACGCTGTTCCGCTACGGCGCGTTCAGCGACGAGAACGCCACCGCCACCTCGCTGGTGCTGCTGGTCGCGGCGCTGGCCCTGGTCCCGTTCGCGGTCAGCCAGTTGTTCACGTTCGCCTTCTACGCGCTCCCGGACACCCGCACCCCGGCCCTGATCAACATTCCGGTGGTGGCGCTGCGGATCGGCGTGCAGATCGCGCTGTTCGCCGCCTTCTCCGCCACCTTCGCGGCGGCGGGGATGATGATCGGCAACGCGGTCTCCTACCTGGCCGCCGCAGTGTTCTCCGCGCTGCTGCTGCGGCCCCGGGTCGGCCGGATCGGGCTGGGCGGGATCCTGCGTACCCTCGGCAAGGTCCTGGTGGCCGCGCTCGGTGCCGCGCTGGCCGGCCTGCTGGTGGTGAACCTGCTGCCGGGCGGCGACACGCTGAGTTGGCCGCAGGCCGTGTTCCGGCTGGTCGTCGGCGGCGCGGTCATCGCGGGGACGTACCTCGGGCTCGCCATGGTGCTGCGGATCGGCGAGATCACCGAGGTGGTCGGGATGGTCCGCCGCCGCCTCGGCCGCTGACCGGGCCCGCTGGCCGCGTCGGGCCGGCTGGTCGCTTCGGGCCCTCCGCCCGGCAGACACGGAGCGTGATCGAGGATCACCAGGCTGGGGACAGCCCTGTGGATAACTCAGCGATTCGCCGCTCAGCAGCCATAAAGCCCTGTGGACAACCAGCCGTAAGGCTGAGCATGGCGGGCCGTTCGGCGGGGAATCCGTCGCCGTCGCCCGGACGCCACACCGGCGCGGCCCCTGCAACGACTACTTGCCGTCAACCTCTAGATTGGCTAGTACATGTGCCAGCAACGCGGCCGACAACGGTCGTAACCGGACAGGCGCGGCCACTCCCGGCACCTCAGCCGGGTACGCCGGGAAGATGACATGTCGGGGAGGCCGGCAACCCGGGTAAGGTCGCTCTCGACGGGTACGGCTGACCCCGGCGCTCCGCGTCGAGACCGTCGGTCGGTTCCTCAACAGGCAGAGCGGGAAGCCAGATGCCCAGCAGCGCGGGTCCATCGATCGACACGATCACCGAGGGAGGACGGGTGACCCAGGTCGGCGAGGGTCAGCAGGCGGAGGAGAGCGCTCCGCCGATCATGACCTTCGGTGCTCCCACGGCCGGTGAGATCCTCGCCGAGCGGTACGAGCTGGTCGAGCACATCAACAACGACAGCGCGGGCCGGCTGGTCTGGCGCGGGGTCGACGTGGTGCTGCGCCGCCCGGTCGCGGTCGTGCTGCGTTACCCGGGCGGCGACTCGGCCACCGAGATGCTCCAGGCGGCCGTCGCGGCCAGCCGGGTGATCCACCCCAACCTGGTCGGCGTGTACGACGCGATCGACGAGGCCGAGCGGGCGTACGTGGTCCGCGAGTGGGTGGACGGCCGGTCCCTGCGGGAGATGGTCGCCGACGGCCCCCTCGACCCGGGCCGGACGACCGCGATCGGCAACGCCGTGGCCAGCGCGCTGGCGGCCGTGCACGCCACCGGCATGGTGCACGGCAACGTGCACCCGGGCACCGTCATGATCAGCGACGAGGGCCGCGTGGTCCTGGCCGACGCCCGCACCGACGGCGCCGACAGCCAGGAGAACGACGTCCGCGCGATCGGCGGCATCCTCTACTTCGCCCTGACCGGGCACTGGCCGCACGCCGAGGCCCCGCTGCACGGCGCCACCGCCGGGCACGGCCGGGCCGCGATCCCCGACGCCGTGCGCGACGCCAGCGGCGCGATCGCCGCGCCCCGCCAGGTCCGGGCCGGCGTGCCGGCCTACCTCGACGACCTCACCATGGACCTGCTCGACGCCGGCATCGCCCCGCCGCCGTCGGACGTGCTCTCGGCCGAGCTGGCCCGGCTGGACATCCCGGTGGAGGACGACGGCTACCTGGAGCCCGCCGGCCCGCTGCGGTTCGCCGCCGACAACGGCGAGGAGCCGTCGCCGCTGGCCTCGGTCGCCGGGCGGAAGGTCGCCGTCGGCATCGCCGGCCTGCTGGCGGTCGCCCTCGTCGGCCTGCTCATCGGCATCAGCATCCTCGGCAACGACGACGAGACGCCGGAGACCGAGCCGGTGGCCCGGCCGTCCAGCAGCGCTCCGGCGACCGAGGCGACCCCCGCCGCCGTGCGCAAGCTGTCGGTGACCGAGGTCCGCATCGTCGACCCGGACAGCAAGCTCCGCGACGAGCTGGGCGGGGCCGAGAAGGTGATCGACGGCGACGCGGACAAGGGCTGGGACACCGACACCTACACCCGGTCGAACTTCGGCAACACCAAGAGCGGCATGGGCGTCTGGATCGACCTCGGCGAGGAGCGCACCGTCAAGTCGGTGCAGGTGAGCCTCTCCGCCACCGGGGCCTCCGCCCAGCTGTTCGCGGGCACCACCGACCCGCCGCCCACGTCGTCGGGCGACAAGGAGCTGTTCGCCAGCTACAAGAAGAACCCGATCGGGCAGCCCTTCGAGCAGCACGACGGCACCACGATGACCTTCAACGGCTTCGACGCCGACGCGAAATACCGCTACCTGCTGTTCTGGATCACCGAGCTGCCCCCGAACGACCGGGGCTACCAGGTCGGCGTCCAGGAGATCACGGTCCAGGGGTCGTGAACCGGGGCCCGGCGACGGGGCACCGCAGCGATCGGGCGCGGTGATGGACGCTCACGGCGAGCGCGCGAGCGACGTCGACCTGCTGCGCGCCCACGTCGCCGGTGACCGGGACGCCTTCACCGAGCTGTTCCACCGGCACCGGGACCGGCTCTGGGCGGTCGCCCTGCGGACCCTCGGCGACCGCGAGGAGGCCGCCGACGCCCTCCAGGACGCGCTGCTGTCCGCCCACCGGGCGGCGGCCCGGTTCCGGGGCGACTCGGCGGTGACCACCTGGCTGCACCGGATCGTGGTGAACGCCTGCCTCGACCGGATCCGCCGCCGGCAGGCGCACCCGACCGTCCCGCTGCCCGACGGCACGCACGGCGTCGACGGCGGCCCGTCGACCGGCGGGTTGGAGCCCGCCGCCCCCGTCCAGGACCACGACACCGCCCTGGTGGTCCGGCAGGCGCTCGCCGAGCTGCCCGTCGAGCAGCGGGCGGCGCTGATCCTCGTCGACGTGCAGGGCTACCCGGTGGCCGAGGTGGCCCGCATCCTCGACGTCGCCGAGGGGACGGTCAAGAGCCGCTGCGCCCGGGGTCGGGCCCGGCTCGCCGTCGCCCTCGGGCACCTGCGTACGGGCGCACTGCCCGACGGCCCGGCCGGCGACGCCGCAGGGGCGGGCCGACAGCCCGGCCCCGCCGTGCGGCTGGCCTCGCCGCGCGCCGGTGCCGACGGCTCCCACGGCCCGGACGTGCCCGCCGTCACCCAGGGGAACCCCCGGCCCGCCGACGGCGTCCGATCAGGGTCGGGACGCTCCCGGCGCGTCGCCAACCAGGAGGACTCGTGACTGCCGGGGGGTTCAGGGAGGTCGACCTCGACCTGCTCGCCGACTACCTCGGCGGCGCGTTGGACGGCACCCCCGACGAGGCGGTCGTGGCGCGGCTCGTCGCGGAGGACCCGGCCTGGGCCGAGGCCCACGACGCGCTGGCAGCGGCCCTGGCTCCGGTCGGCGACGCCCTCGCGGCCTGGGCCGGGCCCGCACCGCAGATGCCGCCGGTGGTCGCCGACCGGATCACCGCCGCGCTGGCTGGTGCCGGCCCCGGCACGCCCGCCGGTGTCACCGACCAGCCCGACCGGGCGGGCCTCGCCGACCCGCCCCGGGTCGGCCGGGTGCCCGCCCAGCCCACCGGCGGTACGCGCCGGCCCGCCGGCGGTCCCGGCCCGGCGACCGGCCGCCCCGGGGGCCGTGGGCGGCGCTGGGCGCGGCTCGCCGGGCCGGTGGCCCTGGCCGCGGCCTCGGTCGTCGCCGTCGGGTTCGGGCTCAACCAGGTGGTCGGCGGCAGCGACCAGAGTGGCGGCACGGCCGACCGGGCGATCAGCGCGCAGGCGGAGTCGGGCGGCGGCGCGTTCACCATCGCCGGCGCGCCGCGGCGCTCGGGCACCGACTGGACGCCGGAGACCCTGGCCGCCGGCGATCGGCCGTCCCCCGGTGCCAGCGAGCCGCCGAGGTCGTTCGGGTCGGGGCCGGACGCGCCGGCCGCAGGCGACGACGGCGAACGGCTGCCGGCCGTCGGGGACCTGGGCCGGCTCACCGGCACCGCTGCCCTGGCCAACTGCCTCGCGGCCGTCAGCGCCGAGCACGGGGCCGCTCCGCTCACCGTCGACCTCGTCGACTACGCGCGCTTCCGGGGCGCGCCGGCGCTGGTCGTACGCTTCGTCGACCCGTCCGGGGAGCGCTGGGCGTGGGTGAGCGGCCCCGAGTGCGGGGTGCCCGGGTCCGGTGCCGACACCCGCTACCGGACGCGGGTAGGGTGAGGCCGCGGCCGGCTCGGCGGGCCTCCACCGGCCGCGCCTGATTCACATCTGCCGTTCTTCCACGTGACGTGACCCACCGGATGACCGGCTCGGGAATCCCCACTTCGTACGATGACGTTCTGCAAGTCAGTAGTCGGCGTCCGCGCGGCGTCGACGCTCCGACCGGCATCGGTGCGCGTGCCGATGGCGACCACACACATCGGGAGACGGCAGTGGACGAGGTCCGCAACCTGATCATCATCGGCTCCGGGCCGGCCGGTTACACGGCGGCGGTCTACGCCGCGCGCGCCAACCTCAAGCCCCTGATCATCGAGGGCGTGCAGTCCGGCGGTGCGCTGATGACGACCACCGAGGTGGAAAACTTCCCCGGTTTCGCCGACGGCATCCTCGGCCCCGAGCTGATGGACAACATGCGCAAGCAGGCCGAGCGGTTCGGTGCCGAGTTCCTCACCGACGACGTGACCCGGGTCGAGCTGACCGAGACCGGCAGCGTCGGCTCCGACGCGGTGAGCACCGTGTGGGTCGGCGAGACGGCATACCGGGCGAGGGCCGTCATCCTCTCCACCGGCTCCGCCTGGCGCCCGCTGGGCGTGCCGGGCGAGCAGGAATACCTGGGCCACGGCGTGTCGTCCTGTGCCACGTGTGACGGCTTCTTCTTCCGCAACCAGCACATCGTGGTCGTCGGCGGCGGCGACTCGGCGATGGAGGAGGCCAGCTTCCTCACCCGGTTCGCCGAGTCGGTCACCATCATCCACCGGCGCGACTCGTTCCGGGCCAGCAAGATCATGGCCGAGCGGGCGCTGGGCAACGAGAAGATCAAGGTCGAGTGGAACAGCGTGGTCGAGGAGGTCCTCGGCGACGACGGCAAGGTCACCGGCGTCCGCGTCCGCAACGTGCACACCGGGGAGGCCAAGGTCCTCGACGTCACCGGCGTCTTCGTGGCGATCGGCCACGACCCGCGCAGCGAGCTCTTCCGGGGCCAGGTGGAGCTGGACGACGAGGGGTACGTCAAGGTGCAGGCCCCCAGCACCCGCACCAGCGTCCCGGGCGTGTTCGCCGCCGGTGACGTGGTCGACCACACCTACCGGCAGGCCATCACCGCGGCCGGCACCGGCTGCGCCGCCGCCCTCGACGCCGAGCGCTTCATCGCCACGCTCGAAGGCTGAGCGCCGCACCCCGGGCTTCCCGGGTGGCGCACCGAACGACTGAAGGAACACATCGCAACCCCCGTAGGAGGGTCATAGTGGGAGCGACAAAGGCGGTCACCGACGCGAGTTTCGCCGTCGACGTGCTGAAGTCCGACAAGCCGGTGCTCGTCGACTTCTGGGCGGAGTGGTGCGGCCCGTGCCGCAAGGTCTCGCCGCTGCTCGAGGAGATCGCCGGCGAGATGGGCGACCAGGTCAGCATCGTCAAGCTCAACATCGACGAGAACCCGGAGACCGCGCGCGCGTACCGGGTGATGTCCGTGCCGACCCTGACCGTGTTCAAGAACGGCGAGCCGGTCCAGTCGATCGCCGGCGCCAAGCCGAAGGGCGAGCTGGTCAAGCTGATCCAGTCCGCGCTCTGACAGCCGCTACGCGAAGCCCCGTACCCCGTTGGGTGCGGGGTTTCGCGTTTCGCGGGCCGTGACCTGCGCGGACACCGCCACCCCGGGCGGCCGGACCGCATAGCCTCAACCCGGGAGCCGCCGGCCGGCGACCCTGCGAAGGGGGCGAGCGTGCGTCCGATCCGACCCGGTGACCGTGGACCGGCGGTGCGCGAGATCCGCGCCGTCCTGACCGGTCTCGACCTGCTCGCGGCCGGGCCCTCGGCCGGCGACGAGTTCGACGCCGACACCGAACGCGCCGTGCGGGCGTTCCAGCAGTCCCGGGGGCTCAGCGTCGACGGGCGGGTCGGCGCGGAGACCTGGCGCGCCCTGGACGCCGCCCGCTGGCGGCTCGGCGCGCGCACCCTCTACCACGCGGTGCCGGAGCCGCTGACCGGCGAGGACGTCCGGTCGCTCCAGGAACGCCTGCTGGAGATAGGGTACGACGTGGGACGCGCCGACGCCGTCTACGGCGTACGCACCTCGCGGGCGGTGGCCCAGTTCCAGCGCGAGATGGGGCTCAAGCCGGACGGCTCCTGCGGCCCGCAGACCATGGGGACGCTGCGCAGGCTGGGGCGGAAGGTGGTGGGCGGCCGGCCGCAGTGGCTGCGCGAGTCCGACGCGATCCGGCAGGCCGGCCCGACCCTCGTCGGCCGGACCGTGGTCATCGACCCGGGGCACGGCGGCACCGACCCCGGGGTGGTGGTGCCGGACGGCCCGTTGCGCTGGACCGAGGCCGACCTGGTGCACGACCTGGCCAGCCGGCTGGAGGGGCGGCTCGCGGCAGCGGGCGTGCGGGTGCAGCTCACCAGGGGCCCGACGCCGCAGAGCTGCCTGCCGGACGCCGAGCGGGCGCAGTTGGCCAACTCCCTCGGTGCCGACGTGTTCATCTCGCTGCACACCGACGGGCACGCCAACCCGGAGGCGGAGGGGGTGGCCACCTATCACTACGGCACCGGCAACGGAGTCACCTCCGCGACGGGCGAGCGGCTGGCCGGGCTGGTGCAGCGGGAGATCGTGGCCCGCACCGGCCTGCGGGACTGCCGTACCCACGCCAAGACGTGGGAGCTGCTGCGGCTGACCCGGATGCCGGCGGTGCGGGTGGAGGTGGGCTATCTGACGTCGCCCACCGACCGGGGGCGGCTGGTCGACCCCCGGTTCCGGGACCGGCTGGTCGAGGCGATCGTCGCCGCCGTCCAGCGCATGTACTTCCCGATCGAACGGGACGTGCCCACCGGCTCGATCGACGTCAGCGCGCTGCGCGCGGCGGTCGCGGCAGGTCGCCGGGTGGGCGCGAACTGAGCCGCCCGCCCCGGGACGGCCGGTGGCGCGTGTGCGAGGCCGAACGCCGGCCGGTCAGCCGCCGGTGGAGCGGGTCGCCGGGGCGGGCCGGACCGGCCGGAGCAGGGTCTCGGGGCTCATCGACCCGAGCAGCTTCTCCAGGGCGTACTCGACGTCGGACTTCCAGCTCAGCGCGGTGCGCAGCTCCAGCCGCAGCCGGGGAAAGCGGGGATGCGGGCGGACCGTCTTGAAGCCCACCGACAGGAAGAAGTCGGCGGGGGCCACGCACCCGCCCGCCGGGTCGCCCTCGTCGCCGAACTTCGCGTCCCCGAACGCCTCGATCGCCTTGATGCCCCGCTTCGTGAGGTCCCGGGCGACGCCCTGCACCAGCATCCGGCCGAGCCCCCCACCGGCGAAGGGCGCGACCACGTGCGCGGTCATCAGCAGCGCCGCGTCGGCGGAGACGGGGGAGGTGGGGAACGCCATCGACCGGGGCACGTAGGCCGGTGGGGCGAACATGACGAACCCGGCGGGCATGCCGTCGACGTACGCGAGCTTGCCGCAGGAGCCCCACTCCAGCAGTGTCTGCGAGACCCAGGCCTCCTTCTCCAGCCCCGGGTCGCCGGCGGCACACGCCCGGTCGGCCGAAACCGGATCAAGCTCCCAGTGGACGCACTGCCGGCACGGCCGGGGCAGGTCCTCCAGGGTGTCGAGGGTCAAACTGACCAGACGTCGCGACATCGGCGCATCCCCACCTTAGGCTCGGAGGCGAGAACGACGCCGCCGCCTTCGGTGCCTCCGACGAGCGATCGTACGCCGCCGGACGGCGGTACGGGAGGGGACGCGCGAAACACCCCGCAGCGCCCATTCGGGCCTGCCGTTACGCCGCAGGGCCGGTCCGAGATGTGGACGGCCGGCAAATCGATCGGCCGGTCCGAGCGGGAAAGGACTACCATCGGTGGTCTGCGTCCCGTGCCGCCATGGTCTGCGGTGTCCCGGGTACCCCCGGGGGGCGGGAGCCGCCCGACACGCGATCGAGGTGATGTCATGACCGGCACGACGCTCGACGACTACACCGACCGCTACGCCCGGCGCGTCCGGGGCATGACCGCCTCGGAGATCCGCGCCCTGTTCGCGGTGGCCAGCCGGCCCGAGGTGGTCTCCCTCGCCGGCGGCGCGCCCTACATCGCCGCCCTGCCGCTGGACGCGGTGGGCGAGATGCTCGGCCGGCTCGGCTCCGAGCACGGCGTCACCACCCTGCAGTACGGCATCGGGCAGGGCACCCTGGAGCTGCGCGAGCGGATCTGCGAGGTGATGGCGCTCTCCGGCATCGACGCGTCCTGCGGGGCCTCCCCGGAGGACGTGGTGGTGACCGTCGGCGGGCAGCAGGCGCTCGACCTGGTGGCCCGCCTCTTCCTGGACCCGGGTGACGTGGTGCTCGCCGAGGGGCCGACCTACGTCGGCGCGCTCGGGGTGTTCCAGGCCGCCCAGGCCCAGGTCGTGCACGTGCCGATGGACGACGACGGGCTGATCCCGGAGGCGTTGGAGACGGCGGTCGCCGAGCTGGCCCGGGCCGGGCGGCGGGTGAAGTTCCTGTACACCATCCCGACGTACCAGAACCCGATGGGCGTGACGCTCAGCGAGGAACGGCGCGAACGGGTCCTCGACATCTGCGAGCGCGCGGGCCTGCTGGTGATCGAGGACGACCCGTACGGGCAGCTCGGTTTCGAGGGTGACGCCCCGCGGCCGCTGCGGGCCCGGCGGCGCGACGGCGTCTTCTACCTCAGCACCTTCTCCAAGACCTTCGCCCCGGGGCTGCGGGTGGGCTGGATCCTGGCCCCGCACGCGGTCCGCGACAAGCTGGTCATCGCCAGCGAGGCGAACATCCTCTGCCCCAGCGGGTACGCCCAGGCCGCCGTCTCGACCTACCTGGGGACGATGCCGTGGCGCGAGCAGCTCAAGGTCTACCGGGAGGTCTACCGGGAGCGCCGCGACGCCCTGCTGGCCGCGCTGGAGGACCTGATGCCGGCCGGCACCACCTGGACCAGGCCCACCGGCGGCCTCTTCGTCTGGGCGAGCCTGCCCGACGGCCTGGACTCCAAGGCGATGATGCCGCGCGCGATCGCGGCCAGGGTGGCCTACGTGCCGGGCACCGGCTTCTACGCCGACGGCACCGGCACCGGCAACATGCGGCTGAACTTCTCCTTCCCCACGCCGGAGCGGATCCGGGAGGGGGTGCGCCGGCTGGCCGGCGTGATGGAGCAGGACATCGCCATGCGCCGGGTCTTCGGCGGCACCGTCGGTCGTCCCGGTTCGCGGCGGGGGCAGGCCGGCGCGGACACCCCGGGACCCGACTTGGCATGATTCCGGCATGGCTGCGATCCCTGCCGAGCGAATCACCGTGACCGACCCCAACAGCACCACCGAGCTGCACGTGCTGGTGCTCGCCGGTGGCCTCTCCTACGAGCGGGACGTCTCGCTCCGTTCCGGCCGCCGGGTGCTGGACGCGCTCCGCGCCGTCGGGGTGGAGGCGGAGCTGCGGGACGCCGACGTGGCCCTGCTCCCGGCGCTGGTCGCCGACCCGCCGGACGCCGTGGTGATCGCGTTGCACGGCGCGACCGGCGAGGACGGTTCGCTGCGTGGCGTGCTCGACCTTTGCGACGTCCCGTACGTCGGCTGCGACGCCCGGGCGTCCCGCGTCGCCTGGGACAAGCCGTCGGCGAAGGCGGTGCTCCGCGAGGCCGGCCTGCCCACCCCCGACTGGGTGGCCCTGCCGCACGACCGCTTCTCGGAGCTGGGGGCGGTGGCGGTGCTGGACCGGATCGTCGACCGGCTCGGGCTGCCGCTGATGGTGAAGCCGGCGCAGGGCGGTTCCGGCCTGGGCGCCGCCGTGGTCCGGGACGCCGCGTCGCTGCCGGCCGCGATGGTCGGTTGCTTCGCGTACCACTCGACGGCGCTGGTCGAGCGGTACGTCTCGGGCATGGACGTCGCGGTGTCGGTGGTCGACCTCGGGGAGGGCCCGCAGGCGCTGCCCGCCGTGGAGATCGTGCCCCGCAACGGCGTGTACGACTACGCCGCCCGGTACACCGCCGGCCGGACCACCTGGCACACCCCCGCGCGACTCGACCCGGAGGTCGCCGACACGGTGGCCCGCGTCGCCGTGGCGGCCCACACGGCGCTGGGACTGCGCGACCTGTCCCGGGTCGACCTGATCGTGGACGCCGACGGCCAGCCGCACGTGCTGGAGGTCAACGTCTCGCCGGGCATGACGGAGACGTCGCTGCTGCCGCTCGCCGTCCAGGCCGCCGGGCTGGACTTCGGCCGGTTGATCGGCTCCCTGGTGACCCGGGCCGCCGCCCGGCGCGGCTGACCGGCTCCTCTCCGACACGGCCGGCCACCCGCCCCCGCTACCGGGCGTCGTCGGTCGGCCCGTCCGCCGGCTCCGGGATCTCCTCGGCGGCCTCGATCACGCCGACGCCGTCGTCCTCGCCCACGGCGTCGGAGGACGACTGGGTGCCGATGCTCGACGGCGCCTGCCACTGGATGCGGGGCGGCTCGGCCAGCGGCCGGCCACCGAACTCGGCCAGCCAGGCGGCCACCATGGCCAGGTTCTCCCGCCACTGCTGCTCGGAGATCGGCGGGAGGATGGAGTCCCACAGCGACAGGAACGTGCCCCGCAACTGGAGCCGCCCGTACGGCCGGGCGAGGAACCACAGGTGCAGGTGGGCCGACCCGTCGCCCCACCGGTTCACGTGGACGCGGGCGACGCCGTCGAGGGACCGGATGGCCTTCTCCAGCCGTACCGTCATCACGCCCAGCTCGGCGGCGAGAAGATTGGGCAGGTCGCCCAGGTCGAGGTGGGAGCGGGACTCCAGGATCAGCACCATCGGCAGCCCGGTGGGCCGGTCCATGGCGCGGACACGCCACCGCTCGCCAACCCAGATGTACGCGTCGTCGGGCGCGGCGCAGGCCGTGCACTCCCGGTTCCCCTCGCCCTTGCGCGGGGGTTCCACCGGGACGGGGTCCTCAAGGTGCTTGACCCGGAGGTCGCCCTCGAAGGGGAAGGAAGGCCATGAGGTGAAGTCGGGGACTGCGGGAGGGGTGTCGTGCACGACGCTGACCCTAACCGAGCAAGCGGGCCCTGTCCCTACCTGATTCGTCCAGCGTCGAGGGCGGCCGGGCCCCTCGGACCGGGCCCGCGCGGTCGCCGGACGGGGCGAGTTCCGCACCCCCGCGCAGTGCCGTCCCGCGCGGTCCACGAGCGTTGTCCACACGTTATCCACAGGCCGTCGAGACCGTCGCCACGGCCCGTCGTCCACAGGCTGACAACGCGTTTCACGCGGGGTTTCACGTGAAACAGGGTGGGGCTGTGGAAAACCGCTGTGGATAACTCCGCGCTTCTCGGCGAGGGTTGTGCACAGCCTTCTGTCTCCCTCGTTCCTAACGAGCCGGCGGCCTGCGGGTCGCTGCCTGAGCGCCCGGAGATGGGCCCGATCTGCCGCCGACTTCAGGGCCTGAGCGACGCCTGCTCCTGGTGCCGCGAGGGTGGGGCGGGCCGTCCGAGGGGCGCACTCCCGCATCGCCCGACGTCCACCGATGGGGCCCCGGCGTCCCGCGCCCTGGCTCTCCGGGTTCCCGAGGCGCCCCACCCTCTCCGATGACGGGGAACTGACCATCGGCGAAGGGCTCTACACCTCCCATCGAGCCGACGCCGGCCGCGCCCCTCCCGTCATCTCGGCGCGGGCGCGCACAGCGCAGCCGCGTGGTGCCGTCGGTGTGCCCGCTGCCGTCCGGGGCGGCGAAGCGGCGGTAGCCCGTCGGGCAGGTGCGGTCGTCATGACCGCCGAAGACGGGCTCCCCTGAGCACCCAGCCGAACGGCTACGGGGGCGACGTGCTGGTGCCGACCTTGGTGCTGGGCCGTCGCGGCTGCTGCTGCACCCGTCGGGGCAAGCGACGCCGTCGGGGCAGTGGCGACCGCCGAGCGCCTCGGGGCCGGTCAAGGAGCGCCGAGCGCCTCGGGGCCCCGTTCGAGGACCGCCGACCTGGCCCCGAGGCTCAAGGATCGCCGAGGACGGGCGAGCGGAGAGATCGCCGTTGGCGCGCGGCGAACAACCCGTCGCTTCGCGATCGCACAGGGAAGAGCGGACCAGCCCGCTGAGGAGGCCGTACAGGTCCGAACCGACAAGCGGGGTGCAGTGGGGTCGGATCGCACGCCTGCGATGGCATGAGGGCCAGCTGATGCTCTGCCGCCGTTCATGGGCGACAGCTTGGCCCGCCCCGGTCTCTCAGGTCGCGCTTGTGAGGGGGCCGCGTCCCCGACAAGGGCTACGGGTTCAGGGCCGGGGTGCCGGAGCCCGGCCGTACTTGCGCCGACCAGAGGGAGCGCCGGATCCGCCTCGCGCCGCGCACGTCCGGGGCTCGCCATTCCCGGCCGAGGGGCACCGATCGGACGGCCCCGAGCGTGCCCCCGAGCGTCCTGCGTCTTCCGCGCCCCGGCCTCCCGATCCCGGCTTCCACGTCCCTTCGTGTCCGATGGCTCCTGAAGCCATGCGCTCCGGCCGGTGGCTGATGCTGCTGGTGCCGGCCCCGGGACGCAGCCCTGGGTCGGCGTGCTGCGCGTCGGCACCGGTGGTGCCGAGGGTATCCCGGCCTCCGGTTCCACGTGAAACAGGGCGGCGGCTCGCCTCCGCGCGGGGCCGGGATGGGCCGTTCGCTCGCCGCCCCCGGCGGGGAGGCAGCCGGAGGGGATCACCGAGCGCAGCTACTCGGGCATCGGCCATCACGAGCCACAGACCGCGAGCGAGTTGGAGCGGCTCATCGTCACCAACTCGCCGCCACCGCTCCTGTTGCCGGGCCTGCGGCTGCCGAAGGTCTCGCGGCACGGCACCACCTCTTGGCACGGAGGACCGTTTCACGTGGAACCAGTGGGCGGGACACTCGCGGCATCGGGCGGGCCAGGCGGTGAGTTACGCGGATTCGGCCGGCGGGACCCGAAACTCGACGTCCGGCTCGGACGCTGTCCGCGGCGGCTTTGTGGGGGCGAGAGCCGGAGCAGGAGCATGGTGCTGAGTGGCTTCCGTGCGGACGTCCTCGTTTCACGTGGAACCCGTCCACAGGCTGGTCGCCGAGGACCGACGCAGGCCGGGTCGACATGGCGGCCTCCTCCGTCCGGCGGCCTTCCTTCCTCCGGCACCCGTCGCCATGTCGGCGACATCGCGGTATCCGGGGCCTCGGGATACCCCCATGTCGCCGACATGGCGACCAACGACGCCAGGTCGGCGGGGACCGCCACCGGGTGCCCGGCCAGGGAGAGGCTCAAGTCGGCGGAGGCGTAGGCCCTGCCGGCCAAGCACAGCCCATTCGAGGCGCACGGCCGGCGCGGGCGGCGAGCCCGCGAGCCAACGGCGCCGATCCCGCAAGCCGACAGCGGCAAGCCCGCGAGCCAACGGCGCCGATCCCGCAAG
>NZ_FMCW01000003.1:196374-305617 GCF_900091595.1 Micromonospora haikouensis
GCCAACGGCGCCGATCCCGCAAGTCCGCGAGCCAACGGCGGCAAGCCCGCGTAGCAATGGCGCCGACCCCCCGGACACTGCGGTGCCCCGCTCCGCGCCCGGGGGCGTGCTCGGCATTACCTGTCCACCAACGTCTTCGGCGTATGCGATGGGCTCCGAGCCGATCGTCGGCCGAGACGTGTCCCGTCTCCCACCGCCATGGGGCGAGCCCGCCTGGCGGTCACCTCCGACGGCGGGCAGCCCACCGGAGACCGGGGGTTTCACGTGGAACGTGTCGGCGACCGCGGCGCACGGAGGTGGACGGCCCTCGCACCGCCTCACGGAGCCTGGGCCGCATCGTGCCGACCGCCACGGGGCGACGACTGCCGGAGGCGATGCCCCTCGGGGCCACCCGGGCAGCAGCCTGAAACGCCGCCGGCCGCGTCGCCCGGGTGGGACGGCGCGGCCGGCGGGCAGGCGTGGAGGGTCAGTCCTCGGGGGTGTCCTCTTGACCGACCCCGATGAGGCCGACGATCCGTTCCAGGTCGTCGACCGTGGCGAACTCGATGGTGATCTTGCCCTTGCTCCGGCCGATGTCCACCTTCACCCTGGTGTCGAACCGGTCGGAGAGCCTGTCCGCGAGGTCCGTGAGGGCCGGGGCGTGGGCAGTGGTCCGCCGCTTCGCGGCCGGGGCCTTCGCCGGCCCGTCCGCCAGCGCGAGCGCGACGATCTCCTCGGTCGATCGGACGGAGAGCCCCTCGGCGACGATGCGCGCCGCGAGTTGCTCCTGCGCCTGCGCCTCGTCCAGGCTCAGCAGCGCGCGGGCATGGCCGGCGGAGAGCAGCCCGGCGGCGACGCGGCGCTGCACCTGGGCGGGCAGGTTCAGCAGCCGGATGGTGTTGGAGATCTGCGGGCGGCTCCGGCCGATCCGGCGGGCCAACTCCTCGTGGGTTGCGCCGAACTCCTCCAGCAGTTGCTGGTATGCGGCGGCCTCCTCCAGCGGGTTGAGGTTGGCCCGGTGGATGTTCTCCAGCAGCGCGTCCCGGAGCATGGCGTCGTCGCGGGTGTCCCGGACGATGGCGGGAATGTTCTCCCGGCCGACGGCCTGCGCGGCCCGCCAGCGGCGCTCGCCCATGACGAGTTCGTACTTCTCGCCGTCGAGTGCCCGCACCACGATCGGCTGGAGGAAGCCGACCTCCTGGATGGAGGTCTTCAGTTCCTCCAGGGCCTCCTCGTCGAAGACCTGGCGGGGCTGCTTCGGGTTGGGCACGATCGCGTCGACCGGCACCTCAGCGAACCGGGCACCGGGCACCGGGCTGAGTTGAGGCTCGGACGGCGGCGTGACCGCAGGGGCCTCGACGTCGACCGGCACCGCCATCGGGGCCGGTGCAGACGCCGGGACGGGCGCCTCGCCGTCTTCGGGCATCGCCGTCGTCGTCTCGACGGGCTGGACCGGGCCGGTGGGGATCAGCGCCCCGAGCCCTCGACCCAGACCCCCCCGAGGACGGTTCTTCATACGATGCCTCCCAGCGACTTGTCCGCACTACGCATTCCGGCTCACCGGCTCCTTGACCCCACGCTCGGCGATCTCCTGGGCGGCCTCGAAGTAACTCGTCGCCCCCCGTGAACCGGGATCGTAGGTCATGACCGACTGGCCGTAGCTCGGTGCCTCGGAGACTCGGACGTTCCGGGGGATCACCGCCTGCAGGACCTTGTCACCGAAGTGGTTCCGGACGTCCTGCTCCACCGCGTCGGCCAGTCGGGTGCGCCGGTCGTACATGGTGAGCAGGATGGTGGAGACGTCGAGCCTGGGGTTGAGGTGCTTGCGGACCAGGTTGATGTTGTTGATCAGCTGGTTCAGCCCTTCCAGCGCGTAGTACTCGCACTGGATGGGGATGAGCACCTCCTGCGCGGCCACCAGGGCGTTGACGGTGAGCAGGCCCAGCGACGGCGGGCAGTCGATGAAGACGTAGTCGAAGTGGCCGGGGTAGGCGTCGATCGCCCGGGACAGCCGCGACTCGCGGGCCACCACGGACACCAGCTCGATCTCCGCGCCCGCGAGGTCGATCGTGGCCGGCACGCACCACAGGTTGGGGATGCCCTCGACGCCCTGGGCCACCTCCTCCAGCGGAACGCTGTTGATCAGGCAATCGTAGACGTCCGGCACGCCGGTGTGGTGCGGGACGTTCAGCCCGGTCGACGCGTTGCCCTGCGGGTCGAGGTCGACCACGAGGACCCGGTTGCCGTGCAGGGCGAGCGCCACCGCCAGGTTCACCGTGGTCGTGGTCTTCCCCACGCCGCCCTTCTGGTTGGCGACGCACATCACCCGGGTCCGCTCCGGACGCGGCATGGTCACCTCGCCACTCGGATTAAGGATCTGCACGGCGCGCATAGCCTCCATAGCCAACGGTGGGTCATCCTCTTCGCGCGTCGGGGTTTCACGTGAAACGTACGCGGCATCGGCCGGTTCGGTGCCATAGGCCCCGGCCCGCGGTGCCGGCGTGTCGACTGGAACGGCGGCTTCCGGGGCCGCGTCAGGCACCACGTGCGGTGCGGGTTGCTGGGGGAGCACGACGGCAGGCCGGGGTGTCGACTCGAAGTGAGCGGAGGGCCCGGGGTCGGAACCGTCGGCCGCCGGAACGCCGGGGCTGCCGGCCCTGCCATAGATCGTCCCGGACGCCTCCGCCCGGGGGGCGGTGGTGCCGGTGCTGGCGGCGGCAGGGGCGTCGCGGCGTGGAGCGGGGCCGCCGCCGATCGGGCGTGCCGCCGCCCCGTAGGCGCCGCCGGGCCAGCCGGGCTCGTCGGTTTCACGTGAAACGGGGCCCGCTGCGGACCGCTCTCCGCGACCGTTCACCCGTGGATCGTCGTACCTGCCGTCGTCATGCACCTGTCATCCCTACCCGCTCCGGATGGTCGGCCCGCACCCCGTCGTCTTGGCCACGCTCGTTCGCATCACGGAGCCTACGGCCCGGCGGGAGCGGCCGGGACCCCCTGAGGGTCAGATGCCGTCCACTCCACACTATCGACGCGCGGTCAGCCTACGGCGGACGGGCGCGGCCGGTCCACGCCGGATTTCCCGCCCGCGCGTGCCCGCACCCGTATCAACGACCCGACCTGCGGCGGGAAGCCGGCGCGCGAGGACGAAGGCGGTCAGCGGCCCCGGCGACGCCCGCCGCGCGAGCGCTTCGCCGCCGACTTGACGCGGGGCTGGTTCACCACCCGCTCGCGCACGATCTCCACCACCGTCGCCGGCGGCTCGATCACACCGACCCCGCAGCGCTGCACGGTCGGCTCGCCCCCGCCCAACTTGGCGACGGCCTCGGCGTGCTCCGCGATCTCGTCGGCGGCGGAAGCGCCCTTCATCGCCACCAGCCGCCCGCCCCGCACGGTCAGGGGGAGACACCAGGCGGCGAGGCGGTCGAGCGGGGCCACGGCGCGAGCGGTGACGATGTCCGCGCTGAAGGGGCCGACGCCGGTCGAGCCGGTCGCCGCCTCCTCGGCCCGTCCCCGGAAGACCCGGACCGTCTTCGCCAGCCCCAGGTTCTCGACCACCTCGACGAGGAACGAGGTGCGTCGGGCCAGCGGCTCGACCAGGGTGACGGTCAGGTCGGGCCGCGCGATGGCCAACACCAGCCCGGGCAGGCCGGCGCCGGAGCCGACGTCGAGCACCGACGCGTCCGGCGGGATCCGTTCCGCCACCGCGGCACAGTTGAGCAGGTGCCGGTCCCAGATCCGCGGTGCCTCCCGTGGCCCGATGAGGCCGCGGACCACCCCGTCGGTGGCGAGCAGTTCCGCGTACGCGGCGGCGAGTTCGAGCCGGTCGCCGAAGAGGGCACGGGCGGCCTCCGCCAGCTCCGGCGGCAGCGTCGCGACGGCCGGATCCGGTGCCTCCCCGGTCGGGCGGGGCGCATCGTCGCCGAGGGCCGGCGCCGTCACGCTGGGCGGCGCGGCCTCGACGCCGGGCGCTGCTTCGTCGGCCGCCCCGGGCCAGGCAGGCGACGGCCCGGGCGGCGTGCCACCCGGGCCGGACACGGCTGCCGCCGTGGTGTCGTCGTGGGTCACCTGGTCAGTCCGCAGGCCGGACGACGATGCGGCGGTTCGGCTCGACGCCCTCGGACTCGCTCTCCACGCCGCTCATCGCGTTGACGACGTCGTGGACGCACTTGCGCTCGAAGGCGGACATCGGTTCGAGCCGCACCGGCTCCCCGTGCTCCTTGACCTTCTCCACCGCGTTCTTGGCGACGGCGGCGAGCTCCTTGCGCCGGGTGGCGCGGTAGCCGCCGACGTCGAGCAGCAGCCGGCTCGGGGTCCCGGTCTGCCGGAACACCGCCAGCCGGGCCAGCTCCTGGAGCGCCTCCAGGGTGGCCCCGCGCTGCCCGACCAGGTTCTGCAGTCGGCCGCCGACGACCTCGACCACCGGACGCCCACCGGACACCAGCTCGTCGATGTCCCCGTCGTAGTCGAGGATGTCGAGCAGCCCTTCGACGTAGTCGGCGGCGATCTCGCTCTGTCGGAACAGCTCGCTCTCGGCCGGCGCCTTCTTCTCCCGGGGAGCGGCCCCGGTCTCGGCCTCCTCCTCGGTGTCGTCGTCGGTGGCCTCGATCGGCGTGCTCTCCTCGTCCACTGACGGGTCAGCGCTGGGGATGCTGGTCTCGGTCACGGTCTCATCTCCGTACTCGCTCGGCCGGACCGTCGGGTCCGCTGGTTCCCCGGGGGCCGGCGGGAGATCACCGGTGCCCACGGGCACGTCTGCACGGGCGGCTGGCGCCCGCGACCGCGCTACGCGCGGTGGGTTCGGCCCGGCGCTGCCCCTCGGGCGGCGGCCAGGGCCCGGTCCCGCCCGTGCCGGGCGGCCGGCGCGGGTGGGGAGGCGTCAGCCCTGGCGCTTGGCCGGGCCGCTCTTCTTCGGGTTGACCGGCTTGGCGCCCGGCTTCGGGCCGGCGACCTTCGGCGTGGCCGGCGCCTGCTTGACCGGAGCGGGGGCGGCCTTGCGGCCGAACAGGCCGGCGGTCTTGGCCGGCTGGACCGGGCTGTTGGACTTGACGCCGGTGCGGCCCGGGGTGGGCGGCGGCGGGTACTTGCGCAGCACCCACTGCTGCTGGCCGAGGGTGAACAGGTTGTTCGTGACCCAGTAGATGATCACACCGATCGGGAAGATCGCGCCGGAGACGAGCAGCGACAGCGGGATGCCGTAGAGCATCAGGCGCTGCACCATCTTCTGCTGCGGGTCCTCCGCCCAGCCGGTCTTGAGGATCATCTGGCGGCTGGTGAGGTAGGTGGTGCCCATCATCACCAGGACCAGGATGCCGGCGATCACCTTCACGGTGGTGCCGTTGGCCCCGAGGCGGGCCAGCTCGTCGGCGGTCGAGCCGAACTTGCCGGCGATCGGTGCGGTGAAGAGCTTGGCGCTGGAGGCGCTGTCGAACTGCTCGACCGTCCAGCCGTAGAGCGTCTTATTGATCTTGGCCGGGTCGAGGCGGCGCAGCACGTGGAAGAGGCCGAGGAAGACCGGGATCTGGAGGAACATCGGAAGGCAGCCCATGAGCGGGTTGGCCTTTTCCTTCCGGTAGAGCTCCATCATCTCTTTCTGGAGCGTCTCCCGGTCACCCTTGTGCTTCTCCTGGAGCTCCTTCACCTTGGGCTGGAGCGCCTGCATCGCCCGCTGGGACTTGATCTGCTTGACGAAGACCGGGAACAGGATCACCCGGACGGTGACCACCAGGAAGACGATGGCCAGGATCCAGGCCCAGTTCGTCCCGATCACCGCGTCGACCGGTACTCCGATGGCGTCCCAGGCCGAGTGCCAGGTCAGCAGGATCCACGAGATCGCGTAGTAGATCCAGTCCAGACTGAACAATTCTCAGGCTCCAGTCACTTCGGCACGGCGGCGACCGCCCGGCTCGGGCACCGGGTCGTGTCCACCAGGGTGAAAGGGGTGGCAGCGCAACAACCGTCGGACCGTCAGACCGGCCCCCCGAATCGCGCCGTGCCGGGCCACGGCCTCAAGGGCGTACGCACTGCACGACGGGTAGAACCGACAGCGGGCCGGCAGTGCCGGGCTTATCCAACGACGGTACGCGACGATGGGGCCGGTCAGCACCCGGGCACCCAAGCTCGTCGACGGCGACGCCGTGGAATCGCTGCTCATCGGGGCCGCCGCCCCCGGGGGGCGCGGGCTGTGGCGATCGCCGCGTCGAGGTCGGCCCCGAGCCGGGAGTATGACGCCTCGGCTGCGGCCGGGAGTGCCCGTACGACCAGGGTGCTGCCCTCGGGCAGGGCCGCGAGCCGCTCGCGGACCAGGTGCCGCAGCCGACGCCGGACCACGTTGCGGACGACGGCCGGGCCGACGGCCTTGGACACGACGAAGCCGGCGCGGGTCGCTGCGGAGGTGTGCTCCGCACCGGTGGTCCGCGCCGGCTTCGGCGAGACGTCCGTCGGTGTCCCTGGTGTGCCGGGCAGGGTCAGGTGGACGACGAGCACGCCACGGCCGGCCCGGCGACCAGCCCGGACCGCTGCGGCGAAGTCACTGCTGCGCCGCAGTCGTTGCGCGGCGGCCAGCACGACTGCCCACGTCCCCCGGACCGGCCTCGGTCGGCCTCAGGCCGACAGGCGGGTGCGGCCCTTGGCGCGACGGGTCGAGATGATGGCGCGGCCGGCCCGGGTGCGCATACGCAGCCGGAAGCCGTGGGTCTTCGCGCGCCGGCGGTTGTTCGGCTGGTAGGTGCGCTTGCTCACGTCAGGCTCTCCGTTTTCGTACGCCCCGGGCGCGGGATCGCCGGGGTCGTGTGGTGGTCCAGGCCACCTCGGCGGTGGCCCCCGATCGGTGCTGCCCGGCGGCGCGGAACCTCGGCGATGCGAGGGAGGCGACCGCGGACAGCAAGCACGCACCACCCTAGCAGAGGGCGGCAGAGCAGCCGATCCAGCCTACGCAGCGGGACAATGAGCGTCAAACACCCCGCCACACCCCCACAGCGCCCCTGACCACGACCGAAGCGCTGCTTTTCACTGATGTCGCCAAGGGTGCCACCGCGTCGACGGTTGATGGCCCCGGCCCCGCGCTGTTAGCGTGCGCGTTTGCGGTCGGCGTCGTCGCCCCGTTCCCGTCGTCGGGCGAGACGGTCGTCGTCGAGCAGGACCGGACTCGGGCAAGACCCGACCAGGCAGTGAATCGTTCGGCACGGTGAAACCCGCTTCAGCGCCCGTTCAGACAGGGGGCAGGTCCCACCCGCTTCGGGCGGGGGGCCACAATCGGTCAGTACACACAGGCTGTGGATAACTTGTGGACGACGGCCGGTGAGCCGTCCGGCTGGACCACCGCGGCGGTCGGGAGCAGAAGCGAGGGGGGTGGCACGACGGTGGCCGGTACGACCGACCTAGCCGCGGTGTGGACGGCGACCACGGACGAACTCGCCGACGAGATCATCTCCGCGCAGCAACGCGCGTACCTGCGGCTCACCCGGCTCCGCGCGATCGTCGAGGACACCGCCCTGCTCTCCGTGCCGGACGCCTTCACCCGCGACGTGATCGAGTCCCGGTTGCGGCCGGCCATCACCGAGGCGCTGACCCGGCGGCTGGGCCGCCCGATCCAGGTGGCGGTGACCGTCCGGGTCGCCGAGGACCCCTCGGGTCGCCCCGCCGGCACGGTCTACCGCAGCACCCCGGACGCCGGGCCGGGCGAACAGCCCGCCCTCGACGGGTCCGTCGGCTTCGACGCCGCAGCGGCGTTCGACACCCGGGGATACGACGAGCCCGGCGCGGGCCGACACGAACCCGCGCTCGGCTTTCCCGCCCCGGGCCATCCCGGCCACCCCGGCCACGACGAGCCGGGCACCGACCACGCGCGGTCACCCCACCCGGGCCAGGACGGCACCGCCGGGCATCCCGGGCACGGGGTGGCGGAGCCGGGGCCCGCGTCCCGGCCAGCCCCGAACGACGACGGGCACCGCCAGGGGCTCGTCCCCGCCGCCCGCGACGCCCAGGAGCCCCTGTTCGGCGACGCCTTCGCCGAACCGCTGGTGCCGGGCGCCGACCGGCGCGGCTTCGAGGAGCGGCCCCGGATCGACGTCGGCGGGGCCCGCCCCTACGAGGGCCGATACGCGGCCGGCGCCGTGCCGGCCCCCCAGCGGTTGCCGCGCGACGGCGGCACCGACAGCGGGCCGGGTCGCAGTGGCATGGATCACCGTCCGGGTGGACGGGACGACCGGCGGCTCCCCGGCGGGGCGGAGACCGGTGGGAACCGGCTCAACCCGAAGTACATGTTCGAGACGTTCGTCATCGGCTCGTCCAACCGGTTCGCGCACGCCGCGTCCGTCGCGGTCGCCGAGTCGCCGGCGAAGGCGTACAACCCGCTGTTCATCTACGGCAGCTCCGGGCTCGGCAAGACGCACCTGCTGCACGCCATCGGTCACTACGCCACCACGCTGGGCAACGCCCGCTCGGTCCGGTACGTCTCGACCGAGGAGTTCACCAACGACTTCATCAACTCGGTGCGCGACGACAAGACGAGCGCGTTCCAGCGCCGCTACCGCGACGTCGACATCCTGCTGATCGACGACATCCAGTTCCTGGAGAACCGCGAGCGGACCCAGGAGGAGTTCTTCCACACCTTCAACACGCTGCACAACGCCAACAAGCAGATCGTCGTCACCTCCGACCGGTCGCCCAAGCAGCTCGCGACGCTGGAGGACCGGCTGCGCACCCGGTTCGAGTGGGGACTGCTGGCCGACATCCAGCCGCCCGACCTGGAGACCCGGATCGCGATCCTGCAGAAGAAGGCGGCCCAGGAGCGGCTCTACGCCCCGCCGGACGTGCTGGAGTTCATCGCGTCGCGGGTGTCGAACTCGATCCGGGAGCTGGAGGGGGCGCTGATCCGGGTCACCGCGTTCGCCAGCCTCACCCGGTCGACCGTCGAGCTGTCGCTGGCCGAGGAGGTGCTGCGGGACTTCATCCCCGACGGTGCCGGCCCCGAGATCACCGCCGACCAGATCATGGTCTCCACGTCGGAGTACTTCGGGGTCAGCCTGGAGGACCTGCGCGGGCACTCCCGCTCCCGGGTGCTGGTCAACGCCCGCCAGGTCGCCATGTACCTGTGCCGGGAGCTGACCGACCTGTCGCTGCCCCGGATCGGGCAGGCGTTCGGCGGGCGGGACCACACGACCGTCATGCACGCCGACCGGAAGATCCGCCAGCAGATGGCGGAGCGCCGCTCGCTCTACAACCAGATCGCCGAGCTGACCAACCGGATCAAGCAGACCACCTGAGGCGTACGCCCACCACGCCCGCGCCCGCAGCGGCGACCGACGCCCGGCCGACCACGACGGCCGGGCGTTTTCGCGTTCCGGGGCGGCGTCGACCCCGCGCCCGCGCACCCGGGTCGACGTGACGCCGGTCACGTCCAGACCCCGGAGCCGTCGTCCACAGGCGTGCCGGGACGCCTCGTGTTGACCCTCGACGCGGTTCAGGCCCCAGGATCGGCACATGCTCGTCCACAGTTTCCACACGCTGTCCACAGCCGGTTGTCCACCGGCGGTGGAAAACTACGCAGGGTCCGACCCCGGTTACCCACAGGCTGTGGACAAACCCTGGGGACGGACCTGTGGATGCCTGTGGACACCTGTGGACGATGCCGCCCGTCGCCCACAGGCAGGAGGACGGCTGTGGGCTTCCTGTTGAAGGTTCTGGGGACAACGACGCGAAGACCGGTGCGGCCCGTCCACAGGACTGGGGAGAAAGTCGGTGGATAACCGGTGGATAACCGGTGGACGGCGGTGGACAACCCGGTGGATCGGAGGGCCTGTGGACGACCGGCCCGGTTTTACCCCGGGTTCTCCACAGGCTAACCACCGGTGGATAACGTGTCTGACCTGCGCAGACGCGGGTTTTCCACAGTTTGCACAGGTGCTACGAAGACGATGAGTTTGTTCTTCTAAGAGAACAAAAACCAATCATCACCGTTGGACTTCCTGTGGATGGGGCCGGAACGGCCGGAGACAGTCGCTCCGGCACCGGCCCGATCCACGGGGTCGGGCGCACAGCCGATGCCCGCGCGCCCTAAGGTGCGATGGGAACCCGCACAGTCGGGCGGGACGGTGGGCAGCGGTCGGCATGAGAGAGTTGTCGCTGACGTCGACGCGGAGGCATTGATGAAGTTCCGAGTGGAGCGCGACGCGCTCGCCGAGGCCGTGGCGTGGACCGCGAAGAGCCTGCCCAACCGGCCGTCCGTGCCAGTCCTGGCCGGCGTGATGCTCCGGGTGACCGACGGCAACCTGCAGGTCTCCGGCTTCGACTACGAGGTCTCCAGCCAGGTGACCGTCGAGGTGCAGGGTGACGCCGACGGGGCCGCCCTGGTCTCCGGCCGGCTGCTCGCCGAGATCACCAAGGCACTCCCCGCGAAGCCGGTGGACATCGCCGCGGTCGGCGCGCACCTCGAACTGGTCTGCGGCAGCGCCCGGTTCACCCTGCCCACCATGCCGGTGGAGGACTACCCCGCCCTGCCCGAGATGCCGGAGAGCACCGGCACGGTCGACGCCGCCGCGTTCGCCGCCGCCGTCGCCCAGGTCGCCGTGGCCGCCGGCCGGGACGAGACGCTGCCGATGATGACCGGCGTCCGCATCGAGCTCTCGGGTGGCAACCTGGCGATGCTCGCCACCGACCGCTACCGGCTCGCCCTGCGCGAGATGGAGTGGCACCCGGACGACCCCGAGGTGAGCATCAACGCCCTGGTGCCGGCGCGCACCCTGCACGACACCGCCAAGGCCCTCGGTCCGCTCGGCGGGCACGTGACGATGGCCCTGTCCCAGGGGGCGGCCGGCGAGGGCATGATCGGTTTCTCCGGCGGCACCCGGCGCACCACCAGCCGGCTGCTCGACGGCGCCAACTACCCGCCGGTGCGCTCGCTCTTCCCCGCCAGCCACAACGCCGAGGCCCGCCTCGCCGTCAGCACCCTCATCGAGGTCGTCAAGCGGGTGGCGCTGGTCGCCGAGCGCACCACCCCCGTGCTGCTCAGCTTCAGCTCCGACGGTCTCGTCGTGGAGGCGGGCGGCACCGAGGAGGCACGGGCCAGCGAGGCCATGGACGCCACCTTCACCGGCGACCCGCTGACCATCGGCTTCAACCCGCAGTACCTCATCGACGGGCTGGCCAACCTGGGCGCCCAGTTCGCGCAGCTCGCGTTCGTCGACGCCTTCAAGCCGGCGGTGATTTCCCCCGCAGGCGAGGATGGCGAGGTCATCCCCGGGTACCGGTACCTCATCATGCCGATCCGCGTCTCCCGCTGATCGCGCATACCCGACCCGGACGCAGCGGAGGTAGGAACACATGCAGCTCGGCCTCGTAGGACTCGGCCGCATGGGCGGCAACATGCGCGAGCGGCTGCGCGCCGCCGGTCACGAGGTGGTCGGCTACGACCGCAACGCCGACCGCAGCGACGTCACGAGCCTGGCCGAGCTGGCCGAGAAGCTCGACGGCCCCCGGGCCGTCTGGGTGATGGTCCCCGCCGGCGTCACCGACACCACCATCGACGCCGTCGCCGAGGTGCTCAGCGACGGCGACATCATCATCGACGGCGGCAACTCCCGGTTCAGCGACGACGCCCCCCGGGCCGAACGGCTCGACACGCGCGGCATCGGATACCTCGACGTCGGCGTCTCCGGCGGCGTCTGGGGCAAGGAAAACGGCTACGCCCTGATGGTCGGCGGCGCGCAGGAGCACGTCGACCGGCTGATGCCGATCTTCGAGGCGCTCAAGCCGGCCGGCGAGCACGGCTTCGTGCACGCCGGCCCCGTCGGCGCCGGCCACTACGCCAAGATGGTGCACAACGGCATCGAGTACGGCCTCATGCACGCCTACGCCGAGGGCTACGAGCTGCTCACCAAGTCCGAGCTGGTCACCAACGTGCCGGGCGTGTTCAAGTCCTGGCGCGAGGGCACCGTCGTCCAGTCCTGGCTGCTCGACCTGCTCGACCGCGCCCTCGACGAGGACCCGGACCTGTCCGACCTGAGCGGCTACACGGAGGACACCGGCGAGGGCCGGTGGACGGTCGACGAGGCCATCCGCCTGGCCGTGCCGCTGAACGTCATCGCCGCCTCGCTGTTCGCCCGCTTCACCTCCCGGCAGGAGGACTCTCCCGCCATGAAGGCCGTCGCCGCCCTGCGCCAGCAGTTCGGCGGCCACGCCGTCCACAAGCGCTGAGCGGCGTCCGCCACCCGTGTACGTCCGCCGGCTCGAACTGGTCGACTTCCGCTCCTACGAGCGGGTCGCCGTCGACCTCGAACCCGGCTCCAACGTCCTGGTCGGCGCCAACGGCACCGGCAAGACCAACCTCGTCGAGGCGCTCGGCTACGTGGCGACCCTGGGCTCGCACCGGGTCGCCACGGACGCCCCGCTGGTGCGGCTGGGCGCCACGTCGGCCGTGATCCGCTGCGCGGTGGCGCACGACGGCCGGGAACTGCTGGTCGAGCTGGAGATCGTCCCCGGCAAGGCCAACCGGGCCCGGCTGGGCCGTTCACCCGCCCGGCGGGCCCGCGACGTCCTCGGCGCGCTGCGCATGGTGCTGTTCGCCCCGGAGGACCTGGAACTCGTCCGCGGCGATCCGGCGGAACGCCGCCGCTACCTCGACGACCTGCTGGTCAGCCGCCAGCCCCGCTACGCCGGGGTGCGCGCCGACTACGAACGCGTCGTCAAGCAGCGCAACGCCCTGCTGCGCACCGCGTACCTGGCCCGCAAGACCGGCGGGTCGCGCGGCGGGGACCTGTCCACGCTCGCCGTCTGGGACACCCACCTCGCCCGGCACGGGGCCGAGCTGCTCGCCGGCAGGCTGGAACTCGTCGCCGCGCTCGGCCCGCACGTCACCAAGGCCTACGACGCGGTCGCCGCCGGCAAGGGCGCGGCGGGCATCACGTACCGGCCGTCGGTGGAACTGACGGACCCGGTGGCGGACCGGGCGGCGCTGGCCGAGACGCTGCTCGCGGCGTTGGCCGAGTCCCGGTCCGCCGAGGTGGAGCGCGGCACCACGCTCGTCGGCCCGCACCGCGACGACCTGGCCCTCACCCTCGGCCCGCTGCCCGCCAAGGGGTACGCCAGCCACGGCGAGTCCTGGTCGTTCGCCCTGGCCCTGCGGCTGGCCGGATACGACCTGCTCCGCTCCGACGGCATCGAGCCGGTGCTGGTGCTCGACGACGTCTTCGCCGAGCTCGACGCGGGCCGCCGCGAGCGGCTGGCGGGGCTGGTCGGCGGGGCGAGCCAACTGCTGGTGACCTGCGCCGTGGACGACGACGTACCGACCGGCCTGCACGGCGTCCGCTACCAGGTCGGCGAGGGTGAGGTGCGCCGTGCCGGATGAGCAGGAGCTGCCGCCGGCCCGGCTCGGGCCCCGTACCCCCGCCGTGGGGCCGGCTGGCCGGGACGCCGCAGCCCCGGGCGGCGGCGCACGCCGCGGCGCCGGCCGGGCGGCCGACGGGACCGGACGGTCCGACGGCCCGGCCGCCGCGGGCGGTGGCGACGCGCCCGCCGGGGCGGCGGGGCCGGAACTGGCCCGGGCGGTGCTGGACGCCGCGCGGGCCCGCCGCGAGACGGCGGCCAAGAACCGCCGGCGCAGCGTCGTCTCCGGCGACGGCGAGGGCGGCCGGCGGCTACGCGGCTATTCCGGCCCCGGGCCGGACCCCCGCGACCCGCAGCCGCTGGGTGTCGTGCTGGGCCGGCTGATGAAGGCGCGCGGCTGGGAGCAGCCGGCCGCCGAGGCGACCGTGTTCGGCGCGTGGGAGCGGGTCGTCGGCCCCGAGGTGGCCCAGAACAGCCGCCCGGTCAAGCTGGAGGACGGCGAGCTGACCGTCGAGGCCCGGTCCACCGCGTGGGCGACGCAGCTGCGGCTGCTCGCCGCCTCGCTGCTCCGGCAGATCGCCAGCGAGGTGGGCCACAACGTGGTGCGCAAGCTGCACATCCACGGGCCGGCCGCGCCGT
The DNA here is from genome assembly GCF_900091595.1 of Micromonospora haikouensis. Lineage (GTDB taxonomy): Bacteria > Actinomycetota > Actinomycetes > Mycobacteriales > Micromonosporaceae > Micromonospora > Micromonospora haikouensis. The sequence goes on from NZ_FMCW01000003.1 coordinate 210,310, forward strand.
CCTGGTCCCGGGGGCCGCGCCGCGTCCGGGGCCGGGGCCCCCGCGACACGTACGGCTGACGCCCGGGCCGCGCGGGCGGGCGGGCCTGGGCCGCCTCGGGCGGGCCGGCCGCGCGATGTCGGCGACGTGGCGGTATCCCGGCCGCCCGGATACCGCCACGTCGCCGACATGGAGTCGATCACCACGCGCGGGACGGGCCGGTGCCGGGCCGATCAGGCGTCGGCGTAGACGGCGAAGCCCCGGTCGGCGCAGCGGCGGTAGAAGGCCGCCAGCACACCCAGCTCGGCGCAGGTGAAGTCCCACTGCGGCGGGTCGCCGTTCTCGTCGCGCAGCCCGTCCAGGCGGGTGTCGAGCCAGCGCAACTGCTGCTCGGCGAGGCGGCCGTCGCCGAGCAGCCCACGCAGCACGGTGCTGACCGAGTCGAAGGTGACCGTCTCCCCGTGCGGCCGGTGACCGGCCACGAAGCGCTCGATCCCGCCGGCGATCCAGGCGCAGCCGTCCGGGTCGATCACCGGGTCCTCGTCCTCGGCCGCGTTCTCCGTGGCGTAGAGCACATTCTCCAGCCCGAGCAGCAGGTCGACCAGCTCCGTGTAGGCGGTCGCCCGGACCGTGCCGGTCTTTGCGATGTGTTCGGCGAGAGCCGCCGTCGGCGCGGAGATCCGCGGCAGGTCGACGATCTCGCCGAAGTCGACGAACTCGGCCGGTGCGACCGGATCGTAGAAGCGGCCGGTCCGCGGCCAGTGCACCGCGACGTTGTCCAGCCCCATCTGGCGTCACCCCTTGAGAGCACGTGTCGAAGCGTTCGGGTCGATCGTCCGGTTCCGACCGGAAAAGATCAAGACCGGCCACGCTGGGCGCCGCAAACCTACGCCCACCGTCCCTCCCGCCGCGACCCCCACCCCCCGAGTCCCGGCGGCGGCGCCGCCACCCGATCCGGGGCTCGCCCGTAGGGGGAGTCGCGGGTGGCGCGGATCGGCCGGCTACGGAGTTCTCAGCCGCCGCGAAGGGGTGCCGAGTGGCGGTTCTGTCGTCTGCGCACAGTAAGATTGAGGGCGAGACGAAGACCCGACACGGTGCGACGGACACGGGCCCACCGGCCCGAGATCATTGTCCCACGTCGGGTCGAGCCGATCGCGATCCGCGGGCATCCGCGGCGACCGGCGCTCCGGCCCGTGCCCCGGTTCACGCCCGGTGCCGGTCCGCGCGCCGACGTCGCGTCCTGTCCGCCGAACCCGCGCCCGACTCGCCGCTTGCGGCGCTGGCGGCGCGAGAAAGTGGCCGAGGGTGGCAGCGCAGGACAAGCAGGAGTACGGCGCCGAGTCGATCACCGTCCTCGAAGGGCTGGAGGCGGTCCGCAAGCGGCCGGGCATGTACATCGGGTCGACCGGCGAGCGCGGTCTGCACCACCTGGTGTGGGAGGTCGTCGACAACGCGGTCGACGAGGCGCTTGCCGGCTACTGCGACACCATCGACGTGGTGCTGCTGGCCGACGGCGGGGTCCGGGTCACCGACAACGGGCGTGGCTTCCCGGTCGACCTGCACCCCAAGTTGAAGAAGCCCGGCGTCGAGGTGGCACTCACCGTGCTGCACGCCGGCGGCAAGTTCGACGGCAAGGCGTACGCCGTCTCCGGCGGTCTGCACGGCGTCGGCGTGTCCGTCGTCAACGCCCTCTCCACCAAGATGGCGGTGGAGATCCACAAGTCCGGTTTCGTCTGGCGGCAGCAGTACGCCAACTCCAAGCCGTCGCCGCTGGAGAAGGGCGAGACCACCGACCGCACCGGCTCCGCCGTCGCCTTCTGGCCCGACGCCGACGTCTTCGAGACCGTCGACTTCGACTTCCAGACCATCTACCGCCGCCTCCAGGAGATGGCCTTCCTCAACCGGGGCCTCACCATCCACCTGCTCGACGAGCGGGTCCCCGAGGGCGAGGAGGGCAAGACCCGCGAGGTCACCTTCTGCTACAAGGGCGGCATCGCCGACTTCGTCCGGCACCTCAACGCCTCCAAGACCCCGATCCACAAGACGGTGGTCGAGTTCGGCGCCGAGGAGGAGGGCATGTCGGTCGAGATCGCCATGCAGTGGAACGAGTCGTACGGCGAGTCGGTCTACACCTTCGCCAACACGATCAACACCCACGAGGGCGGCACTCACGAGGAGGGCTTCCGCGCGGCGCTGACCAGCGTGGTCAACCGCTACGGCGCGGACAAGAAGCTGCTCAAGGGCGACGAGAAGCTCTCCGGCGAGGACATCCGCGAGGGCCTCGCCGCGATCATCTCGGTCAAGCTGGCCAACCCGCAGTTCGAGGGCCAGACCAAGACCAAGCTCGGCAACACCCCGGTGAAGAGCTTCGTGCAGCGGGTCTGCAACGAGTGGCTGGTCGACTGGTTCGACCGGAACCCCGCCGAGGCGAAGATCATCATCACCAAGGCGTCCCAGGCCGCCCGCGCCCGCATCGCCGCGCAGCAGGCCCGCAAGCTGGCCCGCCGCAAGTCGCTGCTGGAGTCCGGCTCGATGCCGGGCAAGCTCGCCGACTGCCAGTCCACCGACCCGCGCGAGTCCGAGGTGTTCATCGTTGAGGGCGACTCGGCCGGCGGCTCGGCCAAGCAGGGCCGGGACCCGCGCACCCAGGCGATCCTGCCGATCCGCGGCAAGATCCTCAACGTGGAGAAGGCCCGGATCGACCGGGTCCTGAAGAACAACGAGGTCCAGGCGCTGATCACCGCCCTGGGCACCGGCATCCACGACGACTTCGACATGGAGAAGCTGCGCTACCACAAGGTGGTGCTGATGGCCGACGCCGACGTCGACGGCCAGCACATCCAGACGCTGCTGCTCACCCTGCTGTTCCGCTTCATGCGGCCCCTGGTCGAGCTGGGCCACGTCTACCTGGCCGCCCCGCCGCTCTACAAGATCAAGTGGAACAAGAAGGGCGACGACGCGCAGTACGCGTACTCCGACCGCGAACGCGACGGGCTGATCGCGCTGCGCCAGCAGAAGAAGCCCAACGCCAAGCCGGACGACATCCAGCGCTTCAAGGGCCTCGGCGAGATGAACTACCCCGAGCTCTGGGAGACCACGATGAACCCGGCGACCCGCACCCTGCGTCAGGTCACGCTCGACGACGCGGCGGTGGCCGACGAACTGTTCAGCGTGCTGATGGGTGAGGACGTCGAGGCGCGCCGCTCGTTCATCCAGCGCAACGCCAAGGACGTCCGCTTCCTGGACATCTGACGGAGCCGGCGGGACCGCCCGGCCGTCCACCGGCGGCCCGCCGATCCACAGAGTTATCCACAGTGTGGCCGGTTTCCACAGCGGTTATCCACAGCACGAAACCGACTCTGATTCTGATAAGGGTTAACAGTGACCGATACCCCCGAGTCCACCCCGAGCGAGCCCGAGGTCCCCGAGACCCCCGCCGCCGCAGTCGTGGCGCACGACCGGATCGAGCCGGTCGGGCTCGAGGTGGAGATGCAGCGCTCCTACCTCGACTACGCCATGAGCGTCATCGTCGGGCGGGCACTGCCGGACGTCCGGGACGGGCTCAAGCCGGTCCACCGCAAGATCCTCTACGCCATGTTCGACTCCGGCTACCGGCCGGACCGCGGCTACGTGAAGTGTTCCCGCGTCGTCGGAGACGTGATGGGTCAGTTCCACCCGCACGGCGACTCGGCGATCTACGACGCGCTGGTCCGGATGGCGCAGCCCTGGTCGCTGCGCTACCCGCTGGTCGACGGCAACGGCAACTTCGGTTCGCCCGGAAACGACCCGGCTGCGGCGATGAGATATTGTATCACCGGTAATGTCCGTATTCGTACCGCCGACGGCGCGGTCCGGATCGGTGACGTCGTCCCCGACGCCGCGCCGAGCAGCGAGACCGACATCGAGCTGAAGGTCCGCGACCGCAACGGCGACCTGGTCCGCGCCTCCAAGTTCTTCCACTCCGGCGAGCACCCGACGCTGCGGCTGCGCACCCGCGAGGGGTACGAGCTGACCGGCACCCACAACCACCCGGTGCTCTGCCTGGTCGACGTGGCCGGCGTGCCGACCCTGCTGTGGAAGCTGCTCGCCGAGATCGGCCCCGGCGACCGGGTGGTCATCCAGCGGACGGTGCCGGAGGAGATCGGCTACCCGATGCTGGAGCACGTCGAGGCGGCCGTCCTCGCCGGTGCCCTAGTCAGTGAGGGTTGGATCTCCGACGCATGGGTCGAGTTCGCCAACGCGGATCGTGGGTTCTTCACTCGGGTTGTCGCGGCCTTCGACCTGGCCATCGGTGGCAAGCGTTGGTTCAGCGAAGAGGTCATGCCATCCGGCAAGACCCTGCACCGCCTTCGCGCAAGCGTTCGGCAGCTCGCGACTACAGCCCTCGGCGAGCTGGTCGGGGCGCGGAGTGCCGCAAAGTTCGTGCCGGAGTTCGTCTGGCGGGGGCCGGCGGCGATCAAGCGGGCCTTCCTCCAGGCCCTGTTCGAGGGCGACGGCTCGTCGTCGGTGCTGCCCCGCAACACCATCCAGATCTCGTACTCGACCCGCAGCGAGCGGCTGGCCCGCGAGGTGCAGCAGCTCCTGCTGGAGTTCGGCGTCATCAGCCGGCAGTGCCCGTACGACAACGGCGAGATCAAGGTGGTGGTGACCAACCGCCGCGACGCCCGGATCTTCGCCCAGCAGGTCGGCTTCCTCGGCCGCAAGCAGGTCAAGCTGGAGTCGGAGCTGGCCCAGGTGCCGGCGAGCAGCACCGCGCTCTCCGGCGACCACGTGCCGCTGGTCGGCGACTTCATCCGCGAGCACGGCGCCACCCGGTGGACCGAGCGGGACTGGCTGCGCCGGCACAACGTCGACCGGATCGAGCGCTGGGAGCGGGACCGCGAGGAGATCGTGGCCCGGATCACCGAGCGCGAGGTGCTCGACGTGGTTGAGCCGCTGGTCGACGGCCGGTTCTACTACGCCGAGGTGGCCAGCGTCACGGACGCCGGGGTGCAGCCGGTCTACAGCATCCGGGTGGACACGGACGACCACTCGTTCGTCTCCGACGGGTTCGTCAGCCACAACACGGAGTGCAAGCTCGACCCGCTGGCGATGGAGATGCTGCGGGACATCGACGAGGACACCGTCGACCTGCAGGACAACTACGACGGCCGGGCCAAGGAGCCCACCATCCTGCCGTCGCGGATCCCGAACCTGCTGATCAACGGTTCCGAGGGCATCGCGGTCGGCATGGCCACGAAGATCCCGCCGCACAACCTGCGCGAGATCGGCGCGGCGGTGCAGTGGTGCCTGGAGAACCCGGACGTCGACGAGGCGACGACCCTCGACGCGCTCATCGAGATCGTCAAGGGTCCTGACTTCCCGACCCACGGTCTGATCGTGGGCACCCAGGCGATCCAGGACGCGTACCGCACGGGTCGCGGGTCGATCCGGATGCGGGCCGTGGTGGAGGTGGAGGAGGACAAGCGGGGCCGCCCGGCGCTGGTGGTCAGCGAGCTGCCCTACCAGGTGAACCCGGACAACCTGGCCGAGCGGATCGCGGAGCTGATCAAGGAGGGCAAGCTCGCCGGCATCGCCGACATCCGGGACGAGTCCTCGGGGCGTACGGGCATGCGGATCGTGCTCGTGCTCAAGCGCGACGCGGTCGCCAAGGTGGTGCTGAACAACCTCTACAAGCACACCCAGCTCCAGGAGACGTTCGGCGCGAACATGCTGGCGCTGGTCGACGGGGTGCCGCGCACGCTGAACCTGGCCCAGTTCATCCGCTACTACGTCGAGCACCAGATCGAGGTGATCCGGCGGCGGACGGCGTTCCGGCTGCGCAAGGCCGAGGAGCGGGCGCACATCCTGCGCGGCCTGAGCAAGGCGCTGGACGCACTGGACGAGGTGATCGCCCTGATCCGGCGGTCGCCGACGGTGGAGGACGCCCGGCAGGGCCTGATCCGGCTGCTGGAGATCGACGAGATCCAGGCGACCGCGATCCTGGACATGCAGCTGCGCCGGCTGGCGGCCCTGGAGCGGCAGCGGATCCTCGACGATCTGGCGAAGCTGGAGCTGGAGATCGCCGACCTGAAGGACATCCTGGCCAAGCCGGAGCGGCAGCGGCGGATCGTCTCGGAGGAACTGGGCGAGATCATCGCGAAGTGGGGCGACGAGCGGCGTACGAAGATCGTGCCGTTCGACGGCGAGGTCTCGATGGAGGACCTGATCGCCCGCGAGGACGTGGTGGTGACGATCACCCGCACCGGGTACGCGAAGCGGACGAAGGTCGACCTGTACCGCTCGCAGCGGCGTGGCGGGAAGGGCGTCAGCGGGGCCACGCTGCGGCAGGACGACATCGTCAGCCACTTCTTCGTGTGCTCGACGCACGACTGGATCCTGTTCTTCACGAACAAGGGCCGGGTGTACCGGGCCAAGGCGTACGAGCTTCCGGAAGCCAGTAGGGTAGCCAAGGGCCAACACGTGGCCAATCTGCTCGCTTTCCAAGCGGACGAGCAGATCGCGCAGATCATCGAAATCCCGAACTACCAGGTGGCCCCCTACCTGGTACTGGCCACGAAGAACGGCCTGGTGAAGAAGACGCGGCTCGAGGAGTTCGACTCCAACCGTTCCGGCGGAGTCATCGCGATCAACCTGCGCGATGAGGACGAGCTGGTCGGTGCTGCCCTCGTCGCCCCGTCCGACGATCTGCTGCTGGTGTCGAAGAACGCGCAGGCGATCCGCTTCAACGCCACGGACGAGGCGCTGCGGCCGATGGGTCGGGCCACGTCGGGTGTGATCGGCATGCGGTTCAGCGACGAGGACGTCCTGCTGGCCATGGAGGTGGTCCGCGAGGGGCTGGACGTCCTGGTGGCCACGAACGGGGGATATGCGAAACGTACCCCGATCGAGGAATACCCGGTGCAGGGCCGGGGAGGTAAGGGCGTGCTGACTGCGAAGATCACCGAGCGCCGCGGTGGTCTGGTCGGCGCTGTGGTGATCCACCCGGACGACGAGCTGTTCGCGATCACCAGCAACGGTGGCGTCATCCGGACTCCGGTGAAGCCTGTACGCCGTACGCGTGACCGGAACACAATGGGGGTCAAGCTGATGGACCTCCCGGACGGCGTGACTATCGTGGCGATTGCTCGCAATGCCGACGAGCCTGACGAACAGGACTAGTTGATGACGGAGACACAGGCGAAGTCGGGGAACAAGGGGACCTCGGCCAACCCGGTCGACGAGGAGGCCGCCGCGAAGGGCGGCGCACCAGCGACCGGCCGCGCGGCCGTGGGCCGGGCAACCGTCCCCGCCGACGCGCCTGCCCCGAAGTTCACCCGGGCGCCCGGGATGGCGCCGCCGCCGGACTCCCCCGGCGACGATTCGGGGGCGAGCGACAAGACCGAGACATCCGGCATCGACGCGCCCACCTCCGCGGCGGCTCCGGCCGCGGCGGCGGGCAGTGCGGCCCGTCCGGCGACGACCCAGCCGATCAGGACCGGCGGCGGGCAGTCGGCGGCCGGCAGCAGCGCCGTCACAGGCACCCTGCCGCGCATCGGGGGTGGCACCGCCACGAAGCCGCAGCCGGACGGTGCCCGTCCGGCCGGTGTCGGCCGTCCCGCCAGTGGCGGCGGGCTGCCGCCGGGGGTGGCCGGTGCGGCGGCCGTCGGGGCGGCCCGCGTGGGTGACGCGGTGCGCTCGGCGCGTACCTCGGTCAGCTCGGCCGCGTCGCGCGGGCCCCGCCGGGCCCGGCTGAACCTCAAGCGGATCGACCCGTGGTCCGTGATGAAGTTCGCGTTCGCGGTCTCCGTCGTGCTCTTCATCGTGGTGGTCGTGGCCACGTCGGTGCTCTACCTGGCGCTGGACGCGATGGGTGTGTTCCAGAGCGTCAACGACAGCCTGACCGACCTGGTGGCCGCCGGCGGGCAGAGCAGCAGCACCTTCCAGATCACCGCCAAGGGTGTGATCCTGAGTTCCGCCCTGATCGGCCTGGTCAACGTCGTCCTGTTCACCGCGCTGGCGACTCTCGGCGCGTTCGTCTACAACGTCTGCGCCGACCTGGTCGGCGGGATCGAGCTGACGCTCGCCGAGCGGGACTGACCGCGTCCGACGCCGGGGCGGGCCGCGTAAAGCGGTCGCCCCGGCGTCGTGCGTCCGGGTAGTTTCGGGGGGTACGGCGGGGCGCTCGGCGCTCGGCGGCCCCCGATTTGGGGCGCGGCGGGCGGATGCGTTAACCTTGGCCGTCGCCACGCGGGGCTATAGCTCAGTCGGTTAGAGCGCAGAGCTGATAACTCTGAGGTCGCTGGTTCGATTCCAGCTAGCCCCACCGCACATCGTTCCGACGGCTGTCGAGCGCAAGGGGTCGCCCCATGTTCAAGAAGCTTCTGATTCTGGCCGGCGTCCTCGGTGTGGCTGCCCTGGTCGCTCGTAAGGTCAAGGCCTCCAACGACGAGCGGGCCCTGTGGCACGAGGCGACCACCGCGCCCGACCTGCGCTGACCGTCACTTCGACTGCCAGCTCCGGGCGGTTCCGCCCGCCTTCGGGGCCCTAGCTCAACTGGCAGAGCACTGCCTTTGCAAGGCAGGGGTTAGGGGTTCGAGTCCCCTGGGCTCCACTCAAAGTCGTGCAGCGTTGTGGCCGCCGTGACTGCTCACCGGCCCGAGGTTCGCAGGCTTGACCTCAACGCACGTTCAACTGTGATGGTTCGTCACATGAGCGAACGGGCAGACGATCTCCAGCGGGCCGGACAGCAGCTTTCCTCCCTCGTCGACGCGGCTACGGTCGTGGGGTTGGGCACCTCCACCCGCGCGGCGCACGAACTCTTCGGCCTTGTCGAACACACGACCCGCGCCCTGATCCGTCGCGGGTTCCGGGTCGTCGCGGTGCTCGACAACCAGCGGGTCGGCGAGTTGTACGACGAGTTCGTCCGGGGCGCGGACATCGATCTCGACGGGGTGCTCGGCCAGGCGTGGGGCCCGTGGCGGACGACCGAGATGCGCGCGGCGCTCGGCTGGCTGCGCCGGCACAACCAGCGGCGGACGGATCCGGTGCGGGTCATCGCTGTCGGCGGGTCGCGGGTGCTGCCCGCCGACTACCACCGCGCCGTGGAGCTGCTTGCCCGGCTGGACGTGCCGACGGCAAGGCGGGTGGGGGAGCTGTTCGACGTCATCCGTACCGCCCACGACAGTGGCGAACACGTCCAACGTGCACACGGCACCCACCCGGGTACGCCGTTCGTCGACCTCGCCCGAACCGCCCGCGATCTGGTTCTCGCACTCGACGGCGGCCCCGATCGCGACGAGGTGCTGCTGATGCTCGACGCGATCGTGGAACACCACGCCAACGCCATCGGTGTGGGGCACGACGTGGCCCGGGAGGAGCGTTCCGCCGCCGATCGGCTCCTGGCGCATCAGCGTCGGACGGGCGAACGCATCGTCCTCTGGGAGGGCAGCGCGCACGTCGCCGCACACCGAGGGGTGATGCTGGGCGCTCATCTTCGGGCTGCCCTCGCCGACAGGTACGCCGCCGTCCATCTCACGTTCGGCCGGGGGCGGATCCCGGGGATGGACCTGCCCGAGCCGAGCCCGAACTCGCTGGAAGGGGCGCTGCTGGCCCGTGGTGCGGGCGGCGTGCGGATCGTGGACCTGCGTTCGCCGGCTGCCACCGAGGTCGCGCCGCTGCTCGATCGACCTGCGCGGACCCGGGTGGTCTCTGGCGTGTACGACCCTGGGCAGGACGAGAGGCACTACCTCGACCTGCCCTCGCCCCGCGACAGTTTCGACGTCGTTGCGGTCGTCCCCACGATCAGCGCGGTTCGTCCACTTTCGGCAGCCACGGAGCGCGACGTGCCCGGTCGTCGGAACGAATGACGGTGCTGGTCAGCCGACCGGGGCGCTGACTCCGGCGTCGCGGAGCAGCGCGAGCAGGCCGTGGCCGTCCTCGACCACGGCGTCCGGGGCGAGCGCGGGCAGGCGCTCCTCGCGGTCGGTGCGCGGTGAGCGCATCAGCACCGCCGCCCCGGCTCCGGCGCGGCGGGCGCAGGCGACGTCGCGGTGCCGGCTGTCGCCGACGAACCAGCAGTCGGCGACCGGCACGCCGAGCGCCTGGGCGGCGAGCCGGGCCAGCTCAGGGTTCGGCTTACGCACGCCCGCCTCGTCGCTGTAGAGCTGCGCGGTGAACAGTGTGCCGAGGCCGGCGGCGGCCAGGAAGTCGCGTGGGGCGGCACCGCAGGTGGTGTTGCTGACGACCGCGAGCGGGAGGCCGGCGCGGGTGGCGGTGGCGAGGGCGTCGGGGATGCCGGGGCGCACGGCCCACTGCTGGTGCCAGGTCCACGCGTACGCCAGCGGGGTTGCCTCCCGGTCGACGGCGGCCCGGGCCGGGGCCGGCCAGCCGCCGGTGACGAACCTGGCCCACACCTGCCGGTGGCCCAGCTCGACGGGGTGCTCCCCGGCGCTCTCCTCGTCCCGCCACCGCCCGTACGCGTGGGCGCCGGCCGTCAGGTCGCGGGCGATCTGCTCGGCGGGGACCGCGCCGTCGACGAGCCGGAACAGCTGTTGCACCAGCTCGGGCGGGTTCGGTGGCTGCGGTGGCGCGTCCGCGAGGACCCCGCCGAAGTCGAGCAGGAGCGCACGCGGTGTCCGGAGCATGCCCGCATCCTCCCGTACCGGTGGGGAGAGGAGAAGGGGCGAGCCGGTGCGCCCGGGACGGGCAGGTTAGCGTCGGGGGGTGAGCACCGGATCTCCGCGCGTCCTGCCCGTCGAGAGCGGCATCGCCGAGGCTGCCTCGGTCCTGCGGGCCGGGGGGCTGGTGGCGTTCCCCACCGAGACCGTCTACGGGCTGGGCGCGAACGCCCTCGACGCCCGCGCGGCGGCCCGGATCTTCGAGGCGAAGCAGCGGCCGAGCTTCGACCCGCTGATCACCCACCTCGCCGACGCGGCCGACCTGGCCGGGCTGGTGGGGCCCGTGCCCGAGGCGGTGGCGGCGCTGGCCGAGCGGTTCTGGCCGGGGCCGCTGACGCTGATCGTGGACCGTCCCGCCGCCATCCCGCCGATCGTCACCTCGGGGCTGGAGACGATGGCCGTGCGGGTGCCGGACGAGGCGTCCGCGCGGGCGCTGATCGCGGCGGCGGGGGTGCCGGTGGCCGCGCCGAGCGCCAACCGGTTCGGGCAGCTCAGCCCCACCCGGGCCGAGCACGTGGTGGCGGGGCTGGGCGGCGCGGTCGACGTGGTGCTCGACGGCGGGCCGACCCGCTGCGGCATCGAGTCGACCATCGTGGACGCCCGGGGCGGGCGGCCGGTGGTGCTGCGGCTCGGCGCGCTGCCGGTGGAGACCCTGGTCGAGGCGGTGGGCCCGGTGACCGTACGCCCGGGCAGTTCCGGCCAGCCGGTGGCACCCGGGACGCTGGCCGCGCACTACGCCCCGCGTACCCCGTTGCGGGTGGCAGGTGGGGCGGAGACGACGGCCGGCGACGGCACCCGGCGGGGCCTGCTGGCCTTCCGGGAACGACCGGCGGGCGGCGACTGGGCCGCGGTCGAGGTGCTGTCGCCCGGGGGTGACCTGACGGTGGCGGCGGCCCGGCTCTTCGACGCGCTGCATCGACTCGACGCGGCCGGGGTCACGGAGATCGTCGCGGAGCGGGTGCCGGACGTCGGGGTGGGGCGGGCGGTCAACGACCGGCTGGGCCGGGCGGCGGCGACCTGGCGGTCGGACGCCTGACGCGGGCGGTCCGGCCCCGGCCCCGGCCCCGCCCGCCCCCGCCCGCCCAGCCCGGCCGTGCGCGCTGCGGTTCAGGTGTGAGAAGGGGACCCTTCTCTACCGGAGGCGTTAACAAGGGGCCCTTCCTTACCCAGCAGGCGGGTGAGGGTGCCGTTGGCCAGGGTCGCGCCGAGCGCCGATCCCGCCGCGATGCTCCAGCCGACCGGCCCGAGCGGGGTGCAGCCGAAGAACTGGCTGACCCCCGGCGTCTGCACCACGAGCACCAGCGCCCCGACGGAGGCGGCGGTCGACACGAGCACCGTGGGGCTGGTGCCGCCGGCCAGCACGGTCTGCCCGAGCTGGGTGCCGACGAGCGAGGCGAGCGCGACCGTACCGGCCCGCCGTCGTCGCCCCGTGTAACGGGCGAGCGTCCAGCCCACCGTCGCGCCCAGCGTGGTGGACGCCGCCCGCAGCGCTATCTCCCGGGTCAGCGTCTCGCCGAGCGAGCTGTCCGGGCCCTCCCGCAGCAGGTGGTCGGCGTGGCCGTCGGCGGGTGGCCGGACGGCGATGGCCAGCGCCGGTGCCAGGTCGGTGAGCAGGTTGACCAGGAGCAGCTGCCGCCCGTTGAGCGCCGACCGGCCGGTGCTGGCGGCGCTGAGCACGCTGAACGCGATCTCGCCGAGGTTGCCGCCGACGAGGATGCTCAGCGCGTGTCGGACGGACGACCACATGGCCCGACCCTCGACGAGGGTGGCGATGATGGTCTCCAGCCGGTCGTCGGTGACCACCAGGTCGGCGGCGGCGCGGGCGGCGGGGGTGCCCCGCTGGCCGAGGGCGATGCCGACGTCGGCGAGTCGGATCGCCGGGGCGTCGTTGGCCCCGTCGCCGGTCATCGCCACGGTCCGCCCGTTGCGCTGCAACGCCTGGATGATGCGTACCTTGTGGGCCGGGGTGCAGCGGGCCACCACGTCGATGCGGGTCAGCCGTTCGGCGAGCGCGTCGTCGTCGAGGCGGTCCAGCTCGGTGGCGGTGGCCACCCGCTGCTCGCCGTGGTCGGGGCTGATGGTGGCGGCGATCGCCTCGGCCGTCGCCGGATGGTCCCCGGTGATCATGATGGTGTGCACGCCGGCCTGCCGGATCCGGCGCACGGCGGGCGCGGCGGACTCGCGTACCCCGTCGGCGATCGCCAGCAGGCCGACGAAGACGAGGCCCGTCACGTCGTCGTCGGTCACGGTCTCGGCGGTGACGGGACGCTCGGCGACGGCCAGGACGCGGTGCCCTGCGCCGGCCCGCTCGGCGAGCATCCGGTGCAGCTCGGCCCGGCCGGCGTCGTCCAGCGGCCGGTCGTGCCCGTCGGCGGTGCGCCGGGCGGCGCAGCGGGGCACCACCGTCTCCGGGGCGCCCTTGACGCTGAGCAGCAGCCCGCCTCCGGCCCGGCCGACGGTGGCGTGGTAGCCCCGCGACGGCTCGAACGGCAGGCCGCCCGCCGCCTGCCAGCCGTCGGCGCCGGTCCGCTCGTCGACCCCGGCCGCCGCCGCGCCCCGGCGTACCGCCCGGTCGGTCTGCTGGGGCAGCTCGTCCGGTTCGCCGGCCGGGGTGGCGCGCAGCGCGGCGGCCAGGGTCCGTCGCAGCGCACCGTCCAGCCCCTCCGGCGCGGCGTACCGGGTGCCGCTGCCGTCGCCGACGCCGGCGAGCAGCAACTTGCCCTCGGTGAGGGTGCCGGTCTTGTCGAAGCACAGCACGTCGACGCGGCCCAGCGCCTCGATGGTGCGCGGGTTGCGGACCAGCGCGCCGTGCTCGGCCAGCCGCCGGGCGGCGGCGAGCTGGGCCGCGCTGACCAGGAACGGCAGGCCCTCCGGCACCGACGCCACCGCCAGGTTCGCGGCGGTCGCCGCCGTCTCCGCCAGGGGTACGCCGCGCAGCAGCCCCGCCCCGGCCACCGCCACCGCCGACCCGGCGGCCAACGGGACGGCCGACCTGGTGAGCTTGCCGAGCCGGGCCTCCACGCCGCTGGCCGGGGGCGACTGCCGGGCCAGCGCCAGGCTGCGTCCCGCCTCGGTGTCCGCGCCGGTGGCGACGACGACGGCGGTGCCGTGGCCGGTGGCGATGGTGGTGCCCTCGTACAGCATGGAGTGGCGGTCGGCGACGGCGGCGGCGACCACCGGGTCGGCGGACTTGCCCACCGGCAGCGACTCGCCGGTCAGCGACGACTCGTCGGCCTCCAACCCGTCGGTGGCGAGCACCCGGCAGTCCGCCGGTACGGCGTCGCCGGGCCCGAGGACGATCACGTCCCCGCTGACCAGTTCCTCGGCGGCGACGGTCCGTTCCGTGCCGCCGCGACGGACCAGGGCGGTGACCGCGGAACGGGACAGCAGCTCGGCCAGCGACCGTTCGGTGTTGCGCTGGTGGACGGCCCCGACCAGCGCGGAGCCGCCGACCACCCCGCCGACGAGGGCCGCGTCGACCAGCGAGCCGAAGCTCGCGGAGAGCACCGCACCGGCGGCGAGTACGGGGGTGAGCGGGTTGGCCAGCTCGTCGACGAACGCGCGGAGCAGCCCGGACGGGCCCGGCGTGTCCCCGGTGCGGCCGACCAGGCGGCGTTGCGCCTCGGCGTCGTCGAGCCCGTCGGGGCCGGTGTCGAGCTGGCGCAGCACCGCGTCGGTCGGCATCAGGTGCCACGCCGTCGGGGCCGGCGGCGCGGTGTCCGTCCGGTCCGGCAGCCGGCCCGCCCGCCACACCCCGTGCAGGAAGGCCAGCGCGGCGGCCCCGTTCACGGCGGCCAGCGTCCGGCCCGGCAGCTGCCGGGGGTCGGCGGTGAACGCGCCGAGCGCCCCCAGCCCGGTGCCGGCCAGTGACAGCCGGATGTTCTGCGCGGTCATCCGGCGGGCCACCCCCGCCGCCTCGATGATCAGGGCGGCGACCCGCAGGTCGGTGCCCACCAGCAGGTGCGCCCCCCACGGCGGCAGGTCGTCGGGCCCGGCTACCCCGAGCCCGCAGTCGGACGCCCCCAGTGCCGTCCGGTCGGCGGAGAGCAGCAGCACCACCGCGCCGTCGCGCTGCAACTGACGCACGGTGTCGACGGTCCGTGGGCCGCCGGGAAGGACGGCGTCGGCGAAGGCGTACCGGCCGTCGTCGTTGCCGGCGACCACCAGCCGAAGGCCGGCCTGCCGGGTGGCGGTGGGCAGGGCGTCCACGCCGGGGGCGGGCTCCGGTTCGACCCGGAGCAGCGCGACGAGGCGGTCCGCCTCGGCGAGGCCGAGCAGCGTGCCGCCGCCGGAGCGCAGCCGCCGGCTGTCGTCGGTGTCGCCCGGGTCGGTCGCGCCGACGTCGTCCAGCGGGCCGAGCCGCCACCCGTCGGCCTGCTGCACCTGGCCGGGGGCGGCCGGGTCGAACAGCGCGAAGGCGCGGGCGGCCACCTGCCCGGTGTCCGCCCCGGACAGCGGGGCGAGGTCGGCGAGGACCGCCCGCTGCGAGCCGAGCACGGCGGTGTCCAGCACCACCGTGTCGATCCGGTCGAGTTCCCGCAGCACGCTGCGGTCCATGGCGATCACGCCGCGCCGGGCGAGCATGCGACCGAGTTGGGCGGCGTACCCCTCACGGCCGCTGCCCGGTGCCTTGGGCAGGCTGGAGAGCCCGAGCGCGGCGGCCCGCTTGCCCCCGACCACCGGGATCGCCGCCGCGCCGGCCGCCGCGCCGGCCGCCAGCATCCGGGCGACGAAGCGTTCGGCGGGACCGTCCGGCTTCGGGTTCGGGCGTTGCGCCGTCGGGACCCGGGCGACGGCCCGGTCCGGGTCGCCGGTGAGCCGGGGCTCCGCCTTCGACCAGGCCGTGAGCTGGGCGCGGGCCTCGCCCCACTGCACGACGCGCTGCGCGCCGTCCAGCACGATCCCGGCCCAGCCGCCGGTGAGGCCCTGCACGACCGCCTCGGCGAGCGGGAAGAGGATGTCGGCGCGGGGGTCGGCGCGCAGTCCCCGGCCGGCGAGGGCGTGCAGCCTGGGGTGCAGGTCGACGGCGGTGAGCAGGCCGGACACCTCGCCCGGGACCGGGGTGAACGGCAGGATCCGGGTGGCCGCCGAGATGGTCAGGCCGAGCGCGTCCGAGGCGAGCGCACCGAGGGTGCGGGGGGTGCGCGGCCCGTCCTCGGGCGGGTGCGGGGGCGGGATCTCCGGGTCGGGCTCGTGGTCGCAGGTGCGTTCGCAGCGGGCGATCGTGGTGATGAGGTCGCGCAGTTTCGGTTCCGGTTCCTCGACGGCCACGACCACGCGGCCGGAGGCGGCGTTCACCCGGGCCCAGGTCACCCCGGGCAGCCGTTCCAGCGTGCGTTCCACCTGGCGGGCGAGCCGGTCGCCGCCGTCCTGGCCGACGCCGTGCACCTCGATGTGGTGCCGACCCGGCCGGGACCAGACCCGGCGACTGGTCAGGCCGGCCGACCGGGCCAGCCGGGTCGCGGCGACGCCGACGCTGCGGGAGGCGTCGCCCACCAGGTGCGGCACCGTCCGGGACACGTCGCCGACCAGGGGCATCGTCACCGACGGCAGGAGGCGGCCGGCGAGCCGGCCCAGCGAGGTCATCGAGCGGTACGGCCGGAGCGCCGCCGGCCGGCTTTCCCCGTGCCGCCGCAGCTCCCGCCGTACGCCATCTCGCCTCCCACGCTCGGTCCCGGCGGGCTGACTTCCCGCCCGCTCGGGCGTCATGCCCCCTTCGTCCGGGAATTTCTCGGCGTTGGCCGGAGAAGTTCCTCCGTCCCTGGCATGGACGGGGCCGACGGTGGAACGCGGCTCGGGTCATGGCCAGCGCGGACGACACAGGGGAGGCCGGGATGAGCACGATCACGCGACACCTCAGCGGGGCGCACGAGATGGTGCGGACGTACAGCCGCCGGGTGGAGGTGCCGATGCTGGGCGAGGTCGCCGTGCCGCCGCCCGACAAGGTGGCCTACTACGCGGGCCTCGGGGTGCTCGCCGCGCTCCAGGTCATCGAGTGGCCGCTCGCGCTGGTCATCACCGCCGGGCACCTGCTCGCCGACCAGCACCTGTCCGGGCTGGCGAGGGGGGTCGGCGAGGCGCTGGAGTCCGCCTGATCCCCTGCGGCGCGTCGAGCAGGGGTGGGTGCGGCCCGATCGCGCGGGGTGAGAGCCCGGTCACGTCCGGCTTGACCTGAATCCGGGTTGAGGTCGCAGGCTGGGCGCATGCTGATCGAACTGCTGAGGATCGAGGTGAGCCGGGAACGCCCGGCCGGCGGGCGGCGGCGGAAGCCCCCGGTTGCGCCACCGGCGTGGGTCTTCCGCACGGCCGGTCGGCGGTGACCGCCGTCGCGCCCCCGGCCGCCCCGGGGCACCTGTTCGCCCCCGCGCTGCGCGCCATGACGGTGGGCGTGGTGGCACTGGTGTCGCTGCTGGCCTTCGAGGCGCTGGCCGTCGGCACGGCCATGCCCACCGTCGCCCGCAGCCTTGACGGGCTGTCCCTCTACGGGCTCGCGTTCGGCGGGGCCTTCGCCTCCGGCGTGGTGGGGATGGTCGTCTCCGGGGTGTGGTGCGACGCGCGGGGGCCCCGGGCACCCGTGTGGCACGGGGTGGGCTGGTTCGTGGCCGGGCTGCTCGTCGCCGGCTCCGCGTCGACGATGGGCGTGCTCGTGGCGGGCCGGATGGTGCAGGGCTTCGGCTCGGGCCTGCTGTCGGTGGCCCTCTACGTGGTGGTCGGGCGGGCGTACCCGGAGGCGCTGCACCGGCGGATCTTCGCCGCGTTCGCGGCCGCCTGGGTCATCCCGTCGCTGGTCGGCCCGGCGATCGCCGGGCTGGTCGTCGAGTACCTCGGCTGGCGGTGGGTCTTCCTGGCGGTGCCGGCGGTGGCGGTGCCGGCGCTGCTGCTCGTCCAGCCGGGCCTGCGCAGCCTCGCTCCGTCCGCCGTCGTCCGGCCGTCGGCCGGCGCGGCGGCCCGGGTCGGCTGGGCCTTCGGGGCGGGGGCGAGCGCCGCACTGCTGCACTACGGGGGGCAGCAGCGCGGCGTGCTCGCGGTCGGCCTGGTCGGTGCCGCGCTCGCGGGCCTGTTCTGCTGCGCCCCGCGCCTGCTGCCGGCCGGCTTCCTGCGGGCCGGCCGGGGCCTGCCCACGGTGGTGGGGCTGCGGGGGCTGGCCTCGGCCGCGTTCGCCGGTGCCGAGGTGGTGATCCCGCTGATGCTGTCCCGGGAGCGCGGGCTCACGCCGACCGGCGCGGGCCTGGTCCTGACCGTCGGCGCGCTCTCCTGGTCGGCCGGGTCCTGGTTGCAGGGCCGGCTGCCCGCGCCCGGCGCCGCAGTGCCGGGCACCGCATCGGCGACCCGGCGCGGTTTCCTGGCCGGGCTGCGGGACCGGCTCGCGCCCCGGTCCTCCGCCACGCTGGTCCGCGCCGGGCTCGCCTGCATCACCGGCGGGACCGCCACGGTGGCGCTCGCGGTGTGGCCGGCGGTGCCGCTGCCGGTGTGCGTGCTCGGCTGGGCCGCCGCCGGGCTCGGGATGGGGCTGCTCTACCCGTCGCTGTCGGTGCTCACCCTGGAGCTGTCCGCCCCCGGCGAGCAGGGCCGCAACAGCTCCTCTCTGCAACTGGGCGACTCGCTCTTCGCGGCGACCGTGCTGGCGTTGACCGGCGCGGTGCTCGCGGCGGGCACCACCCCCGGCCGGTCGAGCTACGCGGTGACCCTGGTGCTGGCGGCCGGCCTGGCCGGGCTGGGCGTCCTGCTCGCCGGCCGGGTGATCCCGGCGGGGCCGGCCGCGCGCCCCCGGCCGTGAGCTTCGCGCGCGACGAGCCCTGCCGGGCGCGGGCGGCGGCACCGCCGCCGCGACCCCGACGGGCATCCGAACGTGGGCGGACCACCTCGCCGCCACGTACGGGGGAACCGACCGTAGATGAGAAGTCTCCCCGTTCGACGTCTGCCTACCGTGACGCCATGTTGGTCCTCGTCTCCACCGTGATCCTCTACGTCGCCGGCTTCGTCTTCCTCTACGGGGTGATCCGGCTCGCCGTACGGCACGCCCTCGAAGACCTGGAGGCCCGCCGGCCCGGCCTGCTGCGCTCCCAGGAGGTCGCCGCCGCGCAGGACCGGACGTTCGTCCGGGAGAACCCGTTCGTCGCGAACGGCTGACCCGGCACCGGTCCCCACGGGGACGGGGCCGGACGACTCCCCCGGCGGGGCGGGGGACGCACCTCGGGGCCGGCCCGGGCACGGGGCTGGGCCGGCCCCGAGGTGGTAACACCGGCATCGTCGGTCCGGCCTCGCCTGGGCGTGGGCCCGGCCACCTGCGGTGGGCGTCCCGCGAGCGGGTGGCGTCCGGGGGTGCGAGGATCGCAGCCGTGATGGGAACGCTGAAGACCGAGCCCGCCCGGAGCCGATCGGACCTGCTGGCACCCCCGGTGGCCGCCGCGCTCGGGCAGTGGCCCGCCGACGCTCCGGTGGACGTCGACCAGGTGCTGGTCGCGCCGATCGACGCGAGCCTCGCGGACACCGCCGAGTTCTGCGCCGCGTACGGGGTGGGACTGGAGGTGTCGGCGAACTGCGTGGTGATCGCCGGGAAGCGCGGGAGCGAGATCCGGTACGCCGCCTGCATCGTCCTCGCCACCACCCGGGCCGACGTCAACGGGGTGGCCCGCAGGGCGCTGGACGTACGCAAGGCGAGCTTCGCCCCGATGGCCGAGGCGGTGGAGCTGACGGGCATGGAGTACGGCGGGATCACCCCGATCGGGCTGCCCGGGGACTGGCCGATCCTGGTCGACGCGCGGGTGGTCGCCGCTCCGTACGTGATCGTCGGCTCCGGCGTGCGGCACAGCAAGATCGCCCTGCCGGGACCGGCGCTCGGCGCGCTTCCCGGTGCGCGGGTGGTGGAGGGGCTGGCCAGGCCCGCCCAGCCCACGGCGTAGATCGATGTCGTTTCACGTGGAACGTGATCGACGCCGATCGTTTGCTGCCCGGATCGTGGCCCCGACGCGTCAGGCTTCGCGCTGTTCGACCTCGCGCAGGGCGGCGAGCAGGGTCTCCGGCTCCTGGGCGCCGGTGACGACGTACTTCCCGGCCAGCACGAAGGTCGGCACGCTGGAGACACCGAGCTCGCGCGCGGTGGTCAGGTCGGCAGCCACCTCGCGGCGGCCGAGGTTCGACTCCAGGTAGTCCCGGGCCTCGACCTCGTCCAGGCCGACCCCGGCGGCCAGCTTGACCAGGACGTCCCGCGCGCCGATGTCGACGCCGTCGGCGAAGTGCGCCCGGTAGAGCGCCTCGACCAGCTCGGCGGAGCGGCCCCGCTCGGCGGCGAACCGGATCAGCCGGTGCGCCTCGAAGGTGTTGGCGTGCACCGCGCGGTCGAAGCGCATGTCGAGCCCCACGCCGGCGGCGACCCGGGTCACCTGGGTGAACATGCCCTCCGCCCGCTCCCGGCCGCCGAACTTCGCGGCCAGCGCCTCCACCAGCGGCTTCGGCTCGGAAACCGGCGACGGGTCGAGCTGGAACGGCCGGTACCGGACGGTCACCTCACCGCCGTACGACTCCAGTGCCTGTTCGAGCCGGCGCTTGCCGATCCAGCACCAGGGGCAGACGACGTCGGCGTAGATCTCGATCTCCATGACCAGCGACAACCCGTCGATCAGGAGATCTGTTCCCGGACCTGGCGCTTGAGCCGGGCCAGGA
The DNA here is from genome assembly GCF_900091595.1 of Micromonospora haikouensis. Lineage (GTDB taxonomy): Bacteria > Actinomycetota > Actinomycetes > Mycobacteriales > Micromonosporaceae > Micromonospora > Micromonospora haikouensis. The sequence continues at coordinate 230,610 of NZ_FMCW01000003.1, forward strand.
TGGCCGTGCCGCCCCGGACCCGCAGCGGGCTGATCGCCTGCGCCAACCCCATCCGCTGGTAGAGGTCGTCCGGTACGGCGAGCACCTCGTCGGCGCTCGCCCCGGACAACCCCTCGGCGAGGATGCCGGCGAAGGCGCGCGTCGTCGGCGCCTCCGGCGGGCAGTCGAACCAGGTGGTCACCGTCCGGTCCGGGTTCACCTCGGCCCGCAGGAAGAACGCGGTCTGGCACTCGGGGACCTGCTCCATGCCCTCCCGGCCGGCGAGTTCCCCGGGCAGCGGCGGGATGACGTCGGCGTATTCCAGCAGCATCTCCAGCACCACGTCGCGGGGGGCTGCGGCGAACTCGTCGACGATCTCGGCCAGCTTGGTCGGCATCTCGGGCATCCGTTCAGGCTACCGGCGGTGGATCGGCGTCCCGCTTTGCTACCGACGGGTCGACGCGGTCAACCGCACGGTTAAGAAGGGGCCCCTGCTCTACCGGAGGCGTTAACAGGGGGCCCCTCCTTTCACGCGGTCGGGGCCTGCTCGCTGATGTCGCTCAGCGCCGAGTTGGGGTCGAGCTGCATGGCCAGGTCGCCGAGGGAGACGATGCCGACGAGCCTGCGTTCGCCGTCGCACACGAGGATGCGCCGGATGCCGCGTTCCCGCATCAGCGACGCCGCCTCCCCGGCGGTGGCGTGCTGCTCGATCATCACCACCTCGCGGGTGATGACCGAACCGATCGTGGTGGTCGCCGGATCGCTGCGCTCGGCCACCGCCCGGACCACGATGTCGCGGTCGGTCAGCATGCCGGCGAGGCTCGCGCCGTCGGTGACCACGACGTCGCCGATGTCCGCCTCCTTCATCACCCTGGCCGCCTCGTCCAGGGTGGTCTCCGCGGGCAGGTAGACCACCTGCCTCGTCATCACGTCGCTGACCCGGTAACCGGTCATGGGAGCCTCCGAATACACACCTGTGCCGATCGGTAACCGGTACCCAGTGCGCCGCCCGCTACACCAGATCGCCCCGGGCACGCAGCGCCTCGTCGCGCAGCCGGTCCACCAGCCCCGCCAGCGGCAGCTCGGTCCGCTCGCCGGTGGCCCGGTCGCGCAGCTCGACGTACCCGTCGGCGAGACGGCGGCCGACCACGACGGCGCGCGGGACACCGATCAGCTCGGCGTCGGTGAACTTCACCCCGGCGGAGACGTGCGTGCGGTCGTCGACCAGCACCCGCAGGCCGGCGGCGGCGAGACGTCCGCCCAGCTCCAGCGCCGCGTCGAGCTGCGGCCCCTTCCCGGCCGCCACCAGGTGTACGTCGCACGGCGCGACCGCCGCCGGCCACACCAGGCCCCGGTCGTCGTGGTGCTGCTCGGCGATCGCGGCGACCGCCCGGGACACCCCGATGCCGTAGCAGCCCATGGTGGGGCGGACCGGCTTGCCGGCCGGGCCGAGCACGTCGACGGCGAACGCGTCGGTGTAGCGCCGGCCGAGCTGGAAGATGTGCCCGACCTCGATCCCGCGCCGCATCGTCAGCGCGCCGGAGGCGCACGCCGGGCACGGGTCGCCCGGCCGCACCTCGGCCGCCTCGACGGTGCCGTCCGGGGTGAAGTCCCGGCCGCAGACCACGTCGGTGGCGTGCCGGCCCGGCTCGTCGGCCCCGGTCAGCCAGGCCGTCCCGGGGACCACCCGGGGGTCGACGAGGTAGCGGACGCCCAGCCCGGCCAGCCGCTGCGGCCCGATGTACCCGCGTACCAGCTCCGGGTGGGCGGCCCAGTCGTCGAAGACCGCCACGGTGGCCGGGGCGAGCGCCGCCCCGAGCCGCTTCAGGTCCACCTCGCGGTCCCCGGGCAGCCCCACCACCAGCAGCTCGGCCTCGGCCGCGCCCGGCCGGCGTACGGTCAGCACGACGTTCTTCAGGGTGTCGGCGGCCGTCCAGTCGGCGCGGCCGGCGAGCCGGCGGGTGTTCGCCAGGCCCACCAGCGCGGCGATGGTCGGCGTCTCCGGGGTGTCGTGCACGGCCGACGCCGGCTGCGCGTCGGGGTCGCCGGCCGCCGGGGGCCGGGTGACGACCGCCTCGGTGTTGGCGGCGTAGTCGCAGGCGGTGCAGCCGACGAAGGTGTCCTCGCCGACGTCCGTGGCGGCCAGGAACTCCTCCGACGCCGACCCGCCCATCGCCCCGGACGTCGCGCGGACCACGGTGAAGTCCAGCCCGAGCCGGGTGAAGACGCGTCGGTACGCCTCGCGGTGCCGGTCGTAGGCGGCCTGGAGCCCGGCGTCGTCCAGGTCGAACGAGTACGCGTCCTTCATCAGGAACTCGCGCCCGCGGAGCAGCCCGGCGCGGGGGCGGGCCTCGTCGCGGAACTTCGTCTGCACCTGGAACACCGTCACCGGGAAGTCCCGGTAGGACGTGAACAGGTCCTTCACCAGCAGCGCGGCCAGCTCCTCGTGGGTCGGGGCGAGCAGGTGCTCGGCGCCCCGGCGGTCGGCGAGGGTGAAGATGTCGTCGCCGTACTCGGCCCACCGGCCGCTGGTGCGGTAGGGCTCGGCCGGCAGCAGCGCCGGGAAGTGCACCTCCTGGTCGCCGATGGCGGTCATCTCGCCCCGGACGATCTCGGTCACCCGGTCCAGCACCAGCTTGCCCAGCGGCAGCCAGGTGTAGCCGCCCGGTGCGGCGCGACGGACGTAGCCGGCGCGCAGCAGGAGCCGGTGGCTCGGCACCTCCGCGTCCGCCGGGTCCTCACGCAGGGTCCGCAGCAGCAGGGTCGACATGCGCAACAACATCAGCGCAGCGTACGGCCGCGGTGACCGGCCGGGCGACGCGGTTTACCGGCGCGGCCGACCGGAGGCGTCCTCGCGGTCGATGAACTCCCTCACGTTCCCGGTGCCGGGACGATGTGCGCGGGTGGCCGGTGCCAGACTGTCTGACGTTAAGCAGGGGCCCCTTTACAACCGGATGCGTTAACAGGGGGCCCTTCCTTGCTGGCAAGGCGGAGGGTTCGGTGGGCTGGCGCAGTTTCGTGGCGGTGGGGGACAGCTTCACCGAGGGCATGGACGACGCGTACCCGGACGGCACCTACCGGGGCTGGGCGGACCTGGTGGCCACCCGGCTCGCCGCCGGTGCCGGCCCCGACTTCCAGTACGCGAACCTGGCGATCCGGGGTCGGCTCTTCCCCAACGTGGTGGCCGAGCAGGTGCCGGCCGCGCTGTCGATGAAGCCCGACCTGATCAGCTTCGCGGCCGGCGGCAACGACGTGCTGCGCCGCACCTTCGACCCGGACGCGCTGGTGGCCCGCTTCGACGACGTGGTCCGGCAGCTCCGTTCCGGTGGCGCGGACGTGCTGCTGTTCCGGTTCGCCGACGTGATGGCCCGGCTGCCCGGGCAGCGGCTCGTCGCGCCCCGGGTGCACCTGCTCAACCGGGCCGTCGGGGAGACCGCCGAGCGGCACGGCGCGATCCTGGTCGACCTCTACGCCGACGACACCTTCCTCAATCCGATGCTGTGGAGCACCGACCGGCTGCACCTGTCGGCGGCGGGGCACCGGCGGGTCGCCGGGCAGGTGCTGACCGCCCTCGGCGTCGGCTGCGACGAGGACTGGCTGCTGGTCCCGCCGCACCCCGCGCCGACGCCGTGGCTGGCCGCCCGCGCCGCCGACCTGCGCTGGGCTGGCCGGCACCTCGCCCCGTGGGTCAAGCGCCGGCTCACCGGCCGCTCGTCCGGCGACACCGTCACGGCGAAGCGGCCGGTGCTCGGCCCGGTCGCCGACTGACGTGCGGACCATCCACGCCGCGCCACTGCTGCGGCGCACCCTCGACGACCGGCCGGTCGCCGACACGGCGGTGCTGGTGACGGGGGACCGGATCGAGGCGGTGGCGCCGGCCGGCGAGCTGACGGCCGCGTACCCGGGGGTGCGGGTGCGTCGGTGGCCCGGCGTGCTCGGGCCGGCGCTGGTGCACGACGGGCCGCTGCCGCCCGCCCCCACCCCGCGCGAACGGGTGCACGCCCTGTTCGGGCTCGGGGCCGCCGCGGCGCTCGCCGACCAGGTGACCGACCCTGGCCTGCGGGCCGCCGCCGCCCGCAACGGGGTCGCGCTGCTGGCATCCGCGCGCCCGCCCGCGCTGGTCACCGGCGGCCGGGCCGACCTGGCCGTCTTCGCCGACGATGGGAGCTGCGTCGCCACGGTGGTCGCCGGCCGCCTCGTGCACCGCCGCGCCTGACCGCGACCGTCACCCTGGGGTGGGGGAACCGGCGTAGGTTGGGCTCATGCCTGTGCCGAGTGATCCGAATCCCCGCCTCCAGTCGTACGCCGACCCGCAGCGGCTCGTCACCACCGACTGGCTCGCCGAGCACCTCGGCGACGAGGGCCTCGTCGTGGTCGAGTCCGACGAGGACGTGCTGCTCTACGACACCGGGCACATCCCGGGCGCCGTGAAGGTCGACTGGCACACCGAGCTGAACGACCAGGTGACCCGGGACTACCTGGACGCGGCCAGCTTCGCCGAGCTGTGCGCCGCCAAGGGCATCGGCCGCGACGACACCGTCGTCTTCTACGGCGACAACTTCAACTGGTGGGCGGCGTACGCGCTCTGGGTCTTCTCCCTCTTCGGCCACGCCGACGTGCGGCTGCTCGACGGCGGCCGGCAGAAGTGGGCCGCCGAGGGGCGGGAGCTGACCCGCGAGAAGGTCACCCGGCCGCGCGCCGCGTACCCGGTGCCGGAGCGCAACGACGCGCCGATCCGGGCGTACCGGGAGCAGGTGATGGCGCACGTCGCCGCCGGCCGGCCGCTGGTGGACGTGCGCTCGCCGGGCGAGTACACGGGCGAGATGCTGCACATGCCGGACTACCCGCAGGAGGGCGCGCTGCGCGGCGGGCACATCCCGGGCGCGGTGAGCAAGCCGTGGAAGTCGGCGGCGAACGACGACGGCACGTTCAAGTCGGCCGACGAGCTGCGGGCGATCTACGCCGACCAGCTCGGGCTGAGCCCGTCCGACGACGTGGTGGCGTACTGCCGGATCGGGGAGCGGTCCAGCCACACCTGGTTCGTGCTGCACCACCTGCTCGGCTACCCGCAGGTGCGCAACTACGACGGCTCGTGGACCGAGTGGGGCAACCTGGTGCGGGCCCCCGTCGTGAAGGGCGACCAGCCGGGAGGCCTGGCCGACTGACCTTCTGTGGGCAATGTGCCGGATGCGCCGACACGGAGCCCGCCACCGGTGGAGCCTGCGAATGGGGCAGGACCCGCGACGGTGGCGAGGAGGCCATGTTGACCCTGGACCGCAGGCTCGTCGCGTTGCTCGTGCTGACCGCCGTGTCCCCGGCGGTGGAGGCCGCCGTCCTGGTCGCCATGGGCTTCGTGGCGGCCGAGGGGATCGCGCCCCAGGTGAGCGCGGTCTGGCCGTACGACACGTACCACGACCTGAGGTGGCTGTTCGTCTACCACCGGTCGTGGCCGGAGTTCGTCCTCTGGCTGGCCTACGTGGCGCTCACCCGGGGCGCGTTGACCACCGGCCTCGTCGCGCTGTCCTGGCCGGTCGAGGCGCCCCGGCCGCCCGTACGCCAGCTGTTGAAGCGCAACGTCGGTGTCTCCGTGGTGGTCACGGTCCTCGTCGTGCCGTGGGCGGTGATCTCGGTGGCCGCGTCGGTGGTGGCGCTGTCCTGGGTGCTGCTCGCGTCGCTGCTGCCGATGTTCCTGCTCGCGCCGTTCCTGCAACGGGCCGCCGCCGTCGGGCCATGGTGGCGGGGGTTGCCCTCGCTGCCCCTGGTCGGGTGGACGCTGCTGAACTTCGTGGTGCTCACGGTCGCCGGGGCGGTGGCGTGGAGCGTGCCCGGCTGGTGGACGGTGCCGGTGGCAGCGGCGGCGGGCGTGGTCAACGGCGTGCTGTGGAACCGGACGGTACGGGCGGCCGTGCTCGCTCCCCGGCTGCGGTGGGCCCGGGTGCCGGTGGCCCCGATCGTGGCCCTGCTGGCACTCGTCGTGCCGCTGCTGATCCCGACGCTGGTCAGCACGGTACCCGGCAACCAGCTGCGCACCGAGGACGTGCTGCTCACCCGGCCGCTGCCGCCGGAGGTCACCGAGGCGGTGGTGGTGCTGGCCGGCTACGGCTCCGCGTACGGGGGCGAGCAGCCGCGCGACCCGAGGGTGGAACGGTTCTCCTACCGAGGGCTGGGCTCCGACGGCAAACCCCTGCCCTACCGGCCACGGGACACCACCATCTCCGTGGCGGACAGCGCCGGGCTGCTCGCCGCGCAGGTGGACCGGCTGCACCGGCGTACCGGCCGGAAGGTGGCCCTGGTCGGGGAGAGCGAGGGGGCGATCGTGGCCCGCACCTACCTCGCCCGGCGGCCCCACCCGGCGGTCGACTCGCTGGTCATGTTCAGCCCGTTGATCAACGCCGGCCGGGCCTACTACCCGCCCCGTGGGCAGCGCCACGGGTGGGGAGTGGTCACCGGCTGGACGCTCCGAGCCATGTTCGGGCTGGGACGTCTCGCCGGTGCTCCGGGTAACGGGCCGGACGAGCCGTTCATCCGGTCGCTGCTCGACGACGCGCCGTTCTACCGCAACCAGCTCATGTGCCCGGTGCCCGGCGTGCGGATGGTCGCCTTCCTGCCGTACACGACGGCCGCCGAGGCGCCACCCGGCGACTACACCGGCATCCCGGTCTTCCAGACCCCGGGCGTGCACGGCGGCCTGCTCAACCGGACCCTGGTCCAGGACAGGCTGGTCAACTTCCTCGGCGGGGAGCCGATCCAGCGGACCCGGCGCGGGTATCCCCTGTTCCAGCGGCTCGGGGCGGCCTGGCAGGCGCCTCCGCTGGCGATCTCGGCCAACCCGGCGTGGGAGGAGAGCGAGCAGTCGGACCCGGCGTTGACCGGCAAGGTCTGCCAGCCGTCCCGGGAACCCCGGTAGCCCGGGCGGTCAGCCGGCGCTCGTCGGCGGCCGGGCACCAGGCGGCCGGGTAGTCAGGCGGGCGGGCGGTCAGCCGGTGCCGGGCGCCGCTGCCGCAGCACCAACCGGGCGGCGGCCAGCGCCGGCCCGAGGACGATCACCGCCCGGATCGGGTGGTACGTCAGCATCAGCAGGTGCGTCGCGACGGCGACGACGACGGCGAGCAGGGCGAGCCGGGTGGACCAGCGCCGACCCAGCGGGACGAGCGCCCCGGCCACCGCCAACAGCGCCCCGGCGGCGAGGTGCAGCCACGCCCAGCCGGTGATGTCGTAGTGGTACATCCCGCCGCCCTCGATGGAGACGTACGGGTCGCCGATCAGGTCGCCGACGCCGGCCAGCACGTCGAAGACGCCCGCCCCGCCGAGCAGGATCCCCGCCAGCACCAGCGGGCGCTCCTTCGTGCCGTCGTCGACCACCGTGCCCCCCGCCCGACCCGTTCCCGCTCCGGCGCGCGTCCCGGCCCTCACACTAGGGGCCGGACGACCGGGTGTCCGGCGATCGGGCCGAACGGGGGCAGCCGGGCGTCGGTGATCACCGGTACGGTGAGCGCCGGCATCGGACCGGGGAGCAGCAGCGTTGGACCGCACCTTCCAGGTCGACCTCCGAGGCGTGGTCGACCTGCTCAGTCATCACCTGTACGGCAGCCCACGGGTCTACGTCCGTGAGCTGATGCAGAACGCGGTCGACGCGATCACCGCACGGCGGGCGAGCGAGCCCGACGCGCCGGCGCTGGTGCGGATCTTCCCGCCCGAGCTGACCGGCGACGGGACGCTGCGGGTGCATGACACCGGCATCGGCCTCACCGAGGCGCAGGTGCACGAGCTGCTGGCCACCATCGGCCGCAGCTCCAAGCGCGACGAGCTGGGCTTCTCCCGGCACGAGTTCCTCGGCCAGTTCGGCATCGGGCTGCTCTCCTGCTTCCTGGCGGCCGACGAGATCCGGGTGGTCACCCGGCACGCCGACGAGCCGACGGTGCTCTGGACGGGCTACGCCGACGGCCGGTACGCCGTCGAGGTCGCCCCGGCCGGTCAGCAGCGCCCGGAGCCCGGGACGACGGTGACGCTGGTGCCGCGCCGCGACGCCGACCAGTGGTTCGGCACCGCGACCGTCACCGAGCTGGCCCGGCTCTACGGGTCGCTGCTGCCGGTCACCGTCCGGGTCGGCGACACGGTCACCACCACCGGCGGGCCGCCCTGGCCGACCGCGCCCGGCGCGGGCGTCGACCGGCCGGCCCTGACCCGCTACGCCCGGCAGCTGCTCGGCGTCGACCCGTTCGACGTGGTGCCGCTGTCGGTGCCGGAGGCCGGCCTGACCGGCGTCGCGTTCATCCTGCCGACCCCGGTGAACCCGGCGGCCCGCGCCGGCCACCGGGTCTACCTCAAGCGGATGCTGCTCACCGAGCACGCCGACGGGCTGCTGCCCGACTGGGCGTTCTTCGCCCACTGCGTGGTCGACGCCGGGGAGCTGCGGCCCACCGCCAGCCGCGAGGCGCTCTACGAGGACGCCCTGCTCACCGCCACCCGGGAGGCCCTCGGCGACCAGGTGCGCGGCTGGCTGGTCCGGCTGGCCCGGCACGACCCGCGCCGGCTCGGCGAGTTCCTCCAGGTGCACCACCTCGGCGTGAAGGCCCTCGCCGTGCACGACGACGAGATGCTGCGGCTGGTCGACCGGTGGTGGCCGATGGAGACCAACGTCGGCACCCTCACCCTGGCCGAGTTCCGGCAGCGCCACGGCCTGGTCCGGTACGCGGCCAGCCTGGACGAGTTCCGCCAGCTCGCCGCCGTCGCCGCCGCGCAGGACCTGGCGGTGGTCAACGCCGGGTTCACGTACGACGCGGAGCTGATCGAGCGGCTGCCGGCCGTCGACCGGTCGGTGCTCATCGAGCGGCTGGAGCCGAGCGACCTGACCACCCGCTTCGACGCCCTCGACCCGGCCGTCGAGCTGGCCCTGCGGCCGTTCCTCGCCGGGGCGCAGCGGGCCCTGGAACGGCTCGGCTGCGAGGTGGTGGTGCGGGCGTACGACCCGGTGTCGCTGCCGGCGCTCTACCTGGTCAGCCGCTCGGCGGCGTTCAACGACCAGCTCGCCGCGACCCGGGACGCCGCCGACGAGCTGTGGGGCGGGGTGCTCGACGCGCTCGCCGCGTCCGCCCCGCCGGACCGCCCGCAGCTCGTGCTCAACCACCGCAATCCGCTGGTCCGCCGGGTCACCACCCTCGACGACCCGGAGCTGGTCGGGCTCGCCGTCGAGGCGCTGTACGGGCAGGCCCTGCTGCTCGGGCACCACCCGATCCGCGCGGCCGACGCCGCGCTGCTGAACAGTTCCTTCCTCGGCCTGCTCGGCCGGGCCGTACCGGGACGGGAGAGTGGCACCGATGAGTGACGACGAGCTGTGGCGGATGCTGCACGAGAGCAGCGGCATGCCGTACGGCGCGGGGCGCACGGCCGCCCTGGAGCAGCTGCTGCGCCGCGCCGACAGCGGCGACGACCGGCACCTGGCGTTCGCCGTGCGGATGCAGGCCACCACCGCGTACGTCTACGGCGGCGAGCCGGCGAAGTCCTTCGTCACATTCTCGTGGTGCCTGGCCGAGTTCGACCGGGATCCGCAGCCCTACCACGAGCGCTACGCCCACCAGCTCCTCTGGCACTTCAAGTACATGGTCAACGCCATGCTGAAGTTCCCCGAGCTGCCGCTGGACCGCACGTACGCGGTGCTCGACGACATGCAGCGCCGGTACGCCAACGCGGGGCACAGCCTCCAGGCCGTGCACAAGCACCGCTACCTGGTCGCCGACCACGTGGGCGACGCCGAGGCCGCCGAGCGGTGGTACCAGGAGTGGCTGACCGCCCCGCGCGACGAACTGTCGGACTGCGCCGGCTGCGATCCCACCACCCAGGTCGCCCACCTCGCCCACGTGGGCCGGCACGACGAGGCGGTGGCGCTGGCCGAGCCGGTCCTCGCCGGCCGGCTGACCTGCACGGAGCAGCCGCAGGCGATCCTGACCGCGCTGCTGGTGCCCTACCTCCGCTCGGGGCGGGGCGACGCGGCGCGGGACGCGCACCGGGAGGCGTACCGGCGGCTGCGCGGCAACCTGTCGGACCTGTGGGACATCGGCGACCACGTCGAGTTCTGCACGCTGACCGGCAACGAGGCGCGGGCCGTGGAGATCGTCGAGCGGCACCTCGACTGGCTGGACCGCGCGCCCACCCCGGCCGCCGCGATGCACTTCGCGGCCACCGCCGCCGCCGCGCTGCGCCGCGCCGCCGGGGCCGGCGACGTCACCCTGCACCGGCGGGCGGCCGGCGATCGGCCGGCGGGCGAGGTGTCCGCCGCCGCGCTCGCCGCCGAGCTGACCGACACGGCGACCGCGCTGGCCGCGCGGTTCGACGCCCGAAACGGCACCACCCACCAGTCGGAGTGGATCGCCCGGCGGCTGGCCGCCGGCCCCGACGGCGAGCACCTGCCGCTGTCGGCGAGCCTCCGCCGTCGCCCGGCCCGCCGGCCCGAGCCGCCCGCGACCCCGGTTCCGGCGGCCACCGTGCCGGCCGGGGCCACCGCCGACGAGCTGCTCGACCTGGCAGACAACTGCTGGCGTACGCACGACCGGGCGGGGCTGGCCGCCGCGCTGGCCGCCTACGACGGGCGGTTCGGGGCGACCGGGCAGCCGCCCCGCACGGCGGCACGGCGGCTGGAGCTGCGGTCCGCCGAGCTGACCGACGCTGACGGCCCGCAGGCGGCGCAGGAGGCGAACCGGGCGGCGCTGGCCGCGTACCGGGAACTGCCGGACCCGGTGCGCGAGCAGGTGGTCGCCGGCCGGCTCGGCGCGCTGCTCTGCCTCACCGGCGACGGTGAGGAGGGGCTGGCGCTGGCGCAGGGGTCCGCCGACTTCTTCGCCGGGCACGACGACGCCCGGGAGCGGGCCGCCGCGTACGACCGGCTCGCTCTCGCGTTGGCGCACCTGCAGCGCTGGGAGGAGGCGCTGGCCGCCGCCGACCTGGCCGCCGCCGAGGCCGACGTCGACCCGTGGCTGGCCGCCCGGGTGGCGCTGCACCGCGCGCACGTGCTGGAGGAGCTGGAGCGGCCGGAGGAGTTCCGGGCGGCGGCCGAGCTGGCCCGCCGGCTCACCCGCGAGGTGGGCGTGGGCGAGCTGGTCACCGCCGCCACCCTGGCGTACGCGCGGGCGACGGACGACTCGGCCGAGCGGGTTGCCGCCTGCGACGAGGCGCTGGAGACGGCCCCGGCGCAGGCCCGGTTGCCGGTGCGGGTGTTCCGGGCGCGGGCCCTGCTGAGCGCGGACCGGGTGGCCGAGGCGGTGGAGGACTTCGCCGAGGCGGTGACCCTCTGCGTCGAGCAGGGCGCCGACGGGGACGCCTTCCTGCGCTGGGAGCTGGCGAACGCGTACCGGGCGGCCGGGCGGCCGGCGGAGGCGGCCGAGGTGGCGGAGGAGGCGGTGCTCGGGCTGGACCGGCTCGGGGCGCAGGCCGAGGCGGACCGCTGCCGGCACCTGCTGGCCGGGATCTACGTCGACCTCGGTGAGCTGGAGCCGGCGCTGGTCCTGCTGGACCAGCTCGCCCGCAACCTCGACGGGCCGGACAACCTGCCCCACCGGGCGCAGGTGCTGGAGGAGGCCGGCGGGCTGCTCTACGACGCCGACCGGGACGCGCTGGCCGCGCAGCGGTTCGCCGAGGCGGCCACCGCCTACCGGCTGGCCGGTGCGCCGGTCGACGAGCTGCGCGCCCGCCGCCGGGAGGCCGACGCCCTGAACTGGTCCGGGGACGTGCCGGCGGCGGTGCGTGCCGTCGAGGTGGTGGACGGGCTCGCCGCCGCGCTGACCGGTCGGCCGGAGGTGCCGCCGGTGGTGACGTACGAGGCGGCGCTCGCGGCGGAGGTCGGTGCCCGGGTGCTGGCCGCCGACGAACGGCCGGACGATGGCCTGGACCGGCTGGCCGGGGTGCCGGCCCGGCTGCGGTCGATCGAGGCGTTCGGCGAGGCGGCCCGGGTGGAGCTGCTCGGCGGCGAGCTGCTGGTGCGCGCCGGCCGGCCGGGCGAGGCGGAGCCGCTGCTGCGGAACGTGCTCGGCGGCCTGCCCCCGGGCTCCCGGCCGGCGTCCCAGGCGGCGTGGCTGCTCGCCCGGGTGCTCGACGAGCTGGGCCGCCCGGACGAGGCGGCGGCGGTCCGGGCGGAGCACGGCCTGGGCGACGACGACGACTGACGGGGCGACGGCGGCTGCCAGCGCGACGGCGGCTGACGGGGCGACGACGGCTGGCGGGGGCCGACCGGCGGGTAACCTAGGCGTCCGGGCGGGTCTAGGCTTGCCGGGTGACGGTGGAACAGCGGGCACGGGGAGCGGCGGGCGGCGTGGCGGGCACTGGCAAGCGACGGTCCCGACGGGACGAGATCCTGGAGATCGCGGTCGGGCTCTTCGCCGCGCGGGGCTACCACGGCGTGTCGATGGACGACATCGGCGCGGCGGCGGGCGTCACCGGCCCTGCCCTCTACCACCACTTTGCCGGCAAGGAGGCGATGCTGGCCGCCGCGCTGATCCCGGTCAGCGAGGGTTTGCTCGACGGCGGGCGGGAACGGGTCACCGGCCGTTCCGACGACCCGCGCGGGGTGCTGGAGTCGCTGATCGACTTCCACGTCGAGTTCGCGCTGGCCAACCCGGCCGTGATCGCCCTGCACCTGCACGAGCTGGACCGGCTGCCGGACGAGCCGCGCCGCCGCATCCGCCGGCTTCAGCGGCTCTACGTGGAGCAGTGGGTGACGGTGCTGACCGCCCTGCACCCGGGCCTGCCCGACGGCGAGGCGCGGGTGCTGGCGCACGCCGCGTTCGGCCTGATGAACTCGACGCCGTTCCTCGGCGGCGAGGTGGACCGGCAGCGGCGGGCCGCGCTGCTGCGCGCCGCCACGCTGGCCGCCCTCCTGGCCGAGGCCGACGCCTAGCCCGCTCCGGGCGGTCGGTGGCGCTCGGTCCCGTGGGGGTGGGTCGGGGAGAGCCAGCCGAGGAAACGGGCGTGCATCGTGGCCTTGTCGGGCCGGCCGCCGAGCCGGTACATGTCGTCCATGGCATCCCGCATCGCGGCGGCCAGATAGAACGCGAGCGCGACGCTGTGGCCGTGGAACTCGGTGGGCAGGTCGAGCCGCGCGGGCGGGCAGGGCCACTGGGCGGCGCAGACCCGACAGAGCCAGGCGGGACGCATCGGTAGGTGCCGGCGGGGCATCACGGCACCAACGCGGGGCACCAGCGAACCCGGGCGGGGCATCAGCGCACCCGGGCCGGGCTCGTGCCCGGGGCGGGCGCGGCCTGCCGCAGGGCGACGGCGAGCCGGTGCAGCCCCTCGCGCAGCACGAACAGTTCGCGCTTGGCGACGGCGTCGCCCCGGGCGTCCAGCTCGTACGCCTCGATCCACGTCCAGCCGTGGTAGGTGTGCCGGTCCCGCACCTCGCGGATGACCCGTACGGTGATCGGCTTGACGAATTGCGGGCTCGCGGCGCGGGTCAGGTGCAGCACGTCGCCCGGGTCGATCGGTTGGCCGGTCACCGCCGCCTCCCGGTCCGGGCGGTTGCCGGCGCGGTGGGTCCTGCTCGGTTCGGCATCTGCTTCCCCTGTCCGTGGCCGTTGGAGAGGGGGCCGCCCGCGCTTGGTGCGCAGGACCGACCGGGCGGCCCCCTCGACGAACGCGGGCCGGGGCTCCGTTGCCCGCCAACCCACGCCGTCCCACAAACAACCTGTCGCATAGTGACAGGACCCAAACACATCGTTACGTTAGGACTTCCGGACGTTCGGGACGCTAAGGCAGGAGAAGCTGTGAACCATGGCTTAATCGCGGCCATGACCCAAGCCGGCGAGACCGCAGAGAGCCTCGCAGCTCAGGTAGGTGTGGACCCAAAGACCGCTCAGCGGTGGGTGAGCAAGGGGCGCATTCCGAGGCCGCAGCGTCGCTCTCAGCTCGCGGCCATCCTCGGCCGGGACGTAGAGGACCTTTGGCCGGATGTGCTGAAGCGTCGTGAGCCGGCGTGGTTCCGGCCGTGGGTGGAAATCGAGCGCGAGGCCGTTTCGCTGCGCGGATTTCAGCTCGCCTGGGTGCCGGGCCTTCTGCAGACCGAGGCATATGCGCGGGCGACGGTCGAAGGCGAGGGCCTGTCGCCATCCGAGGTCGACGAGTTGGCGGCGACGCGGCTCGCTCGGCAGGCGATTCTGCGACGGCACGGCGGCCCGCTGTACGTCGCCGTCATCGACGAGGGCGTCCTCCATCGCGCCCGCCCCGGTGCCCGCGAGCTGATGGCGGCGCAGGTGGAGCGCCTGGTGGAGTGCGCGCAGCTTCCCTCGGTGCAGATCCACATCGTGCCGGCTTCCGCCGGGATGTACCCGGGCTTCGGCGGCCCGTTCACTCTCGCCGAGTTGCCTGACGGGGCGCGGGTGGCCTATGTCGACAGTCAGGCGCAGGCGCAGATTCTGGAGCAGGGGGCGGACCTTGTTACCCTGGAGCGACGGTGGGAACGCATCCGGGGCGAAGCCCTGTCTCGGTCGCAGTCTCTGGACCTCTTGAGGGAAGCAGCGGCAGCATGGACGTGAGCGACGCGCGGTGGCGTAAGTCCACGAAGAGCGGCAACAACCAGGGCGACTGCGTCGAGGTCGCCGACAACCTGCCCGGCGTCGTTCTCGTCCGTGACACGAAGGACCGCGACGGCGGCACCCTCTCCTTCTCGCCGGCCTCGTGGCGCGGCTTCGTCGAGCTGGCGAAGCGCACCGCCTGACCCGCTCGCCCCGCAGCACCCTCGTCGCGCAGCACCCTCGTCCCGCAGCCCTTCGACCCGCAGGCCCTCCGCATCCGCCGGGGGCCTGTTCTGTGTCCGCAGCAGCTCGACACGGGCCGCTGAATCCGCCCCGCCGCCACGCGCTTGACTCGTGGCCGGCCCGTCACCCATGGTTCCCTGGCATCGTCCCCACCCCTGGACGCTGGAGGAGAACATGATCGAATCGCTGCTGGTGGCCAACCGCGGCGAGATCGCCCGTCGGATCATCCGAACCGCGAACCGGCTCGGAATCCGCGCGATCGCTGTCCACTCGGAGGCCGACGCCGGCCTGCCGTTCGTGACCGAGGCCGACGAGGCCGTCTGTGTGGGGCCGGCGAACCCGGCCCAGAGCTACCGGAACGTCGAGGCCCTCCTCGCCGCCGCCAAGTCGACCGGCGCGCAGGCGATCCACCCCGGTTACGGCTTCCTGTCGGAGAACGCCGACTTCGCCCGTACCGTCGAGAGCAGTGGGCTGATCTGGGTCGGACCCGGTGCCGACGCGATCTCCGCGATGGGCGACAAGATCAACGCCCGGAACCTGATGGCGGCGGCCGGCGTGCCGGTCGCGCCCGGCACCACCGAACCGGCCGCCGACCTGGACGCGGCGGTCGCCGCCGCCGCGGAGATCGGCTACCCGGTGATGGTCAAGGCCGCGGCGGGCGGCGGCGGCATGGGCATGGGCGTGGCCGCCGACGAGGCGGCGCTGCGCACCGAGTACGACAAGGTGCGCGCGTTCGCCGAGCGGATGTTCGGCGACGGGTCTGTGCTGATCGAGCGGTACTTCCCCCGGGTGCGTCACGTCGAGGTGCAGATCCTCGGCCTGGCCGACGGCCGGGTGGTGGCGCTCGGCGAGCGGGAGTGCTCGGTGCAGCGGCGCAACCAGAAGCTCGTCGAGGAGTCCCCGTCCCCGGCGGTCTCGCCGGAGCTGCGCGCGCGCCTCCTGGCCGCCGCCGTGCGGGCCGGCGAGGCGGTCGGCTACCGCAACGCGGGCACGGTGGAGTGCCTCTTCGACCCCGCCACGCAGGAGTTCTTCTTCCTGGAGATGAACACCCGGCTCCAGGTCGAGCACCCCGTCACCGAGCTGGTCTACGGCGTCGACTTGGTGGAGGAGCAGCTCCGGGTGGCCGCCGGCCTCGCGCCGACGTTCGACCCGGACGCGCTCGCCCCGCGCGGCCATGCCATCGAGCTGCGGATCAACGCCGAGGACCCGAAGCGCTTCCTGCCCGGCCCCGGCGTGATCACGACATGGCGCGAGCCGGCCGGCGAGGGCGTGCGGGTCGACTCCGGCTACGTCGACGGCAACACGGTCACCCCGTTCTACGACAGCCTGCTGGCCAAGCTGATCGTCAACGGCCGCGACCGGGCGGAGGCGATCGAGCGGGCCCGCGCGGCGGTCGCCGCGTTCGAGGTGGCCGGCCCCAAGTGCAACCTGCCGTTCTTCGCCGAGCTGTTGGAGAACGAGGAGTTCCTCTCCGGCGACTACGACACGGGCATCGTCACCCGCATGCGCTGACCGCCGTTCCGCCTCGCCGTTCCACCCGCCGTTCCGCCTCGGTGATCAAGAGGTTTGCGTCAGGATCCGGCATGCCCGGTGACGCAAACCTCTTGGTCAACTTCGCAGGCCGCCCAGGCGGCAGGGGGCGGGGCGGGTCGGCCTGGCGGTGGGGCTCGGGGGTCTGGTTGTCTGGAGGGACCATTGGTCGTCCGGCGTCGTCCCGTCGGCCGCCCTCACGAGGGGCGGCGGCGCGTGCGGTACCCCCGGCGGCCCGACGTCACAGCGAGGTGACCATGAGCCAGATGCCAGCGGCGGTCTCGATCCGGGAGGTCGGGCCGCGCGACGGACTCCAGAACGAGGAGCCCATTCCGACCGAGGCCAAGGTGCGGTTGATCGACGCGCTCTCCGGCACCGGCGTGCGCCGCATCGAGGCGGTGTCGTTCGTGCACCCCAAGGCGATCCCGCAGATGGCCGACGCGGACGAGGTGTGGCGGCGGGCAGCGAAGGTCGACGGGGTGCGCTACTCGGCGCTGGTGCCGAACACCCGGGGCGCGCAGCGGGCCCTGGCGGCCGGGTTCACCGAGATCGAGGTGGTGGTCTCGGCCAGCGACACGCACAACCGGCGCAACGTCAACCGGTCCACCGCCGAGTCGCTCGACGACATCGCCGAGCTGATCGACCTGCTGCACGGTGCCGGGGCAACCGCCGAGGTGATCGTGGCGACCAGCTTCGGCTGCCCGTACGAGGGGGACGTCGACCCGGCGCGGGTCGCCGGCATCGTCGACCGGGTGGTCCGCGACGGCGCGGACCGGGTCGCGTTCGGTGACACCACGGGCATGGGCACGCCGCGCCGGGTCCGCGAGCTGATCAGCGCGGTACGCGACCGCAACGCGCACGTTCCCGTGCTGCTGCACTTCCACAACACCCGGGGCACGGCGCTGGCCAACCTGCTGACGGCTCTGGAGCTGGGGGTGACCGAGTTCGACGCCAGCGTCGGCGGCCTCGGCGGCTGCCCGTACGCGCCGGGGGCCAGCGGCAACCTGGCCACCGAGGAGGCGGTGCACATGCTGCACGACATGGGCATCGACACCGGCATCGACCTGGCGGCCCTCGTCGAGGTGGCGGAGCTGGCCGAGGAGCTGCTCGGCAAGAAGCTCCCCTCCGGCGTCCTGCGGGCGGGCCCGCGCACCCGGCTGACCCCCCTGCCGGCCTGACCGACCGGGAGGCGGCAGGGCCGGCTGGACGCGGCGGAGGGGCCGGCGCGCTGCCGGCCCCTCCGGTGTTCCCGCTCGGTCAGCTCACCGGGGCGAGTGCGGCGGGCCAGCTGTCCTGGAAGACGGTCGACCCGCTGTCGGCGCCCCGCTCGGTGGCGCTGCGGGTGCCGGCGAACAGGCTGGTCACCCGGTTCGCCTCGGCGGTGCTCGGGTACGGGTTGGTGCAGCTCGTGCCGGCGCTGCCGCCGGACATCAGGATCGCGCAGTTGCCGTTGTAGTTGTCGGGCAGACCGAGGATGTGCCCGATCTCGTGGGTCATGATCCGCAGCGGGCTGTACTGGGCGGCCTGCTGGGTGTCGATGTAGACCCGCCCGTTGCCGAGGCTGGTCCGCACGGCGTACGAGCCGCCGCCGGTGATCTGGTAGATCCGGAGGTTGGTGCCGCAGTTCGCGGTCAGCGTCAGGTTCGACGTGGCGTTGTTCCAGATCGTGGCGGCCTGGTTGGCGATGCTGGCGTAGCTCGGGGCCTGGCTGGTGTTGTAGCAGATGGTCATGGCAGCGGACGCGGGCGACGGGTTGGCGAGGGTGACGCCGAGGGTCGCACCGGCCGTCGCGACCGTCGCGACCAGGGTCCGGCTGATTCGTGAGGCCATCGCTGACTCCTATTCGGGAGGGGGTGTCGGGAGCCTAACGAGAATCATCTACGCATTTCAATATTTGGATCACGATCGGTCGGTCGACGGCGTGTCGGGGCGTCCGGTTCCGCCCCGGGGTCGCCGATCGGGCGGCGGGTGGGATACCCTAACGATCGTTCAGGGTGGTCGGCGTGCCCGTGCGGCGGGCCGGCACGGTGGCGGCAATGGGGAGTCGGCGTGACGCTCGACGGTGAGGCACTGGAGCAGCTACGCAAGCGCGCGAAGGCCGGCGGTGCGGACAAATACCACGCGGCCAACGCCGCCAAGGGCAAGCTCTTCGCCCGCGAACGGGTGGCGCTCCTGGTCGACGAGGGCTCGTTCGTCGAGGACGGCCTCTACGCCAACGCCCTGGCCGAGGGCCTGCCCGCCGACGGCGTCGTCACCGGCACCGCCACCATCGACGGCCGGCCGGTCTGCCTGATGGCCAACGACTCCACGGTCAAGGCGGGCAGCTGGGGCGCGCGTACCGTCGAAAAGATCATCCGGATCATCGAGCGGGCCTACTCGACCGGCGTGCCGATGGTCTACCTGGTCGACTCGGCCGGCGCGCGGATCACCGACCAGGTCGACCTGTTCCCCGGCCGGCGCGGTGCCGGGAAGATCTTCTGGAACCAGGTCCGCGCCTCCGGCTCGATCCCGCAGGTGTGCGCCCTGTTCGGGCCGAGCGCGGCCGGCGGGGCCTACATCCCGGCGTTCTGCGACGTGGTGGCGATGGTCGACGGCAACGCCAGCATGTATCTCGGCTCCGACCGGATGGTCGAGATGGTGACCGGCGAGAAGACCACCCTGGAGGCGATGGGCGGGGCGCGCGTGCACTGCGCCGAGTCCGGCGTCGGGCACTTCCTCTGCAAGACCGAGGCCGAGGCGCTCGACGTGGTCCGCCGCTACCTGTCCTACCTGCCGGCCAACTGGACCCAGCCGCCGCCGGCCGCCGAGGCGACGCCCGCGCCGGCCAAGGCCGACCTGGCCGCGCTGGTGCCGGCCAGCGAGCGGCAGGCGTTCGACATGCGCCGGTACGTCAAGGGCCTGCTCGACGACGGCAGCTTCTTCGAGATCCAGGCGCTCTGGGCCAGGGAGCTGACCATCGGCTTCGGCCGGCTCGACGGCGAGGTCGTCGGCGTCGTCGGCAACAACTCGATGTTCAAGGGCGGCGTGCTCTTCGTCGACTCGGCCGACAAGGCGACCCGGTTCGTGCAGCTCTGCGACGCGTTCAACGTGCCGCTGCTGTTCCTGTCCGACGTGCCCGGGTTCATGGTGGGCAGCGCGGTGGAGAAGCAGGGCATCATCCGGCACGGGGCCAAGATGATCACGGCGATCTCCGAGGCGACGGTGCCGAAGATCTGCGTGGTGGTCCGCAAGGCGTACGGCGCGGGCCTCTACGCGATGGCCGGCCCCGGCTTCGAGCCCGACGCGACGATCGCCCTGCCCACCGCGAAGATCGCGGTGATGGGGGCGGAGGCCGCCGTCAACGCCGTCTACGCCAACAAGATCGCGGCCATCGCCGACGAGGCGGAACGGGCCGCCTTCGTCGCCGCCAGGCGCGCCGAGTACGAGCGCGACATCGACGTCGTCCGCCTGGCCAGCGAGCTGGTCGTCGACACGATCGTCGAGCCGCACGAGCTGCGCGCCGAGCTGGTCCGCCGGTACGCCGCCGCCCGCACCAAGGACCGGCACTTCTCCCGCCGCCGCCACGGCGTCACCCCGGTCTGACCCGCCGCGCCGGGGCCGGCACCGCCACCGCGACCCCCCGGGCCACCACCGCGACGCTCCCACCAGCACAGCGACGCCCCCACCAGCACAGCGACGGCCACCACCGACGGCCACCACCGCTACCCAGGACCACCCACCCCGTCGGCGTCACGAGCGCCCGACGGAGGACTGCGTACAGGAGGAATCGATGGACTTCCGGCTCACCGAGGAGCAAGAGGCGCTGCGGTCCAGCGTGCGGGACTTCGCCCGCGAGGTGGTCGCCCCGGTCATCGCCGAGCACTACGAGAAGCACACCTTCCCGTACGAGGTGATCCGGCAGATGGGCAAGATGGGCCTGTTCGGCCTGCCCTTCCCCGAGGAGCACGGCGGCATGGGCGGCGACTACTTCGCGCTCTGCCTGGCCCTGGAGGAGTTGGCGCGGGTCGACTCCAGCGTGGCGATCACCCTGGAGGCGGCCGTCTCCCTCGGCGCGATGCCGATCTTCCGCTTCGGCACGGCCGAGCAGCGGGAGCGGTGGCTGCCGAGGCTGCTCAGCGGCGAGGCGCTGGCCGGCTTCGGCCTCACCGAGCCCGGCACCGGGTCGGACGCGGGCGGCACCCAGACCCGGGCCGTCCTCGACGAGTCCACCGACGAGTGGGTGATCAACGGCTCGAAGGCGTTCATCACCAACTCGGGCACCGACATCACCGCCCTGGTCACGGTCACCGCCGTCACGGGCACCCGGCCGGACGGGTCGAAGGAGCTTTCCACGATCATCGTCCCGTCGGGCACCCCCGGGTTCACGGTCGCGCCGGGCTACTCGAAGGTCGGCTGGACCGCCTCGGACACCCACGAGCTGACCTTCGACGACTGCCGGGTGCCGGCGGCCAACCTGCTCGGCGAGCGGGGCCGGGGCTTCGCCCAGTTCCTGCGCATCCTCGACGAGGGCCGGATCGCCATCGCCGCCCTGGCCGTCGGCCTCGCCCAAGGCTGCGTCGACGAGTCGATCAAGTATGCGAGCCAGCGCCAGGCGTTCGGCCAGCCGATCGGCAACTACCAGGCCATCCAGTTCAAGATCGCCGACATGGAGCTGAAGGCGCACACCGCCCGCCTGGCCTACTACGACGCCGCCGCCCGGATGCTGGCCGGCGAGCCGTTCAAGCGGCAGGCGGCGATCGCCAAGCTGCACGCCAGCACGGTCGCCGTGGACAACGCCCGCGAGGCGACCCAGATCCACGGCGGCTACGGCTTCATGAACGAGTACCCGGTGGCCCGGTTCTGGCGCGACTCGAAGATCCTGGAGATCGGCGAGGGCACCAGCGAGGTCCAGCGCATGATCATCGCCCGCGACCTCGGCCTGTGAAAGGAAGGGCCCCCTATTAACGCCTGAGGTAGAGAAGGGTCCCCCTCTCACGCCGGTAAACTCCCGCGTGCAGCGCTGTCGGATATTTGTGCCGGTCAGCGTCGGCAGGGCGACGGTTGGCTGACGACAGTCAGACCCGATCCGTACCCTTCCTGCCCATGGCTCCCGATCATGGCCGTCCGCCGGGCGCGGACGGTCGTACCGGATTGTCCGCCCTGCTGCGCGCGCACCGGCACGCCGCCGGCCTCACCCAGGCCGAGCTGGCCGCCCGCGCCGGGGTCGGGGTGCGGACGGTCCGTGACCTGGAGCGGGGCCGGTCCGCGCGGCCGCAGCGGACCACCGTCGACCTGCTGGCCGGTGCCCTCGGCCTCGCCGGGCCCGTCCGCGCGGCGTTCGTCGCCGCCGCCCGGGGGGCGGCCCCGGCCGACCCCGCCCGCGCGGCCGACGAACCACCCGCCGCCCCGCCGCCGTCGGTTCCCCACCCGGTCGGTGCCGGGCCGTCGTCGGCTGCCCACCCCGGGGGTACGCCGATCGCGCTCCCGCCGCCCGTCGAGCTGATCGGCCGGGAGCGGGACGTCGCCGAACTCGTCGAGCTGCTCACCGCCGACCACGGCCCGTCCGTGGTCAGCCTGGTCGGGCTGGCCGGGGTGGGCAAGACGGCGCTGGCCCTGGCGGTCGCCCACGCCGTGGCCGGGCGGGCGCCGGGCGAGGTCGCCGGGGTGCTCGTCGGGGAGGGCTCGGACCCGGCCGACGTGCTCTCCGCCGCGGCGGCGGCCTTCGGCGCGGCCCGTGCGTCCGACCTCGCGGTGCGACTGGCCGCCCGTCCGGCGCTGCTGCTGATCGACGCGGTGGAGCGGGCGCCCGACCCGGTGGCCGGGGCGCTGCACCGGCTGGCGGGGGCGGTGCCCACGCTGCGGGTGCTGGTCACCGGGCGGCACCCGGTCGGTGTGCCCGGCGAGCGCGTCTGGCCCGTACCGCCGCTGGACGTGCCGCCGCCCGAGCTGGACCCGGCCGGGCCGGCCGTCCTGGCCGGCTACCCGGCGGTGGCGCTGTTCACGGCGCGGCTGGCCCGGGTGCGGCGGGAGCCGCCGGACCCGGCCGAGCTGCCGGCCCTCGCCGCGCTGGCCCGCCGGCTGGGTGGGCTGCCCCTCGCCATCGAGCTGATGGCCGCCCGGGGGCGCATCCTCGACCTCAACGAGCTGCTCGACCGGTACGGCGACCGGGTCCTCGACCTCGCTACCTCGCCGG
Source organism: Micromonospora haikouensis (assembly GCF_900091595.1). GTDB lineage: Bacteria > Actinomycetota > Actinomycetes > Mycobacteriales > Micromonosporaceae > Micromonospora > Micromonospora haikouensis. The sequence continues at coordinate 253,032 of NZ_FMCW01000003.1, forward strand.
CCCAGCGGCCCGGGCCCGGGTGGACGCCGGGGGGTGGGGCGACGGTCACCCTGCGGGACGCGGTGGCCGCCAGCTACCGCCTCCTCGCCCCGGACGAGCGGGCCGCCCTGCGTCGGCTCTCCGTGTTCCGCAACCGGTGGTCCGTGGAGCTGGCCGAGGAGATGCTGGCCGACGACGCCGACCCGGAGGGCACGGTCTCGATCGACCCGGTGCCGCTGCTGGACCGGTTGCTCCAGCTCGGCCTGCTCAGCGTCCGGGGGACCGGTCCGTTCCGGTTCCGGCTGCTCGACGCGGTGCGGGAGTTCGCCGCCGAGCAGGCCATCGGCGCCGGGGAACGGTGCGACGTCCGGCGGCGGCACGCGGAGGTCTTCGCGCGGCTGGTGGCCCGGACGGCCCCCGACCTGGCCGGCCCGCAGCTGACCTCGGCGGTGCGCCGGCTGGACGAGGCGACCGCCGACATCACCGCCGCGCTGGCCCACGCCGCCGTCGACGACCCGTCGACCGCGCTCCGGCTGGCCGTCGGGCTGGCCCGCTGGTGGCGGTTCCGGGGCCGGGACGTCGTCGGGCGGCAGTGGCTGCGGCGGCTGCTGGCCGACCCGCGCACCGCCGCCGCCGATCCGGGGCTGCGCGCCCGTGCGGTGCTGGGCGCGGCCCGGCTCGCCGTCGAGCACGGCGCGGCGGAGCAGGAGCTGCCGGCGGCCCGGGACGCCTGGGCCATCCTGCACCGGGCCGGCGACGTGGCCGGGGAGCTGGAGGCGCGGGCGGTGCTCTGCGCGCTGCTGGGGGCGACCGGGGGGCACGACGAGGCGCGCGACCAGGCCGCCGCCGTGCTCGTCCTGGCCACCCGGCACGGGCGGCTGCGCGACATGGCCGTGGCGCAGCACAGCCTCGCCTGGCACGACGTCCGGGTGGGCGACCTGGCCGGGGCGCGGCGTCGCCTGGCCGCCATGGACCGGCTGGCCGCCCAGTCCGGCGAGCGGCGGCTGCGCGTGTTGGCCCGGGCCGACCTGGCCGAGGTCACCCGGCTGGAGGGCCGGTACGCCGACGCCGTGGAGCAGGGTCGCCGGGTGGCCGCCGGGCTGGTGGAGGTCGGCGACCCGGGGCACCGTCGGCGGGCCCTCGGCACGATCGGCCTGGCGCTGGCCCAGGACGGGCGTCCCGACGAGGCGGCCGAGGTGCTGGCGGGTCTGCGCACCTGCGCGGCCGGTGACGCGGCGCTCGGTGCCGAGCCGCTGCGCGGCCGGCCGGGGGAGGCCCGGTTCGAGGACGGGATCTGCGCGCTCATCGAGGCGAACATCGCCCTGCACCGGGCCGACGGTGAGCTGGCGGCCGAGTGGTTCGCCGCCGCAGCGGAGGGAACCGTCGCCGGTCAGGACCGGCGGGACCTGGTGGAGGCGCTCGTCGGGCTCGCGGCGAGCACCCGGGACGCGGGCGTGCTCGACCGCCTCGACGCCGCCTGTCGGCAGAACGGGATCAGCCTGCTGCCCCGGGAGGATGCGCTGCTGGCACCGCTGCGGCGGCCCGGCCGACCCGAGTCGACCGGGCGTGCCCGGGAATGTTGACGCGGGGGCGGCGCGAGCGAAGAAGCCCCCTGGTTTTACCCCTCGCTCATCGCTCGCGCCGGCACCCCCCGGTGCGCCCCCGCTGGGAGAACAGTAGCCACCCCCGGCGGTGTGACTTGTCTGCTTAATCCGGTTTGTTGTCGGCGGGTGGGCGGTTCTGCCGGTCTTTCTGCCGGTGCCTCCGGCCCGTCCGCCGGGCGGTCAGGAGGAGGCGGCTTCCGTCGGGACCGGGTCGGTGCTGCCGGCGGTCGCGCCCGGATGCACCGCATCGCGTACGCGGCGCAGGCCGTGGAGGAGGGCGCGCAGCTCCTCCGGCTCCAGTTGGCCGATGAACCACTCCTCGATGATCCGCAGGTGCCCGGGGAGGGTCTGGTCCAGCCGCTGCAACCCGGCGGCGGTGACCACCGCGTACGAGCTGCGCCGGTCGGACGGGCAGGCCCGGCGGCAGAGCAGGCCGTCACGTTCCATCCGGTCCACCACCCGGGTCACCCCGCTGGTGGAGAGCGAGGTCTGCGCGGCCAGGTCGGTCATGCGCAGCTGGTTGCCCGGCGAGCGGGCGAGGCGGGTGAGCACCTCGAACTCGACCGGAGAGAGCCCGTGCTCCTCGTACTGGGCGGCGAACCGGGCCGACAGCCCGGCGTGCGCCTCGACGAGGAGACCGACGGCGGTGATCCGGGGGTCGTCGAACACGTTCTGGTCCACGAGTTCATCATAGCAATACTTGACACACGGAATATTGCTCTGTCTATAGTTGCTCGGTCAGTCGTTGGGCCACTGAACAATCTCTCCTGGAGGACAGCACCATGACCAGCAGCAACGGATCGGTTACCCGCGAGTGGGAGGGCCTCACGATCCCGGCGGCCGGCACCTACCTGCTGGACGTCGCCCACAAGCGGGTCGGGTTCGTCGCCCGGCACATGATGGTCAGCAAGGTGCGCGGCGAGTTCGCCGACGCGACCGCCACCATCACCATCGCCGAGGACCCGATGCAGTCCTCGGTCTCCGCGACCATCCAGGCCGCCAGCATCAGCACCGCCCAGGCCGACCGGGACGGCCACCTGCGCAGCCCCGAGTTCCTGGACGCCGAGGCCTTCCCGACCCTGGAGTACCGCAGCACGGGCGTGAAGTCCCGGGACGGCAACGAGTTCGTCCTCACCGGCGAGCTGACCATCAAGGGCGTGACGCGTCCGGTGGAGCTGGAGGTCGAGTTCGAGGGCGTCGGCCGCAGCCCGTTCGGCCAGGACATCTTCGGCTTCTCCGCCAGCACCGAGATCGACCGCGAGGACTTCGGCCTCACCTGGAACGTCGCCCTGGAGACCGGCGGCGTGCTGGTCGGCAAGAAGATCAAGATCGAGATCGAGGGCGAGGGCGTCCGCCAGGCCTGACCGCCCCGCTCCACGAGACCCGGGCCCGCGTCGCACCAGCCGACGCGGGCCCGCGGCCGTTCCGCCGGAGTCCCTTCGGCGGGAGCGTGCGAATTGTCACGGTCGGCCCCTTCGCGGGGGCGATGGCGCGCGCCCCCACCTGGGTAGAGAGGCGGTCGGGAGCGCGTTCCAGGCCGGTCGCGGTCGCCGCAGAGGTGACCGTCCGGCGTCGGCCTCTGGCCCGGCGCGGGGGGTGCTTTTACCGTAGAAGGTTCACAATGTGCGCTGCGGGCGGCAGGCCCCGCCGCGCCTCGCGCCGGGAGGACACATGGGCAGGGACGTCGAGCAGGGCGCCTTCTCCCGAGAGGACAGGCTCCACTACCGGCAGAAGGTCCGGAGGTGCCTGGACGTCTTCGCGTTGATGCTGGACGACTTCGGCTTCGACGCCGACCGGCCGATGACCGGGCTGGAGATCGAGCTCAACCTGATGGACCCGGCCGCCGAGCCGGCGATGCGCAACGACGAGATCCTCGCGGACATCGCCGACCCGCTCTTCCAGACCGAGTTGGGGCGGTTCAACCTGGAGCTGAACGCCGAGCCCCGGCTCATCGAGGGCGCCGGCTTCGCCGACTACGAGCGTGACCTGCGCAGCAGCCTGGACCGGGCCGACGCGCGGGCGGCGTCGTCCGACGCGCGGATCGTCCTGGTCGGCATCCTGCCCACACTGACCGAGCGGCACCTGGTGGCCGACAACCTCTCCACCGCCGCCCGGTACCGGGTGCTCAACGACCAGATCGTCGGCGCCCGGGGCGAGGACATCGAGCTGGACATCCGCGGCGTCGAACGGCTCCGGACGCACACCGACTCCATCGCGCCGGAGGCCGCCTGCACGAGCCTCCAGTTCCACCTCCAGGTCGCCCCGGACAGCTTCGCCGACTACTGGAACGCCTCCCAGGCCATCGCGGGTGTCCAGGTGGCCGTCGGGGCGAACTCCCCCTACCTGTACGGCCGGCAGCTCTGGGCCGAGACCCGGATCGCCCTGTTCCAGCAGGCCACCGACACCCGCCCCGACGAGCTGAAGGCCCAGGGCGTACGCCCCCGGGTCTGGTTCGGCGAGCGCTGGATCACGTCGATCTTCGACCTGTTCGAGGAGAACGTCCGCTACTTCCCGCCGCTGCTGCCGATCTGCGAGGACGAGGACCCGGTCGAGGTCCTGCACGCCGGGGGCGTGCCCGAGCTGGCGGAACTCCGGCTGCACAACGGCACGGTCTACCGCTGGAACCGGCCCGTCTACGACATCATGAACGGCCGGCCCCACCTGCGCGTGGAGAACCGGGTGCTGCCCGCCGGCCCGACCGTGGTCGACATGCTCGCGAACGCCGCCTTCTACTTCGGCCTCGCGCGGGGCCTGGCCGAGGCGGACCGGCCGATCTGGAGCCAGCTCACCTTCAGCTCCGCCGAGGAGAACTTCCACGCCGCCGCCCGGCGCGGGATGGACGCCGTCCTGCACTGGCCGCGCCTCGGGGACGTGCCGGTGACCAAGCTGGTGCTCGACACCCTGCTGCCGACGGCGGCCACCGGGCTGGACCGCTTCGGCGTCGCGCCCGCCGAGCGGGACCGCCTGCTCGGCATCATCGAGCAGCGCTGCCGCACCGGCCGCAACGGCGCGGTCTGGCAGACCGAGACGGTCTGGGCGGCCGAGCACCACCGGGGCCTGGAACGCGACGCGGCCCTGCACCACATGGTGCAGCGCTACGCGGAGTTGCAGCGGAAGAACGAACCGGTGCACACCTGGCCGGTCGACTGACCGACCCACCACCTCGCCGGCGGCCGGACCACCACCCCGCCGGCACAAGGTTGATCACGCCGGCTGGTCGGCCTCCGTGTCGACCAGCCGGGCCGGCCCGGGGCCGGTCGTCGCGGTCGCCTCCCCGGCCTCCCCGGCCTTTCCGGCGGCACCGGAGCGCTGCCGGGGCAGCACGGCCGGCGCGGCGGAGCCGCGTCCGCCCGTCGTCGGCTTCGAGGACCCGGCCGCCTGCCCCGCGAGGTCGCGCCCGGCGCTCCGGCGGGTCGCGGAGCGCTGGGCGAGCGCCGCCGTCAGCACCGAGCCGGCGAAACCCACCACCACGGCGTACGGGGCGACCAGGTGCGCCGACACCTGCTCCCGGCCGAGCGTGCTCAGGCCGGGCACGACCAGCAGGTACGCCAGCGCGACGAGGACCGGCCCGGCCCCGCCGGAGGCCGCCGCCCCGAGCCGGTGCTCCGCCGACCGGGCGGCACGCCGCGCGCCCAGCGCCCCGATCAGCAGCGCCGAGCCGAGCGCCAGCGACGCGCCGGGCCAGTAGAACCAGTCCCGGATCCAGAAGTCGGGCCGGTCGGCGCTGAGCTGCCAGATCCCGAGCTGGGCGGTGGTCAGCCCGCGCCCGGCGAGCACCCCGTCCACCACGGCGACCACGGCGAGAAGCCAGAGCCAGCCGGCGGTGGCGATCACGTTGGCCGCCGCAGCGGGCGAGCGCAGCGCCCAGACCGCCACGAGCAGCCCGAGGAACAGGCCCATTCCGGCGTACCCGGCGGCCATGGCCTGCGGTGCGGCGACGCCGGGCACGCCCGCCATCCGTGCCGGCACGGCCACCAGCAGCACGGTGACCAGCGCGCCGACCGCAGCGGCCAGCGCCAGCGCGAGCGCTCCCGCCGGCCGGGGCGGGCCGGTCGGCCGGGGCGGGCCGGTCGGCCCCGGCCCGGCGACCGGGTCGACGGCGTCGACCACGTCGGGTCCCCGGTCGGCCACGTCCGGCCCGCGGGCGGAGGCCGGTGCCGGGGCGGCCGAATCCGTAGCGGCGGCCGGTGCCGGGGTGCCCGGCGCCGGAGCCGGCTCCGGGGCGGCCGGCTCGGCGGTGGCAGTGGGCTCGGCAGTGGCGGTGGCAGTGGGCTCCGCGGTAGCGGTCGGCTGGGCAGCGGCGGTGGGCTCCGCATCGGTCGTGACCCCGTCCGGGGCGGTCGCGGCCCGGTCTGCTGACCGGGCCACGGGACGCCGTAGCCGCTGGGCGCAGACCGCGCCCGCGATCGTCGAGGTGGCCGAGATCCAGGTCGCCCACGCGAGGCTCGCCACCCACGCCGCCTCGCCCGCGTCGACGCCCGACGCCGACCAGTTGATGATGCCCAGCCCGTAGCCGAAGCCCAATTGGGCGGCGCCCGCGCCGGCAGCGACACCGATCGCGGTGGCGATCGATCCTCCCCAGCCCCGTCTGGCCATGCCGGGCAGCGTAACGCCCCTGGGGCGGCCCGGCGAGTCGTGGCGGGGAACCCGCGCCGGGGCACCTGGCGTGCCCCCGGTACGGTCGCCGGTGATGAGGTGGTGGGCGCTGTGACGGACGGGAACACCGTGGGGGAGGCGTACCCCGACGAGGCCGACGCGACCGGCTCGGGCCGGTCGGCCAAGCTGCTGGGCGGGGGCCTGGCCGTCGCGCTCCTCGCGCTGGCCGGCGCGGCCGGTGGCTGGCTGCTGGCCGGTGAGGACGACCCGTCGCCCGGCCTCCCGGCCGCGCAGCCCGACGTCTCGGCCACGGCACCCCCCTCCGAGGCCCCGTCGTCGCCGGCCCGGACGACCGCTCCGGCGACCCGGACCACCGCGCCCACCCGCTCCACCGGGCTGACCGTCCCGCCCGTGGTGGGCACGGACTTCGAGGACGCGCGGGACGAGCTGCGGGACCTGCGGCTGGGCTGGCGGCTGGTCTTCGGCGCGGAGTCGGGGCGGGACGTGCGGCGCGCCGACCCGCCCGTCGGCTCCCCCGTGTCGCGGGGCACGACCGTCGCGCTGTACGTCGCCGGGCCCGCACCCGAGGTCAGCATCCCCGACCTGGTCGGCGACGACTGCGACGACGCGGCCGAGGACCTGGTCGAGGAGGGCCTCTACCCCGGCTATCCGACGGGCCGGACCGGCGTCGTCACGGCCCAGGCGCCGGCGGCCGACAGCACGGCGCACTGGAACGACAAGGTGGCCCTGACCTGCGGCGAGGAGCCCGGCGAGCCGAGCGCGGAGCCGCCGCCCACCCCGTGACGGCGGCTCGCCGCGCCGGTCCCGGCCGCGCTGGCCCACAGCGGTTAGCGTGGATGGGAGGGCCAGCCACCCCGCCCGGTGTGGGAGAGGACGTGCCATGAGCGACGACCGCCAGGACCCGCCCCCCGACGACGCCGGTGACCAGACCCGGCCGCTGCCGAAGCCCGGTGACGACGCCCGGCCGAAGCCGGCCGGCGGGCAGGTGTGGTCCGGTCGGGCCGGGGTGCCGCCGCCCCGACCGGCGGAGTACGGGCCCCCGACCGGCGAGTGGTACGCCGAGGAGCAGCCCGGCCGGCGCTGGTGGACGCCGATCCTGCTCGGTGTCGTGGCGCTGCTGCTGCTCGGCCTGCTGGGCGTCGGCTTCTGGCTGGCCCAGTCGTCCGGCGACGGCACCGGTCCCGAGGAGACGCCGTCGGCGGGCCCGACCTCGGCACCGGCGACGACCGGGGCACCGACGACCGGGGCGACGACCGGTGGGCCGTCCCCCACCCCGACGACGCCGCCGGCCACGACCCCGGCCGGGGTGCCGATGCCGCCGCTGGTGGGGCTGCCCCGGGCGACGGCCGAGCGGATCCTGGACCGGATCGGGGTCGACCACCGCGTCGAGACCCGTGAGTCCGACCGGCCGGCCGGAACGGTGCTGGAGACCGACCCGGAGGCGGGGGCGCTGGTGCCGGCCGGCGATCAGGTCATCCTGGTGGTCGCGGCGGCACCGGCACCGACGAGCAGCGCGGCGGCCCCGACGACCCCGGCGACCCCGACCCCGACCCCCTGACGGCGGATCCGGTCGTCACGCCCGGCACCGGGGTTCGGTCACCGCGCTCCGGGCCCGACGCCGGTCACCACATGCGGCGTCTGGTGCCGACCAGGCCCAGCCCGGCCAGGGAGATGGCGAGCCCGAGGAGACCGGACCAGAACAGGGAGCGGCTCGTCTCGTCCCGCTGGGAGGTGGGCCCCGCCGCGGCCCGCCCGGCCTCGACCACCGGGTCCGTTCCGGCGCCGGCCCCCGCGCCGGCCGGTGGACCGGTCGGCACGCCCGCCGCGTCCGCTCCCGCACCGACGGGGCCCGGGACGGCCGGTGGATCCGCCGGGGCGGCCCAGTCGGGCTCCGGCTCCTCGTCGATGACGGTGATCTCCGGCGCGGGGACCGGCGCGGCCAGCTCGGTGGCCGACAGGGTCGGGTAGCGGACCACCACCCCGAGGGTGGTGGCGGCGCCGAGGAGCGCCAGCAGCCCGAAGGCGTAGATCGTACGGGACCTGTGGTGCCGCCGCGCGGCGGGCAGTATGACCATGACCATCCCAGGTTCAGGGTCCGGGACGCGCGGGGTGGAGACGTTCGCCGGGGTGGGCGTACCGATTCTATGGCGGTGGCACGCCCACCGGGACGGGTTTCGGCTGGTCAGCCGACCCGGACGGGGGTACGCGCCACGGGGCGGCGCTGCCGGACGGGGACGGTGCGCTGCCGGGGTTGGGCGGCGGCCCGAAGCTGGCGCAGGCCTGCGGCCTGCACGTAGATCGAACGCCGGCTGACCGCGTCCCCCGCCGCGTTCAGCTCGTAGCCTTCGAGCCACATCCAACCGTCGTAGGTGGGCCAGTCGAGCACCCGGATCACGCGGAACATGATCGGCTTGAGGAACTGGACACTCGCCGCGCGCGTCACGTGCAGCACGTCACCTGAGCGGGGAAGCACAGAGTTCTCCTGGGGAGATCGGCCGGCGGGCACGCCGGTGGCTGGTGTTTCGGGGGATGTCTCGCCTGGTGACGGGGTTGTGCCTCGTGAACCGGCGGCGCTGGTGATGCTGGTCGGGTCGGGCGCGTTGGTGGCGTGCCCGCACCCGACCAGCACCCCGCCGCTCCCGGTCGTCGCGCCCGCCGCCACAGTCACCCTGACGTGCGGCAGCGGGGTCCTCGCCCGGAGCGGATCTTGTCGTGCGGTGCCGGGCTGGTATCCCTCGACCCGGACGCCCACCCGTCGGCGGATCGTCCCTTTCCGGCGGCCGACCGGAGCGGTGAGTGATTCGAGCCCTACGGACAGATTGCATGAGTGTCGTGCTTCATGCAAGTTGCATGTCGACTTTTGCCGATACGATACGTGAGCGGCTCGCGGAAATAGACGCTTGATGCCGCTGTCCCCGGACCGGCACACTGGACGCCGGTTCCGCCCGTCGCGGCCGGTCGACGACCGGCACCATCACCCCTGCCGCGAACGCTCGCCCGCCGTTCCGACGGTCGCGCCCCCGGCGGGCGTCGACCCCAGGCGCGACCGACCGGAGGTAACCGGGTGAGGGCGAGCAGCGAGCGATTCGGCCCAGTGGGCCGCCGGGGGGCGTCGTGAGCGAGCGGCGCAGCCCGACCATCCGCCGTCGCCGGCTCGGCGCCGAACTGCGCCGGCACCGCGACGCCGCGCGCATCACCATCGAGGCGGTGGCCGAACGGCTGGAGTGCTCGGCGTCGAAGATCTCCAGGATCGAGACCGGCCACACCACCGCCACCCCGCGCGACGTCCGCGACATGCTGCTGATCTATGGAGTGTCCGGCGCGGAGAGCGACGAGCTGGTGCAGATCGCCCGGGAGGCCCGGCAGAAAGGCTGGTGGCACCCCTACAGCACCGTGCTGGTCGGGGCCTACGTCGGGCTGGAGTCGGCCGCCAGCTCCATCCGGCAGTACGAGCAGCAGGTCGTCCCGGGCCTGCTGGAGACCGAGGAGTACGCCTCGGCGATGATCCGCGCCGCCCGGCCGGACTTCACCACCGAACAGGTCCAGCAACGGGTGCGTGTCCGACTGGGCCGTCAGTCGTTGTTGACCCAGGACGATCCGGTCGATCTGTGGGTGGTGCTCGATGAGGCGGTGCTGAGCCGGCCGGTGGGCGGCGACGCGGTGATGCGTGGTCAGCTCAAGCGGCTGGTGGAGGTGGCGGAGCTGCCGAACGTGACGCTCCAGATCCTGCCGTTCTCGGTCGGGGCGCACGCCGGCATGGACGGCACCTTCACCATCCTCAGCTTCCCAGAAGCCAATGATCCGGATGTCGTGTACGCGGAGAACGCCACGGGTGGGCTCTTCCTGGAGAAGAGCGACGAGCTACAGAAGTACAGCTTCATCTTCGATCATGTTCGAGCAGCAGCCATGCGCCCGGAGGAATCCATCGCACAAATCGCAAAACTGGCAGAGGAGCCGTTGTGGAAATGGCGACCAAGGGGTTCCGTGGGGACCTGACGCGGGCGACGTGGTTCAAGAGCTCGAAGAGCGGGCCGAACTGTGACAACTGCGTGGAGGTGGCGTACGTGACCGGGGCGGTCGGGGTGCGGGACTCGAAGGACAAGAGCGGTCCCAACCTGGTCTTCGCTCCGGTAGGCTGGCACGCCTTCGTCGCCGGGGCCAAGGACGGCGCGTTCCTCCGGGACTGATCGCTGACCCCTAGACACGACGGGCGTGACCCCTTCCGGCAGCGTGGCCGGGGCGGGGGTCGCGCCCGTCGCGTTTCCACCGCCGACCCGGGTCGTTGAACCCGTCGGGACGGCGCTGGTCGACGACCCGGACCAGCTACCGGAACGGCAACGGCCACCCGGATCGGCACCCGAGCGAGGCAGGCGAGACGATGACGACGATCGGTTCAGAGAACCTCACCAACGGTCCGGGCAAGCCGGAGCGGTTCGGCGGGAAATACCGCGGGGCCCGCCGGGACACCGTCCTGACGGAGGTCGTCTCCACCGATTCCGAGATCGGCACCCGGGACGACGGCCCGACCGCCCTCGACCAGGCCGTCCCGCCGCTGTCGCTGCCGTCGCTGGACCCGAACCCGCTGACCGAGCCGTCGTTCCCGCCGTCGGGCTGGTCGGCCGGCCCGTCGGTCACCGACTCCCTGGTCGACCACCCGCTGCTGCGCGGGCTGCTGCTGGAGCTGCCCCCCAAGGGCAGCGTGCCGCCGCCCGGCTGGCTGGACCGCTGGTTCGAGGCGACCCGGGCGATCCTGGAACTGCTATACGTGCAGGGCGGCGCTGGCCGCTCGCGCTGACCCGGGCTGCCGGGTCACCGCCCGCTCGGCGAGGCGGCTGTGGCGCAGCGCCTGGCGTACCCCGATCGCGGCGACGCCCAGCGCGGCCACGGTGACGGCGGCGCCGGTGGTGCCGGGCCCGGCGAAGAGGTCGAGGCCGCTGGCCGACAGCACCCCCGGCACGGTGGCCAGGCCGGTGGCCTGGAGCGGCAGGCCGATCAGCGGATGCGCCGCGGCGGCCCGCAGCCCGTGCGGGGCCGGCGTCTCCGGCGCGGCGGCGAACGCCCCCGCACCGGCCCACAGCCGGCGCACCCGGCGGGCCGTGACGACCGCCACCAGCAGCGCGGGGGCGGCGGCCAGTGCCAGGCCGGCGGCGGCCCGGTCGATCGTGCCGGTGCCGGCGCTGGTCAGCCCGACGGCGAGCACGGCCGCCGTCAGGCCGAGGCCGGTCACCGTCAGGGCGAGCAACCATCCGGTACGCCGCCGCAGCGCGCGGGCGCGGTGCGGCCGGGGCAGCCGCTCGGCGAGGAGACCCGCGGCCAGCCACACGCCGGCGATCGGCAACAGCACGATGAGATGCCCGTCCATGCCGTCAGCCTTGCCCAGTTCGACGCCCGCCGAATCCGGGTCGGCCCCCTGTTCGTCCCGCAGGCCCGTCCCGTAGGGGTCGCGCGGGCGGCCTAGACGGCGAAGGTGGCGGGGCGCTCGGTGGCCGGGGTCGGCGGCTTCGCCTTCCACAGGCCGGTCTTCTGCGCCGCCAGCCGGGCCAGGTATGCCGGGTTGAGGATGACGTACCGCCGCCAGAGGCGCTTCGGCTCCAGGCCGAGCCGCCAGAACCACTCCAGGCCGGCCCGCTGCATCCACGGCGGCGGGTTGCGCAGCAGCCCCGCGTGGTAGTCGAAGGCCGCCCCGACGGCCATCATCGGCATGTCCAGCAGCGGGCGCATCGCGTACGTGAAGATCTCCTGCCGGGGGCAGCCGAGCCCCACCAGGACGAGCCGGGCCCCGCTGGACCGGATCCGGTCGGCGATCTCGGCGTCCTCGCCGGGCTGCACGGCGCGGAACTTCGACGGCTCCACCCCGGCGATCTTCAGCGCCGGGAACATCCGCTCCAGGGCGGGGATCAGCCGCGCCAGCGTCTCCTCCGTCGAGCCGTACAGGTAGACCGGCAGGCCCTCCTCGGCGAAGCGGCGCAGCACGTGCAGGGTCAGCAGCGGGCCGTAGACCCGGTCGGCCAGGTTGGCGTGGTGCAGCAGGTTGAGCGCCCAGCGCACCGGCTGCCCGTCCGGGGTGACCACGTCGAACGAGTTGAGCCGGGCGTTGTGGGCCGGGTCGAGCACCCCGGTCATCACCCCGTGCACGGCGAGCGCGGTGAGCGCCAGCGGACGCCGCTCGTACGCCGCCGCCACCACCCGCTCGGTCGCGGTGGCGTAGTCGGTGGCGTCGACGAGGACGCCGAGAACGTTGCGCTTGCTGCCGTCGGTCATGCCCCAGGCACCCACTTGTCCACGTTGGCCTCGTAGATCTCGCGCATGATCATCGGCACGTCGTAGACCTGCTTCCAGTCCGGGTAGTCGGCCTGGAACGCCTCGTTGGAGCCGATCCACCACTTGTGGTCGCCGATCCGGTTCGCCTCGACGTACTCGGTGATCATCTCCTGGCCGGTGATCTGCGCGGCCAGGGCGAACGCCTCCCGGTTGGAGGTGTTGGAGTGCCGGCCGCCGCCGAGGTTGTAGACGGCCGCCGAGCGCGGGTTGCGGAAGAACGCCTCGAACGCCGACACCACGTCCGAGCTGTGGATCGCGTCCCGGACCTGCTTGCCCTGGTAGCCGAAGATCTTGTACGTCCGGCGCTCCATGTTGGCGCGCATCACGTACCCGAGGAAGCCGTGCAGCTCGGTCGCGGAGTGCGCCGGGCCGGTCAGCGTGCCGCCCCGGAAGCAGGCGGTGCGCATCCCGAAGTAGCGGCCGTATTCCTGCACCATCACGTCGGCGGCGACCTTCGACGCGCCGAAGACCGAGTGCAGGCAGGCGTCGATCGACATGTCCTCGCGGATGCCCTGCTCGTACGGGTGCCCCGGCTCGATCTCCCAGCGGGACTCCAGCTCGACCAGCGGGAGGCTGTTGGGGCGGTCGCCGTACACCTTGTTGGTCGAGCAGTGGATCACCGGCGCCTCGATGCAGTGCTCGCGCACGTTCTGCAGCACGTTGAGGGTGCCGCCGGCGTTGACGTCGAAGTCGGTGAACGGGTCGCGCACCGCCCAGTCGTGCGAGGGCTGCGCGGCGGTGTGGATCACCACGGCGATGTCGCGGCCGTACCGGGCGAAGAGCTTCGCCAGCGAGTCGCGGTCGCGGATGTCGATGCTGTGGTGCGCGTACGCCCCGCCGAGCTCCTCGGCCAGCCGCCGGACGTTCCACGCGGTCGACGCCTCGGCGCCGAAGAACTCCTGCCGCATGTCGTTGTCGATGCCGACGACGTCGAGGCCGAGGCCGGCGAAGTGCCGGACCGCCTCGGAACCGATCAGGCCGCCCGACCCGGTCACCAACGCGACACTCACACGCCACTCCTGGTCCATCGGAGGCAGGGAAACGATCGGAGCATAGCGTGACGTCCGGCACCCACCGGATGGGACGCCGGGCCCCACGGAACGGCGAAAGGGCCCCGCGATCCGCGGAGCCCTCGCTCTGGTGGGGAAGGGGGGAGTTGAACCCCCACGCCCTTTCGGGCACACGGACCTGAACCGTGCGCGTCTGCCATTCCGCCACTTCCCCGTGGCTTGACCCGGAACACTTTAACCTGCCCCGGATCCGCTGTCCCCAGCGGCCCGGCACATCCTACGGCGTCCCTGGCCTGCGCCGCGACCGGTTACCGTTCGTGGCGGACGAAACTGTAGCACGGGGGAAAGGGCCCGTTCGAACGGGCCGGCGACGGCCGGCCGAGCGGCGTGTGAGCTGCGCGCGCGCCGGCCGGATACCATCATGTCCTCGGGACCCGAGGAGGAGCCGGTGAGCGTGCTGCAACGCTTCGAGAAGCGTCTGGAAGGCCTGGTGGAGGGAGCCTTCGCCAAGGTCTTCAAAGGGGTGGTCCACCCCGTGGAGATCCTCAACGCCATGCAGCGGGAGGCCGAGGCGCACAAGGCGATCCTGGCCGGCGGGCGCACGTTGGTGCCCAACCGCTACGTGATCGATCTCTCGCCCTACGACCACAACCGCCTGGCGCCGTACGCCGCCGCCCTGGCCCAGGAGCTGGCCCAGTCGCAGGCGGAGTTCATCGGCGAGCAGGCCTGGACGGTCTACGGCGACGTGATCGTCGAGATCGAGCGCGGCGAGGGCCTCGACACCGGCATGTTCCGGGTCACCGCCGAGGTCTACACCGGCGGCGACGTGGCACCGGTCTCCGCGCCGGGCTACGACCAGGGCGGCTACGACGCCGGCCCCGCCTATCCGGCGTACGACCAGGGCGGCGGCTACGGTCCCCCGCCGGGGCACGGCGGTGGGCGCAACGTCCGGCTGGTCTCCGGCGACGGCCGCACCTACCCGCTCCAGATGGGCTCGACCGTGATCGGCCGGGGCGACCAGGCCAACCTGCGCCTGCCCGACGTCGGGATCTCCCGCCGACACGCCCGGCTGGACTTCGACGGTGGTCAGGTCGTGCTGACCGACCTCGGCTCGACCAACGGCACGATGGTCAACGGCCAGCGGGTCTCCGCCGTCGCGCTCAACCCCGGCGACATGATCCAGCTCGGCACCACCACCCTGACCTTCCGCGTGGACGGCTGATCCGCCTTGCCGGAACTCGTCATCACCGTCGCCCGGTTCGGGTTCCTGATCCTGCTGTGGATCTTCGTCTTCACGGTGGTCGGCGTCATCCGCCGGGACCTGTTCGCCGGCGCCCGGTCGGGCCGGCTGGTGGCCGCGCCCCGGGCCGTGGGCGCCTCGACCGGCCAGCCGCAGGCCAAGCCGGCCAAGGCGAAGCGGGGCAGGGCCGCGCACCAGCTGGTGGTGACCGCCGGTCAGCTCGCCGGCACCCGGATCACCCTGGGCGAGGCGCAGATCACCATCGGTCGGGCCGAGGATTCGACCCTCGTCATCACCGACGACTACGCGTCGGCGCGACACGCCCGGCTCGTGCCCCGCGACGGGCAGTGGTTCGTCGAGGACCTCGGATCGACTAACGGCACCTACCTCGATCGCGCTAAGGTCACCGGACCAACCCCCGTCCCCCTCGGCGTGCCGATCCGCATCGGGCGCACCTCTCTCGAATTACGGCCATGACTCTGACCCTGCGCTATGCGGCCCACAGCGACCGCGGTCTGATCCGAGACGGTAACCAGGATTCCGTCTACGCCGGGCCGCGGCTTCTCGCCGTCGCCGACGGCATGGGCGGCATGGCCGCCGGTGACGTCGCCAGCAACATCGTCATCGGTGCCATGGCGCCGCTCGACGAGGACGTCCCCGGTGACGCCCTGGTCGACGCGTTGCGTTCGGCCGTGGGCACCGCCAACCAGCAGCTCCGCGACACCGTGGACGCCAACCCGCAGCTGGAGGGGATGGGCACCACGCTGACCGCGACCCTCTTCTCCGGCACCAAGCTCGGCATGGTCCACATCGGCGACTCGCGGGCCTATCTCCTGCGCAACGGCGAGTTCGCGCAGATCACCAAGGACGACACCTACGTCCAGATGCTCGTCGACGAGGGCCGGATCAGCGCCGAGGAGGCGAGCAGCCACCCCCAGCGCTCCCTGCTCACCCGGGCGCTCGACGGCCGCGACATCGACCCGGAATACAGCGTCCGGCAGGTGCTCCCCGGCGACCGCTACCTGATCTGCAGCGACGGCCTCTCCGGCGTGGTGAGCGCCGAGACCATCGCCGACACCATGCGGGAATACACCGACCCGCAGCAGTGCGTCGAGCGGCTCGTCCAGCTCGCGCTGCGCGGCGGCGGCCCGGACAACATCACGGTGATCATCGCCGACGCCACCGACCGGGACATCGTCGAGGCGAGCCCGATCGTCGGCGGCGCCGCCGCCCGGGACCGGGGCATGGCCACCTCCGCCGACGTCTCCACCCCCGCCGCCCGCGCCTCCGCGCTCTCCGCCCCCCGGCCGCCCGCCCCCGAGGAGCCGGCCGACGACGACGGCGACGACGACCGCCCGAAGCGCCGCCCGCTGCGCACCGCGGCGATGACCCTCGCCCTGCTGGTCATCCTCGGCGGCGCGCTGCTCGGCGGATGGACGTACACGCAGCGGCAGTACTACGTGGGCGCCACCGAGGACGGCCGGGTGGCCGTGTTCCGGGGCGTGCAGGGGCAGATCGCCGGCCTCGACCTCTCCGCCGAGCACTCCGTCAGCCCCGCCCAGCTCGACGACCTCACCCTCGCCGCGCAGGAGCAGGTCAAGCAGGGCATCCCGGCCCGCGACGAGCCTGACGCCGAGCGCCGGCTGGCCGAGCTGACCAGCGACGACCCGCTGAACCCCAACCTGAAGCCGATCTGCCAGCCGACCCCGACGCCGACCCCCGAGGCGACGACGCCGGAGCCCACGAGGCCCCCGGTCAAGCCGGGGGCGACCCGTACGGCCTCCGGCAGCGCCCGACCCGTCGACACCCCGACCCCCGCGCCCACCGAGACGCCCGACGTGCTGCCCTCCGACACGGTTCCGCCGGCCGACCCGGCCGGGTGCCGGTCGCCGGAGTGAGCGTCGGCTGAGAAACCTGAGGACACCTCCGTGACCGCAGCCGCCGCACCGGCCGCCTCGCCCGCAATGACGGGCGAGCAGCCCGGCGTACGCCTGGCCCGGTCGCGGCGCAACGCCGAACTGTCGTTGCTGCTGCTGGCCCTGGTGATCGTCGCCGCGTACGGCGCGACGGTGGAGGCGACCGTGCTCGACACGGTCACCCCGGACTTCTGGGTCCCCACCGCCGTGCTGGCGGGCGTCTTCCTCGCCCTGCACGTCGTCATCCGGTACCTGGCCCCCTACGCCGACCCGGCCCTGCTGCCGGCGGTGGCGCTGCTCAACGGCATCGGGGTGGGCTTCCTGCGCCGGCTCGACCTGGCCCGGGCCGCCCCCGCCGACCGGGAGTCGCTGGCGATCTTCGCCGGCAACGGCGGTCGCCAGTTCGCCTGGACGCTGGCGTCGGTGATGCTCGCCGCCGGCCTGCTGGCGCTGATGCGCGACCACCGGTCGGTCTCCCGGTACGCCTACACGCTGGGCCTCGCCGGCATCGTGCTGGTGATGATCCCGGCGGTGCTGCCGGCGAAATACTCGGAGATCTACGGCGCGAAGCTGTGGATCATCGTGCCCGGGGTGGGGCAGATCCAGCCGGGTGAGTTCGCCAAGCTCGCGCTGCTCGCCTTCTTCGCCTACTACCTGGTGCGCAAGCGCGAGGTGCTGTCGCTGGCCAGCCACCGGTTCCTCGGCATCGACTTCCCGCGCGGGCGGGACCTGGGGCCGGTGCTCGCGGTCTGGGCGCTGAGCGTGCTGGTGCTCGTCTTCGAGAAGGACCTGGGCACCTCGCTGCTCTACTTCGGCATGTTCGTGGTGACGCTCTACATCGCCACCGAACGGGTGAGCTGGCTGCTCATCGGCCTGATCCTGTTCTTCGGCGGCGCCTACCTCGCGTACGTGCTCGGCGGCGTCGTCGGCGGGCCGTTCGCCAACTTCCACCTGCGGGCCCAGATCTGGCTGGACCCGTTCGCCGACCCCTACCAGGACGGCTACCAGCTCGTCCAGGGTCTGCTGGCGCTGGGCAGCGGCGGCCTGTTCGGCGCGGGGCCGGGCGGCGGGGAGCCGCTGGAGATCCCCGAGGTGCAGAACGACTTCATCTTCGCCGGCATCGGCGAGGAGATCGGGCTGTTCGGCCTCTCCGCGCTGCTGGTGGTCTACCTGCTCATCGTGGAGCGGGGCCTGCGGGCCGCGCTCGCCGTGCGGGACTCGTTCGGCAAGCTGCTCGCCGGGGGCCTCGCCTTCACCCTCGGCCTGCAGGTCTTCGTGATCGTCGGCGGGATCAGCAAGCTCATCCCGCTGACCGGTCAGACCACCCCGTTCCTCTCCGCCGGTGGCTCGTCGCTGATGGCGAACTGGCTGCTCATCGCGGTGCTGCTGCGGGTCTCCGACGCGGCCCGCCGCCCGGTGACCGGTGGTGGTGGCCCGGCGGCCCGACCAGGGGGCGGCCCACCCGAGCAGTTGCACGGTGCCCCCACGGAGGTGATCAGGCCGTGAACGCACCCCTGCGCCGCGTCGGTGTCGTCGCGATGGTCCTGTTCGGTCTGCTCTTCGCGAACCTGAACTGGATCCAGGCCTACAAGGCCGACGAATACCGCAACAGCGACTACAACGGCCGGGTCCAGGTGGCCGAGTACGAGCGCAAGCGCGGCAACATCGAGGCCGGCGGCACGGCGCTCGCCACCAGCAAGGAGACGGGCGGCAAGCTGCGGTTCCTGCGCACCTACCCCGGCGGCGAGAAATACGCGCACGTGCTCGGCTACAAGCCGGTCAACCTCGGCGACACCGGCATCGAGCGGGTTGAGAACGACTTCCTCGCCGGCACCAGCGACGCGCTGATCGCCAACCGGATCAAGGACATGTTCACCGGCGACGAGACGGGCGGCGGCAACGTGCTGCTGACCCTCTCCAAGCGGGCCCAGGACGCCGCGTTCAACGGGCTGTCCAACAACCAGGTCGGGGCGAAGAAGGGCGCGGCGATCGCGTTCGACCCGCGCACCGGCGCGGTGCAGGCGCTGGTCTCCATGCCCAGCTTCGACCCGAACCCGCTGGCCAGCCACGACACGGACGAGGCGACGGCGGCGTACAACAAGCTGGAAAGCGCCGAGGGCGGCCCGCTGAAGAACCGGGCGCTGTCGGAGGTGCTGCCCCCGGGCTCCACCTTCAAGATCGTGGTGGCCGCCGCCGCGCTGGAGAACGGCATCGGCAAGAACACCCAGATCCCGGCCGGCCCCAGCTACACCCCGCCGACCTCGGGCACCCCGATCCGCAACGCGGTGCCGTCGATCTGCCCGGAGTCCGAGGTCAGCCTGATCAGCGCGGTCACCGAGTCCTGCAACACGGGCTTCGCCAAGCTCGGCGTGGAGCTCGGCGCGGACACGGTGAAGGAGAAGGCCCGCCAGTTCGGCTTCGAGCAGGACGACCTGACCGTCGGCCAGCTCGGCGAGGGCGGGCTGCCGGTGGCGGCCAGCCGCACCGGGGCCATGCAGGGCCCCGACGGCAGCACCGACCCGGCCGCGCTGGCCCAGTCCTCCATCGGCCAGCGGGACGTCAAGATGACCCCGTTGCAGGGGGCCCTGATCGCCGGGGCGGTCGCCAACGGCGGCAGCCAGATGCGGCCCTACCTGGTGCGGCAGCTCCTCGCACCGGACCGCACCACCAGCTACTACACGGCCAAGCCGCGCGAGCTGCGCCAGCCGGTCAGCGGGCAGGTCGCGTCGGACCTGCGCGACATGATGGTGAGCGTGGTGGAGAACGGCACCGGCCGCAACGCGAAGTTCAACGGCTACACCGTCGGCGGCAAGACCGGCACGGCCCAGTCGGGCCCGCAGACCCCTGACCACGGCTGGTTCATCGGCTTCGCCCTGGATTCGAAGGGCACCCCGGTCTCCGCGGTCTGCGTGGTGCTGGAGGAGGCGGGCAGCGGCGGCAGCGCCGAGGCGGCCCGGATCGCCGGCAAGATCATGCAGGCGGCGGCCGCCGACTCCGGGGGGCGCTGACATGCTCAGCCCCGGGGTCCAGCTCGGCAACCGCTACCGCCTCGACGAGCGGATCGCCAGCGGCGGCATGGGTGACGTGTGGCGCGGCACCGACCAGGTGCTCGGCCGCACGGTCGCCGTGAAGAGCCTGCTCCCGGCGCTGCTCGACGACCCCGACTTCGCCGAGCGCTTCCGCGGCGAGGCCCGCACCATGGCCACGATCAACCACCCCGGCGTGGTCGACGTCTACGACTTCGGCAACGACCAGCAGATCGCCTTCCTGGTGATGGAATACGTCGAGGGCGACGCGCTCTCCTCGACGCTGGGCCGGGTCGGCCGGCTCACCCCGGCGCGCACCATGGCCCTGCTCGCCCAGGCAGCCGACGCGCTGCACGCGGCGCACTGCAAGGGCATCGTGCACCGCGACGTGAAGCCCGGCAACCTGCTGGTCCGGCCCAACGGCACCCTCGTGCTGACCGACTTCGGCATCGCCCGGTCGGAGCTGGTCGCCCAGCTCACCGCCGCCGGCTCGGTGCTCGGCACCGCCTCCTACATCTCCCCCGAGCAGGCCACCGGCGCGGTGGCCACGCCCGCCTCCGACGTCTACGCCCTCGGCGTGGTCGCCTACCAGTGCCTGGCCGGCCGGCGGCCGTTCGAGGGCGACAACCCGCTGGAAATCGCCATGAAGCACGTCCGGGACACCCCCCGGCCGCTGCCGGCGGACATCCCACCCCCGGTGCGGGCCATCGTCGAGCGGGCCATGGCGAAGGACCCGGCCGCCCGCTGGCCCAGCGCCGCCGCCCTCGCCGGGGTGGCCCGGCAGGCGAAGCTCGCGCTGGGGCAGCAGTCCCGTGGCGGCGGCCACGTCGGGCAGGTCTCCGCCGCCCCGGCGTCCCCGGCCGGCCCGCAGGCGCGCGCCCAGGTGCCGCCCGCGTCCCGGCAGCAGCCCCGGCCGCCCGCGGTGGCGCAGCGCCCGGTGCCGACCTCCGGCCCGCCGCAGCAGCGCCCGGTCCCGGCGTCGGCCCCGCCGCAGCCGCGTCCCCCGGTCACCCACCAGCCCCGCCCGCCGGTGGTGCACCAGCAGCCCCACCCGCCGGCCGGCGTGCCCC
This sequence comes from Micromonospora haikouensis, assembly GCF_900091595.1. Classification (GTDB taxonomy): domain Bacteria; phylum Actinomycetota; class Actinomycetes; order Mycobacteriales; family Micromonosporaceae; genus Micromonospora; species Micromonospora haikouensis. The sequence goes on from NZ_FMCW01000003.1 coordinate 273,815, forward strand.
GTCCGCCGGTGGCCAACCCGCCGGCCTACCCGCGCGGCGCGGCGACCGTGCCGCCGCCGGCCCCGGTCCACCAGGCCAACCCCCTCGCATACGCCCGCCAGCCCGGCCCGCCCCCGGCCCCGCCGCAGCGGTCCAGGTCAGGGGCGGTTTGGCTGTTCATCCTGGTGGCCACACTGGTCCTGCTCTGCTCCGGCGTGATTTCCTACAACCTGCGGAAGAATGCGGCAGCCGGTGACCCCGGCGGGTCCGGTGCCCGGGCCGTGGCGTCCGGCGCGCTGCAGGCCGGTGGGCGCGACGATCCGTCCGGGACGCCGTACCGTCGAGTGGAACGACTCCTGCCGGGCGGCGGCGAGACGACGACGAGCGAAGGACGACAGACGCGATGACAGCGCAGGCCCGCCTGCTCGGTGGCAGGTATCAGGTCGGCGAGCTGCTCGGCTACGGCGGCATGGCCGAGGTGCACCGCGGCCGTGACCTCCGGCTCGGTCGCGACGTCGCGATCAAGATGCTCCGGGCCGATCTGGCCCGCGACGCCACCTTCCAGATGCGGTTCCGGCGGGAGGCGCAGAACGCCGCCTCGCTCAACCACCCGGCCATCGTCGCGGTCTACGACACCGGCGAGGAGACGGGGCCGACCGGCGAGACGCTGCCGTTCATCGTGATGGAGTTCGTCAACGGGCGGACCCTCAAGGAGGTGCTCGGCGTCGAGGGGCGGCTCCAGCCGCGCCGGGCGCTGGAGATCTGCGCCGACATGTGCGCCGCGCTGGAGTTCAGCCACCGGCACGGGATCATCCACCGCGACATCAAGCCCGGCAACGTCATGCTCACCCAGACCGGCCAGGTCAAGGTGATGGACTTCGGCATCGCCCGGGCGCTGGCCTCCGGCGCCACCACGATGACGCAGACCAGCGCGGTCATCGGCACGGCGCAATACCTCTCGCCCGAGCAGGCGCGCGGCGAGGCGGTCGACGCCCGCTCCGACGTGTACGCCGGCGGCTGCGTGCTGTTCGAGCTGCTCTGCGGCCACCCGCCGTTCGTCGGGGACAGCCCGGTCAGCGTGGCGTACCAGCACGTGCGGGAGGCCCCGCCGACGCCGAGCGACATCAACCCCGACGTCAACCCCGCCGTCGACGCGATCGTGCTCAAGGCGCTGTCGAAGAACCCCCTCAACCGCTACCAGAGCGCCGGCGAGATGCGGGCCGACCTGCTCCGCGCGGCGGCCGGCCGGCCGGTGCTCGCCACCCCGGTGATGCGCGAGGCCGAGACCGCGCCGATGTCGGCCGCCGGGTCGGGCTACCCGACCCAGGTCGTCGGCGGCGCGGCCACCCGGCAGCAGATGCCGGCCCGGGTCGGCGACCCGCGCCAGCGCCGGGCGTCCTCCTGGGTGATCGCCACCTTCGCCGCGCTCGGCGTGCTCGCGGTCATCGCCCTGGTCACCGCCTACCTGATGAGCCAGGGCGGCACCGAGAAGATCGCCGTCCCCGACCTGACGGGCCAGACCCAGGCGGCGGCGGTGGCCCAGCTCGAACAGGCCGGCCTGGTCCCCGCCGTCGGTGACCCGATCGCCAACAGCACCTGCAAGAAGGACACCGTCGCGGCGCAGAACCCCCCGCCGACCGCCCAGCTGGAGAAGGGCCGGGGCGTCACCATCCAGCTCTGCTCCGGCAAGCCGGAGGTGACGATCCCCAACGGGCTGGTTGGCTCCCAGTTCGACAACGTCGAGCAGCAGCTCGAAGCCCTCAAGCTGAAGGTGAACAAGAAGGAGGTCAGCAGCTCCTCGCCGGAGGGGATCGTCACGAACGTCTCCCCGAAGTCCGGCACCAAGGTCGCCGAGGAGAGCACCGTGACCGTGGAGGTCTCCCGGGGCAACGTCCGGCAGGTGCCGAACGTCGTCGGCTCCTCGGCCGACGACGCCAAGCGCGAGCTGGAGCAGGCCGGTTACGTGGTGAGGATCGTCGACGGCGACGAGGTCCCCGCCGACCAGGCGGGCAAGGTGTCCGGCCAGAACCCCCGGGGCGGCACGGAGCTGGAGCGGGGCAAGCGGGTCACCATCGAGGTCGACATCCCCGAGCCCACCCCCGAGCCGACCGAGCCGACGGGCAACCCGCCGGTCACGCCCACGCCGACCCCGCCGATCAACGGGCGGGGGTGGCGGCAACGGCGGCGGCTTGCCCTTCCCGACCCCGCCGGTCCGCCTCAACCAGGACTGACGCCGGCCGAGGCTCGTCGATCAACGCGTTCGCCGACGGACGAGCGCGTTGATCCACACCATGCCGGCGACATGGCGCCGTCCACCGGGCCGGACCGCCCCATCTCGCCGACAGGCCGCTTCCCAGCCAGCGCCGCCCAGCGCGGAAAACCGGGAGCCGGTCAGGCGGCGGCGAAGGCGGCAAGACGGCGCGCGTCCACCTCGGCGGCCAGCGCCGGGGCGCGCTCCAGCGCCTCCGGGTGGCCGCAGGCGGCGAGCCAGTTCGCCAGCATCAGGTGACCGCCCTCGGTCAGCACTGACTCCGGGTGGAACTGGACGCCCTCGATCGGCAGGGTGCGGTGCCGCATCGCCATCACCACCCCCGAGCCCGTCCAGCCGGTGACCTCCAGCTCCTCGGGCAGCGTCTCGGGCAGCACGGCGAGCGAGTGGTAGCGGGTCGCGGTGAACGGGCCCGGCAGGCCGGCAAGCACCCCGACGCCGCGGTGGCTGACCTCGGAGGTCTTGCCGTGCAGCAGCTCGGGGGCGCGGGCCACGGTGGCACCGAACGCCTCGCCGATGGCCTGGTGACCCAGGCAGACGCCGAAGATCGGCAGCTCGCCCGCGTACCGGCGGATGACGTCGAGGCAGATGCCGGCGCGGTCGGGGCTGCCCGGCCCCGGGGAGAGCAGGACGCCGGCCGCGCCGATCCGCCCCACCTCCTCGACGTCGATCTCGTCGTTGCGCCGCACCTCGCAGTCCACCCCGAGCTGGCCGAGGTACTGCACGAGGTTGAAGACGAACGAGTCGTAGTTGTCGATCACCAGGACGCGCATCGTCACCTGCTCGGAGAGGGGGGCGGGGTGTTGTTCTGCTCGGTGTCGTACGGCAGGTCGTGCTCGTCGCCGGCCGGCGGGGCGTTGCCGTCCACGCCCGAGCCGCCGCCCGGCACCCCGGAGTCCTGGGTGACCTGCACGTCGTCGAAGGGGAGCAGCGGCTCCGCCCACGGGAAGACCACATACCAGAGCAGGGCCACCGTGGCGGTGGCCAACAGCAGTGAGCCGATCAGCTTGCCGGGCACGCCCAACGGCAGCTTGCGCCAGATCCAGGCGTACATCGTCAGCCCCCCAGCTCCGCCGGTTGACCCGCCGACTTGGGCTGCGTACGGGTCAGCTCGGCGTGCACGATCAGGCGCTGGTAGTTGTCGAACTTCGGGTTGCAGGTGGTCAGCGTGAGCACCTTCTTCGTCGGTTTCGCGTCCGGCTGCATCGGCACCGGAGCGACGACCTCGACCTGGTTGGGCTTGACGATGCGCGACTTGTAGACCTGGTAGACGTACCACTCGGTCTTGCCCTCGACGACGATCGCGTCGCCCGGGTTCAGCTCGTCCAGCCGCCAGAAGGTCGCCCGGTTGCGGTGGCCGGCGACGGAGAAGTTGCCCACCTCGCCGGGCATCGCGCTGTCCGGGTAGTGGCCCGGGGCGTACCGGATGTCCTGCTGGGTGACTCCCTCGACCACGACCCAGTTCTTGTCGAGCTTCGGGATGTAGAGCCCGGCGATGGGCTTGCCGTGCGCCGGTGGCTTCGGCTTCGCCGACGCGCTCGCGCTGGGAGCCACGGTCGGGTCGCCGGTGGGACCCCAGGCCTGGGCGAGCTGGTTGCTGAGGTCGTTCTGGTGGGCGTCGACGATGGCCGACTTGCCCCACACCTCGTAGCCGGCGAAGAGGAGCACCACCAGGCCGAAGGTGATCAGCAGCTCGCCGGTGAACCGGACCCCGGTGCGCAGCCGGCTCCAGAACGTCGGGCGGGTGAGGTCGGAGTAGACGCTCTTGTAGCCCTCGTCGGTCTGCTCGGCCCGGAGCTGGACCACCCGCTCGCCGCGACGCGGCCGGGGCGGCTCGGCCGGCTCCCCGTCGGTGGCGGCCTCGTCGCCGTTGTCGGGCAGGCGCGGCACCGCGCCCATCAGCGCGGTCGCGTCGGGGGCCGGAGGCCGAGGGGGCACCGCCGGGATGACGGCGGTGGCCGCCGGGTCGACGGGGTGACCAGGGCTGCCGCCCGGCGGAACCGGACGCCCCGCCCCGGGGGACACCGGCGCGGGCGACACCGGGCCGGGGCGGTCGACCGCCCCGGGCGGCGGGGTGCCGTGCGGCGGGGTGCCGTGCGGCGGGGTGCCGTGCGGCGGGGTGCCGGGTTGGTGGTCCGCGGCGGGCGGCACCGGGCCGGGGCGGCGGTCCGCAGGGGGACGGTTGACCGCGTCGGGCGGCGCGGTGCCCGGGAAGCCGGACCCACGGGAGAAAGTCGCCCCGGAGCGGTCGTCGGCGCGCGCCTCGACCGGGGGGAGGAAGGCCGTGGGACCGTCGGTGTCGTTCGCCGGACGGGGGGCGGGCCTGAGCTCGGCCGGGCGGTGACCCGGCCCGAACCCGGCGTCGCCGCCGACGGGCCGCCGCTCGTACGGTGCCCGCCCGGGCTCGGCGCCGTTGCCCGAGGGGCGTCCGTACGGCGTCTGGTCGGGCTCGCCCGCCGGCCGGCGGGCCGGGACGTCCACGGGCGGCCGCGCGGCCGGGGCCTGCGGGGGCGTGTCCAGCGGGGGGTGGGCCGGGGGCTGCGGGGGCGTGCCCAGTGGAGGGTGGGCCGGGGCCGGTGGCCCGGATGCGGGCTGCTGCGGGGTGCCGGCGAACCAGTCGGTGCCGCGCCCGGGGTCCGGGGTCGGTGCGGGCCGCTGCTGGGCGCGGGGCCCGGCCAGGGGCGGGGCCGCCTCCGCGGGTGCCCGGCCGGGCGTCGCCGGCCGCTGGGCGTGGGGCACCGCCGGGCGGGGCGTCAGCACGGGCGTGGGCCAGGGACCGGTCGGGCCGGGCCGCTCCGGGCGGGACGGGTCCGGCGGAGCGGCGGCCCCCGCGTCGGCGGCAGCCGGGCCAGGTGCGGTCGGGCCAGGACCCGTCGGGCCAGGATTAGCCAGGCCAGGGGCGGTCGGGTGGGAGGAGGCCGGCCCAGGGGCGGCCGGTTCTGCGCGGTCGAGCCTGGGGAGGAAGGCCGTGTCCTCCTCCTGCCGGCCCCGGTGCCGGCCGTCCCAGCCATCGTCGGGCCTCCGGGTCACCGGGGCACCGTCGCCGCGCGCAGGGCTGTCGAGTCCTCGAACGCCGGCACCGTGACCGTCGAGACGGTCTCCCGGTAGCCCAGCTGGAAGTCGTTGACCGCGCCCTTGAACATCTGCACTCCCTCAGACGCGGCGAGGGCCTGCCGGAGCGCAGCGGGGTCGCCGATTGCAACGATCTTGAATGGAGGGGAGTACACCCGCCCATGGAGCAGCAGGGTGTTACCTACGCAGCGTACCGCGCTGGTGGCGAGGACGCGGACGTTCATGATTGACATCGCCTCCGCGCCGCCGGCCCAGAGCGCGTTCACCACGGCCTGCACGTCCTGCTGGTGGACGACCAGGTCGTCGTTGGTGGCACCGTCGGGCAGCTCCTGGTCCGCGCGCCGTACGGCGTCGTTCAGCTCGACCGTGACGCCCGTCCCGGTGAGCGCGGTGAACCCGGCGTCCTGCCGGCTGGCGGCGGCGCGGTCCCGCTGCTCCCTGATCGGGCCGTCGGAATCGGCCAGGGTCGCCGTCTCCTCCTCGACCTCGGCCCGGAGCTGGGCGGCCCGGCGCTCGCTCGCGGCGACCTGCACCCGGCGGTCCTCGATGAGCTGGGTGAGCTGGGGTCGGCGGTCCTCGCGCAGCGCGGTGCCGCCGGCGGTCGTCGCGGTGGTGGTGAACAGCAGCCCGGCCGCGGCGGCGATCAGCGGCACGCCGATCGACCAGCCCGGACGCCGCTGCCGGGGACGCCGGGGCAGGAGGCCGACGACCGCCCGGCGGAGAACCTTCTGCCAGGAGGCCGCGCCGGACGTGTACTCCACCGAGCGCTCCTTCCGCGTCGTCTCGTGTCGGCCCGCGACGACGCGGGCCGGTGCGGCGACCCGAACAGTCCCGCCTTTTTCGGTCACTCCGTGCATCGGCCTGACCCCATTCATGGCTTGAACGGGTCATCCGGACTACGCTAGCTGTCGAACATTATTGGCCATGGACCGTCGCCCCCGCGCCCGGTTGTCAGGCCGGACGAGGTCGTCACCCCTCTGGAGAGCGTCGTGCCCAAGTCTCAGGTCCGCAAGAAGAAGGTGTACACCCCGCCGACGGACGTGCGTCCGACGGCGACGGCGGCGACGCGCAAGCCTAGCCCGGTCTGGCTGCCGGTCACGGCGGTCGCCCTGATCGTCGCTGGCATCGGCTGGCTGGTGGTCTACTACCTCTCCGAGCAGGAATACCCGGTCATGTCGTGGGGTTACTGGAACCTCGCGGTGGGCTTCGGCGCGATGGTCGCCTCCCTGGTCCTGCTCTCCCGCTGGCGCTGACCCCGCGGGCCCGGCCGTCACCTGCCGGGCCGGAGCCTGACCCCCGGCCTGCCTTCCGGCACGATCCACGCCACCCCGCCGGGCCCCTGCCCGGCGTTTCGGCGGCGCGCACCCTATGGTGTCCGCAGGGCGGCGCGGCTCAGCTGCGAGATGACTCACGTTACTGTCGGGTAACTCTCGCGTAGGCTGCACTGCATGACCGAGCGGAGCGAGGTCATCGACCGGTCCGGTCGGGGTGCGACGAAGGCGCTGCGCCGGTCGCGCCCCTGACCCGGCCCGGCCGCCGAGCCGCTCGACAGGCAGCAGACCGGGAGGCCAACTCGATGGGCAGCGTCCAGATCGTCACCACGATCCTCGCGGCCGCCATCACCGCCGTGGCGGTGTGGCTTGCGGTACGCGCGGTCATGAAGATCCTGGCAGTCGTCCGGTTGGGCCAGCCCGCCCCGGAGCGGTTCGCCGACCGGGGCACCCGCACGAAGACGATGCTGGCCGAGACCGCCGGCCACACCAGGATGCTCCGCTGGAGCGTGGTCGGCGCCGCGCACTGGTTCGTCATGGTCGGCTTCATCGTGCTGTCGCTGCTGGTCCTGGAGGCATACTTCGAGGTCGTCTCCCCGACCGGCGGCCTGCCGCTGATCGGCGGCCTGGCGGTCTACGGCCTGGTCACCGAGCTGATCGCGGTGCTCGGCACGGTCGGCATCCTGGTCCTGATCGCGATCCGGGTCCGCAACCGGCCCTCCCGGCCGGGCGGGCGCTCCCGGTTCACCGGCTCGACCATGTGGCAGGGCTACTTCGTCGAGGCCGTGGTCCTCGCCGTGCTGATCATGGGCTTCGTGATCCGGGGCTTCAAGGTGGCCACCGACCACTTCGAGTACCCGCTGTGGGCCACCCCGGTCAGCCACGCCGTCGGCGCGCTGCTGCCCGACTGGTCGGCCGGCGTCAGCATCGCCGCCCTCATCAAGATCGCCATCTCGATGACCTGGCTGATCGTCATCGCGCTCAACGTCACGATGGGCGTCGCCTGGCACCGGTTCCTCGCCTTCTTCAACATCTTCTTCAAGCGCGACCCGGGCCGGGCCGGCTCCGGCCTCGGCGCGCTGCGGCCCATGATGAGCCAGGGCAAGCCCCTCGACTTCGAGGAGGCCGACCCGGAGAAAGACCAGTTCGGCGTCGCCCAGGTCGAGCAGTTCACCTGGAAGGGCCTGCTCGACTTCAGCACCTGCACGGAGTGCGGGCGGTGCCAGTCGCAGTGCCCGGCCTGGAACACCGGCAAGCCGCTGTCGCCGAAGCTGCTCGTGCTCAGCCTGCGCGACCACGCGTACGCCAAGGCCCCGTACCTGCTGGCCGGCGGCGGCAAGGACCTCACCGGCGAGGAGAAGGCCACCGCCGCCCAGCTCGCCCACGTGGACGTGCTGGCGCTCGCCGAGGCCGAGAAGCCGCTGATCGGCGGCGCCGAGGACGGCGGCATCATCGACCCGGACGTGCTCTGGTCCTGCACCACCTGCGGCGCGTGCGTCGAGCAGTGCCCCGTCGACATCGAGCACGTCGACCACATCGTCGACATGCGCCGCTACCAGGTGCTGATCGAGTCGAGCTTCCCGTCCGAGGCCGGCGTCATGCTGCGCAACCTGGAGAACAAGGGCAACCCCTGGGGCGCACCGCAGAACACCCGCGAGGACTGGACCAAGGGGCTCGGCTTCGAGGTGCCGCGCGTCGGCGAGGTCGACGACTTCGAATACCTGTTCTGGGTCGGCTGCGCCGGAGCGTTCGAGGACCGGGCCAAGAAGACCACCCGGGCGGTCGCGACCCTGCTCAACGAGGCCGGCGTCTCCTTCGCCATCCTCGGTGAGGGCGAGACCTGCACCGGCGACCCGGCCCGCCGGATCGGCAACGAGTTCGTCTTCCAGATGCTCGCCCAGCAGAACGTCGAGACGCTGAACGAGGCGTTCGACGGCCGGGAGAAGAGCAAGCGCAAGATCGTCGCGACCTGCCCGCACTGCTTCAACACCCTCGGCAACGAGTACGGGCAGCTCGGCGGCGAGTTCGAGGTGGTGCACCACACCCAGCTCCTGGCCCACCTGGTCAGCGCCGGCAAGCTCACCCCGGTGCAGCCGGTCGACGGCGGCGTCACCTACCACGACCCCTGCTACCTGGGACGGCACAACCGGGTCTTCGCCGCCCCGCGCGAGGTCCTCGGCGATTCCGTCCAGGGCGAGATCGTCGAGATGCCGCGCAACAGCGAGCGCTCCTTCTGCTGCGGCGCCGGCGGCGCCCGGATGTGGATGGAGGAGAAGATCGGCAAGCGGATCAACGTGGACCGGGTCGAGGAGGCCATGTCCACCGGGGCGAGGACCATCGCGGTCGGCTGCCCGTTCTGCTCGACGATGCTCAACGACGGCGTCAACGGCAAGGGGGCCGGTGAGCAGGTCGAGGTCGTCGACGTCGCCAGCGTGCTGCTCCGCTCGCTCAAGCCGGCCGACGCCGCCGGCGAGAAGGAGACCGCCACCTCCGGCAGCTGACCCGACGAGGCCGGTGCCGCGCGTAGTGATGTGCGGCCCGGCCCGTCGTGGAACAATCCTGCCGAGGTGAACCGATCATCGACAGTCTTCTGGTTGCCACGGTGTTGCCCCTGGTCGGCTTCGTGCTGCTGACCGCGGGCAACGCGTTCTTCGTAGCGGCCGAGTTCGCCCTGGTCACGGTGGACCGGCCGGAGATCGACCGACGGGCCGCCGCCGGCGACGGCGCGGCCAGGACGGTCCGCCGCGCGCTGCACGAGCTGTCCTTCCAGCTCTCCGGGGCCCAGCTCGGCATCACCATCACCGCCCTGCTCACCGGATACCTGGCCGAGCCGGCCCTGGCCCGGCTGTTCGCCCCGGCGCTGCACCCGCTGGGGCCGGCGGCCGACCGGTTCACCCCGTTCCTCGCCCTGGCCCTGGCGACCCTGCTGTCCATGCTCTTCGGCGAGCTGGTGCCGAAGAACCTGGCGCTGGCCCGGCCGATGCCCGCCGCGCTGGCCACCGCCCGGGGGATGCGCGGCTTCTCCCGGACGTTCGGGTGGCTGATCCGGGGGCTGAACAACTCGGCGAACACGCTGGTCCGCCGGCTCGGGGTGGAACCGCAGGAGGAGCTGGCCAGCGCCCGGTCTCCCGAGGAGTTGGGCCTGCTGGCCGCGATCTCGGCCCGCGCCGGCGCGCTCCCGCCGGACACCGCGATGCTGCTGCGGCGCACCATCCGCTTCGGCGACAAGCGGGCGGCCGAGGCGATGACCCCCAGGGTGGACGTGATCGCGCTGCGCGCCACGGCGAGCGTCGCCGAGCTGCTGACCCTCGCCCAGCACACCGGCCGGACCAGGTTCCCCGTCTTCGAGGAGACCCTCGACCTGGTCACCGGCGTCGCGGCGGTGCCGGACGCGCTGGGCGTACCGCTGGCGAACCGGGCCCGGACGACCGTCGCGTCGGTCGCCCGCGAGCCCGTGTACGTGCCGGAGAGCCTCGACCTCGACGGCGTCCTGGCCGCCCTCAAGGCGGCCGGCGCGGACCTGGCCATCGTCGTCGACGAGTACGGCGGCACCGACGGCGTGGTGACCGTGGAGGACCTGGTGGAGGAGCTGGTCGGGGAGATCGCCGACGAGTTCGACCCGGACGCGGTCGACGACGTCGGGCCGGTCGAGCTGACCGTGCCGGGCGGCGAGCGGACCGTCCTGGTCGACGGGGTGCTCCGCGAGGACGAGCTGGTCGAGCAGACCGGCTTCCGGCTCCCCGAGGGCCCCTACGAGACGCTCGGCGGCTTCCTGATGGCCCGGCTCGGGCACATCCCGGTGGCCGGCGAGACGGTCGAGGAGGGCGGGTACGAGTTCATCGTGGTCGAGGTGGAGCGGCACCGGATCGAGCAGGTGCGGGTGCTGCGCCCGGAGGAGCCCGGGGACGATGCCTGAACTGCTGGTCACCGTGCTGCTGCTGCTCGGCAACGCGTTCTTCGTCGGCAGCGAGTTCGCGCTGATCGCCTCCCGGCGGACGGTGATCGAACCCCTGGCGGCCGGCTCGAAGCGGGCCCGCTGGGCACTGTCGGCGATGAACCAGATCCCGCTGATGATCGCCGGGGCGCAGCTCGGCATCACCATCTGCTCGCTGGGCCTCGGCGCGATCGCCGAACCGGCGCTGGCCCACCTGATCGAGCCGCTGTTCCACGCGCTGGGCCTGCCCGACGGTGCCGTGCACCCGGTGGCGTTCCTGATCGCCCTCGGCGTGGTGGTCTTCCTGCACACCGTGGTCGGCGAGATGGTGCCGAAGAACATCACCCTGGCGGGGCCGGAGCCGTCGGCGCTCTGGCTGGGGCCGGCGATGCTGGCGTTCTGCACGGCGACCAAGCCGCTGCTGCTGGCCATGAAGTGGGCGTCGCGGCAGGTGCTGCGGATCTGGCGGGTCGAGGCGACGGACGCGGTCAAGACGGTGTTCACCGCCGAGGAACTGGCCGGTCTCGTGTCGCAGGCCCGGACGGAGGGGCTGCTCGACGCCGAGGAGCACGCCCGGATCACCGGGGCGCTCGCGCTGCACACCCGCACGGCGGCGGACGCCCTGCAACCCTGGTCGACGGTGACCACAGTGGCCGAGGACGTGTCGCCGGCCTCGCTGGAGGTGCTGGCCACCCGCACCGGCCGGTCTCGCTTCCCGGTGGTGCAGCGCGCCACCCGCCGGGTGCTCGGCTTCGTGCACGTCAAGGACGTCCTCGGGTACGCGGGCGCGGAGCGCCGCGCCCCCGTGCCGGCCGGGGTCTACCACCCGCTGGCCGTGGTGCCGCCGGACCGTACGCTGGCCGACCTGCTGCTGTCGATGCGCCGCGAGCGGCGGCACATGGTGCTGGTGAGCGACGGCCGCCGCCCGCTCGGGGTGGTGACGCTCGACGACGTGCTGACGGCCATCGTCGGCTGACGGACCGGCCGCCACGGTGCCCGTCTTCTCCGTCGTCGCCGCGCGGCCCACACCCGTTGTGCAGGAAGGGTTTGCGGGGCGTCACGGTGTGCCGACCCGCCTTGATTCCTCGCGCGGGACTCCCCTAATGTGAGGCGCTGACCGCTGTGGTCGTCTGCCTCGATCTTCCCTCTCGCGAGGCGCCCGGCGGTCGGTTGCGAAGGAGTCGGTGCCGGTGGCAACCATGCCCCCTCATCGTCATGCCCCGGAACGGTCAACCGCTCGCCCGGGTGGTGCCCGCCGTTTCGCACGCCGCCTGCTCACCTTGGTCGCGGCGGTCGCCGTCGGCGCCGGGACACTAACCGCGCCCGCGTACGCCGAGCCGTCGGTGGACGAGATCGAGGCGCAGATCGACAAGCAGTGGGAGCAGCTTGAGCCCACCATCGAGCAGTACAACAAGGTCCGCGCCCAGCTCAAGGTGAACCGCGAGAAGGCGGCGGAGGTGCAGAAGAAGATCGAGCCGCTGGCGCTTGAGACAGAGCTGGCGATGAACCGCGTCGGCGACCTCGCCTCCCGCTACTACATCTCCGGCCCGTCGCAGGACATCGGCGCGCTGCTGGTCAGCACCAAGCCGGGCACCCTCGCCGAGCAGCTGACCATCCTGGACCGGCTGGCCGCGCAGGAGCGCAAGCAGGTCGAGGGCGTGCTCGCCGTCCGGGCGAAGTACGACACCGAGAAGCAGAAGCTCGACACGCTCATCGTCTCCCAGGAGAAGCAGACCAAGGAACTGGCGGCGAAGAAGACCAAGATCAACGGTGAGATCAAGCGGCTCCAGGCGTCGATGCCGAAGACCGTGGTGTCCACCGAAGGCTGCCCGACGGTCACCGGCGTGGTCAGCGCCGCTGCCCGCACCGCCATCAAGACCGCCTGCGCCCAGGTCGGCGACCCGTACGTCTGGGGTGCCACCGGCCCGAACTCGTTCGACTGCTCCGGCCTGACCCAGTTCGCCTACAAGGCGGCCGGGATCCACCTGACCCACTTCACCGGCGCCCAGTGGAACGAGGGCCGCGCCATCCCGCGTTCCGAGGCCCGCCCCGGTGACCTGGTGTTCTTCTTCAGCGACCTGCACCACGTCGGCCTCTACATCGGCAACGACAAGATGGTGCACGCGCCCCGCGCCGGCAAGCCGGTCAACGTGAGCAGCATCAACACCATGCCGGTGGCCGGCTTCCGCCGACCCGGCTGACCCGGCCCGGCCCCCGCGAAGGCCGCGCCGCGCAGCACCACCCGAAGGCCCCCGGTCACCCGCCGGGGGCCTTCGGCGTGCGGCGGACATCGACGCCGGCCACGGGCCTGTACGGTGTGTCACGGCCGGTCGGGTTGCGGATCGATGGCGATCGTCTCTACTCTGGCCAATTGTCGGCCGGTAGCTGCACCGCCCAGCCGGGCGGTGACGGTGCGACACCGCCGAGTCGCCTCCGGGCGAGCCGGGGACCCAGGTACGCCGGGGTGAATCCGCAGCGGCGCTGCGGTAGGGCGCTCTCCCTTCCCGCCCGAACCCGTCAGCTAACCCGGTAGGCGGTAGAGGAAGAAGGAGAACGGAGCCCGGTGGCACTCCATGCCCCGCGGCACCCGTCACGCCGGTCGGCCGACGCCGACCGCATGCCGGCTGCGCCGCGTATCCGCTGGTCACGCTGCACCACCGTCCTCGCCGCCCTCGTCGGCGTCGCCGTCGTCCTGACCGGCGCACCGACCGTGGCCCACGCCGACCCTTCGGTCGCCGAGATCGAGCGGCAGATCGACGAGGACTGGAACAAGCTCGAACCGATCATCGAGCGGCACAACGCCACCCGCCAGGACCTGGCCGCCAAGCGTAAGCAGGCCGACGCGCTCGCCGCGCGGATCGGGCCGCTCCAGCGCCAGGTGGACGAGGCGTTGAAGAAGGTCGGCGGCCTCGCCGCCGAGGCGTACAAGGGCGACAACATCTCGGTGGTCAACGCCCTGCTGGGCAGCCGCACGCCGAGCCAGATGATGGGGCAGCTGGAGCTGCTCGACCGGTTCGCCCAGCGCCAGCAGCACGACGTCCAGGCGGTCGTCGACCTCCGCGACGAGCTGGCCGCGAAGAAGCAGCCCCTCGACGAGATGGTCGCCCAGCTCACCCGCACCGAGGCCCAGCTCGCCGCGAAGAAGAAGCAGATCAACGCCGAGATCGACCGCCTGCAGAAGCTGCGGCTGAAGGTGTACGGCAACGGAGGCGGCGGCCCGCTGAAGCCCGCCCCCTGCCCGGCGTCCTACCCGGGTGGCGGCGCGGGGACGGCGGTGAAGTTCGCCTGCGCCCAGATCGGCAAGCCCTACGTCTGGGGCGCCGAGGGCCCGAACTCGTACGACTGCTCAGGGCTGATGCTGGCCGCCTGGGCGAAGGCCGGCGTCTCGCTGCCGCACAACGCGGCCCAGCAGCGGTCGGTGACCGCCAAGGTCAGCCGCGCCGACCTGCGCCCCGGCGACCTGGTCTTCTACTACTCCGACCTGCACCACGTCGGCATGTACGTGGGCGGGGGCTGGGTGGTGCACGCCTCCCGGGCCGGCGTCCCGGTGAAGATGAAGCGCGTCGACGACGGCCCGATCCACAGCTTCGGCCGCCCCGCCTGAGGTGCAAGGAGGGGCCCCTTCTTAACGCATACGGTCGAGAAGGGGCCCCTTCTCACACCCCTCGGGCGGGAGGACGGCGGAGGGCGGCGCAGCGCGCCGCATCGTGCCGCAGGAGGAGCGGTACGTCAGGGGGCGGGGGTCAGCGGGGCGGCCAGGTGCGCCAGTTCTGCCACGAGCGGCTCGGGGTCGGGCCGCGCTGACCCTGGTAGCGCGAGCCGTAGACCGCCGAGCCGTACGGGTGCTCGGCCGGCGACGACAGCCGGAAGATGCACAGCTGGCCGATCTTCATGCCCGGCCACAGCGTGATCGGCAGGTTCGCCACGTTGGACAGCTCCAGCGTGACGTGGCCGGTGAAGCCCGGGTCGATGAAGCCGGCCGTGGAGTGGGTGAGCAACCCGAGCCGGCCCAGGCTCGACTTCCCCTCCAGCCGGCCGGCGAGCTGGTCGCCGAGCGAGATCACCTCCAGCGTGGAGGCGAGCACGAACTCGCCGGGGTGCAGCACGAACGGCTCGCCGTCGGGCACCTCGATCATGGAGGTCAGGTCGTCCTGCTGCACCGACGGGTCGATGTGCGTGTAGAGGTGGTTGTTGAAGACCCGGAAGAGCTTGTCGAGGCGTACGTCGATGCTCGACGGCTGCACCAGGGTCGGCTCGAACGGCTCCAGCGCGAGCGTGCCGGCCTTCAGCTCGGCGACGAGGTCGCGGTCGGAGAGCAGCATCGCAACACCATAGCGAGGTGGGTCAGCGGGACCGGTCAGCGGGGCTGCTCAGCGGGCCTGCGAATCGGGTGCCCGACCCGCGCGTCGCGCTTCGCGTGTCGTACAAGTGTTCGATAGAATGCCGGCATGGCTTCCTGGTCCGAATTCGCCGCTGACGAGCCACGACTCGCCGACGGGATCCGTCATCTCATGCAGCAGTACGGGCCGGGCTTCGGCTACCTGGCCACCGTCCGCGCCGACGGCGGCCCTCGGGTGCACCCGGTGTCCCCGGTGATCACCGACGAGGGGCTCTTCTGCTTCGTCGTCGACTCGCCGAAGCGGCGCGACCTCGAACGCGACGGCCGCTACGCGCTGCACTCCTTCCCGCCGGAGGACAGCGACGACGAGGCGTACGTGGCCGGGCACGCCAGGCCGGTGACCGACCAGGCCCGGGTGGCCCGGCTCGCCGAGATCGGGCGGGCCGCGCCGCAGGTGGACTGGCGGCTCTTCGAGTTCACCGTCGACGTGGCGATGCTGGCCCGGCGCGGCGACGCCGGCACCGTGCGCCCGGGTGAGGCGACCGGTCGGCCGGCCGTGCAGGTCTGGCTCGACCCCGGTGCCGCTGGCGCCGCGGCCACCACCACCGACGCCGCGAGCACCGCCCCGGGCGGGGGCGCGGTGGGCGTACCGGATCGGCGGTCGGCCCTCGACGGGCGCGGCGCCCATCGCGCGGCGGCCTGACCCCCACAGACGCCGGTGCCGGCCCGTCGGGAGACGGAGCCGGCACCGGAACGATCAGCGGCAGTGGTGCGTCAGGCCGCGCGGTACGCGTTCCACGCGGTCAGCATCCGCTCCGCCTGGCCGGCGGTGAACTGGTACATGCACGTGTCGTAGGTGTAGTCCATGAAGTTGGTGATCGGGTCCAGGCCGGTCGCGGTGCAGGTGTCCCGCCCGGTCGGGCACTGGTACGCCGGCTCGGCCTCGGCCGGGGTGTCGCTCACGCCGTCGCCGGAGGCCCGGCAGCCGCCCTGGAAGGTGTGGTAGAGGTTCAGCCAGTGGCCGACCTCGTGGGTGCCGGTGTCACCCTGGTTGTAGTTGGTGGCGGTGCCGCCCGGCAGCGACTCGGTCAGCACGACGACGCCGTCCATGCTGTCCAGCCGGCGCTTCGGGAAGGTGGCCCAGCCGAGCAGGTCGTCGCTCAGCTCGCCGAGGTAGATGTTGAGCGTGTTCTTGCCGCCCTCGCGCAGCGAGGTCTTCATCGAGCGCTCGGCCGAGGAGCCCTGCACGATCGGGAACCACGCCGGGTTGGTGACCCGGTTGATCTTCTGGAGCTGGAAGCTGAAGGCGGTGGCCGCGCCGCCGGTGCCGCCGCTGTAAGCCTCGTTCAACACGCTGATCTGCGAGTTGATCATCGAGTCCGGGATGTTGCCGCCGGCCCGGGTGCCGTCCTCCTGGATGACGTGCACGACGACCGGGATGGTCACGGCGGCGAGCGCGGCGGCGCCGGCACCGGCCCGGAAGTTGGCCCGCTCGCGCAGGGCGGCGGCGAGGTCGGCCTCCCGCTCGCGGGTCTCCTTGGCGGTCAGTTCGTTCGGCTCGTGCTTGGCGTGCGCGCCGGCCTTCACCCGGGCGTCCGAGTGGACGTCGGCCGGCTCGGCGCACGCCTCGGTCGGGGCGGCGGAGAAGGCCGAAGCGGCCGGGACGACACCCACGGCGGCGGTGCTGAGCAGGAGCGCGAGGGTCGTCGACGC
Source organism: Micromonospora haikouensis (assembly GCF_900091595.1). GTDB lineage: Bacteria > Actinomycetota > Actinomycetes > Mycobacteriales > Micromonosporaceae > Micromonospora > Micromonospora haikouensis. Next base: position 290,392 of record NZ_FMCW01000003.1, read on the forward strand.
GACGCCGGCGGTGCGCCGGGTCAGCAGGTTGGGACGGAGTCCCATGGGCCCACCTCTTTCTGGCGGCGCGACAGGGGGTGTGTCGCGCCGTGGCTTGAACGTGCGGGAGACGTTACAACCCATCGAGGCATTTGAGAATGGGCATATGTTGCGGCGATGAAAATCCCGCGTACCGACGATGGCCTGCGGATCTTGGTCGGCCGGGTGTCGGCGTGATCGGGACGATGGGGCGCGCGAGGGGTGCCTGGGTGCACGCGTCGACGGTGTCGGGTACAGTGGGTCCGCCTGCGGGTGTAGTTCAATGGCAGAACATCAGCTTCCCAAGCTGACAGTGCGGGTTCGATTCCCGTCACCCGCTCCACGCACGAAGGCCCTGGTCAGGACAGATGTCCCGCCAGGGCTTCCGTGGTTCTAGGTCATGCTGAAACAGGGATGGGCCATTAGCGGGCCATTAGCTCGCCTCGGCGGCCGGTCCGTCGCCCTCGGCAACCCGCTTGACCTTGCGCTTGCTCGGCTTGCGCCGGGCCGCCTTGACCGCCTTGTCGATCGCGTCGGCGATGCCCTGGTCGGCCTCCCGGTTGGCGTGCTGGTAGATCAGCGCGGCACGCGGGCTGTCGTGCCCCATCCGCGCCATGATGTCGCGCAGGCTCGCCCCTGGTGCCCGCGACGCGAGGGTGTTGCCGGTGTGCCGCAGGTCGTGGAAGTGCAGACCGGGAACACCCACGGCAGCGACCGCCTCGGGCCACTTGACCAGCTTGTTGAAGTTGCCGCGCCAGAGGTTCCGGCCGCTCTCACCGGTGAACACGAACGCCTCGGGTGCCTCGCCGACATAGCTGCCCATGTGCTGTTTCAGCACAGGCAGTGCCGCCTTCGGCAGGGCAACGGTCCGCACACCCGCCCGCGACTTCGGCGGGCCGAGGATCAGACCGGTTCCCCGATGCTCGACGAACGCCTGTCGCACCCGCACCGCGCCGGCCGACAGGTCGACATCGCAGCGTTGCAGGGCGACCGCCTCGCCCCACCGCAGGCACCCGAACGTCGTGACCAGGATCAGCGCCCGAAAGCGTGCCGGCATCCGCTCGGCCAACGCGAAGATCTGCGGGACGGTGAGAACCGGTCGCTCCGCCGGCTTCTCCTGGTCGGCACCGACCACGCGGCACGGGTTGACCCTGATCAGTTCGTCCTCCTTGACGGCGGTCATCAGGACCGCGCGCAGCAGCCGGTACGCCTTGGCGGCCATGGTCACCGACACGCCCTCGGCCAGCAGCAGTGCCCGCCACTCGCGGACCATGGGCGTGTCGATCCGGTTGAGCGGCATGTCGCCGAGATGCGGCGTGATGTGCCTCCCGAGCGTCCAGCGATACAGGTGCACGGTCCGGGGCCGCAGGTTCGGCCGCTCGGCGATCCACCGCTCGGCGTAGTCGCGTAGCCGGATCTTCCCGCGCTCAGGGTCGATCCACTCACCCCGCATCATCTGGGCCTCGACCAGCGACAGGTACTTCTCGGCCTCGGCCTTGCGGGCGAACGTCTGCGGAGCGGAGCGCATCCGCCCGTCCGGGCCGGGGTAGCGAGCCTGGTAGCGGCCGGACTCGCGCTTACGGATGTTGCCGAATCGGCGGTGTCCCTCTCGGTTTGCCATGATCAGGCGACACTCCTCAATCCGCGCCAAACGGTCTCTGCGGTCATCGGCTCGACTCGTCCGGCACGGACGAACGCGGCCAGGTCGGCGGGGTCGATCCGAATCGACCGGCCGAGCCGGTGAAATGCGATCTGCCGTTCAGCAACGGCACGGCGGACGTAGCGCACGCTCATGCCGATGCGGCTTGCGGCTTCTTCGATGGTCAGCAACTCGGCGGGCAGTTCCAGTACTGGCGTGTGGCGGGTGGTCCGCTTGGCCATCGGGCGTGTCCCTTCCGGGCGGTGCGGGATGTATCGGGGCGGTGCGACAAGGCGTTGAGAGCGCCGGTAACGGCCTTTCCGGCGATGCGAGCGAATCGGCGTGGCGTGGCGGGCCGCGTCGGCAGAGAGCCGTGCAGCGGCCCGCTGAGAGGCTCGCTGAGCCAAGATCACGGCTGCCTTGGTGTCTTGGTGTATCTCTGTGCTGAAACACCCGGGTAGATCCCTGTTTCAGCATGTTCGGCGAGATCACTGCCAGAGCCCGGCTGTCCCCGCGCTGTCCCCCTCGTTTCCACAGCTCAGAGCGGGTCGGGGGACACCGGGGACAGGAGGGACACCGGGGACGCGATACCGGCCGCCGGTGTCGGCGGCGAGCTGCCCGTCGGCGAGCATCCGCTGACAGGTGCGCTTGACGTTGTCGTAGGCGAGTCCGACCCCGTCGGCGATGACCTTGGGAGTACTGCCGGGTGCGGCCCGCAGGAAGCGCAGGATCGTCGCGCGGGTCTCGCCGACCTGGTGATCCTCGGCGGGGCCGTCGAGCATCTGCCAGGCACCGGCGGCGGGGTCGAACGTGAGGGCGTACTCGTTCTCATCGACGTCGCGGCCGGTCACGTGCAGCACGCCGTCACCCTGGTTACGCGCCCGCTTGAGTACGAGGGTGGCGTCAGCGGCCCCGGCGAGTCCGTTGGTTCCCGAGACCTCGGTGAGGAAGTCGTCGGATCCGGCCTTACGCACGTGGTGAACCAGGACGAACGCGACGCCGTAGTCGTCTGCGACCTTCTTCGCCCGGCCGACAGCGGCGTAGTCGGCATCGTAGGCGGACGCGCCGGGGGCGGAGTGGCCGCGCAGCTTGGCGAACACGTCGATGATGACCATGCGGGCGTTCGGGTTGCGGTCGAGCCACGCGGCGATGGCCTGGTCGCCACCCTGCGGCAGCGGCGGGCACTCGGTGGCGAGGGTGAGTCCGGCCGGGGCCTTGCGCTGGCCGAGGACCTTGCCGAGCCGGTTTTGCAGGCGGCGGGCGGTGTCTTCCAGGGCGAGGTACAGCACCGGGCCGGGCTCGACCGGGATCGCGCCGAACGCCTTGCCGCCAAGGGCGACGTCGAGGCCGAGGCCGAGCGACATCCACGACTTGCCGACCTTGGGCGGGCCGCAGAGCAGGTTTACGCCCTCGGACAGCACACCGGGCACGGCCCACTTGGGCGGGGCGAACTCCATCGCCATGATGTCGGCGGCAGTCCACGACGTGCGGATCCGGGCGGGCCGCGCCTGCGTGGGCGACAGAACCTCGGCGGCGTCCTCTGGCCCAGCGACGTGCAGTTTCGGGCGGTCCGGCCGTTCGGCCGGGATCGGACCAGTCATGCCGCGCTCCTGTCCGCGCCGATGCCCGGCGCAACTTGGGTTGTCGTGCCGCGCGCCAGCTCGGCGAGGGCTGCCATCTGCGGGCCGATGCCCCGCGCGGTGTCGAGCGGCCGCGCGGCGTGCGGCCAGATCGCGGAAACGGCGTCGGCGTAGTCGCGTCCGGCGAGCACCGTGACGGTGCCGGCCGAGTCGATGCCGAGGCGGCGGGCCTGTGCCCGCAGGATCGGCACGGTGACTGCGCCGGTCTGGCCCATGCGCAGCTCGTAGGGCTCGATCCAGGTGTCCGGGGTGATCAGCCCGTGGCGGGCGGACAGAATGAGTAGTCGACCGCCGAGACGGTCGGCGGCCCGTCGACATGCCTGGTGGTAGCTGCCGGTGTACATGCGCCCGGCCGGTGCGGGACGGTCGAGCTTGGCTCCCCCGCAACCGACGATGACCAGCGTCTCGGCGCGGCTGAGCAGCGTCTGACGCATCCGGGTGTTTACCGGGTCGGCGTAAGCCTTGCTGGCGGCCTGTCGGGTGATGCCGAGCGGCCGGGCCACGTCGGCGTAGGACCAGCCCTGGTTGAGGACCAGGTCGACGGCCAGCCACTCGCGCGCCTCACGGGCAGCGACCTCCATGCGGGCGATCGCGGCCAGCGCCTCGGACGGCGTGCGCGCGGCAGTCAGGTCGGCCATGTGCGCGGCGAGGTGCCCGGTCGCGGTGTCGAGCTGGGGCAGCATGTGACAACCGTGGTTGTCGCTGGGCCGGTTCATGCGGCCACCGTCCGGGGGCGGCGGGCACCGGCGGCGAGACCGGAGCGGATCGTACGCAGCGTTTCGAACCGGGTGAGGCCGATCGACAGCGCGGCCTGTTCCAGCAACGCGGCAGCCTGGTCGGCGGGCAGCGCTCCCCCGGCGGCGAGCTGGCCGAGGGCAACCGCGGAGACGTAGAGCATGTGGTTACGCTCGCCCTCGGCGGCGCGCCGAAGCTGGTCGAGCTGCCCGTTGATCGCGGCGTCCAGGTAGGCACCGGACCGTCCGGACGGCAGGTCCACAGCGACCGGGCGTTGAGGCGGCAGCGGTGCGGGTGCGAGGCGTTCGGCGAGCCAGCCGGGAAGGTCGGCGACCGGCAGGTCACGGGCGACCGCGTAGGGGCGGCCCGCGACGGTGCTTCCGGCCGCGACGACGTAGCCACCGTGGGCACGGGTGTCGACCAGCCAGCCGAGACCGTTGCCGCGCTCTCCGGCCGTGTTGCGCAGGGCCGGGCCGTTGGTGGGGTGCCGGAAGTACAGGTGCGCACCGCCCCGGCCCGTGGTCACGGCGTAGGTGTCGTCGGGCACCGGCTGACCAGCGGCCTCGCACAGCGCGGCGAGCACGTCGACCCCGCCCGACGCGGCCGGGTACGGGCAACCGGGCGGCGGGACCTGGTCGGGCTTGCGGACGTCCAGGTCGACGACGACCAGCCCGGACGGGCCGCAGGCGATGCCGACGCCGTACGGGATCTCCGCCCAGCCGCGCCGGATCCGGTCGGGGTCGAGGGTCGCGCGGGCCTCCCAGCCGGTGTGCCCGTTGCGGCAGCGCGGGTCCCGGGCGGCGCAGGCGTCGGCGGCGTGGTCGGGAAACGCGGGCCGCTTGTCGTTCGGCCGCAGGGGGAAGACGTGCCAGCCACGCGCGGCGGCGGCGAGAGCCACGTCGCCCAAGGATTCGTTGTCGAGCATGGGTTTCGGCCTCCTGATATCGGGTGCGGACGGGTGTTTGCGCTGGTAGTTCTCGCTGGCGCAGGCAGCGCAGTAGCGGGCCTTCTCCCACCGGGCGACCTGCAACGGCTGACCGGACACGGTGTCGTCGGCCGCGACGGTCCGGTCACAGATGTGCGGGTAGGGCAGGTCGGCCGGCACGAGGCGGCCGAGAGCCTTGCTCGCGCCGATCCAATGCCCGCCCGTCATCGGCCCGGCCGCGCGTCGTAGCAGGTCAGGCACTCGCCGAGCGAGCGCGGAATGTAGTAGTCGCGCAGCTCGCCGCAGGCCGGGCAGATGCGGCGGGCACGCAGCGCGGCCGAGATCGCGCGCTGCTGCGCCGGGCTGGCGGTGCGCTTCGGCCGGGCGAGGTCGAGCCGGTACAGGTACGCGGCCCGGGTGCCGCCGACGCCCCGCCAGAGGATCTGAGCAGCGACCGGCTGACCGCCCGGCCGCAAGCCGCGCGTCCGGAGCTGCCTGCGGGTGGCATAACCGGCCGGCGCGCCGCCCCACCAGAACGTAGGAATGCCGTACCGGGTGCCCTCGGGATCCCAGTAGGCGGCACGGAATCGCGACATCAGCCGGCCCTCCTGTCGAGCGCCGGTCGGTCGGCGGCCCGGCCGCGCAGGGCGGCGGGCCGGAGCGCGGCGACGGCGGCCAGCAGTTCGCGGCACAGGTGCAGCGCGAGGCCGAGCTGTCGCCGGGCGGTGTCCTCGGTCCGGCTGAGCGGGACGCGGATGCGGATCTCGGCGTAGTCGACGTCGGCGGCGCGTACGCGGGTGATGACGGCCCGGCCGCCGAGCGGCCCGTCGGCGATGATGTCGGGGGCCTGGTGCAGGGTCACTCCGCAGCGGTGATCGCGGGTGCACCAGGTGGTGTGCGGCGTCTCGGCCCGGGTAAACCGGGCCATGGTCCGGGCCATCAGCGGGTGCCCTTGCCGTGCATCTCGCGCAGGCTGTTGATGATCCGGCGGCCGATGCGCAGGCGGCGTCCGTCGCCGTGGCAGCGGCGGCAGAGGCCGAACGCGCGGCCGAACGGGCTACGGCGGGTGCCGGTGCCGGAACACTTGCGGCAGGCTCCGAACGGCCAGAGCCAGCAGCCGAGCGCGTAACAGAGAGTGGCGATCGTGGCGGCGAGGATCAGCACGCCGATCATGGTGGTTTTGGGGGTTGCGGTCGCGGCAAGGGCAGGCACAGTGAGCCTCCAGAGGCGGTTTCTGGGCGTGAAGGGCTGGCGGCGCAACCCGCGACCGGTCAATGTCTGCGCTGACCAGGCCGGTCGCGGGTTGGGTCGCGGTGACGCGACCGGTCGCGGGTGGGCCGCGACCGGCTACGCGGCCTTGCGGCGGGTGATCGCGGCGTCGATGTCGTCGGCCTTGGCTCCCTTGAGGGCCTTGCCGGACCGCTTGACGTCAACGCTGCGTACACCGAACGACCGGACCTGAGCCGAGATCGACTCGGCGGTCACGTCCGCGTACGCCTCGGGAAGCCGGTCGGCGAGGCGGGCCGCGATCTCTTCCCACTGCGCGCCGGTCTCGCCGCGCTCGATCACGCTGCGAACGTCGGCGAGCACGTCGCGGATCTCGCGGGCGACGTCCTCGCCGGCCGCCATGCCGGACAGCGTGCCGGCCGCCTCGCGCAGCTTCCGCGCGGCGATCAGGATCTTCTCCGCGTCGTCCGCGTCGGCGAGGTACGTGCGAACCGTCGGGGTAGCGTCCGACGCGCCGCGCAGGATGCCGACGCCCTTGTAGCTGGGCAGCAGCGTCGACGAGTCGTAGCCCTCGGAGTTCGCCCCGGCCCCAAGGACCAGGTCGGAGACGTTCCACGACCCGGTGCGCAGGGAAAACCGGACCTGGTGGTTGTCGCGGAAGCTGATGAACTGCGTGGCGACCTGCCCGCCGCCGACCCCGCTGGGCCGCTGGGTGGCATCGACGAACCCGACACCGGCCGTCGGGGCGACCTTGACCAGGTAGACCAACAGAGACGCGATCTCCTTGCTGACGTCGCCCAGGTCGAAGTACTCCTGAAACTCGTCCAGCACGACCAGCCGCACCGGCATCCGGTACTTCGGGTCACGGGCGATCTCGCGGGTCAGCTTGCCCTCGGGGCAGATGTCGACCGGCAGCTTGGACAGCCGCTCGTACCGGTCCTGCACGTCGGCCTTGATCTCGCGCAGCGCTTCAAGCGCGATCTCGGCGGGGTCGCCGTCGCGGGTCATCGCCAGCCCGAACGCGTACCGGTCGGCGACCAACGCGAACTTGCGCCAGTCCGGCTTGCCGCCACCGTCCAGAACCGTCAGCTTCACGTACGGGTCCAGCGCGGCGTACAGGGCCAGCGAGCGGGCCGCGAACGTCTTGCCCTGCCGAGGCTGCGCACCGATCAGGATGCTGTTCCACATCAGGTCGACGCTCACCTTGTTGCCGCGCTCGTCCAGCCCGAACGGGGCCGGCTGCCAGATGTCAGTGGGCTTGCAGCGCAGCAGCGGCGTCCGGCCCGCGCCCTGGGCGAGCGGGTCGCGGTCGGCTACCCACAGCGTGTGCCGCCGGTGCGACGACGGGTCGCGGGTGATGAACACCTGCGACACCGCGACGTCCAGACCCGAGGCGATCGCGCCGCGCGCCTTGACCGCGTCGTCGAACGTCTTGCCGTACGGCAGATCGATCGACACCTGCGAGCCGGTGCCCGAGGCGTCACGGGCCATGGTCGAGCCGAACCCGATCTGCTGGTGCGCCTTGTCCGGGTGCCCGAGACCAGCGGCGTAGTACGCGCGCAGGATGATGTCCGGGTTCACCCGGCGGAAGCGACCCGAGACGGTGGCCGGGGTGATGATGCGCCGGTCCTCCGGGCGGCCGATGTGCGCCAGGAACGCGACCAGCAGGCAAGCGGTCAGCACCAGTGCCCACACCGGGGCGACGGCGTAGAGCACCGGGCCGCCGACGCACACCGCGACGGCCTCGGCGGCGAGCACGATGCCGCGCCACATGCGGGTGGCCTTGACCTCCCGGTGCAGCTTGAGCCACATCGCGGGGTCGTTGGCGTCGGCGGCGGCCTGCCGCAGCCCGTACTGCTCCGACACCCACCACCACTTGAGCTGCCGACCGATCAGCCGGAACGTGCCGACACCGGCCCAGAACGTAGCGAGGGTGACGTACTGAGGCGCGCGAACCGCGTGAAAGCCGGCACGGTAGCCGGTCAGGGCAGCGGCCTGCCCGAGGCTGTGCCGGATGTTCGGCCACGTCGACCAGTTGGCCGGCACGATCGGCCGCTTGCCCGAGGCGTCGACCGGCGGCGGCTCGACCGGCATCCCGCCACGCTGCGGCATCTCGTCGAGGTTGACCTCGAAGTGCGTGCCCGACTCGGCGGCCCGGCGGGCGCGCTTGGCGTCCAGGTCGACGACCTCGGCGTCAGGGCCGGCGGTCACGTCGGCTTCGGCGGCCTGCCAGTCGAACCGGTCGTCATCGTGGGGAGACGTCATGATGGTGTTTCCTCCGTGGTCGGTTGTCGATTCGGGGAGGGCCGGCGGCGCGGCCGGGTTGTCGAGGCCGTGGGCCGCGCCGCCGGGTGGGGCTACTTGTCGGTTACGCCGCAGCGGCGGCACGGGGGTGGGCGTCAGTGGCGGCCCTTCTTCTTGTCCTTCTTGCCGCTGACGCTGCCGATGGCGACCGCGCCAGAGCCGATCGCGGACTGCCCGGTGACCCGCACCGACCCGGTGCGCACGGTGCCGCCGCCGCTGCGGTCGCTGCGCTCGAAGTTCCAGTGCCCGTCCTGGCAGATGGCCTCGGTGCCGTCGTCGGCGACGGTGACGGACTTCCAGTTGCTGGTGCCGCACTTACGGCAGGTGGTGATCGCCACGGGTTCCTCCTGTGGATGTCGCGGCCAGGGGGTCTGGCTGCCTCCGCGTGCCGCCGGGTGATGGGGCCCGGCGGCCACGGGGGCGGTCAGACCGCGCAGAACAGGGCGGCGACGAACAGCCAGGCGTAGTGCCAGGACTGGTCCAGGGCGTATGCGCCGGTGCCGAGGGAGGGGTTGTCGTCGTGGCCGGGGCGGGGGATGCCGAGGGCGTAGAAGCGGGCGGAGCCGAGGGCGGAGGCGATGCGCTTGAGCGGGGTGCGCCGGTCGGCGATGTAGTGCGTGACCGCCGACACGGCCAGGCCGACGGCGACGCCGGCCGGGTCGAGGCGTAGGCCGGTGCCGGCGATCAGGAACAGCAGCGCCAGGCCGGCAGTAGCCGTGTAGGTGGTGACGTGGGCGGCGCAGGCGATACGCCCGGACCATCCAGGCTGACCCTTGCAGTCGGCCTGATGCTGGGTCTGCACCCAGTGGTCGGCGACCTGGTGGGCGACGTAGAGGGCGACGAACACGGCAGCGAACGTGGCGGCGCGGGTGCCGGTCGGGTCTGCGAACATGGGTGTTCTCTCCTGAGGTCTGGTGACTGATGGGAGGGCCGGTGACGCGGCGCTTGCTTGGCGGCTGGTGGCCGCGTCACCGGGCGAAGTCAGGCAGCGGCGAGGGCGGGCGTTTCAGCAGGTACCGGGGCAGATGGTGACGCATCGGTGACGCGCAGGGCGGCGAGGTGACGCCGTGCGGTCGATACCGAGACACCGGCCTTGGCGGCGATCTCCGAGACCGGCGCGTCGGGCATCTTGGCGGCGGCCTTGGCGACCTTCTCGGCCGACACCGGGCGCGGCGTGACGCGCTTCGCAGGCGTCTTCTTGACCGCCAGAACCGGGGCAGGCTCGGCGGCGGGCAGCTCCGGCCCCCAGATGTCCTCATTGGTGTAGACCGGCTTTGACTCGACCAGGTCGACGGGGGCCGGGGCCGGCTCGCTGACCGCTTCGGCCTCGATCGTGGTCTCGGTGAGTGCGCGAATCCGGCCGCCGATCTCGACCAGGCTGATCGACGCGACCACGATCAGGCCGTCTACGCTGAACGGCAGCAGGTAGGCCGATGAATCGGCCTCGCCGTACCGAACGGCCACGCCCACCATGTGCCAGTACGACACCCACGCTGCGATACCCGCGATGACGGCGGTAGCGCCGAGCCGCACGGCGGACAGGCCGCCACGCCGGGCCGGAATCCGGGAGATCAGTTCGACCGCCAGCAGCAGCGCCACCGGCGACCACGCGGAAATGGCCTGACTGATCACGTTGTCGGCGGCGTGAAGCACGTTGCCCGCCAGCGACGCCGCGATGCCGAGGGCGAATACCGAACGGACACCCCACCCGATGCGCTTGAGGCGCTTGAGGTCCTGAGCCATCACGCGACCGCCTTCCGAGCGGCGGGACGCGCGGCCAGCTCGGCGGCGACACGGGTCACGCGGGCCTCGGCCCGGCGCAGCCGCCGCCAGTCCAGCGGCGACGGACCGCCCTCAGCGGTCAACACTCGGATCTCGGCGTCAACGAGGTCGATCTCTGCGTCGATCAGCGGCATCTCGCGCTCGATCGCGGCAAGGTCGGCGGCAGTAGGACCTTGGAGTTCGGACGGAAGGCGTTTCGTGTGCATCGATGGATTCCTCCGCTGCTCGGTGCGGCCAAAGGAGGCCGATCCGCCCCTGCTGGGCTGTGACCTACGCAACCTAACAACTGATATGGCGGCGAGTCAACTGTTAGGTCTGAGGTTGGCTGTGACCAGGCAAAACGCCCGCAGGCGACCTACCATCTGGTAGGCCGCTGGTAGGCTGTTCGGGTTCCCCGGCCGCCGTGAGATGCGAGGTCCCGAGACATGACGTCCCCTGAACCCCGGCTGACCAGGTCGGAAGCGCTGCATCTGCAAGTGGCGCGCAAGCTGCGAAACGACATCGCGGCCGGAGTGCTCCGAGACGGTGAAACGCTGCCGTCTACCCGAGAGTTGGCTAAACAATGGGATGTAAGCGTCTTCACCATTACCGAGGCAATGCGAGTCCTGGCCGATGAAGGCTTAGTGGTTAGCAAGTCTAGATCCAAGCGTGTAGTGCACGCGCCGGACCAAGGCCGCCGTAATGAGATACGGCTGCCGCAGCCGCAGGTAATCTTTGTTGGCGGTTATGCTGGGAGCGGCAAGACAGAGCTGGGCAGAATTCTCGCTAAGGAGACCGGCTGGCCGATGCTCGATAAGGACACTCTGACGCGACCAGTTGTCGAGGCCGCGTTGGAAATCCTCGGGCTATCGCCGCATGACCGTGAATCCGAGAGGTATCTGACCCTGATCCGACCTAGGGAGTACGAATCCCTAATGGCTGCCGCGCTAGAGAATGTTGGGTGCGGGAATAGTGCCATCGTGACCGCCCCGTTCATTCGTGAGTTCAGCGACGCAACTTGGATCACCCGCACCCGAGCCATGCTTACCGGCCTCAAAGCTGCCACTACGTTGGTGTGGGTTTACTGCGATGCCGACTCGATGAATGGCTATATCAGGCAGCGGGGTGCAGCGAGAGACGGAGCAAAGCTTGCCGACTGGCCGGGTTACGTCGCCAGCATAAATCTTGACTTCCGCCCCCCGGCCCCTCACGTAGTCGTCAACAACTGCACATCAGGCGAACCGCTCCAGAGTCAAGCCGCAGCGCTACTTAAGGCCGTCCTCGGCGGAGAGCAGCCATGACTCCGGGCGTAATCCTCTACGGCCCGCCAGCCGCAGGGAAGGACACCGTTACGCGAGAATTGGTCAAGCTGAGGAGCGACTACGCGCCCTTCCGCCGAATCAAGGTGGGACGTGGTCGCACGGACGGATACCGGATGGCAACGGCTGTGGACGTTGAACGCCTGCGGGCGAATGGCGACATCCTGTGGGAAAACGAGCGCTATGGATCAACGTACGTAGTTGACTATCCAGCGTTATCCAATGATCTTTCGCGGAGTATTCCCGTACTGCATCTAGGGCAACCCGACGGAATCGACGCCGTGTTAGGCGCGTTTCCCTCCGGCTCTTGGATCGTCGTCTACATACGGTCGTCGCGGAGCATTGCAGCAGAAAGGATCGAGGCGCGACAAACCGGTGACACGGCGGAGCGGCTCGCTGTCTGGGATGCCACCCCGCCGATTTGCGCAGACGTTGATATCAATACGGATGCATTGTCCGCCAAGGAAGCTGCTCTGCGCATCGATGAGGCAGTCCGGTTACACGCCGGACCACCCCCCGTGTCCCCGCTGTCCCCGCTGTCCCCCAATAGTGGTTGAGCTGCGAAAACCACGGGGACAAGGTGTGGCTAGCTGTCCCCGCGCTCAGAGGAGCATCCCTCGCTGCCTCGGGAAGCCGGAGTGTCAGTTGTCTGTGGCCTCTGCTTGCTCGACTACGGCTCGCCAATCATCGCAGCCATCGATCTTGCCGGATGTTTGAAGCAGGGTCTTTCGCCAGTGCGCCGCCTGGTTGGGGTCTCGTTCGACTTCCGATCTGATCACGAATAGTTGCAGGCCCGTCACGAGGCAGTGCTCACGCCCGATGCAGTAAGGTAGCATCTGGTCAGGAAAATCGGCTCCCGTACGCTCGTCGAGTGGAAGTTCGCGCCAGGTATTTACAATCAGGATTCCTTTAGGCTTCACTCCGCTTTCCTCGAATGCTCCGGAAACCCATTTTTCAAGCTGTGCGGCGTGCTTCTCCGCGGCACTCTTGGAGACTCCTTTTACTTCGACGACTGCAGTCCCTTCTGGAAAGGACACCTGCCAGTCATCCCGACCCGGCTCGGGCTCGGTTACGGACCCGCCTAGAAGCTCCAAGACCGACCGAACTTCGAGTTCAAGAGACCTTCCCGTGCCAAGATAAAGTTGCTGACGAGCCTCGACGACTTCCTGCTCCTGCTGAAGCTTGGTAAGCTTGTTCCGGGCTGCGGTTATGGCCTTTTCCTGCTTAATCACCGCGTCTCGGGCACGTCGCGAGTCCTTAGTATCGAATCGGGCGGCCCATGCTGGTCTGGCATCTGAGCGAGCCCCGCTGAGGCTTGCAATTGCCTCAATGAGGTCTTTCTGGAAATCCAGCGCTTCGTCGAGCCACCGGTCTTCTTCTTCCTCGGGTCCATCGCCCTCATCGAATTCGACCGCGAAGTTAGGTGCTGGAAGTAGAATGAGATGCCCTCCGCCGTTCGAGCGTTGAATTGATCCAACGACTCGCTCCGTACCTGTGACGTTAGCGATGGATCTGCCGGGCGGGTTCTCGATGAAGGCTTGATAGGTGAGAAACTTCTTGTATTTTCTCAGCAGGGCGACAATTGGGCCGTCGCCCGAAATGGAGATTCTTCTTCCGGCTGCGCCAACTATTTTCGATTCTTTTGGAATTGGTATTGCGCGGAGGAGGTCAAAGTCGGTTAGATGATTCGTGGTCACCCTGTTCCGGCCGGTGCCCGAGTATGTGCGCTTGCCGGTATCTACCCAGCATTTCTGAGGCGGCCGGACGATAACTACTAACGTTCGCCCCGAGTTGATAAACTCTACGAATTCGTTGCGGCGGCGTGTGACATCCCCAACTAGGCTAACTGACCTGTTCTCAGGAACTGAGGGCAGGCCCTGGTACCGCCCGCCATACGAGGGACTCCAGTAGCTTGAGAAACTTGAGCGGGGATCCCAGATGACCAAGTCATGATCAAATGCGCTAAGCCTCGATCCACCGACGCGGTTCGTGATGATCGCGGTTGAATAGCTCTGATATCGGGTGTTTTTGGGGGTACGACGGAATCGCCGATTACGTGATCGGCTTGCTCCGGGCAGGGTTGTGCGGGGGTGGGGCGGGGTTCGTGGCCTGTGGTCGGGCCGCCTGGTTCCGGCCGGTATGCGGTGGTCAGCCGGGTGCGGCGCGAACGGCGGTGAACAGGTTCTCGAATCCGGCTTGCCAGGGCCAGTGCTCGGGTAGGTGCAGGTGGGTGGTGCGGGCCCGGTGCGCGAGGCGGGCGGCGACGGTGATGATCCGGGTCCGGATCGTGGTGGTCCGGGCGGTCGTCCAGGCGCCGGCGGCGAGGTGACCGGCGGCCCGGGTGAGGTTGTGGGCGATGCCGGCGCAGGTCAGCCAGGCGGCGTTGGCGTTGAACCGGCCGGACGGCAGGTGCGCGAGCGGGCCGGCGATCAGGTCGGCGTTGATCTGTTCGATGACCGCGTGCTGGCGGTGCTGGGCTTCGGCCTGCACGAGGGTGAACGGGTTGTCGGTGAACACCGCGTGATATCGGTAGGCCGGCAGGAGTTTTTGCTGGCCCGGGGCTTGAGTGGGGTCGTCGCGGCGGATGCGGCGCACGATCAGCCGGGCGGTCGCCGCGTGGCGGGTGCCGGCGAACGCGGTGTATTCGGTTTCGGCGATCTGCGCGTCGGAGATCCACCGTTGTTCCTGCTCGTCCCAGATGGCCTGCGGATACCGGATGCCGGTCCACTGGTCATCGTCGATGCTGTCGCAGGCCGTGCGGATCTTGGTGTCGATGCGGGTGGTGACCGAGAACCGCACCTGGTGGCGTCGGCAGGTGCTGATGACGGCCTTGGCGTAGAACGCCGAGTCGGCTCGTACGACGATCTCGCCGGTCGCGCCGCAGGCGCGGGCGGTGGTGATGGTCTCGGCGATCATGCTGGCAGCGCCCTTGCTGGAGCCGGTGTCACCCGAGCGCAGCCTCGTGGCGGCGACGACCGGCGCCGTCAGCGGGGTGGACAGTGTCGCGATGAGGGGGTTGTAGCCGCGTAGGTAGACGTTGTAGCCGCCGACCTTGGCGTGACCGAACCCGATGCCCTGCTTCTGTTTGCCGTAGACCCGCCGCAGCATCGAGTCGATGTCCACGAAGCACAGCGTGTCCGCGCCGGCCAGTAGCGGTGTCCGGGCGGCGAGGCCGATCAGGGTGTCGCGGGCGGCGGCCTGCAACTGCCGCACATGCCCGTGGGTGAACGTGCGCAGGAACGACCCGAGCGTCGAGGGTGCGTACACGCTGGTGAACAGTGAGCGCATGCCGCCGTGCCGGGCCACGTCGAGGTCATCGATGCTGTCCGCGCCCGCGATCATCCCGGCCACGATCGTGGCGACCTTGCCGGCCGGATTCGCGCCCTTGTCCGTCGGCAGGCGCACCCGGCCGGCGACCGCGTCGTGCAGACCGGCCTGCTCGGCCAGGCGCATCACCGGCACCAGGCCGGCGCACGACACCAGATTCGCGTCGTCGAACGTCACCGCCGTCACCGGCGCGTCATAGCGTAATCTCACCTGCGAGGTGCCCTCTCGAACCGAGCGATAGAAGCCTGAAGAACTCCTATCCTTCCAGTTCAGAGGGCGCTTTCTATATCCGGGGTCCCCTCGAACCGACCTTCATCGGTGGATCGAGGCT
>NZ_FMCW01000012.1 GCF_900091595.1 Micromonospora haikouensis
CTCCTCGCCTTCGACGGCGACCTGGCCCGCTGCGAACCGAAACAGCTGCGCTACCGCGTGCTGCACACCGCCGCGCGCCTGGTCCACGGCCAACGCCGCCGACGGCTACGCATCCCCACGACCTGGCCCTGGGCCGACCAGATCACCACCGCGTTCACCCGGATCGCGGCCATCCCCGCCCCCGGCTGACCAGCACAGCCGCCATCCCACCGACCGGAGAAACCCAGGAGACCACGCCCACCGCCGCGACAGACGGCCCACCACCACGCCCCCAGACAGCATCCATCGGTGATAACCGATCAACTAACCAGGGGTCGGCACATCCGACGCCACCCATGAACGATCGAGGCTAACTCTCCTCCGGGGGGTAGAGATAACTCCCAACCCGACTGGGGGGATAGCACGATCGCACAAGATCCAGAAACCGTGGAAGCTCATTCCATGACCACACAGAAAATCTCCCGGTTCCATCGGGCCGCCCTGGCCCTCGTCCTTCCCGTCGCCGTGATAGGTGCACTCGCCGCGTGTGATGACTCGGCGGCGCCGCAGGCCGCGCCAGCAGCCAGTCCGGAAGCCGCGGTTCCCTCGACCTCGACAAGCGCGGCGCCCGCAGCGGGCTTGCATATGATCACCAACAGCGGGCATCAACTTGCCTTCCACGTCACGCCCGGAAGTTCTCCCACCATCGTGCTGGATGCCGGCGGCGGCGAGGACTCCTCGTACTGGGATGCCCTGGTGCCGCAGCTGTCGCAGGCAACTGGATCGCAGATCATCACCTACGATCGGGCCGGTATGGGCGCCAGCGAGGAGGTGCAGGGCCCATGGGACCCCCAGGCCGCCGCCTCCGACCTGCAGGCCGGTCTGCGTGAGCTCGGCGTCACCCAGAACGTGGTCCTCGCGGGCCACTCGCAGGCAGGGGAGGTGGCCCACTACTTCGTCCTCGCGAACCCCGGCGTTGTCTCCGGGGCGGTGCTGATCGATGCCAACGTGCCGCAATTCTTCACCGACACCCAGATCCAACGCATTGTCACGCTGACCGCGCCGCAGATCGAAGAGCTCAAGAAGGCGCCGTCGACGAAGGCGAACCGCCAGCTCATCGCCACGGCCGACAACTTCGGTCCCACGCACCAGGCGTACCACAAGGTCTCCTGGCCCGACAGCGTCCCCGTCACCTACATCGTGTCGGACAAGACACCCTTCGACGGTTCTCCGCAGGACGCTCAGGCCTGGCGCGACGCGGCCGCCGCGTTCGTCAAGGCGGGGCCCGACCACACCCTCGTCGCCGCCAAGGGCAGCTCGCACGACGTTCCCCAGGACAATCCCGTCCTGGTGCTCAACGAAATCGCACAGATGACCGCCACCGTCAAGTAACGGCATCGTGCCAGCGGGTGGGAGGGGCCCCGATCTCGATGACGGCGAGGTCGGGGCAGAGATTCCGGGAGCGGGCCGACACTGCTTGCGCGGCGGGTAAGGTGTGCGCCGGTCGACGGCTCAGCCGGCTGAGCCGTCGACCGGCGATACCAGCTTCCATGGCCGAGGACTGACAACCTGGGTGCTGGCCCCGCAGGGAGTGAAGGAAACCCCACCGCGGGAATTGCGGATCGCC
Organism: Micromonospora haikouensis; assembly: GCF_900091595.1. Classification (GTDB taxonomy): domain Bacteria; phylum Actinomycetota; class Actinomycetes; order Mycobacteriales; family Micromonosporaceae; genus Micromonospora; species Micromonospora haikouensis. The sequence continues at coordinate 1,607 of NZ_FMCW01000012.1, forward strand.
CGGAGCCGATATGGACCGACCGCCAATCCCGTCGATTCGGCACGATGCGCGATGAGGGAGTGAGATGACCGATTCCAGCGGAACCACACTTCCCGGCGGCTCCTCGCCCTCGCGGGAGCGCTCTGGGCCTGATCCCGTCGCACGCAGCGGTCCGGCTGCGCGCTCCGCGCTGGCCTTGCGGATGAGCCTGTTGGGCTGGTCGCTGGTGCTGCTGACAGGTTCGGTCCTGGGTGCCGTGCTGGCCACGGTCTGGATCACCTCGGTGTCAATCGCCGCTCTCGGCGTCGGGATCCCCTTGATTCTGCTCACCACCGCACTGGTGCGCTGGCTTGCCGACCTGCACCGCCAGTGGGCCGCCGACCGGCTCGGCGTACCGGTGCCCGCCCACCCCTATCAGCCGACGCCGGACGCCGGGTGGCTGGCGCGGCTCTGGACGATCCTGCGCGACCCGGCGACGTGGCGGGACTGGATCTGGTTGGTGGTCAACTCGATCACCATCTGGTTGAGTAGCGGACTATCGCTGCTGTTCTTCGCCTTCGGAGTCGTCTACCTGACCTATCCGCTCATCTATCAACTGACGCCTCCTCAGGTGTTCCGCACCCCGATGGGGGAGGCATTCCGGCTGCACAGCGTCGCGCAGTCTTTCGCGCTGGTACCGCTCGGTCCGGTTTTCCTTCTGCTCTGGTACACCACTGCGGCACGCCTGGCGAACCTCAACGCTCGGGTGATCCGCGCTCTGCTCGGCCCCACCGAGCAGGCGCGCCTGCGGGCCCGCGTTCAACAGTTGGCGACCTCGCGAGCTGAGACCGTCGACACCCAGGCCGGCGAGCTGCGCCGAATCGAACGCGACCTGCACGACGGCGCGCAGGCCCGGCTGGTGTCGCTGGGTATGAGCCTGGGCTTGGCCGAACAGTTACTGCCCAAGGATCCGCAGGCAGCCCAGCAACTGCTGGCTGAGGCCCGCGAGTCGACCTCCAGCGCCCTGACCGAGCTGCGCGACCTGGTACGAGGCATCCATCCGCCGGTACTGGCCGACCGTGGCCTGGAGGGCGCCCTCAAGGCCCTGGCCCTGGTCAATCCGACCCCGACCACGGTGGTGACCCGCCTACCCGGACGGCTGCCGGCCCCGATCGAGTCCGCGGCCTACTTCGCCGTCGCCGAGGCCTTGTCGAACGCCATCAAGCACGCCCAGGCCCGGCAGATCCGGATCACCGTGGAGTTCGCACCCCATCGGGACGGCGCTGCAGGAGAGTTGACGATGCTGGTGTCCGACGACGGCCGTGGGGGTGCTTCGATCGATTCCGGCACCGGCCTGCGTGGCATCCAGCGTCGGCTGGCGGCCTTCGACGGCACGCTGACCGTTGACAGTCCGCCGGACGGACCTACCGAGGTGAGGATGTCGCTGCCGTGCGTATCGTGATAGCCGAGGACCTCGCCCTGCTCCGCGAGGGCCTGATCAGGATCTTGCGGGCCAATGGGTTCGAGGTTGTGGAAGCCGTTGACAACGGGGCCGCCCTGATCCGGGCGCTGATGACGCACCGTCCTGACGTCGCCATCGTCGACGTGCGGTTGCCGCCGACCTTCACCGACGAGGGACTGCGTTCCGCCGTAGAAGCCCGCCGGCAGATTCCAGGGCTTCCCATTCTGGTGCTCTCGCAGTATGTCGAGCAGATCTACGCCCGGGAGCTGATGTCGGATCGCGCGGGCGCGGTGGGCTATCTGTTGAAGGATCGGGTTACGGACGTCGGCCAGTTCATCGACAATGTCCGGCAGGTCGCTGCCGGCAGCACCGTCATGGACCCCGACGTGGTGAGTGCACTGCTCACCCACCGCGCCGCCGACCCTAAGCTCCTGAAGCTGAGCCCGCGCGAGCATGAGGTCCTCGCTCTGATGGCCCAGGGTCGGTCGAACGCTGCGATCGCCACCCGGATCTTCGTCACCGAGAAGACTGTCAGCAAGCACAGCTACAACATTTTCAACAAGCTCGGTCTCAAGCCCTCCGAGGACGACAACCGCCGGATCCTGGCGGTCCTGGCCTACCTGCAGAGCTGAGAAGCGGAGTTCACATCGGCCACCTGACCTGGCTTTCGGGGGGGGGCGATTCGAATCCTCATCGATACAAACGATGCCCTGACCTGCGTCTCCGCTGGTCAGGGCATCCTCTGAGCCGCCTGACGGAATCGAACCGTCGACCTACGCATTACGAGTGCGTCGCTCTAGCCGACTGAGCTAAGGCGGCAACAATCGTCGAGTGTACGGCACGCCCCGGCCATCGCCACAGCGGGATGCCCCGCAACGGCGACCGCAGCGGCAGCGGCAGCAACCGGACATCCGGCCCGTCCCTGCTCACACCCGACAGCGGATCGGCCCCACCCGGACTACGCTGCGGCTGGTGACCGACGATCGCACCCCCGTCGACGGCCCGGCCCCTCTCGATGATCCCGACGACGAGCGCGCCTTCGCCCGCACGGCCCGCCGGCCGCGCAGCATCGACCCGCCGGAGTTGGGCTTCACCCCGCGCAGGCCCGTGCCGTGGCTCGCGCCGCTCCTGCTGATCAGCACCGGCCTGCGTACGCTGCTGGCGATGCTGTTCGGGGCGTACCTGGACAAGCGGGAGCTGCAGAACTCGCTGGAGGCCCGCATCGAGCGCCAGGTCGGGCCGGACGGCGGGCTGTGGCTGGACTACGTGGCCGACCTCGGCGACGGCTTCGACGCCACCTATTCGGTCGCGTACCTGCTCGCCCAGCCGGAGCTGACCGTCGACGGGCACCGGCTGCCCCGCGCGCAGACCCTGGTGATGGGGGGCGACCAGGTCTACCCGTCGGCCTCCTACGAGGCGTACGAGGACCGCTGCAAGGGGCCGTACCAGGCCGCGCTGCCGGTCACGCCGCCCGAGCGGCCCACGCTGTTCGCGGTCCCCGGCAACCACGACTGGTACGACGGGCTGACCGCCTTCCTGCGGTTGTTCGTCCGCTCCCGGGACCGGCACTTCGGCGGCTGGGGCACCGGCCAGTCCCGCTCGTACTTCGCCGTCGAGCTGCCCGCCGAATGGTGGCTGCTGGGCCTCGACGACCAGTCCGGCTCGTACCTGGACGACCCGCAGCTCACCTACTTCGACACGGTCGCGAAGCGGCTGGGGCCGGGCAGCCGGGTGATCCTGGCCGTGCCGGCGCCGACGTGGGTCAAGGCCGTCGACCACCCGACGGCGTACGACTCGATCGACTACTTCATCCGCACCATCGTCGCGCCGACCGGGGCGCGGGTGCGGCTGCTGGTCTCCGGCGACCTGCACCACTACGCCCGGTACGCCGGCCCGGACCGGCAGCTCGTCACCTGCGGCAGCGGCGGGGCCTACCTGTACCCGACCCACCACCTGCCGGAGCGGATCGAGGTGCCCCCGCGCGACACCCTGTCCCGGCGGGCCAGCCGCAGCCTCCCGTACGACCTCGCGGCCACCTTCCCCGACCGGGCCCGCTCCCGCCGGTACGGCTGGGGCGTCTTCGCCCGGCTGCCGAGACGCAACCCGGGCTTCGGCACCCTGCTGGGCACCGTGCACACCCTGCTCATGCTGGCCATGGCCGGGGTGGCGGCGGGCCGGGCCGGCGGCACCGAGCAGCGGCTGCTGAGCGTCCCCCTGGTGGCGATGCTGCTGGTGACGATGATCGGTGCGGTCTTCTTCGCGAAGCCGCCGAGCGCGGGCGGCAAGCGGCACGTGCGGCACTGGATCCTCGGCGTCACGCACGGGCTGGCGCAGGTGGCGCTCGCCGCCGCCGGCACCTGGGCCTGGCTGTCAGTGCCCCTGCACGACTGGCCGTGGCCGCTGCCCGTGGCCGCCGCGGCGGTGGTGTACGGCCCGCTGATCGGCCTCCTCGCCACCGAACTGGTGGCGGCGTACCTGCTGGTGGCGGCAGCGTTCGGGGTCAACGTCAACGAGCTGTTCGCCGGCCAGGGCATCGACGACGCGAAGGCGTTCCTGCGGATGCGCATCGACCCGGACGGCACGCTCACCGTCTACCCGGTCGCCGTGGACCGGGTCGCCCGCGACTGGCGGCCGAACCCCGACGGGTCCCCGACCGCCTCCTGGCTGACCCCGAAGGAGCCACTGACCCCGCGCCTGGCCGAGCCGCCGATCGTGCTGGAGCCCTGAGCCGGCTCAGGCGTTGTAGCGCTGGTCGTGGGCCTGGCGGGAGCCGCAGACGGCGGCGCGGGAGCACATGGAGCGCGAGCCGTCGGCGTCCAGCCGGACGGTGACCGCGTCGCGGGGGACGCTGTGCCCGACGACCCGGCCGTCGCCCTCGGGGGTCGACACCCGGCTGCCGACGGGCGGGGCCGACTCCTGGAACTTCTGGTAGAGCGGGTGCTCGTACTTCAGGCAGCACATCAGCCGGCCGCAGGCCCCGGAGATGCGCAGCGGGTTGAGCGGCAGGTCCTGGTCTTTCGCCATCCGGATCGTCACCGGCTCGAAGTCGGTGAGGAAGGTGGCGCAGCACAGGTCGCGCCCGCAGGAGCCGATGCCGCCCTGCACCCGCGCGGAGTCGCGGGCGGAGAGCTGGCGCAGCTCGACCCGGCAGTGCAGGGTGGCCCCCAGGTCGCGCACGAGGGACCGGAAGTCGACCCGGTGCGGGGCGGTGAAGTAGACGGTGGTGCGGTCACCGCCGCCGTCGGCGGTGGCGAGCACGTGGTCGACGGCGACCACCTTCATCGGCAGGCCGTGCTCGCGGATCAGCCGCTTCGCGGCCACCTTCGCCTCGGCCTTGCGCCGCCGCAGCAGCTCGTCGCGGCGCAGGTCGTCGTCGGTGGCGAGGCCGGCGAGCCGGGGAAAGCCGTCGGTGTCCTCACCGACCCACTGCGCGGCCCAGACGCACTCCGCCACCTCGGGGCCGTCGTCGGTGGGGACCAGCACCCGGTCGCCCACCTGCGGGCGGAACTCGCCCGGGTCGAGGTAGTAGAGGCGCCCGTACCGGTTGAAGCTGACCGCGCAGAGCATGCCCATGCCTTCACCCTACGACGCGGCGCGGCCCGGCACCCACCCCCGCGTCACCGCCCGGTCACCGGACCCGCAGCGGGGAGCCGTGGTAGGGGCCGCCGACCGTCGACCCGCGCCAGGTGGTCTCCGCGAGGCTCGGCGACCACTGGCGCAGCAGCGTCTCCGCCCCGTCGTAGGCCACGCCGAGCACGGCCAGCACCCGGTGGGCGATGTCGGCCGCCGCGAGCAGCCCCGCCCCGCCCGGCCCGGCCCCGCCTGTGGTGGCGGTGGCGGTGGCGGCGCGCACCCGGACCGCCTCGGCGGAGCCGAGCACGTCGGCGAGCGCGCGGGCCAGCGCGAGGCGGCTGCCCTCCACCCAGTCGGCGAGGGCGTCGGCGTAGCCGGCCGTGGCCTCCAGCCGGCCCACCAGGCTCTCGGGGCCCTCGTCGAGGTGGCGCAGCAGGACCGCGCGCGCCTGGTCGTACGCCGAGGCGGCCGGCCCGGACCAGGCGGCGGGGTCGGTGAGGGTGCGGCTGACCTCGTCGTACGCCCGGACGAGCCCGCGCACCGCGTGGCCGGCGCCGGCCAGCGGGGCCGGGTGCAGGTCGAGGAAGCCCCGCACGGCGTCGCCGGGAAGCACCTGCATGCGGCGCAGCAGCGGCCAGAGCCGGTGCCCCTCGGGTGCCCCGTCGGCGAGCAGCGTGTCGACGCGGTCGAGCAGGTCGAGCCCCGGCTCGGCGAGGCGGTCGAGGGCGTCCATCAGAACTCCCGGCCCAGCCGGCGGCGGACGGCGTCGTCGACCCCCGCGTAGCGGTCGGCGGCGGTGCGCACCGCGGACGCGGCGGCGGCGAGGCGGGACGCGGCGACGGTCGCCTCCCGGGCCCGGTCGCCGGTGGCGTCGGTCCACCGCCGGTGCAGGGCCTGGCCGATCTCGCCGGGCCGCCCGGGGACGTGCGCGCCGAACGCCGGGTGCGGCGGGTCGGTGGCGGTCACGGCGCGGGCCAGCGTCTCCAGGGTGGCGCTCGCCTCGTCCAGCCGGGCGGCGAGGGCGCGCAGCTCGTCCACGTCAGGCCCCCGCGAGGGGCCGGTAGGCGGCGAACGTCTCGTTGTGCAGCTTCTCCCGGGCCCACTGGGCCGCGTCGGCGGCGGCGGCCACGGCGGCGCGCACGGAGGCGGCCACGTCGCGGTGGTGGCGCTGGTGCAGCGGGCCGAGGAAGCGCACGTCGGTGATCCGGCCGTCGGCGGTGACCGCGACCTCGACCAGGCCGTCCGGGGAACGCACGGTGACCTCCACGGTTGCCACCGCCTGGTCGAACTCGGCCTGCAACGCCTCGATGCGGCGGTAGCGCCGCACCGCCTCCTCGATCCAGGCCTCGTCGATCTCCCCCCGAGGCATCGCGGACTCCTCCCGGCAGTGCACTCACTGAGTGTGCCGCCACGGTCACCACGGCATCACCGGACCGTACCGCACACCAATCGGGCCTGTCGATGCCCTGTGGACGGAGCAGGGGTGGGCGGTTCAGCCCTTCCAGAGGGCCAGCATCATCGCCTCCACGGCGATGCGCGGCTTGACGTTGGACTCGATGGCGGACCGGCACTCCAGCACGGCCTCCAGTCGGCGCAGCGCCCCCTCGGCGTGCCACTTCTGCCCGCCCGCCTCGGCCAGCGCGGCGGCGTCGGTGTGCACGGGGGCTACCGGCGCGCGCAGCGCCGCGACGAGGGCGTCGCGGTAGAAGCCGGCGAGGTCGACCAGGGCCCGGTCCAGGGCGTCGCGCTGGGCGCGGGTGGCCCGCGACTTCTGCCGCTTCTCCAGGTCCTTGAGCTGGCCGGCGGCGCCGCGCATCGCGCCGGCCGCGCCCCGGCCCGTGCCGCCCGCGCCGAGCGCCGTCTGCAACGCGGCCTTCTCCGCCTCGTCGAGTTCGGCGACGGACGCGGCGGCCTCCGCCTCGGCGGCCTCGATCAGCGCGGACGCCGCGTCGAAGGCGGCGCCCACCCCGGTGAGCCGGCGGGGCACGGCGAGCACGGCGTCGCGCCGGCTGCGGGCCTGCGGGTCGCCGGCGAGCCGCCGGGCCCGACCCACGTGCCCCTGCGCGGCGGCCGCCGCCCACCGCGCCACGTCCGGCGCGATCCCGTCCCGGCGGACCAGCACCTCGGCCACCGCCTCGGGCGCGGGCTGCCGCAGCGGTACGACCCGGCAGCGCGACCGGATGGTCACCGACACGTCGTCGGGGTGGGTGGACGGGGCGCAGAGCAGGAACACCGTGCGCGGCGGTGGCTCCTCGACGGCCTTGAGCAGCGCGTTGCCGGCCGCCTCGGTGAGCCGGTCGGCGTCGGAGATGATCACCACCTGCCAGCGCCCGCCGGACGGGGTGCTGGCCGCCCGCAGCACCAGGGCACGCATCTCGCCGACGCCGATGCTGAGCCCCTCGGGCGCGACGAGCCGCACGTCGGCGTGGGTGCCGGCCATCGTGGTGTGGCAGCCGGGGCAGGTGCCGCAGCCGGTGCCGTACGCACACTGGAGGGCGGCGGCGAAGGCGTGGGCGGCCAGCGAGCGGCCCGAGCCGGGCGGCCCGGTGAAGATCCACGCGTGGGTCATCCCGGCCCCGGGGTCGGCGGCGGGCTCACCGCCGGGGGTGGCCTGCCGGAGCTGGGCGGCGGCCGCCGCGGCGGCCCGGCGCAGCGTGGCGACCGCGTCGTCCTGCCCGACGAGGTCGGCGAAGACGCCCGGCGGGCTGGCGGGGGCTCCCGACGGGGCGGCGGTTTCCGGCGCGGCGGCTGCGGAGACGTCCGGCATCAGGTGCGGTGCTCCATCGTCACCAGCTCCGAGTCGGATAACTCGGGCTGCACCGAGGTGTCGGGCCCCTGGGCGGGCCGGGGGTGCACGATCCCGGCCGGGTCGACCAGGAACTCCTCCACCCGGCGGGCGACCAGCGCGGCGGTCTCCTCGACCGGGCGGGAGGCGTCCAGCACCAGGTAGCGCTTCGGGTCGTTCGCGGCGAGGTCGAGGAAGGCGTACCGGACCCGCTCGTGGAAGGCGACGGACTCGGCCTCCAGCCGGTCGGGCCCCTCGTTGCGGGCGGCGACCCGGGACAGGCCGGTGTGCGGCTCCACGTCGAGCAGCACCACCAGGTCGGGCTTGAGCCCGCCGGTGGCCCAGGAGGAGAGCCAGGAGACCTCGTCGACGGGGAGCGTCCGCCCGGCCCCCTGGTAGGCCAGGGACGAGTCGACGTACCGGTCGCTGATCACCACCGCGCCCCGGACGAGCGCCGGCCGGACGACGGTGGCGACGTGGTGCGCCCGGTCGGCGGCGTAGAGCAGGGCCTCCGCGCGCGGGGACGGCCCCTCGGCGGTCGCGTCGAGCAGCAGGGCGCGGATCCGCGCGCCGACCTCCGTGGCGCCCGGCTCCCGGGTGACCACCACCTCGCGCCCCTGCCCGCGCAGCCGCTCGGCGAGCGCGGCGAGCTGGGTGGACTTGCCGGCCCCCTCGCCGCCCTCGAAGACCACGAAGAGCCCGCTGGAGACGAAGTGCTCGGCCGGCATCAGCGGGCGGCCCCGGATCGACCCCCACAGGTCGGCGAGGACCGGCACGCCCTTCTTGTCGTCCATCTGGCCGAAGGCGCTGATGCCGGCGAAGATGCCGGCGGCACCGGCGGCGAGCAGCAGCAGCCGGGTGGAGGAGACGGAGATGCCGAGGTCGGCGATGGTCAGCTTGCGGGAGCCGCCGACGCCGACGAGGAGGCTGCTCAGCGCGATGGCGAGGATCAACACCAGCCGGGTGCCGATCTGCACCACCGCGAAGACCCGGCCGCGCACCTCGTCGGCGACCTCGCCGCCGAGCAGCGTGGTGCCGGCGAGGAAGGCCATCCCCGCGCCCGCCCCGACCAGGATCGCGCCGAGCATCGCCATGGACAGGTGCACGGCGAACGCGAGCACCAGCACCGACGCGCTGGCCAGCACGATGCTCATGCCGAACCAGCGCCGCCGGGACATGTCCCGGACGATCATCGGGCCGAGCCCGATGCCCAGGGCGAGGCCGATGAACATCGCGCCGAAGAGCAGGTAGAAGGCGGCGTCACCGGCACCGAGCGAGGCGGCGAAGAACTTGGCCGTGCCGATCACGATGCCGCCGCCGGCGAACGCGCCGAAGATGCCGAGCACCAGGCCACGGACCAGCGGGGTCTGGCCGATGTATTTCCAGCCCTCGGTGAACTGGCGCATGACGCCCTGTTCGGTGCGCGCCGCCTCGCCGGCCTGCGCCTGGCTGATCTCCTTGATCCCGAAGGCGACGACCAGGGCGGTGGCGAGCCGGGAGAACGCGTTGAACCACAGCGCGAGCTGCGCCGGCTCGGCCCAGGACGGCATCTCGCCGCCGGTGGCCGCCCGGACGCTGCGGTCGAGCAGGGCGAGGCCGAGCGCGGCGGCGATCGGGGTCAGCCCGTACGTGGTGATCAGGGTGAGCTGGTTGGCCGCCTCCAGCCGGGCGCGCGGGATGAGGTTGGGGACCGCGGCCTCCTTGGCCGGGATCCAGAGCAGGGTGATCGTCTCGATCAGGAAGGTGGCGATCGCCGCCCAGCCGACCACCAGCCCGCCGCTGGCCCCGGTGAGCGCGAACAGCGGGATGGAGGCGAACAGCAGGAAGCGCAGCACGTCGCAGATGACCATGGTCCAGCGCCGGTCGAACCGGTCGGCGAGCACGCCGGCCACCGGGCCGAGGATCAGCGCGGGCAGCAGCCGGATCGCGATCAGGGTGCCGAACGCGGCACCCTGGGCGGTGCTGCCGGAGACCTGGGCGGCGGCGAAGACCGAGGTGGCGAGCAGGCCGAGCCAGTCGCCGAAGGACGCGGCGCCGAGCACGATCCAGAGCCGGCGGAACGGTCGGATGCGCAGCACGGAGCGGATCGCGGCGGCCCCGGACCGGTCGGCCGGCTGCGTCCCGGCCGGCTGCGTGCCCGCCTGGGTGCCGGTGCGGCCGGTGTCCTCGGCGCCGGGCGGGCCGGCCGACGGCGACTCGCCGGGCGACTCGCCGCTGTTCTGGCTTTCGATGGCCGTACCTCCACGTGCCGGCCCAACGTTGGGCATCCCGGTGCAACACTCTAGTCCCGGCCGGGGGACTTCCCGCCCGTGACAGTGCCTGCTCGCCGAGCCTAGGCCGCAGACGCCACCCGCCGCCGCCCGTGTCCCCGGGCCGCCGGGAGGAAGACGGTCCGGCAGACGCGAGGCTCTTTCACAATTGACCGATCGACAGTTAGCGTGCACACGTGACCAGCGAAGGCGACAAACTGCGCGTACGCCTGGAACGGGCGACCGCCCACCTCGACCCGCCGTACGCGGTGGTCGACCTGGCGGCGTTCGACGCCAACGCGGCGGCGCTGCCCACCCGGGCCGGCGGCAAGCCGATCCGGGTCGCCAGCAAGTCCGTCCGGTCCCGCGAGCTGCTCCGCCGCGTGCTGGGCCGCCCCGGCTGGCGGGGGGTGATGGCGTTCACCCTGCCCGAGGCGAGCTGGCTCGTCCGGGCCGGCGTGACCGACGACGCGCTGGTGGCGTACCCGACGGCCGACCGGGGGGCGCTCGCCGAGCTGGCCGCCGACGAGGGGCTGGCCGGGGCGGTCACGCTGATGGTCGACGGGACCGACCAGCTCGACCTCGTCGACGCGGTGTGCCCGCCGGGCCGCCGGCCCGCGCTGCGGGTCTGCATCGACCTCGACGCGTCCTGGCGGCCCCTGGGCAGGCGGGTGCACGTCGGGGTGCGCCGCTCACCGGTGCACAGCGCCCGGGCGGCCGGCGCGCTCGCCGCCGCGATCGCCGCCCGGCCGGGCTTCCGGCTGGTCGGGCTCATGTCGTACGAGGCGCAGATCGCCGGGCTGGGCGACGCCCCGCCGGGGCGGGCGGCCCTCGCCGCCGCGATCCGGGCCGCCCAGCGCGGGTCGTACCGCGAGTTGCTGGCCCGCCGGGGCGCGGCGGTGTCGGCGGTACGCGAGCACGCCGACCTGGAGTTCGTCAACGGCGGCGGCACCGGCAGCGTGGCGGCGACCAGCGCCGATCCCGCGGTCACCGAGGTCACCGCGGGATCGGGCCTGTACGGGCCGACGCTGTTCGACGCGTACCGGGCCTGGCGGCCCACCCCGGCGGCGTTCTTCGCCTGCGCGGTGGTCCGCCGGCCGACGCCGGAGCTGGCGACCGTGCTCGGCGGCGGCTGGATCGCCTCCGGCCCGCCCGCCGCCAGCCGGCTGCCCACCCCCTGGCTGCCGACCGGGCTCAAGCTCCTCGGCGCCGAGGGCGCCGGCGAGGTGCAGACCCCGCTGACCGGCCCGGCGGCCGCCGGCCTGCGCGTCGGCGACCGGGTGTGGTTCCGGCACGCCAAGGCCGGCGAGCTGTGCGAGCGCGTCAACGAGCTGCACCTGGTCGACGGCGACCGGGTGGTCGGGACCGTCCCCACCTACCGGGGGGAGGGCCACGCCTTCCTCTAGCCTCGCCGCCGCCGGTTCAGGAGGCGGGGGCGGGGGCCGGGGTGGTGCCAGCGGCGGCGGCCGACGCCTCCACGTGCCGGTGCAGGTATTCGCGGATGAGCGCCTTCGCCTCGGCGAGCACCCGCTCGTCGCCCTCGGCGTTGCGCCGGAACGCCAGCTTGATCAGGGCGTCGGCGGCCTCGACGGCGATCTCCAGGCAGAACCGCAGGCGCGGCTCGTCGACCATCCCGAACCGCTCGGTGAGCACCCGGGCGAGCTGGTCGGCGATCACGCCGTTGTTGTCCCGCTGCTCGTCCAGCAGGTGCAGGTCGACCACGTCGCCGAAGTGCAGGGTACGGAACCCGGGGACGGTGCGGTGCATCGTGATGTATTCGTCGATCCCCGCGTCGACGCCGTCCCACCAGTGCGTGAGGTCGTCCGAGGCGAACCGCTCGTCGAGCCGCTGGAGGTAGGATTCCATCGTGCGCAGGGTCAGCGCCTGCACGATCGCCCGCTTGTCCGGGAAAAACTGGTAGACCGACCCGATCGCCACCTCGGCGCGCTCGGCGAGCAGGGTCGTGGTCAGTCCCTCGTACCCCACCTCGTCGACGAGTTCGGCGCAGGCGTCCAGCATCCGCTGGACCCGCGCGACGCTTCGACCCTGGACCGGCACCCGGCGCAACGGCCCGGTCGTGGCGGCTGGTGTGGACACTCGGCGCCACCCCCCTTCGACGGATGAACATATCTGCACGTCACGAGTACGTGACTACCGGTACAACGAGCGGACCTGGATTGCGGTATTTACCAGGCACAACGTTCCTGATATGAAGACATCTCACGTTCACGTCGAGGAGCGCGCATGGGCAGCACGACCCCGCCGAGCCACCACTGGAGCAACTGGGCCGGCAACCAGCGCAGCACCGCCACCACCATCCTCCGCCCCCGTACGATCGCCGACGTCACCGCCGCCGTCCAGGCCGCCGCCGACGCCGGCGAGCGGATCCGGCCTGTCGGCAGCGGCCACTCCTTCACGGCCGTGGCGTGCGCCGACGGCCACCGGATGGAGCTGACCGACCTCGACACCGAAATCCGGGTCGACCGCGACCGACGCCTGGTCACCGTACCGGCAGGGCTGCCGCTGCACCGACTCAACGCCCTGCTCGCCGGGCACGGGCTGGCGCTGCCCAACCTCGGCGACATCGACGCGCAGACCGTCGCCGGGGCGATCTCCACCGGCACCCACGGCACCGGCGCCGCGTACGGCTGCCTGTCGACCTTCGTCGAGGCGCTCACCCTGGTCACCGGCACCGGGGAGGTGCTGCGCTGCTCCGCCGACGAGCACCCGGACGTCTTCGCCGCCGCCCGCGTCTCCCTCGGCGCCCTCGGCGTGCTCACCGAGGTGACCCTGCGCGTCGTGGACGCCTTCGTGCTGCGCGCCCACGAGCGCCCCGCCGCCCTCGACGACGTCCTCGCCGACCTGCCGTCGCTGGTCGCCGCGCACGACCACGCCGAGTTCTTCTGGTTCCCCTACACCGACCGGGTGCAGCTCAAGACCAACGACCGGGTGCCCGCCGACGACCGGCCGCTGCCCCGCTGGCGGGCCTGGCTCGACGACGACTTCCTCTCCAACACCGTCTTCGCCGGCCTCTGCCGGCTCGGCCGCGCCGCGCCGGGCCTGGTGCCCGCGATCAACGCGGCCTCCGCCCGGGCGCTCAGCGAACGCACCTACACCGGCCGCTCGGACGCGGTCTTCTGCACGCCGCGCCGGGTCCGCTTCATGGAGATGGAGTACGGCCTGCCGCGCGCCGCCCTCCCCGAGGCCCTGGCCGAGGTGCGCCGCATCGTCGACAGGCTCCCGTTCAAGGTGCAGTTCCCGGTCGAGGTGCGCTTCACCGCCGCCGACGACATCTGGCTCTCCCACGGGTACGGGCGCGACTCCGCGTACATCGCCGTCCACCAGTACGTCGGCGCGCCGTACGAGCCGTACTTCCGGGCCGTCGAGGAGGTCACCGCCGGGCTGGGCGGTCGCCCCCACTGGGGCAAGCTGCACTGGCGCGACGCGGAGTCGCTCGCCCCGGCGTACCCGAAGTTCGCCGACTTCCAGTCCCTCCGCCACCACCTGGACCCGCAGAAAGTCTTCGCAAACCCCCACCTGACCACTCTCCTGGGCCCCTGACGCGCGCCACGCGAACGGGCCTCGCGAATCTTGGTACGAAATTGCCCTCAGGGGGGCGGATTCGTACCAAGATCCGGAGGTTGTCCACAGGGGGTGGAGAGGTGATCCCTCTGTGGGGAGAGTGGTGGGGTGAGGGGCGAGAGTAGGGGCGGGAGCCTGGGGCAGGGTGGGGGTAGCGGTAGGGGTTGGGCCCGGTTGGCGCGAGCACTGCCAGGAGACGACGCCGACGAACTGACCTGGTTGCTTTTCCATCAGGACGATGTGATCAGCCTGGCGCAGGCACGGCAGTTCCTGACTCCCAAGGCGATCCGGCACCGGGTCACCGTCCAACGGTGGCGACAGGTGCACCGCGCCGTCTTCGTCACCCACAACGGCCCCGTGAGCGCAGACCAGCGCCGCTGGATAGCCGTGCTGGCCGCAGGTCCGGCGGCGGTACTCGCCGGCCCTACCGCTGCCGGCGCCTGGGGCCTGCGCCGGTACGACAGCCGAGCCGTGCACCTGCTCCTGCCCGCCGCGCACCAGACCCGATCGCTTCCGCCCGGCGTCCTGCTGCACCGCACCACCCACCTGCCCGAGGAGGACGTGCTACGGGTGGGTCAGCCGTGTCGCACCATGCCAGCACGTTCGCTGGTGGACGCCGCGCAGTGGGCAGCCACCGACGAGGACGCGCGGGCGATCATCGCGGCCGGGTTCCAGCAGCGGCTCGTCGCCGGCGACGACCTGCACCGCGTGCTCGACCGGCTACCGCGGGCGCGACGCCGCAGCCTCATCCGCCAAACAGCCGCCGATGCGGCAGGCGGCTCCCACTCCCTGCCCGAGCTGGACTTCCTCAGGCTGACACGCCGCGCCGGCCTGCCCGAGCCGTCCCGGCAGGCGGTGCGATGCGACGCCAGCGGGCGTCGTCGGTACCTGGACGTCTGGTTCGACGAGTGGCGCGTGCACGTGGAGATCGACGGCGGACAGCACCTCGACCCGCGGGCCGCCTGGGCGGACATGCGACGACAGAACGACCTCTGGATCGAGGGCGACCGGGTGCTGCGGTTCCCGGCCTGGGCGGTGCGCCACACTCCTGACGAGGTGGTGGCACAGGTCCGCGCCGCTCTCCGCGCGGCAGGCTGGCCCGGTTGAGCCAGCCGCCGCCCTTGTTCAGGTGGTGGCCTTCTTGGGGGGTGTCGCCTTCTTGGCCGGGGTCGCCTTCTTGGTCGCCGTGGACTTCGCAGCCGCCGTGGACTTCGCAGCCGCCGTCGTCTTCGTGGCGGCGGTGGTCTTCTTCGCGGCCGTCGTCTTCTTCGCCGTCGTCTTCTTCGCGGCCGGGGCCTTCTTCGCCGCCGCCTTCTTCTTCGGGGCCGGGCCCTTCGCGCGCTTCTCGGCGAGCATCTCGGAGGCTTCCTCGACGGTCAGCGCCTCCGGGGTCTGCCCCCGCCGCAGGGACGCGTTGAACTCGCCGTCCGTCACGTACGGGCCGAACCGGCCGTCCTTGATCACCAGCGGCTTCTCGGTGAGCGGGTCGTTGCCCATCTCCCGCAGCGGCGGCGCGGCGGTCCGACGCTGGCGGGTCTTCGGGGCGGCCAGCAGGGCCAGCGCCTCGTCCAGCGTGACGGTGAACATCTTGTCTTCCGAGTCCAGCGAGCGGAACTCGTCGCCCTGCTTGACGTACGGGCCGTAGCGGCCGTTGTTGGCGAAGACCTCCACGCCGTCGGGGGCCACCCCGACCAGCCGGGGCAGGCTGAGCAGCTTCAGCGCCTCGTCGAGGGTGAGCGAGTCCGGCGACTGCGTGCGCAGCAGCGACGACTTGCGCTCGCCGCTGGCCACGTACGGGCCGAACCGGCCGGACTTGAGCAGGATCGGCTCGCCGGTCGACGGGTCGTCGCCGAGCTTGCGCTCGCCGCCCCCGCCGAGGAACAACTCGTGCACCTTCTCCGGGGTCAGCTCGTCGGGGGCCAGCCCCTCGGGGATCGGCGCCCGGTCGCCCTGGGCACCGCCCTCCTCGCCCTCCCCGTGGGCCGCCGGCTCCTCGCCGGGCACGCCCCGCTGGAGGTACGGCCCGTAGCGCCCCACCCGGACGACGACCTCGCGGCCCTCGTCGTCGGTGTGCAGGGGGATCGAGTTGACGCTGCGCGCGTCGATCTCGCTGAGGTTCTCCGTGACCAGCTTCTTCAGCCCGCCGGCGTGGGCGATGGTCTGGTCGCCGGCCCCGTTGGCGCTGCCGAAGTAGAACGCGGTGAGGAAGTCGACGGCGGCGTGGTCGCCACCGGCGATCTCGTCCAGCTCGTTCTCCATGCTGGCGGTGAAGTTGTAGTCGACCAGGCGGGGGTAGTGCCGCTCCAGCAGGCCGATCACCGCGAACGCCAGGAACGACGGGATGAGCGCCTGGCCGCGCTTGCTGACGTACCCCCGGTCCTGGATCGTCTGCATGATCGACGCGTAGGTGGAGGGGCGGCCGATGCCCAGCTCCTCCAGGGCCTTGACCAGCGACGCCTCCGTGTAGCGCGACGGCGGCTGGGTGTGGTGGCCCTGGGCGGCCAGCGCGTCGGCGGTCAGCGGCTGGTCCTTGACCAGGTTGGGCAGCCGGCGCTCGGCGTCCTCGGCCTCGGCGTTCTCGTCGTCGGACGACTCGACGTACGCGCGCAGGAAGCCCGGGTCGGTGATCGTCTTGCCGGTCGCGCCGAAGTCGGCCTCCTCGCTGGCGGAGGAGACGGCCCGGATCCGCACCGAGACGCTGGAGCCGACCGCGTCGGTCATCTGGGAGGCGATGGTGCGCCGCCAGATCAGCTCGTAGAGCTTGAACTCGTCGCCGGACAGCTCCCGGGCCACCTCGCCCGGGGTGCGGAAGTTGTCGCCCGCCGGGCGGATCGCCTCGTGCGCCTCCTGCGCGTTCTTCACCTTGCCGGTGTAGCGGCGCGGCTCCGGCGGCACGCTGCGCTCGCCGTACAGCTCGACGATCTGCCGGCGGGCCGCCGCGATGGCGGTCTCCGACAGGTTCACCGAGTCGGTACGCATGTAGGTGATGTAGCCGTTCTCGTAGAGCCGCTGCGCGGTGCGCATCGTCTGCTGCGACGAGAACCGCAGCTTGCGGGCCGCCTCCTGCTGGAGGGTGGAGGTGATGAACGGCGCGTACGGGCGGCGGCGGTAGGGCTTCTCCTCGACCCGGGTGACCGTGAACGGCCGCCCCTGCAGGCGGGCAGCCAGGCCGCGCGCGCCGCCCTCGTCGAGGTGCACGACGCCCGCGCCGGGCCGCACCCGGCCGGTGGTCGGCTCGAAGTCCTTGCCGGTGGCGATCCGGTCGCCGTTCAGCGCGACGAGGGTGGCGTTGAAGGTGCGCGGCCCCTCGCCCGGCTTCGCCACGGCGAGGGTGGCCAGGATGTCCCAGTATTCGGCGGTGCGGAAGGCCATCCGCTGCCGCTCCCGCTCGACCACGATCCGGGTCGCCACGGACTGCACCCGGCCCGCCGAGAGCTTCGGCATGACCTTCTTCCACAGCACCGGGGAGACCTCGTAGCCGTAGAGCCGGTCGAGGATGCGCCGGGCCTCCTGGGCGTCGACCAGGTCCCGGTCGATCTCGCGGGGGTTGGCCACCGCCGCCTGGATCGCCGGCTTGGTGATCTCGTGGAAGACCATCCGCTTGACCGGCACCTTGGGCTTCAGCGTCTCCACCAGGTGCCAGGCGATCGCCTCGCCCTCGCGGTCCTCGTCGGTGGCCAGGAAGATCTCGTCGACCTCCTTGGCCAGCTTGACCAGCTTGCTGATCTGCTGGCGGCGGTCGGGCGAGACCACGTAGAGGGCGTGGAAGCCGTTGTCGACGTCCACCCCGAGCCGGGCCCACGGCTCGCCCTTGTACTTGGCGGGCACGTCGGCGGCGTTGCGCGGCAGGTCGCGGACGTGACCGAAGCTGGCCTCCACGACGTACCCCGGGCCGAGATAGCCCGAGATCGTCTTGGCCTTCGCCGGTGACTCGACGATGACCAGACGGGTGGTCCTGGCGTTGCTCGGCACGTCTCCTGCGACCTCACTCCTGCTCGTGGCCGGCCGATCCGGGGCGCGGACCACCCGCGGTCCGCCGGAACCGCCGGCGGTCCGGATGTCCAACGTAACGCGCCGTCCGCGTTCCGGGTTTCGCGGGCGGCAAACCGCCCACGCCGCTTCCCCGGGCACCGGCGACGGTCTTGCCGGACGGCGCCACCGTACACCGTGGGTAGGCCCTCGGGCGGGCCACTGTGACGACGCCGCCTCTCGGTGGAGGTCCGACCAGCCGCTCCGCCGCCGCCGTCGGACGGCCGGAGTGTCCTTGATCGGACACCCGGAGGAGGCCGACCGGCGACGCCCCGCCCGGCCCAGGACGTGCCGCGGCACCCGGCTCAGGGCGCGGCGGGCCAGTCGGCGGCGGCGGGCGGGCGGTCGCCGATGAGGTCGGCGAGGCGGGCCAGCCGGCGGCGGCCCGTGATCCGGTACGCCGGCCCGCCCGCCTGCGCGTCGAGCAGCACCGCCGGCAGGCCGACGGCGGCCAGGGCCGCGCCGACCGGTTCCCGGCAGTGCTCGTCCGCCGCGCCGAGGCGGAGCAGGAACCCGGGCGGGTCGGCCGCCCCGGCGGCGGCGACCCAGAGCCGCAGCCGGCGGCCGTTGAGGTGGAACCCCGCGGGCGGCCGTTTCACCTCACCCGCAGACTCGACGCAGGACGCCGGCTCGACGGACGAGGGCGGGGCGACGGACGACGGCGGGTCGCGCAGCCAGGCCAACGCGAGCGGCGCGAGGGTGCTCGCGTACGAGGTGCGCACGAGGTGCCGCCCGTCGGCGGTCGCCTCCCAGGTCGCGGCGACGCCGCGCCGGGACAGCTCGGCGACGAGCACGTGCACCCGCCAGGCGGCGTCCAGCACGATCGACAGCCGGGCGGTGCCGCCCATCCGGGACACCTCACCGGGCCCGGCGAGCAGCCCGGCCAGGTCGGCGACGGACGGGTCCGCCGCCTCGGCGCCGAACAGGGAGAGCTGCCGCACCGGGTCGGGTGGTCGGTCGGGGGACGTCAGCGGCACTCCGGGACCTCGTCGAAGGCCTGCCTGAGTTCTTCGGAGTCGAGCCGGCTGGTGTCCAGCGCGCTGGCGTCGTACTCCTTGTTGAGGGTCTCCACGGCCGTGCGCACCCCGTCGTAGAAGGCGGTGGCCTCGCCGGTGCCGAGCCCGTCGATGGTGTCCCGGGCCCGGCCGTACGCGTCGCGCACCTTGCCCAGGGACGCCTGGAAGCGGGCCGAGACCTCCTCGCCGTTCTCGGTCTCGGGGACGCCGGCCTGGTCGATCTTGCGGCGGGCGGTCTCGCTGGCGTCCTCCGCGCCGGCAAAGAGCCGCACCAGGTTCTCCTTCGCCTGCGCCGGGGTGGTCTGCGCGGTCATCTGCTGCTGGGTGCTGCTGGTCAGCTTGTTGATCTCGGCCCGCCACGGGGTGAGCGCCTCGCAGACCGACGCCGCCCACGCCCGGGGGCTGGGGCCGCCGCCGCACGCGGCCAGCGCCAGGACCAGCGTGGCGAGGACCGCCGTCAGCTTTCCGGCGGTCGCCGCCCGGCACGTGCGCATGCGTTGCAGCGTACGGCCTCAGCGCCGTTGTGCCACGGGTCGGTTTGCCGCCCCGGGCCCGCCACGGGGTGTGCGGGTTCCCGGCCGGCGGTGGTGGACCGGCCGGGAACCCGCTGTGTCACCGCTCAGGCGTTGACCGTCTCCGGCCGCTGGTCGGCGCTGCCGGCGCCGGTGCCGCTGTCGTCGGAGTCGCCCATCGCGATGCCCTTGCGCTTGCTGAACACCACCGCCGCCACGACGATCAGCGTGGCCACCACCGCGATGCCGACGCGGAGGCCGACGTTGCGGTCGTCGCCGACGCTCCACGCCACGACGGCCGGCGCGATCAGCAGCGAGACCAGGTTCATCACCTTGATCAGCGGGTTGATCGCCGGGCCGGCGGTGTCCTTGAACGGGTCGCCGACGGTGTCGCCGATGACCGTGGCGGCGTGCGAGTCGGAGCCCTTGCCGCCGAACGCGCCGTCCTCGACGAGCTTCTTGGCGTTGTCCCACGCGCCGCCGGAGTTGGACAGGAAGACCGCCATCAGGGTGCCGGCGCCGATCGCCCCGGCCAGGTACGCCGCCAGCGCGCCCGGCCCGAGGCCGAAGCCGACGGCGATCGGGGCGAGGATGGCGAGCAGGCCGGGGGTCATCAGCTCGCGCTGCGCGTCCCGGGTGCAGATGTCGACGACCTTGCCGTACTCGGGGCGCTGGGTGCGGTCCATGATCCCGGGCAGCTCGCGGAACTGCCGGCGCACCTCCATCACCACCGCGCCCGCCGAGCGGGACACCGCGTTGATGGCCAGCCCGGAGAAGAGGAACACCACGGCCGCGCCGATGATCAGGCCGACGAGGTTGCGCGGGTTCGCCACGTTCAGCGAGTTGAGGATCTCCGCGCCGACGTCGCCGACGCCCGCGTCCGAGTACGCCGTGCGCAGCGTGTCGGTGTACGAGCCGAACAGCGCCGTCGCCGCGAGGACGGCGGTGGCGATCGCGATGCCCTTGGTGATCGCCTTGGTGGTGTTGCCGACCGCGTCCAGTTCGGTGAGGATCCGGGCGCCGTTCTCGTCGATGTCGCCGGACATCTCGGCCACGCCCTGCGCGTTGTCGGAGATCGGGCCGAAGGTGTCCATCGCGACGATCACGCCGACGGTGGTGAGCAGGCCGGTGCCGGCCAGCGCCACCGCGAACAGCGACAGCGTGATGGAGCCGCCGCCCAGCAGGAACGCGCCGAAGACGCCCGCGCCGATCAGCAGCGCCGAGTAGACGGCCGACTCCAGGCCGACGCTGATGCCGGCGAGGATGACGGTCGCCGGGCCGGTCTGCGAGCTCTTGCCGATGTCCTGCACCGGGCGGCGGTTGGTCTCGGTGAAGTAGCCGGTGAGGGCCTGGATCGCGGCGGCCAGCACGATGCCGATGATCACGGCGGCGATGGTCACGCCGCGCGGGCCCAGCGGCGGGTCGCCGCCGTCGACGCCGAGGCTGGCCCGCCACTCCGGCCCGAGCAGGTCGGCCCAGGTCGGCTTGAGGTAGACGAAGGAGGCGACCGCCACCAGCACCGCGGAGAACAGGGCGGAGAGGTAGAACGCCCGGTTGATCGCGGTGAGACCGTTGCGGTCGGAGGCGCGCAGCCGGGTGATGAAGACGCCGACGATCGCCACCAGCACGCCGATCGTGGAGATGATCAGCGGGAGGACGAGACCGTCGTTGCCGAACGCGGCGCGGCCGAGGATCAGCGCGGCGACGAGGGTGACGGCGTACGACTCGAAGAGGTCGGCGGCCATGCCGGCGCAGTCGCCGACGTTGTCGCCCACGTTGTCGGCGATGGTGGCGGCGTTGCGCGGGTCGTCCTCGGGGATGCCCTGCTCGACCTTGCCGACCAGGTCGGCGCCGACGTCGGCGGCCTTGGTGAAGATGCCGCCGCCGACCCGCATGAACATGGCGAGCAGGGCCGCGCCGAAGCCGAAGCCCTCCAGCACGGTCGGCGCGTCGCCCTTGAACAGCAGGACGACCAGCGCCGCGCCGAACAGGCCGAGACCGACGGTGAGGAAGCCGACCACGCCGCCGGTGCGGAAGGCGATCTTCATGGCGCCCTCCCGGCCGCCGGTCGCCTCCCGGGCCGCGGCGGCGACCCGCAGGTTCGCGCGGGTGGCCAGCCACATGCCGGCGCCGCCGATGAACGCGCTGAACAGGGCGCCCACCACGAAGAAGGCGGACCGGCCGATCTTCACCGCCAGCTCGCTGCCGTCGGTGTCGTGCACCGGCAGCAGGAAGAGCAGCACCACGGCGATCACCACGAAGATCGCGAGGGTCCTGAACTGCCGGAACAGGTAGGCCGAGGCCCCCTCCTGCACCGCTCCGGAGATCTCCTGCATGTTGGTGGTGCCCTTACCGGCTGCCAGCACGGCCTTGGTCAAGGCGGCGGCGAAGACGAGTGCCACCAGCGCGATGACCGCGGCGATGACGACGTACGTCAGGTTGGCTCCGGTAAGGGACAGTGCGCCGCCGTCGGCGGCCATGGTCCCGGACATCTGTGTCCTCCTGTACCGAACACTCGCGCCGGCCGGTGGAGACGCACGGACCGACGCCTGGATGCGGACTCGCAAGCGCGCCAACCCACTCCAGCGGACCAGCGATGAACACCCATACCCGCTGGCTGCGGGAAGGATCACTTGCTGACAACCCGCGTACTGTAGCCCTCTGTAGTGCCAGAGGTCACATTGAGGGGCACCCTCTTCGGATGATCTTCGTCGCTGTGTTACGAGAAGAATTCTGATATAAGCCCCGACCACGACGAACGGGCCGCCCTCCCGGTCGGGAGTGCGGCCCTGAGCAGCCAATCAATGGGTTGAGCGCCGAGTCAGCCGGGACGACTGACCATGCGATCAGCGGGGGTTGATCCGGGAGTCAGCGACCCACCGGCCATACCATGCGGACCTCCGTGCCGACGCCCTCCTCGACGGGGCGCACCTGAAGATCCTCGACGAAACCGGCCAGCAGCGCGAAGCCCACGCCGGTGGTCAGGTCGTCCTCGTTGAGCGACTCGTTGGCGAGCTGGTCGGCGTCCAGCGCGGCCAGGCCGATGCTCGCCTCGATCGGCGCCCGGTCCACCACCCGCACCGCGTACGCACCGCTGTCGGACATCTCCACGAGCACCGGATCCGGCACGTTGTACTGCCGGTGCAGCGCCACCGCCCGGGTGCACGCCTCACCGATGGCCAGCCGCACCTCGTCGAGCAGGTCCTCGCGGACGCCGGCGCGGCGAGCCACCGCGACACCGACCAGCCGGGCGGTGCGCACGTGCACCGGGGCCGGCGAGAAGGAGAGCCGGACCGTCGCCATCAGGCGCCGGAGCCGGTCGGATCGGCCCCGATCGCCGCGTCGACGGTCGGGTACAGCGGGAAGACCTGATCCAGGGCGGTGATCCGGAAGATCTTGAGCAGGGGTTCCTTGCCACAGACCAGCGCGAAGCTGCCGCCGGCCGCGCGCAGCCGCTTCAGCGCGCCCACCAGCACGCCCAGCCCCGTGGAGTCCAGGAAGTCGACCCGGCCCAGGTCCACCACGACGTGCCGGTCCCCGCCGTCGATCAGCTCCAGCAGCCGTTCCCGCAGCCGAGGGGCCGTGTAGACGTCGACCTCACCGCCGACCTCGAGCACCGTGTGCTCCCCCACGGCACGGGTCGCCAGCGACAGCTCCATCGGTCCTCCTCGCAAGAGTCGTAAACTCTCCTGGGCATCTAACCATCCCCGCCGGGGCCGTCCGCGAGGTCACCGGCGAAGGGCTCCCCCATACCCACACCCCCGCCGGTCAACTCCGAACACTTGTGCGAGAGTGCAGACATGCCCCCCGCAGCCACCGTAGCCGCAGGCCACGGCCCCGACCGCCCGCCCGGCGCGGCCCCGGCCGAGCTGCTGCGTCGGCTGCGCGCGCGCACCGGCGGCGACGCCGACCCGGTCACCCACGTCGAGCGGGTGCCGGCCCGGCCCGGCGAACAGGCACCGTGGCCGCAGTGGACCCCCGAGGAACTGCGCGCGGCGTTCGCCCGCCGCGGCGTCGTCGCGCCGTGGCGGCACCAGGCCGAGGCCGCCGACCTGGCGTACGCGGGCACGCACGTCGTCGTCGCCACCGGCACGGCGTCCGGCAAGTCCCTGGCGTACCAGCTTCCCGCGCTGGCCACCCTGCTCGCCGACCCCCGGGCCACCGTGCTCTACCTCGCGCCGACCAAGGCGCTCGCCGCCGACCAGCTGCGCGCCGTCGCCAGCCTGGAACTCGACGGGGTACGCCCCGCCACCTACGACGGGGACACCCCGCGCGCCGAGCGGGAGTGGATCCGCCGGCACTCCCGGTTCGTGCTGACCAACCCCGACATGCTGCACCACGGCGTCCTACCCGGGCACGCCCACTGGTCGGGGTTCCTGCGCCGGCTGGCGTACG
The DNA here is from genome assembly GCF_900091595.1 of Micromonospora haikouensis. Lineage (GTDB taxonomy): Bacteria > Actinomycetota > Actinomycetes > Mycobacteriales > Micromonosporaceae > Micromonospora > Micromonospora haikouensis. Next base: position 25,168 of record NZ_FMCW01000012.1, read on the forward strand.
TGGTCGTCGACGAGTGCCACACCTACCGGGGCGTGTTCGGCTCCCACGTCGCGCACGTGCTGCGCCGGCTGCGCCGCCAGTGCGCGCGCTTCGGGCGTACCCCCGTGTTCCTGCTGGCCTCGGCCACGTCGGGTGACCCGGCGACGGCGGCCGGGCGGCTCACCGGCCTGCCCGTCGCGGCCGTCACCGACGACGCCTCGCCGCGCGGCGGGGTGACCTTCGCCCTGTGGGAGCCGCCGCTGCTGCCCGGCGACCAGGCTCCCGGGGCCGGCGGCCAGGCGGGCGGGGCCGGCGACCTCGCGCCGGTGCGCCGGTCGGCGCTGCGGGAGACCGCCGACCTGCTCGCCGACGCGGTCGCCTCCGGCGTGCGCACCCTCGCCTTCGTCCGGTCCCGCAAGGGCGCCGAGGTGGTGGCCGCCACCGCGCGCCGCGCCCTCGACGAGGCCGTCCCCGGGCTCGGCGACCGGGTGGCCGCCTACCGGGCCGGCTACCTGCGCGAGGAGCGGCGCGAGCTGGAACGCGCCCTGCTGCACGGCGACCTGCTCGGGCTCGCCTCGACCAACGCCCTGGAACTCGGCGTCGACCTGGTCGGCCTCGACGCCGTGCTGATCTGCGGCTGGCCGGGCACCCGGGCGTCGCTGTGGCAGCAGGCCGGGCGGGCGGGGCGCTCCGGCGACGAGGCGCTCGCCGTGCTCGTCGCCCGGGACGACCCGCTGGACACCTACCTCGTGCACCACCCGGAGGCCCTGTTCGGCCGCCCCGTCGAGGCCACCGTGCTCGACCCGGCCAACCCGTACGTGCTCGCCCCGCAGCTCGCCTGCGCGGCGGCCGAGGCCCCGCTCACCCCCGCCGACCTGGACCTCTTCGGCGACGGCGCGAAGGAGGCCGTCGACTCGCTCGTCGCGGCGGGCGCGCTGCGGCAGCGGCCGACCGGCTGGTACTGGCGGCACCGGGAGCGCCCCGACGTGGACCTGCGCGGCGAGGGCGGCGCCCCGGTCTGCGTGGTCGAGGCGGCCACCGGGCGGCTGCTCGGCACCGTCGACGGCGGATCGGCCCACTTCCTCGTCCACGCCGGCGCGGTCCACCTGCACCAGGGCGTGTCCTACGTGGTCGACTCGCTGGACCTCGACGACGGGTGCGCGCTGGTGCACCCGGAGGAGCCCGACTGGTCCACCCACGCCCGGGACATCACCTCCCTCACCGTGGCGTCGGTCCGCTCGTACGTCGACGCCGGGCCCGTCGGGCTCTTCCTCGGCGAGGTGGACGTGACCAGCCAGGTCGTGTCGTACCAGCGACGCCGGATCTCCTCCGGCGAGGTCATCGACACCCGCCCGCTGGACCTGCCGGCCCGCGAGCTGCGCACCGTCGCCGTCTGGTTCACCCTCTCCCCGGAGTCGCTGGCGGCGGCCGGGGTCGAGCCGGCGGACGTGCCCGGGGCGCTGCACGCCGCCGAGCACGCCGCCATCGGGCTGCTGCCGCTGATGGCCACCTGCGACCGGTGGGACATCGGCGGGCTGTCGACGGCGCTGCACCCGGACACCGAGGCCCCCACCGTCTTCGTCTACGACGGGCACCCCGGCGGGGCGGGTTTCGCCGAGCGGGCGTACGGCACGGCCGCACAGTGGCTGCGGGCCACCCGCGACGCGATCGCCGAGTGCGGCTGCGAGGCGGGGTGCCCGTCCTGCGTCCAGTCCCCGAAGTGCGGCAACGGCAACAACCCGCTGTCCAAGCCGGGCGCCCTCCGGGTGCTCGACGTGGTGCTGGCCAACCTGCCCGCGCCGGGGGCCGCGCTGCCCCGGCAGGGTGACCGGCGCTCCGAATAGCCGGCGTGCCGGACGGGCCGGTATCGGAAGGCGTGCATGACCGAAAGGCCTAGTGGGCATTGATGCATGGGAGCGCTTCCATGTCAGGCACCCGCCCCACTACCCTGAGATCGCCGTTTCCAGCCGCCGGAGGAGGAGTCGTGGCCGACACCATCGCCGAGACCGTCGACCTGCTCTACACCATCGACCAGGAACACCTCACCCCCGACCAGCAGATCGCCCTCGGTGCCGCCATGGCCACGCTCGCCCAGGCGGAGCGGCTGGAACAGATCAACGAGCGGCTGCGCGGCATCCACCAGGTGCTCAACGCGTGGGCGCTCAAGGCCACCGTCGACGGCGGGCGCTGACGGCTGCCAGCGGGCCGGCGGCCGTCAGCCGGCGGGGCGGGTGCCGGCGGGCTGTGCGAGTGTCGGTTTCGCGGGCGGTTGTCGGCCGCCGGGCGGTTGTCGGCGGGCTGTGCGAGACTCCGGCGACCCTTTGGAGGAAATCTCATGCAGCTCGACACCTTGCAGCACCAGCAGCAGTTCCACGTCCGGCAGCGAATCCGGATGATGGTCAACCAGTACGAGGTCCACTCCGTCGCCCCCGACGGCTCGGAAGGCGGACTGCTGGCGTTCGCACAGCAGAAGCGGCTGGCGTTCAAGGAACAGGTCACCATCTACACCGACGACAGCAAGCAGCAGCCGCTGCTCGGCTTCAAGGCCCGGCAGCGGCTGGACCTCGGCGCCACGTACGACGTGACCGACCACGCCGGCACCCCGATCGGGCTGTTCCGCAAGGACTTCGCCCAGTCGCTGCTGCGGTCCACGTGGCACGTCGAGCAGGCCGGCCTGCCGCAGATCACCGGCCAGGAACGCAGCATGCCGGTGGCGCTGCTGCGCCGGTTCGTCGACTCGCTGTCCTGGCTGCCGTACCACTTCGACTTCACCGCCGGCGGCCAGCCGGTGTTCTCGGTCATCAAGAAGTGGGGCCTGCGCGACCGGTACGTCGTCGAGGTGCACAACCCGCAGATCGACCGGCGGCTCGTGATCGCCATGGCGATCGGCCTGGACGCCCTCCAGGGCCGCTGACCCGGCGGACCCGGCCCCGAGCTTCTTCGAGAGGCCGGGGCCGGGCCGGCTCACACCACCACTCCCATCTGCTCGGCCAGGCGCAGGACGTCGGTGCTCGCCGCCGGTGACCGGCGTAGGACGGCCGCCACCAGCGCATGCCCCACCGGCCGGATGCGGACCTCCGCCGTCGCCACCCGGTCGGCGCTCACCACCGCCTCGGCCGCGCCGGTCAGGTCACCGACCTGCAGGAACCCGTTCGCCGCGTCGAGCAGGTGGGCCGCCCGGCGCTCCGGCGGCAGCCTTCGGAACGCGGTGCCCGCCACGAGCCGCCAATGCGCGGCGGAGTCGACGAGGCCCGCGCCGAGGTCGACCATCGCCGCCACCCGGGCCAACTCGACGGCCATGGGACCGAACGACGTCCGATAGTGGTCCTGCCCGTCGCCGACGGCCTCCGCCGCCGCGCCGGCCTGGCCGAGCAGTTCGTCGACGCTGTCGACGTGCCCGAGGGTGGCGGCCCCGCGCGCGGCCACGACGAGCAGCGTCCCGTAGACGGAGAGGTGGTCGGCGCGGCTGGCGAGCGGGTCCGGCGGCGCGATCTGGTAAGCCACCGCGATGCTGATCTCCATCGCATGCCGGGCCTGCCCCTGGGCCAGCAACGCGTACCCGAGCTGCACGGCGGCGGCCCCCGTCAGAAGACGATCGCCGGCGGCCTGGCCGACCACCAGGGCCCGGTCCGCGGCCAGCCATGCCAGGTCGTCGACCCCGAGTTTGCGCATCACCGCCGATACGATCTGGTACGCCTCGGCCAGGTGGCGTGCGCTCTCCGGGACGTCGGGGTGGGAGTTTCGGGACTGCTGGGCGTCGAGCAGCAGCTTCGGCAGCGCCCGGACCAGTTCGGCGTACCGGGCATGCTGGAAACTCAGCCAGGAGTGGTTGACCGCCTTCCGCAGGTCGCCGAGGGCCGGCGCCGGCTGGGCAGGACCGAGGAAGGTGGCGTCCCAGCGGGCCAGCGCGCCCCGGAGGGCGTCGACGCCGGCCTCGTCAAGCAGACCAATCTGTGCCCGCTCCCCACCGTCCCGGCCGAGCAGCAAGCGCACGTCGACCCGGAGCCCGTCGGCGACATCCTGCAGGGTAGACAGCTTGTCCAGCGCGCGGACACCCCGCTCGACCTTGTCGACCCAGCTCTTCGACTTGCCGATGGTGTCGGCGAACTGCTGCTGCGACATGCGCCGCCGAAAGCGCCAGTACGCGACCCGGCGACCGATCGGCAGCGTGTCCGTGGACGACCGGCGCGAGGTCACTCCCCCTCACCCGGCCAGTGGCCCCGGTTGATCGGGACACGGTGCCGCTGGCGACAGGGCAGCTCGTTTCCGCACTTGCAGACGTACCGCCACCTGGTCCACGACCACATGGGCCGATGCCGACGCGTCAAGGTCTGGGCGATGGCCAGCAGGTACTCCTCGTATCGGATCGAACGGGGCACCTCACGGCGCTCTCGCATCTCCACCTCCGGAGTTCCGGCTGTTGCGGCACCCCGTCCCGCCGGGCTCCGCCTCTACCAAGGGCGGAGGCGACGCGTCACCAATCACCCACTCACAGCAACGACATGCCAACTTTGGCAGGCCACATACAGTCCCGTCAAGTTTGGTAGACCTAATTTGGCAGGGCCTGATTGTGCGCTACCTAATTGGGTAGGCATGCCTATGCCTACCTTGTTTCGCATGGGTGAGCCGGAAGTACCGGGGCCGCTCGTTGGCCCGGCGGAGATGATGGCAATGCTCGGCGTGGGACGCTCTCGGCTGCGCCAGATCATCGCCCATCCGAAGTTCCCGCCCCCGTTCCAGACTCTGCAGGGCGGCTCGGTCTGGCTGAGGTCAGACGTTGAGGCGTACATCCGCGACCACCGCCGCGCCCGTCCTGCGGAAGACGAGGACACCCCGGGCTAGGCCCCGGGCCTCGACGAGGGTGGGGAATCAGGGAGATCTTGGAAGATTCCGGCCCCTGGAGGGGCCATGCGCTTCCAAGATCTCGCAGCTTCGAAGCTTGTCGGGGCAGTGGCTTCCTGAGGAGCACCGCAGACCGGAAGGCGGGGCCTCGCTGCGGGTAGGAGGCAGCACATTCCCTGATCGAGCACGATCTTGCTGCCTGCCCGCCCCGCTTACACCTACGCCTACGCCGAGGCCGGGTGAGCGACTTTGACACAGGTGCCAGGAGGAGGTCGGTCAACGTTCACGCAGATCGGTAGGCCGGCTCCGGCAAGGAAAGCACCGGCAGCGGCGGCGTTCAGGCGCGGGAGATGTGGATCAGCCGGTAGTTGGGGCTGTGCCGGGTCTGGAGCGGCACACGGGTCCGGTCGAAGTCCGGGTTTCCGAGCTCGACCTCGGTGCCCTCCGGCACGTTGAACTCCCTGACGGTGAAGGTCAGGGGCACGTAGCCGGGCACGCTGGCGTTGCCGCTGTTGACCCTGTTGATGCCGTCGATGACGCTCTGCGCGAACCCCTGGCCGGGCTCGTTGTCGGTCAGCACATAGGCATGGCTTGCGGCCCCCATCACCTCGTCGAGGCAGGAAGCGAGGTCGTTCGGCGGCGCCAGCTTCGTCCACGGCCCCGGGTGCGGCACGAAGATGTCGGTGTGCGGCACGTGGTTGCCGAACGCGGTGATGGATGCCTGGTGAAGCGTCACCGCGTTGGCGGGCACGCCGACGCTCGCAAGCGTGGATTGCGCCGTCGGCGTCATGTCCGGGTCGTAGGCCGACACCTGACCGCGCTGGCTCGCGAGGTCACGCAGGAAGTTGGCCTCTCCCCGGCTGACCACGTTGATCCCACCGGTCAACGTGTTCCGCACCACCGCCAGCGCCTCCTCGACGTGGTACCACTCGTCGTCGTCGGCCAGCGTCTGCAACTGGGCGATCATCGTCTGGGGAAGGCCCGCGAACGCCGGATAGGTGGGGACATCGTTCGACTCCAGCAGGGTGGGGTCCGCCGGGTCCCCCGCAGCGATCATCCGCTGGACCGCCGGCGCTGGGACCTCGTGCCCGCCGGTGTCCGCGTCGTGCTGCTCCGATTCGGCGGCCGGGGACGGAGGTGCCGCTGACAGCGCCCTGGCCGCGGTCTCCTCGGCCTCCCGCTCGAACCGGTCGGACGGGTCGCTGATCCGCAGCCCGTCGCCGTGATCCGTGCCGTCCACCGCGCCCAGGCGCTGCTGGACGACGTGGGTCAGCTCGTGGGCGAGGGTGTGCCGGTCGGCACCGCCCTGGCCGATCACCACGTGGTTGCCCGAGGTGTAGGCCCGGGCCCCGATCTCGCCTGCCGACTGCTCCGCCGCCGTGCCGGTGTGCAGCCGGACGTCGGAGAAGTCGGCGCCGAGCCTGGCCTCCATGTCGGCCCTGGTCGTCTCGTCGAGCGGTGTCCCCGCGGAACGCAGCACCTCCGGCACCGTCGACCGTTGGACCGGCTGCCCTCCGGCCAGCAGGCGGCCGACCTCGGCGTTGCCGATGGCGCGCTGGAGCGCCGGCAGCGCGGCCGGCGTGAGGGCCTCCGGCCCCAGGTCGGCGTGGGCCGGGTGGGCTGCCGCCGGTTCCGCGTCCCGGACGGGTCCCGTCAGGGACGCTGAGCCCAGCCGGCGCTGTCGATCCGGGTCCTGCCGTGCGTGCATGATCGTCTCCGTTCGACGGGCTCCGCGGGACCGGTTCGGACGGGTGGGGCCGGGCTCGGGCGACGAGCCGGCCGGGACGAGCCGGGCGATCTTCGTCATCCCACCTAAGCGCGCGGAACGCCGCCCCGCGAGAGCCGCCGGGGCACACCCGTTGCCCCTGAGGGCGCGCACCGCGCCGTCGATGCGTCATGCCCTGACCGGGCCGGCGCGGGCGGTCGCCATGGCGACCCGGGTGAGGCCGGGCACCGGCGTGACGGTCACCTCCGTCGCCACCACGGCATCCAGCCCGTCGAGCCGGCAGCCGGCCAGCCGCGCCCCGTTGGCCCGCGCGACGGCGTCGGCGGACGCGCAGGCCACCTCGCCGCCGGCGAGCGCCTGCGCCGCTGCGGCGAGCGCGGCGAAGTCCGCCGCCACGGCGGCCCGCTGGCGCGCGACCCGGGCAGCCTCGACGGCCGCGCCGAAGACGCCGACGATCACGAACACCAGCCCGACGGCCAGCAGACACACGGTCGCCCCGCCCCGATCGCCGCCGCACCGCCGACTCACCGCCACCCCACCCCGACCGCCGCCACACCACCGGCCCACGGTCGCCCCGCTCGTCTCGGCCCCGCCGGATCGCCCGTTGCCCGGAGCGCTCGCTGCGCGGGCCGGTGCGCCAGGGTGACTGCGCGGGTCCTCACGGCTGCGGGCCCGGAGCGCCGGGCTCGACGGCGGCCACCGCCGTAGCGGTCACGGTGATGAGGGGCAGCCGAGCGCCGAGGGCGCGCACGGGTGCCCGTACCGACGCGGTGACCCTTTCGCCGCCCACCGAGACCGAGACGTCGGCTCCGGCGGGCGCCGCCGCCTCGCCCGCCGCGACGCCGGGCTGGCCCCGGGAGGCGGCGAGCGCCGCCTCCCGGGCCGCCCCAAGGCAGCCGGCCTGCGTCGCCACCGCGTTGACGGCGGTGAGACCGGCGAGCAGGAGCAGCAGCAACGCCGGCAGGCCGGCGGCCATTTCGGCCGTGAACGACCCACGCTCCCGGGGCCGCCGGAGTCGACGCCGCCGCGCCCGACGACCACGTCGACCGGATGCTGGCTGCCGCTCCGGCGTACCCCGATCGCGCACGGCCTGCCGGCGGGGCGTCACTTCAGCGCCCGGTCGATCACGGCGGTCAGCGCGGACTGGACGTTGCCCGAGGTCAGCACCTTGAGCAGGATGCCGGCGAACGCGACGGCGGCGAGGGTGCCGACGGCGTACTCGGCGGTGTTCATGCCGGCGTCGCCGCGCAGGCGGACGAGCAGCTTTCGCATGTGTGTTCCTTTCTCGACTTGTCGCCGCGCGGCCGGTCGGCCGACGGCGCTCAGAGCACGTCGCCGAGGACGGCGACGATCACCGGCACCAGGCCGGCGAGAATGAAGGCCGGCAGGAAGCAGAGCCCCAGCGGCAGCACGATGAGGACACCGGCCCGGCGGGCGGACGCCTCGGCGGCGGTCGAGCGGTCGGCGCGCAGGTCGTCGGCCAGGCGGGTCAGCGCGCCGGCGAGGGCGGCACCGCTGCTCGACGAGCGCAGCGCCGCCCCGGCCAGCCGCTCGGCCCCCGGCACCGGCGCGAGATGCGCCCACGCCTCCTCGGAGCCGCCGCCGAGGAGCAGGGTCCGGCCGACCCGGCCGAGGCGGTCTCCCAGCGGCCCGCCGAGCGCTTCGGCCACCGCGAGCACCGAACGGTCGACGGGTGCCCCGGCCCGCATCGCGGACGCGAGAAGGTCAGCGGCGAGGGGCAGGTCGGCGGCCTCCCGCAGCCGCCGCTCCCGGGCGACGCGCGGCTCGATCCGGCGCAGTCCCCGGTCCGCCGCGACGGCGGCGAGGGCGCCGCCGAGCAGGCCCGACCAGCCGCCCAGCACGATCAGGACCGCCGCCCCGGCCAGCCCTGCCCCGAGGCGTACCGGGTCGGGCCACCACGCCGGGCGCGACCGCCCGGCAGGCTCGTTCCGCCGGCTCAGGCCGCGCAGCCGCCGGGCGGGGTCGGCCCGCGTACGGACGGACAGGGCGAGCACGGCCGCCACGGCGAGACAGCCGGCGGCCAGCGCATGGCGGGACATCAGCGGCTCCCGTCCGGTGCCGTGCCGAGCCGTTCGGCCCAGAACAGGCCGGCGAGCTGGAGGACGACGGCCAGCACCGCGCAGCCACCACCGACGGGGGTGTGCAGCAGGACCGCGACGGGGTCGACGCCGACGCCGTACCCCAGCCCGATGCCGCCGAGGGGCAGCGCGGCGAGGAGCCAGGCGGTGGCCCGGCTCCCGGCCGCCTGCGCTGCGGCGGCCGCGAGGCCCCGATCGGTGGCCCGCGCGTCGGCCTCGATGCGTTCCAGCAGGTCGGCGAGGGGCGCCCCGGTCCGGTCGGCGAGCTGAACCGCCGCGCGGGCCAGCCGCCCGAGCCGGTCGGCGGCGGCGGGGTCGACGGGCAGCGAGGCGGCGGCCGTCAACACCGGAACGCCGGCACGCAGGTCCGCGGCGAGGGCGCAGAGCTGGTCCAGGCTGCGCCGCCGCGCGAGCTGCGCCTGCCGGGCCAGCCGCCTGCGGAGCAGACCACGTACGGCCAGCGCCCCGTACGCGCCGACCACCACGGCGGCCACCGGCCCGGCCAGTACGGCACCGGATGCCGCGCCCGCCACGCCCCCGACCAGCGGGGCCCGCCGGGGCGAGGCCGACAGCCAGGCCGGGACGTGCAGCGACCGGAGACCGGCCACCGACGGCCGGGCACGCCCACCGTCGCCCGCCCCGTCGCCCGGCGGAACCGTGGGCGGGCCCGGGTGGGGCGGCGTCTCGGATCGGAGCAGGGCGCCTGCCGGCCTGCGCGGATCACGCCGACCGGGCGGGCCGGACCGTCCGCCGGGCTCCGCCGGACCGGAAGCGCCAGCGGGGCCGACCGAGGGACGGTGACCCGTCGGGCCGGGCGAGGGGCGGTGACCGGTCGGGCCGGGCGAGGGGCGGTGACCCGTCGGGCCGGACCGGCTGGAGGGCGGGCCCGGGGTGCAGGGGCCGGCGGTGGCCCAGGCCGGGCGGGCACCGGACGGCGTGGGGTCTCGCACCGGCCGGGGTGGCGGGTCGCCGTGGTCGATCCGACCGGCGTCCGGCGAGCCGGCTCCCGCCGGGGGCGGGGGCGGTTGCCCGAGCAGCGCGCGTCTCCTGGCCCGGCTGCTGCGCATCGGCCACACCACGGCCGCAGCGGCGGCGACGAGGAGGGCGGCCACCAGCCACTCGGTCGTGGTCACCCGAGCTCCCCGTGGCGGGCAGGGGCCCCGGCCCGGCCGTCCCGTTCGGTGCCGCCCCGCCACGCCTCACCCAGGACCGACGGGACGGGCACGTCCCGCTCCCGCAGCAACACGCCGAGGGCCTGCGCGGCGGGACCGGGGCCGTGGCCGCGTACCCAGGCGGGGACGACCGTGACGAGGCGGTCCGGGCCGTCGGGGAGCAGCAGGCAGACCGACTCCAGGACGCGGCCCCGCGCGCCCCGGCGGACCTGGAGCAGCACCTGGAGCGCGGCGGCGACCTGGGCGTGCAGCGCGGCCCGGGGCAGCCCGCCCAGCATGCCGAGCGCCTCCAGCCGGGCCGGGACGTCCGAGGGCGCGTTGGCGTGCAGCGTCCCCGCGCCGCCGTCGTGGCCGGTGTTCAGCGCGGCGAGCAGGTCGACGACCTCCCCGCCCCGGCATTCCCCGACGACGAGCCGGTCGGGGCGCATCCGGAGCGCCTGCCGCACCAGGTCGCTGAGCCCGACCGCGCCGGCACCCTCCACGTTGGAGGTGCGGGCCTGCAGTCCGACCACGTGCGGATGCAGGGGGCGCAGCTCGGCGGCGTCCTCGACCAGCACGATCCGCTCGTTGCCGGGGACCTGCCCGAGCAGGGTGTTGAGCAGGGTCGTCTTGCCGGAGCCGGTGCCGCCCACCACCAGGTACGCGAGCCGGGCGGCCACCACGGCGGCGAGCACCGGGGCGACCGGCCGGGGCACGGTGCCCTGCCGCACGAGGTCGTCCAGGGTGAACGGGCGCTGCCGGAAGGTGCGCAGGGACAGGTAGGGCCCGTCGGTGGCCACCGGGGGCAGCACGGCGTGCAGCCTGGTGCCGTCCGGCAGCCGGGCGTCGGCATACGGGGAGCCGTCGTCGAGGCGACGGCCTGCTCCGGCGGCGAGGCGCTGCGCCAGGCGGCGTACGTCGTCGACGGTGCCCATCGGCACCGCGACCTGGTGCAGGCCCTGGCCCCGGTCGACCCACACCCGGTTGGCGTTTACGAGAACGTCGGTCACCTCCGGATCGGCGAGCAGGGGTGCGAGCGGGCCCGCGCCGACCAGGTCGTCGTGCACCCGGCCGGCGATGCGCAGCACGGCGGTGTCGCCGAGGACCGCCGCCGCCGGCTCGGCGCGGACGGCGGAAACCACCGCCGCCGGCGTGACCGGGGCGGCCGTGGCGGCGAAGCGCTGCCGCACCCGGCTGGCGATCTCCTCACCGTCGGCGTGGCCGTTCACGCCGCACCCGGCATCGGGACGCCGGTCAGCTCGCCGACGATCCGCTGGCAGAGCGCGGCGAGGGGGCCGCGCCCGTCGGCGGCGGGGGCCTCCCCGCGCTCCAGTCCCCGGCACAGCCCCGGCTCGGGGCGGAGCGTGCCGGCCAACGGCAGGCCCAGCGCACGGGCGACTTCGACGGCCTTGAGCCGGCCGGGCGCCGGGCCCCGCACGACGACGGACAGTTGGGCGCAGTGCGGGGTGGCGGCCGCCGCCACCCGGGCCGCCGCAGCGGTGGCCCGCAGCTCGGCCGGCACGACGAGGAACGCCTGGTCGGCGGCCTGCAACGCGAGCACGGCCGGGTCGTCGAGGTGCCGGGGCACGTCGACCACGACGAAGTCGCGCCCGCGTCGGGCCGCGTCGAGGGTGGCCGCCATGGCCGGGGCGGGCAGCGGCAGGGGGTCTCCCCGGTCCCAGGAGAGCACCACCAGGTCGCCGCGGCTGGGCAGGGCCCGCACCAGCGCCGGCGGGTCGACCCGGCCGTCGGCGTCGGTCAGCGCCGGCCAGCGCAGCCCGTCCAGTTGTTCCCAGCCGAGCACCAGGTCGAGTCCGCCGCCGAGCGGGTCGGCGTCGACGAGGAGGGTGCGCAGCCGGGCCCGGGCGGCGGTGACGGCCAACCCGCCGGCGAGGATGCTGGCTCCGGCGCCGCCCCGGCCGCCGAGCACCGCGACCACCCGGGCCACGCCGTCTCCGGCGCGGTCCGGCGCGCACTCGGCGAACCGGTCCACCAGCCACGGCTCGGCGGCCGGCAGCGTGGCGACGTGTTCGGCACCGATCAGCTCGGCGATCTCCCAGCCGGGGTCCAGTTGCCCCGTCCGGCCCACCAGGACCATGCGCGACCGGCGCGGCAGCCGCGCCCGCAGGCAGGGCTGGGCCTGGTCGTCGCCCACCAGCACCAGCGGCGCCGGTGACCACCGGGACCGGGCGGCGGCCGGGTCCGCGGCCACCTCGACCTCGGTGCCGCCGGCGGCGGCGAGCCGGAGCAGGTCGTCGAGCAGGCCGTCGTCCGAGGTCACCACCAGGGGCAGTCGGCGGCGCGGTGGGAGCGGGGTACGGGGTGGTGGCATCGCGGCCTCCAGCAGTTGGGCTCGGGGGTGCTGCCGGAGAGCGTGCCCGGGTGGGACTCGGCCCGGCCGCCCACGATGGCTTCCCTGTGGACAACCGGGGGCACTGTGGACAACGCCCGAAAGCCCAGTGGATCTGCTATGGCGGGCCGGAGCGGCGCAGGTCGGAGGGGTCGGCCGTGGCAGGCGCGTGGGCCCCGTCGCACGCCCCGCGCCCGAATATGCCGCCGGCCCGGGTGCCCGATGGACGGCCGGGGCAGAATTCCCCCCGGCAACCATTGACCTTGGGGAACCCATTTCGCATAATTCGGTCCTCCGTGCCGCTGTTTCGAGCGGCACCGTGCGCGGATCGGGGCCATGACCCACTCAAACGATTTCGACGATCGGCGCAGGCTCGACATCTCCAGGGGCACCGGGGAAGGCGCCGGGACGGCGGCGCGCCTGCGCATCGGCGGCTGGGTGCCGCCGTCGGTGGAGCGCGCGGCTCTGCCGTCCGCGCCCTACCAGGCGTTTTCCGTCGGGGACGGCTGGACCGGGGCGGGGCCGGGGGCGGCACCGGCCGCCCAGCCGGCGTCCGCGCCGTCGAGACGCGCCTACGGCAGCGAGGGGCCGCAGTTGGCCCTCGTGCTGACCTCCGTGGCGGTCGGGCTGGTGGCCACGCTGGTCATCACGCTGCTTCCGTTGTTCAACGCCTACCAGCCGTACCAGCCGGGGCCGATCGCCCAGGAGCCGATCCGGGTGGGCCTGCCCACCGACAGCGCGACGCCCACCCCCACCCTCTCGCCGGCGTTGGGGTCGCTGTCGAACCGGGCCTCGTCGTCGGCCCAGGCTTCCGCGTCGAGCCGCCCGTCGACCGGGCGGCCCCGCGACACCGGCCCGACCCCGACCACCCGCGCGACCACGAGCCGGCCCGCCCCGGCGACGACCGGGCCGCGGCCGCAGCCCACCCAGGCGGGTACGGCGGAGCTGCAGGCGCTTCCGCCGTCTGCGGAGTCGCGCCTGCGGTCGACCAGCGGCGGTCGCTCGACGTACGTCGACTTCGTCAACGCCCGGCGCGAGCGGGTCGTCGTGTACTGGCTCGACTGGGACGGCCGCCGCCGGCAGTACCGGACGCTGGGGCCGGGCGAGTCGTACCGGCAGCAGACCTATGTCGGGCACCCGTGGGTGGTCACGAACGACCGGGGGTGGGCGCTGGCCTGCTTCCAGCCGGAGCCCGAGACGCGCCGGGCCGTGGTGCGCTGAAACGACGGTGGCTCACCGTCGCGGCATCAGCCACGGCGGTGAGCCACCGCACCTCGCTAGTTGGCGACGAGGCGGAACTGCTGGTTGGCCTGCCCGTGGCAGTCGTAGAGCTGGACCTGCTGCCCGTTGCCGGTGCCCCACACGTCGAGGCAGCGGCCGGACTGGACACCCGAGATGGTGCCGTTGGAGTTGACGTTCCACTGCTGGTTGGCCTGGCCGTTGCAGCTGTAGATCTGGACAGCCGCGCCGTTGCCGGAGCCGTTGGCGTCCAGGCACTTGCTGCCGTAGACGGTCAGTTGCTTGCTCGCGGTGTACGTCCACTGCTGGTTGCTCTGGCCGTGGCAGTCGTAGAGCTGCACGCGGGTGCCGTCGTTCTGCGACACGTTGGGCACGTCGATGCACCGGCCCGACTGGCTGCCGACGATCCGGTTGGCACCGCCGGACGGCGGCGGCGTGGTCGGCGTGGCGGTCGGCGTGGACGTCGGGCCGCCGGTCGGGCCGGGGCCGGCGGCGTTGAGGGCGTTGAGGACCGAGGTGTACGCGGCCTTCTTGTTGCCCCCGCCGTCGAACAGCAGCGGGTTCTCGCCTGAGCGCCAGGAGTCGCTGTCGCGGACGCCCCAGACGGTGATGCCGATACAGCGGGGCACGTTCAGGCAGGCCTGGGTGAGGCCGGCGTACTGGGTGGTGGAGGCGTTGGTGACGTCGACCTCGGTCAGCGCCACGTCGACGCCGAGCGCGGCGAAGCTGGACAGCGTGGTCTGGAAGTTGCTCGGCAGGGAGCTGCCGCCGGTGAAGTGGGTCTGCAGGCCGACGCAGTCGATCGGCACGCCACGGGACTTGAAGTCCTGGATCATCCGGTAGACGCCCTGCGTCTTGCCGTAGCTCCAGTTCTCGATGTTGTAGTCGTTATAGCAGAGCTTGACCGACGGGTCGGCGGCCCGGGCGGTGCGGAACGCCACCTCGATCCAGTCGTTGCCGGTGCCCTGGAGGTTGGAGCTGCGGCGGCTGCCGTCCTCGTTGAACGCCTCGTTGACCACGTCCCACGCGGCGAGCTTGCCCTTGTAGTGGGCCATCACGCCGTTGATGTGGTTGATCATGGCGGTGCGCAGCGCGCTGCCGCTCAGGCGCTGCATCCAGCCCGGCTGCTGGGCGTGCCAGGCCAGGGTGTGCCCCCGGACCTTCAGGCCACGTTGGGTGGCCCAGTTGTAGATCTGGTCGCCGGCCGAGAAGTTGAACTGGCCCTGGTTGGGCTCCGTCGCGTCCGGCTTCATCTCGTTCTCGGCCGTGATCATGTTGAACTCACGCGCCGCGATGGTGCTGTACGTGGAGTCGTTCAACCGACCCCCGGCGATGGCGGTGCCGAAGTAGCGGCCCGACTGCGCCGCCGCGGCCCCCAGCGTGGTGGCGGCCTGGGCCAGGCTGGGCACCACCAGCGCCGCACCGGCCAGCACCAGCGCGCTGGCGGCGGTGGCCACCACCGCGCGGCGGCGGCCGTTGCTCAGTAGACGTTTCATGACACTCCTTTGCATATCCATCGACGATGCGCAAAGTTGGAAGGAAGCGCGGATTCACGGCCCGTTTCCGAAACTTTCGGAAACTGCCGTAACTGGACTGCAACATACCCGCAACCACATGATCGGTCAACGTCGATGGGGCCCGCCGCGAGTCCAGGGCGGTGCAGCCGCTCCACCTTGCTCACGGCATGCCGGAAGCCCGACAGGCGGCACGACCCCTGCCGGGCACGGCGATCCCGCCGCCAGAATCCGAAACTTTCGGCGCGAGGCCGCGCGGCGCGGGGCGCACGGCGCGGCGCAAGACGCGGGGCCATGCGGCGCGGCGCAAGACGCAAGGCGCGGGGCCGCGCGCCTCGGTTCAGCCGAGAGCGGTGTGTTGCGGCGGGAACCGCAGTTCGAGTTCGACCGTCTGCACCGCGTCCTGGCTCACCGTGATCGGCTCGGGTCGGCCGGTCCAGTAGCCCTGGGCGAAGTCGACGCCGTAGCTCTTTAGGTGCTCGACGGTCGCGTCGTCCTGCACGTACTCGGCCGCGACGCGGATGCCGAGCGTCTGGCACAGCTCCACCAGCTTCGACACCACGGCCTGGTCCGCCGGCGACCGGCAGAGGTCGACGATGAACGTTCCATCGATCTTGACGAGGTCCACCGGAAGGTACTTCAGGTGCGCGAGCGCGCCGTATCCGGTGCCGAAGTCGTCGAGCGCCAGGTGGCAGCCCGCCGCCCTGATCCCCCGGGCGAAGGCCAGCGCCTCGTTCCGGTTCTCGATGAGCGCCGTTTCGGTGATCTCGAACGTCAGGCGCTCCGGCTTGACCCCGTACCGGTCGATCGCCTCCGTCACGAAGGTCAGCAGTCCCGGGTCGGCGAGGGACTTCCCCGAGATGTTGACCTGGTAGTGGGAGGTCTGCGCGCCCCGGCCGATGAACTCCAGGGCGTGGTGGACGACCCACTTGTCGACCGCGAGGATCTCGCCGACGCGTTCGGCCATGTCGAGGAAGGCCACCGGCGCGACCGGCTCCCCGGTGTCGCTGCGCACCCGCAGGAGGATCTCGTGGCGGGTGACCTGGTGGAGGTTGAGGTCGACGATGGGCTGGGCGTAGAGGGCGAACCTGCTGGCCGAGACCGCGTGCCGGACGCGGGAGCGGCACCGGGCCGTCCGCTCGCCGTCCGCGACCGGCTGGTCGAGCACGACGACGGAGGCGGTGTCGCGGCGCGCGTCCCGGGCCGCGTGCTCGCCGTCGACGAGCAGGTCGAAGCCGGTGGCGAGCACGCCGCTGCCGAAGCGCACCACGCCCGCCGAGGTGTTGAGCCGCAGGGTGTTCTGCCGGATGCCGAACAGGTGGTTCCGGAACGTCTCCACGATCCGGGCCGCCAGGCTCTCGGCGGCCTCCGTGCGCCCGTCGGCCGGTGCGAGAAGCACCCCCCACAGTCCGGAGCCGACCAGACCTGCGGTCACGTCGTTGCCGACGACCGTGCGCAGCAGCCGGGCGACCGACGCCGTCAGGCGGTCGCGGTCGGCGTCGGTGAGCGCGTCCGGCAGCCGGGTGGCGGGTTCGGTCGCGACCACGACCAGGGCTCCGCCGGTGGTACGGCGGGCCCGGTCGACCTCGTCGATGACGTACCCGCGGTTCGGCAGCCCGGTGAGGCCGTCCAGCACGGCCAGGTCGGCACCGAGCATCTGGCTCCGGATGGCGAGCCGGCGGCGTTCCTGCCGGGCGAGTTCGAGCGCGGTGACGTCTTCGCCGGTCACGATGATCCCCGACGGTCCGCCCTCGCGGGTGGTGATCTCCAGGTGGCAGTGCACGTGGCGGATGCTGCCGCCGGGCTGGACCACCCGGAAGCCGACCTCGCCCGGCCGGCACCGCGTCCACGCCGTCCGGACGGCCCTGCGGACCCGCTCGGCGTCGGCGGGATGGACGAGCCCGAACAACGTCTCGGGCGTGAGGCGCAGTGTCCCCGGCGCCTGCCCGAAGATCATCGCCATCTCGTCCGACCAGTGGATCCGGCCGAGGCCGTCCCGCCCGCCGGCCACCCAGGTGATGGTGCCCAACTTCGCCAGCTGGGCGGCGCGCGCGACCCTGGTCGCCTCGTCGACGTCCCAGGTCAGCGGGTCGACGAGGGCGGTGTCGACCATGATCTTGTAGCCCTCGGCGAGCGAGAGGTCGTGCCGACTCTGCGCCGCACGCGCGACGCGGCGCGCGCGGGCGAGTTCCAGCGGGCTCGGCCTGGTCTCGGCCAGCGCCAGGATGTCATCGAGGTCCACGACTGGCTCCCTGCCGCCGGTGGCTGTCCGGGGCGACGTAGCCGGCCTCCTCGGCCAGCTCGCGCAGCCCTCGCCTCGCGGCGACCTTGTAGGAGCGGACGCTGTTCTCGGTCAGCCCGAGAATGCGGGCGATCTCCTGGTTGGAGAAGCCCTCCTGCGCCATCTGGAACACCTCGGCGTGCCGTGCCGGGAGCCGGTGCAACCAGCCCCGCAGCAGCTCCTGCGCCTCCCACACGTCGGCGATGTTCGAGTGCGGCGCCGTCGGCAGGTCCTCCGGTGCCATCGCGGCCTCCCGCAGGTGCCGCTGGCGGTCCTTGCGGATCTTGTGGCGCGCCGTGACGATGATCCAGCCGATCGGCCGGTCGTGGACGCGCAGCTTGGACCACTGGACGCGCCCGTGCAGGTACGCCTCGTTGAGCGCGTCCTCGACCACCTCGCGGTCCCGGCACGCCGATCTGAGGATCCGCTCCACCTGGTGGTAGGAGGCCTCGGTGAACGCGGCGAACTCCTGGTCGTGCGCGGCCTTCATGCGTGCGGCCTCCGCCTCGCGCGTCGCCTCGCAGTCGGCCTGCTCCGGTGTCAGGGCGGCGGTGCCCTCGAACTCGATCACGCCGCCTCCCCGGCGACCCCGGAGTTCGGCCCGCCACGGCCGCCCAGCTCCACCTCGCGGTGCCCGTCGCGGTCGCGCTCCACGATCCGCACCACGTCGTGGTCGGCCTCCGCGAGCCTGGTCAGCCACGTGACCCGGGCTGTCGTACGTGTCGTCAGCTCCCGTTCCTGCTGTATCCGGGCCCGGTACGCGACGCAGGCGCGCACCAGGCCGGCCAGTACCCCCGCGACGGTGACGGCCACGGCCATCACCTGGAATCCGGTGAGCGGTTCCGCCAGCGCTTCGTTCATCGTTCCCCTGCCCCTCTCGGTCGACAATTACTATCCGTGGCGGGCAGCGGTTGTAGACGCCCCAGCGTCCACAATGTTCGGGAAGATCAATGATCAAGCCTTTTACCTGGCAGTACGGCACAAAGTAGTGGTCGCGGGACGCTGCGCGAAGGGTGCGTGACAATCCCATCGGGGCAATTTGCACACCGCCCTAAATCACTCTCAGCTATCGTCCCGCCACTCCGGACCGGCCCGTCCCGCGCGCCCGATCCAGCACCTCCTCGACGGTGAGCGGGCTGCGGGGATGATGCGTCAGCGAGAGCGGGGTCCGGATCTTCCGCGGTGCCGCGCCCTCGGCGGCGAGATAGAACTCGCCCACCGTCAGCCGGGAGATGTCCGGCACGTCCCCGCCCTTGGCGCGGGCCATCTCGCGGGCCGCCTCGATCTGGATCGGGCTGTTCATCAGGCCGTACAACTGCGTCGCCGCGTTCCCCGGGATGCGGTTGTGCAGCCCCTTCGGCGCCTGCGTGGCGAAGACCAGCCCGAGCCCGTACTTGCGCGCCTGGGCGGCCAGCGCCAGCGTGCTCTGGGTGCAGGCCGTCATCGCCCCCGACGGGGCGAACGTCTGCGCCTCGTCCATGACGAGCAGCCCCAGCAGCGGCCGGTCGCCGGCCGGGTTCCTCTTGATCCAGGCGAACAGCGCCATCTGGAGCTGGTTGACGAAGCTCTGGCGTACGTCGTCGGAGGGCAGGCCCACGAGGCTGACCACCGACACCCGGGCCCGTTTGCCGGGTGCGGGCGTGAGCAGCACGCCGGGATCCATCGGGGTGCCCTCGCCCCCGAAGAGCGGATCGTTGACCATGGCCGCCGTCAGGTTCTGGGCCAGGCTGAGGCCGATCTTGTCGGCGTCGTCGAGGTCGATGATCCCGTCCGGCAGGTCGGCCAGCGTGTCGACGAGGCCCCTCAGCCGGGAACCGCCGCGCCGGCCGTAGTGCTCGACGGCCTTGCGCAGCACCGCCAGCCCCAGGTGCGCCCTGGTGGCCCGGCCGGTGACCATCGCGCGCGGCGCGAGGGCCGCGACCGCCGCCTCGACGGCCTCACCGAACTCGTCCGGGTCGTCGCGCACGCCGGTGAAGTCGGGCAGCGGCTGGAAGCTCAGCGGGCGGCCCGAGTTGCGGCGCGGCGTCCAGACCACCACGTCGGTGTACGTCAGATAGTCCTCCGCCCGGGCCGCGTCGCCCGGCCGCCACCCTGCGGGATGCTCGGGCCACTCCTCCCCGAGGCGGGCGAGGTCGTTGTTCGGGTCGAGCACGATGGCGGAGACACCGGCGAGGGCGCACTCCTCGACGATGCGGCGGATGAGCACCGTCTTGCCCGAGCCCGAGCCGGCGAAGATCGTGGTGTGCTTCCGGAGCGCCTCCAGGGCCAGCGGCACGGGCGCGTTGTCGTCGTACCCGTACCCGACGACGAATGCCGGCTCGGCCGGGACGGCGGCAGCCGGGGCCGACTGGGCCGGCTCGCCCGACCGCGCCGGCTCGCTGGCGGCCGGGGCCGGAGTGACCGGGGTCGGGGTGACCGGGGTCGGCGCGGCGTCCGTCGTCCAACGGTCGACGTCGGCCAGCGCGTGCTGGAGGAACTTCAGGTCCCGGGTCGGGCGGCGGTCGACCAGCCAGCCCTGGAAGTCCATCGTGGCCTCGGCGAGCATGACCCGCAGCGCCGAGAGGATCCGCAGGTCCTCCTCGTCGACGCCGATGGTCTGCCCGCCCGCCGCGGTGAACGCGGAGACGGCCTTCCGGGTGGCGGCGCTGGTCGACCAGCCGCGGTTGCGCAGCAGGAACAGCGTGCGCTTGGCCGAGCCGGTGTCGAGGGCGGCCGCCACACTCGCCTTGCGGAGCCGGGCCAGCGCCGCGTTGCCGTGGTGATCGTCGCTGATCGCCCGGAAACACCAGTGCGCCTGGTCCTCGGTGCGCTCGTCGAGCGTCAGGCGCAGCCGGGCGTGCAGCGGCGGGTCGGTGCTCGGGGGCGGGTCGACGCTGAACGCCGCACCCGCGTCGCCGCGTTCCAGGATCCAGGCGGTGAGCCCGGCGGCGAGCAGCGGCGGCATCGCCTCGTCCTCCGAGGCCCGCCCGAGCGGGGCGGCGACGTCGGCGGCGTCCCGCAGCTCGGCGAAGCGGGCGTCGTAGCGGTCCATCTCCTCGGTGGTGGCCGTGACCGGGGCGGCGGGCCGGGGTGCCCGGGGCTCGGCGGCGGCCGGCTCGCCCAGCGTGGTCATCTCCCGCACCTCGTCGGCGGCGAGGCAGCCCCGGATGTGCCGGTCGATCTCGATCAGCAGCTGGCGCGGGGTGAAGGCCCCGGCCTCGGAGAAGGCGCGCGGGGACACCGGCCACGAGGGGTACGGCGGCACGTACCCGACCTCGCCGTAGCGGACGGAGAACCGCTTCTCGATGATCGCCCGCGCGAGGTCGGCATCGTCGATCCGGCGCAGCACCGGGGTCTCCCGGAACCGGTCGGCGACGGTGTCGGCGGCGGTGGACCGGATGATCGTCCACGAGTTCGGGATGCAGGCGAGGACGGTCAACGTGCGCCGCGTCGCCTGCCGCAGCGACATCAGGCCGTCCGCCATCCGGGCCAGCATGAGCGACTGGTCCGGGCTCATCGCGGCGGCACCCACCACGGCGGGGTCGCTCTGGATCGCCAACTGGGCGATCAGCGTGTCGACCTGGTCGATCGCCACCACCGAGGGGCCGGTCAGCGCCAGCAGCCAGGACAGGTCCTGCACGATCTGTTGGGCCGGTCGGGGCGCGCGCCGCATCCCCCAGGCCGCGCGTTCGCCGGCCACCACCTCCTCGCCGGAGAGGAAGTAGTTCTCCGCCAGGTCGCGGTGGGCGATGTCCTCCGAGGCGGACAGCGCGAGGGCGCGGGCGGTCTCCTGGCAGGTCCGGGCCGCGTGCCGGTCGTAGTCGCCGAGCCCCGTGAGGAAGGCGTCGAGCGCCGGCCGGGTCAGCTCGGTGTCGCCCATCACGGCCCGGCGGGCCGTCCGGGGCGCGCCCACCAGCGCCGACAGCCGCCGCAGCAGCAGCTTGAGCTGCGTCTCGGGGCTGCCGGGCACCGGCCGGGCCAGGCCGTCCAGCAGGGCGGCGAGGACGTTGTCCCAGAAGCTGCCCGCGTCGAGCAGGCCGACCAGGAAGAAGTAGCCGCCCGCCTCCTGCACCCGCTGGCGGACCACGCCCAACAGGTGGGTCTTGCCGGACCCCCGCTGCCCCTGCACGACCAGGCCGAGCGGGCTGCCGTGCGGGTTCGACGCGGCCTCGTCCACCCCGGCGAGCACCTCCCGGACGACCGGGACGTGCAGGCCCTCGACGTGGAAGGGCAGCGGACGCCACACGTCGTCGGGGACCGGCGCCCAGTCGAACCGCAGGGCCGCCAGCGCGCTCCGCTCCGCCTCGTCCATCACACGCCGATCGCCAGCAGATGATTGTCCTGCCCGCCGAGGCGCAGCGCGGCCGCGATGTCCGCCTCGGTGAGCGTCTTCTGGTTCGACTCCGGCGCGATGGCGACGCCCTCGGAGCGGCTGAGCCGACGCAGCGCCTCGTCCAGGTCCTCGCGCGGCACGTCGGCGAAGAACGGGCGGAGGCGGCGCAGGCTCACCCAGGCCCCCGGCGCGTCGGCGAGCGCCCGGTACGCGCTGACCACGCGCGCCGTCAGCGCACCCGCCGGGTCGGCGGCGGCCGTGGGAGCCGACGCGCGTACGTCGGTCACGGCGAACAGCTCGGCCAGCGTGGCGCAGCCGCTGCGCGCCAGGACCCGGTCGCGCAGGTTGGCCTGGAGGGCGGTCAACGCGGCGCCGAGCGCCGACGCGCCGCGCAGCGCGAAGTCGAGGTCGCTCTGCATCCGCACCCAGCCCTTGTCGTCGAGCTGGAGGGCGTACGTCGATCCGCTCTTGCGGCTGGCGACGTAGTGCAGGCGGGTGAGCTTGTCGCGCTGCGGCTTGCGTACGTCGAGGTTATAGCGCTCGCGGAGCTCGGTGTTCAGCACCTCGCGCGCCTCGGCCATGAGCACGACGAGGATCGCGCTCTCCGATGCCGTCAGATCATCGCCGGCCATGCTGCCGTCCTTCCGCCATGTCCCGCCGACGCTCCCGCAGATACGTGCCGATCTGCCGGACCACGGCACCGACGTCGTGGGTCACCCGGGCGTTGGTGAAGCGCAGGACGGCGTAACCATCCAGTTGCAACTGGACGTCGCGCTGCCGGTCGGCCTCGAAGTGGACCGGACGGCAGTGCTCCGGCCCGTCGATCTCCACCACGCACCGTTCGTCGGGCCACACTAGATCCAGCCGGATAGGCGTGGCCAGATCGTGCGACCGGTAGCTCTGGTTCCACCGCCGCCCGACGGCCCAACTCTCGGCGGCGAGCGCCGCCTCCAGCCTCTTCTCGGCCTCGCTCGCCGGGTGCGGCCGGCCCACCACCGCCCCCGCGTCGGACCACAGTCCGCGCGGCGCGGCTGGCGGCGCGGGTGGCACGGCGCGCGCTGTGCGCGGCGGCGCGAGCGACGCGGGTGGCACGGTGTGTGGCGGCGCGAGCGACGCGGCGCGTGGCGCGGGCGGCAGCGCGACCGAGAACTCCGGCACCGCCTCCAGCCCGGCCGCGCCGGCACCGAGCAGCCAGGTGACCGGGCCGCCGTGCTGCACCAGCCAGGCGGCCCCCGCCGCGGAAACCGCGCCGGTTCCGGCGGCCGGCTCGACGAGCAGCACCACCCGACGCCGGCCGAACGCCCCCGCGACGAGCCGCGCCAGCGCCGCCGCCCGGGTGCGCAACGGCAACTGCGTGCCCGAGGGACGCCGGGCCGTCACCGCGAAGACGGCCAGGTCCGGCAGGAAGGAACCGGGATAACGGTCGCGGCGGGACCGCACCGCAGCGGCGGCCCGCACCGCCGCCAGGCCGGACGTGTCCGGGCGTACGCCGTCCGCAGCCTCGGGCAGCCAGGCGGGCAGCAACTCGACGGCGACCTGTTCGAGCCGGTCCAACGCGGCGTACACGAAGTCCACCGGCAGCGTGATCCGGGCAGCCGGGCGGTGCACCACGGCGGCCAGCACCGCGTGGTCCCGCGCGATCAGCATGGCCAGCGCGTCGGTGTCCGCGTCGGGCAACGCGACGACCCGGTCGGAGGGGACGTCGGCGAGGCTCCGGTTAACCAGCAGCGTCCGGCCCTCCCCCACGGTCGACGGGACGTCCCGGACAGAGTACGAACGCGCCTCGGGTGACGCCACACCGTCGCGCGACCGCTACGTAGGGCGTCGGAGGGCGGAAAGGCCCTCCCACCAGCGGCGGAATGCTCAGGTGCCGCCGCAGAGTCGGCTTTCGGACCGTGGGGGGGTGAGCTCGGGGGAAAGGACCCCGTCGGGGATGCGGTCTCAGACTGTCGGCTGCTGCCAACCGGCCTCGATTCACCTCAGCGAGCAGGTGTCGGCCATCGTCGGGTACCCCTCGGAATCGGCCCTCATCGAGGTCAGAGCTGCCTTACCGCTGCCTCGGTCCCGCCTAACGTTTCGCTTGACGCCCACAAGAATCCCGCTCCGCTCGCGGTACGCACCGCTTGGCATCGAGTGACTACCCTGAGGGCCCGACACTCAGCTCTGGAATGGTTGGAGTGCGATGTCCCAGAGGACTGTCATTGGCGGCTTCGAGCCTCTCACCAATCGGAACCTCGCGAAAATCACCGTCGTCGCCCAATGCCTCGACAACCAGTGGGTCACCCGGGACCTGCTCGACCACATGGTCACGCGCCGGCTGTCGTACGAAGACGTCGAGGGCCGACGGCAACAGGACGCCCGGGCGGAGTACCTGCGTTCACTCCTAAACGCCGAGCAGGTGATCGTCAACCGGGCCTACTTCTTCAACAATCCCGTCGTCTACCAGGACTTCCTTAAATACAACGTGCAGCGGGACGCCTTCCGGACCTTGATGAACGAGAGAGCGCTGATTCCCTTCCTGCTGCGAGAGAGGTCCCCCGAGGACGAGCCAGGTTTCACCCTCGACAGCGTCGGCTGGCCGGCCTGGCGGAAACTTCTCGGTGATCTCGACACCATCTCTTGTCTTAGGCTGAGCTGGGACGACGCCGAGAACGAAGAGTGCACCCAGCGGCTGATGTACGAGGAGTTTCACCGTTTCCTCCTGCAACTACGCGGATTCAACCTCGACGCCCTCCGGCGGGATCTGGGGCTCGATGAGGCGAGCACTTCGTTGCTCAAGCAGCGGCTGCGGGAGGTGACCCTCTGGGCCGCCGATATCGATCGCGCCGACAGGGAGGGCTTCTATCGGGAGTTCCTCGTCGAACCGGGCACGTTCCCGGCGCAGGGCAGGTTCCGCTCGGAGCCCCTGGTGTCCGAGCTGAAGCAGCTGATCGACTTGCGGTACAACACCACCGTCCCGGACGCAGTGGAGCGGTATGCCCTGATCCCCACCGACTCCCTGCGCCGGACGGCCCTGCAGGAACGGCCACCGATCAGAAGGAAGCCCGCCGCCGGGGCGGGCGCACCGGCCGGTGGCCTGCCCCAACTGCTCGACCTGCTTGCAGCACTGCGGCCCCAAGCCTTCGACCTAGCCCAGTCACCCCTGCGGCTCGACCTAACCGGCCTGACGCTGGACCACATCCGCCAGGCCCGCAATACGGAGGAGTGGCGCAGCTATCTGTCTGCTCTCGAAGCGCTCCTTGACGACCCGACCGACTTCGTGGACCGCGGTCAGAAGGTGTTCGACCAGTACGTCGCGCTAGCTCGACGGCTGGCTGACATCGTCGGAAGGCGCCGCACCAGTCAGATGCGGATCTGGGAACCGGCGATCCGGATCACCGTCGAGGTCCTGGGCGCCTCGGTCTCTTTGATCTACGACGGCAATCCCCGGTTGGAGGTTCTCGGCGAGGTGGCCACCGAGGTCGCCGCCCGGGGCGCTGAGGCGATCGTCCGGTTCGCCGTCGTCGGTCGGGATCAGCGGCGGGCCGAGGACGAAGTGTCCACCGGGATCGACGTGATGAAGGTGCGGCTGGAACGGGCCCGCGAGGAGTGGGCGGAACTCGTCCGCCGGATGCGCGAGGGCGGATTCCCGATCACCGAGGGGCCCGCCGTCCGCGACGCCGAGCCGAACATGGACCAACCCCGGGACGATGAGTGAACGGCAGCCCGGATCGGAGCCGCTACCAGGATCTCCGTGCTCAGTTGCCTGAACTGTTCGACAACCCACCCGACGCGGCTGTGAAGATCCTCGACGACCCGACGGACGTGGCGGCTGCGGAGCGGGCGAAGGCCGAGGAACTGGCGGCACAGGGCCTGCCGATGGAGTGGAGCAGGACAGGGGTCGCGTATCAGGACCAGTACCTCACCCTGGTACGCGAGCCGGTTCGCTTTCCCGACGGCACTTTCGGCACCTACATCCGCTCGTTCCCCGCAGGCGGCGCGTCCGGGGTGGTGCTGTTGCCCGTTCTGAATGGCGCGGTCGTCCTGGTCGAGCACTTCCGGCACGCAACCCGGCGCTGGCACCTGGAGGCCCCACGCGGCTTCGGGGTTCCCGGGGTGCCGGCCGACGAGCAGGCCCTCCTGGAACTGCAAGAGGAAATCGCCGCCGAACTGGTCAGCCTGATCGACCTCGGGCTGTTCCATCCCGACACAGGCACCTCCACCAACGAGGTCCGGCTGTATCTGGTCGAGATCGCCGCCGTAGGCGCGCCGCAGACCGGGGAGGGCATCCGCGCCGTGCACACCTGCACGCCCGCCGAGGTCGGCAAGCTTGTCCGCGACGGGGTGATCACCGACTCATTCACCATTGCCGCTTGGACCCGAGCCTGGCTGCGAGGGCTGCTGCCCGGAACCGGTCCGCAGCTTGAACCGGAGTAGGGCTGGTCACCAGAAGGCGCAGTGCCGCGTGGCGCCTTTGCCACTGTCTGCCGTCGCTCCGAACTCCTGTGGAGCGGGCCGGCGCCCGGCCCGCCACGTCAAGACGGCCTTGACGGCTCGTACGGACGCTGGCGGGTCGGGCGGCGGTCTGCTCGGCTCGCCCGGGTCGACGGCGGGCGGGATGGCTCCGCTCCCACCGCCACCACCCACCGACCGCAAGCCACCGACGGACCGGATCCGCGGGGCCCCGGCCGAGGATCGGGAGGTGCTCGTAGCGTCGGCGTGGCTGCATGACATCGGCTACAGCCGTGACCTGCTCGACACCGGCTTCCGCCTCCTTGGCTGTGGCCGACGGCTCCGCCGCGAGCGGATCGCCGTTCTGACGGCGCACACTCCTGTGCCTGGTTGGAAGCGGAAGAACGCGGACTCGGTGACGTCCTGGCCGCCGAGTTTCCTCGGGAGGAGACGCCGGTAACCGACGCGCTCTGCTTCTCGGACATGACGACCGGGCCCGACGGCCAGGACTTCGAGGTGCTGGAGCGGCTGGCGGAGATCCGGTCGCGGTACGGGCCGGAGCATCTGGTGACCCGGTTCATCTGCCGGGCGGAGCCGGAGATGGTCGCCGCCGTGCAGCGGACTCAGCGCCGGCTCTCCGGCAGTGTCGCTCAGCCGATGTAGGGCTCGGGGCGGTCCTCGTAGCCGTGGGTGATGCGGAGCAGGGTCGACGGGTGGATGTCGAGCGCGCCCAGCTCGTCGCGGGCGACCCATCGGACGTCGCTTGATTCGTCGCTCGGAGTCAAAGTGCCGCCGACCGGTTCGGCTCGCAGGCAGAGCGAGAACTGCTGCCGCACCTCGCCGTCCGAGTAGGCGATGACGTGACCGGGGTCGGAGTAGACCCCGACCATCCCGGTGACCTCGACCCGTACGCCGGTCTCCTCCCGGGCCTCCCGGACCGCCGTCCCCGCGACCGACTCGCCGATCTCCTGGCCGCCGCCGGGCAGCGACCACAGGCCGTTGTCGGTGCGCTGGATGAGCAGCACCCGGCCGCCCTCGTCACGGACGAAGACGGAGACGGCCACGACGATGCTGTTGGCCTTCGGCGCGTTCGGATCGTGGTAATGCTCGGTTCTCGCCACAGCCAGAGGCTGCCACCTAGCCGCCGGCTGACTCTCGTGTAACGGGCTGCGCCCGCCGGAAACGGCCGGAGGCACTCACGATGTACGCCGCCTCGGCGTAGGAGGTGCGAGAATTGACGATGGTTCGAGACGCAGGAGGTGAGCTGTGACGTCGAGTAGCGCTGAGCAGATGCCCGAGTGGCCGACCGCTGAGCACGTACCGGCTGAGGAGCTGGCGCGTCGCCAGGGGATTCGGCCTGTCGCCTCCGTCGACGACCTGGCGCGGCCCGGCCTGTTCGAGTCGGACGAGGAGTTGGACGACTTCCTCGCCGACCTTTACACCTCCCGGCGAGCTGGCGCCGCGTGAGCCTGGTCGTCCTGGACACCGGCGTAGCGTCGGTGATCCTCCGGGGGCGGCTGCATGACCGTCTCCGTGCTCGTCTGGCCGGTAAGACCCTCTGCATCACCTTCGTGACGCTCGGGGAGCTGACAAATGGACCGCGCTGCGGAGCTGGGGGCCACGCAAGCTGGCCGATCTCGCCCAGTGGCGGTCCGGAGTCGTGTTGCTGCCCTTCGACGAGGCGGTGGCGACAACAACCTGGGGACAGCTCCAGGCTCGGGCGCAGCATCGCGGGCGGCCCCGGCCGACGAATGACTCCTGGATTGCGGCGTGCTGCCTGGTCGACCGGCTGCCGTTGGCGACGTTCAACGGCAAGGACTATGCCGACTTCGCCGAGTACGACGGCCTTCGCCTCTTCGACGTCTCCTAGCTTCCGGCAACGCGGACGACCGCCGGGGCTCCGCAAACCCAGATCCTCGTACGCGCCAGCCAGCAAGCTCCGGCGACCTTCGGCCCGGCCGAAACGGGACCGGGAAAGGGACGACCCCCGTCGGGGGGAGACGGGGGTCGTCGGGAGGTTCGGCTCCGGGGGGGTTGAGCCGAACCGGCTCGGCGGTCACGGGGGGGTGCGATCGCCGAGGGCCTGCTGTCGTACGACAACGCGAATGTGCGTCGCAAGAACAAGCATGCCTGAGCAAACCGGTATACGTCGAGTGGTGTCGCCTCCACTCCCTGCGAAATCATCGCCGGAGAGTGTGACTGCCGTCACTGACGGCAGGGGGTGGAGGAGGTCGCCGTAGGGGCCGGGCCGGAGTCCGTACCCCAGGCACCCGCCGACCATAGACCATCCGGCTAGACTTTCGCGCCGTGGGCCGAAGTGCCGCTTTTTTCGATCTGGACAAGACCGTCATCGCCAAGTCGAGCGCCTTGGCGTTTGGTCGGCCGTTCTACCGGGATGGGCTGATCACCCGGCGGGACGTGGTGAAGTCGGCGTACGCGCAGCTGATGTTCCGGCTGGGCGGCACCGACGAGCAGACCATGGCCAAGACCCGGGACTACCTGGCCGCGCTGTGCAAGGGCTGGCAGGTGGAGCAGGTCCGCCAGATCGTCGCGGAGACACTGCACGAGCTGATCAACCCCTACGTGTACGCCGAGGCGGCGGCCCTGATCGAGCAGCACCAGGCCGCCGGGCGGGACGTCGTGCTGGTCTCCGCCTCCGGGGAGGAGATGGTCCGGCCGATCGGCGAGCTGCTCGGGATCACCGACGTGATCGCCACGCGGATGGCGGTGGCGAACGGCCGGTACAGCGGTGAGGTGGAGTTCTACGCGGCCGGTCCGAGCAAGGTCGAGGCGGTCAGCGAGCTGGCCCGGCAGCGCGGCTACGACCTGGCCGACTCGTACGCGTACTCCGATTCGATGAGCGACCGGCCGCTGCTGGAGTGCGTGGGGCATCCGTCGGTGGTCAACCCGGATCGGGCGCTACGCAGGCTGGCCACCGAGAACGCCTGGCCGGTGCTGGAGTTCCGGCACCCGATCCCGCTGGGCCGCCGGCTGCGGGAGCGCCCGGCGGTGCCGGTCGCCGCGGCGGCGCTGGGCGTCGGGGTCGGGGTGGCGATCGGCATCGCCTGGTACGGCCGGCACCGCCGCACGCGCACCACTCCCGTGGCCTGACCGGCAGCCCCACGAGCGGTCAGGGCGGCCGGGCCAGGCCAGCCGGGTCAGCCAGCCGGGTCAGGCGGCGGCGAGGATCTCGTCGCCGACGGCGGTGAGCTGGTCGGCGCCGAGCTCGACGGCGGCCATGTAGTGCCGCAGCCAGGAGCGCAGCCCGTCGGGGGTGCCGGTGGCGAACGCCCCGGCCGCGCCGACGTACTCGGGTTCGCGCTCGCGGTGGCCGACGTCGACACCGACGAGCCCGCGGGGGTCGAAACCGGTGGACATCAGGACGAGCCGGGCGGCTCCCCGGGCCACCAGGCCGGACGGCCCGGCGAACGGGCGCAGGTTGAGCAGCTCGCCGTGCACGACGGCGGCGAGCACGAGCGGGGGCACGGCGGTGCCGCCGGCGACGAGCCCGGCCAGGCCGTCGAGCCGGGCGGCGACGACCGGGTCGGCCACCGGCCGCCCCAGCTCGTTTTCGGGTACGACGTCCCGGGCGGCGAGCACGTGCAGCCGGGCGAGGACCTGCCGGGGCGACGTCGGCCAGCGCTCGGTCAGGCCGGGCAGCGCCCCGGCGACCCGCAGCGCGCCCTGGCTCACCGGGTCGGTGACCGTGCCAGCCCGGACGGACTCGCGGTCGTGGGCGTACCCCTCCAGGGCGGCGCTGGCCACGGCGGAGCGGAGGCTGACCTCGGCGGCGACCTGGCCGCCGTGCCGGCGCAGCGCGCGGTGCCGCATCGCCTGGTCGACGCGGTCGCGGGCCCGCTCGACGGCGGGGGCGATGTCGGCGAGCGCGAGCAGGGGCGCGAGCGGATCAGCGGTCACGCTGCCACGCTAGCCACCTGCGGGGACGGCGGGTAAGAAGGGGACCCTTCTCTACCATATGCGTTAACAGGGGGCCCTTCCTTACAGCTCGGCGCGTGGCGGGGGCCGCTCGGCGCGCGTGGGTTCGGGGAGCTGTCGCGGCCTCCGGCCGCCCCGACTAACCTCTGCGGGGGTAGGAGACGCAGGTCACGCGAGCGACGAGGGAGTCACGGCATGAGCGAGGCACTGGCCAACTTGCTGAACGAGACGCGGCAGTTCCCGCCGCCGGCCGCACTCGCCGCCAACGCCAACGTGACCGCCGACGCGTACGCCGAGGCCGCCGCCGACCGGCTGGCGTTCTGGGAGCGGCAGGCCGGGCGACTGGCCTGGGCGCAGCAGTGGGAGCAGGTGCTCGACTGGTCGAACCCGCCGTTCGCGAAGTGGTTCGTCGGCGGCCGGCTGAACGTGGCGTACAACTGCCTGGACCGGCACGTGGAGGCGGGCAACGGCGACCGGGTGGCCATCCACTGGGAGGGCGAGCCGGGCGACACCCGCACCATCACGTACGCCGACCTGCACCGGATGACCTGCCAGGCGGCGAACGCGCTGACCGACCTGGGCGTGGTGGCCGGTGACCGGGTGGCGATCTACCTGCCGATGGTGCCGGAGGCGGCGGTGGCGATGCTGGCGTGCGCCCGGATCGGCGCGACGCACAGCGTGGTCTTCGGCGGCTTCTCCGCCGACTCGCTGAGCAACCGCATCTCCGACGCCACCGCCAAGGTGGTGATCACCGCCGACGGCGGGTACCGCCGGGGGAAGCCGTCGGCGTTGAAGCCGACCGTGGACGAGGCGGTGGCGAAGTGCCCGTCGGTGGAGCACGTGCTGGTGGTCCGCCGCACCGGTGAGGAGGTCGCCTGGTCGGCGAAGGACCACTGGTGGCACGAGACGGTGGAGACCGCGTCGGCGGAGCACACCGCGCAGCCGTTCGACGCCGAGCACCCGCTGTTCATCCTCTACACCTCGGGCACGACGGCCCGGCCGAAGGGCATCCTGCACACCACGGGCGGCTACCTGACGCAGGCGGCGTACACGGCGCACGCGGTGTTCGACCTGAAGCCAGAGACGGACGTCTACTGGTGCACCGCCGACATCGGCTGGGTGACGGGGCACTCCTACATCGTGTACGGGCCGCTGGCCAACGGCGTCACCCAGGTCATGTACGAGGGCACCCCGGACACCCCGCACAAGGGCCGGTTCTGGGAGATCGTCGACCGGTACGGGGTGAGCATCCTGTACACCGCGCCGACGCTGATCCGCACGATGATGAAGTGGGGCGACGACATCCCCGCCGGGCACGACCTGTCCTCGCTGCGGCTGCTGGGCAGCGTCGGCGAGCCGATCAACCCCGAGGCGTGGATGTGGTACAGGCAGCACGTGGGCCGGGGTGAGCTGCCGATCGTGGACACGTGGTGGCAGACCGAGACGGGCGCGATCATGATCTCGCCGCTGCCCGGGGTCACGGAGACCAAGCCGGGTTCGGCGATGACCCCGCTGCCGGGCGTCGTGGCCGACGTGGTGGACGACCAGGGCCAGTCGGTGCCGAACGGCGGCGGCGGTTACCTGGTGCTGCGCGAGCCGTGGCCGTCGATGCTGCGCACGATCTGGGGCGACGACAACCGGTTCGTCGAGACGTACTGGTCGCGGTTCGAGGGCATGTACTTCGCCGGGGACGGGGCGAAGAAGGACGACGACGGGCACATCTGGCTGCTGGGCCGGGTGGACGACGTGATGCTGGTGTCGGGCCACAACATCTCCACCACGGAGGTGGAGTCGGCGCTGGTGTCGCACCCGTCGGTGGCGGAGGCGGCGGTGGTGGGGGCGACGGACCCGACGACGGGGCAGGCGATCGTGGCGTTCGCCATCCCGCGCGGCTCGGTCGACACGGCCGGCGAGGCGGGCGAGCAGCTGATCGCGGACCTGCGCAACCACGTGGCGCGCACGCTCGGCCCGATCGCCAAGCCGCGGCAGATCATGCTGGTGCCGGAGCTGCCGAAGACCCGCTCCGGCAAGATCATGCGCCGGTTGCTGCGGGACGTCGCGGAGAACCGGTCGCTGGGCGACGTGACGACCCTGCAGGACTCCTCGGTGATGGAGCTGATCTCCTCGGGGATGGGTGGCGGCAAGTCCGACGAGGACTGACGTAGGACGTACCTTTCGGAGGGTGGCGGGCCCCGCGCGGGCCGCCACCCTCCGTGTCTGTATTTGTGAACGGTGCGTGACGAAGGGGTGTCGGTCGGTCGGTTGAGGGGCACCGGCTGAACGGACACAGGGGACGCCACCCCCTGTCGGAAGGGTTCTTTCTCCTTTAGGTTCAGCCGCATCGGTCGGTTCGACGGATGTCTCTGCCGTGCGCGCCGGCCGGCTCCACGCCCATGCCCGAGAAACGGAGCGGCATGCACATGATTCCGCAACGACGGTCACGCCGACGCCTACTCGTCGCGCTGCCCGCCATCGCCCTCGCGGCCACGTCACTGACCGTGACGGGGACTGCGTCGGCCCAGACGTCCGGCCCGGCTCCTGCCACGATCGGGGCGGACGAGCACTACATCAACTACGCCGAGCCCGAGGTGCAGCCGGACACCGCCGGCAAGGAGGTCAAGGGCGCCGACGGCGTGTACACCACGGCGGCGGACGAGGCCCGGGCCTACGACCGCAAGTACGCCGCGGGCAACCCGACGACCGCCAAGCAGCTGGCGAAGCTGGAGGCCCAGTCGATCCGCTCCGGCAAGAGCCCCCGGTGGATCAAGAAGGCCCCGAGCACCCAGAAGGCGAAGCTCCTCACCCTGCTGGTGGAGTTCAACGACCAGGCCAACGACGACTTCACCGGCACGATGGTGCCGAAGACGGTCTTCGAGGACCGGACGTGCGTCCCCGGCACGGTGCAGAACGGGCCGAAGCACAACAACATCCCGAACCCGGCGAGCCTGCCGCACAAGGACAACAACTCGTTTTGGGTGCCGGACTTCTCCCCGGCCCACTTCGACAAGATGCTCTACACGAAGACGGGCATCACCGAGCGGGTCCGCAAGGACCTGAAGGGCCCGGACGGCAAGAAGGGCATCAGCCTCGCCGGCCGGACCATGCACAACATGTACCTGGAGATGTCCAAGGGCGCGTACACGGTGGACGGGCAGGCCAGCCCGTGGATCACCGTGCCGCACTCGGAGGGCTGGTACGCGGCGTCGCGCTGCTTCCAGGACGAGAACGGCGACTGGGTCGCCGGGCGTGAGCAGGCCATGAACGGCCACCCGGACAACCCGGCCGGGGCGGGCCGGCTGGCCACGGACGCGATCGACGCGCTGGCCGCCATGGACCCGAGCTTCCCGTGGGCCGACTACGACATCGAGGACCAGAGCGACCGCGACGGCGACGGCAACCTCTTCGAGCCCGACGGCGTGATCGACCACCTGGTGCTGGTGCACGCCGGCCAGGGCAAGTCCCGCGGCGGCGGCGCCGAGGGCACGTACGCGGTGTGGGCGCACTCCTCGACCGTTCCGGGCGGCTACACCATCCCCGGCACGCAGCTGAAGGTGTCGAACTACATCGTGCAGCCGGAGGACGCCGGCGTCGGCGTCTTCGCCCACGAGTACGGTCACGACCTGGGCCTGCCGGACCTCTACGACACGTCCGGCAACGCCGACTCCGACGTGGACTTCTGGGACCTGATGGCCTCCGGGTCGCACAGCGGCGAGATCTTCCAGGCGCTCCCTACCCACATGGGCATCTGGGACAAGTGGGTGCTCGGCTGGGCCGACCCGGTGACGGTCGCCCCCGGCTCCGCCCCGCGCACCATCAAGCTCGGGCAGACCTCCCGCACGCCGGTCGGCACGGCCGACGGCATCAAGGTGGACCTGCCGGACAAGGTGATCACCCTGGCCACCCCGCACAGCGGGTCGAACATGTGGCACAGCGGCGCCGACCAGAACTGGGCGGACGTCAAGCTGAGCCGTTCGGTGAGCGTCCCCTCGGCCGCCGACGCCAAGTTCTGGATGTGGAACAACTACATCATCGAGGACGACTGGGACTACGGCTTCGTCGAGCTCTCCACCGACGGCGGGGCCACCTGGTCCGAGCAGAAGGTCTACGACGCCGACGGCACCGTCGTCACCACGCCGGACAACTACGCCGACCCGAACGGCCGGATGGCCGACTTCGGCGGCAAGAAGTACGGCCTGACCGGCTCGTCCGGCGGCTGGCGGCACGACTACGTCGACCTGTCGGCGTACGCGGGGCAGACCGTGCAGCTGCGGCTGCGGCAGGCCACCGACGAGGCGTTCGTGGAGCGCGGCTGGTTCGCCGACGACTTCTCGGTCACCGGCGGCGGCGCCACCACCTGGAGCGACGACGTCGAGGGCGGGGCGAACGGCTGGACCCCCACCGGCGGCAGCTTCACCGACACCACCGGCGCGGGTTGGAAGACCAACTCGGGCACTGAGGTCCGGGCGCACTACTACCTGGCCGAGTGGCGTAACTTCGACGGCTTCGACAAGGGCCTGAAGTACGCGTACGACACGGTGTACTCGCACGAGGCGTGGAAGGTCGACCGGATCTCCTACAACGCCCCGGGCATGCTGGTCTGGTACCGCGACACGGCGCTCGGCGACGTCAACCACGTCACCGGGCAGCTGACCGCCCTGCCGAGCTACGGCGCCAAGGGTGGCCTGCTGATCGTCGACTCGCACTTCGACCCGCTGCGGCGGCAGGGCACGGCGGCCGAGAAGGACCCGTCGGTGCTGGACAACCTGCCCAGCCGGCCCCAGTCGTCGAACGCGGCGTTCGGCCTGAAGAAGACGTACTCCTTCAAGGAGTGCCTGGAGGCGGCGGACGAGCCGTACAGCGAGTACTGCACGAGCTTCCCGGCGCAGCCGGCGGTGCCGCAGTTCACCGACTCCAAGGGCTGGTACCCGGGCATCGAGATCCGGGACGGCTCGCCGTACGCGCGGGACAGCGACGCCTCCGTGGTGCTGCCGTCGCGCGGCAACGTGCCGTACACCACCCGGGTGGTCAACCCGGACGGCACCCCGGCGCCCTCGTTCTACGGGGTCACCCTGGGTGGCGGGGCGATCGTCCTGGGCACCGGCAACCCCGGTGACGCGAACGCCGCGTACGGGGTTTCGCTGACGGTGAAGAAGACCGCGTGGAACAACGCCGTCGCCACGGTGAAGGTGACCGCGGCGACCCCGTGACGACGGGCGGCAACTGATCGGAAGATCAACGAAGGGGCCGGTGGCGGCGACGCCACCGGCCCCTTCCGCATTTATCCGACCACCCATCGAGATTCGTCGCTGCAATTCGCCGTCGGGCGTCCGCGCTGCTCAGCCTGCCGTCGAAGGCGATCGGTGTGACGGTGAAAAGCGTTCTCAACAAAAGTTTGCAACAAATCGACGCACGCGTCTTCCCACCCGTCCCGCGAGACTCTATGTTCACCATTGGTCCCACAGTCGGGACGACTCACCGGCTCCTACCCCCGTTGGGCCGGTTCCCTCACACCGGAGGTACCACGTGCGGAAAGTCGCAGTGGGTCTGCTCGGGCTTTCGTTGACGGCGACGGGTCTGGTGGTCGCCACGACCGCCAACGCGGCGCCGACCGCGAAGCTCCCGACGGCCGCCCCGTCGGCCGCCGAGAAGGCCCCAGCGGATCACGATCTGCCGGACAAGCTCGAGGACAAGCGCCGTTCGCTCCGCCAGGAGGGCCTCAGCGAGGTCCTCTCCGGCCGGGCCAAGGCCCAGAAGATCAACGGCAGCACCGTCGTCAAGGTCGGCAAGACCGCCGGCGGCGCGGCCTCCGCGGCCGGCGCGCGCAGCGCCAAGAAAGGCCAGAAGGACCAGTACGTCGAGCTGGCCCGGGAGCGCACCGACAAGATCTTCGTCATCCTCGCCGAGTTCGGCGACGAGCGGGACCCCGCGTACCCGGACAAGGACACGAACCCGAACGTCGCCGGGCCGTCCCGGTTCGACGGGCCGCTGCACAACGAGATCCCCGCCCCGAACCGGGCCGTGGACAACTCGACCGTGTGGCAGGCGGACTACAGCGCGGACTACTTCCGCAAGCTGTACTTCGGCACCGGGCAGGGCGACGAGTCGCTCAAGCAGTACTACGAGGCCCAGTCGTCCGGGCGCTACAGCGTCGACGGCCAGGTCTCCGACTGGGTTAAGGTCAAGTACAACGCCGCCCGCTACGGCCGCTCCAACGACCCGATCGCGGACGAGGACACCGACAACCCGGCCAACGACCCGGCGGTCTGCGCGTCCAACGTCTGCCAGAGCACCTGGGACCTGGTCCGCGACGCCGCCAACCAGTGGGTCGCCGACCAGAAGGCCAAGGGCCGCACCGACGCCCAGATCAAGGCCGACATGCAGTCCTACGACCAGTGGGACCGGTTCGACTACGACGGCGACGGCGACTTCAACGAGTCCGACGGCTACATCGACCACTTCCAGATCGTCCACTCCGGCGGCGACCAGGCCGACGGCGACCCGTACCAGGGTGAGGACGCCATCTGGAGCCACCGCTGGTCGGCGTACAACACCTCGCGCACCGGCCCGGCGAACTTCCCGATCGGCGGCACCCAGATCGGCAACACCGGCGTCTGGATCCGCGACTACACGATCCAGCCGGAGAACGGCGGCCGGAGCGTCTTCTACCACGAGTACGGCCACGACCTCGGCCTGCCGGACGACTACAACGTCACGAGCGGCGGCGACAACAACAACGAGCACTGGACCCTGATGGCCCAGAGCCGGCTCGGCGCCAAGAACGACGGCGGCATCGGTGAGCGCGGCGGCGACCTCGGCGCCTGGAACAAGCTCCAGCTCGGCTGGCTCGACTACGAGGTGGTCAAGGCCGGCCAGAAGAAGACCCTGGAGCTCGGCCCGCAGGAATACAACACGGCCAAGCCGCAGGCCGCCGTGGTGGTCCTCCCGCAGCGGGAGTACACCTTCGACTACGGCGCGCCCTTCGAGGGCAGCAAGCAGTTCTTCTCCGGCAACGACGACGACCTGGACAACACCCTGACCAGGACGATCGACCTGACCGGGAAGACCTCGGCGGCGCTGTCGCTCAAGGGCCGGTTCGACATCGAGTCCGGCTACGACTACCTCTTCTTCGAGGCGTCGACCGACGGCGGCACCACCTGGGACGCGCTGCCCGGCACCGTGAACGGCAAGCCGATCCCGCCGGTGTCCGGCAGCGACCCGACCCCGGGCCTCAGCGGCAGCAGCAACGGCGCGTGGACCGACATCAACATCCCGCTCGACGCCCTGACCGGCAAGAGCATCCAGTTCCGGTTCCACTACATCACCGACGGTGGCGTGGCCGAGGGCGGCTTCTTCGGTGACAACATCACCGTGACCGCCGACGGCCAGACGCTGTCCAGCGACGGCGCCGAGAGCGGCACCGGCGACTGGGCCGCCAAGGGCTGGAGCATCGTCGAGGAGAGCTACACCCGGCTCTTCGACAACTACTACATCGCCGGCCACCGGTCCTACGTCTCGTACGACCAGTACCTCAAGACCGGCCCGTACTACTTCGGCTACGGCAACACCCGCCCGGACTACGTGGACCACTACGCGTACCAGGAGGGCCTGCTGATCTCGTACTGGAACCTCCGGTTCGCGGACAACGACACGTTCGAGCACCCGGGCGAGGGTCGCAACATGATCATCGACTCGCGTCCGCAGCCGATCTACAACCTGACCGGCAACCCGTGGCGGGCCCGCGTCCAGGTGTACGACGCGCCGTTCAGCACGAAGAAGGCGGACTCGTTCACGCTGCACATCAACGGGCAGGCCCAGTACATCCGGGGTCAGGCCGCGCAGCCGCTGTTCGACGACACCAAGCAGTACTGGTTCCCGGAGCTGCCGAACCACGGCGTCAAGGTCCCGGCCACCGGCACCAAGATCAAGGTGCTGGAGCAGAAGGGCACCTCGATCAAGGTCCGCTTCTCCTGATCCGCTGATCAGCACGCGCTGATCCATTGATCAGCACGCGCTGATCGACCGCTCCACCGCGATGCCCGGGCAGGCCACCTGCCCGGGCATCGCCCTTTCGGCCCCGGTGCTCCGGGGTCCTAGGCTGGGGTCATGACCGAGCAGCGCGGCGGGGCCGTCGACGAGTCCTGCGTCCTGACCGAAGGGCCGTGGACGCACCGGTTCGTCGGGGCGAACGGCAGCCGCTTCCACGTCGTCGAGGCCGGCACCGGCCCGATGGTGCTCCTCCTGCACGGCTTCCCCGAGCACTGGTGGGCCTGGCACGACGTGCTGCCGGCCGTCGCCGACGCCGGCTTCCGGGCCGTCGCGGTCGACCTGCGCGGCTACGGGGCCAGCGACAAGCCGCCCCGGGGGTACGACGGCTACACCCTCGCCGCCGACGTCGCCGGCCTGATCCGGGGCCTCGGCGAACGCTCCGCCACCGTCGTCGGCACCGGCGCCGGCGGCCTGATCGGCTGGACCGCCGCCTCGTTCCACCCGTCGCTGGTCCGCCGGCTCGTCGTGCTCGGCGCGCCCCACCCCCTGCGGCTGCGGGCCGCGATCTTCGCCGACCCGCGCGGCCAGTTCGCCGCCGCCACCCCGGCCCTGAAGTTCCAGCTTCCCCGCTACGAGCACGTGCTCACCCGCGACGACGCGGCGGCCGTCGAGGAGATGCTGCGCCGCTGGGGCGGCCCCCGGTGGGTCGACGGCCCCGACTTCGACGCGTACGCCCGGCGCTGCCGGGAGGCGATGCGGATCCCGCAGGCCGCGTTCTGCGCGCTGGAGGGCTACCGCTGGGCGTTCCGCTCGGTGCTGCGGCTGCACGGCTACCGGTTCGTGCGGCTGATGCAGAAGCCCCTGGTCACCCCGACGCTGCAACTGCACGGCGCGTTGGACGTCGCGTCCCTGCCGCGCACCGCCCAGGGCTCCGGCCGCTACGTGACGGCCCCCTACGAGTGGCGGCTGCTGGACGACGTCGGCCACTTCCCGCACGTCGAGGCGCGGGACGTGGTGCTCGGCGAGATCCTGCGCTGGGCGAAGTCCTGAGCGGCTCCCGCCCCGACCCTGGCCGCCGGTCGGGTCAGAGCCGCTGCTCGCGCAGGTCGGCGACCGCGCCGGCCGGGGCCCAGCCCTGATAGACCCCGAAGTCGAAGACCTCCAGCCCCATCGCCTGCGCCACCGGCCACCGGCCACCCGTGTACTCGACCCGCAGCCAGCCGTCGTGCTCGGCGAGGACGATGAACGGCTGGCCCTGCCACGTGCAGGTGGTCCGCACGTACGCCAGCTCCTCCACCTCGGACGCGGGCAGCACCCGGACGTACCGGCCGGGGCGGATCTCCTCGAACCCCTCGCCGGGCTCGGGCTGGTAGAGCCGCACGTCGTCGCCGTCGGGGCTGGCCTGGTATTCCCGGCCCCGCCAGCGGGCCACGTAGCCGTCGCGCATCAGTCCTCACCGGCCCGACGCCACAGCAGCGCGTCCGTGTCCAGGGTCGCGACCACCCGTTCGGTGCCGTCCGCCCCGATCCGCCACAGCTGCGCACCGTGCGGCAGCCGGGCGCTGTCCACCTTGAACTCGGCCACCACGTCGCTGCTGTCTCCCGGTGCGAAGCCGTTGCCCCGGAATGGTGGACGCTCGATGACCCACCCCTCCATGGCCCGCATGGCGCCCTCGTTCTGGCCGCCGTACGGGATGCGGTAGAGGCTCGGCCGGTGGGCGGGCCAGCGCAGGACGTAGATCTCCTCCGCGTCCCGCGAGAACGGCGAGCCCGGGTGGCTCAGGCCGAGCGCGTCGTGCAGCTTGGCCGGGGTGTTCAGGTGGGCCAGCTCGCTGGCCCGGTGCACGAAGCCGGAGACCCGGTCGTAGCCGCGCTCCAGATAGTAGGAGAGCTGGCTCGGGGCGACGGCCTTCTGCATCACCACCGGCCGGTTCGGGTCGACCGGCGGCGGGACCTGCCGGGACGCGCCGGCCGACGCCTCGGCCGCCGGCTGCGGCTCCGGCTCGCTCTCGACGTCGTCGCCGAGCCCCACGTCGGCGGCCCAGTTCGCCAGCGCGACGATCTGCTCCCCGGGCAGCTTCGCGCCCACCGGGGTGTTGGGGTTCACCGCGAACGACCAGGCGTCGTCCGGCCAGCGGCGGATGAGCTGGGCGAACTTAACCGACACGGTCTCCACCGGGCCGTCGGCGTGGTCGGCCAGCCGCTCGGCGGAGGTGTAGACCACGACGTAGCGTCCGCCGTCCAGCCGCTCGGTCCGCCAGACGAAGCCCGGCTCGCCGGGGCGGCTGCCGTCGGCCGAGTCCGGTGCCACCGGGAGCAGCACCCGGGCCAGCAGCAGGGTGGAGAGGAAGGTGTCGGTGCTGCCGGTCCCGGCGGCGGCGAGCAGGTCCTCCTCGACCTCGTTCGCCGGCTGGAACTCGGGGGCGGGCGACGCGACGAGCTCCGGGCCCTGCTCAGTCACCTGCTCCGGATCGGCGACGACTCCGCTCGGTGTCGTGGCCTCGCCGGCCGGTGCGGCGCTGTCGGCCGGCGGGGGCCCGTCGGTGGGTGCGGGCCCGTCGGCCGCAGCGGGACCGTCGGACACGTCGGTCGACGTCGGCAGGTCAGGCGCGGCCGGGATCGGATCGGTGGGGGCGCCCGGCTGGAAGAGGGACCCGGCCGACGGGTCCGGCGTGGGCCGCCTCGACGGGGTGAACAGGGACACCGTCGCCTCCGCGTCGGCGGTGCCGACGGGCGGGGCGGTGGCTGCGGAGCCGGCCAGGGTGATGGGCGCGGTCGATCCGTCGGCGGACCCGGCGACGGACGGGTCGCCCCCGACCGGGTCGGGGACCGGCTCGGTCGGCACCGTCGTGCCCAGCGCAACGGTCGGCTCCGGCGGGACCGTCATGCCCAACGCGACGGTCGCGTCGGGCGAAGTCGTGGTGCCCAACGGAACGGTCAGGTCCGGCGGAGTCGTGGTGGCCAGCGAGACCGTCGCGTCGAGGGAGACCGTCGCGTCCGGCGGGGCGACCGGGTCCGGCTCCGCGGCGGGCAGGTCGCGCGCCTCGATGATCGTGCCCTCGATGACGATCGGCGAGAAGGACTGGCGGGGCGCGGGCGGCGCGGAGACCGGCTCGGCGACCGAGGCGGTCACCTCCTCGACCACTTCCTCGACCGGAGCGGGGCCGGGACGCTCCCGCAGGGGCCGGGTCGGCTCCTCGTCGACCGCACCGGGGCGGTGGCGCACGAACGCCGGCTCGGCCCCCGGCGCGGGGCCACGACGCGGCAGGTCCTCCGCCACCCCGGCACCGGTCGTGCCGAAGGCGCGGGTCGGCTCGTCCGCGCCCGCGCCACCCGCCGGGCCGAAGAGTCCGGCCGCCGCGCCGCCGGCCGCCGCCGCGAAGGAACGGGTCGGCTCGTCGCCGGGCGGCACGGCCCGGA
Source organism: Micromonospora haikouensis (assembly GCF_900091595.1). Classification (GTDB taxonomy): domain Bacteria; phylum Actinomycetota; class Actinomycetes; order Mycobacteriales; family Micromonosporaceae; genus Micromonospora; species Micromonospora haikouensis. The sequence continues at coordinate 66,433 of NZ_FMCW01000012.1, forward strand.
AGGCCCTGGTCGGCTCCTCCGCCGGCGACGGCCGGGGCGGCACCCGGGGCGGCACGGCGCCACCGGAACGCAGGAGGCGGGTCGGCTCGTCCTGGGCCGCAGCGGAGCCGGGCGCGTCTGTCGGCGACGCCGCCGGTGCCGCCCCGGCCCGGGAGATCGGCACCGTCGGCGGCTCCGGGGCGGGAGCCGGAGCCGGGGCCGGACGGAAGGGCTGGGTCGGTTGCTCGGCGAGCGGGTCCGACGCGGGACGCCGCCGGGGGAACGGCTGGCCACCGCCGCCGAAGCCCCGGGACTGCGGGGCGGGCCGCTCGGCGGGACGGCGGGGTTCGCCGAGCACCCGGGCCGCGCGGCTGCGACCGGACGCCGGTTCGAAGAAGGAGCTGGGCTGGTGGGGTGGCCCCGGCGCGGCGGCGGGTGGGCCGTTGCCGGTCGGCGTCGCCTCGCCCGGCGGGACCTCCACGGGCGGCCGCCGCCGGGGGACGTTCAACCACGCCGAGCCGCCCGGCGCAGGCTCGCCGCCGGGCGTACCGGCGGGGGCGGCGGAGGCGGGAGCGGGCCCGGCATCGCGGGCCCGGCCGCCCCCCGGCCCGTCCGGGCGCGGCGGGGCCGGGGGCAGGTCGGCCCCCTGCGGGCGGGGCGGGGCCGCCGGCGACACGGTGAGCCGGGTGGTGGGCGTGCCGGCGACGTCGGCGGGCCCGGTGGTCGGTGTGCCCGGCAGCGGGCCCACGGCCGCCGCGCCGGGCGCGGGCGACACCGGCGCGTCCCGGCCGGGGACCACCGCGGTGGCCCGGGCCTTCGCGGCGGACTCGACGCGGTCGAGGCGGGCGCGGGCACCGAGGGTGCGGCCCGGCAGCCGCACGTCGCCCCTGGAGAGCTGGGAGACGAACCAGGCGGGCAGGTAGCCCTCGATGGGCAGCCCCGGGTTGACCGCCAGCCACCACTCGTGGTTGGGCCATTCGGCGGCGAGGTCGGCGTACGCGCTGCGCCGGGCGGGCGCGGGGTTGCCGCCGAGGCAGGCCCGCAGCGCGGCGGGCGACGTGAAGGCCAGCACGTGCGTCCGGCCGCCGGTGGTCCAGGTGCCCCACCCCATCGGGACCTGCCCGGCCAGGGCCTCCGCGGAGACCGGCAGCAGCAGGTCGGTGCGGGCCAGGATCCGGAAGTAGAGCTCCTGGTCGTTGGCGCGGAGGGCGTCCCGCATCGCCGCTTCGGCCTCGGTAGCCGGCTCCCAGTCGGTCACGGCCACCTCTCCTCCCGCCATCAGGCCATAGCCATCGCGTACAACCTACAAGGTGGTAACAAGATCACAATGGCTGGCCGGGGACGCCCCGCCGGACAATCCGGATGCGGATAACATCCGGTTTCGAAGCCGACACGATACGGAGGCGTGATGCCCCGGCCCACCGCGCGTCCGGCCCTCGCCGCAGCGGCCGCGGCCCTGTTGGCCGCCCTACCCGTCGCCCCGGCGCAGGCGGCTGGCGCGCATCGCGCCGCCCCCGGCTGCGCCACCCCGCCGGCCCCGGCACGGCCGGTCGCGGCCACCCCGTGGCCGCAGCAACGGTACGCCCCGCAGCGGCTCGCCGCGCTGGCCAGCGGGGCCGGCGTCACCGTCGGGGTGATCGACTCAGGCGTGGACCGCCGGCACCCGCAACTGGCCGGGCGGGTCACCGCCGGGGCCGACTTCCTCGACCCGGGCGGCGACGGCAGCGGCGACTGCGCCGGGCACGGCACCGGTGTGGCGAGCATCATCGCGGCCGAGCCCCGCGCCGGCGTCGCGTTCCAGGGCCTCGCGCCGGGCGCCCGCATCCTGCCCGTACGCGTCAGCGAGCAGCAGGTGGTCGAGGGGCGCGAGTCGGGGCGCACGGTCAGCGCCGCCGACTTCGCCCGGGCGATCCGCTGGGCGGTCGACCACGGGGCCGACGTGGTGAACCTCTCCGTCGTGCTCTACACCGACAACCCGGCCGTCCGGGCGGCGGTCGGCTATGCCGTCGCGCGGGACGTGGTCGTGGTGGCCGCCGCCGGCAACCTGCACGACAGCGGCGACCCGCGACCGTACCCGGCGGCGTACGACGGGGTGCTGGGGGTGGGTGCGATCGGCGCCGACGGCCGGCGGGCCGACTTCTCGCAGACCGGCCCGTACGTCGACCTGGTCGCCCCGGGCGGCGAGGTGCTGATGGCCGCCCCGGGGCAGGGTCACCGCCGGGCCGAGGGCACCAGCTATGCCGCCCCGTTCGTGGCGGCCACCGCCGCCCTCGTCCGGCAGTACCGGCCGGAGTTGACGGCTGGGCAGGTGACGCGGCAGATCCTCGCCACGGTCGACCCGGCACCCGGCGGCGGGTACGGCGCGGGGGTGCTCAACCCGTACCGGGCGGTCACCGAGACGTGGGCGGGCCCGCAGGGGCCGGCTAGACAGGCCGTGGCCCTGCCTGCGGGCGAGGTCGACCCGGCGCTGGTCGCCCGTCAGGCCCGGCGGGCGGCGGCCCGGGACCGGGCGGTGGTCGTCGCGGCCGTCGCCGGGGCGGCCGTGGCGAGCGCGGTGCTGCTGGCGGTGGTGCTGCCCCGGGGCGGTCGCCGCCGCTGGCGGCCGGCGGCCTGACCGGCTGCGGTGGCGGCGCCCGGCGTTGCCGCCGAACGCCGCCGTCGCCGCCGCTCACCGGAGCGGGCCGCCGCGCTCACTGGAACAGGTTGACGTTCCGCTTCTCGGTGTCGAGGTAGTCGTGCGCGGAGTCGTCGACCGCGAGCTTGATGTCGCGCAGCATCGCCTGGAGGTCCTGCGAGGCGGAGCGCCACCGGGCCTGCCGCTGCTCGTACGCCTGACGGGCCTCGCCGTCCCAGCTCGCCACCAGCGGGGCGGCGTCGCGTTCGAGCTGGCCGAGCTGGCTGTCCAGCGTGTTCAACGCCCGCTGGATGTCGGCGCCCGCCTGCTGCAGCGCGGCGAAGTTGACGACCAGAACCCCATGGTCCATCGGATGATCCCCTTTCCGGGAGGTGCTACAGCGGCAGCTGGATGCCGCGGTTGGTGCCGGCGACCCGGCTGGCGGCTTCGTTGTCGGACACGTCGTACTGCTGGCCGGCGGTGCGGATGGCGGTGGCGGTCTCCCGCAGGGCCCGCTGCAACGCCGCCTGGTCCTGCGACCACTGCCGCTTCACCTGCTCGAACGAGCGCCCGCCGGCACCCCGCCAGGCCTGCTGCAACACCTCCAGCTCTGCCAGCAGGCCGGTCAGCATGGCCTGCAGGGACTGGTCAACCTGCTCGAACTTCGCGGCGGTCTGCTGCATCACCGCGGCTTCTGCCTGGGTCTGGGACACCCCGGACGTCACCTCGTCTCCTCGATCGTGGCTGGCCGTCGGACGCGCCCGCGGCGGACGCGCCGCTCGCCTGTCCCGGCGGCGCACCGGGGCGGGACAGGGTCAGCCGATTCGTCGCTGACGGTAGCGGCCCGATGGCGGTTCTGCTACCCCGCCCCGCTCCCCTGTGGACAACCTCGGCTCCCGTGATCTCGGGGTGGAACCATACGATGACGCTGCGGAACCGCCCGCGGTCACGCCCCGGGCCACGGCGGCGTTCCGGGCGGGCGTTGAGGAGGCGCGGTGACGGCCAGCACGACCACGGCCCCGGTCCAGCCGGCGCACCGGCAGCCGCTGCCCCCACAGTGGATCCCGGCCACCACCCGGCGGGGCCCGGCCGGGGTGCTGGTCGGTCAGGTGGTCGCCACACAGGCGGCGGTGGCGCTGGTCGCCGCCGGGGTCGGCCGGGGCGCGGTCGCGACCGTGGCCGCCGTCGCGGTGGCCGCGCCGCTGCTGGCCGGCGCCTGGGTGCGGGTGCGGGGGCGTTGGCTGTTCTCCTGGCTCGGCGTCGCCGCCGGCCACCTGTCCCGCCGGCGGGCCCTGGCGGCGACCACCGGCCCGGGGGCGCTGCTGGGGCTGCTCGACCCCGGCGCGGTGGTCCGCGCGGCGGAGCTGGCCGGCGGCCCGGCCGCCGTGGTCGACGACGCCGAAGGCCTGACCGCCGTGCTGGAGGTCGGCGACCCGGGTGACCTGCTCGGCGACGGGCCCCGGGCGCTGCCCCCGCCGTCGACGCTGCTGCCGCCGGTCTCCCCGGAGCTGCCCCCGGTCCGGCTCCAGCTCCTGATCAGCGGCTCTCCGGCACCCGCCGTCGCGGTGGGGGGAAGCACGGTGGCGACGTCGTACCGGCAGCTCACCGACGGGCTGCTAGCCGGGCGCGACTCGGTGCTGCTGGCGGTGCGGGTGCTGCGGGTGGACGGGTGGACCGACGAGGACCTGCGGGCCGCCCTGTCCGGGGTGGTCCGGCGGATCGTGCGCCGGCTGGGGCCGGTGACCGCCCGTCCGCTCGGCGAGCACGCCGCGCCCCGCGTACTCGCCGAGCTGGCCCACCACGACGGCGGCGGGCCGATGGTGGAGACCTGGCCGGCCGTGCGGACGGGGGCGCTGTGCCAGACCACCCTCCGGGTGCGGCGCGGGCCGGACCCGGCCACCGACGCGGGGCGGCGGCTGGTGCCCCGGCTGCTCACCCTGCCGGCCGCCGCGACCACGGTGTCGCTGTGCGTGGGGCCGCGCGCCGGTGCCGGCGGCGTGACCGTGCCGGCCGAGCTGACCGTACGCCTGGCCGCCTGGACCCCGGCCGAGCTGGCGGCGGCGACGCAGGCGTTGCGGCGGCTGGCCGACGGCGCGGGCGCGGAGGTTGACCGGCTCGACGGCCAGCAACTCCCCGCGTTGGCGGGCACGCTGCCCCTCGCCCTCGCCGTTCCGGGCGCGGCGGTCGACCCGGCGGCCCTCGACGAGTTGGAACTGCCGGTCGGCGACGCGGGGCTGATGGTCGGCGCGAACCGGCGCGGGGCGGCGGTGACGATCCGGCTGTTCCGGCCGGAGGGCACCCGGTTGGTGCTGGTCGGCGGGGTGCGTGTCGCGCAACTGCTGGCCCTGCGGGCGCTGGCGCTGGGCGCCCGGGTGGTGGTCCAGACGACCCGGCCCCGGGCGTGGGAGCCCTTCGTCCGGGGCGTCGCCACGCCCGACGGGCCGATCCCGGTGCTGCCGCCGGGCCGCGCGGTGGGTGCGGCGGCCGGTTCGGCGCTGCGTCCGATGCTGCTCGTGGTGGACGCGGGCCCGCTGCCCGCCGACGCCGATCCCGGGTCGGCCTGGCGCTCCACGCTGGTGGTCCGGGACGGCCTGACCACGTCCGACGTCGACCAGCTGGGCCGGGCCGACCTGGTCGTGCTGCAACCGCTGCGTCCCGCCGAGGCCGCGTTGGCCGGTGCCGCGCTCGGCCTCGGCGGCTCGGCCGAGTGGCTGACCCGCATCCGGGAGGACATGGTGGCGGTGGTGAACCGCCGGGCGCTGCGCTGGGCGCTGCTGTCGCCTACCCCCATCGAGTCGCAACTGATCGGCCGCCCCGGTCGGGGTTGACGCGGCGGGTTCCGCCGGTGGCGGGTCCGTGGCACCATCCGTGGCCATGGGTTTCCTGAAGGGTCTTCTGATCCGGTTGGGCAGCACGGCGGTGGCCTTCTGGCTGGCCACTCTGCTCATTCCGGGCATCACGCTCGACACGGGTTCGGCCACCGAGGCGATCGTCACGCTGCTGCTCGTGGCGGTCATCTTCGGGGTCGTCAACGCCGTGCTCCAGCCGATCGTCAAGACCGTGGGCTGCGGCTTCTACCTGCTGACGCTGGGCCTGATCGCCCTGGTCGTCAACGGCCTGCTGTTCCTGCTGACGAGTTGGATCGCGGGCGAGGCCGGGCTGCCGTTCCACGTGGACGGCTTCTGGCCGGAGGCGGTGCTCGGCGCCCTGTTCGTCGGCGTCGTGACCTGGCTGCTGGGCGCGGTCCTCGACCGCGACTGAGGCGAGCGGGGGCGGTCCCGGCCGGGTCGGGGTGGGCGGATTCACGGCGCGCGGGGCCGGGCGGGCACGCTAGCGTCGCAGGGTGTTCACCCTGACCCGCGACGACGGCCACCAGCTCAGCACCGACCCCGCCCGGCTCGACCTCGGCCTCGTGCACCACTGGCTCTCCACCGACGCGTACTGGGCGCTGGGGCGGGACCGGGAGACCGTCGGGCGGGCGTTCGCCGGCTCGCTGCCCTACGGGGTCTACCGCCCCGGTGACGGTCGGCAGGTGGCGGTGGCCCGGGTGGTGACCGACGGCGCGACGTTCGCCTGGCTCTGCGACGTCTACGTGGACCGGTCGGCCCGGGGGCGCGGGCTGGGCACCTGGCTGGCCGGCGGGGTCCGCGACCACCTGGCCACGCTCGGCGTACGCCGGATCGTGCTGGCCACCTCCGACGCGCACGGGGTCTACGCGAAGATCGGCTTCACCCCCGTCGACCCGGGGCGCTGGATGGAGTACGACGGGCGGGGGCAGGCGTGAGCCCGCTCCGCCTCGGCTACCTCTACGGCATCGGCGCGTACCTGCTCTGGGGGTTCTTCCCGCTCTACCTCAGGGCACTCAAGCCGGCCGGCCCGCTGGAGATCCTGGCGCACCGGATCGTCTGGTCGGTGCTCTTCGTCGCGCTGCTGCTCGCCGCGCTGCGCAACGTGGGCTTCCTGCGCCGGCTGGCGCGCCGGCCCCGGGCGCTGGCCGGCATCGCCGTGGCCGCCGGGCTCATCGCGGTCAACTGGGGCACCTACATCTACGGCGTGAACTCGGCGCGGGTGGTGGAGACGGCCCTCGGCTACTTCATCACCCCGCTGGTGTCGGTGCTGCTCGGGGTGACCGTGCTGCGGGAGCGCCTGCGCCCCGGGCAGTGGCTGGCGCTGGGCATCGGCACGGCGGCGGTGGCCGTGCTCACCGTCGACTACGGCCACCTGCCCTGGCTCGCGCTCGTCCTGGCCGTCAGCTTCGCCGCGTACGGGCTGGTCAAGAAGCGCCTCGGGCTGCCGGCGGCGGAGGGGCTGTTCGTGGAGTCGGCGGTGCTCGCCCTGCCCGCCCTCGGCTATCTCGGCTGGCTCGCCGCCGCCGGTGGCCTGACCTTCGGTCACGTCTCGGCCGGGCACACGGCGCTGCTGGTGCTGGCCGGCGCGGCCACCGCGACCCCGCTGCTGCTCTTCGCCGGTGCCGCGAACCGGCTGTCGCTGACGGCGCTGGGCATGCTCCAGTACCTCGCCCCGATCCTCCAGCTCGGCTGCGGGGTGCTGATCTTCCACGAGCCGATGCCTCCGGCCCGGCTCGCCGGCTTCGCGCTGGTCTGGCTGGCCCTGCTGGCCTTCACCGCCGACGCCCTCCGCCATTCCCGCCGCGCACGCCGCGCCCGCCGCCCCGGTGCCGCCCGGCCGCTCGCGCCGTCGCCGGTGGGGCAGGGGACGACGGCCCCCTGAGCGCCCGCCGCCGCACCCCGTCGCTTTCCGTCGCTTTCCGTGATGGGAATGCGGTGCCGATCGCGGCGCCCCACCGGGCTGACCGTCGGTCACCACCGCTCGACCTCGCCACGGACCTCGCGCCCCCTTTGCTCTGCACCCATCCACGCAGCACCACCCGCGAGCTGGGAACATGAGGATCACGCCGCTCGCGGCGCCCACGCCGGCCGGTTGCGCCGCGTGACCGTTGCGTATATGGGTGCAGAGCAAAGGGGTGCGTCCGGGGTGGCCCGGTCGGGCAGGGCAACTACGCGCCGCAACATCGCCGAGACGAGCAACGCGCACGATCACCGCCCCGCGCGGGAGCACAGTCCCCCGGCGGAGCCCCGACGGGGCTCAGCGGACGTCGTAGGCGAGGACCGGGGTGCCGTCGGCGCGCAGGAGTTCCAGGCGGACCAGCTCGCCGTCGGTGAAGTGGGTGGTGGCGGTCAGGCTCAGCTCGTCGCCGGGGGCGGCCAGCCAGGAGCCGATCTGCTCCGTCGCGCCGTCCGGGCCGTGCGCCATCAGCCGGAAGGTGTACGCCTCGCGGTGCCCGGCCCGCCGGTCGTACCCGCAGCGCATGGTGACCTCGGTGCCCCACGGCGTGCCGGTCAGCGCCACCTCGGCGCGCACCGGCACCGTGCCGGCGATCGGCCGCATGGACGCCAGCGCGATCTGCGGGGTGGGCTTCGGCGCGACCTCGACGGGCGGCCGGAGGGTGGCCGCGCCGAGCCCGGCGAGCACCGCCAGGACGGCGGCGGCCAGCGCGGTCAGGGCGTACCGGCGGCGGGCGGCCGACCGCTCGCGGCGTCGGCGGCGACGGGCGGCGTCGAGCAGCGCGGGCACCCGGGAGATCTCGGCGGGCGGCTCCAGGAACTGCTCCAGCCCGGCCGGGTCCAGCCGGCCGAGCAGCCCGGGGAGCACGGCGATCTCGGCCACCGCGTCCCGGCAGGAGGCGCAGCCGCCGAGGTGCCGCTCGTAGGCGGCCCGGTCGGCGGGGGCGAGCGCGCCCAGCACGTACGCGCCGTCGTCGTGCGCGAACTCGCAGCGGGTCATCCCGTCACCCCCATCTCGGCCAGCGCCAACCGCAGTGAGCGCAGCGCGTAGTGGGTACGGGACTTGACCGTCCCCGGCGGCACGCCCAGCCGGACCGCCGCCTCGGACACCGAACGCCCCTGGTAGAAGCACTCGATCAGCACCTCGCGGTGGGTCGGGCTGAGCCGGTTCAACGCCTCGGCGACCGTCCACGCCTCCACCGCACGCTCCGCCTCGTCGATCGTCTCCGGGGGTTCGGGCAACTCGTCGGTGTAGATCTCGCCTACCCGGGTCGAGCGCCGCCGCCACGCGTCGATGGCCAGGTTGCGGGCCGTGGTGAACAGCCACGCCCGCACCGACCCGCGCGTCGGGTCGAGCGACTCCGGGTGCCGCCAGGCCCGCAGCAGCGTCTCCTGCACCAGGTCCTCGGCCCGGGTCCGGTCGCCGTTGACCAGCCGCAGGGCGTGCGCGTAGAGCGCGTCCGCATGCTCGTCGTGCAGCGCGCGCAGCAGTTGGGCGTCGTGGTCGCTGATGACGACCTCCTCGCTGTCGCCGGAGTCCAGCGGCTCCCGCTGTCGAACGCGCTCAGCGGTGCGTTCGCCGGACAGTACGTACGGTGCCGCCGATCGGTTCATCCGCTGGTCGACGGGGAGGTCCGGCGCAGGTGTTCACATCCGGTTCATGTTCGGGCCGACCCGCGCTCACCGCGCCCTCCTAGCGTCCGCCGGGTACGCACGTCGGAGGGCTGACCCCGGCGTGCACCGACTTCCTTGGAGGCACCTCCCGATGAGCGACCGACCCCGGCTGCTCCCCCTGCTGGGCGCCACCCGCCACGGCAGCCGTGACGCCATGACCTGTCTCTACCGGTGCGGCAACGCCTGTGACCACCCGGTGCCCAACACGTCCGACAACCCGTACCTCGGCGACATCGTGGACGCCGAGGTGTCCCGGCGAGGCGTGGTCCGGGCCGGCGCGGTCGGTGCGCTCGTCCTGGGCTTCGGCGGCGCGGCCGCCGGGGCGCTGGCCGGTGCCGGTGCCGCGTCCGCCGCGCCGGCCGCCCCGGTCGTGCCGGAGGCCGCCGGGTTCGGCCGCCCGGCCGGCGGGGTGGGCAGCGGCGCGCTGACCTTCCGGCCGATCCCGCCGAACAAGCTCGACACCCTGGTCGTGCCCAACGGGTACGACCACAGTGTCGTGATCCGCTGGGGCGACCCGGTGGTGCCGGGCGCGCCCGAGTTCGACGTGCACGGGCAGACCGCCGCGAAGCAGGCCAAGCAGTTCGGCTACAACAACGACTTCGTCGGCGTGCTGCCGCTGGACAAGCGGGGCCGCCGGGCGCTGCTCGTGGTCAACCACGAGTACACCAACGAGGACCTGATGTTCCCCGGCTTCACCAGCCTCGACGCGCTCACCGTCGAGCAGGTGAAGGTCGCCATGGCGGCGCACGGCATGTCCGTGGTCGAGCTGGAGCGGGTCGACGGCACCGGGCAGTGGCGGCCGGTCGAAAGCGGCCGGCGGCCGTACAACCGGCGGGTCACCGCACTGGCCACGAAGTTCGAGCTGACCGGCCCGGCCGCCGGCTCGGCGTGGCTGCGTACCGCCGCCGACCCGAAGGGCCGGACGGTGGTCGGCACGCTGAACAACTGCGCGGGCGGCGTCACCCCGTGGGGCACGGTGCTCTCCGGCGAGGAGAACTTCAACCAGTACTTCGTCGGCGGGGACGCCGCGCCGGAGGAGCTGAAGCCGAAGCTGGCCCGCTACGGCATCAACACCACCGAGCGGTACCCGAGCGGCAACCGCAAGTGGGACCGCGCCGACGAGCGCTTCGACCTGGCGAAGAACCCGTACGAGGCGCACCGCTTCGGCTGGGTCGTCGAGATCGACCCGTTCGACCCGGAGAGCCGGCCGCGCAAGCACACGGCGCTCGGCCGGTTCAAGCACGAGGGCGCGAACGTCATCGTCGCCCGCACCGGCCACGTGGTGGCCTACATGGGCGACGACGAGCGGTTCGACTACCTCTACAAGTTCGTCTCCGACAAGAAGTTCATGGCCGGCGACTCGTGGGTGGCCCGCAAGCACAACCTGACCCTGCTGGAGTCGGGCACCCTGTACGTGGCGCAGCTCGAAGGCAACTCGGCGGCCGAGATCGACGGCTCCGGCAAGCTCCCCGCCGACGGGGCGTTCAACGGCCGGGGCCGCTGGATCAAGCTGGTCAGCGGCAACCGCTCGTACGTCGACGGGATGACCGCCGCGGACGTGCTCACCTTCACCCGGCTGGCCGGCGACAAGGTCGGCGCGACCAAGATGGACCGCCCGGAGGACGTCGAGCCGAGCCTGCTGACCGGCAAGGTGTACGTGGCGCTGACCAACAACACCGACCGCGGCAAGGCGGGCAAGGCCCCGGCTGACGAGGCCAACCCGCGCAACCTCAACAAGCACGGTCAGATCCTGGAGCTGGTCGAGGACGGCAACAACAACGCCGCCGAGACGTTCGCCTGGTCGCTGCCGATCGTCTGCGGCGACCCGACCGACCCGTCGACCCACTTCGCCGGGTACGACAAGGCGAAGGTCTCCCCGATCTCCTGCCCGGACAACGTCGCCTTCGACGCCACCGGCAACCTCTGGATCTCGACCGACGGCAACGCGCTGGGCAGCAACGACGGCCTGTTCGCCACCGCTGTGGAGGGGCCGGAGCGGGGGTACCTCAAGCAGTTCCTCACGGTGCCGCTGGGCGCGGAGACCTGCGGCCCGTTCATCACCGGCGACAACCGCTCGGTGTTCGTGGCGGTGCAGCACCCGGGTGAGATCACCGGGGCGACCGTGGAGAACCCGGCGTCGACCTGGCCCGACGGCGACTACGCCAAGCCCGGCGTGGTGGTCACCTGGCGGCTGGACGGCGGCCCGATCGGCAGCTGACCCGCTGGGCGTCGCGGCGGGCCCCCTCCCCACCAGGGAGGGGGCCCGTCCCGTTTCGGCTCTCGACGGCGTCGGTCCTCGACGACGGCTCAGTTCTCGGCGGTGCCGGCTCAGTTTTCGGCGGCGACGGCGTCGGCGATGGCGCGGGCGGCGGTGAGCAGCTTGGCCCGCACCACCCGGGCGGAGGTCATCATCTCGCTGGCCGGCAGCGAGCAGGCCAGCACCATCCGGCGTTCCATGTCCTTGTCGGGGACGACGAGCACGGCGGCGCACGCGACGCCCTGGCGGAACTGCCCCAGCTCCAGCTGCATGCCCCGGCGGTCGCCGGCCGCCACGTCCGCCTCGAACGCCTCGGGGGTGGTGAGGGTGGCGTTGGTGAACGGGCGCATGCCGTATTCCCGCAGGTAGCGGAAGCGCTGCTCGGCGGTGAGGGTGGCCAGCAGCGCCTTGCCGAGCGCGGTCGCGTGCGCGCCCTCGTCGAACCCGGGGACCAGGTCCTCCAGGTGCGGGGAGCGGTGCCCCTCGGCCACGGCGGTCACGGCGACCTGGCCGCCGACGAAGCGCCCCAGGTAGTGGCTGTAGCCGGTGTCCAGGGCGGCGCGGCGCAGGCACTCGCCGACCGCCGCAGGCCCGCGGAACGCGGTCACCAGCTCGCGGTAGCGGTCGGCGATCTCCAGCCCCACGATGTACGTGCCGTCCTCCCGGCGGATCACGTAGCCCTCGTAGGCCAGCGTACGGACCAGGTGGTAGGTGGTGGCCACGGTCAGCTCGCAGCGCCGCGCGATCTGCTTGACGGTCAGCCCCTTCGGGGCGCGACCGACCGATTCGAGCACGCGTAGCGCGCGGGAGACACTCCGGATGAGGTCCGAAGGTTCCGCCAAGGGGTCGCGCACAACCACCTCCGCCGCCGGGGACTTACACCATATGAAATCCAGGCGTCCGGCGAAATGCCTGTTCGGGTCGACGCTGCCAGATCATCCTAAACGGTCAGTGCGTCGAGCGACACGGTGAGTTGTCCGAGTCGGACTCGCGAAGGGTTCGCGGAACCCGCACCGGGACCCGGAAAGGGTCAGCCGGTGCGGTCGGCGATGTAGTCGCAGAGGGACTCCAGCGCACGGCGCGACGACGTCTCCGGCAGCAGCGCGAGCTGCTCCCGGGCCTCCTCGGCGTAGCTGCGGACGGTCTCCCGGGCGCGCTTGAGCGCCGGGGACTCGCGGAGTAGGCCGAGGGCCTCGGCGTGCAGGGCGTCGTCGACGAGCGGGCCCGTGGCCAGGATCTCCCGCAGCCGCACCGAGGCGGCGTCGGAGTCGTCGGAGGCGAGCGCGTAGAGCACCGGCAGGGTCGGCACGCCCTCGCGCAGGTCCGTGCCGGGGGTCTTGCCCGACTGCACCGACTCGCTGGCGATGTCGAGCAGGTCGTCGGAGAGCTGGAAGGCGACGCCGATCGTCTCGCCGTACCCCGCCAGGGCCTCGGTGTGTGCGGCGGACGCCCCGGAGAACAGGCCGCCGAAGCGGGCCGAGGTGGCGATCAGCGAGCCGGTCTTCTCGGCGATCACGCCGAGGTAGTGGGCCACCGGGTCCTGCCCGTCCCGGGGGCCGACCGTCTCGGCGATCTGGCCATGCACCAGGCGGGCGAACGTGCGCGCCTGCAGCCGCACCGCCTCCGGGCCCAGATCGGCCGAGAGGTCCGCGGCGCGGGCGAAGAGGTAGTCGCCGACCAGGATCGCCACCGAGTTCGTCCAGCGGGAGTTGGCGCTCGGGGCGCCCCGCCGCACGGCGGCCTCGTCCATGACGTCGTCGTGGTAGAGCGTCGCCAGGTGGGTGAGCTCCATCACCACGGCGGCGGAGACGACCCGGGGGTCGGCCGGATCGCCGAACTGGGCGCCAAGCGAGACCAGCAGCGGGCGGAACCGCTTCCCGCCGGCGTCCACGAGGTGCCGGGCGGCCTCGGTCACCAGCGGGTCGGCGCTCGTCACGGTGGCCCGCAGCTCCGCCTCGACGGACTCCAGCAGGCCCAACACGGACGCCTCGACGCGGGCATCGGCCAGGTGCAGGCCGAGCGCGCCGAACTGACCCATGCTCTCCCGACCCCGCCGAGCGGAGCCGGTGGCACCTGAACGCTCGCCAGCCGGATTCACCACGCTATCCACCATGCCACACCCGTTCGACCTGCTCCGGGGCGGGGATGCGGCGACGGGGCCGGCACGCTGTCGCGTACCGGCCCCGTCGCGGGGAAACGTCGGTCATCGCACAAATTCGGCGGCGCCGTTGGCGAGGTCGAGCAGCGGGCCCGGCACGACGCCCAGCACCAGCGTGGCCAGCACGCCGATCATGAGCGCCGCCGAGGTCAGGCCGCCCGGCACCGTCACCGTCGGGGTGGACTCCCCCGGCTCGGACAGCCACATCATGACCACGACCCGCAGGTACGGGAACGCGAGCACCATGCTGGTCAGCACGCCGGCCACCACCAGCCACGCCTGGTCGGCGTCGAGGGCCGGGGCGAAGACGGCGAACTTGCTCATGAACCCGCTGGTGAGCGGGATGCCGGCGAAGGCCAGCAGGATGAAGGTGAAGACCGCCGCGAAGAACGGCGAGCGCTTCCCCAGCCCCGCCCAGCGGGACAGGTGGGTGGCCTCCCCGTCGGCGTCGCGGACCAGGGTCACCACCGCGAATGCGGCCAGCACCGAGAAGCCGTACGCGGCGAGGTAGAACATCGTGCCGGCGAGCCCGTCCCGGCTCGGCGCGAGCACGCCGACCAGGAGGTAGCCCGCGTTGGCGATCGACGAGTAGGCCAGCAGCCGCTTGATGTCGGTCTGGGTGACCGCCAGCACCGCGCCGACCAGCATGGTGAGCACCGCCACCGCGCCGAGGACCGGGGTGAAGTCCCACGCCGCGCCGGCGAACGCCACGTGGAAGACCCGCAGCAGGGCGCCGAACGCGGCGACCTTCGTGCAGGCCGCCATGAAGCCGGTGACCGGCGTCGGGGCGCCCTGGTAGACGTCGGGGGTCCACACGTGGAACGGGGCGGCGGCGGCCTTGAACAGCAGGCCGATGGAGAGCAGCGCCATGCCGGCGAAGAGCAGCACCTGGCTGGCCGGGGACTCGCCGACCGCCGCGTGGATGGTGGCGAAGTCGACGCCGGCCGGGCGGCCCGGGATGCCGGAGGTGAAGCCGTACACCAGGGCCACGCCGAACAGGAAGAACGCCGAGGCGTACGCGCCGAGCAGGAAGTACTTCATCGCCGCCTCCTGGCTCAGCAGCCGCCGGCGACGGGCCAGCGCGCAGAGCAGGTAGAGCGGCAGGGAGAAGACCTCCAGGGCGATGAACATGGTCAGCAGGTCGTTCGCCGCCACGAAGATCAGCATGCCGCCGATGGCGAAGCTGGCCAGCGGGTAGACCTCGGTCGCCCCGTTGCTGCCCTCGGCCTGCCGCCGGTCCTCCACCGACTCGGCGGTGACGGCGGCCTGGGCGACGAACGCCCCGCCCCGCTCCACCGAACGCTCGCCGATGAGCAGCAGCGACATCGCGGCGAGGACCAGGATCGCGCCCTGCAGGAACAGGGTCGGCCCGTCCACGGCGAGCGCCCCGCCGGCGGTGATCAGCCGGTCGTCGGCGTTGAAGATCACCATCACCAGCGCGGCGAGCACCGCGAGCAGCCCCAGCGAGAGCTGCACGAGGTGGCGGTGCCGGCGGGGCACGAAGGCCTCGACCAGCACGCCCAGCAGGGCGGCGCCCAGCATGATCAGGATCGGAGCGAGCGCCGCGTAGTCGATCGACGGCAACTTGAGCTCGGTCACTTCGGGTGCCGCCTTTCGTTCGCGACTGCGGGGCTCACTCGCTCCGCTCGTTCACTCCTCGCGCTCACCGGTGTGCCTCCTGCACGACACCGCCGACCTCAGGGGCCGGATCGGTCCTGCCGACGTCCTCCATGGTGGCCCGGACGGCGGGGTTGATGACATCGGTGACCGGCTTGGGATAGAAGCCGAGCAGCACGATCAGCGCGATCAGCGGTGCGACCACGACCTTCTCGCGCAGGTTGAGGTCGCGGCGCATCGGCTCGACCTCGGTCAGGGCCGGGTTGAGGGTGCCCTGGGTCGTCCGCTGCACCATCCACAGCACGTACGCGGCGGCCAGGATGATGCCGAGCGTGGCGATCACCGCGACCGGCTTGTTCACCGTGAAGGTGCCGATCAGCACCAGGAACTCGGAGACGAACGGCGCGGTGCCGGGCAGGGCCAGCGAGGCGAGGCCGGCGAAGAAGAGCACCCCGGCCAGCAGCGGCACCAGCTTGCCCGCGCCGCCGAAGTCACTGATCAGGGCCGAGCCGCGCCGGGCCACCAGCATGCCCACCACCAGGAAGAGCAGGCCGGTGGCGAGGCCGTGGTTGAGCATGTAGAGCACCGCGCCCGTGCCGGCCTGCGTGGTGAAGGCGAAGATGCCGACCCCGATGAACCCGAAGTGCGCGATCGAGGTGTACGACACCAGCCGCTTCAGGTCGTTCTGGCCGACCGCCAGCAGCGCGGCGTAGATGATGCCGATCACCCCGAGCGCGAGCGCGTACGGGGCGAACCACTTCGACGCCTCCGGGAACAGCGGCAGGCAGTAGCGCAGGATCCCGAACGTGCCGACCTTGTCCAGCACGCCGACGAGCAGCGCGGCGGCCCCGGCGGGGGCGGCCCCACCGGCGTCCGGCAGCCAGGTGTGGAACGGGAAGAACGGCGCCTTGATCGCGAAGGCGAGGAAGAAGCCGAGGAACAGCCAGCGCTCGGTCCCGGTGGAGATGTCGATCTGGGTGAGCGCCTGCCAGTCGAAGGTCTTCCCGCCGACGACCCACAGGCCGATCACGGCGGCCAGCATGAACAGGCCGCCGACCAGCGAGTAGAGGAAGAACTTCACGGCCGCGTACTGCCGCTGGTGGCCGCCGTAGCTGCCGATCAGGAAGTACATCGGCACCAGCATGACCTCGAAGAACACGTAGAACAGGAAGACGTCGGCGGCGGCGAAGACGCCGATCATCGTGGATTCGAGGACGAGCAGCAGGGCGAAGTAGACCGGGATCGAGCGCTTCGACGACTCGGCGTCGTGCCAGGACGCGAGGATCACCAGCGGCACCAGCACCGCGATCAGCATCAGCATCACCAGGGCGATGCCGTCGGCGGCGAAGGTGAACCGGGCGTCCCACTGCGGGATCCAGGTGTACGACTCACGGAACTGGAGCCGCTCACCGCCGGTCTTGAACGCCAGCCACATGACCACGGACAGCGCGAGCACCAGCAGCGACCACCCGAAGGCCACCTGCTTGGCCAGCTCCGGCCGGCGGCGCGGCAGGACGGCCACGACCAGCGCGCCGACCAGCGGCGCCACGGTCAGCACCGAGAGGAACGGGAAGTTGGACATTATGCGGCCTTACCTCCGTCGTCACTGCGTGGTCCGCCGGCGGGGGCGGCCGTAGAGAGGTCGATCACGCCAGCCACCCCGCCTGCACGGCCAGGAACGCCGCCACCACCAGCAGCGCGCCGGTCAGGATGGACGTCGCGTACGACCGGACGAAGCCGGTCTGCAGCCGCCGGAGTCGGCCGGAGCCCCCGCCCACGGCGGCGGCGAGGCCGTTGACCAGCCCGTCGATGCCCCGGTTGTCGAGGAAGACCAGCGCCCGGGTGAGGAAGATCCCCGGCTTCTCGAAGACCGCCTCGTTGAAGGCGTCGGTGTAGAGGTTGCGCCGGGCGGCGGTGACCAGCACACCCGCCGGCTGCGGCTCGGTGGCCGTGCCGTTGCGGAACAGCGACCAGGCGAGCCCGGCCCCGGCGATCGTGACGACCAGCGACAGGATCGTGATCACCGTGTGCGACAGCACGGCGTGGTGCTCCTCGCCGGCCTCGCCGAGCACCGGCGTCAGCCAGGAGGCCAGGCCGTCGTTCCACACCATCAGGCCACCGGCGACCACCGAGCCGATCGCCAGCAGGATCAGCGGGATCGTCATCAGCTTCGGAGACTCGTGCGGGTGCTCGATGTCCTCGGTCCACCGCTTCGGGCCGTGGAAGGTGAGGACGAACAGCCGGGTCATGTAGAACGCGGTGAGCCCCGCGCCGAGCAGCGCCGCGCCGCCGAACAGCCACGCCGTCCAGTCGTCGCGCGTGAAGGCGGCGACGATGATCGGCTCCTTGGAGAAGTAGCCGGACAGCGGCGGCAGGCCGATGATGGCCAGCCAGCCCATCATGAACGTGATCCAGGTGACCTTCATGTACTTCGACAGCCCGCCGAAGCGGCGGATGTCCACCTGGTCGTTCATGCCGTGCATGACCGAGCCGGCGCCGAGGAACATGTTGGCCTTGAAGAAGCCGTGCGCCAGCAGGTGGATGATCGCCAGGGCGTACGCCCCGCCGCCGAGGCCGACGCCGAGGAACATGTAGCCGATCTGGCTGACCGTCGACCAGGCCAGCACCCGCTTGATGTCGTCCTTGGCCGCGCCGATGATGCAGCCGAGCAGCAGGGTCAGCGCGCCGACGCTGACCACCACGAGCTGGAGCGTCGAGTTGGCCGAGAAGACCGGGTTGGACCGGGCGATCAGGTAGACGCCGGCGGTGACCATGGTGGCGGCGTGGATGAGCGCCGACACCGGGGTCGGGCCCTCCATCGCGTCCGGCAGCCACGCCTGCAGCGGGAACTGGCCGGACTTGCCGGCCGCGCCGAGCAGCAGCAGCAGGCCGAGCACCAGCACCGTGGTGCCGGTCAGCGAGCCGACCCCGTTGAACACCTCGTCGTACTGGGTGGTGCCGAGGGTGGCGAACATGATGAAGATGCCGATGGCCAGGCCGGCGTCGCCGACCCGGTTCATCAGGAACGCCTTCTTGCCGGCGGTGGCCGCGCTCGGCCGGCCGTACCAGAAGGAGATCAGCAGGTACGACGCCAGGCCGACGCCCTCCCAGCCGAAGTAGAGCATCACGTAGTTGTTGCCGAGCACCAGCAGGAGCATCGCGGCGACGAAGAGGTTGAAGTAGGCGAAGAACCGCCGCCGGCCCTCGTCGTGCGCCATGTACTCGACCGCGTACAGGTGGATCAGGAAACCCACCCCGGTGATCAGCAGGACGAAGACCGCGGCCAGCGGGTCGAACAGCAGGCCGAAGTCCACGTGCAGGTCACCGACGGCGATGAAGTCCCACAGGCTCAGCTCCGCCGACTTGTTCTCCAGGCCACGGAGCTGGAAGAAGTAGGTCAGGCCGAGCACGAAGGAGGCCCCGATCGCGGCCACCCCGAGCCAGTGCCCCCACCGGTCGGCCCGCCGGCCCAGCAGCAGCAGGACCGCCGCGCTGGCCAGCGGAATCGCCACCAGCAGCCAGAAGCTGCCCAGCAGGCCGCTCGCCGCAGCGTAGGCGACGTCACCTGCCGGCTCAGCCGGGGCGTTCATCAGAATCGTTCCCACCGCAGGGCCCCTTAGTACTTCAGCAGGTTGGCGTCGTCGACGCTGGCCGAGCGCCGGGTCCGGAAGATGGACATGATGATCGCGAGGCCGACCACGACCTCGGCCGCGGCCACCACCATCACGAAGAACGACATGATCTGGCCGTTCAGGTCACCGTTGATCCGGCTGAAGGTGACCAGGGTCAGGTTGGCCGCGTTCAGCATCAGCTCGACGCACATGAACAGCACGATCGCGTTCCGGCGGACGAGCACCCCCACCGCACCGATGGTGAACAGCACCGCGGCGAGCACCAGGTAGTAGTCCGGGGTCATCGGTCCGTCCCCTTCAGCGTGGTCTCCTCGGCGGTCAGCTCCCGGGCCGGCAGGATCTCCGGGATGCTGCGCTCCGTCAGCCGGCCGTCGGGCAGGCGGGCCGGCGTGGCCACCGAGGACGAGGTGGCGAAGACACCCGGGCCGGGCTTCGGGCCGGGGTAGTTGCCCGGGGCGAAGCGGGCCTTCATGGTGGCGATCTGGTCCATCTTGTCCTCCCGCCGCCGCTCGATGTGCGCCAGCACCATCGCGCCGACCGCCGCGGTGATCAGCAGCGCCGACGTCAGCTCGAAGGCGAAGACGTACTTGGTGAACAGCAGCCGGGCGATGCCCTGCACGTTGCCCTCGGCGTTGGCCTGCTCCAGGCCGACCGCCGAGACGCCACCGAGGCCCCGGTAGAGGCCGCCGCCGACCAGGCCGGCGAAGCCGAGCCCGAGCACCACGGCGGCGACCCGCTGGCCGCGCAGGGTCTCGATCAGTGAGTCCGAGGCGTCCCGGCCGACCAGCATCAGCACGAACAGGAAGAGCATCATGATCGCGCCGGTGTAGACGATGATCTGCACCATGCCGATGAACGGCCCGGCCTGCAGGACGTAGAAGACGCCCAGGCAGAGCATCGTCAGCACCAGCCAGAGCGCCGAGTGCACGGCGTTGCGGGCCGCGATCATGCCGATCGCGCCGAGCAGCGCCAGCGGGGCGAGGATCCAGAAGGTGACCTCCTCGCCGCCGGAGACCCCGCCCGCCGCGGCGAGCACCGTCTGCGTGGTCATGCCTCGTCCCCCTTGCCCGCCGCCGCCCGCTGGGCCTGCTGCTCGGCGCCGGGGAAGGTCACCCCGGGGTGCTCCTCGACCTGGTAGCGACCCGGGCTGTTCGCCGCGTGCTCGGCACCGGCCGACGTGCCCGGGTTGCTCAGCGCGCCGACGTAGTAGTCCTTCTCGCTGTCGCCGAGCCGCATCGGGTGCGGCGGCTGCTCCATGCCCGGCAGCAGCGGCGCGAGCAGCTGCTCCTTCGTGAAGATCAGGTCCTGCCGGTTGTCCCGGGCCAGCTCGTACTCGTTGCTCATGGTGAGCGACCGGGTCGGGCAGGCCTCGATGCAGAGCCCGCAGAAGATGCAGCGGGCGTAGTTGATCTGGTAGATCGACGCGTGCCGCTCACCCGGGGACAGCCGGTTCTCTTCGGTGTTGTCCCCGCCCTCGACGTAGATCGCGTCGGCCGGGCAGGCCCAGGCGCACAGCTCGCAGCCGATGCACTTCTCCAGGCCGTCCGGGTGCCGGTTGAGGATGTGCCGCCCGTGGTAGCGCGGCGCCGAGACCGGCGGCTTGAACGGGTAGTCGGTCGTGACGACCTTCCTGAACATGTGCGAGAAGGTGACCCCGAAGCCCTTGAACGTTCCGGTGATCGCGCCCACGTCACACCTCCCTGGAGTCCGAGCCGGCGGCGATGTTGGCCGGCTCCCGCTCGGCGACCACGCGCTTGGTGCGCGGGCTCGGTGGCACTTGCAGGTCCATCGGTGGCAGCGGGAAGCTGCCGTGCGGGCGGCTGTTGACCTGCTCCTGCAGCGTCGGCCGCGGCTCCTTCTTGCGGCTCGGCCACAGCAGCGTCACCAGCAGCAGCACACCCGCGCCGAGGCCCGTGGCGAGCAGCCGGTCCCGGGTCTGCCAGCCCTCGATCGAGCGCAGGCCGGCCAGGACCAGGATCCAGACCAGGTTGATCGGCAGCAGCACCTTCCAGCCGAACCGCATGAACTGGTCGTAGCGGAGCCGGGGCAGGGTGCCCCGCAGCCAGACGAAGACGAAGACCAGCGCCAGCACCTTGCCGAAGAACCAGAGCATCGGCCACCAGCCGGTGTTGGCGTCCGCCCACAGCGTGATCGGCCAGGGGGCCCGCCAGCCGCCGAGGAACAGCGTCGTGGTGACCGCGGACATGGTCACCATCGCCACGTACTCGCTGAGCATGAAGAGCGCGAACTTCAGCGAGCTGTATTCCGTCATGAAGCCGGCGACCAGCTCCGACTCGGCCTCGGGGAGGTCGAACGGCGCCCGGTTGGTCTCACCGACGGTGGCGATGAAGAAGATGATGAAGCTCGGCAGCAGCAGGATCGCGTACCAGCCGGGGGCCGGCACCTCGACGCCGGCGATGGTGAACCGGGTGGCGTCGCCCTGGGCGGCGACGATCCCGCTGGTCGACATCGTCCCCGCGGTCATGAACACCGCCACGATGCTCAGCCCCATCGCGACCTCGTACGAGATCATCTGGGCGCTGGAGCGCAGGCCGCCGAGCAGCGGGTACGTCGACCCGGACGCCCAGCCGCCGAGCACGATGCCGTAGACGGCCAGCGACGAGCAGGCCAGCAGCACCAGCACCGCCACCGGCACGTCGGTGACCTGCAGCGGCGTCCGGTGGCCGAAGATGCTCACCATCGGGCCGAACGGGATCACCGACAGCGCGGTGACCGCGCAGACCACCGAGATGACCGGGGCGAAGAAGTAGACGACCTTGTCCGCCGCCTTCGGGAGGATGTCCTCCTTGAAGGCCATCTTCAGGCCGTCGGCGAGGGTCTGCAGCAGGCCGAACGGGCCGACCTGGTTGGGGCCGGGCCGCACCTGCATGTAGCCGACGACCCGCCGCTCGAACCAGACGCCAAGCAGCGTGGCCAGCAGGCCGAAGACGAAGGCGAACAGGACCTTGATCAGGACCAGCCACCACGGGTCCTTGCCGAAGTCGGCCAGCGTCGGGTCCTGCGCGAGGTAGACCGCGTTCACTGGGAAACACCCCCGGAGTTGAGGAGGGGACCCGGGCGGCCGGCCGCGTCGGCGGCGACCTCGCCGGCCGGGGCCGGTCCGGTCGCCGTGGCGGCGGAGATCCGCACCACCGTGCCGGACGTCGCGCCGAGGCCGCGCCGGACGGTGGAGCCGGGTGAGTTGGTCGGCAGCCAGACGACGCCGTCGGGCATCTCGGTGATCGCCGCCGGCAGGGTGATGGCCCCCCGGTCGGTGCCCACCGTCACCGGGTCGCCGTCGGCGACGCCGAGGGCCTCCGCGGTGCCCTTGCCCAGCCGGGCCACCGGCGGGCGGGCGGTGCCGCCGAGATGCTCGTCGCCGTCGGTCAGGCTGCCCAGGTCGACGAGCTGGTGCCAGGTGGCCAGCACGGCCTCCCCGGCGTCGGGCTGCGGCGCCGTGGCCGGCTGCACCGACGGCGTGGACGGCCGGTCGGCCCGGGTCGGCGGCAGGCTGCCCAGCTCGCGGCGGACGCTGAGCACGTCGCCGGTGCCGAGCTGCACGTCGAGCAGCGCGGCGAGGGCGTCGAGCACCCGGCCGTCGGTCATCGCTGCGGTGTGCAGGACCGCCTCGAAGGGCCGCAGGCGACCCTCCCAGTCCAGGAAACTGCCGGCCTTCTCGACCACCGGGGCGACCGGGAGGACCACGTCGGCCCGGCGGGCCACCGCGCTCATCCGCAGCTCCAGGCTGACCAGGAACGGCACCGCGTCCAGGGCCTGCTCGGCCAGCCGGGGGTCGGCCAGGTCGGCCGGGTCGACGCCGGCGACCACCAGCGCGCCGAGCTGACCGCCCGCCGCCGCCGCGAGGATGGCGTCGGTGTCCCGGCCGGCCTGGCTCGGGATCACGCCGGCCGGGATGTCCCACGCCTCGCCCAGCTCGGCCCGCGCGGCCGGCTCGGTGACCGGACGGCCGCCGGGGAGCAGGTTCGGCAGGCAGCCCGCGTCGACCGCGCCCCGGTCGCCCGCGCGCCGCGGCACCCAGGCCAGCTTCGCGCCCGTACGCCGGGCCACGTCCGCCGCCGCCGACAGGCCGCCGGGCACCTCGCCCAGCCGCTCGCCGACGATCAGGATCGCGCCGGGGGTGCTCAGCGCCTCGGCCACCGTGGCATGCTCGGCGAGCACGCTCGCCTCCTCGCCCGGCACCACCCGGGCCAGCTTGGCCCCGAGCTTCTCCAGGCCGCGGGTGGCGAACGGCGCGATCGCGTACACCGTCAGCTTCTTCTTCAGGTACGCCTTGCGCAGCCGCAGGAAGAGGATCGGGCACTCCTCCTCCGGCTCCAGGCCGACGAGCACCACGGCCGGGGCGTTCTCCACGTCCGCGTAGGTGACGTCGGTGCGCCCGGCGACGGAGCTGGCCAGGAAGTCGGACTCCTCGCGGGAGACCGGCCGGGCCCGGAAGTCGATGTCGTTGGTGCGCAGGGCGACCCGGGCGAACTTCGCGTACGCGTAGGCGTCCTCGACGGTGAGCCGGCCGCCGGTCAGCACCGCCGTGCCCCGGGCGGAGTCCCGGGCCGCGGCCAGCCCTTCGGCGGCGACGGTCAGCGCCTCGCTCCACGACGCCTCGCGCAGCTCACCGGTCTCGGCGTCGCGCACGAGCGGGTTGGTGATCCGGTCGAACGCGCGGGTGTACTGGAAGCCCCAGCGGCCCTTGTCGCAGTTCCACTCCTCGTTGACCTGCGGGTCGTCGCCGGCCAGCCGGCGCAGCACCTTGCCGCGCCGCCAGTCGGTGCGCTGGGCGCAGCCGGCCGAGCAGTGCTCGCAGACGCTGGGGCTGGAGACCAGGTCGAACGGGCGGGCCCGGAACCGGTACTGCGCGCCGGTCAGCGCGCCCACCGGGCAGATCTGCACGGTGTTGCCGGAGAAGTAGGAGTTGAACGGGACGTCGCCGCTGTCCTCGCCGGCCTCCGCGCCGTACTCCTCGTCCCGGTAGATGTTGATCTCCTCGGCGGACGACCGGCCCATCAGGTCGATGAACTTGTCGCCCGCGATCTCCTCGGAGAACCGGGTGCAGCGCTGGCAGAGCACGCAGCGCTCGCGGTCGAGCAGCACCTGGGTGCTGATCGGCAGCGGCTTGGGGTACTCCCGCTTGTGCTCGTGGAACCGGGAGTCCGTGCGGCCGGTGGACATCGCCTGGTTCTGCAGCGGGCACTCGCCGCCCTTGTCACACATCGGGCAGTCGAGGGGGTGGTTCATGAGCAGCAGCTCCATGACCCCCTCCTGCGCCTTCTTGGCGACCGGCGAGGTGAGCTGGGTGCGCACCACCATGCCCTCGGCGACGGTCTGGGTGCAGGAGGCCACCGGCTTGCGCTGGCCCTCCACCTCGACCAGGCACTGCCGGCACGCGCCGGCCGGGGCCAGCAGCGGGTGGTCGCAGAAGCGCGGGATCTCGGTGCCCAGCTGCTCGGCGACCCGGATCAGCAGCGCACCCTTGGGTGCGGTGACCTCGACGCCGTCGATCGTGAGGGTGACGGTCTCGGTCTGCTTCGCTACGTCGGTCATTAGTGCGCTCCCACCAGCTGCTTGTCCGACAGCTTCGGCGCGGTACGTCCCTCGATGTAGTCGAGGTAGTCCTGCTTGAAGTACTTCAGCGACGAGGTCACCGAGCTGGTCGCACCGTCACCCAGGCCGCAGAACGAGCGGCCGAGGATGTTGTCGCAGGTGTCGAGCAGGGTGTCCAGGTCCTCGTGGGTGCCCTGGCCGGCGAGGATCCGCCGGTAGACCCGGACCATCCAGTAGTTGCCCTCGCGGCACGGGGTGCACTTGCCGCACGACTCGTGGTGGTAGAACTCCAGCCACCGGTAGGTCGCGTAGACCGGGCAGTCCTGGTCGGAGAAGAGCTGGGTGGCCGTGGTGCCCAGGATCGAGCCGGCCGCCGCCACCCCCTCGAAGTCCAGCGGCACGTCCAGGTGCTCGGCGGTGAGCAGCGGGGTGGACGAGCCGCCCGGGGTCCAGAACCGCAGGTTGTGGCCCGGCTGCATCCCGCCGGCCAGCTCCAGCAGCTCGCGCAGCGTGACGCCCATCGTGCACTCGTACTGGCCGGGGTTGGCGACCCGGCCGGAGAGCGAGTAGATCATCGGCCCGGACGACTTCTCCGTGCCCATGGTCTTCCACCAGTCGGCCCCGCCGAGCACGATGTACGGCACGCTGGCGATGGTGCCGACGTTGTTGACCACGGTGGGGCTGGCGTACAGGCCGTGGGTCGCCGGGAACGGCGGGCGCAGCCGGGGCTGGCCCCGGAAGCCCTCCAGCGAGTCCAGCAGCGCGGTCTCCTCGCCGCAGATGTACGCCCCCGCGCCCGAGTGCACCACCAGGTCCAGGTCGAACCCGGAGCCGAGGATGTTGCGCCCGAGGTAGCCCTTGGCGTACGCCTCCTGGACGGCGCTGCGCAGCCGGCGCGCGGCGTGCACCGCCTCGCCCCGGATGTAGATGTACGCCCGGCTGGCCCGGATCGCGTACGACCCGATGATCACGCCCTCGACCAGCGAGTGCGGGTCGTGGGTCATCAGCGGCAGGTCCTTGCAGGTGCCCGGCTCGCCCTCGTCGGCGTTGACCACCAGGTAGTGCGGCTTGCCGTCGCCCTGCGGGATGAAGCCCCACTTCAGGCCGGTCGGGAAGCCCGCGCCGCCGCGACCGCGCAGCCCGGAGTCCTTGATGAGCTGGATCAGGTCGTCCGGGTGCGCCTTGAGCGCCTTGCGCAGGGCGGCGTAGCCGTCGAGCTTCTCGTAGGTGCCGATCCGCCAGGCGTCCGGCGACAGCCAACGCTTGGTGAGCACGGGGGTGAGCTTGGCCAGGGTCTCCGGCCGGGGAGTCGTCACTGCTGGGCCTCCGCTTCCTTGAGGGAGCGCTCCTGGGCTTCGGCGTCGTCGCCGGCGGGCTTGCGGTCGCCGGCCGGCGGGTTCGCGGCGGCGCCCGCGGCCTGGGCCTGCTGGGCGTCGCGCGGCACCGGGGGCGCCCCGTCGACCGGCACCGCCACCCCGGGCGCGGCCGGCGCGGGCTCGGGCTCGGCTGCCGGAGCCGGCTTCGCGGCCTTAGCCTTGGCCTCGGCGGCGGCCTTCTCGGCCTCGGCCTTCGCCTTCTCGGCGTCCGCCTTGGCCTTCGCCTCGGCGGCGGCCCGGTCGGCCTCGGCCTTGCTCCGGATCGGGGTGTTCGGGTCGTAGCCCGGCACCGCGATGCCGTGCTGCTCGGCCAGCCGCAGGCCCCGCAGGGTGGGCTCGCCCGGGCCGCCGTCGGCGACCGCGCCCTCGCGCTCGTCGGCGAAGCCGGCGAGCTGCACCGACATCTCCTTCAACGTGCAGAGCCGCGCGCCCCGGGTCGGCATCGGCCGGCCGCCGGCCCGCAGCTCCTCGACCACCCCGACCGCGGTCTGCGGGTCGACGCCGTCGAAGAAGTCGTAGTTGACCGTCATGACGGGGCCGTAGTCGCAGGCCGCGAGGCACTCGGCGTGCTCCAGGGTGACCTTGCCGTCGGCGGTGGTCTCGTCGTGCCCGACGCCCAGGTGCTCGGCGAGGGTGTCGTAGACCTCCTGCCCGCCCAGCACGTTGCACATCGTGTTGGTGCAGACGCTGACCAGGTAGTCACCGGTCGGCCGGCGCTTGTACATCGTGTAGAAGGTGGCGACCGCGCCGACCTGGGCCTTGTTCAGGCCGAGCACCTCGGCGCAGAACGCGACGCCGGCCGGGGAGACGTACCCCTCCTCCGACTGCACCAGGTGCAGCAGCGGCAGCAGCGCCGACCGGGACCGGTCGGCCGGATAGCGGGCGATGATCTCGCGCGCCCGCTCCCGCGTCTGCTCAGTGAAAGTCGTCGTCATCGGTCACAACCACCCATCACGGGGTCCAGCGAGGCGCCGCCGGCGATCACGTCGGCGATCAGGCCGCCCTCGGCCATCGCCGGGAGGGCCTGGAGGTTGACGAAGCTCGGCTCCCGGTAGTGCACCCGGTAGGGCCGGGTGCCGCCGTCGGAGACCGCGTGCACGCCCAGCTCGCCCCGGGGGGACTCGATGCCGACGTACACCTGGCCCGGCGGGACCCGGAAGCCCTCGGTGACGAGCTTGAAGTGGTGGATCAGGGACTCCATCGACTGGCCCATGATCTTGGCGACGTGCTCCAGCGAGTTGCCCATGCCGTCCACGCCGATGGCGAGCTGCGCCGGCCAGGCGATCTTGCGGTCGGCCACCATCACCGGGCCCGGCTTGAGCCGGTCCAGCGCCTGCTCGACGAGCTTCAGCGACTCCCGGATCTCGGCCAGCCGCACCAGGTAGCGGCCCCAGACGTCGCCGTCCGGGTGGGTGGGCACGTCGAACTCGTAGGACTCGTAGCCGCAGTACGGCATCGTCTTGCGCAGGTCCCAGGCGAGGCCGGCGGAGCGCAGCACGGGGCCGGTGACGCCCAGCGCCAGGCAGGCGGTCACGTCGAGCACCGCCACGTGCTTGGTGCGCTCGGTCCAGATCGGCTGGCCGGAGAGGAGGTCCTCGTACTCCTTGAGCTTCTTCGGCATCATCTTCAGGAAGTCGCGGATCTTGCGGATCGCGTCGTCCGGGACGTCCTGCGCCACGCCGCCCGGCCGGACGTACGCGTGGTTCATCCGCAGGCCGGTGATGGTCTCGAAGATGTCGAGGATGTACTCCCGCTCGCGAAAGCCGTACAGCATGATCGAGATCGCGCCCAGCTCCATGCCGGTGGTGGCCAGCCAGACCAGGTGCGACGAGATCCGGTTGAGCTCCATCATCAGGACCCGGATCGTGGTGGCCCGCTCGGTCACGTCGTCGGTGATGCCGAGCAGCTTCTCCACCGCGAGGCTGTACGCCGTCTCGTTGAAGATCGGGGAGAGGTAGTCCATCCGGGTCACGAACGTCGAACCCTGCACCCAGTTGCGGTATTCGAGGTTCTTCTCGATGCCCGTATGCAGGTAGCCGACGACCGACCGGGCCTCGCGGACGGTCTCGCCCTCCAGCTCCAGGATCAGCCGGAGCACGCCGTGGGTCGACGGGTGCTGCGGACCCATGTTGACGACGATCCGCTCGTCGTTGATCGGGTCCGTGCCGGAGACCACCTGGTCCCAGTCCCCACCGGTGACGGTGAAGACCTTGCCCTCGGTCGTCTCGCGCTCGGTGGCGTAGTTCGACGTCGTCACTGGTACGACCTCCGTCGGTCCGGCGGCGGGATCTCCGCGCCCTTGTACTCGACGGGCACGCCGCCGAGCGGGTAGTCCTTGCGCTGCGGGTGCCCCTCCCAGTCGTCCGGCATGAGGATCCGGGTCAGGTTGGGGTGGCCGTCGAAGACGATGCCGAACATGTCGTACGCCTCCCGCTCCTGCCAGTCGGCGGTCGGGTAGACGGCGGTGACGCTCGGCAGGTGCGGGGCCTCGACGGAGACCGCGGCCTCCAGCCGCAGCCGGCGGCGGTAGGTCATCGAGGTGAGCTGGTAGACCACGTGCAGCCGGCGCTCGTCCGCGCCCAGGTAGTCCACCCCGGACACCGAGGAGCACAGCTCGAAGCGGAGCGCGAGGTCGTCGCGCAGCACCTGGCAGACCTCGGCGATGCGCTCCGGGCGTACGTGCAGGGTCAGCTCGCCCCGGTCGACCACGACCTTCTCGATCGCGTCGCCGAAGTGCGGGTACGCCTCCTCCAGCGCGTCGCGGACCTCGTCGAAGTAGCCCCCGTACGGCCGGGGGGTCTCCTCGATCGGCCGCTGCTGGCGGACCAGGCCGCCGAAGCCGGAGACGTCGCCGGTGCCCTGGTTGCCGAACATGCCGCGCCCGGCCGGGCTGGACGGCGGGTGCTCGGCCGGCGCGCCGCTGCTGGCCCCGGCCGGCGTCACCGGCACGGGCACGCCGCCGGTGCTGTTCCTGTCGTTCGGTGCGGTCACTTCGGGCCCCCGTGCGGGTGGAGGTGGTTCTGCGCGTTCATCCAGTTCTCGATCCGCAGCTGCTCCTCGCGCCCCTCGCGGACCGCCCGGGTCCACTCGGCGCGCCGGGCCTTGTCGTTGCGGTACGACGAGGGCATCGAGCCGTACGGCACGACGGGGACGTCGCCGCGCTCCTGGCGGGCCTGGAGCATCTTGCGGCCGTTCGGGCCCAGCGGCTCATACATGATCTTCTCGCGGAGCTTGAGGATCGCGTCGATGAGCATCTCCGGCCGGGGCGGGCAGCCCGGGAGGTACATGTCGACCGGGACGATGTGGTCGACGCCCTGCACGATGGCGTAGTTGTTGAACATGCCGCCGCTGCTGGCGCAGACGCCCATCGAGAGCACCCAGCGGGGCTCGGCCATCTGGTCGTAGATCTGGCGCAGGACCGGGGCCATCTTCTGGCTCACCCGGCCGGCGACGATCATCAGGTCCGCCTGGCGGGGCGAGGCGCGGAACACCTCCATGCCCCAGCGGCCCATGTCGTAGTGCGGGCCACCGGCGGCCATCATCTCGATGGCGCAGCAGGCCAGGCCGAAGGTGGCGCCCCAGACGGACGACTTCCGCGACCAGTTGACCAGCTTCTCCACGGAGGTGAGCAGGACGCCGGCGGGAAGCTTCTCCTCGATACCCATCTGACGTACCTCCCTCAGTCCCAGTCCAGGCCGCCGCGCCGCCACACATAGGCGTACGCGACGAAGACCGCGACGATGAACAGGACCATCTCCACGAAGCCGAAGATCGGCAGGGCGTCGAACGAGACCGCCCAGGGGTAGAGGAAGATGATCTCGATGTCGAAGACGATGAAGAGCATCGCCGTCAGGTAGAACTTGATCGGGAACCGGCCGCCCCCGACGGGCTGCGGGCTGGGCTCGATGCCGCACTCGTACGCCTCGAGCTTGGCCTTGTTGTACCGGCGCGGGCCGGCGAAGCGGGCGGCGGCCACGGAGAACAGCGAGAACGCCGCGGCGAGGGCGAACAGCCCGATAATGGGTGCGTAAGGCGAGAGCGTCATCGTGGTCTCCTGCTCGTCCTTCCCTGCCCTCAGCGGTGGTGGGCCAAAATCACACTATTCACGTCCCTCACGACGGCTGTCGGCGGGGGTCGATCTCTGCCTGGCCGGTGTCCTCGTCGACCTCGGCCCGATGGCTCACACGGCGGGTGCCGCCTTCGTCATCGCGTTGATGACCCGGTCCATCGCGTCCCCGCCGCGCGGGTCGGTCAGGTTGGCCAGCAGCTTGAGCACGAAGCGCATGAGGGCGGGGTGCGGCATGCCGTGCTTCGTGGCGACCCGCATGATCTCCGGGCGGCCGATCAGCTTCACGAAGATGCCGCCGAGCCGGTAGTAGCCGCCGAAGCGGGCCTTCAGCTCCTGCGGGTAGGCCATGAGCGCCCGCTCCCGCTCGGCGCCGGCCGGCCGGGCGAGGGCCTGCACCGCGACCTCGGCGGCCAGTTCGCCGGACTCCATCGCGTACGCGATGCCCTCGCCGTTGAACGGGTTGACCATGCCGCCGGAGTCGCCGACCAGCAGGACGCCCCGGGTGTAGTGCGGCACCCGGTTGAAGCCCATCGGCAGCGCCGCGCCGAGGATCGGCCCCTCGGCGTTCGTCTCGTCGGTCAGCCCCCACTCCTCGGGGGTGTTGGCCAGCCAGTCGGTGAGCAGCCGCCGGTAGTTGGTCTTGCCGAAGGCGGTGGAGGAGTTGAGGATGCCCAGGCCGGCGTTGACCCGCCCGTCGCCGAGGCCGAAGATCCAGCCGTAGCCGGGCAGCAGCTCGCCGTTGCCCTTGCCGCGCAACTCCAGCCACGACTCCAGGTAGTCGTCGTCGTGCTTGGCGGGCGAGCGGTAGTAGCGCCGGACGGCCACGCCGATCGGCCGGTCCTCGCGCTTGGCCAGCCCGAGGGCGAGCGGGAAGCGGCCGGAGACGCCGTCGGCGGCGACCACCAGCGGCGCGCGGAAGGTGGCGGGCTCCTTCTCCGGGCCGACCTCGGCCACCACGCCGATCACCCGGTCGTCGGCGTCGAGCACCGGGCCGGTCACGTTCACGCTGGTGCGCAGCTTCGCCCCGGCCGAGACGGCGCGCTGGGCGAGCAGGTCGTCGAAGTCGAGCCGGGTGCGGACCAGGCCGTAGTTGGGGAAGCTGGCCAGGTCGGGCCAGTCCAGCTCCAGTCGGACGCCGCCGCCGATCACGCGCAGGCCCCGGTTGTGCAGCCAGCCCGCCTCGGTCGAGGTGTCCACGCCCATCCGGATGAGCTGCCGGACCGCGCGCGGGGTCAGCCCGTCGCCGCAGACCTTCTCCCGGGGGAACTCGGTCTTCTCCAGCAGCAGCACCCGCACGCCGTGCCGCGCCAGGTGATATGCCGTCGCCGAGCCGCCGGGACCGGCGCCCACGACGATCACGTCGGCGTCGTTCTCCACCGCGGTCATCTGCGCCTCCTCCCCATGCTCGTGAAATGCTTCACAAGCCAGTCGGGTGGAGTCTATGACCGGCGTAACACGCGCGCCCGGTTAGGTGGCCCTAACTTGCCGAGGTGAGGGCCACCAAGGTCCACTTCGGTCGTCAGCGCGGGGCGGGGACCGTGCCGTCCAGCCGGGTGTCGGCCGCGTCGTCCAGTCCGGCGTCGGCCCGGATCGACTCGGGCAGGTGGTCGCGCAGCGCGCCGCCGGCCACCCGGTCGAGCGCGGCCAGCACCTCGGCCACCACGCGGCGCACGTCGGCGGGATCGGCACCGGCCAGGTCCCGGAGCTGGGCGACCAACTCCGCCGCGTCGTCGTCCGGCGGCTCGTCGCCCGCCTGATCCGCTCCGGTCATGCCGCGAGCCTAAGCGGCAAAGTGGACTATTTCCCCGCAATTAGGAAAGGTGTGGGCGACTCGGGTCAGGCGCGGCGGGTCGCGCGGTGCAGCGCCACGACGCCGCCCGTGAGGTTGCGCCACGCCACCCGCTCCCAGCCGGTCGCGCCGATCCGCCCGGCCAGGGCCGGCTGGTCCGGCCACGCCCGGATCGACTCGGCCAGGTAGACGTACGCCTCCGGGTTGCTCGACACCGTGCGGGCCACCGCCGGCAGCGACCGCATCAGGTACGACAGGTAGACCGTCCGGAACGCGGGGTTGACCGGGGTGCTGAACTCGCAGACCACCAGCCGGCCGCCGGGGCGGGTGACCCGGGCCAGCTCCCGCAGGGCTGCGTCGGTGTCCGACACGTTGCGCAGCGCGAAGGAGATGGTCACCGCGTCGAAGCTGGCGTCGGCGAAGGGCAGCCGCAGCGCGTCCCCGGCCAGCAGCGGCACCGCCGGGCGGGACCGCTTGCCGGCGTGCAGCATGCCGAGGGAGAGGTCGGCGCCGACCGCGTACGCGCCGGACTGGGACAGCTCCTCCGTGGAGACGCCGGTGCCCGCGCCCACGTCCAGCACCCGGTCGCCGGGGCCGAGCCCCAGGGCCGCCCGGGTGGCCCGCCGCCACGAGCGGTCCTGCCCGAAGGAGAGGACCGTGTTGGTCAGGTCGTAGCGGGCCGCCACCCCGTCGAACATCGCGGCGACCTCGTGCGGCTGCTTGTCCAGGCTGGCGCGCTGGCCCTGCGGGGTACGGCTCACCCCTCCACTCTGCCAGCCGCCGCCCGGACGCGGTACGGGCGGGGTGGTCGCCCACCCCGCCCGTACCGTCGTGCATCGCCGCCGACCGGCTGTCGTGCTCCGGGTCAGTCGGTCGACTTCTCGTCGCCCGGCGTGACCAGCACCACCCGGCGACGGCGGGCCAGCACCAGCAGCACGCCGCCGGCCAGCAGCACGGCCGCGCCGACGCCACCGATCAGGCCGGCCTGCACGCCGGTCACCGGCAGCCCGCCGCCGCCACCGCCGGTGGTCGGCGAGGGGGTGACGCTCGGCTGCCCGGACGGCGACGCGGTCGGCGTGGCGCTCGGCTCACCGCTCGGGGTGGGGGTGGGGCTGGGCTGGGCCGACAGGTCCACGAACACGTCGAACACGGCCTGGTTGTCGACGTCGTCCGTCTCGGCGAAGGCGCGACGCTGCGCCGAGGAGGCGACCTGCGGCTCCTCCTCGGGCTCGCCCTCCGCCCCGTCCAGCCCGTACGCGAACAGCTCGCCGGGGCGCAGGACCGGCTCGGCCGCGTCGTCGGCGACCTTCACCTGCACGTCGTCGGTGTAGTACTCGCCCGGCTTCACCACCGCGCCGGAGTCCTCGCAGAGCGCCTGGGCCAGCCCGCCGATCTCCTGCTCGACGCAGTTCTCGGGCAGCTTCGCGAAGCTGACCTTCGCCGGCAGGGTGAGCATGTAGAAGATGCCCGTCGCCCTGCGGCTGCCGTCGTTGTAGACCGCCCAGTCCAGCGGGGCCGTGCCGCCGCGCGGGATCGGCTTGAGGTCCGGCTCGCTGTTCTGCGCGCCGTCGACCACGACGTTGGCGTACCCGTCCTGCACCCAGGAGGTGAGGTCGTAGCCCGGGCGGGTCACGGTGATGTCGACGGTCTCGGAGTTGTCGTCGGTGTTCGGGTCGGCGGTCGCCGAGGTGACCGTCACCTTCAGCGCGCCGCCCTTGCCCCGGAGGCCCGCGCTGAACAGCGGGATGCCGAAGTCCTCCGTGGTGCCGCCGGCCAGGTCGCCGAGCAGGCAGGTGAACGCGGTGCCGGCGACGTCGCAGCCCTGCGGGACGACGAAGCCGACCCGCTGGGTCAGCCCCTTCGTCTCCACGGTGACCCGGACGTCGCGGGCCACGGCCGAGCTGCGGGTGTTGTCGACGGTGAACTTGAACGGCTTGGCCTTGGCCGCCTGCACGCCCCGGGCCAGGTTCTGGCTGAGCGGGACGAGCGCCAGGTCGGCCTGGTCGGCCGCCTGCGCCGGGGCGGCGGCGGTGGCGAGGCCACCGGCGGCCAGCAGCGCCGCGGCGCCGACACGGGCCAGCGCCGAACGGTGGAACGAGGTCATTGATCCGTTACCTTTCAGTGCGCTCTGGCGAGCACACGATTCGTAGTTCTGCCTTGCGGCAGGACGGTCCCGGTCTTGCCGGCGGATGCCGTGCCGGGTTCACGCTTCACGGCCACCTGCCCGCGTACGCGGGTCTTCTGGTCGGCTCCACGTGCTGCCACCGGGCCACTCCCGGCGGTATCGAACTCAGCCGCCAGGGCGGCGAGGTTCAGCGCGGCGTTGCGGTCGCGGTCCATGATCAGACCGCATGCCTCGCAGTGGTACTCGCGCTCGGAAAGGGCCAGCTTGGCTTTCACCGTGCCGCATCCCGAGCAGGTCTTCGATGAGGGATACCAGCGGTCGGCGATGAGCAGCCGGCCGCCGTTCCACTCGGTCTTGTAGGTCAACTGACGGCGGATCTCGGCGAAGCCGGCGTCGGCGATGTGCCGGGCCAGCCGCCGATTCCGTAGCATCCCCGACACGTTGAGGTCTTCCACCACGATCGTGCCGTGCTCGCGGGCCAGCCGGGTAGTCAGCTTGTGCAGGCCGTCGCGGCGCAGGTTCGCCACCCGGGCGTGCGCGCTGCCGACACGGGCAGCGGCACGTTCCCAACGTTTCGACGGCCGACGGCCGGTCCGCCGGTCCGGGCCGGTCTTACGCGACAGCGCCCGTCCCAGCGTCCGCAGCCGTGCCCGCGCGGCGGCAAGGTGTCGCGGGTTGTCGACCAACTCGCCGGTGGACAGCACCGCGAGGTGCTTGATCCCGATGTCCACACCCACCACCGACTCCGGCCGGGCCGGGTTACGCTCCACGCGCTCCACCTCACAGGTGAACGCGACGTGCCACCGGCCGCCGTCTCGCCGCACGGTGGCGGACATGATCCGGGCGGTGCCGTTGTCGAGGCGGCGGGCGAGCTTGCGGGCGCACTCGTGCAGCTTCAGCCGGCCCAGCCGGGGCAGCACGACATGCATACGGTCAGGCTCCACCCGGATCGCGCCGGTGGTGAACCGCACGCTCGGCATGCTGCGACGCCGGGACTTGAACCGGGGAAAACCGACCGGCCGCCCGGCACGTTTACCCGACCGGGAATCGGCCCAGTTCTTCAGCGCGCGGGCGAGCGCGTCGAGACCGGTGTTGAACGCCTCCTTCGAGCATTCCCGCCACCACGGCGCGACGTCGCCCTTCGCCGCGTTCCACGCCCGCCGCAGCCCCGGCAGCGACCATGACACCGCCGGGGTCAACAGCTCATCCGGCGTGCCGTAGGTGCGTTCGGCGACCCGCTGATCCATGACCGCCTTGACCCGGACCAGCGCCCAATTGTGCGCGACCCGCGCCGCCCCGGCGTGCGCGAGCACCGCACGTTCCTGCGCCGGACTCAGGTCGAGGGCGAACCGGTACGCCTGGATCGTCCTCACTCCGGGCCGCCCTCGGTCGCCGCCTCAACCGCACGGCGGACGCGATCCGCGGCGGCGCTACGACCGTGCAGGCGGGCGCACAATGACGTCAGGATCTCGGTGACGTCCCGGACGAGATCGTCATCGACCCCGGCCGGATC
Organism: Micromonospora haikouensis; assembly: GCF_900091595.1. GTDB lineage: Bacteria > Actinomycetota > Actinomycetes > Mycobacteriales > Micromonosporaceae > Micromonospora > Micromonospora haikouensis. Next base: position 101,597 of record NZ_FMCW01000012.1, read on the forward strand.
GACCACCAGAAGCCGCCGCCCCTGCGCAGCAAGCGACGCTTCGACGTACTCGGCCCCGAAACGGGCGAACCGGTCGCGGTGCTCGACCACAATGGTCGTCACAGCCGGGTCGCGCAACAGAGCGAGCAACTCCTTACGACGCCCGTCGAGCGCAGAGCCGACCTCGGTCACCACCCGGCCGACAGCGAGTTTCTGTCCGGTGGCCCACACAGCGACCCGGGCGACCTGCCGATTCAGATCCGATTCATGGTCGGCCGACGACACACAGGCGTACACCACCGTCAGCCCGCTGTTCGCAACTGCACCGGTCAACGGCTCACCGACCATGATGAGCCGACCGAGACGGTACGTGGGAACGGGCAACGTCCCGGACACATAGCGCCGCCGCGCGGTCGCGTACGAGATCCCGGTTGCTGATGCCCACTCCTTCAAGTTCACCCCGTCACTCTAGCAATCTAGTGAGCGCTATTGACGCCCACAGCATCACCAGCCGCCGCCCCCGGAGTCTGGTGAGGAGGGAGGTTGCGGAATCGCGCGGACGTTATCCGAGGTAGATCGTGTCGCGCCAGCAGTGGCGCGGGCTGTTTATCCGTCCGGCCGTCGCCCGTACCGACAGTGAGGGCGGGATGGTCGCCCATCCCGCCCTCACCGCGGTGCGTTATATGAACGGCCCTCATGGGCCGATGGAGGATGTGGCCCGCCGGCCGTTCCACCCCGGCCGACCCGCTCCGACCTGCGTCGGAGGGTGCGCGCCGCACGTTATCGGCCCCTGGGCGGTGCCGCCACCCCCCGCGCCGACGATGCCCGGGCCATACGTTCGGTCACCTTCAGGGATTGTCGGGATTGGCCGCTTGTGGGGCGGGCCCGCAACCCGGGGCGTCCCCCGAACGGCGACCACTAATGCCCTCCCGACGACCGGTCACGGGACTTTCGGCCGGTCGCAGCACGCCATCCGGCAACCACCCTGCGTGACGTTCCGGCCTGCCCTGGAGCGCGCCCCGTCAGCGGGCCTCGACCAGCGGCAGGGCCTTCCCGACCCCGCCGCCCGGCAGCGCGATCGAGGAGAAGTGCGAGACCACCCGGTCGTCGGTCGGGTCGTCGGCCGGGGTGTGGTGCACCGCGAGCCGGCGGTAGAGGGTGTCCCGCTGGGCAGGGATGCGGTCCGCCGAGCGGATCATGCCGATCAGCTCGTGCAGGTTGGACCGGTGCCGCGCGCCCGCCGAGGAGATCACGTTCTCCTCCAGCATGATCGAGCCGAGGTCGTCCACGCCCATGTGCAGGGCGAGCTGGCCGACGTCCTTGCCGGTCGTCAGCCAGGACGCCTGCAGGTGCGGCACGGTCTCGAAGAAGAGCCGGGACACCGCGACCAGGCGCAGGTATTCCAGCGTCGTCGCCTGGGTGCGGCCCTTGAGGTGGTTGTTCTCCGGCTGGTACGTCCACGGGATGAACGCCCGGAAGCCCTTGGTGCGGTCCTGCACGTCGCGGATCATCCGCAGGTGCTCGATCCGCTCGGCGGCCGTCTCGCCGGTGCCCATCATCATCGTGGCGGTCGACTCCAGGCCCTGCCGGTGGGCCAGCTCCATGACCTCCAGCCAGCGCGCGCCGGACTCCTTGAGCGGGGCGATCGCCTTGCGCGGCCGGTCCGGCAGCATCTCCGCGCCGGCCCCGGCGATCGAGTCGAGCCCGGCCGCCTTGATCCGCGCGATCGCCTCGTCGAGGCTCACGCCGGACACCTTGGCCATGTGCAGGATCTCGCTCGGCCCGATGGAGTGGATGGCGAGCTGCGGATACGCCTGCTTGACCGAGGAGAACAGCTCCTCGTAGTACTCCACGCCGTAGTCGGGGTGGTGGCCGCCCTGGAGCATGACCTGGGTCGCGCCCAGCTCGACCGCCTCGCCGCAGCGGCGCAGGATCTCCTCGGTCGGGTGGGTCCACCCCTCCTTGTGCTTGGGCGCACGGTAGAAGGCGCAGAACTTGCACGCCGTCACGCAGACGTTCGTGTAGTTGATGTTGCGGTCGATCAGGTAGGTGACGATGTTGTCGGGGTAGCGCCGCCGGCGCACCGCGTCGGCCGCCTCGCCGAGGGCGTGGAAGGGCGCCTCGGTGTAGAGCAGCAGGGCCTCCTCGGGCGTGATCCGCCCGCCGTCCGCGCCGCGTTGCAGGATGTCGTCGATCTCCCGGCTCACCGTCACGCCTCCGAGCGTACGCCGGGCGGCCGTCCAGGCCCGCAGGGGTGCGCAGCGCCGTGACGCGTCCCGCACCCGGACACTGCCGGAGATCCACGCCAATCCTGGACAGATCCCGTCAGCTCCGGACGGGAACTGCCCAAGGTCCAGGGGGTTCCGCGAGCGGGGCGGCGGCCGGGGCCGGTCGGTCAGGCCCGGCCCGGCAGACCGGCGACGAAGGTGGTCCAGGCCCGCCGGTCGAAGGCCAGCACCGGCCCGGCCGGATCCTTCGAGTCGCGTACGCCCACCGCCCGCGCGCCCGTCGCCACCTCCACACAGTCACTGTCGGATCCGCTGCGGGACGACTTGCGCCACGTTGCTCCGCAGGGGTCAGGCGTGGTCATCGGAGACTCCCTCTCGCTCGTGCTCCGCCGCGATCCGCGCGACGATGTCCTTCGAATCGGCTGGGCTCAGGGCGATCGCAGCCAAGGCGTCCGCCGCTCGGCGGAACACGGCCACCTGATCGGGCTCCTCCAGGAAGACGCCCGAGATCTTGTGCTCTAAGTGCACCACGGATGGATGACGGTGGAAATCGAACAGGACAAACCCGCCATCCAGGCCGGTGTGTCCGCCGCACGCGAGGGGCACCACCTGAAGGCTGAGGTTGGGCCGCTCGGACAGCTCGATGAGGTGTCGAAGCTGACGAGTCATCAGCTGATGACCGCCGAGCGGCCGGCGCAGCACGGTCTCATCGATGATCATGTGCAGCTCTGGCGGATCGTCCCGGGCGAGGATCGCCTGACGCGCCAGCCGGGCGGCCACGCGTGTCTCCACCTCCGCCGCACCGACGTCGCAACCCTTCATCAGGGCGATGGTGTACTCGGGCAACTGAAGCAACCCCGGCACCAGCAGCGGCTGCCAGCTCACGACCCGCGTCGCCTCGGCTTCGAACAGGTTGAAGGTGCGCGACCAGGCGGTCAGACCCGTCCCATGGGCCTCCCACCAGCCCTTGTCACGGGATCGCTCAGCCATAGCCAGCAACCGCTCGCGCTCCTCCCCGACCACGCCGTAGACGGCCAGCAGCGCGGCGACCTCCTCCACCCGAACGCCCTGCTGGCCGGTCTCGATCCGGGAGAGCTTCGACGGCTGCCAGCCAAGTTGGACAGCCACCGACGCCCCCTTCAGCCGCCTGGCCCGACGTAGCTGCCGCAACTCGCCGCTCAACCCGCGTCCGGCCACCGACGGCACGCTCTGCTTCGCCACCGACACCCCTTACTGAGAGCTATTGACACGGGACCCTACGCGAACCATCATAGTCGCAAATTGCGATTTGAGTGAGCAATTTGCGACCGATTGCGAAGGACTCTCGAAGTGGACACACTCGGCACCAGGCCCGCCCTACCTCCTCCCACCTGGCTGCGGCCGTACGATCCGGCGGACTCGCCCGGCCCCATCCCGTCGGTGATCGAACGCTTCCGCCGACGGCGGCGGGACGAGCCGGAGCCGCCCACCGAGGCGGAGCGGGAGGCCGCCCGCTACACGGTGGTGCTGGTGCCGCCCGCCGCGGCCGAGGCGCTCGGCGACGACCGGGGCGAGGTCGGCCTGCACCTGTTCTGCGACGACGACTGGGATCACCAGCCGGCGCACCTGGACGACGCGGCCAAGATGATCGGGGAGGCCTGCGGCGAGCCGGTCGTCCTCACGGAGCACCACTCGGACCTCACCTACTGGACGGCACACGTACGCGAGGAGAGCTGATCGCCCGCAGCCCCGAATCCTTTAATCATTTCGGCGTGCCGCCGGAAAGATTGTATGATTCCGGCATGCTGTACGCGACGCCCAGGCTGACGAGCGAGGACAACCGCGTCCTGGCCGAGCTGGAGAAGATGCGGGAGGCCCTTCGCTACCAGGTCGCCGAGCCACGCCGGTGGAGCGGGCACCTGCGCAGGTCCCTGATCGCCCACGCCATCCAGGGGTCCAACTCGATCGAGGGCTACCAGGTCGGCCTGGACGACGCCGTAGCCGCGGTGACCGGGGAAGACCCGATGGAGACCAGTCCGGGCACCTGGGACGTCATCACCGGATACCGGGACGCCCTCACCTACGTGCAGCAACTGGGGCATTCCCGGGAGTTCGCCTGGCATCACATGCTCCTCAACGCCCTGCACTTCATGATGATGCGCAACGAGCTGGCCAAGTGGCCGGGTCGGTACCGCCCCGGTGACATCTACGTCGACGAGGCCCACACGGGACGGCGCGTCTACACGGGGCCCGACGCCGACGAGGTGCCAGCCCTGGTCTCCGAGCTGGTCGACTGGCTCGCCGACGGAGAGCCCGACAGCCCACTTCTGGTGCGCGCGTCAATGGCGCACCTGAACCTAGTCAAGATCCATCCATGGCGCGACGGAAACGGGCGCATGTCGCGATGCCTGCATACCCTGGTCCTGGCCCGCGACGGCGTCCTGGCCCCCGAGTTCTCCTCCATCGAGGAGTGGTTGGGCAACGGGCGGAACACCTACGCCTACTACGACGTGCTGGCCGAGGTGGGCGGTCCGAGCTGGCAGCCGGCCAACGACACCGGGCCATGGATCAGGTTCTGCCTGAGCGCCCACCACCAGCAGGCGCAGCTGGTCCGGCAGCGCCTCGACCAGGCCGCCCGCCTGTGGGAACTGCTCGACGACCGGGCCCGTCAGGGCGGGCTCCCCGAGCGCGTGGTCAGCGCTCTGCAACTCGCGGCGACCGGCGGTCGGGTCCGCCGCACCGTCTACCAGCGCGACGAGGCCCTGACCGACGACCAGGCAGTTCGTGACCTTCGCGCCCTGGTTAGGGCGGGGTTCCTTCAGCAGCACGGTCAGACGCGCGGCAGGTACTACGTCGCATCGACCACGTTGCGCGAACTCGCCGTCCCCGCGCTCCGACCCAGGGAGATCATCGATCCCTACCGGCGCTGACGACTCCAACATGCTCAGTGAGCGGCGGCAGGTCTGACAAGGCCGAAAGCGCGAAACCCGGCCCACCCACCGTCCGGAAGGCTGCCGGGTCCACTTCCAGCGGCTACTGCCCCTGGCAGGTACAGCTTACCTTCGGCCGGAACTTTGGGATGAGGCAATGGGTCAGGCACCGTAGTCGATCGTGAGGTGTCGGTGGTGGCGGTGCAGCAACTGTCCAAGGCCCGAAGGGCTCGCAACAGGGCGCGTCAGCGGAGGGTGAGGTCGGTGGCGGGGAAGTCGTACCAGGACAGGTCGAGCGACGAGCCGGGCTGCGGCGCCACCGGGAACACGGCCCAGCTCGCCAGCTCGCGGCCGGGCGCGAGGTCGAACGACTCGCCGGGCCGGGTGGAGCAGTAGGTGCTCTCCGGGCGCACGGTCCTGCCGTCGGCGAGGGTGAGCAGCACCAGCTCGCGGTCCTCGGCGACGGGCGAGCATTCCAGCCCCCAGGGGACCACCGAGCCGTTGCGGTACCGGAGGTTCAGCCGCAGCTTGCTCCCGGTGACCTCGGCGCTGACCAGGGTGACCGTCATCGACGCCTGGTCGTAGAAGGTCCGGTCGAGCCGGTACGTCCGCGACCCCCCATCCGAGGAGCCGGAGGAACCCGACGAGACCGTGGGAGCGCCGGACGACGGACGCGCCGGCTGGTCGGCCGGGTCGGCTCCCCCGCTGGCCTCGGGGCCGCCCGTCTGCCGGCCCGCGTCCCCGCCCGCGTCCACGGTGCTGCCGGCGTCCACGGTGCGGTCCGCCGTCGCACCGTCGCCCCGGGTGGCCAGGTAGGTGCCGCCGACCGCGCCGACGACCGCCACGACGGCCAGTACGGCGACCAACGTGCCGACGTGCCTCTTCTCCATCATCGCTCCCAGTCCGACCGGCGCTGCTGGCGCGACCGTAACAAATCCGGGCCAGCCGCCGGCGCGGCCGACCTCACCGGCGCGCCCGCACGTTCAGCAGCACCCCGGCGGTACGCGCCAGCGCCGCCATCCGTCGAGGCCGTGAGACGACCGCCGCGCGGGTACGCAGGCAGTCCAGCACCACGTCGGCAGCCTGGTCCACCGAGAGCATCATCGGCTTGACCCGCGCCTTGGCCATCTTGGTGTCCACGAAGCCGAACCGGACGACGCTGACCCGCACCCCGTGTGACCGCAGGGCCCCGCCCAGCCCCAGCAGGTACGACGACATCCCGGCCTTGCCCGCGGCGTAGCCGGGCGCCTCGGCCGAGGGGGCCACGTCGGCGAGGCTCGACAGGCCGACCACATGCCCCGCCCGGGCGCGCGCCATGGACGGCACCACCACCTCCATGGTGCGCGCGGCGCCGACGAGGTTGACCTCCAACGCCCTGGTCTGCGCGGCCAGGTCCGCCACGTCGAAGAAGTCACCGATGCCGGCGGCGTAGATGCAGACCTCGACGCCGCCGAGGGTGTCCAGCGCCCCGGCGAGGACCTCGCGGTAGCCGGCGTCGGTGACGTCGGCGCGGTGGTGCTCGTAGCCGCTGGACGTCAACGGGCTGCTGCTGCGCGACAGGCCCGCCACCGTCCAGCCGTCGTCCAACAGCCGGCGGGTGACCGCCAACCCTATGCCGTCACTGTTACCGACCACGATGGCCCGCTGCTTGTCCACGCCGCCTGTCATACCAGCACGGCGGTCAGTCCACGAAGCCGCCAGCGGCCCCGCCGCGCCGGCTACGCGTCGTAGTCGACCGTGAGGGTGTCGGTGGTGGGGGTGGACTGGCAGGTCAGCACGTACCCGGCGGCGACCTCGTCCGGCTCCAGGGCGTAGTTGCGGGCCATCGTCACCGCGCCGGAGACCACCTTCGCCCGGCAGGTCGAGCAGACCCCGCCCTTGCACGCGTACGGCAGCTCGCCGCGCACCCGCAGCGCCGCGTCGAGGACCCGCTCCTCGCGGCCCATCGGGAACGTCGACGCCCGGCCGTCCAGCACGATCGTCACCTCGGCGTCCCCGGTCGGCCCGGCGGGGCGGCGCTGCGCCGGGGCGGGCGTGTCGTCGACGTGGAACAGCTCCGCGTGCACCGCCGACTCCGGCAGGCCCCGCGCGGCGAGCACCGCCTTCGCGTCGACCACCATGCCGTACGGGCCGCAGAGGAACCACTCCTCGATCGCGTCGCCCGGCACGATCGTGCCCAGCAGGCGGCCCAGCCGGTCGGCGTCGATCCGCCCCGACAGCAGCGGCGACTCGCCCGGCTCCCGGGACAGCACGTGCACCAGGTGCAGCCGCGTCGGGTAGCGGTCCTTCAGGTCGGCCAGCTCCTCGGCGAACATCACCGAGTTCGCCGTGCGGTTGCCGTACACCAGGGTGAAGGTGCTGGCCGGCTCGACGGCCAGGGCGGTGGCGACCAGCGCGAGCACCGGGGTGATGCCGGAGCCGGCGGCGACCGCGCCGTAGCGGCGGGCCCGGCCCGGGTCGAACGCCGTGGTGAAGTGCCCGAGCGGGGGCAGCACCTCGACGGTGTCGCCGTGCCGCAGCACCGAACAGGCGTAGGCCGAGAACGCGCCGCCGGGGATCTCGCGCACCCCGATCCGCAGCCGGCCGTGCCGGGCCAGGTCGTCGGGCGTCGAGCAGATCGAGTACGACCGCCGCACGTCCCCGTCCGCCCGGTTGGGGCCGGCGGGCAGCCGCACGGTGAGGTGCTGGCCGGCGGAGAACGCGAAGAGCGCCCGCAGCTCCTCCGGCACGGCGAAGGTGATCGCCACGGCGTCGGCGGTGAGCCGGTCGACGGCGGCGACGGGCAGCGGGTGGAAGGCCGGCCGGCGGCGGACCGGGCGGGTGATCGTGACAGTCACAGCGCCTTCAGGTGGTCGAAGGGTTCACGGCAGGCGCGGCAGCGCCACAGGGCCTTGCACGCGGTGGAGCCGAACCGGCTGACCTGCTCGGTCTCCGCCGACCCGCAGAGCGGGCAGCGGACGGCGAGGGTCAGCGGCACGACCGTGCCGGCCCGGGTCGCCGGGGCGGTGCCGGCGTCCCGGGTGGCCGGCGGCGGGGCGATGCCGGCGGCGGCCAGCTTGGCCCGGCCGGCGGCGGAGATCCAGTCGGTGCTCCACGCCGGGCTGTAGACCGTGCGGACGTCGGCGTCGGGGTGCCCGGCGGCGGCCAGCGCCCGCCGGATGTCGGCCCGGATCACGTCCATCGCCGGGCAGCCCGTGTAGGTGGGGGTGATGGTCACGGTGACCCGGCCGGTGGCTGCGTCCCGGTCGACCGCCCGCAGGATGCCCAGCTCGTCGATGGTGATCACCCGGATCTCCGGGTCCACCACCGCCGCCACGGCGTCCCTCGGGTCTACCACGTCGCCCCCGGGTGGGCGCGGTGCAGCACCTGCATCTCCGCCAGCAGGTACGACAGGTGCTCGGTGTGCACGCCGTCCCGCCCGCCGGCCGGGGCCCAGCCGTCCGCCGGCCGGGTCAGGGTCGCCTCGGCCAGCACCGGCCCGACGTACGCGTCGAAGTCGCCGCGCAGGCCGGCCGGGTCGACCGGCGCGCCCGGCCACGGCGCGAACAGCTCGTGCGCGTACGGCCAGACCTGGTCGACGGCGGCCTGCATGCGGCGGTGCGACTCGGCGGTGCCGTCGCCGAGCCGGCGCACCCACAGCGCGGCGTGGTCCCGGTGGTACGCGGACTCCTTGCGCGCCTTCGCCCCGATCGCGGCGAGCCGCTCGTCGGCGCACCCGGCCAGCGCGGAATAGAGCGGAAGCTGGTAGGCCGACAGGAACAGCAGCTTCGCCATGGTCACCGCGAAGTCGCCGTTGGGCAGCTCGACCAGCAGGCAGTTGCGGAACTCCCGGTCGTCGCGCAGGTACGCCAGCGCGTCCTCGTCGCGGCCGGCGCCCTCCAGCTCGCCCGCGTAGGTGAGCAGGAGCCGGGCCGCGCCGAGCTGGTCGAGGGCGATGTTGGCCAGCGCGACGTCCTCCTCCATCTCCGGGGCGCGGCTGGTCCACTCGCCGAGGCGCTGCGCGGCGACCAGCGCGTCGTCGCCGAGGGCGAGGGCGAAGTCGAAGGGACTCCTCACAGGTGGGCCACCCCGTCCGGCACGTCGTAGAAGGTGGGGTGGCGGTAGACCTTGTCGGCCGCCGGGTCGAAGAAGGCGTCCTTCTCGTCGGGGCTGGACGCGGTGATCGCGGCGGCCGGCACCACCCAGATCGACACGCCCTCCTGGCGGCGGGTGTAGAGGTCCCGGGCGTTGCGCAGGGCCAACTCGGCGTCGGGGGCGTGCAGGCTGCCGACGTGGGTGTGCGCCAGCCCGCGCCGGGCCCGCACGAAGACCTCCCACAGGGGGGACGTGCTGTCGGTGCCGCTCATGCCGCAACCGCCTCTCGCGCAGTCGACCGCTTCGCGGCGTACGCCGCGGCGGCCACGCGGACCCACGCGCCCTCGGCGTGGGCGCGGCGGCGGTGCTCCATCCGCTGCCGGTTGCACGGTCCCTCGCCGGAGATCACCCGCATCAGCTCGGCGTAGTCCGGCTCGGTGAAGTCGTACGCCTGGCACTGCTCGTTCCAGCGCAGGTCGGGGTCGGGCAGGGTGAGGCCGAGGATCTCCGCCTGCTGCACGCACATGTCGACGAAGCGCTGGCGCAGCTCGTCGTTGGAGAACCGCTTGATCTTCCAGGCCATCGAGCGGGCGGAGTGGGTGGAGTCGCCGTCGGGCGGGCCGAACATGGCCAGCGACGGGTACCACCAGCGGTCCACCGCGTCCTGGGCCATGGCCTTCTGCTCCAGGGTGCCGTGGGCCAGGGTGTGCAGGATCTCGTAGCCCTGGCGCTGGTGGAACGACTCCTCCTTGCAGACCCGGATCATGGCCCGCGCGTACGGGCCGTAGGAGCAGCGGCACAGCGGCACCTGGTTGACGATCGCCGCGCCGTCGACCAGCCAGCCGATCACCCCCACGTCGGCCCAGCTCAGGGTCGGGTAGTTGAAGATCGAGCTGTATTTCTGCCGCCCGTCGAGCAGGAGCTGCACCAGCTCGTCCCGGCTGACGCCGAGGGTCTCGGCGGCGGCGTACAGGTAGAGGCCGTGTCCGGCCTCGTCCTGGACCTTGGCCAGCAGGATGGCCTTGCGCTTGAGCGAGGGGGCGCGGCTGATCCAGTTGCCCTCCGGCTGCATCCCGATGATCTCGGAGTGCGCGTGCTGGGCGATCTGCCGGATCAGCGTCTTCCGGTACGCCTCGGGCATCCAGTCGCGGGGCTCGATCTTCTGGTCGGCGTCGATGACGTCGGCGAAGTATGCCTCCAGGTCGGCGTCCGGGCCGGGGCCGCCGCCGCGCTGCCGGGTCGCCGCCGCGCGCAGCGCCGCCTCCGCCGCCGCCACCTCGCCGAGCAGGCCACCGCCGGGCGCGTCCTCCGGGGCGGAGAAGTCGTTGCCATACATGCCGACAAGTGTTACAGCTCGCGCCAGCCCACACCAGAGGGTGTCACAGGTTTCCGAAAGCACCTTCCGTCACGAGTCGACCCCTTTTCGTATTGCCGCAGGCCAGGGCGCAGGTATGACATGGCTCACTAAGCGGAGATGAATCCCCCCAAGGCTGGCATAACAGGCCACAATCCCGCCTTCATAGCGACTTGACAGGCTTCGGTTCCTGGCGTGTCGGCCATCCGGACGTAGACTTTCCCGGTCACACCGACCGGCTGCGAACGACCGCCGGGCGTATGACGCGGGCCACTTCCCCCGGCCCCCAGCGATCAGGACGAACCAGTTCGGAAAGCAGTCGGTCCCCCGGCCCCTGACATCTGGAGCTCATCCACTCATGCGACCTCGCGTGGCCATGGTGTTCGCCGTCGCGGCGATCCTCCTCGGCAGCGCCATGCTGGTGCCCGCCGCGTACGCCAAGCTCTCCGGCGACGACGACGGCGGATCCGGCGGGAGCGGCATGCAGATCGTGGCGGCCCCCGAGCCGACCGCCCCGCCGCCGCCGACCCTGGCCGCCGCCCCCGTCTCGGTGAACTTCTCCGGCGAGTTCTTCTCCTGGGCCCTGCTGGACCGCGAGAGCGGCAGCATCTCCGGCTCGAAGAACCTGGCGTCGACCAGCTCGACCGAGTCGATGATCAAGGCCTGGATCGTCGCCGACTACCTGCGGCAGCTCGGCGACAAGGAACCCTCGCCCAGGATGAAGCAGATGGCGAGCCTGGCCATCCGGGACAGCAACGACGGCGCCGCGGACGCGGTGTGGGGTGCGGCGGGCGGCTCGTACAGGGTGTATCCGAACGGCCAGCTGAACCCGGTGCTCAAGCGGGCCGTCGACATCTGCGGCCTCACCGACACCAAGCGCGGCAACGTTGCGGGCTACCTGGGCTACTGGAGCTTCACCCGGATGTCCCCCCGCGACGCCGTCCGGCTCGGCGACTGCATCGCCAGCGGCAAGGCGGCCGGGCCGAAGTGGACCACGTGGGTGCTGGACGAGATGAGCAAGGTGCGCGGCAGCGTCAAGGAGCAGCGCACCACGTCCGGCGGCGGCAAGTGGGGCATCGTCGACGGCCTGCCCGCCGAGATCAAGGCCCAGGGGCCGGTCAGCATCAAGAACGGCTGGACGCCGTTGAACTACGACGGCAACTGGCACGTGAACTGTCTTGCGGTCACCGAGAAGTGGAGCCTCGCCGTCATGTTGCGCTACCCGCAGAAGAAGGGGCTGTCGTACGGCGCGAAGGTCTGCGCCAGCGTCGCCACCCAGCTGGTCACCCCGCAGCCCGGCGCCGCCCTGAAGGTGCCGCAGCAGCCGATCGGCAAGCTCTGATGGCGGGCAGCCGCCGCCGGGCCGGCGGTGGAGGTGCCGGGCGGGGCGAGGCGTCGCCGCTGCGGCTGATCGCGATCGCGGCCGTCCTGATCGGGCTGGTGCTGGTGTCGCTGCGGCTGCTGCCCGGCTCGCCGATGGCGTCGACCGCCGCCGCCCAGTGGGGCGACGCGTCCGCGCCCGTCGACCGCGCCGCCGGAGCGGCCTCGGACCGCAAGTCGCGTCCCACCGCCTCGCCCAGCCCCTCCCCGACGCTGGAGCCGCTGCCGTTCGCGGACAAGCAGATCGACCTCGACATCGAGGGCTGGTACGCCTGGAGCGTCCTGGACACCCGCACCGGCAAGATCATCGGCTCGAAGAACATGGACGAGACCAGCACCACCGCGTCGCTGATCAAGTCCTGGATCGTCGCCGACTACCTGCGGCGCACCGACGAGCAGGGGCAGAAGCCCAGCGACGCCAAGCTCGCCGACGCCACCCGGATCATCCGCGACAGCGACAACACCCGCGCCGAGCAGTTCTACAACACCGTGGGCCGGTCCGCGTCGATCAAGCGGATGATCTCCATCTGCAAGACCACCGACAGCAGCCCCGCCGCCGACGGCGGCTGGAGCCGGACGAACCTCTCCCCCCGGGACACCGCGCGCCTCGGCGCGTGTATCAAGGACGGCCGGGCGGCCGGGCCGGAGTGGACCAAGTGGCTGATCAACGAGATGCGGCTGGTGCGCGGCTCCGGTGACTTCGGCATCCGCAAGGCGTTCCCGGCGGCCGAGCAGAAGAAGATCGCCATCAAGAACGGCTGGATCGACCGGACCAGCGAGCAGGAGATGCACATCAACTGCCTCGCCATCGGCGACAACTGGACGATGGGCGTGATGGTCCGCTACCCGATCAACATGGGCTACGAGTACGGCATGAAGAACTGCCAGAAGATCACCGAGGCGGTGCTGCGCTCCGGCACCTGACGGGTGCCCCGTGACCGCCGTCGGGCGGCGGCGATCACGGCGTACGTCTGGTGGTCGGCCTCAGCCGGCGAAGAACCGGGGGCCGTCCGCCGGCAGCGGCGGGGCCTCGCCGATCTCGGCGGCCCGGCGGGCGAACTCGCGCAGCCCGGCCACCTGCCGCTCGCCGAGCGAGAAGTCCAGCGCCCGGAAGTACGTGGCCAGGGTCGCGGCGTCGAACGACTCCCACCGGGCGGCGGCCTCGGCGACCTGGTCCAGCTCGGCCAGGCACAGGTCGCGGGAGCGCAGGAACGCCTCGTGCACCTCCTTGACCAGGCCGGGGTGGGCGGCGGCGAAGTCCCGGCGCACCGCCCAGACGGCGAAGACCATCGGCAGCCCGGTCCAGTCGCGCCAGGCCTGCCCGAGGTCGGTGACCTCCAGCCCCCGCTGCGGGGCCTCGTACAGCGCCCGCAGCGCCACGTCGCCGATCAGCACCCCGGCGTCCGCCTCCAGCAGCATCTGCGTCAGGTCGGGCGGGCAGCGGAAGTAGTCGGGGTGGACGCCGTACCGCTCGCCGAGCAGCAGCCGGGCGAGCAGCACGCCGGTGCGCGACGTCGAACCGAGGGCCACCCGGCCGCCGCCCAGCTCGGCGAGGGGCTTCGTGGACACCATGTTGACCGAGAGCACCGGGCCGTCGCTGCCGACCGCCAGGTCGGGCAGGAGCAGCAGCTCGTCGGCGTGGCGCAGGTATTCGACGTGCGAGATCGGCCCGATGTCCAGGTCACCGGCGACCAGGGCGGCGCTCAGCCGGTCCGGCGAGTCCTTGTGCAGGTCGACGTCGATCAGCGCGCCGGAACGCATCAGGCCCCAGTAGATCGGCAGGCAGTTCAGGAACTGGATGTGTCCGACCCGGGGACGGGCGATGCGGTCAGCCATGCTGCGACCGTATCCCCGCCGCGGGACACGGTCTCAACGGGCGGGCCCCGGAGTGGCCAATCCCGCACCCGGGGCCCGTGCGCCGGGTCCGGGCGGCCCGAACGGCTCGACCGCCGCCCGGGTGGGGCGGCGGTCGAGCCGGGTGACCGCACCGGCGAGTCGTGCGGGGCGGCGGGCCACCGGCCGCCGTCCGCGCCGGGGGTGGCCCGGCGCGGACGGGTGGTGCGGGCGGGTCAGCTTCCGACGTAGAGCAGCCGGTTCGGGGAGCCGGCGCCGGGGTTGACGACCACGTTGGGCGTCGCGGCGGCGACGATCGCCGCGTTGACCGTGGCGGGGCTGGCCGTGGGGTTGTTCCGCAGGTAGATCGCGGCGGCGCCGGCGACGTGCGGTGCGGCGAACGAGGTGCCGCTGCCGGTGTAGGTGGCGGCGTCGCTGGTCCGCCAGGCGGCGGTGATGGAGACACCGGGCGCGAAGAGGTCGAGCGCGGTGCCGTAGTTGGACCAGCTCGCCCGGGTGTCGGTCTGGTCGGTCGCGCCGACGGTCAGCGCCTCGGTGACCCGGGCCGGCGAGGTGCCGGTGGCCGGTACGCCGGAGTTGCCGGCCGCGATGCTGTAGGTGACGCCAGCGGCGATCGACCGGCGGACCGCCGCGTCGAGAGTGGTGCTGGCACCGCCGCCGAGGCTCAGGTTGGCCACGGCGGGACGGGTCGCGTTCGCGGTGACCCAGTCGATGCCGGCGATGACGCCGGCCGTGGTGCCCGAGCCGCTGTTGTCGAGCACCCGGACGCCCACGACGGTGGCGTTCTTGGCCACGCCGTACGCGGTGCCGGCGGCGACCGAGGCGACGAAGGTGCCGTGTCCGTTGCCGTCGTCGGCGTTGTTGTCGTTGTCCACCGCGTCGTACCCGCTCACCGCCCGGCCGCCGAAGTCCTGGTGGGTCACCCGGACGCCGGTGTCGACGACGTAGACGCGCACCCCGTTGCTCGGTCCGTAGGTGAAGGACCGGTTGAGCGGCAGGTTGCGCTGGTCGATGCGGTCTAGCCCCCACGAGGGCGGGTTCGTCTGGGTGACGAGGGCCCGCACCCGCTGGTCCTGCTCCACGTAGGCGACGGCGGGGTCGGCGGCCAGCCGGCGGGCCGCCCGCTCGGTGAGGTGGGCCGACCAGCCGTTGACGGTCCGGCCGTAGACCCGGTCGACCCGGCCGTTGCCGTAGCGCGAGGTGATGGCCTCGGCGCGGGCCCGGTCGGGCCGCTGGCCCTCCTTCAGCACCACGAGGTAGCTGCCGTCGACGGCGGTGGGCCGGTCGGCACCGAGGACGGTGCCGGTGGCCGGGGTCGCCGCTGCCGGGTCGACCCCGGCGGTGGCCAGCAGCGCGCCGGCGAGGGCGGCGGTGCCGAGGGTGCCGATCCAACGGCGGGTGACGTACGGGGTGAGCCTCACTGGGCTGCTCCTTCCTGGGCCGGTCGACGGCGTCGACCGGCGGCCTCCCGCGCCAACGGGATGTGTGGGGCGGAGGGCCTTCGCGGTACGTCGGGTTCGACGTGCCCACCACGCTAGGGATCGGACAGCCATCGAAGGTTGCCATCTATTGAGGCGATTGTTGTCAATGGGTTCCTTTCGTAACAGAGACGGAACATCCTCGCGCGCCTCGCCGGCAATAGCATCGCCAGGATGGACAAGTAGGTATGTTTATCCATCGACGCTCGCCTTCCCAGGATCCCCGCAGCGGACGATGATCTCGCTATCGATAGATGCGAGTGCATCTCGTATTGGGGAGGTCATGTTGAGATCAGCCCTAGCGCTGGCCGGCGTCACCATGCTGGTCGGCAGCGGTCTCGTGGTCACCACCACGAGCGCGTCCGCCGCCCCGCCATCCACCCCGGGGCCGGCGCTGGTCGCCGCCGCCGACACCGCCCTGAAGGAGCACTCCCGGGCCGTCAGGTCCTCGGCGAAGGACCGCTACGCGGTGCACAGCAGCAAGCGGGACGCCGAGGGCCGGGGCACGGTCCGCTACACCCGCACGTACGACGGGCTCCGCGTCTACGGCGGGGACGTCGTCATCCGCACCGAGGCCGACGGCGACTACGCGGGCAGTTCGGTCGGCCTGGCCGCCCCGCTGAGCCTCGCCACCACCCCGAAGGTCAGCGCCGCAAAGGCCCGCAGGGCGGCGATCGCCGAGTTCTCCGGCCGGGTCACCGGCACCGGCGCGGCGGAGCTGTTCGTCGACGCGAGCAGCGGGACCGGACGGCTCGCCTGGGAGACGGTGGTGACCGGCTGGGCCCCGGACGGGCAGACCCCCTCGAAGCTGCACGTCATCAGCGACGCGCTGACCGGCGCCCGGATCGGCTCCTTCGACGAGGTCGAGTCCGTCGTCGGCACCGGCAACAGCATCTACGCCGGCCCGGTCCCGATCGACACCACCCTGTCCGGCTCGACGTACAACATGATCGACCCGACCCGGGGCAACGGGCGCACCTGCGACATGAACAACGGCACCTCGACCTGCACGACCTTCACCGACGCCGACAACGTGTGGGGCACCGGCGCGGCCTCGAACCGGCAGTCCGCCGCGGTCGACGCGCACTTCGGCGCGGCCACGACCTTCGACTACTTCACCGAGGTGCACGGCCGCAACGGCGTC
The DNA here is from genome assembly GCF_900091595.1 of Micromonospora haikouensis. Lineage (GTDB taxonomy): Bacteria > Actinomycetota > Actinomycetes > Mycobacteriales > Micromonosporaceae > Micromonospora > Micromonospora haikouensis. The sequence goes on from NZ_FMCW01000012.1 coordinate 117,997, forward strand.
TTCGGCAACGGCACCGGCGTGCCGAGCCGGGTGCACTACGGCAACGCGTACGTCAACGCCTTCTGGGACGGCGCGCAGATGACCTACGGCGACGGCGCGGGCAACGCCCGGCCGCTGGTCGCCCTCGACGTCGCCGGCCACGAGATGTCCCACGGCGTCACCGAGAACGTGGTCCCCGGTGGCCTGACCTACTCCGGTGAGTCCGGCGGCCTGAACGAGGCCACCAGCGACATCTTCGGCAACATGGTGGAGTTCTACGCCAACACCCCGGTCGACCCCGGCGACTACCAGGTCGGCGAGAAGATCAACATCAACGGCAACGGCACCCCGCTGCGCTACATGTACGACCCGACGCTGGACGGCAAGTCGCACGGCTGCTGGTCGACCGGCACCAACAGCCTCGACGTGCACTACTCCTCGGGCGTGGCCAACCACTTCTACTTCAACCTGGCCGAGGGCTCCGGGGCGACCTCGTACGGCACCTCGCCGCTGTGCGGGTCGGCCGCGCCGGTGACCGGGATCGGCCGGGAGAAGGCGGAGAAGATCTGGTTCCGGGCGCTCGACGCGTACTTCGTGTCGAACACCCGCTACGTGAACACCGCGCAGCCGACCAACACCGCGCGGCTGCACACCCTGTCGGCCGCCACCGACCTGTACGGCCTGTGCAGCACCGAGTACAAGGCGGTGATGGCGGCCTGGACGTCGGTGAACGTCACCGGCACCGAGTCGTGCGCGGCCAACGACTTCACCGTCTCGGCCACCCCGGCGGCGCTGACCCTGGACCCGGGCACCTCGGGCACCGCCACGGTCGGCACCACGGTCATCCGGGGGACCGCCGAGGAGGTCACCTTCTCGACCGGCCCGCTGCCGGCCGGGGTGAGCGTGTCGTTCGCGCCGTCGTCGGTCACCGCCGGCGGGTCGACCACGGTCACGGTCAGCGCCGCCGCCACCGCCGGCAGCGGCACGGTGGCGATCACGCTGGTGGGCACCTCCCCCTCGGTGGCCCGGACGACCACGCTGAGCCTGACGGTGAACGGGCTGCCGGGCTGCTCCGGCAGCAACGGCACCGACGTCGCGATCGCCGACAACTCGACGGTGGAGAGCACCATCGTGATCAGCGGCTGCGCGGCGACCCCGTCGACCACGAGCAAGGTCGAGGTGCACATCGTGCACACCTACATCGGTGACCTCGTGGTCAGCCTCGTCGCGCCGGACGGCAGCGTGTACACGCTGCAGAGCCGCTCCGGTGGCAGCACCGACAACATCGACCAGACGTACACCGTGAACCTCTCCTCGGAGGTGGCGAACGGGAGCTGGCGGCTGCGGGTCCAGGACGCGGCGAGCCTCGACACCGGTTACCTCAACAGTTGGAGCCTGAACCTCTGACCTCGGCACGGCGAGCGGGCCATCCGGGTCTCCGGGTGGCCCGCTTCGTGTGCCGACCCCGATGAGCGGCACAAGCAAGCCGGTCGTGGGTGCCCCACCGCCGGCCACTACCCTGAGGCGGTGCGATACCAAGAGGTCGAGACGGCCATCCAGCAACTGATCGACGCCGCTGGCGAGGACGACCTGCACGCCTTCGGGTTGGCGACCATCACCCGCCTGACCACCGCCGACCTGGTGGACGAGGCCGACGAGGACGACCTCGACGAGGACGCCCAGGCGGCGCTGGCCACCGCTCTGGAGACCGTCGCCACGGCCGACGCGAGCGAACTGCGGGCCCTGCTGGACCGCATCGACGAGGGCACCCTCGCCGACGGCGACATGGACCCCGGCCTGCTGATCGTCCTCACCGCGCTCGAACACTGGACCACCTACCTTGAGGAGCACCGGCGCGGCGAGCTGTACGAGCTCGCCATCCGCTCCCTGGAGGAGGTCGACTACCGGGTCTCGGCCGCGCTCGACGACTTCCTGGCCGAGCCGGAGATGGCCGCCGAGTACGCGCGGATCCGGCAGTTGCTCACGGCGTAGACCCCGCCGCGCGGGCCGCCCCGCGCCGCTGCCCCGGTCCGTTCGCGGACCGTTCGGCGCGGGCCGCCCGGACGACGGGGACGGCGAACGCGGCCACCGCGAGCAGCCCCACCGTGCCGCACGCCGCCACCAGCGGCCGGGGGTGGGCCAGGTCGAGCAGCAGGCCGCCGGCCGCGAGACCGACCATGCCCGCGCCCTGCACGGCCGCGCCGAAGACGGCGTACGCGCGGCCCCGCGCCGCCTCGGGCACCCGGCGGGCGAGCAGCACGTTGCAGACGACGTTGTTGCCGCCGTTGAGCAGGCCGCCGAGCAGCCAGATCGGCACCAGCAGCCAGGCGGACGGCACGGCGGCGGAGACCAGGACCGCGAGGCAGCACCCGCCGAGCAGGAGCAGCCCCACGCCGAGCAGCCGACCGTCGTCGGTGAGCCGGCGGGTCAGCGGGGCGAGCGCCCACGCCCCGGCCACGATGCCCAGCGGCCAGGCCCCGGTGACCAGCCCGTAGACGGTGGTGGAACTGCCCAGCGTCTCGCGGATGAAGAACACCTCGATCACGTTGATCGCCCCGACCGCGCCGACCACCCCGGCGAGCGAGGCCACCATCGCGAACAGCAGCCGGTCCGGGCGCAGCCGCCAAGCCCGGGCCGGGCCGTCGGGAGTCGGCGTCGAGTGGGCGTCGGCGGCCGGGCGGGGTCTGGCGGTCGGGCGGGCGCCGCCCCGACGGGTGCGGATCAGCAGGCCGGCGGCCACCAGGGCGAGGTAGCTGGCGGCGTCCAACAGCAGCGGCACGCGGGTGCCGAACTGCCCCACCAGCAGCCCGGCCAGCGCCGGGCCGGCCAGCGCGCCGAGGGTGCCGGCCGTCTGGTTGAGCGCGCTGGCCCGGGGCAGGTCCCCGGGCGTGACCATCGCCGGGACGAGGGCGGCGAGCACCGGCTGGGTGACCGCGAGCCCGGCGGCCAGCAGCGCCACCAGGCCGATCGCCAGGGCCGGGTGTCCGGCGTACGCGAGGGCGAGGCAGATCGCCGCCTGCACGATGCCGGCCGCGACGAGCAGGGTGCGGGAGTCCACCCGGTCGGCGAGCCGGCCGGTCAACGGGGCGAGCGCGACGAGCGGCAGGCTGGCGGCGATCAGCAGCCCCGCCACGGCCGGGCCGCCGGCCCCGGCGGACTGGAGGGCGAGGGTGAGGGTGCTCGCGGCCAGGAAGTCACCGCAGCTGGAGATGCCCCGGGCGGCGGTGGCGAGCCAGACGTCGGGCCAACGCGACCGACCAAGTGTGAAGGACATACTTCGAAAGTAATCCTTCACACCTCGGCCGGGCAATCCCCCGTCGCAACCGGTTCAGTCCACGGGCACCGACCGGTACTGGACGGCCACGGGACGCGCCCCGTCCGGCGGGTCGGTCCGCACCCGACGCCGATAGGGCGCCATCAGGTCCTGGACCGCCTCGTTGAGCGCCAGCAGCTCCTCGGCGGTGAGCAGGAGCACGCTGTCGCTGAACCACCCGGCCCGGTACCACTCCGGCGGTTCCTCGGGCCCCCGGCGGAACCAGTCCCGGGTGCGCTGCGCGTCCCGGGCGAGGTGCGCCTCCACGAGAGCCAGCTCGGCCGCCCGCGCCTCGGAACCGGCCACCTGCCCCGCCTCCACGTTGTACGACGGACTGAACGCCCGCCACACCCGCTCGCGGGCGTCCCCCCGGCTCGGGGCCTGCTCGACCAGCCCGAACTTCGCCAGCGCGCGCAGGTGGTAGCTGGTCGCGCTCGGCGACAGGCCGGCGATCTCCGCGCACTCGGTGGCGGTGGCCCCGGACTCGATCGAGGCGAGATGTTCCATGATCGCGAGCCGTGCCGGGTGGGCCAGGGCCCGCATCACCTGCGGATCGCTGATCGTCACCCGCTGCCGCTCGGGCGGTGCCTCGCTCATGCCCCCATGATCCCGCCCGCCACCCGCGCCTGCCATCGACCCCGCCGCTAAGCTCGGCGGCGGCACCTCGACGGCGGCGCAGAGCGCGACCGCCGACCCGGTGCCGAGCGAGCCCCCACGATGGACACGACTCCCGACGACCCCGCCGCACCCGTCGCCTCCAACGACCCCGCCGCACCCGCCGACCCGGTCGCCTCCGACGATCCGGCCGCGCCCCGGAGCGCCGTCGAGATCGCCGAGCTGGTCAACGCCGGCCGGCTCCGCCCCGTCAACGTCGTCGAGGCGACCCTGGCCCGCATCGGCACCGCCGACGCCACGCTGCGGGCCTTCCGCGAAACCTGGCCGGAGCAGGCCCGGCACGCCGCCCGCGAACTGGAACGCGCCCTCGCCGCCGGACCGCTGCCGCTGGCCGGCGTGCCGCTGGGCGTCAAGGCCACCGAGGGCGTCGACTCGCTCCAGACCCGCCGGCTCGTCGCCGCCGGCTGCATTCCGGTCGGGGCCACCGCCGTCCCCCGGGGCACGCCCTGGCAGACGTGGGGCCACACCGACCGGGGCCCCACCGCCAACCCCTGGCGCACCGACCGTACGCCCGGCGGGTCGTCGGCCGGGTCGGCAGCCGCCGTCGCCGCCGGGCTCGTGCCCCTGGCCACCGGCAACGACGGGGCCGGTTCGGTGCGCATCCCCGCCGCCTGGTGCGGGGTCGTCGGGATCAAGCTCACCAACGGGCGGCTGCCCGCCATCGACGCCGCCGGGCTCAACGCGCCGGGACCGCTCGCCCGTACGGTCGCCGACGCCGCCGCGTACCTCGACGCTCTTCTCGGCACCCGGCTCGCCGGGCATCTCGGCCCGGCGGGTGGCGGGCCGCTGCGGGCGGTCTGGTCGGCCACGCTCGGCCACGCCGAGGTCGACCCCGACGTCGCGGGGCCCGCCCGCGCCGCCGCCGACCGGCTCGCCGACGCGGGTCTCCTCCGGTGGGTCGCGCACGACCTGACGCTCGCCGATCCCGCGCCCGCGTGGCGGGCCCTGCGAGCGCCCGGCGACCGGGCCGCCGCCGGGGACCTGCGGGCCGGCAACGACGCGCGCCTGGCGCGGCTCTTCGACCTTGCCGACCTGCTGCTCACCCCCACCACCCCCGGCCCGGCGCACGGCCACGCCGGGCCGGGCGACCGGATGAGCGTGGCGCTGACCTGGGCGTTCAACCTCAGCGGGCACCCCGCCGCAAGCGTCCCGGCCGGGTTCGCCCCCGACGGCACCCCGGTCGGCCTCCAGATCGTCGCCCGCCACCGCCACGAACACCTGCTCATCCGGACGGCAGCTGCCCTGGAGGCGCTGCGACCCTGGCCGGATGCTCAGGTCAGAGGATTCGTCAGGGGGTGGCGGCTCAGCCGGGGCGCAGGTTGGCGGCCCGACGGCCGGGCTGGACGATGACGCGACGCGCTGGCGGGCTCAATTTTCGGATGCCCTCCTCGATGACGAACAGCTCGCGACGAGCAACGGCCTCGCCCTTGCCATCCAACTCGTAGCCGTCCAGCCACATCCAGCCGAAGTAGGTGACCAGATCGGTCCGTACCTTGATCAGCCGGAACATGATCGGCTTGGTGAACTGGACGCTGCAGGCCCTTGTGATGTGCAGGACGTCGCCAGCGTTCAGTTCGATCACCGGGGGCCGTACCGACGCCACGAGGTGATCCTGGTCTGAGCCGCCTGCACAAGGGGACACCAGCCACTCGGGGAGCAGGCCGAGCACCGGCGGCGCCGGTGCCAGTCGAGGGTCCGCCAGGCGGCCCGGATCAGCAGAGGCATTCGCCGGTTGATCACTGCGCCTCCCCTAAGGATGCCGGATCCGATTGCGGCACCCCGGCCCACCGAGCACCGCTCCACCAGGCCGAGGGCCCCGCGCAATCAATCCCACACCCTCCGTCACCTACTTGTCAATCTGTAAGTGACAAACGTAAACGACGTGTCGTGCCTACGTTCAGGCTGTGAAGCGACCACGCCTGTACGGGCCCGGCGAACTCGCCGCCCTGTTTGGCGTGTCTCGACAACGCGTCCTACAGATCACGCGTCGGCCCGGGTTCCCGGAGCCCCTCGCCCGCCTGGTCGGGATGAACGTCTGGGACGCGGACGAGGTCGACGAGTGGGCCCGCCACAATCGCCCGCGCCGCCCGCCAGCCGACGAGGACGAACAGGGCTGAGGCCTGGGCTCAGCATCGAAGCCGGACCGGGACCACGCCTCCGCGCGACGGGCGACCGGCGACCGGCGACCGGCGACCGGCGACCGGATGAGCGTGGCGCTGATCTTGGAGTTGAACATCAGTGGGCGCGTTGTTCCTGCTCCGCGCCGAGGGCCTGATCGAGGGCCGCCAAGGAAAGGGCACATTCGTGCTCGCCGCCGCGGAATAGCCCACCGCACCCACCCACAGCCCCAGCCCCAGCCCCAGCCCAGCGATCAAAAGGTTTGCGTCATCGCAAAGATCGACTCTGACGCTTTTCTCTTGATCACCGGACTCGGGTGGGGTGGGTAAAGCGGCTGAGCGAGTGGGTGGGGCGGAGTAGACTGTTCCCCCGCCGACGGCCGAGGTGTCCAGCACCGCAGCGGACGTCCCCGCGCCGGCCATCGTTGCCGGAAACGCGAGCGGCAGTGTTGTCCCCCGCGCCGAGGAGTAGGTCGGATGACCCCGCACGCCCCCATGTCCCTGGACACCGAACTGGCCGCCGAACGGGCCCACCTGGACGCGTCCCGCGCCGCGCTGACCCGCATGCGCCAACGCACCGAGGCCCTCTTCGCCACCGGCCACAACGTCGCCGGCGACGCGTACACGGCGGAGACCCTGGGGCGCACCCTGTCCCGCCGCGTCGCCGAGCTGGCCGACCAGCCCGACACCCCGCTGTTCTTCGGCCGGCTCACGTTCGGCGACGAGGAGCACCACGTCGGCCGCCGGCACGTCACCGACGATCTCGGCGAGCCCATGGTGCTCGACTGGCGGGCCCCGGTCTCCCGGTCGTTCTACCGGGCCAGCGCCCGCGACCCGCAGGGCGTGACCGTGCGCCGCCGGTTCGGCTTCAGCGCGGGCGCGCTGACCAGCTTCGAGGACGAGCACCTGGACCGGGGCGAGGAGCTGGGCACCGCCAGCCGCATCCTCACCGCCGAGATCGAGCGCCCCCGCGTCGGCCCGATGCGCGACATCGTCGCCACCATCCAGCCGGAGCAGGACGAGCTGGTCCGCGCCGACCTGGCCGCCTCGATCTGCGTACAGGGCGCGCCCGGCACCGGGAAGACCGCCGTCGGGCTGCACCGGGCGGCGTACCTGCTCTATCTGCACCGGGAGCGGCTGCGCCGGTGCGGGGTGCTGATCGTGGGGCCGAACCGGGCGTTCCTGTCGTACATCGCGGCGGTGCTGCCGGCGCTCGGCGAGGTCGAGGTCGAGCAGGCGACCGTGGAGGACCTGATCGCCCGGGTGCCGGTGCGGGCGGTGGAGGACCCGGCCGTGGCGGCGCTCAAGCACGACGCGCGGATGGCCGAGGTGCTGCGGCGGGCCGTCGAGGCCCGGATCGCCGCCCCCACCGAGCCGATCATGGTCTCCGACGGGTCGTTCCGCTGGCGGATCGGCCTCGACCCGCTGCACCGCGTCGTCGAGGAGACCCGCCGGGAGGGGCTGCCGTACGCCACCGGCCGGGAACGGGTGCGGGCCCGGGTGGTGGGCCTGCTGCAACGCCAGGCCGAGGCCCGCCGCGCCGAGTCGCCCGGCGACGCCTGGCTGCGCCGGATGGGCAGGATCCGCCCGGTCGCCGACTTCCTCGACGCGGTCTGGCCGGCGCTCACCCCGGAAGGGCTGGTGCACGGGCTGCTCGCCGACCCGGCGGCGCTCGCGACAGCCGCCGACGGCGTGCTCACCGAGGCCGAGCAGGCGCTGCTGACCTGGGCGAAGCCGCCGCGCACCCCGAAGGCGACGAAGTGGACGGCCGCCGACGCGGTGCTCGTCGACGAGGCCGCCGGGCTGCTGGAGCGCCCCGCCGGCTTCGGGCACGTGGTGGTCGACGAGGCGCAGGACCTCTCCCCGATGCAGTGCCGGGCCATCGCCCGTCGCAGCGAGCACGGGTCGATCACGCTGCTCGGCGACCTGGCGCAGGGCACCGCCCCGTGGGCCGCCCGCGACTGGCGGGAGTCCCTGGCCCACCTGGGCAAGCCGGACGCGACGGTGGTGCCGCTGAGCATCGGCTTCCGGGTGCCCGCCGCCGTGGTGGCGTTCGCCAACCGGCTGCTGCCGGCGCTCGCGGTGGACGTACCCCCGGCCGAGTCGCTGCGCCGCGACGGCGCGCTGGACGTGCGTACCGTGGATGACCTGGTGGCGGCGACGGTGGACGAGGTGCGGACGGCGCTGGCCCACGACGGCTCGGTCGGGGTGATCGCCGCCGACGCCGCGGTCGGCGGGCTGCGGGCGGCGCTGGCCGACGCCGGGATCGACACCGCGACCGCCGACGACGTGGCGGCCCCGGCGCGGGTCACGGTGGTCCCGGCGACGCTGGTCAAGGGCCTGGAGTACGACCACGTGGTGACCGTGGAGCCGGCGGCGATCGTGGCGGCCGAGCCGCGCGGGCTGCACCGGCTGTACGTGGTGCTGACCCGGGCGGTGTCCCGCCTGACGGTGCTGCACACCGCCCCGCTCCCCGCCCCGCTGTAAGGAAGGGCCCCCTGTTAACGCATACGGTCGAGAAGGGTCCCCTTCTTACCGGGCGGTTCACCATCGGCGGGAGTTGTGGCGATCGGTGATGATGGGTGCACCTCGTCCACTTGGGAGGCAGCATGCACCTGTCGCGCCGCGATCTCCTGCTCGCCGGGGCCGGCACCGCGCTGGCGGCCACGCCCCTGCTGGCCGCCGCCCCGGCGACGGCCGCGCCCGCCGGGACCACCACGCCCGGCGGGACGGCCGCAGCCGACGGATCGGGTCCGGCCACCGGGCCGGGAGCGACGGCGGGGCGGCTGCCGGCGGACGCGCTCGACGCCGGGATCGGCGCGATCACCGACGCCGGCATGGTGGGGGTGTTCGCCGAGGCCCGCGACGGCCGGGACCGGTGGCGCGGCGCGAGCGGCATCGCCGATCTCGACACCGGGCGACCGATGCGGCCCGGCCTCCAGCACCGGGTCGGCAGCATCACGAAGACGTTCGTGGCCGCCACGCTGCTGCGCCTGGCCGGCGAGGGCCGGGTGGCGCTGGACGCCCCGCTCGGCCGCTACCTCCCGGAGTACGCCGTGCCCGGGGTCACCGTCGAGATGCTGCTCAACCACACCAGCGGCATCGGCGACTACGACACCGTGCTGTTCACCAGCGGATACGACGTCGAGCGGCTCCGGTTCACCACGTTCACCCCGGACCAGCTCGTCCGGATCGGGCTCGGCGAGCCCCGCACCGGGGCGCCGGGGGCGGGGTTCGCGTACTCGAACACCAACTACATCCTGGCCGGCCTGGTCGTCGAGCGGGTGACCGGCCGCGGCGCGGCCGACGAGGTGCACCGGCGGGTCATCCGGCCGCTGGGGCTGCACCAGACGTACTTCCCGGGGCGGCGGACCCGGATCGCCGGGCCGCACAGCGAGGCGTACCTGCCCTGGTACGACGGCCAACTCCGCGACTTCAGCGTGGCGAACATGTCGTGGGCGTGGACGGCCGGCGCGCTGGTCTCCACGGCGGCCGACCTCAACCGGTTCTTCCGCGCGCTGCTCGGGGGCCGGCTGCTGCGCCCGGCCGAGCTGGCCCGGATGCGGACCACCGTGCCGCTGGACCCGACGCAGCCGGAGGCCGGCGGGTACGGCCTCGGCCTGCTGTGGCTGGCGCTGCCCGGCGGCCGGCTCTGGGGGCACGACGGGGTGGTCTTCGGGCACGCCACGATCTCGCTGCACGCCCCCGACGGCTCCCGCCAGGTGACGCTCGGCACGAACGTCACCCATTACCAGGTGCCGGGCCAGCCCGACCCGATCGGGGCCGCCACCGGCGCGTTCCTGGTCACCGCCCTGTCCGGTGCGGTCACCGCGCGGTCGGCGGGCGCGACCCGGACGCCGACCCCGGCGACCCCGCTGCCGGCCCCGCTGCCGGCGACCCCGGCACCGGGGAGCCCGGCGTTGACCCGGCCCCTGCCCCGCTGACCTCCGCGCCGGCCCGGCACGGTCACTCCGGCGGTCACCACACGGCCGATGGACCCTGCCCCCGGTGGCGCGAGGGGAGTACACCGAAGGTGACGGCCGACCGTGTCCGCCGGCCCGACCAAAGGAGCACCGATGATCCTCGCCCGCGCCGACCAGGCCACCCGCCGGTACGGCGACGTGCTCGCCCTCGACCGGGTCGACCTCGACGTGCGCGCGGGTGAGCTGGTCGGCCTGCTCGGGCCGAACGGCGCCGGCAAGAGCACCCTGCTCAACCTGCTCGTCGGGCTGCGCCGGCCCACCGCCGGCCGGGTCGAGCTGTTCGGCGGCGACCCGCGCGACCCCGCCCACCGCCTGCAGGTCGGGGTGACGCCGCAGGAGACCGGGCTGCCGGCCACCCTGCGGGTCGGCGAGGTGGTCGACTTCGTCGCCGCGCACTACCCGGACCCGGTCCCCCGGGGCGAGCTGCTCGACCGGTTCGGCCTCACCGACCAGGCACGCCGGCAGACCGGCGGCCTCTCCGGCGGCCAGCGGCGGCGGCTGGCCGTGGCGCTCGCCTTCGTCGGCCGGCCCCGGCTGGTGCTCCTCGACGAGCCGACCACCGGGCTCGACGTCGAGGCCCGGCACACCCTGTGGGAGGCGATCCGCGGCTTCCACGCCGACGGCGGCACCGTGCTGCTGAGCAGCCACTACCTGGAGGAGGTGGAGGCGCTCGCGCACCGGGTGGTGGTGATCGGGCAGGGCCGGGTGCTGGCCGACGACACCACGGCGGCGATCCGCTCGGTGGTCGGCGTACGCCGGGTCAGCCTGGTCGCGGGCGACCTGCCGGACCTGCCGGGCGTGGTCCGCGTCGAGCAGGTCGACGACCGCACCCACCTGCTCACCACCGACGCCGACCGGCTGGTCCGGGAGCTGGTGGCCAGCGGGGTGTCCTTCCGCGACCTGGAGGTGCGCCCCACCTCGCTGGAGGAGGCGTTCCTGGCCATCACCGCCCCGGGCGGGCAGGGCACCGTCACTGTCCCGGGCCAGCAGGCCACCGCCGCGTGAGGAGACCGACCCCCGTGAGACTCGCCCTCGTGCACGCCCGCTACCAGCTGTTGCAGACGCTCCGCATCCCGGTGGCGGTCTTCGGCAGCGCCTTCTTCCCGGCCGTGGCGATGCTCTTCTTCGTGGTCCCGTTCGCCGGGGACGACCCGACGGGCGCCACCTACGCCACCGCCGCGATGGTCACGTTCGCGGTGATGAGCGCCAACATCTTCCAGTACGGCGTGGGCGTCGCCGAGGACCGCGACCAGCCCTGGAACCCGTACACCCGGACCCTGCCGGCCGGGGCGGCGCCGGCCTTCGCCGGACGGGTGCTCGCGGGCCTGGCGCTGACCTTCCTCTCCCTGCTCCCGGTGGTGGTGATCGCGGCGCTGTTCACCGACGCCCGGATCAGCCCCGGGGCGTTCGTCCTGGCCGTCGTCGTGGTCGGGCTGATCTCCGTGCCGTTCACGCTGATGGGCCTCGCCATCGGGTACGCGCTGCCGAGCAAGGCGGCGATCGTGGTGGCCCAGATCGTCTTCTTTCCGCTGGCGTTCGGGGGCGGCCTGCTCTCCGCGCCGGACGCCGCGCCCGCCTTCGTCAGGGCGATCGCGCCGTACCTGCCGACGCGGGGCGCGGTCGAGCTGATGTGGGCGGCGGTCGGCGACTGGCGTCCCGCGCCGGTGTCGGTGGTGATGCTCGGCGTCTGGGTGGTGGCGCTGGCGGCGCTCGCCGGTTGGGCGTACCGGCGCGACGAGGGCCGTCGCTTCCGCTGACGACCCGCGCCGTGGGGCGCTGTTCGGGCCGGCGATCGGCCGTGGGGCGCGGGCCGGGGCCGGCGAGCGCCGCCCGGCTGGGGTTATTCGTCCCGTTTGAGCCCGTTCCATCGGGTTGCGGTGCCAGGATGCGGGCAGGGCGTCCCACCGGGCCGCCACCTGTGGAGAGGGGTCAGCGTGAGCAGCGTCCCGCCGGGCACGCCGTGCTGGGCCGACCTGGCCACCCCGGGCCTGGCGGAGGCCCGGCGCTTCTACCCGGAACTGTTCGGCTGGACCACCCGGATCGCCCCGCAGCCGGAGGCCGCCGGCTACACCACGTTCCTGCTCGACGGGCGCGCCGTGGCCGGGGCCGGTCCGCCCGCCGCGCCGGACCAGGTGCCGATCTGGTCGACGTACGTGGCGACCGACCACGCGGACCTGGTCACGACCCGCGTCGAGGCGGCCGGCGGGCAGGTGCTGGTCGCCCCGTTCGACGTGTTCGACCAGGGCCGGATGGCGGTCTTCGCCGACCCGGCCGGCGCGGTGTTCAGCGTCTGGCAGCCGATGGCCCACCCCGGGGCGGAACTCTTCGACACCCCCGGGGCGATGAGCTGGAACGAGCTGGTCACCCCCGACCCGGAGGGCGCGAAGGTCTTCTACGAGCTGGTCTTCGGCTGGCACCCGGAGGAACAGCCGGCGGGGCCGGTCCCGCCGGAGGTCGGCGACTCCCCCTACACCGGCTGGCGGTGCGGCGAACGGATCGTCGGCGGGATGATGCCGCCGCTGGCCGACGACTTCCCGGCCGACCTGCCGGCGTACTGGACCGTGTACTTCGCCGTGGCCGACGCCGACGCCACCGCCCAGCGGGCCGCCGAGCTGGGCGGTTCCGTCCTGGTGCCGCCCCACGACACCCCGCAGGGCCGCCTCGCCGCGCTGCGCGACCCCGAGGGCGCGCTGTTCTCGGTCATCGCCCGCCCCGCGCGCGGCTGACGGCCAGCGGCTTGTTTGCAGGGGCCCCTTCCTATACAGAAAGCGTTAACAGGGGGCCCTTCCTTGCGCCTCAGCGGGGGCGGACCGGGACCACCAGCGGGCCGTGCTCGCCGGGCAGGACGCGGACGGAGGCGCGGTAGTGCGTCGCCAGCAGGTCCTCGGTGAGCACGTCGCGCGGCGGGCCGGCGGCGGCCACCCGGCCCGCCGCGAGCAGGACCATCCGGTCGGCGTACTCGCCGGCCAGGGAGAGGTCGTGCATGGTGGCGAGGACGGTGAGGCCGTGCTCGCGGCGGAGCTGGTCGACCAGTTCGAGCACCTCCTGCTGATGGCCGATGTCGAGGGCGCTGGTCGGCTCGTCGAGCAGCAGCAGGGTCGCCCCCTGCGCCAGCGCCCGGGCCAGGAAGACCCGCTGCCGCTCGCCGCCGGAGAGGGTGGCCAGCTCGCGGCGGCCGAAGCCGCCGAGGTCGAGGCGGTCCAGCACGTCCCGCACGGCGGCCAGGTCGGCGGCGGACTCCCGGCCCAACGGCGGGACGTACGGGCTGCGGCCGAGGAGCACGTAGTCGAAGACGGTCATGCCGGCCGGGACGACCGGGGACTGCGCGACGGTGGCCACCACCCGGGCCCGCTCGCGGCGGCGCAGCGCCTCGCTCGGCGTACCGAAGATGCGGATCGCGCCCGGCGCGGGCAGCAGGCCGCCGAGCGCGCGCAGCAGGGTCGACTTGCCGGCGCCGTTCGGGCCGATCACGGTGACCCACTCGCCCCGCTCGACGGTCAGGTCGACGCCGGCCAGGATCGGCGCGCCGTCCAGGCTGACCCGCAGGCCACACACCTCGACCGCGGGCGCGGCACCCGGCGACGGGTCGTCGGCCGACGGGGCGCTCACGTGAGCACCCGGCGGGCGGTGCGCAGCACGAGGACGAAGAACGGGCCGCCCAGCAGCGCGGTGACCACGCCGATGGGCACCTCGGCGGGGGCGGCGGCGGTCCGGGCGACCACGTCGGTCAGCGCCAGGAACGCCCCGCCGAACAGCAGGGACAGCGGCAGGATCACCCGGTAGCTGGAGCCGGCGAGCAGCCGCACGGTGTGCGGGACGATGATCCCGACGAAGCCGATCAGCCCGGACGCGGAGACGGCGGCGGCGGTGCCGAGCGACGCGGCCGCGATCAGCAGGTAGCGGGAGCGCTGCGGGTGCAGGCCGAGGCTGCTGGCCTCGTCGTCGCCGACGGAGAGGACGTCCAGCTCGCGCCGGTGCAGCAGCACCACGACGGTGGTGAGCAGGAAGTACGGCAGGACGAGCCGGACGTCGTGCCAGCCGGCGGTGGCCAGCCGGCCGAGCAGCCACGAGTAGACCTGCTGGATGCTGTCGGAGTTGCGCTGGAGCAGGTACGTCTGCCCGGCGGAGAGGAACGCGGACACGGCCACCCCGGCCAGGATCAGGGTGGCGGTGGAGCGCCCCCGCCCGCCGGCCACCCCGAGCAGGTACGTCATGGCGACCGCGCCGAGCGAGCCGACGAACGCGGCGAGGGGGATGGTGAGCGGGAGCCCGGTCAGCGCGCCGCCCGCCCCGGCCCCGAGGGAGATCACGGCGGTGACGGCGAGCCCGGCCCCGGCCGCCACCCCGAGCAGGTACGGGTCGGCCAGCGGGTTGCGGAACACGCCCTGGTAGCAGCCGCCGGCCAGGGCGAGCAGGCCGCCGACGAGCAGCCCGAGCACGACCCGAGGCAGCCGCAGCTCGGTGACGATGGCGATCTCGCGTTCGCTCAGCCCGCTGTCGAGGCGCACGCCGGGCAGCAGGTTGAGCAGTTCGGCGGCGACGCTGCCGGGGGGCAGGCTGACCGGGCCGAGGGAGACTCCGGCGACGAGCGCGACGAGCACGGCGGCGACCCCCGCGGCGAGCCAGCCGGGCCGCAGCCCGGCCGGCCGCTGCGCGAAGGAGGGGCCCCTTGTTAACGCTTTCTGCATAGCAGGGGCCCCTTCTTAACGCCCCGCACCGCGCGCAACACGCCCCGCACCGCGCGCAGCACGCCCCGCGGCGAGGGTCACGCCGGCACCTTGGCGACGGCGTCGACGACGGCCCGGAGCAGGTCGACGACCCGCGGGCCCCAGCGCGAGGCGATGTCGTCGTCGAGCGCGACGACCTGGTTGTTCTTGACGGCGGTGACGCCGGCCCAGCCGCTGCGCGCCTTGACCGTCTCCGGGCTCTGCTTGCAGCACTTGGTGTCGGCCAGGAAGACGAAGTCGGGGTTCGCCTTGACGATGATCTCCTGGGAGAGCTGCGGGTACCCGCCGTTCTTGCCGTCGGCGTCGGAGGCGTCGGCGATGTTCTCCAGCCCGGCGAGGGCGTAGATCGAGCCGATGAAGGTCTTGCTGGTCGCGCTGTACAGCTCCGGGCCCAGCTCGTGGTAGTAGGTCAGCTTCGCCGACCGCTGCGGCAGGTCCTTGGTGAGCTTGGCGATGTCGTCCTTCATCCGGGTGACGACGTCGGCGGCCTCGTCCGGGTGGCCGGTCAGCGTGCCGAGGTCGGCGAGCTGCCGGTAGGAGTCCTCCAGCGTGGCCGCCGCCGGGGTGAGCAGCACCGGGATCTTCAGCGTGGTGAGCTGATCGACGATCTTGTTGGTGTCGTTGGAGAGCACCACCAGGTCGGGGCTCTTGCCGGCGATCGCCTCGGCGTTGGGCTGGAAACCGGACAGCTCGCTCTTCGGCGCGTCCGGCGGGTAGTTGGACTGGTCGTCGACGGCGGCGACCTGCTTGCCGGCGCCGATGGCGAAGAGCATCTCGGTCGCGGTCGGCGAGAGCGAGACGATCTTCTCGGGTCGCTTGTCGAGCGTGAGCTTGCCGACGGTGACCGGGAAGGCGGCGGCGGCCGAGGTGCCGCCGGGGGCGGGGGCTTCGTCGGGGCTCTTCTCGGCGCACGCGCCGAGCGCGAGCGCGGCCACCGCGAGGGTCGCGGCGAAGAGCCGGGGGGTACGTCGGAACACTGGTCCTCCTGTCGGTCGAGGAGCGTGGTGCTTCGCCGACAGGAGCCTGGTGGGGTGCCCGTCCGCGAGGCGCCCTTCCTCGAGAGCGCGTGTCGCGACCGTGCCGCAGGCGACCTGGCTCGCCCCACACACGTCGGCGTCGGCCGGGCGGCCGACGCCTGGGTCGACGGCGGCCGGGGGCCGGACGCCGCGGGTGGGGCATCACAGTTGCGGGACAGCGCCGGATTCACACCGGCTTCGCTGCGGTCTGGTCGGTGCCACCGTAGCGCACGCCCCGGTGACACCTCGTTGATCTAGGGACTATGACCCGGCGTGACGACACCGACACGGGTGCGGGGCCCCGGACGGGACCCCGCACCACGGGCGAGTCAGGCGCAGTACTGGGCCTGCTTGCCGATCACCCGGTAGGGGCAGTCGGCGTACTCGGAGAGCAGCAGGACCGCCTCCTTGTTGCGCGAGGTCTGGGCCGGGATGACCTCGTCGGGCGGGTAGAAGCCGCCGCCGGCGCCGGACGAGCCGGGGTACATCTCGAAGGTGTACGCCCAGATGCCGTGCGTCGCCCACATCCAGTCGAGGCTGTCGCCGTCGGTGATGTAGAGGTCGCTGGACTGCTCGGGGGTGTAGCCGTTGGTGGCCGCCATCTGCTGGCCGAGCGTGGCGAAGGTGTTGTACTGGTCCGCCGTCATGCCGGTGGTGGTGTTCGCCGTCGTGTAGCCGAAGGGCCAGAGCACGAGCTGCGAGTACGTGTGCCAGTCGATGTTGGCCTTGATCTGCTGGACGCCGCCGACGACCCGGCTGTTGACGAAGTCACGCAGCGCCTTCGTCTCGGGGGCGGAGAAGGCAGACGGTCCCCGGTAGGTCGACGACGACGGCAGCCCGGAGGACCCGCCGCAGCAGCCCCAGTTGTAGCCCCAGTTGCGGTTCAGGTCGGTGCCGACGGCCGACGCGCCGCTGTTGGGCTGGCGGTTCTTGCGCCAGGACCGGTAGGAGCCGGTGGCGATGTCGTACTCGCTGCCGTCGGGGTTGACGGTGGGGACGATCCAGATCTCCCGGGTGTTGACGATGTTGGTGATCCGGGAGTCGCTGCCGTAGCTGTCGGTGAACAGGTTGAGCAGGTAGATCGCCATCTCGACGGTCAGGTGCTCGCGGGCGTGCTGCTGCGAGTTGAACAGGATCTCCGGCTCGGCCTCGTCGGTGGCCACGTTGTCGGAGATCTTGACGGCCATCAGGTCGCGGCCCTCGTACGACTTGCCGATGCTGATCTTGCGGGCGAGGGTCGGGTGGTCGGCGACCACCTTGTTCACCACGGCGGTCAGCTCGGCGTAGTCGTGGTAGTTGGAGTCGGCGGACGGGAAGCCGGTGGTGCCGACGCCGTCTGCGTGGACGGGTGCCTGCTTCTCCACCTGGTAGCCGAGCCGCCTGATCGCCGCCGCCTCGGCGTCGGTCGCCGTGACGTGCAGGATGCCGTGCTCGGCGGCGTCGACGGCGGCGCCGGTGCGGGCGATGGCGGTGCGGGCGGCCAGGGTGCGTACGCCGAGCACGTCGTACTCGGCGGCGGCCGGCTCGGCGGCGGGCTCCGGGGCGGGGCGCGCGGAGACCGGCCCGGTGGCGACGGTGAGGCCCAGGCCGGCGGCGGTGGCGAGCACCAGTGCGCGACGCAGGCGGGTCGAGGTGCGGAAGGCCATGGACAACCTCCTGGGGGTACGGGGAGATCCCGTCTCGTGGTCAACACTTCACCACCTGTCACATGGTCAGATCAATATCTTTCACTACGCGATCCATCCCGACCGCATCCTCACGCCGGCAAGGATTTTCCTGGCGGGAACATCTGGCGAAACTTCCCGACGAGCGGGATAGTGACCGGCAAGCATGCCCCGACCCGCCTCACCCCGCGGAGATCCCATGGCCAGCATTGCCCTACGCGCGATCGCGCTCACCGGCGTCGCCACCCTCGCCCTCGCCGGCACGGCCGTCCCCGCCCACGCCAGCGGCCACCACCCGCCCGCCGAGCACGACGAGCAGATCACCTTCCAGGAGTGGTCCCGCCACCCCGACTGGCGTACCGGCACGCACCGGGGCACCCGGGCGGTCCCCGGCCACCGCGCCGGGATCACCATCGGCCGACCCGCCGGGACGACCGAGTTCACCGACGAGCACGCCGGCACCACCAGCACCTGGGAGTACGCCACCTGGACCTCGCCGGCCACCCGGATCGGCTTCGACGCCACCGAACTGGTCGCCTCGTGGAACGCCGACACCCCGGCGGGCACCTGGCTCCAGGTCGAGCTGCAGGGCACGTACAACACCGGCGACCGCACCCCCTGGTACGTCATGGGCCGGTGGGCCTCCGGCGACGCCGACATCAGGCGGGCCACCCTCGACGGTCAGGGCGACCCGTGGTCGAGCGTGTGGACGGACACGTTCGCCATCGACGACGCCGACGCCGGGGTGCTGCTGCGGTCGTACCAGCTGCGGCTCAGCCTCTACCGCAAGCCCGGCCAGACGGCCTCGCCCCGGGTCCGGATGCTCGGCGCGATGAGCTCGAACGTGCCGGACCGGTTCACCGTCACCCCGAGCCGGGGCGGGATCGCCTGGGGGAGGGAACTGCCCGTTCCCGCCCACTCCCAGATGATCCACAAGGGCAACTACCCCGAGTGGGGCGGCGGCGGGCAGGTCTGGTGCAGCCCGACGTCGACCACGATGGTGCTGGAGTACTACGGCCGGGGCCCGTCGGCCGAGGACCTGGCCTGGGTCACCCCCGGCTACACCGACCCGCAGGTCGCCCACGCCGCCCGGATGACCTGGGACTACGAGTACGAGGGCGCGGGCAACTGGCCGTTCAACACCGCGTACGCCGCGAGCTTCCCCGACATCGACGCCCGGGTGACCCGGCTGCACTCCCTCGACGAGGTGGAACGCTTCGTCGCCGCCGGCATCCCGGTGATCACCTCGCAGTCCTTCCTCGACACCGAGCTGGACGGGTCCAACTACGGCACCTCCGGGCACCTCTTCGTGGTCGTCGGCTTCACCGCCGACGGCGACGTGATCGTCAACGACCCGGCGTCGTCGTCGAACGCGGAGGTACGCAACGTCTACCAGCGGGAGCAGTTCGAGCAGATCTGGCTGCGCACCAAGCGTTACCGCGCCGACGGGAAGGTGGCCAGCGGCTCGGGCGGCATCGCGTACCTGATCAAGCCGGCGGACCAGCCGTGGCCGGTGGTCCCGGGCTCGACCAACTGGTGACCGGCGGGGTCGTCAGCTCTTGTCGCCGGGCTGCTCGTCGTCGCCGGCCAGGGCGGAGCGCAGCCGCTCCTTCTCGGCCCGGCGGCGCTCGGCGGCCCCGGCCATCTCCCCGGCCATCTCGTCCCGCCAGCTTCGCAGCAGGAAGAACGAGAGCGCGGCGGAGAACGCCAACGCCAGCATGAGCTTCAGGAAGATGTTCAGGTCGACCGGCCAGAGCGCCGCGACGACCACCACGAACAGACCGATCCGGCCCAGCGTGTACTTGACCGCCGCGCTCACGTCGCACTCCGTTCTCCGCCGGCGGGGCCGGCCGTAGGGTTCGCCCCGGCTGTCCCCGCCGGGCGGGGTTCAGCCCGTCCGGCGGGCCAGCCAGTGGACCCCGGTGAACCAGACCACCGCGTAGACCACGGTGAAGGCCGCCGCGCCGAGCCCGCCGCCCAGCAGCGGCGGCAGCCCGTCGGCCAGCCCGGCCACCACCAGGCCACCGACCACGGCCAGCCCGGCCGCCACCAGCGCGGCCACCACGCGGGCCGCGCCGAACTCCCAGGCCCGGAAGTCCTCCCAGTAGAGCCAGGCCGGCAGGATGATCGCCAGCCAGCCGTTGGCCCGGCCGAAGTCGCCCGCGCCCACCGTGGCGAAGCCCCAGTCGAACAGCAGCAGGGCGAGCAGGCCGATCACCAGACCGGCGAGGCTGATGCCCAGCAGGTCACCGAGGGCGACGATCCGCCCGTCGGCGTCCCGCCGCGGGAACCCGCCCTGACCCTGCCGACTCGACTCGCTCATGACCTACGAGGGTACGGGCTGCTCAGGCCCACACCTGCTGCGGCTCGGACCGGCGCTCCGCCAGCGACGGGGGCCCGTCGTACTCGCGGACGATCTCGTAGCGGGTGTTGCGCTCGACCGGGCGGAAGCCCGCGTCCCAGATCAGGTGCAGCAGGTCGTCGCGGTGCATGGTGTTCGGGGTGCCGTACGAGTCGGCGTCGTGGGTGATCTTGTATTCCACGACGGAGCCGTCCAGGTCGTCCACGCCGAAGTTCAGCGAGAGCTGGGCCACCGACAGGCCGTGCATCACCCAGAAGCACTTCACGTGCGGCACGTTGTCGAACAGCAGCCGGGAGACCGCGAACGTCTTCAGCGACTCGGCCGGCGACGCCATCGTGGTCTGCGCCTGGATCCGGTTGCGGACCTTGCCGTCCGCCGAGTCGACGAAGTCGTGCTGGTAGCGCAGCGGGATGAAGACCTGGAAGCCGCCCGTCTCGTCCTGCAGCTCGCGCAGCCGCAGCACGTGGTCGACCCGGTGCCGGGGCTCCTCGATGTGGCCGTAGAGCATCGTCGACGGGGTCTTCATGCCCTTCGAGTGGGCCAGCCGGTGGATCCGCGACCAGTCCTCCCAGTGGCAGGCGTGGTCGACGATGTGCTGGCGGACCTCCCAGTCGAAGATCTCCGCGCCGCCGCCCGTCAGCGACTCCAGGCCGGCGTCCATCAGCTCGTCGAGGATCTCGTCGGCGCCCAGGCCGCTGATCTTCTCGAACCACTGCACCTCGGTCGCGGTGAACGCCTTCAGGTTGACCTTCGGCAGCGCCGCCTTCAGCTCGCGCAGCACCTTCGGGTAGTAGCGCCAGGGCAGCGTCGGGTGCAGGCCGTTGACGATGTGCAGCTCGGTGAGCTGCTCGTCCTCCATCTCCTTGGCCTTGCGGACCGCCTCGTCGATGCGCATCGTGTACGCGTCCTTCTCGCCCGGCTTGCGCTGGAACGAGCAGTACGCGCAGGAGGCGCTGCACACGTTGGTCAGGTTGAGGTGCCGGTTGACGTTGAACATCACCCGGTCGCCGTTGAGCTCCGTGCGCCGGTGGTGCGCCAGGCGGCCCAGCCAGGTCAGGTCGTCGCTGTCGTAGAGGGCGATCCCGTCCTCACGGGTCAACCGTTCGCCCGCGTACACCTTCTCTTCGAGCTCGCGCTTGAGTCCGGCGTCCATCGAAAGCCACGTCCCTTCCACCTGCGGTCCCGTCGAGCCTACGTCGGGTCGTCGACCCACCGCCGATGCGGTCGACCCCAGCGACGTACCTCACCGGACTCTCAGCCGCTCGTAACCTGTTACGCCATCGACATCACTGCCCGGGTGCGGTAAGACAGGGTGGGGCGCGCCACATTCGGGGCCGCCCCCGCCGTCGCGCCACCCGAGCGCGGCGCCCACCCACGCCGGACGGGGAGCGGAATGGTGCAGAGCACGCGACGACAGCGACGGCAGCGACGGAGGGCGCCCCTGTTCTCGCCCGTGCTCCGGCCAGCGCTGTGGTCCGCCCTGCTCAGCGCCGTGGCCACGGCCGCGCTCGCCACCCCCGCGTACGCCGAACCGCCGCTGCCCAACGTCGTGCCCGACACCGGTTCCCGCCCCGTCGCCGTCGGCGGGCTCCCGGTGCCCGGCCTGAACGGCCCCGCCATCCCCGGTGCCGGCGCGCCGGTGACGCCGCTCGGCACCGGGCCGCTCGCCGCCGCCATCGCGGCCGCCGAGGCCCAGGTGGGCCTCCTCGGCGACCAGTTGCTCGGGCTGCGGCAGACCCGCACCGACGCCGAGGCCCAGCTCGCCGCCGCCGACCGGGACCTGAAGGCGGCCCGCGACGCCCTGGCCCGCGCCCAGGAGGGCGCCGACGCCGCCGCGGCCGGCGCGCTCAAGGCCGCCGCCGCGCTGCCGCCCGGCGAGTTCGCCGAGGACCTGCACGGGCTCAACATGCTCCAGCAGATCACCCGGGGCGAGGAGGCGGAGGGGGCGACGACCGCCGCAGCCGGCGAGCTGACCCGCGCCCGCGCCGCCGAACAGGTCGCCTACCAGGCGTGGCTCGCCGCCGACACCCGGGTGCGTTCGGTCCGAAACCAGTACGCCGCCGTGGAGAAGTCCCTCCACGAGCAGGAGAAGAAGCTGCTCAAGCTGCGCAAGGACAACGCCGCGCAGATCATCGAGCTGGAGCGCCAGCAGGAGGCCCTCGAGCAGCAGCTCGGCGCGGGCTACGTCGACGGGCAGAGCAGCAACGGCCTCACCGCGAGCCCGACCGCGCTGGCCGCCGTCCGCTACGCCCTGGCCCAGCTCGGCGACCCGTACGTCTGGGCCGCCGAGGGCCCGGACGCCTTCGACTGCTCCGGGCTGATGTGGGCCGCCTACCGGTCGGCCGGCTACAACCAGCTGCCCCGGGTCTCCCGCGACCAGTACTACGCGACCCGGGGCCGCACGGTGAGCCGCAGCGCGCTGCTCCCCGGCGACCTGCTGTTCTTCGCCTCCGGCAGCAGCTGGACGACGATCCACCACGTCGCGATGTACATCGGCAACGGCAAGATGGTGCAGTCCCCCACCACGGGCCAGACGGTGAAGATCAGCACGGTGGGTTGGTCCCGGCTCTACGCCGCGACCCGCGTGGTCGGCGCGGTGCCCGCCCCGACGCCCACCCCCACCCCGGCTCCGACCACGCCGAAGCCCACCAGCACCCCCAAGCCGACGAACTCTCCGACGCCGAAGCCGACCACCCCGTCGCCCAAGCCCACGACCCCGTCGCCGAAGCCGACGACGGCGAGCCCGACGCCGACGCCGACTCCGACGCCGAGCCCGTCGGACACCCCGTCCCCGTCGCCCGCGCCAACCACCCAGGCCAGCAGCCTGGCACCGAGCGACAGCGCCGCACCGGACCCCTCGACGAGCACGGCGGACTGAGCGCATCCGTCCACTCCGGCTGTGCTGCCGGGCGGGAATGTGGCACCGTGACACCCATACACTTCCGGCCCGACGCCTCGGGCCCGGAGGCGAGCGTGGGCACGGAGGACGACCATGGGCGAGCAAGAGGTTCCGGCGGGAACGACCGACCCCGGATCCCGGCTTGACCCCGGATCCCCACCCGCCCCGGGCGGTGGCCCGGCCGGCTCCACACGCACCCCGGTCGGCACCGCGCCGGCCGACGGGTCGCAGCCCGGGTCGGCCGGACGGGCGGCGGTGCCCGCCGCGACAGCGCGGGCCCGGGTGAGCGTCTCCGGCGTGACCGTCCCGCCCGACAGCTCCGCGTTGCCGGTCGCGGGCAGCAGCGGCACCACGTACCGCGCGGGTGCCCCGGCGCTCGATTCCGTCCCGGGACGGCCTTCGACGCCGCCCGGCGGGACGATCGGGGGCGGCGCCACCGGGCCGACACCGGGTGCCGAAGGCGGCGGCGTCACGCCGGACGCCCGTGTCACACCGGCCGCCGGCGTCGGCGTGGCACCCGCCCCGGGCAGCGCCCGGACCGGCGCTGGCGTGCCGAGCCAGCGGGCCGGCGGCAGCGGGTCCGCCCGGGCCAGCGTCTCGGTGCCCGGCCTGAACCGGGTCTCCGCCGACGAGGCGGCAGGCGCCGTCGGGGCGGAGGCGGCCGGCGCGGCGAAGCCCGGCAGCGCCAAGGTCTACCGGTCGGCCCCGGTGAGCCCCGAGCCGCCCGAGCCCGCCCGGCCCCCGGAGCCGGCCGAGCCTCCGAAGCCGGCCGGGCCGCCCTCGCCGCCGGAGCCGGAGCCCGCCCCGGCACCCACGCCCGTTCCGGGGCCGAACCCGCCCACGCCGCCCGTGCCGGGTCCCCCGCCGCCGTCGCCGAACCCGCCGGTCCCCGAGCCGACGCCGCCGACCCCCGGGCCGTACCCGCCAGCCCCGGTCCCGCCGCCCGGCCCGGCCGTGCCGCCGCCGACGCCCGGTCCCGTGCCTCCGCCCGGTCCCGTGCCGGGCCCGCCGGTCCCCCCGCCCGGTCCGGCCGTGCCGCCGTCCCCGCTGCCGCCCGGCCCGATGCCGGCACCGCCG
Source organism: Micromonospora haikouensis (assembly GCF_900091595.1). Lineage (GTDB taxonomy): Bacteria > Actinomycetota > Actinomycetes > Mycobacteriales > Micromonosporaceae > Micromonospora > Micromonospora haikouensis. The sequence continues at coordinate 141,809 of NZ_FMCW01000012.1, forward strand.
TTCCCGCCACCACCACTGACCGCGCCGGCCACCCCGACCTGGCCACCGGCCGGCCCGGCCGGCTCCGCGCCGTCGTCAGCTCCGCCGTCGTCCGGGGCCCCCGCGGGCTGGCCGGCGGGCCACGCCGCACCGCCGTTCCCGACGGAACCGGCGTCGCCGCCCGCCGCGCAGTCCCCTGTCGTGCCGGCCCCGGCGCTCCCGGCCTGGCCGCCGCCGACCAACCCGGCCACCCAGCGCGACGGCACGCCCGCCGCCGGCGGCGTGGCAAGGACGCCGGCACCGGCCGCCCCGGTCTCGGGCGTCCCCGCCTCGGCAGCTCCCGCATCGGCAGCTCCCGCATCGGGCGTCCCGGCGTCGGGTGCTCCCGCAACGGGGCTGCCGGCCGCAGGTCGGCCGGCGTCCGGCCTGTACGGCGCGGCCCCGACCACCGCCTGGCCGGTGGCGCCCCCGGACGCGCCTCCCGCGCCCCCGGGCGGGGCCCCCGGCGGCCGGGCCACCGTCGGCAGCCCCGCCCCTCGCCCGGAGCCGGGGACGGCCGACCTCGCCAGCACCGCGTACGGCACCGACGGGCCGGGCTTCGCCACGGTCGCGCTGCCCACCGGCAACCAACTGGACAATTCCGGCTCGCTGACCGGGCACATCCTGGCCCAGGGCTGGACGGACGCCCCGGCCGCGCGATCCAGCACCGCCAAGGTGCTGATCGTCCTGGTGGCGTCGCTCGGGCTGCTCGTCGCGATCGGCGTGCTCGTCGTGCTGCTGGCCGGCGACGCGATGGACGGGCTGGTCGGCGGCCTCCTCAACAGCTGAGCAGGCGGCGGGGCACGCGCGGACAGGTAGACGACCCGGCGGGCGTGGGCGGCCCTGAGCGGACCGCACAGGCCACCGAGCCGGACCGGAGGGCGGCTGAGCGGGCCGGGGATGGTGAGCCCGCCCACTACGGTCTCGTGGCACGGTGGCGGGTTTGCCTTGTCGCCGTACACTTGTCGTGATCCTTGACCCGGCGCGCGTGAGGCGCGCCCATGGGCGATCTTGCGGGCGATCCGGCGGCGTTCAGCTGCGGCAGGCCATCGCGAAGATGCGCCCCGCTCGAAAGGCATTTCTTGACCACGTTTGCTGACCCCAGCACGTTCCCGTCCGTCCTCGACACCACGGCCGAGGCGAACGACCCGGCCGACGCCCCCGCCGCCGAGACCGGCTCCGCCGACGTCGCCGGGACCGCCCCCCGCGACACCGTCGACGACAACGCGGCGCTCGAAACCGCCGTCGTCGACGACGCGGCGCTCGGCGCCGCCGCCGACGAACCCGCCAAGGCCGACGCCAGCGAACCCGACGCCGAGTCCGACGTCGCCGTGGACTTCGGCGCGCTCGGCCTGCCCGAGTCGCTGGTCCAGGCGCTCGACCGGCTGGGCATCACCACGCCGTTCCCGATCCAGCGGGCCACCGTGCCCGACGCCCTCGCCGGGCGCGACGTCCTCGGTCGGGGCCAGACCGGCTCCGGCAAGACCCTCGCTTTCGGCCTGCCGGTGATCGCCCGGCTCGCCAAGCGCAACCGGGCCCGCCCGCTGCACCCCCGGGCCCTGGTGCTGGTGCCCACCCGGGAGCTGGCCATGCAGGTCAACGACGCGCTCGTGCCGCTCGGCAAGGCGGTCGGGATCTTCCTGAAGACCGCCGTCGGCGGCGTGCCGTACGACCGGCAGATCGACGCGCTCCGGCGGGGCGTGGAGATCGTCGTGGCCACCCCCGGCCGGCTGGGCGACCTGATCAACCGGGGCGTCTGCCACCTCGACGACGTCGAGGTGACCGTGCTCGACGAGGCCGACCAGATGGCCGACATGGGCTTCCTGCCGGAGGTCACCGAACTGCTGGCCAAGACGCCGGCCGGCAGCCAGCGGCTGCTCTTCTCCGCCACCCTGGACGGTGACGTGGACTCGCTGGTCAAGCGGTTCATGACCGACCCGGTCACCCACTCGACGGCCCCGGCTACCGCCGCCGTGTCCACGATGGACCACCACCTGCTGCTGATCCCGCCGCACGACAAGTTCGCCGTGGCGGCGTCCATCGCCGCCCGGTCCGGCCGGACGATGCTCTTCGCCCGCACCCAGCTCGGGGTGGACCGGCTCGTCGAGCAGCTCGCCGCCGTCGGCGTACGGGCCGGTGGGCTGCACGGGGGCAAGACGCAGCGGATGCGCACCAAGACCCTGGCCGAGTTCCGCGAGGGCCGGATGAGTGTGCTGGTCGCCACGGACGTCGCCGCCCGGGGCATCCACGTGGACGGCGTCTCCCTGGTGCTGCACGTGGACCCGCCGAAGGACCCGAAGGACTACCTGCACCGGGCGGGGCGTACCGCCCGGGCCGGCGAGTCGGGTGCGGTGGCCACGCTGGTGCTGCCCAAGCAGCGCCGGACCACCCTCGCCATGTTGCAGAAGGCCGGCGTCGAGCCGGCGGAGACCCGGGTCCGGGCCGGCGACCCGGCCCTGGCCGAGCTGACCGGCGCCCAGGAGCCCAGCGGCGTGCCGGTCCGCGACGAGCCGCCCGCCCCGCGCCGGCACGGCGACCGTCCGGCCGGGCCGCGCCGGTTCGAGGAGCGGGGCGAACGCCGCTACGGCGACCGGGACGGCCGGGGCGAGCGTCGCTACGGCGACCGGCCCACCGGCGAACGCAGCTACGGCGAGCGCCGCTACAGCGACCGGCCCACCGGCGAACGCGGCTACGGCGACCGGCCCACCAGCGACCGGCCGACCAGCGAGCGCCGCTACAGCGACCGGCCCGCCAGCGAGCGCCGCTACGTTGACCGGCCGACCAGCGACCGCGGCTACGGCGACCGGCCCACCAGCGAGCGCGGCTACGGCGACCGGCCCACCAGCGAGCGCGGCTACGGCGAGCGGCGGCACGGCGATCGGGAGCAGCGCGTCGGCGGGGACCGCCGGTTCGGTGACCGCCCGACGGGCGAGCGCCGCCACGACGACCGGGGCGACCGAGGCTTCGGCGAGCGACGGTTCGACGACCGCTCCGGTGGCGACCGCCGCTACGGCGACCGGCCCACCGGCGACCGGCCCACGGGCGAGCGGCGCTACGGCGACCGGCCGACCAGTGACCGGCCCACCGGCGAGCGGCGCTTCGGCGACCGGACGGCCGGCCCGCGTCGGTTCGACGAGCGCGCCGGTGGGGAACGTCGCTACGGCGACCGCCCCGGCGGCGACCGCCGCCACGACGACCGGCCCACCGGCGACCGCCCCACCGGCGACCGCCCCACGGGCGAGCGCCGCTTCGGCGAGCGGGGCTTCGGCGAGCGGGGCTTCGGCGAGCGGGGCGGGGACCCGCGTACCGGCGACCGGCGGGGCGGCTTCCGCCCCGAGGGGCGCGGACGGGACGACCGGCCCCGTGACGACCGGCGCGGCTTCGGCGGGCGACCGCCGGCGCGTACCCACTGATTCTGACGACGACCGGAACGCCGCCGCGGAGCCCACGCTCCGCGGCGGCGTTTCCGCTTGCGCTGCCGGCCGGTCCGGCGTGCCGTAATGTCCGGTTCATGCCGACAATGCCGAAGTCGCTGTTCTGGGCCCGGACGGACACCGCCGGCAGCGAGCACGTGGTGTTCGACGACGGCGCCGGGCTCGGCGCGCAGGGCGTCGTGCTCGCCGTCGACCCGATCCCCTACACCTGCCGGTACCGGCTGACGGTCGGGCCCGACTGGGCGACCAGCCGGCTGGAGGTCGAGGCGGAGGGCGCGGGCTGGCAGCGGAGCGTGCGCCTGGAGCCGGCGGGCGACCGGTGGCGGGTGACCGCCGCCGAGCAGGGCGACCTGGACGCGGCGTTGCGGGCGGCCGGGCATCCGGCGGCCGGCCTGCCCGGCCTCGACGATCCGGACCGGCTGGCGGGCGCGGTGGACGTCGACCTGGGCGGTTCGCCGCTGTTCAACACCCTTCCGGTACGCCGGCTCGGGCTGGCCCCGGCCGCGACCACGACGTCGTCTCCGGGTCCGGCGGAGCCGGGGGCGGCGCACCGGATCACCGTGGCGTGGGTGCAGGTGCCCAGCCTGATGGTGCTGCCCGCCGAGCAGGTCTACGCGGCGCTCGGGCCCGGCCGGCTCCGCTTCGCCAGCGAGACGTTCACCACGGAGCTGGACGTCGACCCGGGCGGCTGGGTGCTGCGCTATCCGGGCCTGGCCGAACGCATCGCCCCGCGCTGAGGGCCCACGGCCGCGCGGTCCGTGTTAACAGGGGTCCCCTGTACAACAGAATGCGTTAACAGGGGGCCCTTCCTTGCGCTTCATGCGGGCCAGGCGCCGGTCGCCAGGAAGCGGTCGACGGTGGCCAGGTGCGGGGCGAGGTCGAGGCCCTGCCCGGCCACCCAGTCGTCGGCGTAGTACGTGTCGGCGTACCGGTCCCCCGGGTCGCAGATCAGAGTGACCACCGAGCCGGTGCGGCCCTCCGCGAGCATGCCGGCGATCAGGCCGAACGCGCCCCACAGGTTGGTGCCGGTGGAGCCGCCGACGCGGCGGCCGAGCAGCGCCGAGCCGGCCCGCATGGCGGCCAGGGACGCGGCGTCGGGCACCTGGACCATCCGGTCCACCACGGCGGGCAGGAACGACGCCTCCACGCTGGGCCGGCCGATGCCCTCGATCCGCGAGCCCCGACCGGTGCACACCGTCCAGTCGGCGGCCTGCCAGGCGGGGTAGAACGCCGAGTTCTCGGGGTCGACCACGCAGAGCTTGGTGGGCAGCCGCCGGAACCGGGTGTAGCGGCCGATGGTGGCGCTGGTGCCGCCGGTGCCGGCCCCGACGACGATCCAGGCCGGCACGGGGTGCCGCTCCAGCGCGAGCTGGGCGTAGATCGACTCGGCGATGTTGTTGTTGCCCCGCCAGTCGGTGGCCCGCTCGGCGTACGTGAACTGGTCCATGAAGTGCCCGCCGGAGTCCTCGGCGAGCCAGCGCGCCTCGACCACCACCTTGGCCGGGTCGTCGACGAGGTGGCAGCGCCCGCCCTGGAACTCGATCTGGGTGATCTTCTCGGGCGAGGTGGACGCCGGCATGACCGCGATGAACGGCAGCCCCAGCATCCGGGCAAAGTAAGCCTCGGAGACCGCCGTCGAGCCGGAGGACGCCTCGACGATCGTCGTCCCGGGGCCGATCCAGCCGTTGCAGAGCCCGTACAGGAACAGGGAGCGGGCGAGCCGGTGCTTGAGCGAGCCGGTGGGGTGCACCGACTCGTCCTTGAGGTAGAGGTCGATGCCCCACTCGCGGGGCAGCGGGAACGGCAGCAGGTGGGTGTCGGCGGACCGGTTGGCGTCGGCCTCGACCGTGGCGATCGCCTCGGTCACCCAGCGCCGGCTGGCCTCGTCGCACCGGTCGAGATGAGTCATGTTCGGAAACGTAGCAAGCGGATCGGCCCTGGTCGCCGGCCGGTCGAGGCCGGCGAGGCCGCCGGGTGGCCCGGTCAGGTCGCGGGGCGGGCGAGCGGTTGCGGGCGGTTCTCCCACTTGGTGGACAGCGCGATGCCCGTCCGGGTGGAGGCCACCCCGGGGGTACGGTTCAGCCGCACGATCAGCTGCTCCAGCTCGGCGATGGTGCCGACCCGGGCCTTGAGCAGGAACGACTCGACTCCCGCCATGAAGTAGCAGGACTCGATCTCGGGCATCCGCCGGAACGCCTCCAGCACGTCGTCGGTGTCGCCGCCGGAGTCCTCGACGATGCCGATGAGCGCGGTCACGCCGAGGCCGATGGCCTCGGGCTCGACCTCGGCCCGGTAGGCCCGCACGACGCCGCCCGACTCCAGCTTGCCGACCCGCTCGTGCACGGCCGGGGCGGAGAGCCCGACCTGGCGGGCCAGCTCGGCGTACGAGAGTCGGGCGTTGCCCTGCAACAGCTCCACGAGGCTCAGGTCGATGGCGTCCACGGACTGTGACCCTAGTCGTTGGGGCGTAACGCCGGTCGCCCGGCATGCGTTGCACATGACAGTAGGTGAGTGTCCGCAGACCTTCGGTCGAGGGAGAGCAGAGACGCCCCAGTTTACTAACTTCCCACTCAGTGCGTTTTTCGCGTTTGGCGGACAGGCCAGGTCGCTGGTGCTGTAATTGCCATACGTCCCTCATGACGGCTCTGGGCTCGCACCGGCCGGGGGCAGTGTGTTCAGCCGGGGGCTTCGTCGACGCGAGGAGGGGGCTGTGGACACTGGAGATCGCCTGCTGACACCGGGTGAGGTCGCCGCGCTGTTTCGGGTTGACCCGAAAACTGTGACGCGCTGGGCGGCGGCCGGCCGGATCGGCAGCATCCGGACTCCAGGCGGGCATCGCCGGTTTCGGGAATCCGAGGTGCGGGCCCTGCTTGAGGGGGAGGGCATGCTGGACGAGGCGGATGAGATGGGGAAGGCCCGTAACGTCGGCCCCGCCGCGTCGACCGGCCCTGGCCCGGCCAATGCCGGGATGTACTGAGCAGGTGCGCTGACGGGCACGGGCCGGCCAGTCCGGCCCGCGTCCCGCCACCGGTCCCGGGCGTCGGAAGCCCGCAGCGGCAGGGCCGACCACCGGCCCCGGACGTGGTTCAGGAGCGGGTGGCGCCCAGCTCGCCGGACCAGCGGCGGAACAGCGTGTGCGGCACGCCCAGCGCGTCGAGCACCTTCCCGGCCACGAAGTCGACGAGCTGCTGCGCGGAGGCGGACGCCCCGGCACCGTAGAAGCCGGGGCTGGCCGGCAACACCACCGCCCCGGCGTCGTGCAGGGCGATCAGGTGCTCCAGGTGGCTGCGGGTCACCGGCGTCTCCCGGGGCACGACCACCACCGGCCGGCGCTCCTTGAGGTTGACCTCGGCGGCCCGCTGCAACAGGTCCTTCGACAGGCCGATCGCGATGCCGGCGCAGGCCGCCGTGCTGGCCGGCACCACCGCCATTCCGCGTACCCGGTAGGAGCCGCTGCTGGGGCCGGCGGCGAGGTCGCCGGCGGGCCAGTGCCGCACGTCGGCGTCGCCCAGGTCGCGGCCGAGCCAGGCGGCGAGGTCCTCGGCCCAGTGCCCGTCGCGGAAGGCCCGCCCGGTCTCGTCGAGGATGGTCAGCCGGGCGGCCCGGGAGACGACCAGGTCCACCGGTTCGCCGGCGTCGAGCAGCCCCCGGACGACCGCAGCCGCGTACGGCGTGCCCGATGCGCCGGAGACTCCCACCACCCATGGTTCCCGCATGCCCTCCAGCCTGCCTGGTCACGGGGATGGTCCACCGACCGCCCCCACCCCGGGCAGGGTGGGGGGCATCGCACGGGGTCGACCTGCCATGCTGCCGAAAACGATTCACGTCCCACAGGGGGAATCGGTGATGACCGACGACATCCTCCGGTCGCTGCGCGCCGACTGCCCGATTCCGCCTCGGCTGTCGCCGTACGCCGACCGGGTGCAACGCTGGCTCGACGACCGGCTGCCCGGGGTCGGCCTGCCGTTGGACTCCCCCGCCCTGGACCGGTTGTCCCGCGCCCGGTTCGCCCGGTACGCGGGCCGGCTCTACCCGGAGGCCACCGAGCCCGACCTGCGCGCCATCGCGGCACTGTTCACCTGGTTCTTCCTGGTCGACGACGCCTGCGACCGACCGGACCGGCTGCGCCCCGACCAGATCCTCGCCCTGCGGGACGGGACGCTCCGGCTGCTGCGCGACGGGCCCCGGGGGCGACACCCGGGCCTCACGGGCCCACTGCGCCGGCTGCTGGTGCGGGCGTGGCGGGAACCGCGCCGCCGGATGCCGGCGCGCTGGCGGGAGAGGTTCACGGACGCGGTCGGTAACCACCTGCACGGCGCGTGGCTGGAGGCGGTGGAGAAGGCGGCCGGCCGCCCGCCGGACGTCGCCCGGTACGTCGAGCTGCGCCGGGCCACCTCGGCGGCGTACGTGTCGTATCCGCTGATCGAGTTCGTGACGGGCCGGCCGCTGCCCGACGCGGTGTACCACCACCCGCGGCTGCGCGAGATCGGCGATCTCGGCAACGACCTGCTCTCCTGGTACAACGACATCGCCTCGCTGGAGCGGGACCGGGCCACCTCCGGCGGGCACAACCTGGTGCTGGCGCTGGCCGCCGAGCGGGGCGTCGGGGTGGAGGCGGCGCTCGGCCCGGCCGCCGAGCGGTGGCGGGCGGCGATGCGCCGCTTCGTCGAGCTGCGCGCGGGCGTGCCGTCGTTCGGGCCGGCGCTGGACGAGGCGGTCGCCGACCACCTCGACGGGGTCGCCGCCGCCGTCCGGGGCACGATCGACTGGACGCTGGAGAGCGCCCGCTACGGAGGCGGCGATGGCGGTAAGGAGGGGCCCCTTCTTAACGCTTCAGGTAGAGCAGGGGCCCCTTCTTAACAACGCTGGGCAGCGGCGGGAGCAGCGCGGGCAGCAACGCCGGGGGCGGCGGCGAGGGCTGGCTCAGGGGCGCAGGCCCAGTCTGGCCACGAGGTCGACCAGCGCGAACACGAACAGCGCGATGCCGACGAACCCGTTCGCCGTGAAGAACGCCCGGTTGACCTTGCTCAGGTCGGTCGGGCTGACCACCAGGTGCTGGTAGCCGAACGCGGCGGCGGTGAGGGCCAGCCCGATCCACCACGGCCAGCCGAACCCGACGAGCGCCCCGAACCAGACGAACAGCGCGAACGTCACCACGTGCGCGACGGTGGAGGCGTGCAGGGCGAACCGCAGCCCGTACCGCGCGGGCACGCTGTGCACGCCGATCTCGCGGTCCACCTCGGCGTCCTGGCAGGCGTAGATCAGGTCGAAGCCGCCGATCCACAGGCCGACGGCCGCGCCGAGCAGAAACGCCGGCCACGAGCCGGCGAAGGTGCCGGTGACGGCGAGCCACGCGCCGACCGGGCCGACCGCCTGGGCGACCGCGAGGATCGCGTGCGGCCAGTTGGTGAACCGCTTGCCGTACGGGTAGACGACCAGCGGGACCACCGCGAGCGGCGCGAGCGCCAGGCAGAGCGGGTTGAGCAGGGCGGCGGCGGCGAGGAACACCACGAGCGCGACGCCCGCGCCGGTCCAGGCCGTCCGCACGCTCACCGCCCCGGTGACCAGTTCCCGGGCGGCGGTACGCGGGTTCCGCGCATCGATCCGCCGGTCGAGGATGCGGTTGGCGGCCATGGCGAACGTCCGCGCCCCGACCATCGCCACGGTGATCAGCAGCAGGTCGAGCCAGCGCACCCGGCCGCCGTCGACCTGCATCGCGGTCAGCGCCGACAGGTACGCGAACGGCAGCGCGAAGACGGAGTGCTCGATCGCGACGAGCTTGAGGAAGGACTTGACGCGGCCCGGCCGCGCGGGCGCAGCGGCGGCGGTGGCCATCAGATCCCGTACTCCTTCCAGCGCTTGTCGACCAGGGAGACGACCTCCGGTGCCATGGTCATCTCCTCGGGCCAGCCCCGGGTGTAGCCCTCGCCTGCCAGCTTGCGGGTGGCGTCGACGCCGACCTTGCCGCCCCAGAACTGCTGGTAGGAGGAGTGGTCGAGGTGGTCGACGGGCCCCTCGGTGAGCAGCAGGTCGCGGGCGTAGTCGACGTTGCCGAACGCCCGGAACGCGACCTCGTGGTAGTCGTGCACGTCGCAGTCCTCGTCGACGATCACGATCAGCTTGGTCAGCGACATCAGGTGCGCGCCCCAGATGGCGTTCATCACCTTCTGGGCATGCTTGGGGTAGCGCTTGCGGATCGACACGATCGCGCAGTTGTGGAAGACCCCGGCGGCCGGCAGGTCGTAGTCGACGATGTCGGGGATCAGCAGCTTGAGCAGCGGCTGGAAGATCCGCTCGGTGGCCTTGCCGAGGCCGTGGTCCTCCTGCGGCGGCTTCGAGGTGACGATCGAGTGGTAGACGGCGTCGCGCTGCATGGTCATCGTCTCGATGTGCAGCACGGGGAACGGCTCGACCGGGGTGTAGAAGCCGGTGTGGTCGCCGAACGGCCCCTCGGGCAGCCGCTCGCCGGGCTCCAGGTAGCCCTCCAGCACGATCTGGGCGTGCGCGGGGACCTGGAGCGGGACGGTGAGGCAGTCGACCATCTCGACCCGCTCGCCGCGCAGGAACCCGGCGAACAGGTACTCGTCGATGTCGCTGGGCAGCGGCGCGCTGGCCGCGTACGAGACGACCGGGTCGCAGCCGATCGCGACCGCGACGGGCAGGCGCTGGCCGAGCCGCTCAGCGACCGCGTGGTGGGCGGTGGAGTCCTTGTGGATCTGCCAGTGCATGCCGAGGGTGTTGCGGGAGTGCTGCTGGAGCCGGTAGAGGCCGAGGTTGCGCTTGCCGGTCTCGGGGTGCTTGGTGTGGGTGAGCCCGTAGTTGTGGAAGATCCCGCCGTCGCCGGGCCAGACCTGGAGGCCGGGCAGCCGGCCGAGGTCGACGTCGTCGCCGGAGTAGACCACCTGCTGGCAGGGGGCCGTCTTGACCTTGCGCGGCGGCACCGACTTGAGCTGCATGACCTTGCCGAGGCCCTCGCGGATGCCGGACCAGCCGACGGGCAGCTCCGGCTTGATCAGCGCGCCGATCCGCGCGCCGATCTCGTCGAGCGAGTCGACGCCCAGCGCCATCGCCATCCGCTTCTCGGTGCCGAACAGGTTGATCGCCACCGGCAGCTCGCCCCGGGTGGGGCGCTCGAACAGCAACGCGGGGCCGCCCTCGCGCACGGTCCGGGTGACGATCTCGCTGATCTCCAACGTCGGGTCCACGGGGACGCGGACGCGGCGCAGCTCCCCCGCCCGCTCCAGGGCCGCGAGGAAGTCCAACAGATCGGTGTACGGAAACCCACGAACCGCCATGCCCCCCAGTCTCCCGCACCGTGCTGAGGTGCAAGGAAGGGCCCCTTGTTAACGCTTTCCGTAGAGGAAGGGCCCCCTGTTAACAAGCCCGGTCAGCGGGCGGTGGGCGTCTCCACAGCCGACCGGCGCTCGTTGGATCGGGTGGCGGTGCGCCGGGTGGTCGGGCCGCCGGGGGTGGGAGAGGGGGCGGCGATGGGCGACGGACGGGTGCCGGCGGGGTTCACCGAGCAGCGGACCCAGGTCGGCGCGGTGGCGATCAACTACGTCCGGGGCGGCCGGGGACCGACCCTGGTGCTGCTGCACGGCTACCCGCAGTGCTGGCGGATGTGGCGGGGGCTGCTGCCGGAGCTGGCCGACTCGTACCACGTGATCGCCCCCGACCTGCGCGGCTTCGGCGACAGCGACGCCCCGCCCGACGGGTACGACAAGAAGACCGTCGCCGCCGACCTGCACGGGCTGCTGACCGGCCTGGGCCTGGCCGGCGACATCCGGCTGGTCGGCCACGACGTCGGCACCATGGTCGCGTACGCCTACGCCGCCGCGCACCCGCCGAGGTGTCCCGGTTGGTGCTGACCGAGGCGCCGATCCCCGACGAGAGCATCTACGCGTTCCCCGCGTTGACCGCCGCCGGGCCGGCGGTGTGGAACTTCGGCTTCTTCAACCTCGCCAACGGCCTGCCGGAGGAGCTGGTCGCCGGCCGGGAGTCCCTCTGGGTGGACCGCTTCACCGACTCGATCATGGTGCACAAGGGCAGCATCGGCGCGGACGACATCGAGGAGTACGCCCGACATCTGACCGACCCGGCGCACCTGCGGGCGAGCTTCGCCTACTTCCGGGCGTTCGGGCAGGACGTCGTGGACAACGCGGCGTACCGGAAGCGACCGCTGCCGATGCCGGTGCTCGCCATCGGGGCCGCGGCCAGCCTCGGCGGGCAGGTGGCCGACCAGGTGCGCCGGTATGCCCGCACGGTCGAGGGCCGAGTGGTCGAGGACTGCGGCCACTGGCTCTTCGAGGAGCGCCCGGCCAAGCTGACCGCCCTCCTGCTCCCCTTCCTACACGACTGACCCACCCCACCCCGGCCCCCTGCCCCGCCCCCCGGATCGGTGATCAAGAGAAGAGCGTCAGAGTTGATCTATGCGGTGACACTTTTCTCTTGATCACCGGGAAGAGCCGGGCCGAGACGAGCTGGGTCGAGAGGAGCCGGGTCGGGCAGAGCCGGGTCGAGGGGGGCGTCCAGGAGGCGGTTGGCGAAGGTGGAGATGGTGTACGCGCCGATGCCGAGCACGACGTCCAGCGCGTGCCGGGGCCGCCAGCCGGCCGAGAGGAAGGCGGCCACCTCCTCGTCGGGGACGTCGCCCCGGTGATCGAGCACGGCGACGGTGAACCGGCGCAGCGCTTCGAGTCGCGGTGCGGGCAGCGCCGCCCCGGCGCGCAGCGCTTCGATCAGTGCCGTGGTGCCGTCGTGTCGGGCCAGGGTGGCGGTGTGCATGGCCACGCAGAGCTGACACCCGTTGCGGGCGGCGACGGTGAGCACGACCACCTCGCGGGCGACCGGGTCGAGATCGGTGGACTCGAAGACGGCGGCGGCGCCCAGGAAGCCCTTGAGCAGCTCCGGAGACTCGGCCATCAGGGCGACGGCGGCGGGCAGGTGCCCGAGCTTGCGGCGGACCCCGGCCATGGCGGGCCGGGCGGCGGCGGGCGCGGTGTCGAGGGTGTGGATGGTGAAGGCCGATCGAGACATGGACAACCTCTTCGCGTACGATAGTCAACGTGGTTGACCAAATAGTAAACGTGGTTGTCGAACATGGCAACGGCTGACCCCGCGAACACGGCGACGGCCGACCCGGAGCGCCCCGGCTTCCTGCTGCCGCTGCTGTTGCTGGCCGGCTTCCGTACCCTCGTCGACGACCTGCACGCGGAGCTGGCCCGGCAGGGGCACGCGGACCTACGGCCGGTGCACGGCTTCGTGCTTCAGGCCGTCGGCCCGGCCGGCACGACCGCCAGCGAGCTGGGCCACCGCCTCGGCGTCTCCAAGCAGGCCGCCGGCAAGACCGTCGACCGGCTCGTCGTCCTCGGCTACCTGGAACGCGCCGACGACCCCGCCGACGCACGGCGCAAGCTCATCCGGCTGACCGACCGGGGGCACGACGGGCTGCGCCGCTCGGCGACCCTCTTCGACGAGCTGCGGGCCCGGTGGGCGCAGACGCTGGGCGAGCAGCGGGTGAGCGCCCTGGAGGACGACCTGCGCCGGGTCGCCCAGCCGAACTTCTTCCGGCTCGACGTCCCGGGCTGGTTCGGCACCTGACCGACCACCGGGGCCCGCACCGCCAGCAGCCGGAACAGGTGGAGCAGTTGTGGAATCACGGCGGCCAGGCTGCCCGGGTAGCGGATGCCGGACTGCTTCGTGTAGTTGGACATCTCGCAGAAGCGGGTTGGCGCTCGCTCCGAAGGCGCACCCGGCGACAGGATGGGGGCATGGACGACGCGTACGTGTCCGGCGACCCGGACGGCCTCTCGCCCCTGCTGGTCCGCATCCGCGACGCCGTGGCCCGGGAGCTGCACGCCCAGCTCGCCATGCGGTCGGACCGGATCGAGCTGGCCGACGTGCCGGAGATCGCCTACCAGGTGACGCTCCGCGTCGATGGGGTGATCACCCGGCGGTGACCAGCCGTTGACACGACGGTGACGGATCCCGGGGTCCACTCGCCGGGTATGGGCGGGCCGGGAGGCAGCGCCGCGAGCCGTGGCGGTCGGCCGGCCCGGACGGAGATCCCATGAGCACACGCGCTTCCCACCGCGTGCTGACGGCCCTCGCCCTCGTGGCCGGGCTGCTCGGCGGCGCGCCGCCGGCTACGGCGGCCACCACGACCGTGACGTTCCTCCCCGGCCAGGACACCTACGTCAACTCGTCGAGCCCGAACACGAACTTCAACAGCACCAACTCGCTCATGGTCGGCGCATCCCCGGCCCGGATCTCGTACCTCCAGTTCACGGTCACCCGGCTGAGTGACCCGGTCACCAGCGCCCGCCTTCGGCTGCACGTCCAGAGCGTCACCAACGCCCCCAGCCCGGCCGGCGGCACCGCACAGCAGGTCGGCACCGACTGGTCGGAACGCACGCTGACGTACGCCACCCGGCCGCCGTCGATCGGCGGACCGCTCGGGTCGCTCGGCACGGTGCGCAGCAACACCTGGTACGAGCTGGACGTCACCGCCGCCGTCACCGGCAACGGGCTCGTCGCCTTCTCCCTGTCGTCCACCAACCCGGACGGCGCCTTCTACGACAGCCGGGAGTCCGCCACCTTCGCCCCGCAGCTGATCGTCGGCACCGGCACCCCGCCCACCGGCGACAACGTTCTGCTCAACGCCGGGGACATCTCCGCGTGCAGCACCACCGGGGCGGCGCAGACCGCGCAGATCATCGCCCGCGAGCCCGGCACCGTGATGGCCGGCGGCGACCTCACCGACAGCGGTACGGCGGCCCAGCTCGCCAACTGCTACGGCCCGACGTGGGGCCAGTTCAAGGACCGGACGAAGCCCATCCTCGGCAACCACGACTACCTGACCGCCAACGCCAAGCCCACCTTCGACTACTTCGGCCCGGTCCTGCCGCCCGGCAAGGGCTACTACTCCTTCGACAAGGCCGGCTGGCACATCGTGGTGCTGAACACCAACTGCTCCCAGGTGGGCGGCTGCCAGGCCGGCTCGGCGCAGGAACGGTGGCTGCGCGCGGACCTGGCCGCGCACCCGACCCGCTGCACCCTGGCCCAATACCATCATCCGCTGTTCAGCTCCGGCGGCCGGACGTCGTCGAACGTGCGGCCCCTGTTCCAGGCGCTCTACGACGCCGGGGCCGAGATCGTCGTCAACGGGCACAACCACCAGTACGAACGGTTCGCCCCGCAGAACCCGTCCGGGGTCGCCGACCCGGCCCGGGGCATCCGGGAGTGGGTGGCGGGCACCGGGGGCCGCCCGCTGATGAGCACGTTCCCCGAGCCCGCCGCCAACAGCCAGGTCCGCAACGGCAACACGTTTGGCGTGCTCAAGCTGACGCTTTCCCCGAGCAGCTACACCTGGCAGTTCCTGCCGGTGCTCGGCGGCACCTTCACCGACTCGGGCACCGGCACCTGCCACTGACCCGGGCCGGGTCCGGCCCGCCCGTGCGGGTCGGGCCCGGCGGGGTCAGCTCACCCCGGCGTACGAGTGCAGGCCGGTGAAGAAGAAGTTGACGCCGAACAGGTTCATCAGCACGGTGAGGAAGCCGACGATGGCGAGCCAGGTCGCCACGTTGCGTCGCACGCTCGGGGTGGCCCGGGCGTGCAGGTAGCCCGCGTAGACCACCCAGGAGATGAACGCCCAGGTCTCCTTCGGGTCCCAGCCCCACGGCCGGCCCCACGCGGCCTCCGCCCAGATCGCCCCGGCGATCACCGCGAAGGTGAAGACCGGGAACGCGAAGGCGTGCAGCGAGAAGGTCAGCCGCTCCAGGCCGGCCGCCGCCGGCAGCCGCTTCGCCAGGGTGTACGGGAAGCTGCGCTTGCCCTGCTCGTAGCCGTTACGCATGAGGAACGCGACCGCCGGCACGACGCCCAGCAGGAAGATGCCCGACGAGAAGCTGATCGTCGACACGTGCACGATGAACCAGTAGGAGTTGAGCGCCGGGGTCAGCGGCACCACCTCGACATAGAGCTTCAGCTCGGCGAACGCCAGCAGCAGCACCATGACGAGGGTGAGGAACAGCCCGAGGCGGCGCAGCGAGGGGCGCTTCCACAGCACGGCGAGCCACGCCGCCGTGCCGATGAACGACACGGTCAGCACGAACTCGTACATGTTGCCCCAGGGCATCCGGTCGGCGGCGATGCCGCGCGTGACCGTGGCGCCGAGGTGCAGCGCGGCGGCGAGCGCGGTGATCCACACCGCGATGCGGCCGGCGAGCCGGCCCCGGGCCGTCGAACGGTCGACGCCGACCGGCGGGGCGTCGGCCTTGGCGACGGGACCGTCGGGAAGGACGCCGCCACCGGCACCCACCCCCGCCCCGACCAGCTCGCGCGCGGGCGCGGCGGGCCGGGCGACGGCGCGGGCGTTGCCCAGGGCGTACTCGACGGCGTGGCTGATCATCGCGATCAGGTACGCCAGGGTCGCGAACGTGACCAGCTGGTCGGAGAGTGCGGACATCACTGCGCTCCTTCTCGCGTCCCGGCCGGGCCACGCGCTGTTGCCTCGCCGGCCCGCTCGCCCGGCGTCCCGTCGCCGCGGATGGCGGCGACGAGCTGCGCGAACTCGTCGGCGAACCCTGGATAGTCGGTGCGCGGCAGGCCACCGGCCTCCACCAAGCTACTACCGGCCGTCGGAGATCCACCGGCGGGGTCCGCCGCAGTCTCCGTCGCGCCGGTCGCCGGGGGCGTCCCGGCCGGCGTGACGCGGAACCAGACCCGGCGGCGCTTGCCGAACAGCGCGCCCATGAGGCCGATCAGCAGCGTCGTCGAGCTGACCAGCAGCAGGGCCGAGCCGGGGTCGTACCGGACCGAGATCGTGATGTACGGCTGCGTGCCGACGAACTCCAGCACGCTGCCGTCGTCCAGCGTCCACTTTTCGCCGACGGCGAGCTTGCGGTCGCCGATCTGCTTGAGCTTGCCGTTGCTGACCTGGCGCTGGTCGAGCTGGTAGACCGAGCCGGGGATGCCGGCGTCCATGCCCAGGTTGCCCCGGTAGGCGACCAGCACCACCGCCGGGTTGCGCTCGGTCGGGAACTCCGACCGGGTGAACGGGGGCTGCTGCGGCGCGGTGGGCAGGTAGAGCCCTTCGAAGGCGACCTGGAGGTCGGCGTTGCGCTTCCCCGTGGCCGGGTCGACGTTGACGTCGGGGAACGCGGCCACTCCCTCGCTGGTCAGGGTGGCGTCCCCGGTGGTAAGGAACGGGAAGTTGCTGGTCTGCGTCTTGCCGTAGCGGTCGGTGTAGCGCAGGACCGGCGCGTAGCCGTGGCCGAGCAGGTAGACGTTGGCGCCGCCGAGGCGCAGCGGGTCGTTCACCGAGAAGGACGCGGTGCGGGTGGCCCGGCCCCGCTCCTCCACGTCGACCGTGGCCCGGTACGACTCCGGCTGCGCCGACTCCAGGAACGTCGCGTCGAACTTCTTCAGCGTCAGGCAGAACGGCGGCAGGTCGGCGCTGTCGACGCGGGGGCCGAGCTTGGCCTCGGCGTACTGCTGCCGGGTGTTGCAGAACGCGTTGTCCGGGCCGGCCACCAGCAGCTTGTTGCCGTGCCAGCCGTACCACGAGCCGAGCGCGACCCCGAGCAGCACGGCGATGAGCGAGGTGTGGAACAGCAGGTTGCCGGTCTCCTTGAGGTAGCCCTTCTCGGCGGAGACCTCGGTGCCGCGCACCTGGACCCGCCAGCGGCGCCGGCGCAGCTCGGCCGCGATGGCCTCGACGGCGACAGCGTCGGCCACGCCGGCCTCGGCTCCGGGGCCCGCCGTGCCGACGCCGGTCAGCACCGCGTGCTGGGGCAGCCGGTCGAGCCGCTTCGGCGCGGCCGGCGGCTTCGCCCGCAGGGCGCGCACGTGGTCGCGCAGCCGGGGCACGATGCAGCCGATCAGCGAGGTGAACAGCAGCAGGTAGATCGCCGAGAACCAGACCGAGCCGAACACCTCGAACGCGCCGATCCGGTCCAGCTTCGGGGCCAGGTCGGGGTGCTCGGCGAAGTACTTGTTGACGTTCTCCGGGTTGACCCCGCGCTGCGGCAGCACCGAGCCGGGGACGGCGGCGACCGCGAGCAGGAAGAGCAGGATCAGCGCCGTACGCATGCTGGTGAGCTGCCGCCACGAGTTGCGCAGCAGGGCCAGCACGGGGTTGGGCCGGCGGCGGGGGGCGTCGGCCGGCGGTGCCGGCCGGTCCTCGACGACCGTCATCAGATGCTCACCTCGCCCACGCCGACGGTGGTCTGCAACCAGATCACGAAGTTGGTCCACCCGCCGGTGACCAGCGCCAGGCCGATCAGGATCAGCAGGACCCCGCCGACGCGGGTGACCCAGCGGCTGTTGCGCCGCACGGCGCGGAACACCCCGAGCAGCCGGTGGAAGGCCAGCCCGAAGACGACGAACGGCACCCCCAGCCCGAGGCAGTACGCCACGGCGAGCACCACGGCCCGGTCGAGCTGCCCGCCGGGGGTGGCCATGCCGAGCACCGCCGCGAGCGTCGGGCCGGTGCAGGGCATCCAGCTCAGCGCGAAGACCGCGCCGAAGACGGGGGCACCGAGCAGGCCGGCGGCGGGCAGCCGCTGGATGCGGAACTCCCGTTGCAGGCCGGGGAGCACTCCGACGAAGGCCAGCCCGAGCACGACGATCAGCACGCCCGCGCCGATCTCCAGCTGCCGCTCGTACTGGATGAGGACCCGGCCGACGCTGGCGAAGAGGATCGCGGTGGCGGTGAAGACGGCGGTGAAGCCGGCGATGAAGAGCAGCGTCCCGGCGAGCACCCGCCCCTTGACGGCCGCGCCGGTCCGGCTGCCCTCCCGGGTACGCTCCGCCGCCCGTTCCCGCACGGCGACCCCGCCGCCGGCCGGCTCCCCCGGCGCGGGGGTGTTAACAGGGGGCCCCTGCTCTACAGAAGGCGTTAACAGGGGGCCCTTCCTTGCACGCTCCAGGTCGGTGCCGGCCAGGCCCGTCACGTAGGACAGGTAGCCGGGGACCAGGGGGAGGATGCACGGGGAGAGGAAGCTGACCAGACCGGCGAGCGCCGCCGCGCCGATGGCCAGCAGCAGCGGGCCGCCGCTGGCGATGTCGTGGAAGGTCTCGCCCATCAGCGGGAACCGTCGGGCGCGGGCTTCTCGGCGGCGATCCGCTCGACGATCGGTTGCAGCCGGTCCTGGGTGACCGCCGACCGGATGACCACGGCGACCCGGCCGTCCCGGTCGAGGATCACGGTGGCCGGGATGGTGTTCGGCGCGATGTCGAAAGCGAGGGCCAGCCGGCTCGGCGGGTCGAACAGGCTCGGGTAGGTGACCCGGCCGGACTCGAACGCGAGCGCCTTGTCCCGGTTGTCCTGCACGTTGATGCCGAGGAACGTCACCCCGGAGCCCTTGGTGGCCTGGTAGGTGGCCTCCAGGTCGTCGGCCTCGGCCCGGCAGGGCGGGCACCAGGAGCCCCAGAAGTTGACCACGACGACCTGCCCGAGGTCCTTCGCGATGTCGTAGCTGCCGCCGGTGAGCAGCTCACCTGCGAGCTTCGGCGCGGCGGAGCGCTCGTCGGGGGCGCACTCGATGACCCCGTCGGTGGTGGCGCAGCGCCGCTCCTGGCTGTCGCCGGAGCAGCCGGCCAGCGCCGCCGTGGCCGTCACGGCCGCGAGGAGTCCGGCGATCCACCTTCGGGCTGGCATCAGGCCCCCTTGGCCGTCCGGGCGGTCGGCGATGTGGCGACGAGGTGCGCGGCGGGCTCCGAGTAGCCGATGCCCACCACCTTCGCGCCGTCGAAGTGGAACGAGGTGAGGCTGGCCAGCCCGCACTGCCGCTTGCGCGGGTCGTGCCAGAGCCGCTTGCGCTCGACGTACCGGCGCAGGGTCCAGATGGGGAGCTGGTGGGAGACCAGCACGGCCTCCCGGCCCTCGGCGGCGACGCGGGCCGCGTGCAGGGCGGCGAACATCCGCTCGGCGATGGCCCGGTACGCCTCACCCCAGCTCGGGGTGACCGGGTCGCGCAGCACCCACCAGTTGCGCGGGTCGCGGAACGACCCGTCGCCCGGGGAGACCTTCTTGCCCTCGAACCAGTTGGCGCTCTCGATCAGCCGCTCGTCCACCCCGACGGGCAGGCCGAACTGGGCGGCGATCGGCTCGGCGGTCTGCTGGGCGCGTTCGAGCGGGCTGGCCACCACGTGCACCACGTGCCGCTCGGCGAGCCCCTGGGCCGCCGCCTTGGCCATCTGCACGCCCAGCTCCGACAGGCGGAAGCCGGGCAGCCGGCCGTAGAGGATCTGGCCCGGGTTGTGCACCTCACCGTGCCGCAGCACGTGCACCACCGTCTTGCTCACCGGTTACCCCCCGTTGCCTGCCGCTGCCGCCGCGTTCGCCGCCGCCGGCAGGGCCGAGGCGATCCGCTCCAGGGCGGCGTCGTCGATCGCCGCCGAGACGAACCAGGACTCGAAAGCGCTCGGCGGCAGGTAGACGCCGTCGGCGAGCATCGAGTGGAAGAACGCCCGGAACGCCGGGACCTGCTGGGTCCGCGCGCTGTCGTAGTCGACCACGTCGGCGTCCGTGAAGAAGATCGAGAACATGCTGCCCGCGTACGACAGGCGGTGCGGGACCCCGGCGGCGGCCAGCGCGTCGGCGGCGAGCTTGCCCACGACGGCGGCCGTGTCGTCGAGCCGGCGGTAGACGGCGTCGTCGGCCAGCCGCAGCGTGGCCAGGCCGGCGGCGCACGCGAGGGGGTTTCCGGAGAGCGTGCCGGCCTGGTAGACCGGCCCGGCCGGGGCGAGTCGCGCCATGATCTCCGCGCGCCCGCCGAAGGCCGCGGCGGGCAGCCCGCCACCCATGACCTTCCCGTACGTCCACAGGTCGGCGTCGACCGGGTCGAGCCCGTGCCAGCCGGAGCGGGACACCCGGAACCCGGTCATCACCTCGTCGACGATGAGCAGCGCGCCGTGCGCGTGGGCGATCCGGGCGAGCTGGGCGTTGAACCCGTCGCGCGGGGCGACCACGCCCATGTTGCCGGCCGCCGCCTCGGTGATGACGGCGGCGATGTGCTGCCCCTGCGCGGCGAACGCCTCCTCGACGGCGGCGACGTCGTTGTACGGCAGCACGATGGTCTCGCCCGCCGCCGCGCCGGTGACGCCGGGCGAGTCGGGCAGGCCGAGGGTGGCCACGCCGGAGCCGGCGGCGGCGAGCAGCGCGTCGACGTGCCCGTGGTAGCAGCCGGCGAACTTGATGATCTTGGAGCGGCCGGTGTGGCCCCGGGCCAGCCGGATCGCCGACATGGTGGCCTCGGTGCCCGAGTTGACCAGCCGGACCTGCTCGACCGGGGTCCGGTCGACGATCTCGGCGGCCAGCTCGACCTCGCCGGGGGTCGGGGTGCCGAAGCTGGTGCCCAGGGCGGCGGCGGCCTGGACGGCCTCGACCACCTCGGGGTGGGCGTGCCCGAGCAGCAGCGGCCCCCAGGAGCAGACGAGGTCGACGTAGCGCCGACCGTCCGCGTCGTAGAGCCAGGGACCCTCCCCCCGGACCATGAAGCGCGGCGTCCCGCCGACGGCCTGGAACGCGCGCACGGGGGAGTTGACCCCGCCCGGCACGATGGCGCGGGCGCGGTCGAACAGGGCCTCTGAGGCCGGCGCGTCGGCTGGGTAGCGGCCGGATCCGGCGGAGAAGTCATCGGTCACGATGCGGCCATTGTGTCAGCGCCGGACGGCGAATCGGCACCCACCCCTGATCGGGGTTACCGGGCTCACCCCTGCGGTGGGGCTCGACGAGGGCTGGGACGGTCGCTGCGGCGGGCCCCGCCGCGCCTGGTCGCCTCGACGGGCCGGGTGGGCGAGATCGCGATAGGCTGACCGGGTGGATCGTGCCGAACTGTCCATCACGGTACACCGGACGGGCGATGAAGCCGTGCTTCGCCTCGCCGGTGAGATCGACATGCTCACGGCCGCCCAGCTCTCGACCGCCGTCAACGAGGCGCTGGCCGACCCGCCGCCGCGCATCGTCCTCGACCTGGGCGGCGTCACCTTCTGCGACTCCCAGGGCCTGGGCACCCTGGTCGTCCTCAGCCGCAAGGCCAGCCACGCGCAGAGCCTGCTGGTCCTGACCAACGTCGGCGACTTCCTGCTGCGCGTCCTGGACATCACGGGCCTGCGCTCGGCCCTCATGATCCGCAACGGCGCGCCCGCCGACTGACCCGGGCGCCGGTCGCACCCCGGGTCAGCGCGGCAGGTCGCGGCGGCGGAACGCCAGCAGGCCCGCCGCCGACAGGGCCGCCGCGGTGGCGGTGAGCGCCAGCAGCGGCGTGCGGGGGACGGGGCCGCCCAGCACCTGCGGGGTGTGGGTGAACGGCGACAGGTCCAGCAGCCACTGGCTCAGCTCCAGCACCGCGCCGAGCTGCCCGAGCAGCAGGCAGGCCGCGAGCGCCGCCCAGGCCACCCCGACGCTGACGCGCGGCAGCAGGCCGAACAGCAGCACCGCCACGCCGACCAGCACCCACACCGCCGGCACGTGCGCCAGCGCCGCCCCGGTCAGCCGGGGCACCCGCCCGGCGACGTCGCCGATGCTGAGGCCGTACGCGAGCCCGGTCACCAGGCCCGTGACGACCAGCACGGCCGTCGGGCCGAGCAGGGCGAAGGCGAGGTGGCCGAGCAGCCAGCGGGACCGGCTCACGCCGGTGGCGAGCACCGGCTCGGCCCGCTGGGCGGTCTCCTCGGCCCGCATCCGCAGCGCGGCCTGGATGCCGTAGCCGGCGGCGGCGAGGGCGGTGATGCTCAGGGTCGCCCCGAGGTACGCCTCGGCGACCGACGCGGAGCCGCCCAGGCGCTCCATCAGCCGGGCGACGGCCTCGTTGCCCTCCACCGCGCTGCCGGCCGCCTCGGCCGCGCCGCCGAGCACCGCCCCGAGCGCCGCCGCGCCGACCGTCCAGCCGAGCAGCGCGACCCGGTTGAGCCGCCAGGCCAGCCCCAGCGGGCCGGCGAGGGCACCACCGGCGGTGGCCGGGCCGAGCCGCTGCGGCAGCACGCCGGCACCGAGGTCCCGCCGGGCGGCCAGCCCCGACGCCAGCGCCCCGACCAGGGCGGTCAGCACGACCAGCACCGCCAGGGGCCACCATCGCTCCGAGGTGTAGGGGTGGGTGCGCTGGGCCAGGCCCAGCGGGGAGAGCCGGCTCAGCCACTCCACCCCGCCGGCGTCCCCGGCGAGCCGGACCAGGTACGCCACGCCGAGGACCGCGAGGCCCAGCCCCCGGGCGGCGCCGGCGCTCTCGGTGAGCTGCGCGGCGAGCGCGCCGACGGTGGCGAAGAACATGCCGGCGAGGGTCACCGACAGCCCGAACGCCACCGAGCCGGCGGCCGGCAGGTCGGTGGCGACCAGGCCGCCGGCGACGAGCAGCCCGAGCAGCAGGTCCGCCGCGTACGTGACGAGCAGCGCAGCGGCCAGCGGCGCGGCCCGGCCGAGGACGGTGGCACCGAGCAGCTCCCGCCGGCCCGCCTCCTCCTCGGTGCGGGTGTGCCGGACGACGACGAGCAGGCTGATCAGGCCCACGATCAGGTGCAGCAGCCCGGCCCGCTGGGTGGCGAGCGCGCCGACGCTGTCGCCGTACGCGGGGCCGAGCAGCGCCACGATCGACGGGTTGCCGGCGGTGGTGGCCAGGTATTCGGCGCGCTGGGCGGCGGTCGGGTACAGCTCGGCGTAGGTCGCCGCGTAGCTGGCGGGGAGGACGGCGATCACCAGCACCCAGATCGGCAGCAGGACGCGGTCGCGGCGCAGGATCAGCCGGACCAGGTGCCGGGTGCCGGTGAGCGGCCCGCCCCGCCCGGTGGCCGGGCGGCTCGTCGCGTCGCCCCGTGCGGCGGCTGCGCGGCTCATCGCGTCGCCCCGGCCGGCGCGGCGTCGGGCGCGGCCGTCCCGTAGTGCCGCAGGAACAGCTCCTCCAGGGTGGGCGGCCGGCTGACCAGGCTGCGTACGCCGATCTCGGTGAGCCGGCGCAGCGCGGCGTCGAGGGCCGGGGTGTCCACGTCGAAGCGGACACGGTCGCCGTCGACCCGCAGGTCGTGCACGCCGGGCAGCCCGGCCAGCCCGTGCGGCGGCCCGGCCAGCTCGGCGTCGACGCTGGTGCGCTGGAGGTGGCGCAGCTCGCTCAGGGTGCCGGCCTCGGCGGCCCGGCCGCTGCGGATGATCGTCACCCGGTCACAGAGGGCCTCGACCTCGCCGAGGATGTGGCTGGAGAGCAGCACGGTGCGGCCGTCGGCGCGGGCCCGGCGGACCCAGTGCTGGAAGACCTCCTCCATCAGCGGGTCGAGCCCCGAGGTGGGCTCGTCGAGGATCAGCAGCTCGGCGTCGGAGGCGAGGGCGGCGACCAGCCCGACCTTCTGCCGGTTGCCCTTGGAGTAGGCCCGGCCCTTCTTGCGGGGGTCCAGCTCGAAGGCGGCGAGCAGCTCGTCGCGGCGGGCGCGGTCGAGGCCGCCGCGCATCCGGCCGAGCAGGTCGATCACCTCGCCGCCGGTCAGGTTGGGCCACAGCGTCACGTCGCCGGGCACGTACGCGAGCCGGCGGTGCAGGGCGACGGCGTCGCGCCACGGGTCGCCGCCGAGCAGCCGGACGGCTCCCGCGTCGGCGCGGAGCAGGCCGAGCAGCACGCGGATGGCGGTGGACTTGCCGGCCCCGTTGGGGCCCAGGAACCCGTGCACCTCGCCGGCGCGGACGGTCAGGTCGAGCCCGTCGAGCGCCCTGGTCCGGCCGAAGGTCTTCACCAGGCCGGAGATCTCTATCGGAGTTTCCACGCTTCCGAAGCTACAGTGATTTCAGAAAGTTGTGAAGTCTGTAGAACCTGAGGCACGATCAGATACCCGACCGCCGAGGAGAGCCCGATGAGCGCCGCCGATCCGCCCCGCCGCAACGAGGAGGCGGTCCACCACTTCGTCGAGCGGATGGCCATGGCCTTCGCGGAGGTCGGCTTCCCCCGGATGGCGGCCCGGGTGCTGTTCACGGTCATGAGCGCGGACGACCCGCTGACCGCCGCCGAGATCGGCGAGCGGCTCGACGTCAGCGCGGCGGCCGTCTCCGGCGCGGTCCGCTACCTGACCCAGTTCGGCATGCTGGTCCGCGAGCCGGTGAAGGGCTCCCGCCGCGACCGGTACCGGCTGCCCGACAACCCCTGGTACGAGGGGACCATCACCAAGACCGGGATCTACAAGAACCTCATCGACCTCGCCGACGGCGGGGTCGACGCCCTGAACGGACGCGGCACCGTGGCCGGCGAGCGGGTCTCCGAGATGCGCGACTTCTTCGTCTTCGTCCAGGAGGAGATCGACTCGCTGGGCGAGCGCTGGCGGGCCCGGCGCGCCGCCACCGGGCACGGCAGGCACCCGGCCGACCGGTGACCCGCCCCGTGCCGACCACCGCCCTGCCGGTCGGCCCGCCCCGCCGCCGCGCGGCCTAGAGGCTGTTGCCCCAGCGGGCCTGTTCGAGGAGTTCCACGGCACGGGCGCGGCCGTCCGGGGTGTCGCCGCGCAGCAGCGTCGTGGCCTCGTCGACCGCGTCGGTGAGCGCCCGCCACTGCGTCTCGCGCTCGCGGACCAGGTCGGACTGCGCGGCCAACTGCCGGGTCTTCACCCACAGCTCGACGAAGACCGACACCTTGGCCCGCAGCACCCACGGGTCGAACGGCTTGGTCAGGTAGTCCACCGCGCCGACCGCATACCCGCGCAGGGCCAGCTGGGCGTCCTTGTCGGCGGCGGTGAGGAAGATGATCGGCACGTGCCGGGTGCGTTCCCGCCGCTTGATGTGGCTGGCCGTCTCGAAGCCGTCCATGTCGGGCATCTGCGCGTCCAGCAGGATGACCGCGAAGTCGTCCACCAGCAGCTGCTTGAGCGCCGCCTCGCCGCTCTCCACCGCCACCGACTGCACCGGCAGCCCCTGGAGGATCGCCTCCAGGGCCATCAGATTCTCCCGCCGGTCGTCGACCAGCAGCGCCTTGGCCGTCTGAATCACGAACTCTCCTCGCCTCGGCTGCCGCTCACCCAGGACGACATCAGCTCGATCAGCTCGTCCAGGTCGACCGGTTTGGTGATGTAGTCGCTGCCTCCCGCCGCGAGCGCGGACTCGCGGTCCCCCGGCATGGCCTTCGCGGTCAGGAAGACGATCGGGAGGTCGGCGAAGTGGTGGTTGCGGCGGATCTGCCGGGTCGTCTCGTAGCCGTCCTGGTCGGGCATCATCGCGTCCATCAGCACGATGTCCACCTCCGGATGCTCGGCCAGCAGGCGGACCCCGTCCGCCCCGTTGTCCGAGTACAACACGGTCATACCGTGCAACTCCAATGCGCTGGTCAGAGCGAAGACATTTCGCACATCGTCGTCGATGATCAGCACGGTCACGCCCTCCAGCCGGCGGGTCCCCGGCGCCTCGGCCGGCTCCGGCAGCTCCAGCGGGGGCATGAGCAGCGACGACGGCAGGCCCGCCCGGGCCGGCGAGGGCGGCGCGGGCGCGACCACCGCGTCCGGCGCCAGCACCTCCGGTACGTAGAGGGTGAACGTCGAACCCTCCCCGGGCGCCGAGCTGACCGTGATCGACCCGCCGAGCAGACGGGCCAGGTCCCGGCTGATCGACAGGCCCAGCCCCGTCCCGCCGTACCGGCGGCTCGTCGTGCCATCCGCCTGCTGGAACGCCTCGAAGATCAGCGACAGCTTGTCGTCCGAGATGCCGATGCCCGTGTCGATCACCGTGAAGGCGATCACCTGGCGGGCGTTGGTCAGCGCCGGGACGTCGAACACGACGTTCTCGGGGGCCGGGGCGATGCGCAGCGTCACCGCGCCGTTGTCGGTGAACTTCACCGCGTTGGAGAGCAGGTTGCGCAGGATCTGCTGCAACCGCCCCGCGTCGGTGACCAGCGCCGGGGGCAGCTCCTTGGCCAGCCGCACCTGGAAGTCGAGGCCCTTCTCCTCCGCCTGCGGGGCGAACGCCTGCTCGACGTACCCCCGGATCTCGGTGAACTGGACCTCCGTCGGCTCGACGTCCATCCGGCCCGCCTCGATCTTCGACAGGTCGAGGATGTCGTCGATCAGGCGCAGCAGGTCCGAGCCGGAGCCGTGGATGGTGCGGGCGAACTCGATCTGCTTCGGGGTGAGGTTCTGCTCGGAGTTCTCCACCAGCAGCCGCGCGAGCAGCAGCAGCGAGTTCAGCGGCGTACGCAGCTCGTGGCTCATGTTGGCCAGGAACTCCGACTTGTACGCCGACGCCCGGGTGAGCTGCTGCGCCTTGTCCTCCAGGCCGAGCCGGGCCAGCTCGATCTCCCGGTTCTGGGTCTCGATGTTGGCCTTCTGCTCCGACAGGAGCTGGGCCTTGTCCTCCAGCTCGGCGTTGGTGCGCTGCAGCTCGGCCGACTGCTCCTGCAGCTCGTGGGCCAGCCGCTGCGACTGCGCCAGCAGCTCCTCGGTGCGCCGGTTGGCCTGGATGGTGTTGACGGCCACGCCGATGGTCAGCACCAGCCGCTCCAGGAACGTCAGGTGCAGGTCGGGGAAGGCCGCCACGCCGGCGAACTCGATCACGCCGAGCAGCTCGCCCTCGAACAGGACGGGGAGCACGACCAGGTCGGCCGGCGGGGTGTTGGCGAGCCCGGAACGCAGGGTGAGCCGGCCGTCCGGCGAGGCGCTCACCCGGATCGTCCGGCGGGAGAGCGCGGCCTGCCCGACCAGTCCCTCGCCCGGCCCGAACGTGACGTCGTGCCCCCGCGCCACGTAGCCGTACGAGGCGGTCAGCCGCAGCCGCATGCTGCCGTCCGAGGTGTCCGCCAGGAAGAACGCGCCGAGCTGCGCGTCGACCAGCGGGGTCACCTCCATCATGATCATCCGGCAGACCTCGCCGAGGTCGCGCTGCCCCTGGAGCAGGCCGCCGATGCGGGCCAGGTTGGAGTCCAGCCAGCCCTGCTCGGCGTTCTTCTTCGTCGTCTCCCGGAGGGTGACGATCATCTGGTTGATGTTGTCCTTCAGGTCGGCGACCTCGCCCTGCGCCTCGACCGCGATCCGCTGGGTCAGGTCGCCCCGGGTCACCGAGGTCGACACCTCGGCGATGGCCCGGAGCTGGGTGGTGAGCGTCGAGGCGAGCTGGTTGACGTTCTCCGTGAGGTCCCGCCAGGTGCCCGAGACGCCCTTCACCTGGGCCTGTGCGCCCAGCTTGCCCTCGATGCCGACCTCGCGGCCCACCCGGGTCACCTCGTCGGCGAACGACCGGAGCTGGTCCACCATCGTGTTGACGGTGTTCTTCAGCTCCAGGATCTCGCCCTGCGCGTCCACCGTGATCTTCTGCGACAGGTCACCCTTCGCCACCGCCGTGGTCACCGAGGCGATGTTGCGCACCTGCGACGTCAGGTTCGACCCCATCGAGTTCACGTTGTCCGTGAGGTCACGCCACGTGCCGGAGACGCCCTTGACCTGGGCCTGACCGCCCAGCTTGCCCTCGGTGCCCACCTCCCGCGCCACCCGCGTCACCTCGTCGGCGAACGAACTGAGCTGGTCCACCATCGTGTTCACCGTCGACTTCAGCTCAAGGATCTCGCCCCGGGCATCCACCGTGATCTTCTGCGACAGGTCACCCTTCGCCACCGCCGTGGAGACCTGGGCGATGTTGCGCACCTGGGCGGTGAGGTTCGACGCCATCGAGTTCACGTTGTCGGTCAGGTCCCGCCACGTGCCGGCGACGCCGCGCACCTGGGCCTGACCGCCCAGCTTGCCCTCGGTGCCCACCTCCCGCGCCACCCGCGTCACCTCGTCGGCGAACGAACTGAGCTGGTCCACCATCGTGTTCACCGTCGACTTCAGCTCCAGGATCTCGCCCCGGGCATCCACCGTGATCTTCTGCGACAGGTCACCCTTCGCCACCGCCGTGGTCACCGAGGCGATGTTGCGCACCTGCGACGTCAGGTTCGACGCCATCGAGTTCACGTTGTCGGTCAGGTCCCGCCACGTGCCCAGCACGCCCTTGACCTGGGCCTGGCCGCCCAGCTTGCCCTCGGTGCCCACCTCCCGCGCCACCCGTGTCACCTCGTCGGCGAACGAGCTGAGCTGGTCCACCATCGTGTTGACGGTGTTCTTCAGCTCCAGGATCTCGCCCTGCGCGTCCACCGTGATCTTCTGCGACAGGTCGCCCTTCGCGACGGCCGTCGAGACCTGCGAGATGTTGCGGACCTGGCTGGTCAGGTTGCCGGCGAGCTGGTTGACGTTCTCGGTGAGGTCGCGCCAGGTGCCGGAGACCCCGCGCACCTGCGCCTGACCGCCCAGCTTCCCCTCGCTGCCCACCTCCCGCGCCACCCGCGTCACCTCGTCGGCGAACGAACTGAGCTGGTCCACCATCGTGTTGACGGTGTCCTTCAGCTCCAGGATCTCGCCCTGCGCGGCGACGGTGATCTTCTGCGACAGGTCGCCCCGGGCGACGGCCGTCGAGACCTGGGCGATGTTGCGCACCTGCGCCGTCAGGTTCGACGCCATCGAGTTGACGCTGTCGGTGAGGTCCTTCCAGGTGCCGGCGACGTTCGGCACGTCGGCCTGGCCGCCCAGCTTGCCCTCCGTGCCCACCTCGCGCGCCACCCGGGTCACCTGCTCGGCGAAGAGGCGCAGCGTGTCGGTGAGCGAGTTCATCGTGTCGGCCAGCTCGGCGACCTCGCCGCGCGCCCCGACCGTGATCTTCTGCGACAGGTCGCCCCGGGCCACCGCCGTCGCCACCTGGGAGATCGACCGCACCTGGCCGGTCAGGTTCGACGCCATGGTGTTCACCGAGTCGGTGAGGTCCTTCCAGGTGCCGGCCACCCCGCGCACGTCGGCCTGGCCGCCGAGCTTGCCCTCGGTGCCCACCTCCCGGGCCACCCGGGTCACCTCGTTGGAGAACGACGAGAGCTGGTCGACCATCGTGTTGACCGTGCGGCCGATCCGCAGGTACTCGCCGCGCAGGGGGCGGCCGTCGATCTCCAGCGCCATGTGCTGCGAGAGGTCGCCGTCGGCCACCGCCACGATCACCCGGGCGATCTCGGTGGTCGGCCGGCCCAGGCCGTCGATCAGCGAGTTGACGGCCCGCTGGTCCTCCGCCCAGGAACCCTCCAGCCCCTCCTCCTCCAGGCGCTCGTTGAGCCGGCCGTCCCGACCGACGACCCGGCTGATCCGCAGCAGGTCGCGGTGCTGCCGCTCCTGGAGGGCCACCACCTCGTTGAAGGCGTCCGCCACCTCGCCGGCCGCGCCCGCCCGGGGCCGCAGCCGCACCTTCAGGTCACCCCCACGCACGCGCCGCAGCGCCTCCGCCAGCTCGCCGAGCAGAGCGGCCTGGTCCGGCGCGGACGGGTCCGCGGCTACCGGGTGTTTCGCCGTGGTCATCGCATTCCTCGCTGAGTTCCGGGGGCCGCCGGCGCCCGTCGAACGCACCGGCCGTTCCCTCATTGTGCCCGGCTGGGCTCCGGGGACGCGCCGCCCGCCGGCCCGCCACGCCCGGCGACACCGCCGTCGACGCCGACGCCGGCCCGCGCGGCGCGGCGGGCCGACCGCCGGATCAGCTTGGCGCGGGGCCCGGCGGCGGTGGAGGATACGAAGGTGTCAGCGGAGGCGGGGCCGGCGGCCTTCGACGGTCCGGACGAGCGCGTCCGGCGGGTCCGGCTGCCCGCCGACCGGCGCACACCTGCCGCCGCCCGCGCCCTGGTCCGGTCCGTGCTCGCCGCCGCGCGCCTCGACGACCTGCTCAACGAGGCCCTGCTGCTCACCACCGAGCTGACCACCAACGCCGTCGAGCACGCCCGCACCGAACTGGACATCGAGGTCGTCGGCGACGACGTCGGCCTCACCGTGACGGTCTCCGACTTCGCCGCCGGATCCGTCGACGAGCTGACCGTCGGCGTACGCAACGACACCTCGGAGATCAACGAGGTGTCCGAGCGGGGCCGGGGGCTGCTGCTGGTGGACCATTTCGCCAGTCGATGGGGCACGACCTACCTGCCCACCGGCAAGGGGGTGTGGTTCCGGCTGGACCGCTCCGGCGCCGCCGACGGGCAGCCGGTCGCCGCCGGCCCCCAGGCCGGTGCCGCCGGGGGCACGCCGACGTCGACCGCCGGAGGGGAGCACGCGGGGCCCAGCGCCGGGGCGATGAGCGAGCTGATGCAGACCGCCCCCGACCAGTACGCCGACGACCCGCTGCCGGACTTCGCCACCGACCTGCTCACCCGGCTCGCCGAGATGGTCGGCGCGGCCGGTGGCCTCGTCCGGCTCGACCGGGGCGACGGGCTGGGCCGGCAGGTGCTGGCCCGCTACGGTCGCACTCCCCGCGCCGGCAACGAGCTGCTGCGGGTGCCGCTGGCGGTGCACCGGCCGTACACCGGGGAGCTGGAGCTGGACGCGGCCCCCTCGACGTACGCGCGGCCGCTCGCGGTGCTGACCGCCGAACGGCTCTCGCTGCACCTGGAGAACGACCGGCTGCGCCGGGCCGACGTACGCCGGCAGGCCTGGCTGACGTTCCTGGCCGAGGCGGGCGAGCTGCTCGCCCAGTCCCTCGACGTCGAGCTGACGATGGTGCTGATCCCGCAGCTCGTCGTGCCCCGCCTCGGCCAGTGGTGCGCGGTGCACACGGCCGACGAGTGGGGGCGGCTGCGACTCGCGGCCGCCACCCACGCCGACGAGTCGGTGCTGCCGCAGCTGCACAAGGTGCTCCGCGAGACGGGGACGGACTCGGTGCAGTCCCGGCTGCGCGAGGCGTCCCGGATCGGGTCGCAGGTGCCGCTGGGCGGGCCGATGGAGGGCTTCGCCGTCCCGCTGGTGGCGCGCGGGCAGCGGCTGGGCACCCTCGCGGTGGGCCGCCACCAGCGGCACCGGCACGACCCCGACGAGGTGGCCGTGCTGGAGGACGTGGCCCGGCGGGCGGCCCTGGCCATCGAGAACGCCCGCATCCACGCCGAGCGGCGGCGGGTGGCGCAGACGCTCCAGCGGTCGCTGCTGCCGCCGGTCCTGCCGGTCGTCGACGGCATCGGCTTCGCCGCCGAGTACGTGCCGACCGGCGACGACGCCGAGGTGGGTGGCGACTTCTACGACGTGCTCCCCCTGCCCGACGGGCGCTGGCTCGTGGTGGTCGGCGACGTGTCCGGCAAGGGGGTCGAGGCGGCGGCCGTCACCGGGCTGGTCCGCGACGTCATCCGGGTGCTGGTCAGCGACGGCAAGCCGCTGCCGGAGGCGCTGGGCCGGCTCAACAACACGCTGGTCGAGCGGGGCGGCGGGCGCTACTGCACGCTGGCGCTGGCGGCCGTCGGGCCGGGCGAGGGCGACCAGCTCGACGTGTCCCTGCACCTGGCCGGCCACGACCGCCCGGTGCTGCTGCGCGCCGGCGACGGGGCCGCGTTCGTCGGGGCCGGGGGCACCGCGCTCGGCCTGCTCGACGCGATCGTCTCCCCGGCCGCCGAGCTGACCCTGGCCCCCGGCGACTCGCTGATCTTCTACACGGACGGCGTGACCGAGCGCCGGCGCGGCCGGGAGCTGTTCGGCACGGAGCGGCTGCGGGAGTCCGCCGCGCCGCTGGCCGGATACTCGGCCGACGTGGTGGCCGCCCGGCTGCGGTCGACGGCGATCGGGTTCTCGGCCGAGACGCCCCGCGACGACATCGCGATCCTCGTGCTGCGCAACGACCGCCGCTGACACCCGGCCCGGCGCGGACCTGCGCCGGGCGGGGCCGCGCCACAATGTCGGCGACATGGAGGTATCCCGGCCTCCGGGATACCGCGATGTCGCCGACATCGCGAGCCGCCCCACGCCCAGCGAGCCGCCCCCACGCCCAGCCGCCCCCGGCGACCCGCCCCCACGCGCGGCAGGCGGGGCGGCCCTGCGCGGGGTGGATGTCAGAGGCCGCCGGGGAGGCGCCCCGGGGCGAGCCGCTGGTGCGGGTCCAGGTATTCCTTCGCCGCCCGCAGCCGGGGCAGCGAGGCCAGCTCGCCCCACAGGTCGACGGCCTCCCGCACCGGAGGTGGCGCGGCGACCACCACGCACCGGCCCCGTCGGGCGAGCAGGACGGCGCGCACCCCGGCGACGATGGACGCCACCCGATCGACGGGCAGGGTGCCGGGCAGGGCGGCGTGCAGCACGCCCTGACCGGCCGAGCCGCGCACCGGCACCGGGCCGCCGGCCGCGTCGCGCAGCGCGTAGGCGGCGGCGTGCAGGTTGCCGACCGGCACCTCGATGCGCAGCGCGGTCTCGCCGGGGCCGAACGGATAGCGCCGCCACCACTGCGGTGCCGAGTGCTCGATCTTGGCCTCGTCGCCGAACAGTCCGCGCAGGCCGTCGGCGCGTTCGGCGACGTCGGCGGGGTCGCCCTCCAGCAGCACGGTCAGGCTGCCCGCGCCGGCCGGGGTCACCGTGCGCCGGAACATGGAAGGGTGGCGGGCCCGGGCCAGGGCCTCCGGGGCGTCGGGGTGCAGCGGCGGGCGCGCCCGGTTGGCGCGGGCCGGCAGGTCCAGCTCCACGGCCGCCGCGTCGAGCCGGGCGGCGAGCACCTCCCGGACCAGGCCGTCGACCTCCAGCGGGCTCCACACCGGACGGGTGACCCAGGCCTGGCTGGCCGGCACCGGCTGCACCCGCAGGGTGGCGGAGAGGAGCACGCCGAGGCCGCCCTGCGACCCGCACAGCAGCCGGGCCAGCTCCAGGCCGGGCGCGCCGCCGCCGGCACTGATCAGCTCGCCGGCGGCGTCCAGGTAGCGCAT
This sequence comes from Micromonospora haikouensis, assembly GCF_900091595.1. Lineage (GTDB taxonomy): Bacteria > Actinomycetota > Actinomycetes > Mycobacteriales > Micromonosporaceae > Micromonospora > Micromonospora haikouensis. Next base: position 174,936 of record NZ_FMCW01000012.1, read on the forward strand.
GCCGACCAGTTGCTCGCAGGGGCCGCCGTGGCAGTGCCGCAGCGGGCCGGACTCGTCGGCGGCCAGCACCCCGCCGACGGTGGCCCCGGGCGAGGGCGCGTCGAGGGCCAGCCGCAGCCCCGCCCGTTCCAGGGTGGCCTGGGCGGCCCGCAGCGGGGTGCCCGCGCCGATCTCGACCACGCCGCCGTCGGCCGGCCGGTGGCAGATGCCGGCCAGCCGCCCGGTGTCGAGCATGATGTCGACGTGCGCGGGGGCGACCCCCCAGTCGATCTTCGTGCCGGCGCCCCGGGGCACCACCGTCAGGTCGTGGGCGGCGGCCAGCCGCAGCACCTCGGCAGCGGCCTGCGGGGCACCGGGCACGGCCACCCACCGGGCCTGTGCGCCGGCGACCTCGTCGGCCGCCCCCGCGAACCGTGCGAAGGGCGGGCCGCAGATCTCCGCCAGCCGTCGGGTGATGTCCACTGCACCGGACCGATCGATGGACCCCGCTGCTGTCGCCATGGCCGCAATCGTACATGTGTTCGAACAACCGGTCGCGCCGCCGGGCCGGCACCGGGCGTCGATCTCGCCGGGCGGGTGCCGGGGTCCCGACGGACGGTAACCTGACCGGCGTGACCACCGAGACTCCCGTGCCCGTCGCCAAGCGGGTCCCCAGCGAGCGCACCCACCACGGCGACACCGTCGTCGACGAGTACGCCTGGCTGGCCGCCAAGGACGACCCGGAGACGATCGCCCACCTGACGGCGGAGAACGCGCACACCGAGGCGCGCACCGCGCACCTGGCGGAGCTGCGGGCCACCCTGTTCGAGGAGACGCGCCGGCGCACCCAGGAGACCGACCTGTCGGTGCCGGCCCGCAAGGGCGACCACTGGTACTACACGCGCACGGTCGAGGGCCAGCAGTACGGCGTGCAGTGCCGCCGCGCGGTCCGCGACGGCGAGACCGACCCGCCGGTCAGCGTGGACGGCGCCCCGCTCGACGGCGAGGAGGTGCTGCTCGACGGCAACCTGCTCGCCGAGGGGCACGACTTCTTCTCCCTCGGCGCGTTCGACGTGAGCCCCGACGGGCGCTGGCTGGCCTACTCGACGGACTTCAGCGGCGACGAGCGGTTCACGCTGCGGGTCAAGGATCTGACCACCGGCGAGGTGCTGGCCGACGAGGTGCCGGGCACGTTCTACGGCACGGCCTGGTCCGCCGACGCCTCGGTGCTGTTCTACGTCACCGTCGACGACGCCTGGCGGCCCCACCGGGTGTGGCGGCACCGGATCGGCACCCCGTCCACCGAGGACGTGGTGGTCCACCAGGAGGACGACGAGCGGTTCTGGGTCGGCGTCGAGCTGACCCGGTCGGAGAAGTTCGTCCTGATCGACATCCACAGCAAGATCACCAGCGAGGTGCTGGTCATCCCCGCCGGCAACCCCACCGGCGAGCCGGCGTCCGTCGCGCCCCGGCGGCAGGGCGTGGAATACAGCGTCGAGCACCACGGGCACCGCTTCCTGATCCTGCACAACGACGACGCCGAGGACTTCGCGCTCGCGTACACCTCGGCGGACGCGCCCGGCGACTGGGTTCCGCTGATCCCGCACACCCCCGGGACCCGGCTGGAGTCGGTCGACGCGTTCGCCGACCACCTGGTCGTGTCGCTGCGCACCAACGGCCTGACCGGGCTGCGGGTACTGCCGGTCGGCGGCGGCGACGGTCACGACATCGACTTCCCCGAGCCGCTCTACAGCGTCGGGCTGGACAGCAACCCGGAATACCGCACCCGGCAGGTCCGGTTGCGCTACGCCTCGCTCGTCGCCCCCGAGTCGGTGTACGACTACGACCTGGTCACCCGGGAGCTGACCCTGCGCCGCCGCAAGCCGGTCCTGCCCGGCCCGGACGGGCGCGAGTACGACCCGGCCGACTACGAGCAGCACCGGGACTGGGCGCTCGCCGACGACGGCACGCGCGTGCCGATCTCGCTGGTCTGCCGGGCCGGCACCCCCCGCGACGGCTCGGCCGGCTGCGTCATCTACGGCTACGGCTCGTACGAGGCGAGCATGGACCCGTGGTTCTCCGTCGCCCGGCTCTCCCTGCTGGACCGGGGCGTGGTCTTCGCCGTCGCGCACGTGCGGGGCGGCGGCGAGCTGGGCCGGCGCTGGTACGACCAGGGCAAGATGCTGGCCAAGAAGAACACGTTCACCGACTTCGTGGCCTGCGCCCGGCACCTGGTCAAGTCGGGCTGGACGTCGGCCGACCGGCTGGTGGCCCGGGGCGCGTCGGCCGGCGGCCTGCTGATGGGCGCGGTGGCCAACCTCGCGCCGGACGCGTTCGCGGGCGTCGTCGCGCAGGTGCCCTTCGTGGACCCGCTCACCTCGATCCTCGACCCGTCGCTGCCGCTGACCGTCACCGAGTGGGAGGAGTGGGGCAACCCCCTCGACGACCCCGAGGTCTACGCGTACATGAAGTCGTACGCGCCGTACGAGAACGTGGCGGCGGTGGACTACCCGGCGATCCTCGCGGTGACCAGCCTCAACGACACCCGGGTGCTCTACCACGAGCCGGCCAAGTGGATCGCCCGGCTGCGGGCGGTCGCCCCGCAGGGCGACTACCTGCTCAAGACGGAGATGGGCGCCGGGCACGGCGGCCCCAGCGGCCGGTACGACTCGTGGCGCGAGGAGGCGTTCGTCAACGCCTGGATCCTCGACCGCCTGGGCGCTGCGTAAGGAAGGGCCCCCTGTTAACGCATACGGTCGAGAAGGGCACCCTTCTCACCACTGGTCACGCGGTGGTGAGAAGGGCGGCCAGCACCTGCGGGTCGGCGTTGCCGCCGGTCACCACCGCGGCCGTACGCCCCGGCGGCAGCTCGCCCGCGCGGAACAGCCGGGCGGCCGTGGCCACCGCGCCGCTGGGCTCGACGACCAGTCGGGCCTCACGGATCAGGCGACCGGCGGCGGCCCGGATCTCCTCCTCGGTCACCGTGACGATGCCGTCGAGGCGGTCCCGCAGGTGGGCCAGCGTCAGCTCCGACAGGTTGGTGCGCAGCCCGTCCGCGCAGGTGCGGTAGGTCAGCTCCACGTCCCAGGTGACCACCCGCCCGGCGGCGAGCGAGTCCCGCGCGTCGGCGGCGAGCAGCGGTTCGACGCCGTACACGGCGGTCGACGGGCGCAGCGCCTTCACCGCCGTGGCGACCCCGGAGGCGAGGCCGCCCCCGCCGACGGGCACCAGCACCACGTCGACGTCGGGCAGGTCGGCGACGATCTCCGCCCCGACGGTGCCCTGGCCGGCGATGATCCGCCGGTCGTCGAACGGCGGCACCAGGGTCGCCCCCGTCTCGGCGACGATCCGCTGGGCCTCCGCCAGCCGCCGGGCCGGCGGGACGAGCAGCACCTCCGCCCCGAACGCCCGCATCCGGGCGACCTTCACCTCCGGCGCGCCCTCGGGCACCACCACCGTGCACGGCACGCCGGCGGCCCGCGCCGCGTACGCGAGGGCCTGGCCGTGGTTGCCGGACGAGTGGGTGACCACCCCCCGGGCCCGCACGCCGGGGTCGAGCCGGGCGACCGCGTGGGTGGCTCCGCGCAGCTTGAACGACCCGACCGGTTGCAGGCTCTCCGGCTTCAGCCACAGCCCGTCGTCCCACGGCGCGGCCAGCAGCGGCGTGCGCAGGACGGTCGGCGCGATGTCGGCGGCGGCAGCCCGGATGTCGTCGAGCGTCACAAGGTCCACGGGGGCCATCCTGCCGCTCCGCATCGGGCCGCCGCCACTCTATTCAGGTCGCCCTCAGCTCCTCGACGGTGGTGCTGGCCTGCAGGAAGAGCAGCCCGACCGCGACCGTGAGGGCCACCGCGGCGACCGCGCCGGCCCCGACCAGGGCCAGCTGCTCCAGGGGTACGCCGGGCATGACGTACCGCTCGGGGGCCTCGACGAGGCGCAGGTACGGGCCCCGGGCAGCCGGGTCGGCGCAGATCGCGGCCGCTGCCTCGCAGACGTAGCCGCTGCCTCCGGTGCGTACCGGACCCGAGAGGAACCGGCCGAGCAGCAGCCCCACCGTCAGGGCGAGCAGCACCGCCGGCACCGCCGGGGCGAGCGCCTGCCAGGCGACCGAGCGGCCCAGCACGCCCCGGGGGACGCCCTGGGCGACCAGCGCCGCGTACGCCCGGCGGCGGGCCACGATCCCCTCCACCAGCGCGACCAGCAGCCCACCGGCGGCGATCGTGACGGCCGCCGCCACAGCGAGGTCCACCAGCCCGATCGTGTCCAGGTAGAACGTGTCCCCCGCCGAGGTCACGTCGCCGAACGTCCGCGCCTCGGCCAGCTCGGCGGCGTACCGGGCCTGGAAGTGGGCCCGGAAGGCTGCCGCGCCCCCGCCGAACAGCACGGCGGCCAGCAGCGCGGCGAAGGTGCGGCTGCCGGCCCACGGGTCGGCGGCGAGCCGGCGGGCGGCCAGCAACGCGGCCGGCCCCTGGGCGAGGCGGTGCAGCAGCCGGCCGGCGGCGTACGAGAACCAGCCCGCCGCGAGCACCGTTCCGACCAGGGCGGCGAGCCCTCCGACGGCGACCAGGATCGGCAGGTACGGCAGCAGCGCCTGCACCTCGTGGCGCTCCAGCCAGTGCAGCAGCGGAAAGTAGCCGGCGAACGACCCCACGCCGGCCGGGACGAGCAGCGCGAACCAGGGGCGGGGCGGGCGGTCCCGCCGGGCGCGGCGCACCACGCCGAACGGCGTGGTGACGACCCGGCGCAGCAGCAGCGCGGTGGCCACCGCCGCGACGGCGGGCAGCCCGAGCACCGTCGCCGCCAGCGCGACGGGCGACGGCAGCACGTCCGTGGGCAACGCGAGCCGGCCGTCCGCGCCGGGCCGGTCGAGCAGCTCGTGGGCGACCAGGAAGACGACCAGGCCACCGACGGTGCCGAGCAGGCTGGCCACCCCGGTCTCCAGCGCCGCGAGCCGGGTCACCTGGCCCGGGGTCGCGCCGGCCAGCCGGAGGGCGGCCAACCGGCGGTCGCGGGCCGGCGCGCCGAGGCGGGCGCACTGCCCGGCCAGCGCCAGCACCGGCAGGGCGAGCAGCAGCAACGCGAAGGCCGTGCCGCCGCGCAGGCCCGGCTCGCGCAGCAGCGCCGTGGCGTACTGGAGGGACCAGCGGACCTCGTTGTCGTCGGTGGCCGGCGGCGTCGGGATGGCCAGCACGGTCAGCGCGGCCAGCCCGGCGAGGGCGGCCAGGGCGGCGCTGAGCGCGGTCAGCACCACCCGGACGGCGTCGGTGCGGGTGCCGGCGAGGGCCAGCCGGCCCAGGGTGCCGGGCCTCACCGCGCCCCACCCGCCGGCCGTTCGCCCGCCGGTGCCCCGCCCGCCGGTGCCGCGTTCGCCAGTGCTTCGCCCGCCGGTGCCCCGGTGGCGCGCAGCCCCAGGCCGGACCCGGCCGCAGCCGGCAGGTCGAGCCCCAGGCCGGCCCCGTCGACCGCGCCGTCGCGGAGGACCACCTCCCGGTCGGCGTACCCGGCGATGCGCGGCTCGTGGGTGACCAGCACGACCGACGTACGCTGCTCCCGGGCCAGCCGGACGAGCTGGGTGAGCACCTGCTCGCCGGCCAGTGTGTCGAGCGCGCCGGTCGGCTCGTCGGCGAAGATCACCCGGGGCTCGGTGACCAGCGTCCGCGCCAGCGCGCAGCGCTGCTGCTGCCCGCCGGACAGCTCGCCCGGCCGGGCGTCGGCCAGGTCCGCCACGCCCAGCCGGGCCAGCCAGGCCGTCGCCACCGTCCGCCCTGCTCGCCGCCCCGTGCCGGCGAGCAGGAGCGGGAGGGCGACGTTCTCCGCCACGGTCAGCTCGGGCACGAGCTGGCCGAACTGGAACAGCACCCCGAACTCGGTGCGCCGCAGCTTCGACCGGGCCGCCTCGGACCAGGTGTCGATCCGCTCGCCCCGCCAGAAGACCTGACCGGCGTCCGGGCGCAGGATGCCGGCCAGGCAGTGCAGCAGGGTGGACTTGCCGCAGCCGCTCGGGCCGGTCACCGCGACGATCTCCCCCTCGGCGACGTCGAGGGTGATCCCGCGCAGCGCGGGTGTGGGCCCGTACGCCTTCACCACGCCGCGAGCCTGAAGTTCCGTCACGAGTGCACCTCCCGGTGCCAGTCGGCGACCCGCTCCAGGGTGGTGTGCAGCCACCTCAGGTCGGCGTCGAGGTGGGCGATGGCGTAGTCGGCCGCGACGACGTCGTCGAGGCTGGCCGAGGGGTCCGTCTTGACTGCGGTCAGCTCGCGCAGCCGGTCGGTGTGCGCCCGGCGCTGCGCGACGAGGTACGACCGGACGTGGCCGGTGTCGGCGACCAGCAGTGCCACCACCACCTTGGCGAAGAGCGTGCTGGCCACGTACGGCATGGGCGGCTCGACCTCGGCGAGCCAGGCGGCCAGGGCGTCGCGCCCGGCGGGGGTGAGCGTGTAGGCGGTGCGGTCCGGGCCGGCGTCGCGGTCCTGGCCGGCGGGGGCGACGAGCCCGTCCCGCTCAAGCCGGCCGAGCGTGGCGTAGACCTGCCCGAACGCCAGCGGACGCGCCCGGGGCAGCCGCCGATCGTGGGCGCGTTTCAGCTCGTAGCCGTGCTTGTCGCCCTCGGCCAGCAGGCCGAGCAGCACGTGCGGAGTGGACACACGACCAACTATTCACTGAGCGAATAGCAGAGTCAAGCCAGCCCCCCGGCGCGCCCGCGCACCCCCGCCCGCCCCGGTGATCAAGAGATTTGCGTCATGGCGAAGATCGACTTTGACGCTTTCCTCTTGATCACCGCGGCAAGGCGCGGGGCAGTCGGCGGTTCATTCGTAGTGGTAGCGGCACTGAGCGATCTGCACGGTGTCATCGACGATTCGATAGACCAGGCGGTGCTCCTGATCGATGCGCCTCGACCAGAACCCCGCCCAGTTGCCACGGAGTTGCTCAGGTTTGCCGATGCCCTGGTGTCCGTTGCGGCGGATGTCCTCGATCAGGGTGTTGACCCGCTTGAGCATCTGACGATCCCGCTGCCAGGCCAGGTAGTCCTCCCAGCCCCGGCTGGCGAACTGGACCTTCACGCTGCCGACGCCTCGCCTGGGCTGGCCTCGGGGTCGATCAGGTCGCGCATCTCCCCGCCCCCGTTGCGCAACTCCTCGACGGCCTCGTTCAGCCTGCGGGCATTGGCGGGACTGGCCATCAGGTACGCCGTCTCCTTCAGCGACTCGTACTCACGTAGCGAGATGATGACGGCGGCCTCACGGCCGGAGCGGGTGACCACCACTTCCTCGGCGTCGTCCACGACGTGGTCGAGCATCTTGGCCAGGTTCTGCCGGACTTCCGAGTAGGGAACGGTGCGCATGACGCCTCCCGACCTTCACGTACAAGATATTGTACAAGTGTAGCCCCTTGGGCCCGGTCAGCTCGGTGACCAGTTGGGGTTTCGGCCCATTCGGGCGACGGCGCGCTCCAGGTCGGTGGCGTTCGGCGGGGCGGTGACCGGGGCACCGAAGGCACCCTGCTGCTGGCCCATCTCGCCCATCCGGTCCATGAACGCGTTCAGCGTGGCGATCACGGCCGGCGCGGCGTCGTACGGCTGGCCGGTGGCCCGCGCCAGGTCCCACGCGTGCACGGTCAGGTCGATCAGCGCCATGTCGCCGACTGTCTCCTGCGGCAGGCCCATCCCGGGCGACACGCCCTCCAGCGCGGCCGGGTCGGCCCACGCCGCCACCAGCCGCTCCGTCTCGGCGGCGAACCGGTCCCGCCAGCCGTCGGCGAGCAGGTCGGTCTTGTCCGCCCAGTCCGCCGGCTGCCGGGCGGCCAGCGCCTGGAAGTTGACCACCACCTGGAAGAGATGCCCGAGCAGGTCCCGCACGGTGTAGTCCGCGCACGGGGTCGGCAGGTCGAACTGGTCGTCGGAGATAGCCCGGACCACCGCCACGGCACGCGGCGCGGCATCCGCCAGCAGGTCACTAGTCTTCGTGGTCATAGGGGCAGCGTAGGCAGCCCGGAAGGACAAGCTTGAAGAAATGCGACACCGGCCCGCGCGCCGACAACCGGGGCATCCTCGACCCGGCGCGGCTGCGGCGCGAGGTCCGCTTCCGTCGCCTGCCGCCGACCCCGGCCCTGCTCCCGTACGTCGAGCACTACTGGCTGGTCGACTGGGACCTCGACGCGCCGTTCGAGCAGCGGGTGCTGCCGCACCCGGCGGTCAACCTGGTCTTCCGCCGCGAGCCGGCGGGCAGGGTGGTTGCCGAGTCCGCCGAGGTGGCCGGCGTCGGGCGGGACCTGTTCCGGATCATTCTCGCCGGCACCGGCCGGGTCAGCGGCGTGCAGTTCCGCCCCGGCGGGTTCCGCCCGTTCTGGCCGCGCCCGGTCGCCGAGCTGACCGGCGAGCGCCGCCCGCTGCCCGCCGGGCTCGTCGCGGGCCGGCACCCCTGCGACGGTACGGACGACGAGCGCGCCGCCACCCTCGACGCCCTCCTGCTCGCCTGGCACCCCCGCCCCGCCGCGCTGACGGCGGAGGCGATGGCGCTGGCCGGGGAGATCCGCGCCGACCGCAGCGTGCTGCGGGTCGACGACCTGGCCCGCCGGCACGGCACCACCACCCGACGCCTGCAACGGCTGTTCCTCGACCACGTCGGCGTCGGCCCGAAGTGGGTGATCCGGCGCTATCGCATCCAGGAGGCGATCGAGCACGCCGCCGGCGGCGGGCCGGTGGACTGGGCGGCCGTCGCCGCCGACCTCGGCTACGCCGACCAGGCCCACCTGATCCGCGAGTTCGCCACCGCGACGGGCCTCACCCCGGCCGCGTACGCCCGGTCGCTCAACCGACCGGCGGGAGCCTCGCTCAGCCGGCCGGGGTGAAGCGGATCAGCCAGCGGGGGTGCAGCGGGTCAGTCGGCCGGGGCGAGCCGGGTGAGGAAGGCCCCCCACGCCGCCGGGGCGAACGCCAGCACCGGGCCGGTGCGGTCCTTCGAGTCGCGCACGACCACCACGCCGGGCAGGTTGCCCGCCACCTCCACGCAGTTGCCGCCCGTGCTGTTGCTGCGGCTGCTGGTGCGCCACCGCGCAGCGCTCAGGTCCATGGTCCCGCCTCCGTGATCTCCGCGATCAGCTCGATCGACCGCTGGTGGGGCAGCGCCTCGCCCCGGATCGACTCCCACACGTCGATCGCCTGACGCACGTCGGCCGGGCGATCGACGACGTGCCCGCCGAGCTGAGTCTCCACATAGACCATATCCTCGCCGACCGGCGGCGTGGCGATGACGAACGAGCCGTCCAGCCCGGCATACGCCCCCACCGCGAACGGCACCACGTGCAGCCGCACCCGGGGCGTCCCCTCGCCGACCTTGACCAGGTGGCGCAACTGCTCCCGCTGCACCTCCGGGCCGCCGACCGGCCGGCGCAGCGCCGACTCGTCGATCACCAGGGTCAGCGTGGGCGGCCGGTCCCGGGTCAGGATCTCCTGCCGGTCGAGCCGGATGCCGACCTGCCGCTCGACCTCCTCCGCCGAGAGCAGCCTGGGTCCGGAGAGCACCGCGCGGGCGTACCCCTCGGTCTGGAGCAGGCCCGGGACGTAGAGCGGCTCGTAGCCGCGCAGCGCGGTCGCCTCCTGCTCGATCCCCGCCCACTCCCGGAAGTAGGGCACCACGGTCTCCCGGCTGATCCGGCGCTGGATGCGGACGAACCGGCCGCCCCCGCCGAGCACCGCGTCGCACCGCCTGGCCAGGTCGGCGCTGGGCCGGCGGTCACCGGTCTCGATCTTGGCGATCAGCGCCGCCGAATAGCTCACCGCCTCGGCCAACGCCGCCTGGGAGAGCCCGGCCGTCGACCTGGCGAGGCGCAACTCCTCGGCGAAGTGGTCGAGCATCGACGATCGCTCCACGGACAGCCTCCGTACACCCATGGGACCTGCGGGATCGCGGCCCGGACGCCCGGACGGTCCGGGCCGCGACCATTCACACAGTAACCGCAGCATCAGCAGAATGTGACCCCAGCGGGTCCGTTCGGGTGTCTTCCCCCGAGATTCCCCGGCCCGGGCGGGACCGCGCGGGGGCGTGCCGGGCACGGCGGCACGCCCCCGCACCAGTCGAGAAGGGACAGCCACAGTGGACGAACGACCCCGGGACCCGGCCCGCGAACACGCGACGCAGGCTCGCGAACGCCCGCCGGCCCGGGAGCATCTGCCGGCCCGGCCGATCTGGCTCTGCCGGGTCTGCGGCGGGCCGTGGCCCTGCTCGCCGGCCCGCCGCCGGCTCCTGCACGAGTACGCCGACGCGCCCGTCACGCTCGCCGTCCACCTCGCCGGGCTGATGCTGGAGGCGGGCGAGCAGCTCAACCAGGCATACCCGTACACCGCGCCGTCGCCCGAAACGCTGCACCGCCGCTTCCTCGGCTGGCTGCGCGACGGGCGTTAGGAAGGGGCCCCTGTACAACAGAAAGCGTTAACAAGGTGCCCTTCCTTACATGCGGCGGACCGCCACCACCGCCACGTCGTCCTGGATCTCCGTGGGGGCCAGCTCGACCACCAGCCGCTGGCAGAAGCCGTCCAGGTCGTCGTCGACCGTCTCGGCGCAGCGGGCCAGGGCGGCCAGCCCCTCGTCGATGGTGGCGTCCCGCCGCTCGATCAGCCCGTCGGTGTAGAGCACCAGCGTCGCCCCGGCCGGCAGCACGAACTCCAGGTCGGCGGGGCGGTCCACGCGCACGCCGAGCAGCGGCGCCGAGTGCTGGACGTACTCCACCTTGCCGGCGCGGCTGATCAGCGCCGGCAGGTGACCGGCGCTGGCGAGCCGGACCCGGCCGGTGCCGGGGTGAAGCAACAGCACGCAGAGGGTGGCCAGCTCGCCGGGGAGCAGCGCGCGCATCAGCTCGTCGACCCGGGTCAGGACCATGCCGGGCGGGTGCCCCTCGACCGCGTACGCCCGCACCGCGTGCCGCAGCTCAGCCATCACCGTCGCCGCGTGCAGCGAGTGGCCGGCCACGTCGCCGATGGCCACCAGCAGCTCGTCGCCGAGCATCACCAGCTCGTAGAAGTCCCCGCCGACCTCGGTCTGCGCGCTGGCCGGCTCGTAGCGGACGGCGAGGTCCAGCCCGGCCACCTCGGGCAGCCGGCGCGGCAGCAGGCTGCGTTGCAGGGTCACCGCGATCCGGTGCTCCTCGTCGAGGGTCCGCTGCGCCTCCACGGCCGCCGCGAGGGCCTGGGCGAGCTGGCGCACCACCGGGGCGTCCGGGAGCAGGGCCCGGGGCGGCACCGCCACGTAGATGGGGGACCGGTCGGCGCGCAGCCGGGCGATCGCGACGACCAGCTCCGGTTCGCCGCCCCAGTCGTGCACCGCCCACTCGGCCGGGTCCACCTGCTCCCGCAGGATCGCCCCGATCGGCACGTCCTCGGTCGGCATGGGCCAGGGGCGCACCTCGGGCTCCGCGCCGGGGCCGGCGGTGGCGGCGGCGAGCGTGGTGCCGTCCATCGTCTCGGCCAGCACGACGACGGGGGTGGCGAGCATCTCCGCCGCGCCTTTCGCCGCGGCGACCATCAGCCGGGGAAAGCTCGGCGCGGAGTTGACCGCGAGGGTCGTCTCGGCGAGCCGGCTCAGCCGGTCGGCGAGCAGCTCGGCGCGCTGCCGGGCCCGGTAGTAGCGCAGCACCGCGTGGGTGGTGGCGACCAGCTCGTCCGGCTCGATGGGCTCGGCCAGGTAGGCGTCCGCGCCCCGGGTCAGGCCCTGCGCCCGGTCGTTGACGTCGACGGCGTGCGCCGACACGTGGATCACCGGCATCGCCGGGTGGGCCTTCTTGATCCGTTCGCAGACCTCGAACCCGGTCAGGTCGGGCAGCCGGACGTCGAGCACCACCAGGTCGATCGGGTCCACCCCGACCCGCGCCAGGGCCTCGCCGCCGCTCTCCGCCTCCAGCGTCGCGAAGCCGGCCCGGCTCAGCCAGCTCACCAGCAGGTAGCGCTTGGTGCGGCTGTCGTCGACGACCAGCACGGTCCCCTGACCGTCCACCGTCACGCTCCGCCCACGGGCAGGACGACGGTGAAGGTGCTCCCCCGCCCCGGCTCGCTGGTCAGCTCCAGGGCCCCGCCGAGCAGGTGCGTCACCCGCCGGGCGTACGGCAGGCCGAGGCCGGTGCCGCCGATGCGGGTGCTCCCCGGCACCTGGTAGAACTCCTCGAAGATCCGCTCGTGCAGCTCCGGGGCGATGCCCGCCCCGGTGTCGGAGACGGACAGCCGCCACCGCCCGTCGCGGATCTCGGCGCGCAGCCGGACCTCGCCCCGCTCGGTGAACTTGAGCCCGTTGTGCAGCAGGTTGCGCAGCACCTGGGCGAGCAGCACCTCGTCGGAGCGGACCGTGCCGGGCAGCGGCGGGTCCTCCACCACCAGCTCGACGCCCGGCTTGGTGGACAGCGCCCGCAGGGTGCCGCGCAGCTGGCCGAAGATGGCCCGCAGGTCGACCTCGGTCCAGTTAGGCTCCAATCGCCCGGACTCCGCCTTCGCGAGGTCGAGCAGGTCGTTGACCAGGCCGAGCAGGTCGGTGGCGGAGTCCCGGATCAGCCCCACCTGGCGGGCCTGCTCGGCGGTGAGCGGGTCGGACGCCGAGTCGGCCAGCAGCCGGCTCAGCCCGATGATCGCGGTCACCGGGGCGCGCAGCTCGTGGCTGACGTTGGCCAGGAACCGGCTCTTGGACTCGCTGGCGGTGCGCAGCTGGGCCGACTTCTCGTCCAGCTCGGCGTAGAGGGCCACCACGCCCCGGTTGGTCTCCTCCAGCTCCTCGGTGAGCTGGTTGTAGAGCGCCATCACGCCCCGGTTGGTCTCCTGGAGCTCCTCGTTGAGCACGGCCAACTCGTCGCGCTGGCTGCGCACCTCGTCCAGGGCGGCGATGAGCTGCTCGTTCTGGAGGGCCAGCTCGTCGACGGCGCTGGCCGGAGCGGAGCTGCCGAGCTCGGCGCGCAGCTCGGCGAGGCGCTCCGGGGTCAGCGCCTGCGCGTTGGCCGGGACACGTCGGGACATCCTCACGACCGTATCGCCCTCCCGGCCCACTACGCCCAGCATGTCCACGAGGCGTGCCACCGCGCCGGACTGCGGCTCGTACCGGCCGTCGGGCAGCGGACGCACCGGGGCCAGGTCCACCCGCAGGTGGACCGGGCCCTGCACCTCGACCACGGCGGCGAAGGTGACGTCGGCCCCGCCGCAGAGACGCAGCAGGTCCCGGGCCACCTCGCTGAGGGCGGTCGCGAGCCGGACCTGGTCCTGGTGTTCCAGCCCGACCGCCTCGGCGACCTCCCGGCCCCGCTGCCGGATCAGGAAGATGTCGTGCTCGACCCGCAGCGCCAGCTGGAGCAGCGACGGGCCGCCGGCCGGGCCCGTCACCAGGGCGCCCTCGCGACGAGTACGCACGCGTCGTCCCGCCGCACCCCGGCGTCGCGCAGCACGGTCGCGGCCAGCACCAGCGGGGCGCGCCCAGCCAGGCTGGGATAGTCGTCGAGCTGCCAGCGGTCCGCCACCCCGTCACTGTGCATCACCAGCGACGCCCCGGCGGGGAAGGCGTACTCGTACTCGCGGACGACGGGTCGCTGGTGGCCGGCGATGCCGGGCAGGGAGACGAGCCCGCGCCGCCGCTCGCCCTCGGCGAGCACGGCCGCCGCGATGTTGCCCAGCCCGGCGTACCGCAGCAGGTGGGCCTGCCCGTCCAGCTCGGCGACGGCCAGCGCGGCCCCCCGGGTGTGCGTCATCGACCGGTGCAGGTGCTGCACCACCGCGGCGGGCGGGGCGGCGGGGGCGGACCGGAACGCGGCCAGCGCCGCGTCGGTCGCGGACGCGGCCAGCGGCCCGTGCCCGAGCCCGTCGCAGACCAGCACCTGGTGCCGCCCCTCGGCGACGCGGACGGCGTACCCGTCGCCGCTGACCGCCTCGCCGGTCAGCGGCCGGGTCAGCGCCCCGGCCCAGGACTGCTCCGGGGCGGGCCCCTTCGGCCAGATCTGCACGGCGAGCACGGTGCCCCGGCCGGGGCGGGAGTAGCCGTCGAACCAGTCCGCCTGGCGCATGATGGCGCCGAGGCCGATGCCGAGCGTGCCGGCGGTGGAGTGGCCGTCGCGGGAGGAGACCGTGAGGTCGGCCATGCCGGGCCCGGAGTCGATGGCGACGAGTTCCACGCCCGCCCGGTCGCCGGCGCGCACGGGGCGCAGCAGCAGCACCCCGTCGTCGGCGTGCTTGACCAGGTTGCTGGTCAGCTCGGCGGCGACGATGGCCAGGTCGGCGGTGCGGGCGTCGCCGATGCCGAGCTGCCCGCCCAGCCGCTCGGCGGCCCGCCGGACCGAACTGGCCGCGCTGCCGCTCTCGACCCGGAACCACAGGCCGTGGTCGGACACGGCGTCCAGGGTCATCGGGACCACTTGGTGACCGTGATCCGGGTGCCCCGCCCCGGGCCGGTGTCGATGTCGAACTCGTCGACCAGGCGGCGGGCGCCGCTGAGGCCGAGCCCGAGGCCGCCGCCGGTGGTGTAGCCGTCGGTGAGGGCCAGGTCCAGGTCGGCGATGCCGGGGCCGTCGTCGGCGAAGACGATGCGCACCCCGCGCCGCCGGCCGTTGTCCACGGTGGACACCTCGGCGCTGCCGCCCCCGCCGTAGACCAGGGTGTTGCGGGCCAGCTCGCTGGCGGCGGTGACCAGCTTCGTCTGGTCGACCAGGGAGAGCCGGACGGCCACCGCGACCGTACGCACCAACTGGCGGACCCGCACCACGTCCTCGTCGCTGCGGATCGCCTGGGCCTGCGGGTCGCCCAGGTCGACGCCCGCGGTCACCTCGTGTCCGTGGACTGGTCGCCGGGCTCGTCGAGGTCGTCGTAGCCGTAGTCGTCGTCGCGGGTCGCCGCGATCAGCTCCATGCCCCGTTCCACGTTGAGGGCGGTGCGGATGCCGTTGAGCGACAGGCCCAGCTCGACCAGGGTGATGGCGACGGCGGGACGCATCCCGACCACCACCGTCTCGGCGTCGAGCACCTTGGAGATGGAGGCGATGGTGGAGAGCATCCGGCCGACGAACGAGTCGACGATGTCCAGCGCCGTGATGTCGATGATCACACCGTGGCAGCCGGTGGCGACGATCCGCTCGGCCAGGTCCTCCTGGAGCTGCACCGCCGTCTGGTCGGACATGTCGACCTGGATCGAGACGAGCAGGATGTCGCCGATCTTCAGGACCGGCACCCGCTCCATCAGGACTCCCGGCGCGGTTGGCGGCGCGCCGTCTCCACGCCCGTCAGCCGCAGCACGTGTCGCAGCGCGTCGGCGAGGCTGGCCTTGGTGGCGATGTCGCCGAACTCGATGCCGAGGGCGACGATGGTCTGGGCGATCTGCGGCCGGATGCCGGAGATGATGCAGTCGGCGCCCATCAGCCGGGCGGCCACCACGGTCTTGAGGATGTGCTGGGCGACCTGGGTGTCGACCGCCGGCACGCCGGTGATGTCGATGATCGCGTACGGCGAGCCGGTGTCGACGAGGGTCTGCAGCAGCCGCTCCATCACCACCTGGGCGCGGGCCGAGTCGAGCGTGCCGACCAGCGGGACGGCGACCACGCCCTCCCAGATCTTGACGACCGGGGTGGAGAGTTCGAGCAGCTGCTCGGCCTGGTCGGCGATCAGGCTCTCCCGGGTGCGCACGAAGCTCTCGAAGGTGAACAGCCCCATCTGGTCGACCAGGGAGGAGAAGGCCACGTAGTCGCGCAGCGCCGTGTCGGTGGCGTCGGCCTCCAGCAGCTCCAGCAGGACGTCCTTGAGGGCGTACACGCTGATCGCCGTCTCGGTGGCGGTGAAGCCCTGCCGGGCCCGACCCCGGGACAGCTCGGCCAGCACGGCGCGCAGCTCGCCGGCCGACTCGGACTCCAGGTCGAACCCGCCGCCGCGGGCGGCCTCGATGACGGCGCGGTGCAGCTCCTGCACCTGGCGGCGCAGCTCCGCCTGGCTGAGCCGGCCGCGCAGCGAGGCGCCCACCAGCTCCGTCCAGCGCTGGATGGTCCGTTCGGCGTGCTCGTCGAGCAGACCGGCCAGCCGACCGCTTTCCTCCGCGCTCAACGCCACGGGTTCCTCCCTCTGAGCTGGGTCGGCCGGACTCTACCACCGGGTAGTACGAAACTACTTGTCCCACGGCAACGACATGACGACCGGCACCCCGGCGCTCCCGGCTCTGCGCCGAACCGCCCTCGTGGGATACGGTTCCACCGATACCAGCAGGAGGTCGGCGAATGTCCTTGACGGTGCAGACGGAACAGCGCGGCGACGTGGTCGTCGTGTCGGTCGCGGGCGAGCTGGACATGGCGACGGCTCCGCAGCTCCAGGACCAGATCACGGACCTGCTGGACAAGGGCCGCAGCCGCCTCGTGTTCGACCTGGCGGAGGTCTCGTTCTGCGACTCGACCGGGCTGTCGGTGTTCGTGCGCGCCAAGAACAGCTGCGACGAGGCCGGCGGCGTGGTCCGGCTGGCCGCCCCGCAGCGCGGGGTGCTGCGCATCCTGGAGGTCAGCGGGCTCGTCGAGGTGCTGCACACCTACCCGACGGTGGAGCAGGCCGTCGCGGGCGACCCCACGCCGGCCTCCTCCTGACCGTCCCGCTCAGCGCTCGTCCTCGACGAAGCGGGGGCGGGCGATGACCAGGCCCGCGCCCGTCTGCACGGCGAGGGCGACGAGCAGGAACCCGATCGGCGCGGTCCACCCGCCGGTCGCCTCGTAGAGAACGCCGACCAGCAGCGGCCCGAGCGCCGCGATCACGTACCCCGTGCTCTGCGCGAACGCCGACAGCGCCACCGTCCCCTCCGCCGTGCGGGCGCGCAGCCCGATGGTGGTGAGGATCAGCGGGAACGCGCCCTGGCCGAGAGCGAGCAGGGCCACCCAGAGCAGCGCGCCGTCGCGCGGCGCGAGCGCCAGCCCCAGGTAGGACGCGGCCGAGAAGGCGGTCAGCCCGAACACCAGCGGGCGCAGCGTCCGCAGCCGGCCGGCGAGCGTCGGCATCAGCAGCGCCACCGGCACGCCGAGCGCGGTCACCCCGGCCAGCAGCAGCCCGGCCGTCTCCGGACGGAAGCCGGCGTCGCGGAAGAGCTGGGCCAGCCAGCCCATGATCGCGTACCCGCTCAGCGACTGCGCGCCGAAGTAGACCGCCATCGCCCAGCCGAGCCGCGTCCGCGCCGGCCGCACCCGGGCCGGGGCGGCGACGGCCACCGCGCCGGTGGCGGCCCGCCGCGCGGCGCGGGCCCGCAGCGCCAGCGGCACCCACGGGAGTACGGCCAGCGCGGCCAGCCCGGCCCAGACCCCGAGCCCGGCCCGCCAGGACCCGAAGGCGTGCGCCACCGGCACCGCCGACGCGGCGGCCACCGTCGTGCCCGTCGTCAACGCCATCGTGTACGCCCCGGTGACCAGGCCGGTGCGGTGCGGGAAGTGCTGCTTCACCAGCATCGGCAGCAGGATGTTCGCCACCGCGATGCCGGCCAGCGCGAGCGCGCTGGTGGCCACGAAGACCAACGCGGAGTCGGTGACCACGCGCAGCACCTGCCCGACGGCGAGGGCCGACATGGCGACCACGAGCACCCGGGCCGGGGCGTACCGCCGGACCAGCCAGGGGGTGAGCGCGCCGAGCCCGGCGAAGGCGATCGTCGGCAGGGTGGTGACGAGCCCGGCCATCGCCCCGGAGAGCCCGAGGCCGGTGCGGACCTCGCCGAGCAGCGCGCCGAGGCTGGTCACGGCGGCGCGCAGGTTGAGGGCGACCAGCAGCATCCCGACCAGGACCAGCAGCCCGCCGGTCACGGGCCGCCCGGTCTTCTCGGCCTCGACCTTCTCGGTCCCGTTCTTCTCGGCCTCGGTCGTGTCGACGAGGGTGGAAGCGGGGGCCGGGGCGCGCGCCACGTCGACGGTCGGGCGGGTTCGGGCGGTCCCGGTGGCAGGTTCCGCGACGGCGGTCGGTGGCGGGGTCATGGCCTTCAACCTACAATCATGGGATGAATCCTGGGCAGGTGATGTAACCAGTGCCACCGTCGGTTGATTCCGCACCGCCGCCCGGGTCCCCGCCCCCGCCGCCCCGGGGCCAGCGCGTCCGGCAGACGATCGAGCAGCTCCGGGCCCGCATCCTCGGCGGCGAGTGGCCGGTGGGTGGCCGCATCCCCACCGAGCCGCAGCTCGTCGCCGCCCTCGGCGTGGGGCGCAACACCGTCCGGGAGGCCGTCCGCGCCCTCGTACACGCCGGGGTGCTGGAGTGCCGGCAGGGCTCCGGGACGTACGTGGTGTCGACCGACGAGCTGGCCCCCGTGGTGGCCCGCCGACTCACCGACGACCGGATGACCGAGGTCGTCGAGGTGCGCCGCGCCTTCGAGGTGGAGGCGGCGCGGCTGGCCGCGCTGCGGCGTACCCCGGAGGACCTGGCCGCCCTCGACGGCGCGCTCGCCGCCCGGGAGGCCGCCTGGCGCGCGGGCCGGGTCGACGAGTTCGTCGAGGCCGATGCGGCCCTGCACACGGCGGTGGTGAACGCCGCGCACAACGGCATGCTCGCCGAGCTGTACGCGTCGGTCGGCGCGGCGCTGCGCAGCACGATCAGCCAGGCGACGGGCGACGCGCTGGAGCCCGAGCGGTACGTCGACCACGCCCGGCTGGTGGACGCCATCCGCCTCGGCGACCCGGCCTTGGCAGCCCGGGAGGCTGGTGCTTTCCTGGAGCCCTCCCCGGGGGAATAGGTTGCCCGGGACACCGAACCGGACACCACGGGAGTAACGGATGCTCAAGGGCTTCAAAGACTTCATCATGCGCGGCAACGTCGTCGACCTCGCGGTCGGCGTCGTCATCGGCGCGGCGTTCACGGGCGTGGTCACCCAGTTGACCAAGTCGTTCCTGGATCCGCTGATCCGCGTCCTCGTGGTGCTGATCACCGGCAGCGACAAGGGCCTGGAAGGCACGGCTCCCGAGTTTCGCGGCATCCCGTTCGACTGGGTGGCCTTCGTCAACGCGGCGATCACCTTCCTGCTCACCGCGGCGGCGCTCTACTTCCTGGTCGTCTACCCGATGAACAGGCTGGCCGAGCGGCGCAAGCGCGGCGAGGAGCCGCCGCCGGCCGCCCCCAGCGAGGAGGTCAAGCTGCTCACCGAGATCCGGGACGCGCTGGTGGCCGCCGGCCACACCACCCCGGGCCAGCAGCGGGGCGCCCTGGACGACGTGCTCGGCCGCAACCCGGAGCCCCCGGCCGCGCGCTGACGCACACCGACGCACACCGGCCCTCGCGGGATTCTCGTGGGGGCCGGGTCTTGTCGTACACATGTTCGATAGAGTCCCGCCATGGAACAGCGGAAGCACTGGTGGAACGGCAAGTGGGGGCGGCTCGCGCGGCGGGACGTCTTCCTCCGGGTGGACGGCGACCGGTGGCACGTCGAGCAGCGCGCCGGGGGCGCGGAGGGGGTCTCCCAGTTCTACGAGTACCCGAGCGCGGAGGAGGCCGAGGAGACCGTCCGCGCGCTGCTCGCCGGGGCGGACGGGTGGCGGGAACTGTCCCCCCGGCCGCCGGGCTCGTGGCTGCCGACCCCGGACACCCGCGCCTGACCGGGACGGTGTTCGAGGTTCGGCGCGGCGTTCGGTCGGGCCTGACCGGGCGGTGTTCGGGGTCGGCGCGGCATCTGGTCGGGCCTGACCGGCGCGGCGTTTAGTCGGGTGGCGGGGCGGGAACCGCCTCGGGATGGAGCAGCAGGGGACGGATCAGCAGGCGGCCATCTCCCGCGTCACCACCGGGATGCCCGTGGTCGACGTGACCGGCGCCGAGGTCGGCACCGTGGACCTCGTCCAGCGGGGCGACCCGAACGCGGTGACCGTGCAGGCGCCGACCGCCGCCCCGACCGCCGACCCGGGCGGCAGCCTCGACGAGTTGATCGAATCCGCGGCGGCCGAGGAGCCGGACGTCCCGGCCGACCTGGCCGCCCGCCTGCTGCGCACCGGCTACCTGAAGGTCTCCACCGACCAGGCCCCGACCGGCGCGGTCTACGTGCTAGCCGACCAGATCGCCGCCGTCGCCGACGGCCGGGTACGCCTCGACGTCCTCGCGACGAGCCTGCCCGCCGAGGAATGACGCCGACACGGCCTTGATCGACGCGGGCCTTGATCGAGGCGAGCCCCTTGATCGACTCCGGCCTCTTCATCGACGCGGGGCCTCTTGATCGACTTCATGTCGGCGACATCGCGGTATCCCGGGGTGAGTTTCCCCGCCATGTCGCCGACATGGAGTCGATCTAGCGCCCCGCCCGCCCAGCCGACGCCCGCCCAGCCGACGCCGGCTCGACGGGCTCGACGGGCTCGACGGGCTCGACGGGCTCGACGGGCTCGACGGGCTCGACAGTCTCAGCCGGCTCGACGGGCGCAGCCGGCGCGGCGTGGTCGCTCTCGTGGCGGCGGCGCAGGAGGAGCAGCATCAGCCAGCCGGCGACCAGCCCCCAGAACGCGCCCCCGACGCCGAGCAGGCTCACCCCGGAGGCCGTGACGACGAGGGTCACCACGGCCGCCTCCCGGGTCGCCGGGTCGGCGACGGCCGCCGACACCGCGCCGGCCAGCGCGGCGAGCAGCGCGAGCCCCGCCACGGCCTTGATGAGCACCGGCGGGGAGAGCAGCACGAGGGCGGTGGCGACGCCCGCGCCGAGGCCGAGCAGGGCCAGCCCGACCCCCGCCGTGACCGAGGCGACCCAGCGGCGCTCCGGGTCCGGGTGGGCGTCGGGGCCGGCGGCCAGCGCGGCGGTGATCGCGGCGAGGTTGACCGCGTGCCCGCCGACCGGCGCGCCGATGGCGCTGGCCAGGCCGGTGACCCGCAGCGCGGAGCCGAGCGGGGGACGGTAGCCGTACCCGGTGAGCACCGCCATCCCGGGGACGTTCTGCGCGGCCATGGTGACCAGGAACAGCGGCAGCGCCAGCCCGATCACCGCCGGCACCGTCCACTCGGGCGCGGTGAGGACGAGCACCGGCCGCAGGCCGTGCGCGCCGACGCCGCCGGGCGTGGTCACCGCGATGGCGACCGCCGCCGCGACGAGCGCGGCGGGCACCGCCCAGCGGCGGGCGAACCGGTGCAGGACGAGCCAGGTGACGACCACCGGCGCGGCCAGCCTCGGCACCTCGACCAGGGCGCGGACGGGCGCGGTGCACAGCGGCAGCAGCACCCCGGCCAGCATCGCGGCGGCGATCGGGCCGGGGATCGCGGCCACCGCCCGGCCGAGCGCCGGGAACAGCCCGGCGGCGACGATCAGCGCCCCGCACACGATGAACGCGCCGACGGCGGCCGGCCAGCCGCCGGGGACCGGGCCGGTGGCCACCAGCAGCGCCGCCCCGGGGGTGGACCAGGCGATGGCCATCGGCAGCCGGTGCCGCAGCCCCAGCCACACCGCGCAGAGGCCGGACGCGACGCTGACGGCGAGCAGCCCGGAGGCGGCCTGCCGTTCGTCGGCGCCGACGGCGCGCAGCCCGGCGAGCACGACGGTGAACGAACTGGCGAAGCCGACGAGCGCGGTCACCACTCCGGCGAGCACGGGTTGCAGCAGGCCGGCCACGTCTCCCCCTTCGCCGTTCCGTTTACGGAACGCTGGCGTGTAGCACGATAGCGGGATGGAGTCGCCGACACCAACCCCGCAAGCGGCCCGGGAGCAGCCAGCCCGGGAGCAGCCAGCCCGGGAGCAGGCAGCCACGGACGCCGGCACGGTCGGTGCCCGGGTGCGCGCCCTGCGCGAGGAGCGCGGGCTGTCACTGTCCACCCTGGCCCGGCTCGCCGGGGTGGGCAAGGCCACCCTCTCCGGCCTGGAGAACGGCACCCGCAATCCCACCCTGGAGACGCTCTACGCCGTGACCGCCCAGCTCGGGGTGCCGCTGACCGCGGCGCTCTCCGGGCCGGCGGCGACCCCCACGGTGCGCGGGGCGGCGGTGAGCGCGACCCTGCTGGAGGTGTTCACCGAGGCCGGGGCGACGTACGAGCTGTACCGGATGCGGGTCGCCCCCGGCGTCGGGCAGCTCTCCCCCGCGCACCAGCCGGGGGTCACCGAGCACGTCACCGTCTTCGCCGGGCAGCTCCGCGCCGGGCCGGTGGACGCCCCGCTGACCGCCGGGCCCGGCGGCCACCTGCGCTGGACGTCGGACGTGCCGCACGGCTACGCCGCGATCGGCGACGAGGAGGTGTGGGCGAGCCTGCTGCTGCGCTACCCCCGCCGCTGACCGGTCGGGCCGCCGGCCGGTCGGCCACCCGCGCCGACACAAGATTCTTTTCGGGCCGACCCCGGAGTGCGTAGAGACGCCGGGCGGGTCTTCTTGGCAAGCTTGTCGTATGACGCTGATCCTCCGCTCGGCCATCCTCAACGACGTCGGCCTCGTGCGGACCAACAACGAGGATTCCGCCCTCGCCGGTGACCGCCTCGTCGCCGTCGCCGACGGGATGGGTGGCCTGCCGGCTGGTGAGGTGGCGAGCGAGATCGTCATCCGCATCCTCGACGAGTTGGACCCGCCCACCACCACCGAGGGGGCCGCCGACGCGCTGCGGGCCGTGGTGAGCACCGCCAACCAGCGGATCCGGGCCGCCATCTCCGTCGACCCCGCGCGCGAGGGCATGGGTACGACGCTGACGGCCGGCCTGCTCGCCGGGGACGTCCTGGTCCTCGCGCAGGTCGGGGACTCCCGCTGTTATCTGCTGCGGGACAACGAGCTGACCCAGCTCACCCGCGACGACACGTTCGTGCAGGCGCTCGTCGACCAGGGCGCGCTCTCCCCGGACCAGGCGCGGCACCACCCGCAGCGGTCGCTGGTGACCCGAGCCGTGCAGGGCGCCGACACGCCCCCGGCGGTCGGCACGCTCACCGTCTTCGCCGGCGACCGGCTGCTGCTGTGCAGCGACGGGCTCTCCGACTACGTGGACGACGCCGCGATCGCCGCCGCCCTCGCCATGTACGGCGACCGCCAGCAGTGCGGCGAGCAGCTCGTGAAGCTCGCCCACCAGGCCGGCGCGCCGGACAACGTCACCGTCGTCGTCTCCGACGTCACGGCGCTCTCATGACCATCCGGCGGTTGACCAACTCAGAGCGGCCGGCCACCTCCTTCCCGCTCCAGGCGTACGCCTTCGAGGCGTCCCCGATGCGGGCCGAGCGGGCCGAGGAGTTCCGCAGCTACCTGCCCTACCACGAGGCGACCCGCACTCTGGTCGCCGAGGAGGGCGGCGAGACGCTGGCCACCGCGTCGGCCATCCCGATGCGGCAGAACCTGCGCGGGGCGGTGCTGCCGATGGCCGGCGTCGCCGGGGTCGCCACCCACCCGCTGGCGCGGCGGCGCGGGCACGTCCGGGAACTGCTGCGCCAGCTCCTCGACGAGATGCGCGACGAGGGGCGCCCGCTCACCGCGCTGTACCCGTTCCGCGCCTCGTTCTACGAGCGCTTCGGGTACGTCGGCCTGCCCCGGGCGCGTACGGCCGTCTTCGCTCCGGCCGACCTGGCCGCGCTGCTGCGCGCGGACCTGCCCGGCGAGCTGGCCTGGGGCCGCAGCGGCGCCGGGTACGCCGACCACCGCGCCTTCACCGAGCGCTGCCTGGCCGAACGGCACGGGTTCGCGATCTTCCCCGAGACCCGGGCGGTGCGGCAGCGCGACGACGACGACCGGTGGCAGCTCACCGCCCGCGTCGACGGCGAGACGGTCGGCGTGCTGACGTACCGGATCGACGACCACGGCGGCGAGCTGGCCGGCGACGACCTGCTGGTCGCCGACCCGTACGCCCGGGCCCTGATCCTGCAGTTCCTCGCCCGGCACGTCGACCAGGTGGAGCGGATCCGCCTGCGGATCGCAGCGGACGAGCTGCCCGAGCTGTGGCTGACCGACCTGGCCGTGCACGTCGAGGCGCAGGTCGCCCGGCCGGGTTCGTCCGCGCCGATGGCCCGGCTGCTCGCGCTCGACGCGCTGGCCGGTCTCCCGGCCGGGCCGGGCCGGGTCCGGGTGGAGCTGACCGGGGACCGGTGGCTCGCCGGCACCCATCTGCTCGACGGCGCGACCGGCCGCCTGGAGCTGTCCGGCGACGCCACCGGGTCCGTGCCGGCCGCGACGCTCACGGCGGCCGGGCTCTCCGCCCTGGCGTACGGGGTGCTGGACCCGGCGGAGGTCGACGTCCGGGGCCTGGGGCGGGTGCCGGCGGACGCCGCCGCCGAGCTGCGCCGCCTCTTCCCCCGCCGTTGGCCATACCTCTTCGCGGACTTCTAGACCCTGGCCGCGGCGAGCGGGTGCTGTTTCGCGATCCCGGGGCGCGGGTAGCGTCCTGCGGGTGCCGGAGTGGTCGCAAGCGGGTGGTTGGGGGCTGCTGGCCGGGTCGGCGCTGCTGCTCGGGGCGGCGCTGGGCTGGTTCGTGCCCGTCCCGCGCCGGGTCATCGCGTCGATCATGGCCTTCGGGGCCGGGGTGCTGCTCTCCGCCGTCTCCTTCGAGCTGATCGCCGAGGCGCACGAGCAGGGCGGGCTGTTGCCCACCGCGGTCGGGGCGGCCGGCGGCGCGCTCGCATACACGGGGGCGAACGTCCTGCTGGCCCGGCGGGGCGCGCGGCACCGCAAGCGCTCCGGCGCGCAGCCGTCGGAGCAGGAGGCGCCCGGTTCCGGATCGGCTATCGCGGTGGGCGCGCTGCTCGACGGGATCCCCGAGTCGGTGGTGATCGGCGCGAGCCTGCTCACCGGCGGCCCGGTCAGCCTGGTCACGGTCGTCGCGGTCTTCCTCAGCAACGTGCCGGAGGGCCTGTCCAGCGCGGCCGGGATGCGCCGGGCGGGCCGGAGCAGCCGGTACGTCTTCGCCCTGTGGGCCGGGATCGCGCTGGTCAGCGGCCTCGCGGCGCTCGCCGGCTACACGCTGCTGGGCGGTGCGCCGCCGGAGGTGCTGGCCTCGATCACCGCCCTGGCGGCCGGCGCGATCCTCGCGATGATCACCGACACCATGGTCCCCGAGGCGTTCGAGGACGCCCACCTGCTGGTCGGCCTGATCACGGTCGCCGGCTTCCTGACCGCCTTCGCGCTCTCCCACGCCTGAGCCAGCGGGACGTCAGGGGCGGGGGGAGGTGCGTACCCAGCTCTGCCGCTGCCGGCGGTCCCGGCTGCCGCCGGTGGCGGCCAGGCAGCGCGGGCAGACGTGGCCCACGGTGTCGGCCTCGGTGAGCACGTCGGTCGAGGAGTAGTCGAAGCGGACGTGCGGGAAGCGGCGCAGCCTGGTCCGGCTCAGGGGCAGCCCGCACAGGGTCTGGTTCTGCCCGGGCAGCCAGGCGTGCACCTCGCCGCCGGGCCGGCGCACCCCGTCGGGGCCGGTCTCCTCGCTCGACGCCGCCACCGCCGGGGCGCTGCTGATCCGCATGCCCCCAGGTTCCCCACCCGGCGCGAACTATCCCGCCGCGACCCCGGCCGTTGCGGCGGGGGCCCGCCGCGGGGTGTCGACGCTGGCGAGGACGGCGTCCCAGGCCAGTTCGGCGGCGACCGTGCCCAGCCGGAGCGACGGGGAGGGCACCGTCACCTCGTCGGTCGTCAGGGCGAACAGGGTGTCGCCGTCGGCGATGGTGTGGAAGGGCTGGATCGCCCGGTGCATGGAGCTGTGCACCTGGGTGGCGAACTGGGCGAGCTCGGTGTCGGTCATCCGGACGTTGGTGACCACGGCGGTCAGGGTGGTGTTGCCGCCGGCCGGCGCGGGGTCCGGCGTGGCTGCCGCGAGCAGCTCGGCGTAGTCCTCGGCCGGGTGGCGACGCCGGCCGGTCGCCGGGTCGAGGTTGCCCCGCACGATGCCGCCGTCCCGGTCGACGATCACACCCATCGCGTTCACCACCGTCAGCACCAGCAGCCGGGCCGCGCCGATGCGGGTGAAGGCCGCACCCTGCCCGCCCCACTCGGCTCGGGTGTTGTCGACCTTGCCGACGGTCGCGCCGACCCCCGCGCCGACCCTGCCCACGGCCACCCCGTCGGTGCGTACCGCGCGCAGCCCGTCGGCGCCGAGCTGGGCATCCGGATAGACGGCGTTGTCCCGGGGGGTGAAGTCGTAGACGACGGCCCCGGACACCACCGGCAGGCTGCCGAAGTCGGTCGCGTAGCCGGCGCGGCGGAGCAGTTCGTCGTAGACGCCGGAGGCCGCGGCAAGACCGAAGCTCGACCCGCCGGCGAAGCACAACGCATGGTGGTACGGGAACCCGCCGCTGACGCCGACGGCCCCGCCCCGCCTGTCCACGGCCGTACGTGCGCCGCCGGGGATGCTGAGCACGGTGACGCCGGTCGGCCCGTCGGGATACTCGGCGGTGCCGATCCCGACGCCGGGCAGGTCGAACTCGACCCAACCGTCGCCGGCCGCGCCGAGCACGGCGGGTCGCTGCCGGTGGTCGTTGCCGACCGGCGACGTCGTACGCGGCGGGGCGGGGTGGTGGTCGGACATGAGGGTCACCGTCTTCCGTGGGGGGTGTGGTGGTGCCGTGTCCCGGCCGGTGCCCGGTTCCCTAGACTGGGCTGATGCCCCGTCCGGTCACGCTGCACGACGTCGCGCGCCGGGCGGGAGTCGGCAAGTCCACGGTTTCCAATGTGCTGTCGCGTTCCGGCCGGGTCTCCGAGGCGACCCGGGAGCGGGTCCGCGCGGCGATGGCGGAACTGGGTTACGTCCCCAACCGCGCGGCCCGGCAGTTGCGGGGTGGCCGCACCGGCATCATCGGGGTCTACGTTCCCGGCGTGCCGTCCACTTCGGAGTTCTACATGCGGTTCGTCTTCGGCATCATGGAGCGCGCCGCCGCCCGCGACCGGGACGTCACCATCCTGACCGCCTCCGAGCATCGGTCGCCGCGGGCGCTCGACGGGGTGATCGTGGCCGACCCGCACCAGGACGACGAGTTCGTGGCGGTCCTGATGCAGGGCGGCATGCCGGTCGTGTGCTTCGAACGGCCCCCGGACGGCATGCGCCCGGAGGTGGTGCTCTGGGCGGACCACCGCCGGGCGCTCACCGGGCTGCTGGACCGGATGGCCGCCGCCGGTGCCCGGCGTCCCGCCCTGGTGGTGCCGCCGGAGACCGGCGACTGGGCGGCCCAGCTCGCGGCGGGATACCGCGACTGGTGCGCCCGACACGGCGTCGCCACCGTGGTGGCGCAGCATCCGTGGGTGCCCTCGCCGGCGGAGGTGTCCCGGGCGGTCGCACAGGTGCTCGCCCAGCCGGGGGTGGACGCCCTGGTGTGCGCCTCGGTGGACACCGCTCCGCTGGCCGTGCAGGTGCTGCACCGGCTCGGCCGCCAGGTCGGGCGGGACGTCCTGCTGGCGAGCGCCACCGAGTCGAGCGCCCTGCGGCTGGGACAACCGCCGATCACCGCGCTCGACCTGTCGCCGTTGGACGCCGGACGCCGCTGCGCCGACCTGCTCGACGAACTGATCGGTGGCGGCCCGGGTGGGGTCTACGAGCACCCGGTCCACCTGTGGTGGCGGGACTCCACCCGGGGGTCGGAGCCGGTCACCGGGTCATCCGTTCCAGTGCCTCCTCCATCCGGTCACCGGCCTCCACCGGGTTGAGCCCGGCCGCGAGGGCGTCCTGGTAGACCTGGTCGAGGAGGGGACGGAAGCGGGCGTAGCGGTGTTCCCAGTCAGCCGCGTCGGTGCGCCAGTAGCCCACGCAGACGGCGCGGTCGCGGGGCAGGCGGTGCACGGTACGCAGCACGGACCGGGCCTGGCGGCATTCGCCGGCCTCCCCCGCGACCCAGGCGTAGCCGGGGCCGTCGGGCAGGTTCGTCTCCCGCAGCCGGTCGACGAGGCTACCCGGGCCGTGGCCGTTGCCCACCCCGACCCGTACGTCGATGTGCACCGTGGGATCGTCAGCGGCGACGGTGAACAGGTCCCGGGCGTCGGCCGTGTCCGGCAGGTCCACCAGCACCCGCACCGGGACGCCGGGCGTCCGTTCCGCGACGATGCGGGTGGCTGCCGGCAGCCCGGCCAGGTCGGCGGCGAGCACGAGCCACCGGGTGTCCGCCGGTGGGCGGAACCAGGCGCGGCAGCGCCACAGCAGGAGACCGGCGCCGGCTTCGGCCCGCCGCGCCCAGGACGTGGCGGGGCCGTGGTCGTGCAGGGCGAAGTCGACGGTCAGCCGCGCCGCGACCGGGTCGACGGCCCGGATGGAGTAGTTGCGGCCGGTGGGCGGGTGCGGCTCGTCGTGATAGCCCCACACCTCGCCGCGCAGGGTCATCGGCGGCGGGGTCGGCTCGCCGGGGCGGGGGAAGTAGAGCGTCACCGACTCGTCCGGCACGCCCAGGGCGGGGAAGCGGGCCAGGTCGGGGCCGCCGAGGACGACCCGCTGCAGGTGCGGGGTCAGTCGCCGGGTCTCGTGCACGGTGGCGGTCCAGAAGCCGGGCCGGGTGAGCGTGTCGGTCATTTCGCGCTGTACTCCGAGTCGGTGGCGGGGTCGCCGTCGGCGGCGGCGGCGAGCGCGGGGACGATCCTGTCGAGCACGTACGGCAGGCTCAGCACGGAGGAGAACGCCAGCGCGCCGTTGGCCTCGGTGCCGAGGAAGACCTCGCGGCGTTGGGTGTGCACGTCGAGCCGGGTGTAGAGCGGGTCGCCGAGCAGGGTGGCCACGCCGGGGTCGGTGGCCGCCTCGGACCAGACGGCGACGTCCACGTCCGTCAGGTCGAACCGTTCGCGGCTGATGGTGGCGGACTGGTTGGCGTTGTCGGTGAGCGTGGTGACCTCGGGTGACATGGTCAGGCCGAGGTCGAGCAGGACCTTCGAGGCGGTGGTCTCGGGGCTGAACAGGTAGTACTGGCCTTCGTACGTGGAGGCGAACACGGTGCGGGCGCCCTTGAGGCGGGGCTGCGCCCCGGCGACGGAGGCGATCCGCTTCTCCAGGTCGGCGACGAGCGTCTCGGCCTCGGCGCTGCGGCCGGTGATCTGCCCGGCGGCCCTGGTCATCTGCTGCCACGTCACCGCCCAGCTGCCGTCCCCCGCCGGCTGGGCGACGGTGGGGGCGATCTTCGCGAGCAGGTCGTACTCCTCGCGGGACATGCCGGAGGAGAGCCCGACGATGACGTCGGGGCGCAGCGCGGCGATCTGTTCGTAGTCGAGTTCGGCGCGGGCCAGCACCTCCGGCCTGGCCTCGCCGAGCCGCTCCCGGGCCCACGGCCAGGTCGCGTTGGGCATGTTGCCGTACCAGTCGCGGATCGCGACGGGCACCTCGCCGAGGGCGAGGAAGTAGTCCTGTTCCTTGAGGCCGACCACCACGATCCGCTCGGGCTTGGCGGCGATGGTGGTCGTGCCGAAGGCGTGGGTGAGCGTGGTGGGGAACGCGGCGCTGGACGATCCGGACGTCGTGTCGGCCGGGCCCGCCTCACCTGCGGCGCAACCGCCGGCCACGAGCGTGACGAGGATCAGTGCGGCGGCGGTCAGGAGTGTGCTCAGCCGGCGTGGGCGGGTGTGTGACATGGCATTCGATCCTCTGAGGGGCGGCGAAACGAGATTCCCATGGGGCTTAGGGTAGGTTTACCTTAGCCAGCGATGGAACGTTCCACCATGAAGTGAGTCACAGTGTCGGTCGCCACCCCCACCGGCTTACGCCGCCCGCGCCTGCTCGCCGCCGGGCTGCTCGCCTGCGCCCTCGCCCTGCTGGCATCGATCGCGGCCAGCCTCGTCGTCGGCGCCCTGCCCCTGACGCCCGGCACCGTGCTGCGGGAACTCGTCGCCCGCGGCGACAGCGAGGCGAGCCTGATCGTCTGGGAGGTCCGGCTACCCCGTACGGCGATCGCGATCTGCGTCGGAGCGGCCCTGGCGCTGGCCGGCGTCCTCATGCAGGCGCTGACCCGCAACCCCCTCGCCGACCCCGGGCTGCTGGGCGTCAACGCCGGTGCCGCCGCCGCCGTGGTGGCCGGCATCCTCGTCGGGGTGGCCGGCCAGCGCGGTCACCTCCTGCTCGCCCTGCTCGGCGCGGGCGTCGCCGCCGGCCTGGTCACCGTCATCGGCGGCACCCGGGGCCCGGGTACGGCCGAGGACGGCCGGCTGGTCCTGGCCGGCGCGGCCGTCGGCGCCTGCCTGACCGGCGCCGTCGCCGGAGTCACCCTGCTGGACCAGACCGCGTTCGACCGGTACCGCTTCTGGGCCGTCGGCAGCCTCGCCGACCAGCCGCTGTCAGCCCTGCTCACGGCCGCACCCGCGCTGCTCGCCGGCCTGGTCGTCACCGTGGCCGTGATCCGGCCGCTGGACGTGCTGCGCTTCGGCGACGACGGCGGCACCGCCCTCGGCGTCAACCCCGGCCGCACCCGGCTGCTCGCGTTGGTCGCCACCACCCTGCTCTGCGGCGGCGCGACCGCCGTGGCCGGCCCCATCGGCTTCCTCGGACTCGCCGTCCCTCATGCCGCCCGCGCGATCTGCGGCCCCCGGCTCGGGTGGGTCGTCGCCTACAGCGGTCTGCTCGGCCCGATCCTGCTGATCACCGCCGACGTGCTCGGCCGGCTCCTGGCCCGCCCCGGAGAGATCGAGGTCGCGATCGTCATGGGCGCCATCGGCGCCCCCGTGTTCATCGCCCTGGTCCGCGCCCGGAGGATCCCCCGACCATGACCACCGCCCCCACCAGCGGTCCGGGCCGACGCACGCTCCGTCGGCAGACCCGCCGCGCCACCCTCGCCTGCGTCGTCGTGCTCGCGCTCAGCGCCGGCCTGGCCGTCGCCGCCCTGGCCAGCGGCCGGTACGCCACCCCGCTGCACGACCTGTGGCCGGCGCTGACCGGGGGCGGCGACCCCGGCCTGCGGTTCGTCCTGTTCGAGCTGCGGCTGCCCCGGATCGGCACCGCGCTCGCCGTCGGGGCGGCCCTCGGCGCGGCCGGCGCCCTCTTCCAGAGCGCCAGCCGAAACCCCCTCGGCAGCCCCGACATCGTCGGCTTCACCGTCGGCGCGGCCACCGGCGCGCTCGTCGTCCTGCTGGTCCTGCACGACACCCGGCTCACCCCGGCGGTGGGCGCGGTGCTCGGCGGTGCCACCGTCGCCGCGGCGGCGCTGCTGCTCGGCGGGACCGGGCAGCGCCTCATCCTCGTCGGAATCGGCCTGTCCGCCCTGCTCACCTCCGTCAACGCGTACCTGCTGACCCGCGCCGAGGTGACCGACGCGCAGAACGCCGCCGTCTGGCTCGTCGGCAGCCTCAACGGCAGCGGCCACCACCTGCCGCTGCTGCTCGGCGCGCTCGCCGCGCTGCTGCCGCTCTCCGTGCTGGCGGCCCGGGGGCTGCGGCTCATCGAGAACGGCGGGGACAAGGCACTGAGCCTCGGCGTACCCGTCCGCCGGCAACGCCTCACCGCGACGGCCCTGGCGGTCGCGCTCACCGCCGTCGGTGTCGCCGGCGCCGGACCGGTCGGCTTCGTCGCGCTGGCCGCCCCCCACCTGGCCCGCCGGCTCACCCGGGTCGCCGCCCCCCTGGTGACCACGAGCGCGGCGCTCGGCGCCGCCCTGCTGCTCGCCGCCGACCAGCTGGCCCAACGACTCGTCCCCGGGCAACAACTGCCCGTCGGCGCGGTCACCGGCGTCCTCGGCGGCGGCTACCTCGCTCTCGTCCTGGCCTGGACCTGGCGGGGGAGGCCCAGGTGAGCCGCCCCCGTCCCGCACCGCACCCGCCGCCCCGGAGGCAACCATGACCGCCCCGCCCGCGATCGAGCTGGACTCGGTCACCGTCGGCTACGACCGCCGAACCGTCTGCCGCGACGTCTCCCTGCGGGTCGCCGAGGGAAGCTTCACCGTCTTCATCGGACCGAACGGGTGCGGCAAGTCCACCCTGTTGCGCACCGTCGCCCGCGTGTTGCGGCCGACCGAGGGCCGGGTCGCCGTCCTCGGCCGCGACGTCCGCGGCTACAGCCGGCGGCAGTACGCCCGCACCGTCGGGCTGCTCCCCCAGGGCATCGAGGCACCGGCCGGGATGACCGTCACCGACCTGGTGCTGCGCGGACGACACCCACACCGATCGCCGCTGAGCCGGTGGACGGCGCAGGACGAACAGGCGGTCAGCTCGGCCCTGGACGTCACCGGGACCACCGGGTTCGGCGACCGGGTGCTCGCGGAACTCTCCGGTGGTCAGCGGCAACGCGCCTGGCTGGCCATGCTGCTGGCGCAGGACACCCCGATCCTGCTGCTCGACGAACCGACCACCTACCTCGACATCGCCCACCAGTACGAGGTCCTCGACCTGCTCGCCGACCTGCACGCCGGCGGCCGGACCGTGGTCGCCGTCCTGCACGACCTCAACCAGGCGGCCCGCTACGCCACCGACCTGGTGGTGCTGCGCGACGGCCACGTCGCCGAGACCGGTCACCCGTCGACGGTGCTCACCCCGGACCTCGTCGCCGACGTGTTCGGGCTGCGCTGCCGGATCATGCCCGATCCGGTGACCGGCACGCCCGCGGTGTTCCCCGAGCCCTCCCGTCCCCGCCCGACCGGTCCCGCGCCGGCGGGCGGGTGACCAGGCGACCGGCACGGCACCGGCCGTCGCCGACGTAGCTCCCCGGCCCCGACGTCGCCGGACCGGCGGACGGCATCCGGTCGACATGCCCGTTCGACGCGCCGGCCGACGGCATCCGGGCCGCCGCCCGGGAGGCTCACGCCGACCGCTCCTCCCTCCGTCCCGGGTGGTCGTGGTACATGGCGAGCCGGTCCCGGACGGCCTGCCGCTGCGGGTGGTCCGTGTCGTCGAGGAGGCCGAGGGCCTCCCGGCCCCGGACGAGGGCGCCGTCGTGGTCGCCGGCCGCGCTGAGGGCCTCCGCCGACACGACCAGGGCGCGCGCCTGCCGCAGCGGGTCGGCCAGTTCGTCTCCGACGGCCCTGGCCAGGGCGGCGTCGGCCAGCGCGTCGCGGTGCCGGCCGAGGCGCAACTGCGCCTCCGCCGAGATGGTGAGGGCGTCGCACCGGATGGTGTCGTCGGTGACCCGGTCGTGCAGGCCGAGGGCGACCCGGCCCTGGGCAAGGGCGACCTCGGGCTGGCCCTCATCGAGGCTGAGTTCGGCGAGCCGGACGTGGGTGAGGCTTCGTCCACGCAGCGAGCCGACCCGGTCCCAGACGACAAGAGCCTGTCGATAGAACGCGCGCGCCTCGTCGCGGTGCCCGAGCCGGTGGTGCGCATCGCCGAGGTTATGGAGGGCGTACGCCTCCCCGGTGGCTTCCCCGACCGCGCGGCAGTCGGTCAGCACCTCGTGGAACGTGTCGATGGCGGTGCGGATCGCCCCAGTGCGCAGTTGTACGGAGGCGAGGTTGTGCCGACAGGCCCGCTGCAGGTCGGCGCAGCCGTTCTCCCGGGCGAGGCGCAGTGCCTCGGTGAGGAGGCGGCCAGCGCGGTGGTAGTCGTGGGTGGTGAAGTAGCTGGCGCCGAGGTTGACGAGGGTGCCGGCCCGGCCCACGTCATGACCGTCGGCAGTCGCGGTGTCGAGGGCGATCCGCAACATCTCCCGCGTGTCCTCCTGGTCGCCGGACCGGTCGAAGACCTCGTGGACGGTGTCGACGATCTGCCAGGCGTGCCGGTGGAAGCCCTCGGCCGCCGCGCGACGGACCATGGCGAGCAGATTGGGCCGTTCCGCCTCGCACCAGCGCAGGGCGGCACAGTCCGAGCCGAACGTCATCGGCGTCACCTCGCCGGGCTCGGGCAGGTCGGGAACGGCCGGCCGGTCCGGTGCCAGCAGGCCGACGGCGGTGACGGCCGTGTGCAGGTACCAGTCCAACAGCCGACGGAGCGCCAGGCGGCGCTGCTCGGGTGGCACGTCCTCCCCGGCCCGGTCGGCGGCGTACTGGCGCAACAGGTCGTGCATCCGGTACCGGCGGACGGTGTCGTGGTCGACGAGGTGGGCGCGGGCGAGCCGGTCGAGGGCCCGCTCGACTCCGGCGACGTCCACCGCCAGCATCGCCGCGGCGGCCTCGGCCCCGATGGTGCTGCCCGGGAAGAGGCCGAGCGCGAGGAAGAGCCGCGCGGGCATCGGGTCGAGTGCGTTGACCGACCAGGCGAAGACGGTCCGCAGGGTCATCTCGTCGGTGTCGTCGCCCTCGACGTCGAGCAGCCGACCGGCCAGTTCGTCGGCCAGGTCGCCGAGCCGCGCATCGGGCCGGGAACCCACGTGCTCGCCGATGACCCGCAGCGCGAGCGGCAGTCCGCCCGACAGTCGGGCCAGCGTCTCCAGCGCCGCGGGCTCCACGCCGGTGCGTCTTGCTCCGACGATCCGGCCGAGCATGCGCTGTCGTTCGAGGTGCGACAGCGGTGCGACGGTGAGGCTGCGGATGCCGTGCCGGACGCTCAGCCCGGGAAGCCGGTTGCGACTGATCACGACCGTGAAACCGGTGTCGGAGCGGGGCAGGAGCTGCCGCGCGTGGTCGGAGTCGACGACGTTGTCGAGCACGACGAGCATCCGCCGCCCGCTCATCAGGCGGTGGTACAGATCGAGGCGTCGTTCGGCCTCGGCGGGCACCCGCTCGGCCGGGACGCCGAGGGCGACGAGGAAGCGGTGCAGCGCCTCCTGCGGACGTACCGGCGGGGCCGGTCCGTGCGCCTCCGCGTTCAGGTAGAGCTGCCCGTCCGGGAACCAGCCCCGCCGGCGGTGCCCCCAGTGCCCGGCCAGGGTCGTCTTGCCGACTCCGGGCATCCCGGTCAGCACGACCGCCTTCGCAATGCCGTCGCCGGTGGCGAGAGCGTCCAGTTCGTCGAGCAGTGCCGCGTGCCCGGTGTAGTCGGGTACGTCGTTCGGCAGTTGCCGGGGCATCGGCGCGGTTGCGTCCGCGGCGGCGGGTTGGCTCCGCGCCGGCGCGGCGGTTTCGAGGGCCGCCATGTACAGCACCGGGTCGGTTCGCATCGCCCGGCGATAGCGTCGCCGGTAGACGGCGACGAAGTCCCGCGCATCTTGGGTACGACCGGCCGCCTGCAGTGCGGCGGCCCACAATCGGGCCAGCCCCTCGTCGAGCGGGTTCTCGATCAGCAATGGTTCGAGCCGGGTCAACGCCCGTTCGTGCCGGCCGGTGGCCAACTCACTCTCCGCCAGAAGTTTCTCCGCCCTGAATTGCTTCTCCCGCATATCCCGCCGCAGGTGTTCGCAACGCGCGCCGCGCAGGTCGGCGAGCGGGTCGTCCCGCCACATCTCGATTGCCCTGGTGAGCAGAGCAATTCCCCGATCATGCTGATGCCGATCAATTGCCTGCCGCGCCTCGGCGGTCAATCGCAGGAACCGGTGGTAATCGACCAGCTCCGGATCCACCGCCAGGCGGTACGCGCCGGTGCCGGGCACCCGCACCAGGGCATCCTGGAGGCCGACCAGCCGCAGGGTCGACCGCAACCTGCTGGCCAGCGTGTAGAGCAGCGGACGGCGGGCGTGGACGGCGGAATCCTGCCAGAGGAACTCCACGATGGTCTCGACCCGCACGGGATCACCGGCGTGATAGAGAAGGACGGCGAGCAGGCCGCGCTGCTTTGCCGCCCCCAGCGGGATCGCCCGACCGTCGACGGTGAGTTCAGTGGGACCCAGAATCGTGAACTCCATCAGCTCTCGCCCCCCACTAGATCTTGATCGACGTTCACCTATCAATTCTTGATCCGGCCGGCCGAAAGCCACAGACCTTTCTCCACAGAGTCCAAAATCAGACATTGCCCTTCCCAGCCTCCTGCAAGCCCACTGCAAGTCGACCGACAAGGTGATCCGCAACCGGCCACTCGACGCTGATTCCCGTCCAGACAGCGGACCGGAGGGGAAGCAAATGACGTCATTGGAATGGTCAACCAGCCCGATCGGAATCGACGCGGATCGCTGGGTGAGTCGATCAGGCTGTCGCACGGTGCTCGTCGTCGCCCACACCATCACGAGCTGCCAGCGGCTGCTGGACGTGATCGAGCTCGTCGAGAGCGACCCCCGGGTGCAACTGGTCTTCACGGTGGCACCGGACGTCTTCAACCCGTACGTGCGGCGGTTCCTCGACCGGCTCGGCGCGCTCGTGGTGCCCTGGCACCAGGCCGTCCGGGAGCGGTTCGACCTCGGCCTCGCCGCCGCCTACGGCGGGCTGCACCAGTTGCACGCGCCCCTGCTGCTGATGGCCCACGGGGCGGGGCACAGCAAACGGGTGCGCCCCGCGCCGTTCGGCGGACCGGTGCTCGCGGAGCCGCCCGTGTACGGCCTCGACGCGCAGCGGCTGACCCATGGCGGGCGGGTGCTCCCGACGGCCCTCGCCCTCTCCCACGACGGCGAACTGGAGGTGCTGCGCCGGCAGTGCCCCGAGGCGGTCGAGGCCGCGGTGGTCGTCGGCGACCCCTGCGTCGACCGGCTCGTCGCCAGCCTCCCCCGACGCTCGGACTACCGGCGGGAGATGGGTCTCGACGAGCAGCAACAACTCGTCGTGGTCTCCTCCACCTGGGGCAGGGACGGTGTCTTCGGTCGCTGGCCGGACCTTCTTCCGCAGTTGATGACGCAGCTCCCGCCGCAGCGGTACCGGATCGCAGCGCTCCTGCACCCGGCCGTGTGGGACGCGCACGGGCACCGCCAGATCCGCGCCTGGCTCCGGGACTGCCGCGACGGCGGGCTGCTGCTGCCCGATCCGACCGTCGACTGGCGCGGCCCCGTGGTCGCCGCCGACCACGTCATCGGCGATCACGGCTCCGTCACCGCCTACGCCGCCGCCATCGGACGCCCGACCCTGCTGCTGCCCGGTCCCCGGTCGATGAGCGCCGCCGGCACGGCCCAGCACCTGCTCGCCACCAACGCGACCCACCTGGACCCGCACCGGCCGCTGCCACCCCAGCTCGTCCCGGCCGCGACGGTCGACCCGCAGGCGGTGATGGCCGCGCTGACCGCCCGGCCGGGGGAGGCCGGCGTGCTGTTGCGGCGCACCATGTACCGGCTGCTCGAGCTTGCCGAGCCGGGCCGGCACCGGCAGACCGCCCCGGTGCCGATGCCGGTGCCGCTGGGCGGCCGGGCATGAGCGCCGCAGCCGAGCCCGTCGTCGTCGCGCTGCCGCCGGGTGGCCCACTGCCCCGCGCGGCACGGCTCGCCGACGTCGTGGTGACCATCACCGGCGGCGATCCGACCCGGGTCGGCGCGAGCCTGCTCACGGCATACCCCGGGATCGCCCTCGCCGTCGTCGGCACCCCGGCGGACGACGTCACCGTCGGCGTACGCAACGGCCCGCCGCTGGATCTCGGCCAGGTTGCCCCGCCCGGCCGGCTGACCGTCGGGCTGCTCGCCACGGCGGCCCGGCTGCTGCACACCCGCTGGGCCGCCGGAACCCTCCACCACCGACGGACCGCACCGGACGCGCTACGCCTCGCCCGCGCCGCCGCCCGCCTCGTCGAGCAGGCGGAGCACCGCGGGCAACCGGGGAGAGGCGAGCCGGTCGAAGACGTCGGCGGCCTCCCGGTAGTGCTGCCGTGCGGCCTCGTCGTCGCCGCGCCGCCGCGCGATGCGGCCGAGCAGCACCACCGCCTCTGCCCGCTCGTTGTCCGACCCGAGGTCGGTCATCCGGCGCATCGCCTCGGCGGCGCAGCGCTCTGCGGCGGCCAGGTCACCGAGGCCGAGGTGGGCGTCGGCCAGCCCGGACAGCACCCGCACGGCGTTGTACGGGTCGACGTCGGACAGCCCGGCGAAGATCTCCCCGGCCTCCGTCAACAGCGGTAGCGCGTCGGCGGGTCGACCGGTCCGGGTGAGCAGCATGCCCAGGTTGAGGCAGGACAGGCCCACGCTCCGCGCGTCCGGCAGCGCCCGCCGCCCGGCGAGCACCCGGGCGTACGCCTCCGCCGCCTGTTCTTCCTGGCCGGTGTCGGCGTAGAGGGTGGCCAGGCCCTCCTCGGCGTCGACGACCCCCTGGGCGTCACCCGCCTGGCGGTACCGGTCGACCGCCGCCCGCCCGTGCTGCTCGGCCTCGTCGTACGCGCCGACCCGGCTGCGGGCCCGCGCCAGCCGCTTGAGCATGTCCGCCTCGGCCCACACGTTCCCCCAGGCTCGGGCCGCCCGCACGCCAAGATCATCGATTTCCAGCCGGTCCCGGTAGTTCTTCACGTAGAGCAGCAGGGGCCACATCACGTCGCTGAGCTGCCAGGCCAGCTCGTGGTGCCCCAGGCCGAAGGCGACCCGGCCCGCCTCCATCAGGTTGCCCCGCTCCCGATCCAGCCAGGCGAGGGCGGCGGCGCGGTCGGCGAACTCGGGCGGCCCCTCCAGGGGCCGCAGGAAGGTGTACGGCAGCCGCCGCCGGTAGGGGGTCACCACCAGGTCCGCCCGGCGCGCGGCGGCGAGGTAGAACTCCAGCATCGTGCGTACCACCGCCTGCCGGTCGGCCTCCGGGTCGTGCTGCTCCGCCACCTCGCGGGCGCAGAGCCGAAGGAGGTCGTGGAGCCGGAAGCGGTCCTCGGACACCTCGTCCAGCAGGCTCGCGTCCAGCAGCTCACCCACCAGCGCCGCCACCCGGGCCGCGTCGCCGGGCCCCGCGTCGGCCACCGCCGCGACCAGGTCCACCCCGAACTCCGTCCCCGGGTGCAGGGCCAGCCTGCGGTACAACACCGACGCCTCCGGCGTCAGCGCCTGGTACGAGCACTGGAACATCGCCCTGATCGGCGAACCGTCCACCGTCGAGAGCCGGGCCAGCCGCTGCGCCTCGTCGGCCAGCTCGGCGACAATCCGTCGCACCGTCAGCTTGGGACGGAAGGCAAGCAGGCCGGCCGCCACGACGAGCGCGATGGGCAGCCCGCCGCAGAGCCCCGCCAACTCCCCGGCCGGCCCGGACTCCCGCAGGATCCGCTCCGGGCCCACCGCCCGCCCCAGCAACTCCACCGCCTGCTCGGCCGGCAACGGACCCACGTCGAGCATGCAGGCCCCGTCGGGCAGCAACCCGGTCAACCGACGCCGGCTGGTCACCACCACCACCGCGGACGTCGAGGCCGGCAGCAGGTGCCTGACCTGGCCCGCCGAGAACGCGTCGTCGAGCAGCACCAGCAGCGACCTGTCCGCGGTCACCGAACGGTAGAGGGCGACCTGCTCGGCCAGGTCCACGGGGATGCGGTCCGGCGCCACCCCGAGGGCCCGGAGGAAGGCGCCCAGCGCCACCCCCGGATCCAGCGGCCGGTCGCCGCTGAACCCCCGCAGGTCGGCATGGAGCTGACCATCCACGAACCGGTCCCGATTGCCGTGGGCCCACTGTCTCGCCAGCGCCGACTTACCCACGCCGCCGGGCCCGCACAGCACGGCGATGCTGTTTGCGCCCTCAGCGAGCAGGCTGTCCAGTGCTGACAACTCACTCAGTCGGGCGGTGAAATTCCGCGACGGGGCAGGCAGTTGCCGGGGAACCGGAAAACGATCGGCGGGAACGCCGTTGAAATGCACACCCCCGTGGATCACGCCGGCTTGGATGCTGGATCCGGACACGTGACCCGACTGCTCGTTGGACGTGGCGGACGTTACCGCTTCCCCGGCCCCGCGGAATTCCGTTCCCAATCGCCGCGCCCCCATACGACTCGCCGAAGACCCATTGAGGGCATGCCTAGAAAATGATGTCCCCCTGCACGTCACGCGCTTGGACGACCTTCCCGGCCGTCCCGCTGAAGTGGTTCACCACCTGGCCCTGAACAGCGACGACGCCCGCCCGCGACAGCCTGCGCCACTCTTCGTCGAGGGCAGCGGCGAAGTCGGGATCCCGGGCCATCACGTCAGCCAGAGCCGAGGCGAGCGCGGCCTGTCGCCAACGCTCCTGCGGATGCTCGATCGCGGCATCAAGGACAGCCGACTCCTGCGTTTCCGCCCCGAACCGGGCGCGGACCAGTTGGAACAGCGAGCTGATCGCACTTCGGGCGCCGGCCGCGAGGACCTCCGCCCCCTTGGTCGACAACGCCGTGGCGACAGCAAGGACTACCTGATCCTCCACACGCGCCCCCCGAATCAGGATTCACATAGACGTTAGGCGTTTCAGGTTTCGATCAGCCTAACGCATTCAGTCAACAGCCCGAGCCTTCGACAAGCGCCGAAGACAACCGCATTGCATCCAGCTTTCATAACGCTCAAGAACTAATTAATGCGGCATATGCCCTAGGTTAAATGAAATACGCCATTTCGGGCATAATGCGACCAGGCACCCCGAAGATCGATTGTCACTCCTAGGGAGCTAGTCTCGCCGTGGTTTCAATACCGGCTTCACGGCCACCGTTGCAAACTCGTCATCGAATCATCGGCACTTCACTCAGAGTAGTTGAGCGAACTCAGACTGAAGTCCTTTAGATTGGAACAGCCTCAATGTGTTCATCATCCTGGTACAAGTGGTTCGCCTCCATCGGCTTGCCCTACTTGATCTATTAGTGAATCTTCGGACGGCCTGAAAAGCTGCCGCCTATTCAACGCAGTTACTGCGGTCGCGTTACGTGTGCGCTGCCGGCCGTGGCCGGCAGCGCACACTCCCTTCCAGCGCCCTCGATGCGACGACTCGCCAGAGACATCCGACTCGGGACGCTCCGGACGCTGGCGGCTCCCTGGCAGGCGTGGACAGCCGGGCCCCGCCGGAAGCCACCCGACCCGTCCTGTCGCCAGCACGGTGAGACGACGCCCGGTTCCGACCAAAAAGCCGTCCCCCTGCTGCCGCCCACAACCCCGCTACGGCACGATCAACGCGACGCCCGACACGGCGAGATCGAGCTCCAGCGCGGTGAGTCATTCGTGTCGAGGACAGGGAGCGTCCCGCCGGTCCACCGGTGGCGGCTGGTGGTCGCGGTGACGTCCCGGTAGTTTCGGGTCGAATGCGGTTTCTGTCTTTGATCGGGGAGTCGGCTTCGTGTCGCACATCGAGAGGATCACCGGTGAGTTGCGTGCGCTCTCGGCGGGTGTCGAGCGTGCGCAGGGTCTGGTGGCTGCTGCCCGTGATCAGGCGCAGGAGGTGGCGCTGCGGGCTGCGGGTGCCGGTTTCGTCGCGGTGGCGGCGGGGCTGACGCGGGTCGGCAGCGCCATCGCGGCGGTTCAGGGCGGCCTGGGCAGTGTTTCCGCTTCGATCGGGGAGGCGGCGAAGGCGACTGCGGCGGTGCCGCGCGAGGCCACCTCGCAGGAGACGATCGCCGGGTTGGGCCCTGTTCAGGCCGCGGTGGGCAGCGCGCGCGACGTCACGGCCGGCGTCATCGCCCAGGTCGGTGAGGCACAGCAGCTCGTTGCGATGATCCTTCAGGGTGGGCAGCCCGGTCCGCTGCTCCAGTCCCTCGACGGCATCAGGCAGGTTCTGGTCCTGGTGGTCGCGCGCACCGGCACCGCCCGGCAGCATGTCGAGGCGGCGATCGCCGAGGCGCGACAGCTCGGCTCCTCGGGAAACTGACCGGGTCCGGCGGTCCCACACCGACCGGCCCGACCCCGTCCCCAACCAGCACGCCGACCGAGTCGCCGTACCCGACGGTGGGGCGCGCCGGGCAGACGGGCGAACCGGAGGGGGACTGTACAAATAACGGCTCTGGCTCATATTCGGTGGTAGCAGAGAGTAGCGGACCAGTCGGCTAGACGGCAGCCCTGCATAAGTCTGCATCATTGGGGCAAAAGGCGTAGCGAATCCATGGCTTGCAGCCTTCACACGAAGCCGGCCAGCCCTGAGGTTCCGACGTCAGGGGCTCCCGCATGCGCCTGCGATGCCGCTACAGAATGTCACCACCGAAAGTGAGCCAGAGCCGTTAACTTGACAGACCCCACCGTACTCGACGTCGAACGCGCCAAAGCCGAAGCCGCCGCCCAACTCGTACCCCGCCGACGCCGACCAGCCGCATAACCGACAACACACAGCGGGGGCGTCACCCCACGGCCGACGCCCCGCACAGGCCACACCACAACCGACAACCGCAAGATCCGCAGCGTCTACCGCCCGGAGCGTGAGGGGCGACGGCTGATACCCATGCCCCTCACCGCCCCGGGACCGCAGTCAGCCCCGCTCCACGCCCGCCGGATCGGCACCGAACAGCACCTCTTCGACCCCCTCCACGGCGCCACAGACCTGGTCGGGCGGGCTCAGCTCCGCCGGCCACGTGTGCCCTCTGCTGATCCAGACGGTGGCGAGCCCCG
This sequence comes from Micromonospora haikouensis, assembly GCF_900091595.1. GTDB lineage: Bacteria > Actinomycetota > Actinomycetes > Mycobacteriales > Micromonosporaceae > Micromonospora > Micromonospora haikouensis. Next base: position 216,879 of record NZ_FMCW01000012.1, read on the forward strand.
CCCCGCG
>NZ_FMCW01000071.1 GCF_900091595.1 Micromonospora haikouensis
CCCGGCCCACGCGGACAACCCGATCGTGCAGACGATCTATACGGCGGATCCTGCGCCGTTGGTGCACAACGGTCGGGTGTATCTGTACACCGGGCATGACGAGGACGGGTCGACGTACTTCACGATGAAGGACTGGCGGGTGTTCTCGTCGGCTGACATGGTGAACTGGACTGATCATGGTTCGCCGATGAGTCTGGCGACGTTCGCGTGGGCGGAGTCGGATGCGTGGGCGGGTCATGTGGCGGCGCGTAACGGGAAGTTCTACTGGTATGTGCCGGTGAAGCAGCGTGGTGGCGGGATGGTGATCGGTGTCGGGGTGGCCGACAGTCCGACGGGGCCGTTCCGTGACGCGATCGGTCGTCCGTTGCTGGGTAATGGTGAGATCGATCCGAACGTGATGATCGACGACGACGGGCAGGCGTACCTGTACTGGGGTAACCCGAACCTGTGGTACGTGAAGTTGAACCAGGACATGATCTCCTACTCGGGGAGCCCGACGAAGATCCCGTTGACCACGGCCGGGTTCGGCACGCGTAACGGCAACGCGAGTCGTCCGACGTTGTATGAGGAGGCGCCGTGGGTGTACAAGCGCAACGGTGTCTACTACAACATCTTCGCGGCGGAGTGTTGTGGTGAGTTCATCGCGTATTCGACGGCGCCGGGTCCGACGGGGCCGTGGACGTACCGGGGGACGGTGATGCCGCGGCAGGGCAGTAGTTTCACCAATCATCCGGGGATCGTGGACTTCAACGGTGGGTCGTATTTCTTCTATCACAATGGTGCGTTGCCGGGTGGTGGTGGTTTCACCAGGTCGGTGGCGGTGGAGAAGTTCTCCTACAACGGTGACGGCACGATCCCGAGCATGAACATGACCACGACGGGGGCCCCGCAGGTGGGCACGCTGAACCCGTACGTGCGGCAGGAGGCCGAGACCATCGCCTGGTCCGTCGGCGTCGAGACGCAACCCGCCAGCGGCGGCACGCAGAACGTGTGGTCGATCAACAACGGCGACTACATCAAGGTCAAGGGCGTCGCGTTCGGCACCGGGGCGGCCTCGTTCACCGCCCGGACCGCGTCGGCGACCAGCGGCGGCACGATCGAGATGCGGCTGGACAGCACCACCGGGCCCCTCGTCGGGACCTGCCGGGTCGCGGGCACCGGGGGCTGGCAGACCTGGGCCAACACGTCGTGCGCGGTGACCGGCGCGACCGGCACCCGCGACCTCTACCTGCGATTCACCGGCGGCAGCGGCGACCTGTTCAACCTCGACTGGTGGCAGTTCACCGCCGGCACCGGCACCACCACGTCCTACCGCGTCACCAACCGCAACAGCGGACAGGTCATCGACGTGCAGTCGCCCAACCTGAACGACCTGGCCGTCATCGGCCAGTGGACCAGCAACGGCAACGCCTGGCAGCAGTGGCGGTTCAACGACGCCGGCAACGGCAACGTCACCCTCCAGAGCGTCAACAGCGGGAAGTGCGCCGACGTGCTCGACTTCTCGACCGCGGACGGCGCGCGGGTTGTCCAGTACACCTGCCACGGTGGGGCCAACCAGGTCTTCACCTGGCGGTCGACCGGCGACGGCTACTACCAGCTGGTCAACCTCAACAGCAACAAGTGCCTCAACGTGGTCGGCGGCTCGACCACCCCGGGCGCGGCCCTGGAACAGCGCACCTGCGGCTCCGCGACCAGCATGCAGTGGTCCCGCGCCTGACGGCCTGGGACCCGCCCCCGGTGGGGTCGGCGCCGATCTTCCGCGCCGGCCCTGCCGGGGCACCCCGCCCGCCGTCCGCTACCACGGCTGCGGTAGGCGGGCGTACCACGCTCGGCAGACGCTGGTGGGCCGGGCCGCCCGGTAATGTGATCTTCATGGACGAACCGGGCGCTCACCAGTCGCCGGCCTGGTGGCGGACGCACCCGGGCGCACGCGACGCGCTGCTCGGCGCGGCCGTCGCGGCGCTGATCCTCGTCATGACGCTCGTCGGCCGGCCGGGGGAGACCGAGGGCCGCCCGTTGGCCTGGCCCGACGCGTTGGCCGCCGGGGCGGCCTTCACGCTGGTGCTGGTGCGCCGCCAGTGGCCGCTGCCCGTCCTCGCCGTCTCGGCCCTGCTCGCCGCCGGCGCCGTCGCCGCCGGCGGGCAACCCCCGGCCTTCCTCGTGGTGACCGCCGTCGCCGCCTACACCGTCGCGGCGCACACCAACCGACCCACGGCCTGGCTCTCCGGCGGGGGCGCGGCGGTCGTCGTGTACGGCGCGGCCGTCGCCTGGACCGGCGAGGGCTGGCTCGGCCCGCCGCTGGGCGTGGCCGCCTGGATCGGCATGGCCACCGCGATCGGCGACGCCGCCCGCATCCGCCGCGCGTACGTGTCCGCCGTCGAGGAGCGGGCCCGCCGCGCGGAACGGACCCGCGAGGAGGAGGCCCGCCGTCGGGTCGCCGAGGAGCGGGTGCGGATCGCCCGTGACCTCCACGACGTCGTCGCGCACCACATCGCCGTCATCAACGTGCACGCCGGGCTGGCCGAACACAGCGTGCACACCCGGCCCGACCAGGCGGCGGCCTCGGTGGCACACGTGCGACAGGCGGCCAGGACCGTGCTCGACGAACTGACCACCATCCTCGCCCTGCTGCGGCAGAACGGCGACGCCGACGCGCCCACCGAACCGGTGCGCGGCCTGGCGCAGCTCGGGGAGCTGCTGGACTCCGTCGCCGCCGCCGGCCTGCGGGTCGAGCACCAGCAGGTCGGCCCGGCGCGGCCGCTGCCCGCCGCGATCGACCAGGCCGCCTACCGGATAGTGCAGGAGGCGCTCACCAACGCGCACAAGCACGGCACCGGTGACGCGGCCGGCCTGCAGGTCGAATACCGCCCCGACGACCTTGTCATCGACATCGACAACCCGACCGGCTCCGGCCACCAGCGGTCGGACCCCACCGGCCACGGCCTGATCGGCATGCGCGAACGCGCCGTCGCCGTCGGCGGCAGCCTCGCCGCCGGGCCCGCCGGCGCCGGCCGGTTCCACGTCCGCGCCGTGCTGCCCAGCACGGCACGCCCCGGAGGCACCCCGTGACCATTCGCGTGCTCCTCGCCGACGACCAGGCCCTGATCCGCACCGGCCTGCGCGGCATCATCGAATCCGTGCCCGACCTCGAGGTCGTCGCGGAGGCGGCCAGCGGCCGCGAGGCGGTCCGGCTAACCCGCGCGGCGCGCGCCGACGTGGTGGTCATGGACATCCGCATGCCGGAGGTCGACGGCCTCCAGGCCACGCAGCTCATCACCGCCGACGAGGACCTGGCCGGGGTGCGGGTGCTCATCCTGACCACGTTCGAGCTCGACGAGTACGTCCTGGGAGCGCTGCGGGCCGGGGCGAGCGGGTTCCTCGGCAAGGGGGCCACCCCCACCGAACTGATCGAGGCGATCCGGACCGTCGCCAGCGGCGACGCGCTGCTGTCCGGGAAGGCCACCCGGGCGCTGATCGCCCGGTTCCTCACCAGCGGCGACCCCGCCCCGCCGCCGGACACCACCGTGCTCGACGTGCTCACCGACCGGGAGCGGGAGGTCCTCGCCCTGGTCGCCCTCGGCCTGTCCAACGACGACATCGCCACCCGGCTGCACCTCGCGCCCTCCACCGCGAAGACGCACGTCAACCGCGCCATGACCAAGCTCGGCGCACGGGACCGGGCGCAGCTGGTCGTGGTCGCCTACCAGAGCGGGTTGGTCAGGCCCGGGGACGCCACCCCGTAGGGGACGCGCCCTCCCACGGCGGTACGACGGTGGGTCGGAATACCACATTTGTGGTAGTGGACCGACCGCAGCTGGACGATGCCAACGGGACCCCTCCGCCCGGAGACTTTCGCCAGGCGCCCTGCGCGCCACCGAATCGTCTAGCCGCGAGCGAGGTCGCTGGTGTTGTTCCTGTCCCGGGTCAGTCTCGCGAACCGGAGGCTGGTGGCGCTGCTCACCGTCCTCCTCGTCGCCCTGGGGATCTATGCGATCCCGTCGCTCAAGCAGCAGCTGCTGCCCGATCTGTCCTTCCCGGCCGTGACCGTGGTCGCCAGCTACCCCGGCGCCGCGCCCGAAGTCGTCGAAGAGCAGGTCACCGGCCCGATCGAGAAGGCCGTCGAGGGCATCGACGGGGTCGAGAGCACGACCTCGACCTCGCAGCAGGGCTCGGTGCAGGTGATGGTCTCGTTCTCCTTCGACAGCGACATCGACCAGGCCTCCACGGACGTCGAGCAGGCCGTCTCCAAGATCTCCTCCGCGCTGCCGGCCGGCGTCGACCCGCAGGTGCTCACCGGCAGCACCGCGGACCTGCCGACGATGGTCCTGGCCGCCACCTCCGGCGGTGACCAGCACGCGCTCGCCGCGGCCCTCGACGAGAAGGTCGTGCCGGCGCTGCGGGCGGTCGACGGCGTCAACGACGTCGCGATCTCGGGCGTACGCGACCAGATCGTGACCGTCACGCCGGACACCGCCGCCCTGAGCAAGGCCGGGTTGAGCACGCAGTCGATCGTCACCGCGCTGGGCGCCCTCGGTGGCACCTCGTCGGCCGGGCAGATCACCTCCGACGGGCGCAACCTCAGCCTGGCCGTCGGCCAGCCGGTCACGTCGTTGAGCCAGCTCCAGAACATGTGGCTGTCGCCGGCCGCGTCCGCCGGCAGCCCGGCCGCCGCCGGCCGCCCCGCGGCCGGACCGGGCGGCCCCGCCGCGCCCGCGCCGGCGGCCGCGGCCCCGTCCGGTGCCGGTTCGGGCAAGCCCGTGCAGCTCAAGCAGGTCGCGACCGTGGCGCTCACGGATGCCCCCGTCACGTCGATCACCCGCACCGACGGCAAGCCCAGCCTCGGCATCTCCCTCACCATGGACCACGGCGGCGGCAGCCCGGAGATCTCCGACGACGTCCGCGACCAGCTGCCGGAGCTGCAGGCCGCGCTCGGCGACGACGCCCGGCTCGTCGTCGTCTCCGACTCCGGGCCCGGGGTCAAGAAGGCGGTGAACGGCCTCGTCGAGGAGGGCGCCCTGGGCCTGCTGATGGCGATCCTCGTCATCGTGGTGTTCCTGCGCTCGGCCCGCGCCACCGTGGTCACCGCGGTGTCCATCCCGCTGTCGTTGCTCGTCGCGCTCATCGCGGTGTGGTTGCGCGACTACTCGCTGAACATCCTCACCCTCGGCGCCCTGACCATCGCCGTCGGCCGCGTCGTGGACGACTCGATCGTGGTGCTGGAGAACATCAAGCGTCATCTCGGCTACGGCGAGGACCGGCGCTCGGCGGTCCTGTCCGCCGTCCGTGAGGTCGCCAGCGCCGTCACCTCGTCCACGCTCACCACCGTGGCGGTGTTCCTGCCGATCGCGCTGGTCGGCGGGTTCGTGGGCGTGCTGTTCGGCTCCTTCGCGATCACCGTCTCCGCCGCGATGCTCGCCTCGCTGCTGGTGTCGCTCACCGTCGTCCCGGTCCTGGCCTACTGGTTCCTGAAGGCGCCCGCGGACGCCGCCGGCGTGCCGGCCGACGAGTATCGCGCCCGGGTGGAGGAACGCGAGCGGCAGGGCCTGCTGCCGCGCGTCTACCTGCCGGTCATCCGCTGGGCGGTCGGCCACCGCAAGACCGTGCTCGCCGGGGCGGTGGCCCTGCTGGCCGCCACGGTCGTGATGGCCGGGGGCCTGAAGACCACCTTCCTCGGCGACTCCGGCGAGGACTCGATCGGGGTCACCCAGACCCTGCCGGCCGGCACCGACCTGGCGACGACCGACGCCGCGGCGAAGAAGGTCGAGGGCGTCCTCGCCTCGGTCGACGGCGTGGAGTCGTACCAGGTGGTGATCGGGTCGTCCGGCGGGTTCTTCGGCTCGCGTACCGCCAACAACGTCTCGTACACCCTCAACCTGGCCGACGGCGCGGACAGCGCGACGGTCAGCGACGCGGTGCGCGACAGGATCGCGGACATCACCGACGCGGGCGAGCTGAAGCTCGGCGGCGGGGGCGGCCCCGGCGGCGGCGGGCCCGGCGGCGACAGCACCATCTCGGTGTCGATCCAGGCCGACGACGACCAGGCCCTGAGCCAGGCCACCCGGCAGGTGCAGGAGGCCCTGACCGGCGTCTCGCAGGTCACCGACGTGGAGAGCGACCTCAGCGAGAGCGCGCCACAGATCAGCATCGTGCCCGACGGCGAGGCCGCAGCCCGCTCCGGGCTGACCACCGGCGCGATCGTCTCGGCGCTGCGGCAGTCCGTCGAGGGGACCACCGTCACCCAGGTCACGCTCGACGGCGCCCCGCGCGACGTGCTCGTGCGGACGGCCGACACCGGGCCGGACAGCCTCGCCAAGGTCAAGGCGCTCGTGCTGCCCGCCGGCACCGGCACGGTACGCCTGGACCAGGTCGCCACCGTCAGCCGCATCGACGGGCCGGTGCAGCGCACCCACGTCGACGGCGAGCGGACGAACACCGTCACCGCGACCCCGGTCGGCGACAACACGGGTGCGGCCAGCAGCGCCGTCACCGACAAGCTCGAGACCCTCACCCTGCCGGCCGGGGCGAGCTACGAGATCGGCGGCGTCACCGCCGACCAGAGCGAGGCGTTCTCGCAGCTCATCCTGGCCATGGTCGCCGCGATCGCCCTGGTGTTCCTGATCCTGGTGGGCGTGTTCCGCAGCATCCGCCAGACGCTGATCCTGCTCGTGTCGATCCCGTTCGCGTTCGTCGGCGCGTTCGCCCTGCTGCTGGTCACCGGCACGCCGCTGGGCGTCGCCGCGCTCATCGGCATCCTGATGCTGATCGGCATCGTCGTCACCAACGCCATCGTGCTGATGGACCTGGTCAACCAGTACCGCGAGCGGGGCATGAGCGTCGCCGAGGCGGTCGTGGAGGGCGGTCAGCGCCGGCTGCGCCCGATCCTGATGACCGCCCTGGCGACCATCTTCGCGCTCCTGCCGATGGCGCTGGGCATCACCGGTGAGGGCGGGTTCATCTCCACCCCGCTGGCCGTCGTCGTCATCGGCGGCCTCGTCACCTCCACCCTGCTCACCCTGGTCCTGATCCCGGTCCTCTACACGATGGTCGAGGGCCGCCG
>NZ_FMCW01000042.1 GCF_900091595.1 Micromonospora haikouensis
TCTGCCGGGGGTGCACGATCAGGCGTTGAACCACTTCGTGACGAACAGCCCGTGGGATGTGGTGCCGGTACGTCGCCGCTTGGCGTCCCGGATGGATGAGGTGATCACACCGGCGGCGTGGGCGTTGGATGACACCGGCTGGCTCAAGTGCGGGACCGCGTCGCCGGGTGTGGCCCGGCAGTACACCGGCACGGCGGGCAAGGTCACCAACTGCCAGATCGGGGTGAGTCTGAACCTGGTCACCGATACCGCGTCGTGTCCGGTCAACTGGCGGCTGTTCCTGCCGGAGTCGTGGGACCCCGCCTCGCCGGCCGCGGCGGCGGATGTCGGTCAGCGGCGCGTAAGGGCGCAGATCCCCGACGACGTGGGACATCGGGAGAAGTGGCGCCTCGGATTGGACATGATCGACGAGGCGGTCGGGTGGGGTCTGCGGTCGCCGTTGATCGTGGCTGACGCGGGCTACGGCGACAGCGGTGAGTTCCGCCACGGCCTGGCCCGGCGTGGCTTGTCCTATGTGGTGCAGGTCGCCACCACGATCAGCGTGTACCCCCAGGCGGCGGTGCGTACCGCACCGCCGTACCGCGGTGTGGGACAACCACCGAAACAGCGTTACCGGCAACCGGCTGTCTCGGTCAAGGACATGGTCCTGTCCGCCGGCGCGGTCGCGGCCCGAACGGTGTCCTGGCGCGATGGTTCCCGCATCCGCGACGGCCGGCCGGTGAAGATGCGTTCCCGGTTCGTGTTCCTGCGGGTCCGGCCAGCCGGACGGGTCCTGCTCGCCGCCCACCGCGACCAGGACCTGCCAGAGGCATGGCTGATCGCCGAATGGCCACCCGACCGCGACGAGCCCACCAAGTACTGGTTGTCGAACCTGCCCGCCACCACGCCGAAACGCACCTTGATCCGGTGGGCGAAACTGCGCTGGCGCATCGAGCACGACTACCGGGAGTTGAAGACCGGCCTGGGCCTGCACCACTTCGAGGGCCGTACCTGGCAAGGCTGGCACCACCACGTCACCCTCGTCTCGGCCGCCCACGCCTTCTGCACTCTGCAACGCCTCGACCCAAAAGCCCTCGCGCCGGCCTGAGCCTCTACGCAGTACTCCGCGAACTGCAACACCTACTCGTCCGCCTGGCCGGCGCCTGCCCCACCTGCAGAACCCGTTTCCCCACCAGACGAAGGCCCCGAGACCAACTCCGATCATGACAAAGCACTACTAGGGCTGTTTCTCCTACTGGCATGGTCGCCCGGTGGTTCGTTGCGTCGCTCCGGCTTGGTGAGGTAGTCGGAACGCAAGCCCTCGCGGTTCCCGAGAATTCCGCGGGCGGCACCGGGCCGCAGCCTTGTCAGTGCTGGTCGGGCCCAGTCGTGCGCCGCGAGCCACTGTCGGCTTGTCCGGACGCGGCGAGGAATGCGTTGTAGCGGGCGAGGTCGTCCTCCTCGCCGGTTGTTTCCGCCCGGTCGGCTGCCCGGTCGAGGCGGGCCTGTTCACGCGTGTCGGCGCGAATCCACTGACGAACAAGAATGATCATGACGACGACGGCAGGTAGCTCACCGAACGCCCAGGCGATGCCGGCACCGAGGTTCTGGTCGGCCAACAGCGACGATGCCCAGGTGGGGTGGACGGCGAGGTACCAGTCGGGGGCGATGACGGTGGTGGTCTGCATGAGGACCAGGCCGAAGAAGCCGTGGGCCATCATCGACGCGAGGTGGATGATCACCAGCAGGGGATGGGGGAGCCGTCGGCGACCGGGGTCGACGCCGATGAGCACCCAGAACAGCAGGTAGCCGGCGACCACGAAGTGGGTGAGCATCGCCAGGTGACCGAGGTGGGAGCGCATCAGTACGCCGAGCAGGTCGCTGAAGTACAGACCGAACAGGCTGGCGGTGTAGATGCCGAGCGCGACCAGCGGGTGGGTGAGCACCTTGGTGACGCGGCTGTGCACGGCGATCAGCAGCCACTCCCGGGCGCCGCGTACCTGTGGGTCGGCCGGTCGGCGCAGGGCACGCAGGGCGAGGGTGACCGGTGCGCCGCCGACCAGCAGGATCGGCACCAGCATCGACAGCACCATGTGTTGGGCCATGTGTGCGCTGAACAGCACGTACGCGTAGCGGGCGACACCGAGGTTGGTCGTCGCGGCGAGCAACAGCAGCCCGCCCACCCAGCTTGCCGTCCGAGCGAGAGGCCAGCGGTGCCCGGCGACGTGCATCCGGCGTACACCGGCCAGGTACCCGCCGACGCCGACAGTGCAGAGGGTCAGGAAGAACATGTCCGGCAGCGGCTGCCCGAGCAGGTTGCCTGAGGTGGGTGCGGCAGGCATCGGGAAGCCGAGCAACTCGGTGATCGGGTCGGCGTCGATGCCGGACACCGGGACGGGGGTGGGGCTGCGCGACAGGGCCACAGCGAGGCCCACGGTGGCGGCGAACACGATCAGTTCACCGGCGGCCAGCCGGGTGAACGCCCATCGACTGCCGGCGCGCAACGCCGGCAGGGTACGGGAGCGGTGTGCCGCGCCGAGCGCGCCGAGGATCAGCAGGGCGGCCAGCTTGCCGAGGACCAGCCAGCCGTAGCGGGACTGCCAGAGCTGGTCGACCGTGCCGAGGCGGACGGCGGCGTTGGCCAGCCCGCTCACCGTCACGGCCACGACGCAGCCCAGGGCCAGGCGGCTGTACCGGGCGGCGGCCTCGGCCAGCAGTCGGCTGCGCCGTACCATCAGCAGGGCGACGAGTCCACCGATCCACACCGCGGCGGCGAGGACGTGCAGGGCCAGGCTGGTGACCGCGATCTGGTGGTTACCGGCACCGGCGGAGTGGCCGGTGAAAGCCGGAGGTAGCACCGCGATCAGGGCCAGGATCGCGACCGTCGCGGCGAGCCCTCGGGACACCCCGGCACGGGCCAGTAGCGCCACGGTCAGGGCCAGCCCAGCCTGCAGCATCAGCGACTGGCCCTGCGAGATCATGGTGGCGAAACTGACGACCGTCGCGGGCTTGAGCGTCTCCAGCGGCTGGCCGAGCAGGTCGGAGACCGTCAGCACCATCAGCGACAGCGCCGCCACCGCCCAGCTGAGCGCGGTGAGGCTCGCTCGCCGTAGCAGCAGATAGCCGTGGGGCGAGACGGTACGCCCGTCGCCGGGCAGCAGGAATGCGGAGGTCACCAGCATGCCGACGGTGACGGTGGCGAGGCCGTCACCGAGGAGCCGGACCACCGGTAGCGCCCGGGTCGTGGCCGGTCCCGCGTCCGGGAGGCCCGGAATCGCGGCGGCGAGGGCACCTCCCACCCGCAGGCCGAACAGCAGCAGGGCGACCCCCGAGGCGCAGCTGGCGACAAGAATCAACCAGTCGAACGCCGTAGATGTGGTGGACCGGGGCCGGCCGGTGGACGTCGCGGCCGGCCCCGCTGGCGCCACGACGCTGGTCTGGGCGTTACCAGGGCCGTCGGCGGCGAGCTGCGGGGAGTCTGTGTCGGACACGTGTTGACCTTGACCTGTTCAGTGGTGATGGGACTCGACCGCGGAAGGAAGCTCTGGTCAACGACGGCTCGCTCGCCGCCGGAGGAGCAGCCCACCAACCACCGCGACGACGATGGCCGTCGTACCGCCGGCGACGAGGACGCCAGCGCCCGGCCCCTCGTCGTCCTGCACCTGCGCGGCGGCGGACGGCGCGTCGGTGGTCGTGCTGACGATCGGCGCGGCGCTGGAGTCGGGGTCGGCCACCGTGAACGGGTAGGACCCCTGGACCGGGTGGCCGTCGGTGGAGACGACCCGGTAGGCGACGGTGTAGGTGCCGTTGGGCAGTGCCTCGGTCACCTGGACCGATCCCTTCGCTCCGCCGACCACGGGGTCGCCTGTGGGGACCTTCCGCTTGGCGGCGTCGGTGAGCACGATGGTGGTGAACGTCGGGTCCAACCGTTCGACGAATTCGAGCACGATCTCGGTAGGGGCGCTGGACAGCGTCGACTCCTGGGCCGGTGCCGCCGACACGAGCGTGTTGTGCGCCCACGCCGGGCTGGCCGGAATGAGCAGGGCCACGACGACGGCGAGCAGCGCCGCGCCGAGCCGGACGGAGGTGGGCCGGGACGACGGTACGGTCATGGCGAAACTCCGGTGGGCGTGGTCATCCGAGTACCTGCTCGCCGATCCATCCCCCGGGTTGACAACCGGGAGGGACGGCAAAGACGGCGGACCCGATCGGGGTGGTCCACTCGTTGAGCAGATCCCGATCGGCCAACCGGCGCTGGATGGGCAGGAACTGGTCGGTGATGTCGGCCTGGTAGGACGCGAAGATCAGGCCGCTGTCCGCGTGACCCTCCGCCGTCGGCGCACCGTCGTAGTTGTAGGGCCGGCGCAGGATTTTCAACCGGTCGTCGGTGACGTGTGCGCGGGTCATATGAGAGAAGTCGGGGATGACGGTGAGGCCGTCCGGGCCGGTGGCGGCGAAGTCGGGCTCGTCACGTTCGGCCGTGCCGGTCAGCGGCGCGCCGGTGGCCAGCCGTCGGCCCACGGCGAGTTCGCGATCGGTGCGGCCGAGCAGATCCCAGGTCTCCAGGTTCATGCTGATCCGTCGCAGCACCAGCGTGGTGCTGTCGCGCAGCCACGCCGGTCCGTCGGCCACGAAGACGGCCGAGTCCATCGGGGCCCCCGGCTGGGGGTTGGCGGTACCGTCGAGTTGACCGAACAGGTTGCGCTGTGTGTGACCGCCCGGCTCGACACCGGGGCTGCGCCGGAAACCCTGCTGCACCCAGCGCACGGTCGCAAACGGCCGGCTGTCCTTGATCAGGACCCGTTGGGCATGGGCCACGGTGATCGCGTCGTCGGCGCAGATCTGCAGCAGCAGGTCACCGCCGGACCAGGCCGGCTGAAGCCGGTCGATGCGGAACGACGGCAGATCGGTGACCGATGCCGGCCGGCGGTCGTCGACGCCGCCCGCCCGGTAGAGGCCCGGCCCGAAACCGAAGGTCACGGTCAACCGTGCGGGCAGCAGCCCAAGCTCAGCCTCGGTGTCAGCCAGAGCGGGCCGGCCCTGGGTGAGCCGGGCCGCGTCGTCGGTCAGCAGCCGCAGCCACCGACCCAGCGCGGCACGGTCCGTGTCGGCTCGCAGCGTCAACGCCACGAACGACCCGTGCGCCTGCGGTTCGGTGGAGATCCCTGCCTGCCGGACGCCGTAGAAGGGCTCGACCAGGCCGCCGACGTTCGCCACCGGCGTCGTGTCGGCGGCGTCCACCGATGGAGGGCTGGTCTGCCCTGCGCGGGTCGCGACAACGGCGGCCCCACCGGCCAGTACCCCACCGGCGGCCAGCGCGCTGCCGGTGAGCAGGCCACGCCTGCTCACCGGGCGGACAGGTGGTGTCTGCGTCACGATGCCGGGGTCATGGTCATCCCCGGCGTGGCGCTCATGCCGGGCATCGGCTCGCCGTGCCCCGGGGCATAGGTCTCCTGCGCGCCGGTGAACGGCTTGGCGACAGCGGTGAACTGCTGGGTCTTGCCGTCGGCGAAGGTGAGCGTGAAGGTCAACTCGTCCCCGGCCTGGACGGGCTTGGTGAGATCCATCAGCATCAGGTGGTCACCGCCGGGCTCCAACGCGTGGGTGCTCTTGGCCTTGATCACGATGCCGCCCTGCTTTTGCTGCATGACCATCTTGCCGTCTTTCATGGCCATTTCGTGTAACTCCATCGCGGAGATGGAGGTCGTGACACTGGTCAGAGTCACATCGGTGTCGCCGTCGTTGACCAGGGTCCCGAAGGCTGCGGTCATCCCCTTGTCAGCCGCCTTCACCCACGGGTCGCGAATCGTGACCACCCCAGCAGCGGCACTGGCCGACGCGGACGGGCTCGGTTGCGCGGTCGACGACGAGTCGGACGAGGCGCACCCGCCGGCACCGACTGCGACGAGCACAGCTGCGGTGGCGAGGACAAGGGCCGAGCGTCGGCGCGATCCGAAAGGGCTGGTGGTGCGCATGAATTCTGCCTCCGATGGTTGCTTGCTGCTTCGTTGGTCGGTCGTCGCAGCGCGAAAGTTCCGGGCTGGCGGGTAATGGCCGTCACGTGGTCACGGCTGGCCCGGCGAACGGCTGGGGCAGTGGAGGGTGTTCTCGCCGTTCAGGCCGCTGACCGGTCGCTGATCCGTGCCGTGCCCGGGTGGGGCGGTGCCAGTCGCAGCCCCGGCCGGGTGGCCTGTGGTTCGTCACCGGCCGCGGAGAGCCCGGCGGGGCGGGCGGTCCGGCTGTGCGTCGGAGGCTCGTCACGGTGCCGCCTGGTCTGCGACAACGCGACGACGATCAGGTACCCGGCGAGCAGGAAACCGTGGCTGACCAGGCGGGAGGGTTCCACCCGGCCGGTCATCAGGTCATTGACCGAGAGCAGCACGAGCGTGCCGACGAAGGCACTCAGGGTCGGCACCAGCCCGGTGGAGGATGTACGCCGGGCTGCCACGAAGAGGAACCCGGCGCCGACGGCGATGTTCCAGGCGGCAGCCTCGTGCCACAGGTGCCCGGAGCCGAGGGCACCGATGGCGTCGTGGGCGTGTGGGGCGGTCGGGCCACGGCCGATCTGCGCCAGGCCCAGCACCAGCTGAACAGCACCGATGAGAGCGAGCCCTGCTCGCAGGGGGAGCACGAGACGGTCCCGCAGGCGTCGAGGCGCGGGGGGTGCGGCAAGGATGACGTTGATGGGATCGGGTCCGGGCGCGGTGAGCGTCAGACGGGTGCGTCGGGTCACCGCGGCGGCCTGGTCGTACCATCGCCGGCAGGTCGCGCAACCGTCGAGGTGAGCGTCGGCCCCGGCTTGCTCGGCGGGGGTCTCCTCGCCGTCCAGCTGCGCCGACAGGATCTCCCGCCATTGCCCACAACCCATGTATCGGTAGTCGGGTGATGGCGCGTCCTGGTTCCCGGGACAATCGGCGATGTCGCGTCCTCGTGCCGGTCGCCGTTCAGCTTGCGGCTGTATCGCGTTGTCGCCGCACCGGCTGAGGGCATGCGTTGACTGCGGCAACCAGGTCTTCCCGAGCCCGTGCCACCCGGGAACGGATGGTGCCGACGGGGCACCCGCACACCTCGGCGGTCTCGGCGTAGGACAGGCCGAGGATCTGGGTCGCCACGAACGCTTCGCGTCGGTCCGGCGCCAACGAGAACAGGAGATCGTTGAGCACGACCGCACCATCGAAGGCGCTGCCGCCAGCGTCGGGGACATCGTGGCGATCCGACAGCCGGGTGGTACGCGGGCGTCTCGTCGCCGCGCGTACGTGGTCGACCACGACCTTCCGGGCGATCCCGAGCAGCCAGGTCTTGGCCGACGAGCGCGCGGCGAACGACGGCAACGACCGCATCGCTCGCAGATACGTCTCCTGGGTCAGGTCGTCAGCCTCGGAGGGGCTGATCAGGTGGGCGACGAACCGCCATATGTACTGCTGGGTCGCCCGGATGAACCGGGTGGCCGAGTCCTGGTCGCCCCGGCCGGCCGCGAGAGCCCAGGCGGTGATCTCCGCGTCGTCGTCGGTCACCTGGTACCTCCGTGTCCGGTTTTTCCCGGGCGTCCTGAACCACCACGAACCGATCGACGTCGACGACGGGTTCGGGTAGGTTGCCGAATGAGCCTACGGCACCGCTTTGCCTACCGGAACGGACAAGATCCGTCAGCGGATCAACGTGCGGCGGTCGTTGTCGCGGGCTGGTTCACTGCCTCGCCGGCGGTCCCGGCCGCTGGGTGCCAGCGGAAAAGGCGAAGGCTGTTGAGCACGACGAGCAGGCTGGAGCAGGCCATCGCGGCGGCGGCGAGCATCGGGGTGACCAGACCGACAGCGGCCAGCGGGATCATCAGGCTGTTGTAGGCGAACGCCCAGAACAGGTTGACCTTGATGGTTCGCAGGGTGGCCCGGGCCAGGGTCAGCGCGTCGACCACGGCGGTGAGATCCACGGTGCCGGCATTCGCGCGGACGATCGTGACGTCGCTGGCCTCGATGGCGATGTCGCTGCCGGTCGCGATCGCCACGCCGAGGTCGGCTTCGGCGAGAGCGGCCGCGTCGTTGACTCCGTCGCCGACCATGGCGACCGTCGCGCCCTCGTCGCGCAGCCGCCGGACGGTGGCAGCCTTCGCTTCGGGCGTGACCTCGGCAATGACCTCCGTCAACCCAACCTGGGCGGCGAGGCTTCCCGCCGCTGCGAGACTGTCACCGGTCAGCAGGACCGGTCGCAGGCCAAGCGCGCGTAGCCGTCGTACCGTCGGCCCTGCGGACTCCCGGAGCGCGTCGGCGATGGTGATCCAACCACGAAGCTGCCCGTCCCATGCGACGTAGACCACCGTGTCCGCCGTGCCCGTCACCTCGTCGACACTGATGCCGTCCAAGGCCAGGAGCCGGGCGTTGCCGATGGTCACCCGGACCTGGTCGACGGTGCCGCGGGCCCCGAGCCCCGGCTCGGCGCGGAAGCCATCGGCCTGCGGCAGGTCCCGCCCGTGCTCGGCTCCGGCGGCGATCACGATGGCGTGGGCGACCGGATGCTCGGAGCACGCCTCGACCGCGGCGGCCAAGCGCAGCAGGTCGCTGCTGTTCACCTCGGGGAGGGGATGCACGCCGGTGACCCGCATCCGGCCGGTGGTCAGGGTGCCGGTCTTGTCGAGCACGATGGTGTCGATGCGACGGGCCGACTCCAGCGCCGCCACTCCGCGGATCAACACACCGAGTTGTGCGCCGCGACCGGTGCCGACGAGCAGCGCGGTGGGTGTGGCCAGGCCCAGAGCGCACGGACACGCGA
Organism: Micromonospora haikouensis; assembly: GCF_900091595.1. Classification (GTDB taxonomy): domain Bacteria; phylum Actinomycetota; class Actinomycetes; order Mycobacteriales; family Micromonosporaceae; genus Micromonospora; species Micromonospora haikouensis. Next base: position 8,743 of record NZ_FMCW01000042.1, read on the forward strand.
CGATCAGCACCGCCACGGCAACCCCGACCGCCGTCGCGGTGGGGGCGAGGACCAGCCAGCCGGCAAAGGTGGCCAGAGCGATCACCAGCACGAACGGGACGAAAATGCCCGCGACCTCGTCAGCGAGGCGCTGAATCCGGGCCTTGCCCGCCTGTGCCTCGGCCACCAGCCGGGTGATCTGCGCGAGCCGCGTGTCGGCACCGACCCGACTCGCCCGCACGACGAGCCGACCGCCGGTGTTCACCGTGGCACCCGTCACCGCTGAACCGGGGCCCACCTCGACCGGGACGCTCTCCCCGGTCAGCAGGGCGACGTCGACCGCGCTCACACCAGCCTCGACCACCCCGTCGGTGGCGACCTTCTCACCCGGGCGGACCACGAACAAATCACCGACCCGCAGGTCGGTGATCGGGGTTCGCCGTTCGGTGCCGTTCGCGTCGAGGACGGCGACATCCTTCGCGCCCAACTGGGCGAGGGAACGCACGGCAGAACCAGCGCGGTACCGGGCTCGTGCCTCCAGCCACCGCCCGGCCAGGAGAAACGTCACCAGAGCCGCGCCGACCTCGAAATAAAGCGGGTGGTCGTGCCCGGAAAACCAGGACAGGCTCATCCGCATGCCTGGCCGACCGGCGGGTGTGCCCAGCAGCGCCCACAGGCTCCACAGGAAGGACACCAACGCGCCGAGGGAGACCAGCGTGTCCATCGTGGCGGCACCGTGGCGGGCGTTGGCCAGCGCCGCCCGGTGGAACGGCCAACCCGCCCAGGCCACGACCGGCGCGGTCAGCGTCGCGACCACCCACTGCCAGTACGGGAACTGGGCTGCTGGTGTCATCGAGACCACCACTACCGGGGCGGCGAACGCCGCCGCGACGAGCAGCCGTCGCCCCATGTCGTCGGTGGCCTGGTCTTCGTCCTCAGCACTGGTCGCCGGCGCGGGCGGCCGGGCGGTGTAGCCCATCGCGGTCACGGTCGCCACCAGGTCCGGCACCTCAACAGCCGGGTCGTGCTCCACGGTGGCAGTGGCGGTGGCGAAGTTGACCGTGGCCCGCACGCCGTCGATCCGGTTGAGCTTGCGCTCGATGCGGTTGGCGCAGGCCGCGCAGGTCATGCCCCCGATCGTCAGCGATGTGAGGAGCTGGTCGAGGGTGGTGGTCACGCCGGGCTGCCGGCCAGTTCGAAGCCGGCCTCGTCTACCGCCCGTTGAACCTCGGCCAGCGGCAATGCCTCGGCGCTGCGAATGGTGACACGACCCGCCTCGACATCGACCTCGACGGTCTGAACGCCCGACAATGCGGTGAGTTCGGAGGTGACGGACTGGGCGCAGTGCCCGCAGGTCATACCCCGAACCTGGTACGTGGATTGCACGATGTCCTCTTTCGATCAGCCGGATCCGCACGATGTGCGGCGGAGAACGGGCGGCACCCTGCCCTGGTGTCGACCCTGGGTGACGCACCGCGGATGGTCCTGCGGTGGCGTGTCCCGGCTCCGCACCATGGTACGCGGAAAATGTCGACGCGGTTCAGCGGATCGTGCTCATTCACCCGACATCTGATCGAGAACCAGCAGAGTCTCTCGACGCAGTGTGCCGCGCTGGACGTCGCGCTCCCGAGTGGAGAGGGCGGCTTCCAGCACGTGTGCGTCGAGAAGGGGGCGGTGCACGCACGATCCGGCGGGCCCGGGAACGGGAGACGACTGAGCGCGTACGAGCCGGAGGCGGTGCGCCTTGCTGTTTCGTCCGACCGTACGGGGCAGCGGCGGGCCGGGGCCGAGGATCTCGTCCAGCCCGGTGGGAGAGAGCAGCATCGACGTGCCGAAGCTGACGGATTCTCCGTCGGCGAGCCGGCGGGCGATGTGGCCCGAGTGTTGCTGGCTGGACCCGAGTAGGTCGAGTCGGCAGCGCACGGCCATTCTCAGCCGGTGCGCGACGAGCGGGCCCGTGATGGTGGCCGGTGTCTCGGCGGCGGGTGGCGTCCAGTACTGCTCGTCGCGAACCGCTCCGTCGTCGTACAGCAGCGCCCCGGTAGCCTCGGGCAGGAGGATCGCGGCAGCTTTCCCGGGACGGGTGCCTGCGACCCCATCACCGAGCCAGAGCCGGCAGACTCCCGCCACATCGCCGGCGACGTACGTGCCGTACGGCGCGCGGACGAAGGTGAGGTAGCTGCCGGGCAGTCGAGCCAGCGCGCCGAACGCATGACGCCGCACGGCCTGGTTGACCTGCTCGGTGAGGAGTCGGGGTGACAGGGGGCAGGGACCGAGCAGGACCATCCGGAAGCCCGGAACGTCGATCTGGTGCACCGCCCGCTGTGGCCACCAGCCGGTGAGCCAAGGGTTGCCGGAGATCGGATCGAGCACGGTCCGGCGGGGACCTGGCGACCGGTCGTCGATGGCGTCCGAGGGGCGGTGGCTCATCACCCAGCATCGGGTGCCGGGGATGGCGGACGTCAATCTAGGCGGAGGCCACGTCGTCCAGCGCGCCCGAGCGGGCGAGGCCGACGATGTCGCTGAGCTGGCCGCCGCTGAGTCGGATCGCGTTGCCGAAATCGTCGGTGATGACGACTCGCTGCTCGGCGGGCGCCTCGGGATCGATGTACAGCTCCGGGCATCCGCAGTTGCAGTTGCCGCACAGGGTGAGCACGTGTACCAGGCCGTCGGCTGCCATGTGGGCCTCCACTCGTCGGGCGTCGCTGTTCACGCTAGAGCGGGTCGATGCGTTTCTGCCGTGACCGCTCGGCGTTTGTCAGCGGGCGACTATTCCTCACGAGTCGGGAACCCGGTGGTGGTGCTGTCCGACTACCTCTGATTGTGTGGGTGGTCGGGCTACCGACGTGGCTTGCCGAGGGCCCGGTTGAGTAGACCCAGCAGCAGCGCCGCCGCACCGAGGACGACACCGGCCACGGCGACGGCCAGCGCGACCCCGGCTGGCCGGTCAGCGGCGGCCGCCGGCGGGGCTGCGGTGATCGGCATCCCGTGTTCGTCGACGCCGCTGGCCGCCGCCTCGGTCAGGCGTAGGACGATGGCGGGGTTCTCCGGCTCGGGGCCGCCCGCCTGGGGTTCCTCGATCCAGCGGGAGATGACGCCGTCGGCGTACGTCTGGAGAGCCTTGAACACGATCCGGTCGCCGGTGGTGGGCAACGGGCCCACGGAGACGCTGAACTCCTGGAACTGGTTGCCGTCGATGGCGTCCTCGGCGGTTGCCGCCGTCCAGGTCACCGAGGTGATCGCCTCGGTCACCGTTGCCGAGCCGACCTTGACCGGCGCGGCCAGTGGACCGTCCTCGACGGTCGCCCGCCACCCGGCCAGCTTGTGGACCGCCGCCGAGGTGATAGGCGTGGTCTCGGGCATCACGATGCGTACGCTTGTCGTCGCCGCTTCGGCGCGCTCGTTGGGTACCCGGAAGGTCAGGGTGGTGAACCCACCCGGCGAGGCCTGGGCGGGGCTTACCGAGACGTGCGCCTGCGCCGGGCCGACCGGCGCGATCGCGATCGCCGCTCCCGCGAGCAACGCCAGGGCGATCCGGCCCAGTACATGCCGTCGCATCGTTCATCTCCTCCTGCTGGGCGTGCCTTCGCTGGCAGCGGCGGCTATCGCACGATGTTCATCATGGCGGGGAGCCCGTCGGGTGGCGTGTTGGGGGTGCGCCAGGCGATGTGGGCGTCCGGTCGTACCAGGAGGCCACCGGTGTCGTGCAGGCCGCACTGGTCGAGGAAGACCGTCCGCGCAGATGGCGACATCACCCGGTCGAGGTGGTGGACGGTCAGCGGAAACCCGACCTTCTGCTGCGCGGTCGAGGCCAGCCTGCGGCGGGGCCGGCGAGCAGGGTGAAACCGTCGCCTGCGACCAGGTCGAGGGTGGACCGGGTCTGTTCCGGGTCGAGCCAGACGTGGGGGAGACGGTGGCCTGGCCGGCCGGTGGGGACGTAGTCGGCCACCGGATCCCCGGCAGGCGGGTCGGTGCCGTCGGCGGTGACGGCGGCGGAGGTGTAGTGGTAGCCGAGGACGAGTCCCTCGCTGGGCCGGCCCCGCGGTGGCGCTCCGGTGTGGCGCGCGTCGATGGTGTCGGTCAACCGCAGGTGGCTCTCGACGGCGCTGGCGAGCGCGACCGGTCGGCGTTCGGGATCGTAGGTGTCGAGCAGGGCCGGAGCGGCCCAGCCGTGATGGACGGCGGCGAGTTTCCAGGCCAGGTTGTCGGCGTCGGCGATGCCGCAGTTCATCCCGAAGCCGCCGTACGGGGTGGTGACATGGGCGGCGTCACCGGCGAGGAACACCGGGCCGTGTCTGAACCGGTCGGCGACCTGTGCCGAGGCGTGCCACACCTGCCGGCCGACCAGGCCGACGGCGAGGTCGGGCAGACCGGCGGCGGCACGGATCAACGCGACGCAGTCGCCGTCGTCGAGACGATCGAGGTCAACCTCGTCACCGTCGGCGACGAGGTTGAACAGCCACCGGCGCTGGTTGTCGACGGCGAGGAACGCGCCGTGCAGGCCCGGTTGGTCGATCGTGTAGACGGCGCACGGCCGATCGGCGATGTGCTGGCCCAGGTCGGCGTCGAGAAGGATGTTCAGGTTGCGGGAAACGCCGGACGGACCGGCCATCGCGATGCCGACCCGCCCGCGAATCCCGCTACGGGCACCGTCCGCAGCCACGAGGTACCGCGCACGAAGCCGCTCATGATGCCCGCCGGCTGACATCTCCACGGTGACCCCGTCGGGGCCTACGGTGAGGTCGACGAGTTCCGTGCCGAACCGGATCCGCCCAGGCTGGAGCCGTTGCGCGTGCGCGCGGAGCAGCGGTTCGAGGCGGTCCTGCGAGCAGAGCAGCGTGTAGGTGGGGCTGGGCACCGCCGGCCGAGCGCCCGGGCCGGTGACGATGCGTCTGCCGGACGGGTCGGTGAGGGTGCGGCCGAAGTAGAAGGCCAGATGCTCGCGGGGCAGGCCGACAGCGGTGACGTCCTCCTCAATCCCCCATGAGCGGTAGATCTCCATGCTGCGGATGCTCAACGCCCGCCCCTTGGGGAAGGCCGCGGTGTCCGAGTGACGCTCGACCAGGGTAGCCGCAACGCCCAGCTGGGCGAGCCGGATCGCCAGGCCCAAGCCGGTCGGACCACCGCCGACGATGACCACGGGAACCACTCGTCCTCCTGATGATAGGGGCCGGTGGAGGTGCGACCGCCGCACCCCCACCGGCCGGACCGACCTGCGTCGCTCAGGGTTTGAGCGCCGCAGTCAGTCGTTCAGTGTTGGTCTTGAACACCCCGAGCAGGTCCAGGTCGGTGCCGGGGTAGTTGACGACATCGACGCGGGTGGTGCCGGGGATGTCGGGATTGGCGCCGGGCAGGTGCGCGTTGGCCAGCACAAGGGTCGGCTTCTTCGCAGTCAGCTCGGCGAGCTGGCTCGGGGTGACCGGTTGCGGCCCATACGTGCCGACCACACTGATGCCGGCGAAGTCGCCCCAGTACGCCATGAACAGGTGCGACACCGCGGTCGGCGCCGGGTTGGGGAGGGCAGCCTTCGTCTGTGCGGACAGCTTCGCGTACTCGGTGGTGAAGGTGGAGTTCCAGGCGGTCGCCGCGTCGCCGGTGCCGAACAGGCCGGCGAGCCGGGAAACCTCCGAGGTGATCTTGCCGGGGGTGTTCTCCAGCTGCACGGTGACGAGCTTGCCGGTGCCGCCGGCCGCGTCCTTGAGCCGGGCGGCGAAGCCATCGAACTCGGCGTACAGGATGTAGTCGGCGCCAGCGACGGCGGCGAGGTCGCTGGGCTTGGGGTCGTAGTCCGGTGGGTGCTGCACGTTGGCCGGAGCGACCACGGTGATGTCGGTCGCCCCGGCAGCCTTGGCCAGTGCGCCGACCCAACTGGTGGAGGCGACCACCTTCGGCCCCTTCGCCGCCGGCGTCGCGCTGCTGGCCGGTGCCGCGTCGTCAGTGCTGCCACACCCGCTGGCCAGCAGCGACAGGGTCGCCACCGCGGTCAGTGCGGCGGCCCGGATCAATCGCATCACGTGCTCCTTCAGGAATCAGATAGGTGAGCAGGGTCAACGTCCCCGCCACCAGAACGAGGACAGGACCAGGTGGCTGGTCGATCAGCAGGGCCACGGCGAACCCGGCGGTGTTGCCGACCACCCCGAGCACGACGGCCCAGAGCACTATCGACCGCAGCGATCGGCCGAGGTTGCGGGCACCCAGCGCCGGAAGAACGGTCAGCGCGTCGACCAGCAGCGCGCCCGTCAGCCGGATCGACGCGCCGATCGCCACGGCGACGACGACAAGCAGCGCCAGCAGCAGCGGCCCGGCGGCGACACCGGAGCACAGCGCCAACTCCCGGTCGAACAGCAACAGCGCGAGCTGCCGCCGCCACCGCCAGAACAGGACGTGCACCACGACGGTCAGCGCGCCCAGGACGATCAGGTCGATCTCGCGGGTGGCGAGGATCGATCCCCAGAGCAGCTCGAACGCCCCGGTAGCGTTGACCCCGGACACCGACAACACGAGCAGGGCGGCGGCGATGGCGAAGGTCATCAGCAGGCCCATCGCCCCGGGCAGGCCAGTCGGCCGCCGGGCCAGCGGGGCGACGCCCGCGCCGGCGAGGGCGCACGCGGCGAGGCCACAGAGCATGGGGTCGAGGCCGGCGAGCAGGCCGACAGCGATGCCGAGTAGCGCCACGTGCATCATCGCGAACCGCACGGCGATGATGTCCAAGCCGATGATGAACACCCCGACGATCGGAAGGCCGACGGCGGCGATCAGCAGGCCGATCGCGGAGCGCTGCACGGCCGGCAGAGAGAGCAGGTCGAGGAAGCCGTCCACGGGGTCAGATCACCCGCAGCTTCCCGGCCGCCATCTCGGCCACCCGGTCGCAGGCCCGGGTCATCGCCCGGTCGTGGGAGACCACGACCACCGTCACCGGGAGCTTCGCCAACAGGGTGGCGACCTGTTCCTGGCCGTCGAAATCCAGTGCGGCGGTGGGCTCGTCGGCGAACAACGCCCGCGCCCCGGCGGTCACCGCGCCGAGCGCGCGCGCCAGGAACACCCGCTGCAACTGCCCGCCGGAGAGGGTGTGCAGGGGGCGGCGGCCGAGCCCGCCGACGTCGAGCTGCCTGGCTGCCGCACGGGCGGCGTCGGGATGCCCACCGCTGTCGAGCAGTTCGTCGACCAGCAGCGGGAAGCGGCCCGGCGCAAGGCGTTGCGGCACCCAGGCCACGTCCCGACGTCGGCGCGCCCATTCGACGCCGCTGCGGGCCGATTCGCCGCCCACGGTGACCGTGCCGGCAGCGGTGGGGTGTAGGCCGAGCGCGGCCCTCAGCAGGGTCGTCTTGCCGGAACCGTTCGCCCCGGTGAGGGCCACGTGTTCGCCGGCGGCCACGTCGAGGTCGACCGCGTCGACTGCGGTATGCCGTCCGTAGCGGCAGGTGACGGTCGTGAAGGTGATAGCAGCGGTCACTCGTTCCGCCCGGTGAGTCGTTCGCGTAGCCACCGCTTGTCGACCTTGCCGGCGGCCGACAGGGGCAGCGTGTCGAGCACGACGAGCCGCTCGGGAAGCTTGGCATGCTCCAACCCGTGCACGTCGGTGAGATAGTCGGCCAGCTCGGTGAGCGTCGGCGCGGCGGCCCCCTCGCGGACGGCGACGCAGGCCGCCATCCGTTCACCCATCAGCCGGTCCGCGACGCCGACGCAGGCGACCTGCCGTACGTCGGGGTGCTGGGCGATGAGCAACTCCACCTCGACGGGGGAGAGGTTCCGCCCGCCCCGGATGATGATCTCGTTGCGTCGGCCGACCACGTGCAGGAAACCGTCGGCGTCGACGCGGCCGAGGTCGCCGGTGCGCACCCACCCGCCCTCGACCCGGTAACGGTCGTCGAACTCGGGGTCGACGTAACAGAGCGGGCTCATCGGCCCGAGGCCCCAGATCTCACCGACCTCGCCGGTCGGCACGTCGGAGTCGTCGTCGCCGACGATCCGGACGGCCGCGACCGCCGGGTTGGGCCGGCCGACCGCGTCGTGCACCGCCGTCGGCGGGTCGAGGGGATCGGTGGTGCAGTTGACCCCGTCGGCGGATCCGTAGCAGTTGACGAACGCCGCATCGAAGCGTTCCCGGCAGGCCTGCACCGTCGCGGGGTCGACCCGCGACCCACCGGCCACCACCGCCTGCAGCGATGACGTGCTCGTCGTGGCCAGGCGCGGGTGGTCGAGCATCATCGCGAACATCGTCGGCACCCCGAACACCAGCGACGGTTGGTACGTGTCGATCAGATCGAGAGCGCGACCGGCGTCGAAGCGGGACTGCACGAGCAGGGTGCCACCGTGGCGGGCGATCGTCACCGCACTACCCGAGGAGCCGAAGGACGAGGCGAGGGGCACCAGGAACAGGTTGCGCATCGGCTCGTCACCGTGGTGCAGGGCGGCGATGAACGCGCCCCGCCCACCGGCCAGCGCGTCATGCGAGTAGACGATCATCTTCGGGGCGGCCTCGGACCCGGAGGAGACCAGGATCCGCGCGGGCGCCGACGATGCCGTGCCGACCGGTGCGGCCAGCGGCGGCCCGTCGGCCAGCCAACCCTCCAGGCTGGCCGACCCGTCGAGCCCGCTCACCAGCACGGTACGCAGGTCAGGCAGCTCAGGTCGCAATGTCGCCAGGGCGTCGGCGTAATGGTGTTCACCGACCTTGTGCGCGACGACAGCGACCGCCGCCCGGGAACGGCGCAACAGGGTAAGGGTGTCGCGCCGGCCCCGCCCGACGGGATACGGCAGGACGACCGCACCGATCGCGGCAGCGGCCAGATCCACCGCTACCGGCCGCCACCCGTTGGGTAGCTGCACCGCGACGACCTCACCGGGTTCGACCCCGTCGCGTTGCAGTGCGCCGGCCAGCCGCAACGTCGCTGCCTGAAGCTGCGCGTACGTCGTCTCGCCGTCGTCGTCGACCACCGCGACTCGGTCTGGGTGGGCCGCGGCATGCTCGGAGAACAGGTCGTACAGGGTGCGACCGGGGTAGTGCCCGGTGCGGGCCCACCAGTCGCGCAGCGGGGCAGGGACCAGGTCACGGACGGGCAGGGCGGTCATGACGTGAACCTCCACGGTGGGCGGACGAAGGCGCAGCCGTCGGCCTCGATCAGGTCGAGGGCAATCGGGTCACCGGCCAGCTCACCCGGCTCGGGACACACCCGCACGGCACGCACCCCGACCGCCTCCAGGCGGGACACTGCCTCCCGAGCGGTAAGGGTGCCCGCGTCGCCGAGCGCGGTCTCCGCAGCCATCACGTCGCTGCCGGCGGCGAGCATGATGTGCCCGTCCGCGACGGGCGTCGGGGTGTCCCACCGTCCCCACACGGGCCGGGCCGCAGGCAGCGGGCCTTGGAGGACTCCAGCCGCTGACAGCAGTGAGGAATCGACCCGCTGCCCGCGCCCGTCCCGCTGACGGGTGACCAGGGCGGCCAGGACACCTTCTGCGCAGACCAGGCCACCGAGGACGTCCAGCAGGGTCATCAACGACCCGGCCGGTGGCACCCCGACCGGCCGTAGCTGTTCGCCGAGTCCCGTGTACGCCTGGGCGACGAAATCGGTGCCCGGTGGCGCGTCCGTCCCGCGCTCGTCACCCCAGCCGGAGGCGTACGCGTACACCAGGCCAGGGTTGCTTGTGGTGAAATCGGTGGAGTCGAGGCCGATCTCGGCGGCTTTGCCGGGCGCCCAGTTGTGCAGGAACACATCGGAGTCGTCGACCAGGTTCCGGACCGTCGAGCGGCCGGAGGCTGAGCGCAGGTCGACCTCGACTATCCGTTTGCCCCGGTTGAGCGCCAGGAACCGCGCCGAGCAGTCACCGACCATGGGCGGCATCCCGCGCAACGGGTCGCCACCGACGGGCTCCACCCGGGTCACCTCCGCCCCGAGTAGGCGCAGCACATGTCCCGCGAGTGGCCCCTGGATTCGCCGGCCGGCCTCGATCACCCGCACCCCGTACAGCGGAAGCCGACCCGCTGGCAGGTCCGACAGTGCGCCTGCGGGGGCACCGGCACTGATCTGCCAGGGTGCGCGAAATCGGCCGTCGGGGCCGGCGTCTGCGCGGCGCGCGCTGAGCCCGCGAACCTGCTGGACGGCCACCCCCGCCGCCTGTGCGCTGGCGCACAACTGTGCGAACGGCCTACGGCGGGTGATCTCGTGTAGTGCGGGGGGAATCGGGGCGGCGGCGGTGGCGTAGCGGAGCACGAAGGCCCGCCAGCCCCGGGCCGTGTCGCCTGGTGCCGCACCGAGGGCGGTCCACCAGCGTCGCCAGGGCTCCGGGTCCAGAGTTTCCACCTCGAACACGACCCCGTCGAGGGACGTGAACGGCGGTGGCATCCCCGGGCCGCTCACCTCACCGGTGTCGTCGGTGTCACGGGCGCTCCCGGCAGCGAGGTACTGCGACACCGTCAGCAGCGCCGCACCGGCCACGCTTACCCGCACCGACCCGGGGCGCTGCCCCCGCAGCCTCGCCAGAACGGCAGCCAGTGCACCCTGCGCCACCACGACACCGGCCACTGTGGACACATAGTTCACGCCGAGGCGGACCGGCCCGCCGGAAGCCCGGCCGTGTGTGGCCATCAACCCCAGGGCGGCCTGGGCCGTCACCTCGTCCAGCAGCCGCCCAGTCGGATCCGTCCAATCGGTGTGGACGTCAACGTCATCCACCCGCAGCGGGCCGCCGGGACGGCGATGCGCGCCGAGTAGGGACAGGTGCTCCACAGCGATCGCATCGGCCGCCGTCGCCGCGTCTCCGCAGACGGTTGTCCCCGCGAGGGGCACCACGTCCAGCTGCCCGTCCACCACCAGATCGCTACACACCGGCATCGCCGACATGCGCTACGTTGATCGCTCGCATACCTCACTAGTCGTGCCGCACGCTGAGGTAGTTCCCCGCGATCTTCGGGAGTTCGCCGATGACCGAAACGCTGCCCCGCACCGGCCTGGCGGCCCATGTCCACGCCTTCGTCGCCGACCGGATCATCCCCGCGGAGACGCTTCTCCTCACCGGTGGGGAGGCAGGCGCGCGGGCCATGCGGGCATTGCAGGACGAGGCGCGACAGGGCGGACTCTGGGCGCTGCCGCTGCCGGTCCGCCTCGGTGGACACGGGCTCGACCTGAGGACCTACGCACCGTTAGCCGAAATCGAGGGATGCTCCGATTTTGGGCCGACGGCGCTCGGCTCGGATCTGATCCTCGACGCCCTCATGCTCGACCGGCACGGTTCGACGACGGTCCGCGACCGATATCTCGCGCCGATGACCAGTGGTGCCGGTGGGCCGAGCTTCGCCATGACCGAACCCGGCATCGCCGGCTCTGACCCCTCCGGGCTGGGTACCACCGCCATCCTCGACGGCGACGCTTGGCGAATCACCGGCCGTAAGTGGTTTACCTCCCGTGCTGCCACCGCCGCCTTCACGACCGTCGTCTGCCGCACTCACGCAGGTACCGACAACCGGAACGCGTTCTCCATGCTGGTCGTTCCCACCGACAGTCCCGGCTACCGGGTAGTGCGGGAGTTGCCCGTCCTCGGCAGCGGCGGCCAGTACGAAATCAGCCTCGACGACGTACGTGTACCCGCCGACCATGTACTCGGTGAGCCCGGCCAGGGGCTACGCATCATCGGCGAACGACTCGCGCTCGGACGGACCCTGCGCTGCCTGCGCTGGCTCGGTCAGGCCCAACGAGCCTATGACCTCATGCTGGCCCGGCTGACCACTCGCCACGCCCACGGTGGCCCTCTTGCCGAACAGCAACTCCTGCACGGCCTGGTCTTCGACAGCCACGCCGACATTGCCGCAGCCCGCGCGCTCACCCACGCCGCCGTCGACGCCCTCGCCAACGGCGGCGACACCCGCATCGCGGTCGGCACCGCGAAGGTGGTCACCGCCCGCGCCCTGCACGCGGTCGTCGACCGTGCCATCCAGGTCCATGGTGCCGAGGGGCTCACCGACGACACACCGCTGCCGATGCTGGCACGCACCGCCCGCGCGGCCCGGATCCTCGACGGCCCCGACGAACTGCACATCACCACGGTGGCCCGTCGCCTGCTCAGCTGAGCACTACCACGGGTGTTCCCGCACTCGCCCGGTCAGCACGGCGAGGACGGCAGTGAGAAAGTAGCTGCCCCACACCAGTTCGTGCCGCGTGCCGACCCCGCCGGCAAGCTCGTAGCAGCCGTCCCGCAGTACTCCGGTGTCGTCGAGGTGGTGGCCAATCACGCCGTCGACGATGGCTCGCGCCGCCACCCCCCAGCCACCATCGGCGGTGACCTCGGCCAGGGTGAGTAGACCGGCAGCGGTGATCGCCGCCGCAGAGGTGTCCACCGGCGTTGCGGGCCGACCGAGTACCGCGACGGGCACCGTGTGTCCCACCTGTTCCAGCCACCACTGGCCCGCTCTGCATCCGGCCTTGGTAAAGTCGCCGCCCCACTGCCTCGCGCAGGCGGCCAACCCCAGCACCCCCCACGCCTGCCCCCGTGCCCAGGCAGCCGAGGGAGATGACTCGTCAACAGGTGTGCCGTCAGGTCGCAGGAGCACCTCTGGCTGGATGCGGCCGTCACCGCCCACCAACAGCTGCACGTGCCGGTCGGCATGGGACCGTGCCAGCCCGTCCAGGTGGTACCGACCGGCATCGGCGGCCATCCTGAGCAGCGACACCGTTCCCGCCAGGGCATCCACACCAGCCTTCGGCAGCGGTCCGGCACCGAAGGCGTTGCCCACCGGAATCAACCCGAGCCGCCCGTCGAACGCGCCCGCCAGTGCGTCCGCACCGTCGAGCGCGACTCGGCGGGCAGACGTGTCCGCACAGACGCGATACCCCTGGGCAGCCCCGTACCAGAACGTCATTCCCCTGGTCACCGTGTCCTCTGCGGCGCGAGGAGCGAGTCGATGCGTCCACTCCCGAGCCGTGGCCTGGTCGGAGGGCAGCCCGGTTACCGCAGCCAGTAGCCACCACCACCCGGCCCAGAAACCGCCCGTCCAGGACCCTCGACGCGTCGACACCCACTCACCGGAGACCGGATCCGCATACAGCGGGAACCGGTCACCCACCTGCCCGGCGACGATCGGGAGCCGCCGCAGCATTGCCTCCAACGCGTTGTCGTAGCCGTGGTCGTTCACGCGGCGACCGTCTGGTGGGCGCTGGCCGAGCGAACCCGCGCCGCCAGCACCGCCGTGCCGGCGAACAGGGCGCCCACGATCAGCCATGCTGTACCCCACCCGCCGACGTCCGCGCACCAGCCGACCGCCGCTGGGCCGAGCACGAAACCGCTGAAGAAGCCCAACGACACCAGCCCCGACGCCTGGCCCAGCGCCTTACCCCGGCGCAGCACCATCAACATCGACACCGCGTTCGCCGCGGTGGCTGATCCACCCACCACCACCGCGCCGGCCCACACCAGGCCCGACCATAGGTAGTCAGCGCCGAGCACCAGGACCACCCCCGCGATGGCGGCCGTCGCCAGCCACGCCAGCGCCACCGTCACATCCGAAGTACGGTCCGCCCACCGGCCCCACCACACCCGCGCGAGCAGGCCCGTCACCCCGAACGTGGCGAGGAGCAACCCGGCCGTGCCCGTACCCAGGCCCAGCCGCTGTGTCGCGTACAGGGGGAGGTAGGTGTTCACTGCCGCCAGCCCGGTGCCCAGCAGCAACGAGAACGCCACCAACCAGACCAACCAACCCGACGGCGCTGACAGCCGCCACCACCGCCCAGTGGCCACCTGCCGCCCTGACGCCGGAACCCACCACCACACCGCGACCACCACCGCCAGCGGCAACACCGTCGACACCCGCAGTGCCACCCGCCACCCGGCCAGCGCCGCCACCGTCGGCAGGACGAGACCGCAGGCGAACGCCGCCGCCTGTACACCGGCCTGCTTCACCCCGATCGCCGTACCTCGGCGCTCCGCCGGGACCGCCTGTGCTACCAGCATGTTCGTGGCCGGATTAGCCAGGGCCTGACCCACACCCGCCACCGCGACGGCCGCCAGCAGCCATCCGTAGTGGGATGCCACGGATGCGCCGAGCAGCGCCACCACTACGGCCCCACACAACGCCACCAGCCCTCGTCTGGCTCCCCACAGGTCAATCAGCTGACCCGCCAGGAGCGACACCACCGCCGCCACGGCGAAGGACACCGTCACCAACCCGCCGACTGCCGTCCGTGACAGACCCAGTTCGGCCACCAGGAACGGCGCCAACGCCGACGTGGCGTACAGCGCCGTCATCGACGTGGCCATCCCCGCCGTCGCCACGCCCGTCGGGCCCCACCAGCGACCAGCCGTCATAAGTGCACCCCGTTCCGATCACGCCATGACCGTCGAGAATGAGTCGGCCGACGCCGGGAACCAGTTCCCGGCGTCGGGTCAGATTCGCCACGTCCCCTCAGGCCGGGGTGCCGCGGCTGACGGCCCTACTGCGGCAGGGGCGACGCCGGCCAGGGACGGAGCAGCTCGTGAACGACCTCGACGTGGGACACCAGGATGGTACGGATGAGGCTGGCCTGCCGCGCCGTCCGGTGGTCGAACACGAGCTGATCCGCACCGCCGAACTCGCACGCGGCCTTCACCCGAGGCATCCCCGGGAGCAGTGCCCAGGCATCCCCGGCCGACGAGCAGGATTCGGTCTGTGGTGGTGGCCGCTACCACGACCGCTCGACACCACCATCCGCGCGATCGCTAGCCTCCTGCGTGAACACCAACAACCTGAGTGGATGTCGCTCACTGGTCGGCAGCGGGCAGTCCATGGACAAACTGGTGCGGGAACTGTCCCTACTCGTCGCGAACACCGCCGGTCAACCACCACCGGCTGCGGCCTGACAGCGGGGTCCCCGTGCCGCTCGTCGGGCGCGGGGACCCCGCACAGCGCCGCCGACCAGACCACGGCAGGCCGCCGATCCGGGACCAACTGCGGACAACGCCGTCATCCGCTGGTGGCCAGGCGGATACCGAGGGCGATGAAGGCCACCGCGCAGATCCGGCTGATCCGCCGGGACCAGCGACCATCGGTCACCCGGCCGGCGAACCTGCCCGCCCCGGCACCCAGAGCGACATCGACGGTGAGCTGCACCACGACGAAGATCGCACCGAGGAGCACCAGCTGCGCCGTGACGTCACCGGTCGCCGGGCTGACGAACTGCGGCAGGAACGCCACGCTGAACAGGATCATCTTCGGGTTGAGCAGATTGGTCACCAACCCCCGGAGGAACGCCCCGCCGCTGCGGCCATTCTGCTCCGCAGTGGTGGAGGCCGTCGCCCTGCCGTCGCGGAGGGCCCGAATCCCGAGGACGATCAGATACGCCGCCCCGGCCCAGCGGATCGCGGCGAACAACATCGGCGACGCGGCGACCAATGCGGCGAGGCCACAGACCACCGCCGCCACATGCACCGCCTCCCCGGCCGCGACCCCGAGCGCGGCGACCGCGCCGGCCCGCGCGCCGTAACGGGTCGCGTTGGCCAGGACGAACATCATGTCCGGCCCGGGAGTGATCATGAGGACGGCGATGGCGGCAAGGTAGGCGGCCAGGGTGGCCGAGGACAGTCCGAGTACCACTCAGCCCTCCTCGGCGCCGTCGAGCAACGCCCGCCGAAGAGCGAGCCGGTGCTCCCGCCGGATCTGCGCCTCCCGGTAGCGACGCCGGTCACCGTCGGTCTCCGGCAGCAGCGGCGGTACGGCGCGCGGTTGGCCGTCGTCGTCGATGGCGACCATCACCAGGTGGGCGGTGGCCACGTCAACCGGCGGTACCGCCCGGTCCCAACGGTCCGCGCTGACCTTGACGGCGACCTCCATCGAGCTGCGACCGGCCCAGGTGATCCGGGCGTCGACGTGCACGACGTCGCCGACCCGTACGGCCCGCAGGAAGGCGGTCTCGTCGATGGCGGCGGTGACCGCCGGGCCGTCGGAATGACGGGCGGCGACCACCCCGGCGACGGAGTCGATGAGGTTGAGTATCCGACCGCCGTGGACGGTGCCCATCAAGTTGGTGTGGTGCTGGTCCATGATCTGCGACAGGGTCAGCCGCGACGCCGACGGGGGCCGGCCGGTGAGTGTGGCGCTCTCGTGCATGGTTCATCCGTCCTCGGGAAGCACACCGAACCGACCAGCCGGCACGCACGTCGAGGACACGCCGCAGCGCATCACCCGCCCGACCCGCCCGCGAGGTCGACGGCAGCGCACCCACCTCGTGGACGCGCAGCGCGGGCAGGTCTTCGGACTCGCGGGCGTGACCCGGCCAGGCCGGATCTCCTACTGGCCGTCGCTTCCCGGGCCGTGCCGGCCCAGTGCTGATGACGGCGGTCGTTCCCACTCACCGCTGCGGGGCAGTCCCGGATTCCCACCGGGTTCCCTCTTACGACGCCCGGACGTGACAACATCCGGGCGAACCAACGCCACGAAGCAGCCTATCCGTGACCGGTCAGTCCGCCGGCCGCTGCGGGGCCTGATGTGACCCACCTCCCTGACCGCCCTCCTCGGCGGTGGCGGATTGCTCATCCAGCCCCCGGCGAGCAGACGGGGCCACGCCTACGGCAGGGCCCGTCACGTCTCCCGATGCCGCCACCGGCGCCCCGGGTACCGGCGTGGCCGCTGACGGTGCCGGCTGCGGCGCGGGCGCGGCGAAAGTGACCGGGGCGTCGAACGCGGCCCGCCGGGCGGCGCGCCGCAGCGCGGCCAGCACCGCCGGGCCGGCCAGCACGACCGCCACCGCGGTGGTGATCGCCCGCCCGGTGTCCCAACCGAACGTCGAGGTGACAGCCGTGAACACCGCGAAGCGGTGCAGATTGTCCAGTACCGGCGCACCGGCGACGTAGGAGAGTTGAGTGTCCGCGCCAAGGCTGAACGGCCAGAACCACAGGTTCATCAGCAGGCCGTAGCCGTACGCGGCGAACGCCCCGTACCCGGCCAGGACAGCCACCTCGGCCCGGCCGCGTAACCGCGCGGGGAGCAGACCGGCACCGAGACCCACCCAGGAGGCGCACAGCATCTGGAACGGCAACCAGGGGCCCACCCCGGCGGTGAGCAGCGCGGAGGCGAACAGCGACGTCGAGCCGAGGAGGAAACCGAAGCCCGGCCCGAAGACCCGGCCGGCGAGGACGAGCAGGAAGAACACGGTTTCGATGCCCGCGGTGCCGGCGCCCAGGGGACGCAGCGCGGCGTTGACGGCGGCGAGCACACCGAGCATCGCCAGGGCCTTGCTGTCGATGCCACCGGAGCTGAGTTCGGCCAGGACGAGCGCCACCAGCACCGGCAGCATGACGAGGAAGACCAGCGGGGCCTCACCGGTGCGGGCGGTGCTCTCGGGATGCGCGGGAATGAAGAACGGCCAGGTGAAGGTGGCCAACGCGGCGGCGGAGGCGAGGGCCAGCACCACGGCGGTGCGCGGCGCGACCCGCAGCACGCTCATGCCGGCTCCCGGGCCGGGCCCAGCGCGGCGGTGACCTGCTCGACCGTCAGCCACGGCGCCGGGGCGAGGACCTTGGCCACCTGCGGAGCGAACGCCGGCGAGGCGAGCATGACCTCGGCGGTGGTGCCGTCGGCCACGATGTCCCCGTCGGCCATCACGACCACCCGGTCGGCGAGGATCGCGACGAGCTCGACGTCATGCGTCGCGACCACCACCGCCCGGCCGGCGGCGGCCAGCCCGCGAATCAGGGCGACGAACTGCCGCTTGGCGAGATAGTCCAGACCACGGGTCGGCTCGTCGAGCAGGACCACCGGTGGGGCGGCGGTGAGCTGCACGGCGAGCACGAGCGCCAACCGTTGCCCCTCGGACAGGTCACGGGGGTGCCGGTCGCCGGGCAGACCGGGAGCGAGCCGGTCGAGCAGGCTGCGGCAGGCGCCGGCCGCCGCACCGGTCTCCCGGTCGGCCTGACGGCACTCGGCGTCCACCGTCTCCAGATAGAGCAGGTCTCCCGGGGTCTGCGGGACGAGTCCGACGTGCCGGCGGGCCTGGCCGGCCGACAGCTGCTTCGGGTCGACGGGGTCCCGCCCGATGCCGGCATCGACGGTGACGGTGCCCCGGTGGCGGGGACCGCTGCCCTGCACCGCCCAGAGCAGGCTCGACTTGCCGGATCCGTTGCGGCCCATCAACGCGACGACCCTGCCCCGATGCAGGTCGAGGTCGAGGCCGGCCACGGCCACGGTGCCCGGATACCGCACGACGATCTTCCGGGCGGCCAGCACCGGGGCCGTGCCCGGGGCCGGTGGCGGGTCGGGAGGTGCCGTGGCGGCGAGCCGCTGACGCAGGGCACCGGCCCGTCGTCGGGCGTCGCGGACCGACAGGGGCAGCGGCGTCCACCCGGCCAGCCGGCCCAGCTCGACCAGCGGCGGCGCGAGGTCGACACCGGCCAGCACCGCCGCCGGTTCCCCGTCGACCACCCGGCCGTCGCCGGGCAGGTAGAGCAGCCGGTCGGCGTACTGCACGACCCGTTCCAGGCGGTGTTCGGCAAGCACCACGGTCACGCCCAGGTCGTGCACCAGCCGGGTGACGGCGGCGAGGACATCCTCGGCGGCGGTGGGGTCCAGGGCGGAGGTGGGTTCGTCGAGCACCAGCACCCGGGGGTGGGAGGTGAGGACCGCGCCGATCGCGACCCGCTGCTGCTGCCCACCCGACAGCGTCCGCAGCGGCCGGTGCCGCAGCTCGGCGATGCCGAGCAGATCAAGGGTCTCCTCCACCCGCTTACGCATCACCGCCGCCGGCAGGGCCAACTGCTCCATGCCGTACGCCAACTCTTCTTCGACGGTGTCGGTGACGAACCCGGACAGCGGGTCCTGACCGACCACACCGACGACGTCGGCAAGATCGCGGGGCGGATGCCGGCGGGTGTCCCGACCGTCGACGGTGACGCTGCCGTACAGGGTGCCGCCGGTGAAGTGCGGCACCAGCCCGTTGATCGCCCGCAGCAGCGTCGACTTGCCGGCCCCGGTGCGACCGGCGACCAGGCACAGCTCGCCCTCCTCGACCCGCAGGCTCACCTCCCGCAGCGGCGGTGGACCATCGTCGCTGTAGCGGACGGTCACCCGGTCGAATGTGATCACGGGTGACCTCCGGGTACGGAAGTGGCCGGGTCGCCGGTACGGGTGGGTGCCGCGACAGCGTTGACCGGTGTGCCCGCCGTCGGTGCTCGGGTCGACGGCGACCCGGGTGGTGGCGGGGCCAGCCACGCCGGCCCCGCCGCCGCCGCGACGGCGAGCAGCATCAGCGGCGTCACCTCGGGCCAGGTCAGCGGACTGACCGGCGGATAGAGCAACTCCGGGGCGACCGAGCCGGCGAGCAGCGTCAACGCGGCGGCGGCGATGCCACACCCGGCCACCAGCAGCTCGGCGGAGCGCCACCGGTCGGGCCGGTAGCGGCTACGCCGGACCCGGCGGCCGGCCAGCAGCATCCCGGTCACGGCGACGACCAGACCGGCGAGGAGCATCGGCAGGCCCAGGTAACCGGATCCGGTGGAGTCGAGCAGCCCGTACGTGCCGGCGCAGACCCCGACCAGCCCGCCGAGCACCAGCGCCCCCGTCGCGGCGCGCTGACCGGCCGGCACCGCCGCGGTGCGGCCGTATCCGCGCGAGTCCATCGCCGCCGCCAGTGCCAACGACCGGTCCAGGGCATCGGCCAGCACCGGCAGGGCGATCCCCCGCAGTGCACGCATGCCCCGACCGGTCGCGCCGCGCAGCCGACGCGCCCGACGTACCCGCAGCACGCTCTCCACCAGTTGCGGCGCGACCGACAGCGCCACCACCACGGCGGTGCCCACCGCATACAGCGCCCCGGGTACGGCCTTGAGGAGTCGTTTCGGGTTGGCCAGCGCGTTGGCGGCACCGAGGCAGACCAGCATCGTGGCCAGCCGCAGCCCGTCATAGAACCCGCCGAGGACCTGTTCGACGGCGACCGGCCCGAACAACCGGATGCCCGCCGCCCACTCGGGCAGTGGGATCTCCGGCAGCGACACCAGCAGGTGCTCGCCCTGTCCGCCGCCGAAGACGATCCGGAACACCACCCGCATTGCGATGATCACCGCACCGAGGACGAGGTACATCCGGAACGCCAGCGCCCATGGAGCGTCGGTGCGCCGCCGCAGCACCGTCAACGCGGCGACGGCGACGAGCAGCGCCAACAGCAACGGATTGGTGGTGTGGCTGGCTGCTGTGGCCAGGCCGAGTGCCCACAACCACCACGCGCCCGGATGCAACCCCCGCGGCAGCCGGGCGGCCGACCAGTGGCGCGGTCCGCGCTCCGGGTCGGCCGCAGCCGCGTCAACCCCGTCCCGATGCTCAGTCATCGGGATCGGCGGCGCGGCGTCGGCGGGCGGTGACCACGCCGCCGGCGGCGAGCGCGGCCAACAGCAGCGCCCCGGCGATCGTGCCCAGCGGCAGCCCGCCGTCGTCGCTGTCGGAGGCGGCGACCTCGGTCACCGCCGGCTCGCTGGCCGTACCGCCCGATGACCCGGTGACGCCACCGGGCGTCGTCGTCGGCACCGACGGGGATGTCGCCGCCACGCTGGCTGACGCCGTGGCCGACAGGGTGGCGCCCGGGGTGCCGGCAGGAGGGGGGATCGTGGTCCGACCGGCCCCGCCGGCCGGTGGCACGACCGGACCGCCACCTGCGGCCGGCGGTGGCGCGGCCGATCCGCCACCGGCCGCCGGCGGCGGTGGCGGTGGAGGAGGTGGAGGAGGTGTGGGGGCCGGCCGTTTCGGCGTAACTCCCGGCCTGGGGGCGTCGCTGGCGTTGCGGTGGAGCGAGAAGGACCAGCCCTCGAAGCTGCCGGCCGGCGGCTTGCGGTTGAGGACGCCCTTGTCGCTGTATGCCCAATCACCCCCGTTCGCGGCATACCAGTACGACCAGTAGGCGCTGGCCGGTGGGGTGTCCACGCACTTCTCCGAGGCCGCCGACGGCTTACCGTCGATCCGGCAGATGAAACCCTCACCCCAGCGCAGCGTGCCGGTGATCTCGAAGCCGGCGTTCTTGAGCGCCGCGAGACCGGTGGCCTGGGTGCCGGAAGCGCAGCGCACCACCGTGCCCCCGCCCAACTCGTTAAAGTCGACCACGACGGTGACCCCGGAGGCATCCGGGCAGTATCCGGCCGACCCGGCAGCCGCCGCCGGGCTGCCCGGCCAGGCCACGGCGCTCACCGCCGCGAGCACGACGACCGTCGCGGCGTGAGCGGCCCGGCTGCTCATTGCGCTCGCCGTCGACGTCCGAGCACCAGCAGCACCACACCGCCGCCGATCAGCAGCAGTGCGACCAGCACGTACCCGATGATCGCCGTACCGGTGGTGGGGAGGCCGGGCAGTGCGGGGGCGGCCGGGGTGGTGCTCGGTGCGGCGGTGCCGGTCGGTGACACGGTGGGGGAGGGCGTCGCCGGGGTACCGGTGGCGCTCGGGCTCGGACCGGCCGTGCCGGTCACCGTCGGCGTCGGTGCGGCCGTCGGTGTGGGGGAGACGGTCGGTGTGGGAGTCGCGGTGCCGGTCGGCGTGGGCGTCGGCGACGTCGGCGGCAGGTCGAGGCCGATGCGGCCCAGCGGCACCTGGGCGAGCCCGAGTAGGGCCTGCGCGGTGGCCCTGCGCCACTGGTCCCGGTCGGTGTCCGTGATCCCCGCCGTGACAGCGCCGGTGAACGACTCGGCGTGGTAGGCGATCGCGCCCGCATCGCCGGCCGCCGCACCACCGTTCGTCGCGGTGAGCTGCAATCCGGTCAACGCGTGGGCGGCCTGTGCGGCCTGGCTGTCCCGGCCGGCGGCGGCGAGCGCCTGCCCGGCCAGCCCGGTGCTGTTGGAGTTCGCGCCGGTGGTCGGGCCGGAACCGCCGAACGAACCGTCGGCGTGCTGCTGACCCACCAACCAGTCCGCGCCCCGGCGGGCGGCGTCGGTGGCGTCGGTGGCACCGGAGTCAGCGGCGGCCAGCAACGCCTGCACGGCCATCGCCGTGGAGTCGACGTCGAGGGTCGCGCCCGGCTGCTCGTCGCAGGACGGCGACGGGCCGTCCGCGGTGTCCGGGTAGAGCCGGAAGCCGCCGGCAGCGCACTGCTGCCGGACGAGGAAGTCGACGGTGTCCTGCGGCAGGTCACCGCTGCGGGCCAGCCCCAGCACGGCGAAGGACTGGTCGAAGGTGTTGCTGGCGTCCGGTCCACTGTCGGCCGTGGTGCGACTGGTGATCCGTCCCCTCTGGTGACCGGCGTCCGCCCCGGCGACCAGGGACAGGGTCACCGCCCGCAGGTCGTACCCGCCGAAGTCGGTGGGATCGGCGCCGGCGGCGGACGCGACGTAGAGCAGCTTCGCGGTCGCCCCGCCGTCGGTGAAACCCTCGATGCCCCAGTCGTCGTAGCTGTTGTAGGAGCGGACGTGCGCCGCGACCTGCCCGGTCGCAGCCTGACGCGTCGGTACCGACCCGCCGGTGGCGGACATCGCGATGATGCCGTCGATGGTCAGGCCCCAGTCCTGACCGCCGAATGGCCCGGGCAGTGTGCCGTCGGTGAACTCACCGGCCAACCACGAGGTGGCGTCACGCGCGGCGGCGGCATCAGCCGGGGCGGGCGCGGCCACTCCGGCCAGGGGCACCGCGGCCGTGACGACGGTCGTCGCCACGATCGCGCCGAGGCCGGTGGCGAGACGCCGGGACAGAAGCATGGGATTGCCTTTCGCAGAGCGGTCGGTGAGACCTCCGGAACACACCCCCGGACACGTCATCCCGCTCCGCGTATGGCGGTGAGCGGGATGAACGGACCGTCGACGGCAGCCCGGACCTCACCCTGTAGACCTCGACAGTGGAAGCCGCTCGTCCCGGGCGGGGCATTCCGGCTCGCGAGAGGACCTCTCGCTCACGGTTGCGGGTCAGCGCCGGCTTCTACCGGCTTCCCCCCACACGGGACGTATGCAGTTGTTCACCCGGCGCACCGGATGCCGACACGGTACCGCCCTGGCGTCGTAGGACGCCAGGGCGGCGGCCGGCAGCCGACGCGCCGGTCATACCAGGGCTGCGGTCTGGGTCAGGGTGCGGCGATGCTCGGCGCTGCGCCCGCCCCGAACGACCAGCCCTCGACGCTGCCCGGAGCCGGGTTGTAGCTGCTGGCGCCCGAGGAACTGTAGGACCACGACCCGCCCGCCGGGGCATGCCAGTACGACCAGTAGGCGGTGGCCGGCGGCGTGTTGACACACGGCTCGGTCGCGGAGGTGGGCTTGCCGTTGATCCGGCAGACGAACGCCAGACCCCAGCGCGAGGTGCCGGTCACCGTGAAACCGGCCCCCTGCAGGGCGGCCACCCCGGTGGCCGGGTCACCCAGGGCGCACGCGACCTGCACACCCCCGCCGAGCGCGCCGAAGTCGACAACGACGGTGACCCCTGTGGTGCCGGTACAGGCGGCGGCGTGCGCCGCCTGCGGCGTAGGCTCCACGGCGGTCAGGGCGACCGCGGCCACGGCGGCGGCCACCAGGCCGGCGAGCCGTACGCGGACGATGGATCGGAGACGGAACACAGGTCCTCCCGGGTTCAGGTCGGCACGACAGGTCATGAACAGGTCAGGACCGGCGCGCCGGAACCGGCGGCCGCAGCGGAGAGCGTGGCAAGGCCGTCCCCGGTCAGGCCCAGGACGGCCTGGCCGGTGGCGCGGGTGGCGGTGGCCGGGTCGAAGGTGCCGCCGTCGAAGTCGACCGCGCCCCGGTCGGCCGGCGCACCGGTGCACCCCACCTGCAGGCCGACCAGGTACGCCCGTGCCCGCGCCCAGGCCAACGGCCGGTGGCCGGTGCGGAGCGCCTGCCCGGCGAGCCCGGTGCTGTTGGCGTTCGGGACGCCCGACGAATCGGCGAAGCTACCGTTGGCGCCCTGCACCGACACCAGCCAGCGCAGCCCGGCGGCAGCGGCGACCGGACGCCCCGCCGCCTGGAGGGCCTGCACCGCCAGTGCGGTCGCGTCCACATCGGAGGTGCACACCGGCTGAGCGGGCAGCAGCGGGTATCCGCCGTCCGGGCAGCGGGTCCCGGCCAACCAGGTGGCGGCGGTCGCGGGCACACCCTGCGCCGTGCGGTCCAGGGCGAGGATCGCGAAGGACTGGCTGAACGCATTGCTGTAGTTGCCGTACGCCGACCGGTCGGTGAACCGGCCGCTGGGCGATTCGAGCCCCCGCAGCCGGGCGATCAGGTCGACGCCGCCGACGTCGGTCGGGTCGTCCCCGCGTACCTGCACGGCGAGGGCGAGCTTCGCGGTCGCGCCCGCGTACGCCTCGGTGCCGCCGTCACCGACGTAACCGTCGCGGACGTCCGGCCGGGTGACCCAGTCCAGTGCCTGCGCCCCGAAGTTGTCGGCGACACCGGCGGCGGCGAAGGCGAACACCGCGTCGAGGGTCAACCCCTGGTCGGGGTAGGCGACGCCGTCGAAGACCACCTCGAATCGTTCGCCGTCGACGAGTTGGCGCGCGAGCCAGCCGGCGGCGGCCCCGGCCCGGTCGACGCCGGGGTGCGCGGGCGCGGCGGTCGCAGGTGCGGCGAGGGTGAGGGCGGCGAGTACGCCGCAGAACAGGGCGAGCAGGCGGTGCCGGCTCAGGCGGACGACCATCGGAAGCGCCTTTCCGGCCCGGCGGTCGTCAGAACCCGGACGATCACCAGCGGCAGGCAGGATCGACCGGCCTCCGACCCGTGGGCCACGACGGGTGGGGAACGGAAATCACGCGTGCGGCGGGTATTCGGGCTCGCCGTCAGAGTGTCTGCACCCTGGCGACCTACCGTTGCGGGCCAGCGCCGGATTTCGACCGGACTTCCCCCGCGCACACGCGTTGATGGAGTTGTCGCGACAGTCTGATCTCCGCGACAGGGGATGTCAATGCGCCATCGTTCGAACACGGTTGGTGAGAACCGGCCTGATCGCCGTCCTCTCCGGACGAAGCCGGCCGTACCCTCGCCAGTCCACACGAACGCGGTCAGCAACGGCACATCGACTCACCGTCGCCCCCGGTGGGCAACGCTGCGGCAGGAAGCACCGCCGCATCGGGACCCGACGCGATAGCGTGACACCGCAGTCGGTCCGCCACGCCACCACGTGGCGGCGCAAGAGGGAACCCGGTGCGAGACCGGGACTGCCCCGCAGCGGTGAGTGGGAACGACCGCCGTCATCAGCACTGGGCCGTACGGCCTGGGAAGCGACGGCTGGTAGGCCTGAGCACGACGCCCACGAGTCCGAAGACCTGCCGCTGCCCACGTGCATCCGCACGTGGCGAGCTCGGCGACCTTCGAGGGCGGGTCGACCATCGCCGACAGCACGACATCCGGTGCTGCGTGCGACCGGACCGCTCCCAGCCGAGTTCGACGACTCGGCATGAGGAGACCCCGATGCAAGCGCCACCAGCACAACGACCCCGTCGGTCAACGTACGGTGCCGTGACTCCCGGCACCGCCGGCATGCCAGCCGAACGGAACGGCCAGTGAGTAGGCCTGCCGCACCACGTCACATCACGATCGATGACGAAGATGTCGTCGTCCTCCCGGCAGCGGACTATGAACGTCTCGCCTCCGCGCGACGGCAGCTCGGCGCACGCGAAGCGCGAAACCGCAGCCTGACCGACCAGGTGAACACCCTGCGCACACTGCTCACCGACATCCGGCGGATCGTCGACTCGACGCCGGACTGCTGTGCGGCCCACCGCGACGCCGACAGCCGGATCCGGGATTTGGCAGACGCCCAGCGGATTCCGCGACTGCAGGGCATGCCCACACCGACGCCATGAGCCCACCGCGACACCCATCCGGACGCCGCGCCGCATGCGGTGGCACTCTCCTGAGCCGCCCGATCCTGCCGGGAGATGGGTCGCGCGAACGACTCATCCGGTCCGGGCAGACTCCCCCTAGGAGTCCGCCCGGACCGGCCCGGTCAGCTCGCGCGGACCTCGGCGGCAGCCGCGACGAGGTGTCGGAGGGACGCCTCGACCTCGGAGTTGGTGCGGGTCTTCAGACCGCAGTCTGGGTTGACCCACAGCCGTCGGGCGGGTACGGCTGCGACGGCCCGGCGGAGCGCGTCGACCACCTCGTGGTGGGGTGGGATACGGGGTGAGTGGATGTCCCACACCCCGGGGCCGACGCCCCGGCGGTAGCCGATCGCGGCGAGGTCGTCGAGGATCTCCATCTTGGAACGGGAGGCTTCGATGCTGGTGACGTCGGCGTCGAGTGCGTCGATGGCGGTGATCACCTCGCCGAACTCGCTGTAGCACAGGTGGGTGTGGATCTGGGTGTCGTCGGCGACGCCGCTGGTGGCCAGCCGGAACGCGCCGACGGCCCAGTCCAGGTACGCCTTCTGGTCGGCCCGACGCAGCGGCAGGGTCTCCCGCAGAGCGGGCTCGTCGACCTGGATGATCCGGATACCGGCGGCCTCCAGGTCGCGGCACTCGTCGCGCAGCGCGAGCGCGACCTGGTCGGCGGTGTCGGCCAGGGGCTGGTCGGTACGGACGAACGACCAGGCCAGGATGGTGACCGGGCCGGTGAGCATGCCCTTGACCGGACGGTCGGTCAGTGACTGGGCATAGGTGGACCAGGCGACGGTCATCGGAACATGTCGGGCCACGTCGCCGTGAATGATCGGCGGGCGGACGCAGCGGGAGCCGTAGGACTGCACCCAGCCGTGCGTGGTGGCCGCGAAACCGTCGAGTTGCTCGCCGAAGTACTGCACCATGTCGTTGCGTTCCGGCTCACCGTGCACGAGCACATCCAGGCCCAGATCCTCCTGCAACCGGATGACCTGCTCCACCTCGGCGCGCATCCGCTCCGTGTAGCCGGCGTCGTCGAGAGTGCCGGCGCGGTGCGCGGCGCGGGCCCGGCGCAGCTCGGCGGTCTGCGGGAACGATCCGATCGTGGTGGTCGGCAGGTCCGGCAGCCCCAACCGTTCCTGCTGGCGGTCGGCCCGCTCCGCGTAGTCGCCGCGGTGCCGGTCGGTGGGGCGGAGCGCCGCCAACCGCCCACGCACGTCATCGTGCCGCCACGCCGGCGGGATGGGCGGCAACGGGGAGGGCAGGTTGGTGGTGCCGTCGCGGAGCGCGCGGCCGAGCAGGACGACCTCGTCTACTTTCTGCCGGGCGAACGCGAGCCGCGCGAACAGTTGCGGGTCGAGGTGGGTCTCGGCGGAGAGGTCGACTGGGACGTGTAGCAGCGAACAGGAGGTGGACACCGCCACGTGGTCGGCCAGTCCGGCGACCGTCGCACCGGTGGCGGCGGCCGCCCGCAGATCCGTGCGCCAGATGTTGCGTCCGTCGACCAGGCCGGCGACGACGGTCTTGCCGCGCAGGGGACCGGCTGCGGCGAGCCGGCGCAGGTTCCCCGGGCCGGCGACCAGATCCAGGCCGACCGCCTCGACCGGGGTGTCCAGCAGTGCCGGCAGCGCGTCACCGAGGTCACCGAAGTAGGTCGCGACGAAGATCCGGGGACGGCGGGGCAGCTCCCCGAGGCGTCGGTAGGCGTGCTGCAGACCGTCGATCTCGGCCGCAGTACGGTCCGCGACGTAGGCGGGTTCGTCCAGTTGGACCCAGGCCACGCCCGCGTCGGCCAGGGCGGTGAGGATCCGGGCGTACGTGTCGACCAGGTCGTCGAGTCGGGCGAACGGATCGTGGCCCTTGGCCAGCAGCAGGAAGGTGGCCGGCCCGACCAGCACCGGTCGGGTGGTGATGCCCAGGTCACGTGCCTGCGCGAACTCGCTCAGCGCCTTCGCCGGGTCCGCCGTGAACACGGTGTCGGGGTCGATCTCCGGCACCAGGTAGTGGTAGTTGGTGTCGAACCACTTGGTGAGTTCCAGCGCTGGTGCGGTATCGATGCCACGGGCCATGGCGAAGTAGGTGTCGAGTTGCCCGAGGCCGAGCCGGGCGAAGCGGCGGGGGACCGCACCGACCGCGACGGCGGTGTCGAGCACGTGGTCGTAGTAGGAGAACGTGTTGGACGGGATCGCGTCGAGGCGGGCGTCGCGCAGCGTCCGCCAGACCTCGGCGCGCAGCCCGGCCGCGACGTCCTCCATGCCTGCGGCGTCCAGCGTGCCGGCCCAGTACGCCTCGACAGCCTTCTTCCACTCGCGGTGGGCGCCGATCCGGGGATAGCCGAGCACGGTGCTCTGCCCGAATGAGGTGGTCACAGATGGTCCTTCCCTCGCGGTGACCGGCGACCACCCGAGAGGAAGACGGATACGCCACGGCGTAACCGGCATTCCGCCCTGGCCCTCCCGAGAGGCCGCCGACGGCGCGCACCGGTGGCACGCGCAGCGCTGGCAGGTCTTCGGACTCGTGGGCGTGACACCTGGTCGCCTACTGGCCGTCGCTTCCCAGACCTTGCGGTCCAGTGCTTCGTTGACGGCGGTCGTTCCCACTCACCGCTGCGGGGCAGTCCCGGTCTCACACCGGGTTCCCTCTTACGACGCCCCATCCGTGGACGGGAGAGGCGAACCAGCACTGTCCGCGATCGTACGCCCTCCCGCCACCTGCTGCGGCCGGCGTCCGAGGCGCGGGACACGATTCGCGCTACTCGGCCTGGGTGGCCAGCCGTCTCGGCTGTCTGTTCGACCTGCGGGTCCTCCGCTTCGCGGACCCGGGCGGGGCAACAGCGCGATGGTCGCCGAGCCGCCAGCGTTTTCACCACTGGTGCGGGCGTCGCACCTTGCGTGCGCATCACTGCCGTAGCTTTCCCGACCATTGCCCTGGAGTGGGTGCCGGTGCTGGTCCGTGCGGACCGCCGGCCCTCACTGAGCTGGGCTCACAAACCGGTCGGCGACGCCCCGTACGCGGAAGATCAATCAGGGAAGAAGCCTGGTGCGGCGCTCGGTACGACGGATGGCCCAGGTTGACGGCAGGTCGTGATGCGACTACCGCTACCGGCCGGTTAGCGTGGCGAGCAGGTACCGCAGCTCCACGATCTGTGTGTCGATTGGTGCGCGGGTCGGGTTGCGGATCAGGTGAGTGTCGCCTGGATGGATGTAGCGCACTGCGGGCCGTTCATCCGTGCCGCCAGCCAGGTCGACGATGAGTAGGGGTACCGGTCCCGCGCGCACAATGTGTTCGTCTTCGGGTCGGGTCCTGAGGCGCTGGATGCGTACGTCGTCGGTGTCCAGGACCGCGGTCAGGGCTGCGCCCTCGGGTGCGTTCTCGGGCCAACCGTCGCTCGTGTCGATGAGGGCTTCAAGTGCTTCTCCCGAGGTGTCCTCGCCGAGGTCGAGTAGTTCGATGAGGCGGTTGCGGTACAGGCTGTGGCCCTGGTTGGTGAGCATGTGTACCGGGGAGACGGGCCGGTAGATGGCTCCGCCCACCTGTTCGTTGATGAACCGGGCTGGGCTGCCGTTGAGCCAGTCCATGCGGCAGGCCGAGGTGTCGAGGCAGAGCACGAGGTACGGGTTGTGGTGCAGGTGCCAGGGCTGGCACTCGCCGGGGGCGAGGGCCAACTCCCAGACCCGTACCCGGGAATTGGCGAGCAGGACCCGCTGCCCGACCTCGCCGAGCACGACGTAGCTGCCATCGGGGGAACGAACGACAGTGCCGGCGCTCATGAGTTCCTTTCGGCAGGAGGGTGCTCGGCCGGTGGCGGCGGGACCTTCAGGTGCGGACGGTCAGTCAGTGGCGGCGAGGGCGGCGATGCGCAGGTAGATCTCCCGGACGATGGCGGGCAACTCCCTACCGGTGTGGTCGCTGGTGATGGCGAGGGCGAGTTCGGTGAGCAGGAGGAAGGCGTGGGCGCGTTCGGCGTCGTCGGTGAACGCTTCGGTGAGCGCCTGGACGCCGGCGAGGTCGCCGCGGTGGCGGGCAGCGACGATCCCCACGGCACGTTGCATCCCGGCCAGCAGATCAGCAGCGTCGGGTGTCATGCGGCGCGGGTGAGGTCCCGCAGCCGGTCGAGCAGCTCCACCGGATCTGCGTCGGCTTTGCCCTGGGCGGACGCGGCGTTGCCACCGCCCTTTCCGGCCAGGAGACTCTTGATCAGGTCGTTGGCTGCCAGGCCGCGTTGCACGCCGGCGGGGGTGACGGCGACGACGATGCTCGCCCCGCCGACGACGCCGACGACGCCGGGGCGACGGCCGAGGTGATCGCGGACCTTTTCGGCGAGACGGCGGGCGTCGCCGGTGGTCGTGATACCGGCGTAGGCAACGCCGTCGAGGTCGACGGCGTTGGCGGCGTACGTGTCGGCGTCCAGGTCGATGAGCCGGCCGCGCAGGTCGTCAGCCTCGCGTTCGGTCTGCTTGAGTCGCGCCAGCAGGGTGGTGATCCGGTCGGGAAGTTCCTCGGGGCGGGCCTTGAGCTGGGCGGCGAGTTGGGTGACGAGGTCGCGTTCGCGGGCCAGATACCGAAACGCCTCGATCCCGGTGACCGCTTCGATGCGACGTTGGCCGGCACCGACCGATGATTCGCCGGTGAGCGCGAGGGAGCCGATCTGCGCGGAGTGCGCGACGTGGGTGCCGCCGCACAGCTCACGGGACCACTCGCCACCGATCTCGACGACCCGGACGGTGTCGTCGTAGGTTTCGCCGAACAGCGCCAGGGCACCCTCCGCGCGGGCTTGTGCCAGCGGCAGGTGGCGGACCTCGACGGGCAGGTCACGGCGGATCGCCAGATTGGCGACCTCCTCGATCTCACTGCGGGTGGTTTCGGTCAGGCCGCCGCGCCAGGCGAAGTCCAGGCGCAGGTAGCCGGGCCGGTTGTACGAGCCCGACTGCAGCGCGTTCGGCCCGAGGACCTGGCGCAGCGCGGCATGCACGACGTGCGTGCCCGAGTGGGCCTGCCGGGCCCCGATGCGCCATTCGGGGTCGACCGCGGCGTGCACCGGGTCACCGACGGCGAGGCTGCCGTCGAGGATCCGGACGGTGTGCGCGATCAGGCCCTTGACCGGTCGCTGGACGTCGATGATCTCGGCGCGCACGTTCGGACCGGTGAGCAGCCCGGCGTCGGAGTCCTGTCCGCCGCTCTCGGCGTAGAACGGGGTGCGGTCCAGTGCGACGGTGACGATGTCGCCGGCCTCGGCGGTGTCGACCGTCGCGCCGCCGGACCAGATCGCGACGACCCGGGATTCGGTGTCGAGCGTTTCGTAGGCCAACCAGTCCGTGGGTCCGTGCGCGTCCAGCACCGTCCGGTAGGCCGACAGGTCGGTGTGGCCGGTCTTGCGGGCCTTCGCGTCGGCCTTCGCGCGGGCGCGCTGCGCGGTCATCAGGGCCCGGAACCCGTCGGCGTCCACGGTCAGGCCCTGCTCGTTGGCGATCTCCAGGGTGAGGTCGATCGGGAAGCCGTACGTGTCGTGCAGTTGGAACGCCTTGTCGCCGGGCAGTGACGAACGTCCGGCTTTCTTGGTCTCGGCGATCGCGGTGTCGAGGATGGTGGTGCCGGCTCGCAGCGTGCCGAGGAAGGCGTCCTCCTCGGCGTAGGCGGTCGAGGAGATGCGGTCGAAGTCGGCGGCGAGTTCCGGGTACGACGGGGCCATGCAGTCGCGGGCGACGGGAAGCAGCTCTGGCAGGGCCTTTCCCTGCCAGCCGAGCAGCCGCATGGCGCGGATCGCACGACGCATGATCCGCCGCAGCACGTAGCCCCGGCCTTCGTTGGACGGGTTGACCCCGTCGCCGATGAGCATGAGCGAGGTACGGACGTGGTCGGCGATGACCCGCAGACGGACGTCGTCGGGGTGGGACTGGCTGGCCGCCTGCCCGGAGTGCACCCCGTACCGTTTGCCGGTCAGGTCGGCGGCCCTGGCCAGAATCGGACGCACTTCGTCGATCTCGTAGAGGTTGTCCACCCCTTGCAGGATCGAGGCGATCCGTTCCAGGCCCATCCCGGTGTCGATGTTCTTGTTCGGTAGTTCGCCGACGATCCGGAAGTCGGTCTTCGACGCCACGTCCGCGATCTCGTACTGCATGAACACGAGGTTCCAGAACTCCAGGTAGCGATCCTCGTCGACCTCCGGGCCGCCCTCGGCACCGTAGGCTGGGCCGCGGTCGTAGTACAGCTCGGAACAGGGACCCGCCGGGCCAGGGATGCCCATCGACCAGAAGTTGTCCGCCTTGCCTCGCCGCACGATGCGCTCGACCGGCACGCCGGTCTTGAGCCACAGGTCGTAAGCCTCGTCGTCGTCCAGGTAGACCGTCGCCCAGATCCGCTCCGGGTCCAACCCGAAGCCACCCTGCTCCACCGGGGTGGTCGACAGCTCCCACGCCAGGGGTATCGCCCCGGCCTTGAAGTAGTCGCCGAACGAGAAGTTGCCGTTCATCTGGAAGAACGTGCCGTGCCGGCTGGTTTTGCCGACCTCGTCGATGTCCGGCGTCCGGATGCACTTCTGCACCGATGTGGCCGTCCGGTAGGGCGCGGCCTGCTGGCCGAGGAAGTAGGGGACGAACTGCACCATTCCGGCGTTGATGAACAGCAGGTTCGGATCCGAGATCGCGGGCAACGGTGCCGAGGGCACCACCGTGTGTCCGTTGGCCTCGAAGTGTGCCAGGAAGCGCCGCTTGATCTCCGCCGTCTGCACAACGCCCCCTTATTACATCATCCTTGCAACTGCATTATATTGGCAGGAGGGTGAGGTGGTTCGGGACGCCCCCACGGTCGACCGTCCCGCTCGATTGCCCGTGGTGCGGCGCGGCCAGCGAGCCGCTGGTGGTGACAGCGGGTAGGCGGCCGCGCGAGCTCGGGGTTCCGGTCGGTGCCGCCGGCACGTCTGGTGGCGCCGGCGGCACCGACCGGATGACCACCGCCGTCAGCTGTCGGGCGGGGTGGCGGTGACGGCGACGAGCAGGGACAGTTCCCGCACGAGATCGTCCATGGACTGGCCGCTCTGCGCGCGGAGCAGCCCGAGGCTCAGGTCCGCCAGAAGGTAGAAGCCGAGGCTCTTGGCCTGCTCGGAACCGAACGCGGCGAGTAGCTCCTCGGCGCCGCCGAGGTCACCGCGATGCTTGGCCGCGATGACCCCGGCGGCGCGTTGGACCAGCTCGGCCGCTGCCGGGGTGGGGCTGGTCACGCCGATCAGATCTTTGGCGTGGTGGCGCGGGCGGCGTCGAAGCGGGCTATCACGTCCGACCAGTTGACCAGGTTCCACAGCCGGTCGACGTAGTCCGGCCGGACGTTCTTGTACTGCAGGTAGTACGCGTGCTCCCAGGCGTCGAAGACCAGCAGCGGAATGGAGCCCTGGCCGACGTTGCCGTGGTGGTCGTAGACCTGCTCCACGATCAGCCGCTGTCCGAGCGGTTCCCAGGCCAGCACGCCCCATCCGGAGCCCTGCACACCCTTGGTGGCGGCGGACAGCTGCCCGGCGAACGCGTCGAACGTGCCGAAGTGCTCCTCGATCGCGGCGGCGAGCTCGCCGTCGGGACGGTCACCGCCGTCCGGGGAGAGGTTGCCCCAGAAGATCGTGTGCAGCACGTGCCCGGACAGGTTGAACGCGAACGTCTTCTCCAAACCGACAAGCGTGGAGAAGTCCCCCTTCGCCCGGGCTTCGGCGAGCTGCTCCAGGCCGTCGTTGGCGCCCTTGACGTAGGTGGCGTGGTGCTTGTCGTGATGCAGCTCCAGGATCTGCCCCGACATGGCCGGCTCCAGGGCGCCGTAGTCGTAGGGCAGATCGGGCAGGGTGTAAACCGCCATCAGAACTCCTCGGGGTTGCTGCCAAGTTGATGCTCTTGCCACTACTTTGCAATAGAACCGGGGATCGTGCGGGGAGGAGCGGCGGTTGACCACATCGGAGACCGAGCGGGTGAACGCCGCGGTGCAGCGATTACGCCGAGCTGGCCTGCGTAACACCGCGGCCCGGCGCGGAGTACTCGACCAACTCGCCCATGCCGTAGGCGGCCGCGGGCATCTCACCGTGAACGAGCTGTATCGAGCCCTCCTCGCCCGTGGTGTGGCCGTGGAACTGTCAACGGTGCATCGGGTGCTGCGGCAACTGGTCGAGCTGGGCATCGCCCACACCGTGCCGGTCGGCAGGACGACGACCTTCGGGCTCGCCGACGACGCCCATCACCACGCCGTCTGCGGCACCTGCGGCGACATGCGGCAGTTGCCGGCCGAGGCCGTCGCGGCGAGCGTGGCCGCCGCCCGCGCGGTCGGGATCGACACAGAACTGTCCGGCCAGCCCGGCGGTGTCGTGGTCTACGGGCGGTGTGCGCGGTGCCTAACAGCGGCCGGCTGAGGACCGCACCCGCCGGTACGCCCCCCTCCCCGGTGTCGGTCGGACCCGAGCGTCCGGCACGCGCTCGCCGCACCGGCGTGGGCAACCGCGGCGGCCTGACCGACAGCTACTCGCTGGCCCTCCGCGCGACGGCACTTGCCAACACACAACTCGAAGACCGCACGGACGCACAGGCACTGCTGGCGGGCCAGCCTCTGCTCCGCGAAGTCGTCACGGAAGCCGACCTGCACACACTGCGAGTGGCGGGGCACCGACTGCGCGAGGTGTTCCAGACCGTGGCAGCCGGCCATGAGCAGGAGGCGATCGACCGGCTCAACGGCCTGCTGACCCGTCATCGGGTCCGGCTGATGATCTCCGGTACCTGCGCGGTCGACTGGCATATCCATGTCGCCGCGTCCGGCACCCCTGCAGCCGAGTACCTTGCCGCCGCCCTGTGGGGATTCGCTGTGTGGCTGTGTGAACGGGGCATCAACCGGCTGGGCGTCTGCGCGGAACCTCGATGCCACAGCGTGTTCCTCGACGACAGCAGCAACCGATGCCGCCGGTTCTGCTCCGAGCGGTGCGCCACCCGCAACCACGTCCGGGCCCACCGCGCCAGACGCCGCGCCACCCACCCTCCGACCGTCGCCCGACCAGACCCCGTGCACAGCCAACAGGATCACCCAGCAGGAGAACCCATACTGCCAAGAGTTGGCAATTGCCTATGATGTGCAACTGTGCAGACCTCGACCGGCACTCCGCGCCCGATCACCCGTTACGGCACCCCTGTGCTGCATCGCCGCTGTGTCGAGGTGACCGACTTCGACGACGCCCTCGCCCAGCTCGTCGCCGACATGTTCGCCAGCATGTACGCCGCCCACGGCGTCGGTCTGGCCGCCAACCAGATCGGTGTGGACGCACGGATCTTCGTCGTCGACTGCCCCGACGCCACCGGTACCCACACCGTCGCCACCGTCATCAACCCGGTTCTGCACCTACCCGAGCACCGCGAGTTGGTGACCGACTCCGAGGGCTGCCTTTCCGTGCCCGGCCAACACGCCGACCTGGCCCGCTGCGCCACCGCCACCGTGACCGGCTTCGACGTCCAAGGCCAAAAGATCCGGCTGGACGGCACCGGCACCCTCGCCCGCTGCTTCCAACACGAGGTCGACCACCTCGACGGCCTCGCCTACGTCGACCGGCTTCCCACCAAACTCCGCAAACAGATCCTCGCTGCCAGCGCCGAACACCCCTCCGTCGGTGCCGGCACGGCGCAGGACGCCTGACCGATGCCGGTCGTCCTCGGCATCGAAACCTCCTGCGACGAGACCGGCGTCGGCATCGTCGCCGACGGCGTCCTGCTCGGCGACGCCCTCGCCACCAGCATGGACGAACACGCCCGCTTCGGCGGCGTCGTACCCGAAATTGCCGCCCGCGCCCACCTGCACGCCGTCACCCCCATGGTCCGACACGCCCTCGACCGCGCCGGGATCAGCTTCAGCGACATCGACGCCGTCGCCGCCACCGCAGGCCCCGGCCTCGCCACCGCCGTGCAGGTAGGCCTCGCCGCAGGCAAGGCATACGCCCTCAGCCTCGGCGTACCCCTCTACGGCGTTCACCACCTCGCCGGCCACGCTGCCGTCGACACCCTCGAACACGGGCCCCTACCCCGCCGCTGCGTCGCACTCATCGTCTCCGGCGGACACACCTCACTCCTCCTGCTCGGCGACCTCGCCCGCGACCCCGTCATCCACCTTGGTGACACCGTCGACGACGCCGCCGGCGAAGCCTTCGACAAAGTCGCCCGCCTCCTCGGACTGCCCTACCCCGGCGGACCCGCCATCGACCGCATCGCCCGCGACGGCAACCCCGACGCCATCAGCTTCCCCCGCCCCATGACCAGCCCCCACGACCCGCCCTACCAATTCTCCTTCTCCGGCCTCAAAACCGCGGTAGCCCGCTGGATCGAGAAGAACAGCGACCGACCTGTTGCCGTGGCCGACGTCGCCGCATCGTTCCAGGAAGCCGTCGCGGACACCCTCACCCGCAAAGCCCTCACGGCCTGCCGTGACCACCAGGCCGACACGCTGCTCCTTGTCGGCGGTGTCGCTGCCAACAGCCGAGTGCGGCAACTCGCCGAACAACGCTGCGCCGCCGCCGACGTGCGGCTACGCGTACCGTCACCCCGGCTCTGTACCGACAATGGCGCCATGATCGCCGTCGTCGGCGACCTCCTCACCCGCGCCGACATCGCACCGGACCGACTCGACCTCAGCGCAGACCCGTCCGCCGTTCTACACGGCGCGCTCCTACACGGCCCACGCGGAACCGCGTAGATTTCCGGGCGACCCGACCCGACCCGGGGGGCCAAAAGAATGGGGTCTGTCAAACACGAACGGCCCTGTCTCACATTCGGTGGTGACGGAGTGTCGTGAGGGTCGTTGACCCTGGCGTGAAGGATGTCGATGGGCTTGCGCGGGCGGTGTTCTCGGGTCTTTCCCCGCTGGTCATAGAGGATGTGGTC
>NZ_FMCW01000009.1 GCF_900091595.1 Micromonospora haikouensis
TGCGAGCGGCCGGCACCGACCTGCGACCCCTCGGCGACCTGGGCTACGAAGGCGAGTCCACCACCATCACCGTGGCGTTCAAGAAACCGAGGAACAGCCGCCTCACCACCATCCAGCAGCAGTTCAACAAGGCCCACAACAGCCTGCGAGCCATCGGCGAACGCGGAAACTCCCTGCTCAAGACCACCTTCAAGGCGCTGCGCAACATCAGCCTCGACCCATGGCGCATCGGCAAGATCGTGGCCGCCGCACTCGTCCTGCTCCACACCGAACACGACCGCACCACATGACCACCTCTTGTGATCAGAACATTGCGCGGAATGGCTCAGTGCCTGACGGCCGCGAGCCCGGCGGCGGTCGCGGCCGAGGAGACGCCTACCGCCGAGCGCCTGGCCGACGCCGAGCGCGAGTGGCATTCGCTCCGGGGCCGGATGATCGCACTTCAGGAGGAGCTGGACTGGCAGGTCTATGCGCAGTACGGCCTGCTGCCCGAGGAACTGACCGCCCCGGCCCGTTCCGTGCCGGAGTTGAGCCTCGGTGAGCGGGCCTTCGAAATCGTGCTCGCTCGGAAGGTGAAGGAGGGCAGCGCCGACACGCAGTGGTTCGTCCGGCACGGCTCGACGCCGATCACCGAGCTGCCCGATCACTGGTCGCCGGAATACCGGGCCGTGGTCCGGAAGCGGATCGAGGTCATCGAGTCGAACCGCTACCTCGCGCTAATCGAGCGACCGGAGTGCAAGCGCCGCTGGGCCACCCCAGGCTGGGACAAGCTGCTCGACGCCGCACTGCGGAATTGGCTGCTGGACCGGTGCGAGGCGCGGGAGCTGTGGTATGCCCCGGACGAGAACGGCAATCCGCAGCCCCGCGCACTGTCGGTGGCCGAACTCGCCGACGAGTTGAGCCGCGACCCGAACGTCCTCGCCGTGGCCGCCCTCTTCGACCCGAGCCGGGAACTGCCCAGGATCCTCGCTGACCTTATCGACGGCGAGCATGTCCCGTACCTGTCGAAGCTGCGTTACACCGCCAGCGGCCTGACGAAGCGGGCCGAGTGGGAGTTGGTCTGGGAGAAGCAGCGCCAGGAGGACGCCGCCCCCGACGAGCCGACCCGGCAGGCGATCCGCAAGACGATCCCGGTGCCGCCGAAGTACAAGCCCGTCGACTTCCGGAAGAACAGCTACTGGTCCAACCGGGGAAAGCTCGACGTGGCCAAGGAACGCTTCGTCTCCTACCCGGGCGCGGGGCGGGCGGGTGACCCCTCACTCCTGATCGGGTGGGCCGGCTGGGACCACCGCGATCAGGCGCAGGCTCTCGCCCTGCTCATCGTCCAACGTCAGGAGGCGGACGGCTGGACGGCAGAGCAGTTGACGCCGCTGCTGGCCGGGCTGCACGAGGTGCTGCCCTGGGTCCGCCAGTGGCACGGGGAGATCGACCCGGACACCGGCGAATCCCCGGCGGACGCCTACAGCGGCTTCCTGGACGAACGGCTCAACGACCTCCACCTCACCGAGGCCGACCTGACCGGCTGGCAGCCGCCGGCCACCCGTGGCCGGCGGCACCAACAGACCTGATCGCCAAACAACTACGTAAACGGCGAATAAGGGAGATGAGTCCAAGCAGGTCAATGGATCGATGTCGGCGGCCCTGTTGAGCAAGCCAATGTCGGGCCTACGACTCCGACTTGCGGCGGAACCCTATACGCCTGGAAGCTACTGCCGCGGAGGTTTCCGTCAACCGTTCGTAGGTACGACTTCCAGGGGGCACAGGATGCAAGCCGAAGCCAGTAATGCGCAGGAGCACATCTGCGAAAACTGTGGCGTGATCTGCGTACCACAAGGTGACGGCTGGATCCATCCCGAGCCGTGGGCCACCCTCAAGTCCCGTCGCGTCTGCGACAACCCGAAGGAACTACGTCCTGCCAACCCGCGCGAGATCAAGAACGGCGCGATGCAGTCGCTAAAGCGGGATCGCTGGATGATCGAAGAGCAACTCGCCGCGCTTGTCGTGCCCGAGGGATCGCTTATACGAGTGGGTGTCGTCGGCTGTTATGCCCCGACTCCTGAGGCGACCATTCACCCTCGCGGTTGGGGCTACCTCGCCAGCGACGGCCACTACGGTCTCGGGGCAACCACCACAACCCGCCGCTACGACGGACCTGGAGAACTGGCCGCTGAGCTGCGTGCATTGTTCTGGGCCCTGCGCAGGCTGCTGCCCCGCTACCGCCTCGAAGTGCTTACCGACTATCCGGAGATCAGGGAACTGATGAATGCTTGGCGGCGCGGCAATGTCGAGGCCATCCCACCTGGCTACGACTCGGAGCGACGCGACTCCGGACGCGAGGCCAAGCTAAGCCGGGCAGCTCGGACTGTGCATCTGAACGCCGACCGGGTCGTCGTCGAGGTCGTCGAGAACTACGCCGACACGCCGCTTGGTCTAGGTGCAGACAATCTCGCCCAGATCGGCTGGAAGTGGTGCTCCGGCAAGCTACACAAGGGCGACGCCAAGGACAGAGGGCTCGCCGCAGCCGCCCAGCATCTCAACGTCGCCCCGGCATTGCTGTCAGGAGACTGACCGTCCGACAGCCGGCCAGCAATCCGCTGCATGCAGCGCGGGTGTTGTGACGGATATCAGCGGCGATTCCGCAGCGCCTTGACCCGTTGGTGCCCGAGCACGGCGAGATAGTCCCACGGCTCGTCGAGGCAGGAGTCGACCTCGGCCGCCTCGATGATCTCGGCGAGCCGGGCGGCCAGTTCGTCAGGGTCCGGCTGCACCTGCTCGCAGAGCTGGACGTGGACCGCCCGGAGCGCGCCGCCGATCTCGGCCGGCTCTTCCTCGTACGTCTCCCAGGCGTCGTAGAGGTAGCCGGAGAGTCCGTCCCACGCGCGGGCGGCGCGCTCGACCAGCAGCAGTGTCTCCTCGGTCGGCGGTCGTTGGGCAAGCATCTCGACTTCCTCGACGATCGCCCGCCCGGCCTTCTCCACGTCGTGCAGATCCCAATGGTTACCGCTGGTCGCCTCGTGGGCCAGGTTGTCGATCGTGCGACGGATGTCGTTCAGCTCGGCGGCGGTGAGGGACGCGAGCTGACCGGCCTGTGCCCGCAACCTGCTCTCCAGCACGCGATCCGTGGCCGCCCACTCGGCGACCAGCAACGCCAGCCGTCGGGCGGGGATGTTCCGTGCGAGTTCGACCAGCCCAGCGACCCGGGGGTCGACCGCCAGGGCCGACGGTGGCGTGGCCGCCGAGGACCAGGCGAGACCTTCGTCCAAGGCAGCGAGCGTGAGGGCCACCGCGTGCGCGCACAGCCCCGCGCCGTCCGGGCAGTCACACTCGGCGGTGAAGCCGTCCGCCGTGATGCCCACCCAGACCTCAAGCGGTGGCTGCCCGGCCTCCCTGACCACGCCGGATGCTCCCCCGCCGGCCGGCGCGAACTCCACCGGCTGACCGGCTGCCCGCAAC
This sequence comes from Micromonospora haikouensis, assembly GCF_900091595.1. Taxonomy (GTDB): domain Bacteria; phylum Actinomycetota; class Actinomycetes; order Mycobacteriales; family Micromonosporaceae; genus Micromonospora; species Micromonospora haikouensis. The sequence continues at coordinate 3,454 of NZ_FMCW01000009.1, forward strand.
TTGTCCGCCGCTGCGCAGGCCACGAAACCGGCCGCGTCCCGCAGGGCTTCGATGTCGATACTTACCGCCATCCGGCCATCTAACCGGGTGTGGGTGATGCCGCCCGCATCAGGGCGGCGATCAACTCGGCGAGGGATCAGCCGCGCAGGCCGCGCCGCAGGCCGACGACGAACGACGACCAGGCGTCCCGGTCGAAGAGGAGCGCAGGGCCACCCGGGTCTTTGGAGTCCCGCACCGCCAACGCGGAAGAGATTTCGGCCACCTCTACACAGTCAGACCCATTTGCACTGCTACGCGAACTCTTACGCCACGTCACGTTCGCAAGGTCGGGCGAGGTCATCGCAGTGCTCCTCAGGCCAAGACTCAGTCTTGAAGCTCGGCGCAGATCCTGACGAGGAAGTCAGCAGACTGGTCAGGGTCAAGCGCCTTCGCACGTAGGTGGTCGAAGACGAGTCTATATCGCGATACCTGCTGATCCTCCTCCAGCAGGAGTGTGTTGGTGTCGTTGTCCACGTAGACGATGGTCGGGTCGAGCGCCGCCTCCGCGTAGTCAAGGATCGTGAAGGCACCACCCATCGAAGCGTGCGCGCCCGCAGCGAAGGGCAGCACCTGCACCTCAACCGTCGGCAGTTGACATGCCTCGACAATGCGCGCCAGTTGAGCACGCATGACCTTGGCACCGCCGACGACCCGCCGAATCGCAGCCTCGTCCAGGATGATCCAGAGCTTCGGCGGCACATCCCGCGCAAGCAGGACCTTCCGAGCTTGACGCGCCGCGATGACTCGATCAACTTCCTCCTTGCTGGCGGCGGTCCGCCCTGCGTGGATGATCGCCCGCGCGTACTCCTCCGTCTGCAACAGCCCGGGAACGTAGAGGCTCTGGAACGTGCTGATCGCCGTCGCCTCCGCCTCGAACCCCACATAGTCGTCGGGCAGGACATCGCCGTACGCGCTCCACCAGCCCTTCTGTCGCGCCTGGCGCGCAAGACTGGCCAACGCATCCCGCTCCTCGGGCGACGCCTCATAGAGATCCAGAAGCTTCCGCAACCCGTCCGAGGCGACCCCGCTATGCCCCTGCTCGATGCGGATCACCTTCGCTCGATGCCAGCCCACCGAGCGAGCAACCTCATCGACCGTCAACCCTCGCTGAGCGCGCAGGCGTCGCAGCTCACGACGCAGTCGACGCGCACGAATCGTCGGGCTTGCAGTCGATGCCATAGCAGACCTCCGTAGGACCACGGTTGGGGACATAGAACCAGACAGCACATCTGAATGCCATCTAACATCCTTCACTGCTACGTTGCAAGATCGCCTGCCGTGGTGCACGCTCAGTGTTCGGTAACTCACCGGAGTCCGGAGGTAGTGGTGACTGAAAATCAAGCGTCGCAGTGGTCCGAGTCCGACTTTCATCGTGAGCTGGCGGCCATGCTGGACGGGGCCGACGTGTCCGAGCGGGTCCAGGCCGCCATCGCGCACGCGCTGACGAAGCCGGACGCGCTCTCGTCGTACGTCAATTCCCTGGTCACCCGCTACACGACGGACCGCGAGCGGGGCTCGGGGCGCAACCGGCCGCCCGCCGGGGCGTACGAGATGCACCGCCGGTGGACGCTGCACCTGTCCTACCTGGCGCCCGACCTGCGGGAGGCCCGCGACCAGGCCGTCGTCTACACGGAGGGCCTGACGATCCTGCGCCCCGAGCTGCCCGCGAGCGCCGCACTGCTGTCCCGGGCCGATGCCTGGAACCACGTCGAGCCGGTGTTCTGCGGCCGGACCGGTCCCGACGGCGAGGTCTGCATGGATGTCACCGGGCATCCCGGCTTCCACAGCGCGGCCGGCATCGGCGGGCTCTGCTGGGGCGACGGGGACAGCGGGGCGGGCCAGTGACGGCTCCGCCGCGCCCGCGGGTATCACCGCGGCTACGCGCGCGGTTGGTGGCCGCCGGCATCCGTTCCGCTACGGTGTTACGCATGCTGGCACCGCCCTCTCAACCCCTCCTCCGGGACTTCATCGAAATCCCCGACCCCAGGGCCACCAGCGACAGCGACTACGTGCTCAAGCTCGCCGACGGGATCAGCGACGCCGAGCAGACCATCAACGAGTACGTCATCCCGCCGAGTCTGGCCGACAACTTCGACCAGGCCCTCGGGCTGATCTCCACCGCCCTGTCCAGCGGCGCGTCCCGGGCCGCCTACCTGCACGGCTCGTTCGGCTCCGGCAAGTCCCACTTCATGGCGGTGCTCCACGCGCTGCTGCGCGGCGACCGGGCCGCCCGGGACCGGGACGAGTTCGCCCCCCTGCTGGCCCGGCACGACTCGTGGCTGGCCGGGCGGAAGTTCCTCCTCCTGCCATACCACCTCATCGGGGCCAAGTCGCTGGAGCAGCGGGTGCTCGGCGGCTACGTCGAGCAGGTCCGCCGGCTGCACCCGGACGCCCCGATCCCGGCGGTGCACCGCACCGACGCCCTGCTCGAACAGAGCCGACGCCTGCGCGAGCAGATCGGCGACGAGGCGTTCATCGCCGGCCTGCCGCAGGGCGAGGACGAGTGGGGCGACTCCTGGGACCCGGCGCAGCTCGACGCGGCCTTCGCCGCCGCCTTCGACGACGACGGACGCCGCCGGCTGGTCCGCGACCTGCTCGGCACCTGGCAGCAGGGCTTCTTCCGCAACGCCATGGAGGACGCCGAGGGCTTCGTCTCCCTCGACCGCGGCCTCACCGAGATCGCCCAGCACGCCAAGGATCTGGGCTACGACGCGCTGGTGCTCTTCCTCGACGAGCTGATCCTCTGGCTCGCCAACTCCATCGGCGACCAACAGTTCGTGGCCCGGGAGATCCAGAAGATCACCAACTTCGTGGAGGGCAGCGACGCCCGCCGGCCCATCCCGGTGGTCACCTTCATCGCCCGGCAGCGGGACCTGCGCGACCTGGTCGGCCACGAGGTCACCGGGGCCAGCGAGCTGGGCTTCCAGGACACGCTCAACCTGGCCAGCGGCCGGTTCGACGTGATCACCCTGGAGGACCGCAACCTCCCCGAGATCACCCGCCAGCGGCTGCTCAAGCGGATCGGCGGCGACGGCGGGCCGGCCGACCAGGCGATCACCGAGGCGTTCGAGCGCCTCAGGCGGGTCCGCGACGACGTGTGGACGACGCTGCTCGGCACCGACACCGGCAGCGGGGCCGATCTGGAGTCGTTCCGCAAGACGTACCCGTTCAGCCCGGCCTTCGTCTCCACCCTCGTGCACGTCTCCAGCGCGCTGCAACGCTCCCGCACCGGGCTGAAGCTGATGCGGCAACTGCTCATGGACCGCCGCGACGACCTGCGGCTCGGCGAGCTGATCCCCCTCGGTGACCTGTTCGACGTGCTCCGCAGGGGCGGCGACCAGCCGTTCACCGAACGACTCAAGGCCGAGTTCGAGACCGCCCAGAAGCTCTACGAGGGCAAGCTGCGCCCATACCTGCTGGACCGACACCGGCTCACCGACGACGACCTGGCCGCCGCCCGCCACGGTGGCACCCCCAACCGTGAGCTGGCCGGCCGGATCAGGGCGTTCACCGGCGAGGACCGCCTGGTCAAGACCCTGATCCTGTCCGCGCTGGCCCCGTCCGTGCCGGCGCTGCGCAACCTCACCCCCCGCAAGCTGTCCGCGCTCAACCACGGCAGCATCACCAGCACGGTCCCGGGCGGCGAGGTCGGCCAGGTCCGACGGCGCATCGAGGACTGGGCGTCCCGGTTCGGCGAGATCAAGATGCTCGACGGCGACGGGGTGCGCCTCGACCTGATCGGCGTCGACGTGGAGAGCGTGCTCAACAACGTCCGGCATCTCAACACCCCCGGCAACTGGCGCGCCCTCGTCAAGCGGCTGCTCTGGAAGGAACTCGACGTCGCCGAGACCAACCAGGACTGCGACCAGGCGACCCTGGTGTGGCGGGGCAGCCGCCGCAGCGTCGAGATGATCTATGGCAACGTCCGCGACGAGAAGGACCTGCGCGACGACGCCTTCCACCCGTTCGTCCCCACCGCCTGGCGGATCGTCGTCGACTACCCCTTCGACGACGGCGGCTACCACCCCTCCGACGACCGCAGCCGGGTCCAGCAGTTGCGGTCCCGCTTCACCGACCAGGTGCTCTGCTGGATCCCGGCGTCGCTGACCACCGCCCGCCAGGCCGACCTGGGCCGGCTCGTCGTATTGGACAACTTGCTAAGTGGCCACCGGTTCGACGCGGCGGCCAAGCACCTCAGCGAGGACGACCGGCGGCGGGCGCACGCCACCCTGACCAGCCAGCGCGACGCGCTCCTGGTTGCGGTCACGGGGGTGCTCAAGCAGGCCTACGGGCTGGCCACCAAGAAGCCCGAGGACGTCGTGCCGACGTACGACGAGCATCTCATCACCCTCAGCAACGGGCCGACGCCGACGCTGCCGGTCGGGGCCCGGCTGGCCGACGCGCTGCGCGACGTCGCCGACCAGCTCCTCCAGCAGCAGTACCCCGCCCATCCCGACTTCGACCCCGACCGGCGCGGCGAGGCGCTGAAGCCCGCCGACCTCCGGACGGTCCTGGAGTACGTCCGACGCGCGGTCGAGGCACCGGACGGGCGCACCGAGGTGGAGAAGAAGGACCGGGCGGTGGTCCGCCGGATCGCCAACCCGCTGCTGCTCGGCGAGATGCACGAGGCCGCATTCGTCCTCGGCCGGCACTGGGTGGAGCACTTCCAGCGCCGGGCCGGTCAGGAGGGCATCGACGGCGACCTGCGGGTGGCCGACCTGCTGCGCTGGCTCGACGACCCCCGCCCCCAGGGGCTCGACCCGCTCGTCGCCCAGCTCGTCCTGGCCAGCTTCGCCGAGCAGACCGACCGGACGTGGATCCGGCGCGGCGGCGGTGTCGTCACCCCGCAGCCCGAGCTGACCGCGATCACCGGGGAGCTGGCCCTGCGTACGCCGCAGCGGCCGGACCCGGCGGACTGGACGGCGGCCCGCGAACGCGCCATGCACCTGTTCGGCTTCATGCCGCCCGACCTGGCCCGGGGCCGGCTGGTGGCGATGTTCGTGCAGGACCTGTCGAAGCGGGCCCGGTTGCACCGTAACGCCGCGCACCGCCTCGTCGAGGAGCTGGAACACCAGGGGCCGCGCATCGGCCTCGACCCCCGGTCCGGTGACTGGCCCCGGCTGCGCACCGCGCAGGTCGCCGCCGACCTGCTCGACGGGCTGGACTCGCGGCACCAGGACATCGACATCGTCCGGCAGCTCGCCCGAGCCGAACTCGGCGGGCCGCCCCAGCGCGCGGGCCGCAGCATCCGCAGCGCCGAGGAGGTGGGGCACGCGCTGCGCGAGGCCCCCTGGGACACCTTCGGGCTCCTGACCGAGCTGGACGAACGATGGACGGCCGAGGCCACGGAGATCCTGACCGCCCTGCGGCAGGCCCTCCGGGACGACGAGCTGACCACCCCGCTGACGGGCGCGCTCGGCAAGGCGCGCAGCCGGGCCAACGACCTGCTGCGCCGGGCCACCCGTCGAGCCCCCCGCCCCACCCTCGAACAGCCGCCCGTTGCCCCGCCCGAGGGGGGCCACCACCTCGATGTGATTCTCACGCCCGACGGCGCGGGCCCCGAGGAGCACGGCGCTACTGTCCTGGCCTCCGACGACGACCTCGACGCCGCGGTGGAGACGATCCGCGCCCTGGCCCGGCAGCACCCCGGGCGGAGGATCGAGCTGCGCTGGCGGATGTTGCCGTGACGCGTACGACCGAGGAGCCGGTGGGCCGGGTCGCCGCCCGGCCCGCGGCGTTGCCCGTCAACCCCGGCGCGCTCGCGCAGCGGATCGGTCAGCAGTTCCGCGCCCACCCGCCCCGGGAGGGGCCACCGCCGGTGGTGCTGGTCGCCGCAGCACCGGTCTGGCCCCACGACCCGGTGCTGGCCGTCGGCGGGGACCGCCGGGTCCGGGTGGTGCCCTGCCCCTCCGTGCTGGCCGTCTGGGAGCAGGTGGCGCTGCCCCACGACGACCCGACGGTGTTGCTGACCGACGTGCCCCAGCACGAGCTGGGCATGGGCATCCTCAGCCGGGTGTTCCGGCGACGCGTCATCCACCTCGACCCGTGGGCCCTAGTGGCCGAGTCCTTCGGCGCCCGGCACGTCGACTCCCGGTTGGTGTCGCTCCCCTGGGCCGGGACGGCGCTGGTCGAGGCGATGCCGGCGAAGGGGTGGCCCCGGCTCACCGGCACGGTGCTGGAACGGGACACGGCGCTGCGTCACCTGGCCGCCGAGCGCCTGGGATTGGCGCGGCTCGGCGTCGAACCCGACGATCTCGACGTCACCGGTCTGCTCTGGTGGACGACCCTGCCCGGGGCGGCCGACCTGCTCACCTCGCTGCCCGAGGCGGAACGAGCCGGGCTGGTCACCTGGCTGACCGAGGTGTTCGGCGCACCGCTGCGGGCGCTGTCCACCCTGCTCGCCGTGGACCGGCTCGCCGACGCGATGCCCCTCGGCCTCGTCTGCGAGGCGCTCTGGTCACCTGCGGTCGGCGCCGATCCGGACACGCTGCGCGCCCAGGGGCGCGTCGAGCAATACTTCGGCAGCCCCCCGTTGCCCACCGCCGTGGTCACCTCCTTCGCCGCCGCCACCGACCGGGCGACGGTCGACCTGCTCCAAGCCGCCGCGCGGAACGACGCCTGGCTGCCGTCCGCCCGGCAGGCGAGCCACGCGGTCCTGGACCGGGCCGAGGAACTGCTGACGATGTTCGGAGCGCAAGAGCCGGGTCGGACGAGTCGCATCCTGCGCACCGGGTTCACGCACCGCCTCGGCGCGGTGGCGACCACCGTGCAGGCCGCGCTGCGCGCCCTCGATCACGCCGACCGGCAGCCGGAACGGGTCCCCGCCGCGCTGGACGCCGCCCACGCAGCGATTGCCGCGCTGGAGAGCCACCACCTGTCGGGTAGCTATCCGCACCGCGTCGAGCGGGCCCGGATGGTGCTGCGGCTGCTGCGCTGGCTGGCGACCGACGCCAATCAGCCCACCGGAGTCGCCGACGGCATCGAACGGCAGGTCGCCGAGTGGGGCTGGGTCGATCTCGCGCTCGAACACGTCTGGGCCGGCGACGACGCCCACCCGGGACTCGGCCGGGCCTACCGGGCCGTGCACGACCGGGCCCGCGACCGCCGCCGGGACTTCGACGGCGTCTTCGCCGAGCAGCTCGCCCGCTGGACCAGGGACGGCAGTCCGGACGGTCGCCTGCTCACGGTGGAGACGGTGCTCCCCCGGGTCGTCGCGCCCGTGGTGCGCGAAAGCACCCGGCCGGTGCTGCTCGTCGTCATCGACGGCATGAGCGCGGCCGTCGCCGCCGGGCTCGGTGCGGAACTCGCGACCCTGGGCTGGGTGGAGTACGACCCGCTCGGCGGGACGCGGCGGCGGGGAGCCGTCGCCGCCCTACCCACCGTGACCTCGGCCTCCCGCGCGTCGCTGCTGTCCGCCGCGCTTAGCGAGGGTGACCAGGCGACCGAGCGGGCGGCGTTCCGGCAACATCCGCTGTGGCGGGGCCGTCGGGCGGAGCTGTTCCACAAGGGCACGGTGCACGGCAATGCCGGCGAGGTGCTGCACGAACGCCTGGTGCAGGCGCTCAGCGAGGTGGACATGCTGGTCGGCGTCGTGGTCAACACCGTGGACGACGCGCTCGACCACGGCCGGGAGAGCGCCGACGCCGGCTGGCAGCTCGCCAATCTCGGCCCCCTGCGTACCCTGCTCGACCACGCCCGCTACCACGGGCGCGCCGTGATCATCACCAGCGACCACGGTCACGTGCTCGAACGCGACGGCGAGCAGCGGACCGTCGTCGCAGCGGCCTCCGCGCGGCACCGCACCGACCCGACGCCGCCCGCCGACGGCGAGGTGGAACTGGTCGGCTCGCGGGTGGTCGCCGACGGGCAGCGGGTGGTGGCGCTCTGGGATGCGGGGCTGCGTTACCTGCCACGCCGGGCCGGCTACCACGGTGGGGCGTCCCTGGCCGAGGTGACCGTGCCGATGCTTGCGCTGCTCCCGCTCGGCGCAGCGGCCCCGACGGGTTGGCGTCCCGTCGCCGCCCAGGAGCCCCCGTGGTGGACGGCAACGGTCGCCGGGCACGAAGCGCCGCCCCCGCCCCGGCCGGCTCAGGATGGGCGGGAGCGGGCCGGACGGAAGCCGAAAACGACCGTCCCGCCGCGCGACACCGCCGCGTTGTTCGACCTCCCGGCGGCCCCGGATGTCCCCTTGCTGGACCGGCTGTTCGCCTCGGAGATGTTCGACGCCCAGCACGCCCTGACTCCGCGCCGGGTGCCGATCGGCAAGATCCGGGGAGCCCTGGCGGCCCTGATCGACAACAACGGCGTGCTGCCCACCGTACTGCTCGCGGAGCGGGCGGGCGAGCAACCGGGCCGCGCCAACGGCTTCGTCGCGACGCTGCAACGGATCCTGAACGTGGACAACTTCCCCGTGCTGTCCCAGGTCGACGACGGTCGCACCGTGCGGCTCGACGTGCCGTTGCTGTGCCGCCAGTTCGGGGTGCCGGAGGAACGCCGGTGAGCCAGCAGGTCAGTGCCGCACGACGTCGCCTCGTCGTCGACGCGCTGCGGCGCGGCGCGGTTCCCGAGTCCGGCCTCGACCTGCTGGCGGTGGGGCTCGACCGCTTCAGCGGGGCGATCAGCGAGGAGATCGAGACGGTACGCACCGGCGGCGCGGTGTTCAAGGCCGTGCGCGGCGAGTACGGCTCCGGCAAGACCTTCTTCGCCCGCTGGCTCGCCGAGCAGGCCAAGCGCGCCAACCTGGCCACGGCCGAGGTGCAGGTATCGGAGAACGAGACGCCCCTGCACCGGCTGGAGACGGTCTACCGGCGGCTCATCGAACGGCTCACCACCGCCACGTTCCCGCCCAGCGCCCTGCGGCAGATCATCGACGCCTGGTTCTACGCCTTGGAGGAGGACGCCCTGGCCGCCGGGGACCTCGATCCGGCGGACGAGCAGGCGGTCGGGCGCGTCGTCGACGATCTGCTCGCCCAGCGGCTGGCCCGGGTCAGCCGGACCGCCCCGAGCTTCGCCATCGCGCTGCGCGGCTACCGCACCGCGCTCGCGGCGGGCGACGCCACCGGCGCCGAGGCGGTGCTCGCCTGGCTCGGCGGGCAGCCCCACGTCGCGGCGGCCGCCCGCCGACACGCCGGCGTACGCGGCGACCTCGACCACTTCGGGGCGCTCGGCTTCCTCCAGGGTTTGCTGGCGGTGCTCCGCGACTGCGGCTACGCCGGCCTGCTCGTCGTGCTGGACGAGGTGGAAACCCTGCAGCGAGTCCGCTCCGACGCCCGGGACAAGGCCCTCAACGCCCTGCGGCAGCTCGTCGACGAGGTGCACGCCGGTCGGTTCCCCGGGCTGTACCTGGTCATCACCGGCACGCCGGCCTTCTACGACGGCCCGCAGGGCGTGCAGCGGCTGGCGCCCCTGGCCCAGCGGCTGGCCACCGACTTCCCCGCCGATCCCCGCTTCGACAACCCCCGCGCGGTGCAGCTCCGCCTGCCCGGGTTCACCGTCGACTCCCTGGTCGAGCTAGGCCGACGGGTGCGCGACCTGTTCGCCGCCGGCTCCCCCGCCGAGGAGCGGCTGCGGGCCGTGGCCGACGACGCCTACCTGGCCGACCTGGCCCGCGCGGTCACCGGGCAGCTCGGCGGCCGGGTCGGGATCGCGCCCCGGCTCTTCCTGAAGAAGCTCGTCGCCGGGGTGCTCGACCCGGTCGAGCTGTACCCCGATTTCGACCCCCGCCGGGACTACGCGCTCACCCTCGCCCCCGCCGAACTGACCGACGTCGAACGCAACGCCACCCGGGCCGACGACATCGAGCTGGAGTTGCCGTGACAGCCGCTGCGGCTCCCGCGTGACCGGGCCGCACCCGGCCGAGCCAGCCTCCGCCGCCGATCGGCTGCATCCGGTGTTGCTGCACCACATCGTCAACACCCTCGGGTGGCCACGGCTGCGCGGGTTACAGGAGAGGGCCGTCATTCCGCTGCTCGCGGGCGACGACGCGCTGCTGCTCGCCGCCACCGCCAGCGGCAAGACCGAGGCGGCGCTGTTCCCGGTGCTCTCCCGCATGGCGGCCGGCAACTGGTCCGGCACCTCGGTGCTCTACGTCTGCCCGCTGAAGGCGCTGCTGAACAACCTCGCCCCCCGCCTGACCCAGTACACGTCCTGGCTGGGCCGCCGATGCGCGGTGTGGCACGGCGACACCACTACCGCCGTGCGGCAGCGGATCCTGCGCGAACGGCCGGACGTCCTGCTCACCACCCCCGAGTCCATCGAGTCGATGCTGGTCAGCCGGACGGTCGACCACGCGGCCCTCTTCGCCGGGCTACGGGTCGTGGTGGTCGACGAGGTGCACGCCTTCGCCGGCGACGACCGGGGCTGGCACCTGCTGGCCGTCCTGGAGCGGCTCACCCGCCTGGTCGGGCGTCCGCTGCAACGAATCGGGCTCTCGGCCACCGTCGGTAACCCCGTCGACCTGCTCACCTGGCTCCAGGGAGCCGCCGCCGGCCACCGGCCCGCCCGGGTCGTCTCCGTCGATCGGCCTGGCACCATCGAGCCCGCCACTCCGGCACACTCCGGTGTCGTCGAGTTGGACTACGTCGGATCGTGGGAGAACGCCGCCACTGTCATCGCCTCGCTACACCCGGGTGAGAAACGCCTCGTCTTCTGCGAGTCCCGCCAGGGCGTCGAGCAACTGGGGCAACTGCTCCTTGGCCGAGGAGTGACCACGTTCCTGTCCCATGCCTCGCTGTCACGTCAGGAGCGGGCTCGCGCCGAGCAGGCGTTCGCCGAGGCCCGGGACTGCGTCATCGTCTCCACCAGCACCCTGGAACTCGGCATCGACGTCGGCGACCTCGACCGGGTCATCCAGATCGACGCGCCGCAGACCGTGGCATCGTTCCTGCAACGCCTCGGTCGCAGCGGCCGACGCGCCGGCACCTCACGCAACTGCCTCCTGCTCACGCTGGGTGAGCCCGCCCTCCTGCAAGCCGCCGGGCTGCTGCTGCTGTGGGCGCGGGGCTGGGTCGAACCGGTGGCGGCACCGCCCGAACCGCGGCACATCGTGGCACAGCAGATCCTGGCCCTCTGCCTCCAGGAGGGACAGGTCGGTGACCGGGAATGGCGTCGCTGGTGGAACGGGCTGGCCCCGTACGACAAGGCAGCGGAGGACATACTGCGGTTCCTCCTGGCCGAGGGCTACCTGGAGCGGGACGGAGGCATGCTCTTCATCGGCCCGGCGGCGGAACGTCGCTTCGGCCACCGCCACTTCATGGAGATGCTCTCGGTCTTCACCGCGCCGCCGCAGTTCACCGTCCTGGCCGGACGCGCCGAGATCGGCCGGGTGGATCCGGCCCTACTCACCGAGGAGACGACCGGCCCACGTCGGCTACTCCTCGCCGGCCGGAGCTGGCGGGTGACGCACCTCGACTGGTCGCGGCGGCGGTGTTTCGTCGAGCCAGCCGACGAGGGTGGGCGTGCCCGCTGGACCGGTTCCGGTGCCGGCGGGCTGTCGTTCGCGCTCTGTCAGGCCATGCGTGAGGTGGTCCTCGGTGCCACGCCGCCCGTGTCTCTCACCCGGCGGGCAGCCAGCCGGCTGGCCGAGATCCGCGCACAGCACCGCGACAACGCGCACCCAGAGGCCACCGTGGTCACCCGGCCTGCAGGCGGCGGGATACGGTGGTGGACGTGGGCCGGCTACCGGGCCAACGCGACACTGGCCAGCACTCTCCGGGAGGTCGCCGACCCGGTTCAGGGCCACGGCGACCTGTACGTGCGGCTCCGGGACGACCTGACGGCAGCACGATGGCGGGACGTCCGAGAAGCGGTGGCGGACCGGATCCGTCTGCCCGAGGTCGACTCCCGGGCACTGGCCGGCCTGAAGTTCAGCGCCGCCCTGCCACCGGCGCTGGCCGGGGCGACGCTGTCCGCTCGGCTGGCCGACCTGCGGGGAGCGCGGGAGGTGTTGAGCCGTCCCGCTCGATTCACCGCAGGGTGACCCGCCCCCACGTCATCACTGTCAGAGGGTCAGCTTCCAGCCCTCGATCAGGCCCTCGTAGCCGGCGACGTTCTCGACCCGCAGCTTCCAGGTGCCGAGGGTCGGCTTCCCCGACAGGTCGGCGATGTAGGCCTCGCGGGCATTCGCCTTGTACGACCCCACGAGGCTCTCCTTGAGCAGCACCACCTGCCCGCCCGGCGCGACGAGGGAGATCTGGAGGTCGCGACCGTACTGGTGCGCGATGCTGACCTCGACGTAGCTGGTGGTCGACGGGGCCCGGCCGCAGTCGGGCACGCTGATCGGCGACTCGACCGTGCCGGAGGCCGGTATCCGCACGTCGGCGGTGGCGACCCCGCCGCACGCGGGCGCGGGCAGGTCAGCGCCCGCCACGTTGATCTTCCAGGAGTCGAGGAACCCGGTGCCCTGGGCCAGGTTGTCGCTGACGTACAGGTTCCAGGTGCCGTTGGCCGGCTCGGCCGACAGGTCGTAGGTGAACGTGTAGTCGATGCGGTCGCTGTCCCCGCCGGTGTGGTCCATGAGGAAGTACCAGGTGCCGCGGGGCGAGATCAGCCGCACGTCGAGCTCCCCGATCACGGCGTGCTCGATGTGCACCTCCACGGTGCTGTTGCGGGCGGCGTTGCCGGGGCAGCCGGTGACGGTGATCGGGGCGTAGAGGTTCTGGAAGTCGGTGATCGCCCGGTCGGTGCCGTCGGAGCGGACGCAGGCGGCCGGGTCGTCGACGCGCAGCTGGACGGCCACCGCGCGGGTCGCGGCGGTCCCGGTGCCGATCACCGTGACGGTGTACGCGCCGGCCAGCGCCGTCGAGGCGGTGCTGAGCGTGAGCGTGGTGCCTGCGTTGGAGGAGATGCTGGCGGGCTGGAACGTGGCCGTGACGCCCGCCGGCAGGCCCCGGGTCGCCAGCGCGACCGGCTGGGACGCGCCCCTGGTGACGGTGCCGGCGATCGTGGTGGAGACGGTGCCACCGGCGGTGACGGTGATGCTGGCCGGGGTGGCGGTCAGGGTGAAGTCGTTGGCCGGGGTGGTGGGGTCGACGTGCAGCAGCCGGTTCGGCGTGCCGGCGCCCGCGTCGGTCACCACCCCGGCGGTCGCGTCGGCCAGGAGCGACTGGGTCACCTGGGCCGGGGTGTAGGTCGGGTGGTCGGCCAGGATCAGTGCGGCGGCCCCGGCGACGTGCGGGCTGGCCATCGACGTCCCGGAGGCTGTGCGGGTGGTGGCGGTCCCGCCGATGTAGGCCGAGGTGATGTCGACGCCCGGCGCGAACAGGTCCACGCAGGTGCCGATGTTGGAGAACGAGGCGCGCGCGTCGGTGGCCCCGGTGGCGGCCACCGTGATCGCCTCCGGCACGGAGGCCGGGGTGGTCGTGCACGCGTCGGCGCCGTTCTCGTTGCCCGCGGCCACCGCGTAGGTGACGCCGTCGGCGATGGACCGCCGCACGGCCTCGACCATGGGCGCGTACGCCGCGCCGCCGAGGCTCATGTTGGCCACGGCCAGCTCGCCGGGGTCGTGGTCGCCGGTGACCCAGTCGACACCGGCGATGACCTGCGAGGCCCAGGCGCCGCCGGTGCAGCTCAGCACGCGCACGGCGACCAGTTGCACGTGCTTGGCCACCCCGAAGGTGGATCCGCCGAGCGTGCCGGCCACGTGGGTGCCGTGGCCCTGGCAGTCGGTGGCGTCGGCGTCGCCGTCCATGAAGTCCCAGCCGGACACCGCCCGGCCGGCGAACTCGCCGTGGGCGAGGTTGATGCCCGAGTCGATGACGTAGGCCCGCACGGCCGCCGTGGCGCGGGGGTAGGTGAACGAGTTGTCGAGCGGCAGCGCGCGCTGGTCGATCCGGTCGAGGCCCCAGGACGGGGTCGGGGTCTGCACGTCGGACGCGGACACCGTGCGGTTCTGCGTCACGGAGGCCACGGCCGGGTCGGCGGCGAGCCGGCGTGCGCCCCGCTCGGAGAGCCGGGCCTCGAAGCCGCGCAGGGCGTGCCGGTAGACCAGGCCGACGTGGCCGCCCTGCCGGGAGGCGAGGCGACGGGCGGTGGCGGGCACGGCGTCGGCCGTGACGGCGGCGTCCCGCAGCACGACGACGTAGGAGCCGGCCACGGCGTCCGGGCCGCCGGCGGCGAGGATCTCGCCCTCGGCCGGGGCGGCGATCGCCGGGGCGGCCGCGGTGAGGGCCAGCAGGGTCGCTGCGGCCACGGTGCCGAGCCGGGAGGTCCTGCGGCGTCCTGCCGGTGTCATGGTTGCCTCCCCCAGACGACGTGCGCGACGCGGCCCCGGCCCGCCACGCGTCGGGCGCACGCGCGGACGGCCGTACCGCCGACATCATGGACACACGGACACCCTCGACGCCATAGATCGACGTCAATTATTTGCGCCGGACGCTAACTGCCGTCGCCTGCGGCGGGCCGGGCGTCCGCCCCGGGGTTGAGGGCGGCCGTGATCGCCTCGGCGGTGCGCCGGCCGACGCCGGGAACCTCGGTGATCTCCTCGGTCGAGGCCGCCGCGAGCCGCTTGAGCGAGCCGAAGTGGCGCAGCAGGGCCTTGCGCCGCACCTCGCCGAGGCCGGGCACCGAGTCGAGCGCCGACTCCGTCATCCGCTTGGAGCGGCGCTGCCGGTGGAAGGTGATGGCGAACCGGTGCGCCTCGTCGCGCACCCGTTGCAGCAGGTAGAGCCCCTCGGAGGTGCGCGGCAGGATGACCGGGAACTCGTCGTCGGGCAGCCACACCTCCTCCAGCCGCTTGGCCAGGCCGCACAGCGCCACGTCGTCGACGCCCAGCTCCGCGAGGGCCTGGGCCGCCGCCGCGACCTGCGGCGCGCCGCCGTCGACCACGACCAACTGCGGCGGGTACGCGAACCGGCGCGGCCGGCCCGTCGTCGGGTCGATGCCCGGCCGGTCGGGGTCGGCGGCGGTCTCCTCCCCCAGCTCCCCGGTCTCGGCGCGGGCCTCGAGGTAGCGGGCGAAGCGGCGGCGCAGCACCTCCGACATGGCGGACAGGTCGTCGGTGGCCCCCCGGACGATGAACCGGCGGTATTCGCTCTTGCGGGGCAGGCCGTCCTCGAAGACGACCATGCTGGCCACCACGTCGGTGCCCTGGATCTGGGAGACGTCGTAGCACTCGATGCGCAGCGGCGAGGTGCGCATGCCCAGCGCGTCGCTGATCTCGTCGAGGGCCTTGCCCCGGGTGGTCAGGTCGCTGCCGCGCTTGAGCTTGTGTCGGGCCAGGGCGTCCTTCGCGTTGCGCTCCACCGTCTCCAGCAGGGAACGCTTGTCGCCGCGCTGCGGCACCCGCAGCGACACCCGGCTGCCCCGGCGGCCGGTCAGCCAGTCGGCGAGCGCGTCGGCGTCGGCGGGCAGGGCGGGCACCAGCAGCTCGCGGGGCACGTCGGCCTCGCCCTGCTCGCCGCCGTAGACCTGGGTGCAGAAGTGGTGCACCAGGTCGCCGGGGCTCAGGTCCTCGGTCTTCTCCACCACCCAGCCGCGCTGGCCGCGCACCCGGCCGTCGCGGACGTGGAAGACCTGGACGGCGGCCTCCAGGGGGTCGTCGGCGAACGCGACCACGTCGGCGTCGGTGCCGTCGCCGAGCACCACGGTCTGCTTCTCCATGGCCCGGCGCAGCGCCGCGACGTCGTCGCGCAGCCGGGCGGCCTTCTCGAACTCCAGCGCCTCGCTGGCCTCGGTCATCTCGCGTTCGAGCTTGCGGACCATGGTGTCGGTGCGCCCGGCCATGAACTCGCAGAAGCCGTCGACGATCCCCCGGTGCTCCTCGGCCGTGACGCTGCCGACGCAGGGGGCGGAGCACTTGCCGATGTAGCCCAGCAGGCAGGGGCGGCCGACCTGCCCGGCCCGCTTGAACACGCCGGCCGAGCAGGTCCGCGCCGGGAAGACCCGCAGCAGCAGGTCGAGCGTCTCGCGGATGGCCCAGGCGTGCGAGTAGGGCCCGAAGTAGCGCACGCCCTTGCGTTTGGCCCCGCGCATCACCTGGAGCCGGGGGAACTCCTCGTCGAGGGTGACGGCGAGGTACGGATACGACTTGTCGTCGCGGTAGCGGACGTTGAACCGGGGGTCGTACTGCTTGATCCAGGTGTATTCGAGCTGGAGGGCCTCGACCTCGGTGCCCACGGTGACCCAGTCGACCGACTCGGCCGTGGTGACCATCTGCTGGGTGCGCTGGTGCAGCCCCCACAGGTCGGCGAAGTAGGAGTTGAGCCTGCTGCGCAGGTTCTTCGCCTTGCCGACATAGATCACCCGGCCGGTGCCGTCGCGGAACCGGTAGACCCCCGGGGCCTCGGGGATGGTGCCGGGTGCGGGGCGGTAGGTCGAGGGGTCAGCCACGCTCCGAAGACTAGCCGCCGGCCCCGACACTCCAGAGCACGCCGAGCTGGTCCACCTCGCTGCCGCTGCGGCCGAAGAACCCGGCGAGACGGCCACCGGGCGGGGCGGTGAAGGTCACCGCGTCGCCGGTCGGGGTGCCCCCGGCCAGGGTGCGGCCGAGGTTGGTGGTGAGCCGGGCGGAGAAGATCCGGGTCCGGCCGTCCTTCTTGCCCTGGGTGAGGGTGACCTGGTCGACGTACTCGCCGTCGGCCAGGGTCAGCGTGGCCGGGGTGCCGCCCGTGCCGCCGTGGGTCAGGCTCGCGCCGTCGGCGAGGCGTACGCCGATCTGGTCGAGGCGGGAGCCGGCGCGCAGCGAGACGGCGGTGACCCGGGGGCCGACGGCGTCGAGGTCGGTGAACGGGGTGCCGTGCGGGCCGCCCCAGGTGTCGCTGGCGCGCAGCCCGTCGGCGAGGGTCCAGGTGAACCAGGCGGCGTGCGGGTAGTGGTCGGACAGCGGCGCGCCGGCCGGGTCGAGGAACGCGGCGTGCTCGTTGCGGTAGCGGTCGAGGTCGAGGTCGATCAGCCGGTCGCCCCGGTAGAGGATCTTGTCGACGACCTCGCAGGCGTTGGTGACGTTGGCCGGGTCGCAGGTCAGCGCGGGGCTGCCGGCGGCCGGGGGCACCCCGCCCCGCTCCTGCTGCACCCACACGTCGGTGAGGCCGTTGGCGGCCACGAGGTCGCGGATGTTGTCGCCGGTGCGGGTGTAGCGGACGTTGAGGTCGCCGGCCACGATCACCGCGTTGCCGGCGGAGTTCGCCTGCACGTACGCGGAGAGCTGGTCGATGTTGGACCGCCGGGCGGCCAGGTCGGGCTCGTCGCTGCCGGCGTTGGTGTGCACGTCGTAGAAGTCGACGTAGACGCCCTCGGCGAGCCGGATCCGGGACCGGCTGAAGCCCTTCGGGGTGAGGCAGTCGGTGCCGTGGCAGTCGTCCCAGCGCACCCGGACGAAGTCCGACACCGGGTAGTTCGACATCGTGTTGAGGCCGTCGCCGAAGGGCACGCCCCCGCTGGTGGCGGTGCGGTACGGGTGCCGGTCGGTGGCGTACAGGTCGGCGTGGTAGTTGAAGTCCTCCTGGACGTGCACGATGTCGTAGCCGTTGACCCGCTCGCCGATGGGCCGGGTGTTGGTCGCCGGGTTGCCGCTGGACAGCGGCTCGGGCAGGCCGGCGACGTTGTAGGTGAGCAGCGAGAAGCCGCCCGAGGCGACGGCGGCGGGCGCGGCCCCGGCGGCGGGCGCGGCGACGGCGGGCGCGGCCGGGGGCAGCAGGGCGGCCAGCAGCGTCACGGACGCGAGCAGGCGGGTGGGTTTCATCCGACGTCCCTTCCAGACAGTGGGGTCCGGTGTGGCCGGCACCAGCCCGGGGGATCGAAGGTTATCCAAGGAACGCGGCCGGTTCAATACTCGCGGGTAACCGGCGCGCGACATGCCGATTGACGTCTTCCAATCTCGCGGCGAGACGCCTACCATCCGGTAACTGAATGTTCTTCATGTAATGATCGCCACCCCGCCCCCGTCTTGATCCCCACCCCCCGGAGGATCACCATGCCCCGTCCCACCGCCCCGCGTCGCCTGCTGGCCGGCGCGACCGCCGCCGTCGGCGTCGCCGCCCTGCTCGTCGCCACCCCCACCCCGACCACGACGCCCGCGAGCGCCGCCGCGAAGGCAGCCGCCAGCACCTTCGCCGCCAACGACTACTGCCTCGGCGAGTGCGGCGACATCGTCCCGCCGGGCCAGAACGGCAACGCCACCCTCGTCGAGATCCTCGCCAACCAGACCCTCGGCACGCTGCCCCGGCACTCCGCCGACCAGCTCGACAAGTACGCCGACCTCGTCTACGGCTACGCGGGCCTGCGCCCCGAGCAGATCGGCACCTTCTTCAACGACGCCTCCTTCGGGGTGCCCTCCGGGCAGGTCGAGCGGGACTACTCGCCCCGCGCCGACGTGCGGGTCGTGCGGGACCGGGCCACCGGCGTCCCGCACGTCACCGGCACCACCCGGGGCGGCACCATGTACGGGGCCGGCTACGTCGGCGCCGAGGACCGGCTGTTCACCATGGACCTGATGCGCCACGTCGGCCGGGGCACCCTCACCCCGTTCGCGGGCGGGGCCCCGAGCAACCGGGAGCTGGAGCAGAGCGTCTGGCGCAACTCGCCGTACACGGAGGCGGACCTGGCGGCCCAGGTCGAGGCGCTGCGCGCCAAGGGCCCGCGCGGCGAGCAGCTCTACGCCGACGTCCAGGAGTACATCGCGGGCGTCAACGCCTACATCGACGTCTGCATGTCCAGGCGCAACTGCCCCGGCGAGTACGTCCTCACCGGGCACCTCGACGCGATCACCAACGAGGGCGGCCCGGAGCCGTTCACGATGACCGACCTCATCGCCATCGCCGGCGTCGTCGGCGGCCTGTTCGGCGGCGGTGGCGGCACCGAGATGCAGTCCGCGCTGGTCCGCATCGCCGCCCGCGCCAAGTACGGCCCGACCGAGGGCGACAAGGTGTGGGCGGGCTTCCGCAACCAGAACGACCCGGAGACGGTGCTGACCCTGCACGACGGGCAGAGCTTCCCCTACGGTTCCGCCTCCCCCGACGCCGCGAGCGTGGCGCTGCCCGACGCCGGCACGGCCAGGGTCGAGCCGATCTTCACCGACCCCACCGGCTCCGCCGCCAGCCGGGCCACCGGCAGCAGCAGTTCGGAGCTGGCCGCCGCGCTGTCCGGGCTGACCATCGACCCGGCCCACCGGGGCATGTCGAACGCGGCCGTGGTCTCCGCCGCCAACTCCGCGACCGGGCACCCGGTGGCGGTGTTCGGGCCGCAGACCGGCTACTTCTCCCCCCAGCTGCTGATGATCCAGGAGCTGCAGGGCCCCGGCATCAGCGCCCGGGGCGCGGCGTTCGCCGGCCTCAACCTCTACGTGCTGCTCGGCCGGGGCCAGGACTACGCCTGGAGCGCCACCTCGTCGATCCACGACATCACCGACACGTACGCGGTGCCGCTGTGCACCACCGACGGCAGCGCGCCGACGCTGGCCAGCGACCACTACCTCTTCCGGGGGCAGTGCGTGGCGATGGAGCAGCTCGCCCACACCAACAAGTGGAAGCCGACGGCGGCCGACACCACGCCCGCCGGGTCGTACAAGCTGGTGGCGTGGCGCACCAAGCTGGGCCTGGTCGCCTGGCGCGGCACCGTCGGCGGCAAGCCGCACGCGTTCACCCAGCTCCGCTCCACCTACCGGCACGAGGCGGACTCCGCGATCGGCTTCCAGATGTTCAACGACCCGACGGAGATGGGCACCGCCGACGCCTTCGTCGCCTCGGCGGGCAACGTCGAGTACGCGTTCAACTGGTTCTACGTCAACTCCACCCAGTCGGCGTACTTCAACTCCGGGCTCAACCCGCTGCGGGCGGCCGGGTCCAACCCGAACCTGCCGATGAAGGCCGAGCCCGCGTACGAGTGGCAGGGCTTCCAGCCCGACACGAACACCGCCAGCTACGCGCCGCGCGCGGCCCACCCCAACTCGGTGGACCAGGACTACTACATCAGCTGGAACAACAAGCAGGCCAAGGACTTCGGCGGGGCCGACGGCAACTTCAGCTTCGGCGCGGTGCACCGGGGCGACCTGCTGGACAAGCCGCTCAAGGCCGGCATCGCCGCCGGCAAGAAGTACGACCGGGCCACGCTGACCAGCCTCGTCGAGCAGGCCGGCGTGACCGACCTGCGCGGCGTCGAGGTGCTCGACGAGCTGATCCGGGTGCTGGAGAGCCAGCCCGTCGGCGACTCCGCCCTGGCCGCCGAGATCGCGAAGCTGAAGGCGTGGCGGCAGGCCGGCGCGCTGCGGGTGGAGACGGCCAAGGGCTCGAAGGTCTACCAGCACGCCGACGCCATCCGCACCTTCGACGCCTGGTGGCCGCTGCTGGTGCGGGGCGTGTTCCGCGACCAGCTCGGCCCCGACCTCTACCAGGCGCTGATCAACGCGCTCCAGATCAACGAGTCCCCCTCCGGCCACCAGCAGGGCGACAAGTCGACCCTGCCCACGTCCGCCAACGAGGCCCAGGCGCACAAGGGCTCGTCGTTCCAGTACGGCTGGTGGGGGTACGTCGACAAGGACCTGCGGGCGGTCCTCGGCGACCCGGTCGCCGGCGGCCTCGGCCGCACCTACTGCGGCGGCGGCGCCCTCGCCGGCTGCCGGCAGATCCTGCTCGACACGCTGAAGGCCGCCGCCGCGACCCCGGCCACCACCACGTACCCGGGCGACTCCACCTGCTCCGCCGGCGACCAGTGGTGCGCCGACACGATCGTGCAGTCGCCGCTGGGCGGGATCAAGCACGCCCCGATCGCCTGGCAGAACCGGCCCACCTACCAGCAGGTGGTGTCGTTCCCGGCCCGGCGCGGCGACGACGTGTCGAACCTCGCCGCCGGCAAGGCGGTGACCGCGTCGAGCGCCCAGCTCGGCTACGCCGCCGGCAAGGCCGTCGACGGGGACCTGGGCACCCGGTGGGCCAGCTCCTGGGCCGACGACCAGACGCTGACCGTCGACCTGGGCTCGGCCCGGCCGGTGGGCCGGGTGGCACTGGCCTGGGAGTCGGCGTACGCGACGTCGTACCGGATCGAGGTCTCCGCCGACGGCACGACCTGGCGCACGGCGTGGTCCACCACGGCCGGCGACGGCGGCACCGACGTGGTCGCGTTCGGCGCCGAGACCGCGCGGTACGTGCGGATGCGGGGCCTGACCCGGGCCACGACCTACGGCTTCTCGCTGTGGGAGATGTCGGTCTACGCCCGCTGAGGGGCGAGGACGGCGGCGGCCGGTCCGGGGTGACCCGGGCCGGCCGCCGCCGGTTCAGGCGAGGGTGATCTGGTCGCCGTCGACCTTGAGCTCCTTGGCCGCGAGGGGCGTCGTCGCCGGGCCCGACTTCACCGAGCCGTCGGTGATGGAGAACTTGCTCATGTGGCAGGTGCAGTTGATCGTGCCGCCGTCGACGTTCGACACCGGGCAGCCCTGGTGGGTGCAGATCGGGTCGAAGCCCTTGAACGTGCCGGCCTCAGGCTGGGTGATCACCACGCCCTTCGCGGCCAGGATCAGGCCGCCGCCGACCGGGACGTCGGCGGTGCTGGCCAGCGCGCCGGAGTCGCCGGCGCCGCCGGTCGCCGCCGTGCCGCCGCTCGGGGCGGAGTCGCCGCCGGCGGAGTCGTCGGAGTCGTCGCCGCCGCACGCCGACAGGACGACCGCCGCGCCCAGCGCGCCGGCACCGGCGAGGAGGGCGCGCCGCGTCTGCGTGGCCGGCCCGGTCTGCACCTGCTCGTCACTCATGTCTGGCCTCTCTGTCGACTGCCCGGTCCGGAAGGGTGCCCGGGCCTCGTTGGGGTCCACGGATCACTGTGCCTGAAGGTTCAACAAATCGACCACAGTGATCGTTTTGGCGGCGGGCCCACGGGCCGGCCGGGGCGGGCTCGGCGCACGAGCAGGGCGGCGGCGACGCGAAGGGGCGCCCCGGACGAACCGGGACGCCCCTTGTCGGCGTGCGCGGCAGCCTCAGCGGGCCGCCGCCGCGACCTTGCGGGCCCGGGGGCGGGCCGGGGCGCCGTTGGCCTTCGCGGCCCGCCCGGTGGCCGCCTTCGCGCCCCGGGCCTCCCCGTCGAGCCCGAGCACCGGGCGCAGGAACCGGCCGGTGTGACTCTCGGGCACCTCGGCGACCTCCTCGGGGGTGCCGGTGGCCAGCACCGTGCCGCCCCGGTGGCCGCCCTCGGGACCCATGTCGATCAGCCAGTCGGCCGTCTTGATCACGTCGAGGTTGTGCTCGATGGTGATCACCGTGTTGCCCTTGTCGACCAGCCCCTCCAGCACCATCAGCAACTTGCGGATGTCCTCGAAGTGCAGGCCGGTGGTCGGCTCGTCCAGCACGTAGACCGTGCGGCCGGTAGAACGCTTCTGCAGCTCGGAGGCGAGCTTGACCCGCTGCGCCTCGCCGCCGGAGAGCGTCGGCGCGGGCTGGCCCAGCCGGACGTACCCCAGGCCGACGTCGACCAACGTCCTGAGGTGCCGGTGGATGGCCGGGATCGCGGAGAAGAACTCCGCCGCCTCCTCGATCGGCATCTCCAGCACGTCGGAGACCGTCTTGCCCTTGTAGTGCACCTCCAGGGTCTCCCGGTTGTACCGGGCCCCCTTGCACACCTCGCACGGGACGTACACGTCGGGCAGGAAGTTCATCTCGATCTTGATGGTGCCGTCGCCGGAACACGCCTCGCACCGGCCACCCTTGACGTTGAACGAGAACCGGCCCGGACCGTACCCCCGGACCTTGGCCTCGGTGGTCTCGGCGAACAGCTTGCGGACGTGGTCCCAGACCCCCGTGTACGTCGCCGGGTTGGACCGGGGCGTGCGGCCGATCGGCGACTGGTCGACGCCGACGACCTTGTCCACGTGCTCCAGGCCGCTGACCCGGGTGTGCCGGCCCGGCACGTGCCGCGCCCCGTTGATCTGGTTGGCCAGCACCGCGTGCAGGATGTCGTTGACCAGCGTCGACTTGCCCGAGCCGCTGACCCCGGTGACCGCGATGAGCTGGCCCAGCGGGAACGACACGGTCAGGTTACGCAGGTTGTGCTCGCGCGCGCCGTGCACCACCAGCTCCCGGCCCGGGGTCTGCGGCCGGCGGCCCGTCGGCGTCGGGATCTCCCGCCGGCCCGACAGGTACGCCCCGGTCACCGACTCCGGGTTGGCCAGCAGGTCCGGCACCGACCCGGAGTGCACGATGCGCCCGCCGTGCTCGCCCGCGCCCGGCCCGATGTCGACGATCCAGTCGGCGGTGCGGATGGTGTCCTCGTCGTGCTCGACGACGATCAGGGTGTTGCCCAGCCCGCGCAGCCGCACCAGCGTCTCGATGAGCCGGTGGTTGTCGCGCTGGTGCAGGCCGATGGACGGCTCGTCGAGCACGTAGAGCACGCCGACCAGGCCGGAGCCGATCTGGGTGGCCAGCCGGATGCGCTGCGCCTCGCCGCCGGACAGGGTGCCGGCCGGGCGGTCCAGGGAGAGGTAGTCCAGCCCGACGTCGAGCAGGAACCGCAGCCGGGCGTTGATCTCCTTGAGCACCCGCTCGGCGATCATCTTCTGCCGGTCGGTCAGCTCGATGCCGGCCAGCAGCTCGGCGCACTCGCCCACCGACAGGTTGCACACCTCGGCGATGCTCTTGCCGGCCAGGGTGACCGCGAGGACCTCGGGCTTGAGCCGCGCGCCGCCGCAGGCCGCGCAGGGCACGTCGCGCATGTAGCCCTCGTACTTCTCCCGCGACCACTCGCTCTCGGTGTCGGTGTGCCGGCGCTCGATCCACTGCACCACGCCCTCGAAGCCGGTGTAGTAGGAGCGCTCGCGGCCGAACTTGTTGCGGTAGCGCACGTGCACCTGGTCGCCGGAGCCGTGCAGGATCGTCTTCTGCGCCCGCGCCGGCAGGGCCCGCCACGGGGTGTCGACGTCGAAGTGCTCGGCCTCGCCCAGCGCCTCCAGCAGGCGCAGGAAGTATTCCAGGTTGTGCCCGGACGACCAGGGCTGGATCGCGCCCTCGCGCAGGGTGCGCTCCGGGTCGGGGACGACCAGCTCCGGGTCGACCTCCTTCTTGGTGCCCAGGCCGGTGCACTCGGGGCACGCGCCGTAGGGGGCGTTGAACGAGAAGACCCGGGGCTCCAGGTCCTCGATCGCGAGGGGGTGGTCGTTGGGGCAGGCCAGGTGCTCGGAGTAGCGGCGCTCCCGGTCGGGGTCGTCCTCGGCGAGGTCGACGAAGTCGAGCAGGACCAGGCCGCCGGAGAGGCCGAGCGCCGCCTCGACCGAGTCGGTCAGCCGCTGCTTGGCGCTGGGCTTGACGGTGAGCCGGTCGATCACCACCTCGATGGTGTGCTTCTCCTGCTTCTTGAGCTTCGGCGGCTCGGTCAGCGGGTGCACCACGCCGTCGACCCGGGCCCGCGCGTAGCCCTTGCCCTGCAGCTCGGCGAACAGGTCGACGTACTCGCCCTTGCGGCCGCGCACCACCGGGGCGAGCACCATGAACCGGGTGCCCTCGGCCATCGCGAGGACCCGGTCGACGATCTGCTGCGGGCTCTGCCGGGAGATCCGCTCGCCGCAGACCGGGCAGTGCGGCTCGCCGACGCGGGCGTAGAGCAGCCGCAGGTAGTCGTAGACCTCGGTGATCGTGCCGACGGTCGAGCGCGGGTTGCGCGAGGTGGACTTCTGGTCGATGGAGACGGCGGGGCTGAGGCCCTCGATGAAGTCGACGTCCGGCTTGTCCATCTGGCCGAGGAACTGCCGGGCGTACGACGACAGCGACTCGACGTAGCGGCGCTGCCCCTCGGCGAAGATGGTGTCGAAGGCCAGGCTGGACTTGCCGGACCCGGAGAGCCCGGTGAAGACGATCAGGGCGTCCCGGGGCAGGTCGAGACTGACGTCACGCAGGTTGTGCTCGCGCGCGCCACGGATGATCAGTCGGTCGGCCACTGTCCGTGTACTCCCGGTGAAGAAGGCGAGGAGAATGTGGGCGCTCGGGGGCGGCCGGGAGGCTTCCGGGACGGCCCCGAACGGTCGTGCGGGCGCAGAAGAAGCGCCTCGGCAACTCTAGCCCCGAGGTATGACAACTTTCCGCGCCCGCACATTCCCCCAGATCAACCCGGTCGCGCCGGGACCCGTCACGGCCCCGGCCCGCTGCCCTCGCCCCGGCACCGGCGCCCCGGCGGCCGACCGCCGCCGCGGTCAGCTCCCCGCTACCCCGGCAACACCGACAGTCACGGCCGGGCCGTCCGTCGTCGCCCGCCGCGCCAGCCGCCCCGGCGCTCGGCGGCCAGCCGGGTCTCCCGACGCCGGCTCTCGAAGGCGATCTCCCGCTGCAGCCGGCGCCAGCTGTCGTACCGCCGGACGGCCAGCTCCCCCGCGGCGAGGGCGTCGCGGACGGCGCAGCCCGGCTCGGCGTCGTGCGCGCAGTCGCCGTACCGGCAGCCCGTGGCCAGCGCGGCGATGTCGGCGAAGGCCCGGTCCAGGCCCGCCGCGCCGTCGAGCAGGCCGACCGCGCGTACCCCCGGGGTGTCCAGCACCGCGCCGCCGCCCGGCACCGGCACCAGCGCCCGCCAGGTGGTGGTGTGCCGGCCCTTGCCGTCGACCCGGCGGATCGCCTGGGTCGGCATCACCACCGCCCCGGCCAGCGCGTTGACCAGGCTCGACTTGCCGGCCCCGGACGGGCCGAGCAGGGCCAGGGTGCGGCCCGGGGCGACGTGCGGGCGCAGCGCGTCGAGGCCGTCGCCGCGCTCGGCGCTGACCGGCAGCACCGGCACCCCGGGCGCGACGCCGGCGAACTGCCGGGCGATCGCCGCCGGGTCGGCGGCGAGGTCGGCCTTGGTGAGCACCACCAGCGGCGTGGCCCCGGACTCGTGCGCCAGGGACAGCAGCCGCTCGATGCGGGCGACGTCCGGCTCGGGGTGCACCGGCTCGACGACGGCCGCCGCGTCGAGGTTGGCGGCGAGCACCTGCCCGCTGGCGTCCTTGCCGGCGGTGCGGCGCACCAGCGCCGTGCGCCGGGGCAGCACGGACTCCACGGTGACCGGCCCGTCGGGCCAGGCGTGCAGCAGCACCCAGTCGCCGGCGCAGGGCAGCCGGGTCAGGTCGCGGGCCGCGTCGGCGAGCACCGCCGCGCCGAGGGTGGCGCGGACCGGCCCGTCCGCGCCGAGCACCGTGCACACGCCCCGGTCGACGCGGGCCACCCGGCCCGGAGTCCGGCCGGCGCGGGTGCGGGCGTGGGCCGCCCGTTCGGCGTCCCAGCCGAGGGCGGTCAGATCGATGGACATGGCAACCTCTTCAGGGTCGGTGGATACGGTGGGGCGACACGCGTGCTTCGACCGGCATGGGCACCACCTCCTCCGAGTCCCGGTGTCGCGTTGCACCGCCGACGGTAGGGGCCGCGCCGACGCGCCGAAAGCGATTTCCACGGCGACGCCGGGGCCGCGGGCGGCTAGGGTTCGGGGCGTGACCGCGGACCCGCTGCTGCTGACCGGTGACCTCGACGACGCCACGGCCCGGCTGCTGCGCACCGCCGCGGCCCTCGACGACGCGGCCGTCGCCGCGCCCTCGCTGCTGCCCGGCTGGACCCGGGCGCACGTGCTGACCCACCTGGCCCGCAACGCCGACGGGTTCGTCAACCTGCTCACCTCCGCCCGCACCGGCGAGCGGATCCCGATGTACGCCAGCACCGCGGCCCGCGCCGCCGACATCGCCACCGGGGCGGCCCGAACACCCGCCGCGCTCCTGGACGACCTGCGCCGCTCGGCCGAGCGGTTCGCCGAGGCGGTCGCCGCGATGCCCGTGCAGGCGTGGGCGGCGACCGTGGAGACCCGACGCGGCCCGTGGCCGGCGGCCATGCTGGTCTGGGGGCGGCTGCGGGAGGTCGAGGTGCACCACGTCGACCTGGCCGCCGGCTACACGCCGGCCGACTGGCCGAAGGCGTTCGCCCAGCGGCTGCTGCACGAGGTCACCGCCGGCCTCGCCGGCCGGGACGACGCCCCGCCGCTGGTGCTGCGCTTCGACGGCAGCAGCCACGAGGTGGTCGTCGGCGACCCCGACGGCGCGCCCACCGTCACCGGCCCCGCCCACGGGCTCGCCGCCTGGCTGACCGGCCGCGGCGGCGCCGACACGCTCGCCGTCACCCCCGACGGTCCCCTGCCGACCCCACCGGAATGGATGTAAGGACGCATGACCTACAGCGGAGACGTCAGCCCCGGCGGCGCGCCGGCCGTACGCGAGCTCGACGGGCTCACCATCACCAAGGTGTCGGTGGGGCCGATGGACAACAACGCCTACCTGCTGCGGTGCCACGACACCGGCGAGCAGCTGCTGATCGACGCGGCCAACGAGGCGCCCCGGCTGCTGGAGCTGGTCGGCGACGCCGGCCTGGCCACCGTGGTCACCACCCACCAGCACATGGACCACTGGGTCGCGCTGGAGGAGGCCGTCGCCAAGACCGGCGCGCGGGCGCTGGTGCACGCCGACGACGCCGCGGGCCTGCCGATCCCGGCGCAGCCGCTGACCGACGGCGACACGGTGGCCGTCGGCGACCGCGAGCTGGAGGTGATCCACCTGCGGGGGCACACGCCGGGCTCGATCGCCCTGCTCTACCGCGACCCGGCGGGCGTGCCGCACCTGTTCACCGGCGACAGCCTCTTCCCCGGCGGGGTCGGCAACACCGACCGGGACCCGCAGCGGTTCGGTCAGCTCGTCGACGACGTCGAGCACCGGCTGTTCGACCGGCTGCCCGACGAGACCTGGTTCTACCCGGGGCACGGCCGGGACAGCACCCTCGGCGCGGAGCGCCCGTCGCTGCCGCAGTGGCGGGCCCGCGGCTGGTGACCGGCGACGGCGCCGTCGCCCGCCCGGGGCTCAGGCCGCCGGGGCGGCGGGGACGGCGCCGCGCAGCCCGCGGCGCGTGACGAGCAGCACCACGCCGGCCAGCAGCAGACCCACCGCCATGGTGACCAGCAGCGGCGGAACGTCCACCGGCAGCAGCCCGGCCAGCGAGCGGGACAGCGTGCCGAGGGCCACGTAGAGGCCGGCCCAGAGCGCGGCCCCGACGCTCGCGCAGGCCAGGAACCTGCGGTACGACATCCGCAGGCCGCCCGCCGCCAGCGGCAGCAGCGCGTTGAACACCGGCAGGAAGGGCGCGACCAGCACCATCCGGCCGCCGCCCCGACGCAGGACGGACTCGGCCGCCGCCCAGCGGGACTCCCCGATCCAGCCGCCGACGCGGCTGTGCCGCAGCCGGTCGCCGTAGCGCCGGCCGACGAGGAAGCTCAGCGACCAGCCGGCCACGCAGCCGGCGACCACGGCGGCGACGGTGCTCGCGGCGGTGGCCGGCCGCCCGACGCCGACCGCGGCGAGGACCGCGACGTCGCCGGGGACCAGCACCCCCACCAGCGGTACGGCGTCGAAGAGCATCACCACCCCGAGCACCCCCACCAACAGGATGGTGGGCAGCTCCCCGACCTGGTGTGTCCATTCCGCCATGGTCCGTACGCTACGGCCGGTCCGCCACGTCCGGCATCGGGTTTGATCCCCTAGCCGACCCTGATCCCGCCTCGGGGTCGGCCCCGCCGGCCCGGGGCCGCAGCACCTCCACCCGGCGCACCGGGGAGTCGACGGCCGGCTCGGTGGTGGGCACCCGGTAGGTGGCCACCGGGTCCAGCAGGTCGCGGGGCAGGTGCCCCCGGCCGGGGTCGCCCACCAGCACCCGCGCGCCCCGGGCCACGGCGCGACGCAGGAACGGCAGCATCCGGCCCGCCATCTCCCGGTCGTAGAAGACGTCCCCGGCGACGAGCAGGTCCGCGTCCGGCGCGTCGGAGTCGAGCAGGTCCTCGCCCATCGCGGCGACGGCGACCCGGTTGGCGCGGGCGTTGACGGTGACCGCCGCCACGGCGTACGGGTCGATGTCGTTGGCCACGACCCGGGCCGCGCCGGCCAGCGCGGCGGCGATCGCGACGAGCCCCGAGCCGGCGGCCAGGTCGAGCACCCGGCGGCCGGCGGCCAGCTCGGGGTGGTCGAGCAGGTGCCGGGCCAGGGCCTGGCCGCCGGCCCAGGCCGAGGCCCAGTACGGCGGCGGCAGCGCGTGGCCGGCGGCGGCCTCCATCCGGGCCCACCAGACGATGGCGTCCTCGGCGAGGTGCAGCCGCACCTCGGGCACGAAGGGGGTGGCGACGAGCCGCAGGCGGTCCAGCCCCTCGCCGGGCACGTCGATCTCCCGCTCCAGCACGGCCAGCGCGGTGGCTGCGGGACTTGTCATCGGGGCAAGCATGCCGCAGGCGGGGCGCCGCCGGGCGGGTTTTCCCAGGGCTGCGCCCGGGGCGCGGGCATTTTCGGGTAAGCCCTGCGGCACTTCGCCCAGCAGATCCGGGTTTTGCCGGTTACTCTCGGGGAGGTACAGGGCGATCATCGACCAGCGGTCGGTGCTCACCCGCTTTGAACAGGGAGAGATGCATGGCTACCGGCACGGTCAAGTGGTTCAACTCGGAAAAGGGCTTCGGCTTCATCGAGCAGGACGGCGGAGGTCCGGACGTGTTCGTCCACTACTCGGCCATCGCGTCGAGCGGCTACCGGGAACTCAACGAGGGCCAGAAGGTCGAGTTCGAGGTGACCCAGGGGCAGAAGGGCCCGCAGGCGGACAACGTCCGCGCGATGTAGCTCCGTGCCGGTGACGGCGGTCGGGTCGACGATCCCGGCCGTCGCCGCAGCGCACCCGCGCCCGCCGCGCCCGGCGTACTCCGCCGCGCGGCGGGCGTTTTCTCTGTTCTGACCGGAAGTTCCATCGCCGGCAGCGTCGTCGTCACCCGCCCCGGTTGCCCGTCGGCCGGGGCGGGCGGGTCAGCTCGGCGCGCGGTGCGGCGGCTCCGGGCGGGTCGCCCGGACCTGGTCGAGGTGCTCCCGCATGGTGGCCACCATGACCGTCATGAAGCGGCGCACCACCTCCAGCTCGTCGTCGCTGAAGCCGGCCATCGCGGCGTCGGTGCGGTGGCCGAGCGGCTGGAAGAACTCCATGGCCAGCGCGGCGCCCTGGTCGGCGTAGCGCAGGAACACCTTGCGGCGGTCGCCGGTGTCGCGGTCCCGGCGGACGTGGCCGGCGCGCTCCAGCCGGTCGATCAGGGCGGTCACCGAGCCGGAGGACAGGTTGAGCTTCTCCCCCAGCCGGCCCGGGGTGATCGGAGCGCCGGTGAGCTCGGCGTCCATGACGGCGATGAGCGCGTGCAGGTCGGTGCCGTTGAGGCCGTGCAGGCCGGCGAAGGCGTGCCCGACGTGCTGTGCGTCGGACGAGTAGCGCCGCAGGTCGTTGGTGATGGCGGCGACGAGCTGCTCGCGCCGCGTTTCCCGTTTCCGGTACATGCCGTGCGTTGCCACGACGTCGCTTCCCCCTCCCCCGTGCGTGCCGGTTGCAGCATAGTCGAGCTGTCGATAATCTCGCTTATCAAGATACTCGGCAGGCGCGACAATCGGGTCCTTCGCACTCGCCGGCCGAGCCCGCCCACCGGTGCCCCGCGCCCCACCCCGACAACCACGAGGGAACCCGATGTCTGTGTTCACCCGCGTCGCCCGCGGCCGGCTCGCCGCCTGGCTCACCGTGGCCGCCGCGATCGTCCTCAGCGCGGTCGTCTTCGGGCTCCCGAAGCCCGACAACCCCGCCTCCGTCTCGTCCACCGGGCTGTCCGTGCAGTGGCAGTCCACCCAGGTCGAACGACTCCAGGACGAGCTGCCCTCCCGCGACGTCCAACCCGCGATCGTCGTCGTCAGCCGCGCCGACGGCGCCCCCCTCACCGAGCCGGACCGCGCGGCGATCACCGCCCGCGCCGGCGAGCTCGGCCGCTTCGCCGTCGGCGGTCGGGTCAGCCCGCCGCAGACCTCACCCGACGGCACGGTGGCGCTGCTCGCCGTACCGATGTCCACCGCCGACGGCCAGACGGCCGTCGCCGACGCGGTGGCCGACCTCCGCAGGGCCCTCGACGGCCTGCCCACCGGCCTCACCGCGCAGGTCACCGGCGCCCCCGCGTTCACCGCGGACCTGACGCAGGTCTTCGAGGGCGCGGACGTCACGCTGCTCGCCGTCACCGCGGGCGTCGTCGCGCTGCTGCTGCTCGTCACCTACCGCAGCCCCTTCCTGTGGATCGTGCCGCTCGTCGTCGTCGGGGCCACCGAACAGCTCACGCTGCGAGCCGTCGACACGATCGTCCCCGCCCTCGGCATCCACCTCCAGGAGGGCGCGGTCACCGGCATCGCCAGCGTCCTCGTCTTCGGCGCCGCCACCGACTACGCCCTGCTGCTCATCGCCCGCTACCGGGAGGAACTGCGCCGCGAGGCCGACCGCTTCGCCGCGATGCGCGCCGCCCTGCGCCGCACCGCCGAACCCATCCTCGCCAGCGGCGGCACCGTCGTGCTCGGCGTGCTCACCCTGCTGCTGTCGGAGCAGGAGAACAACCGGGCCCTCGCCGTGGCCTGCGCCACCGGCATCGTGTTCGCCATGCTGTCGGCGCTGTTCGTCCTCCCCGCCGCGCTGGTGCTCTTCGGCCGGGGGCTGTTCTGGCCGTTCGTGCCCCGGGTCGGCGGCCCCGCCCGTGAGGGCCGGCTGTGGGGCCGGCTCGGCACCGCCGTCGTCCGCCGCCCGCTGCCGGTCGCGGCGCTCGCGACGCTGCTGCTCGCCGGCCTCGCCCTCGGCGGGCTCGGCATCCGCACCGGCCTGTCCGAGACCGAACAGTTCCGGGTGAAGCCCGAGGCCGTCGCCGGCGCGGAGACCCTCGCCCGGGCCTTCCCCGCCGGCACGACGCAGCCGGTCGCCGTCCTGACCACCCCGGCGGCGGCGCCGGCCGTGGTGGCGGCCGCCACCGCCGTACCCGGGGTGGCCTCCGCCCGCCCCGGGGACGCCGGCACCGCCGTCGCCCAGGTCGACGTGGTGCTCGAGGCCGAACCGGGCAGCGCCGACTCGGACCGCGCGATCGAGGCGCTGCGCGCCGCCGTCGCCGCGGTTCCCGGCTCCGCCCCGCCCGCCGTCGACGGCGTCGAGCGGTTCGACGGCGCGGTCGTCGGCGGCACGGTCGCCGCCACGTACGACTCCAAGGAGGCCGACGGCAGGGACCTGCGGCTGATCCTGCCGATCATCCTGCTGCTCGTCGCCGCGGTGCTCGTGCTGCTGCTGCGCGGCCTGGTCGCACCGGCCCTGCTCGTGCTCACCGTCGTCGCCTCGTTCTTCGCCAGCCTCGGCGCGGCGTGGCTGCTGTTCGACCTCGTCCTCGGGTTCCCGGCGCTCGACAGCGGCGTCCTGCTGCTCGCCTTCGTCTTCCTCGTGGCCCTCGGCGTCGACTACAACATCTTCCTCGTCACCCGCGCCCGCGAGGACGCCCGCCGCACCGGCACCCGCGACGGCATGCTCTCGGCCCTGCGCGTCACCGGCGGCGTGATCACCAGCGCGGGGGTGCTGCTCGCGGCGGTCTTCGCCGTCCTCGGCGTGCTGCCGCTGATCCTGCTGACCCAGATCGGGGTCATCGTCTGCATCGGCGTGCTGCTCGACACGCTGCTGGTGCGCACGGTCCTCGTGCCGGCGCTGGTGTTCCTGCTCGGCGACCGCTTCTGGTGGCCCGGCCGGATCCCACCGGCACCCACCGGCGACGCAACCGACACCGACACACCCGACGCCGACGACGCGGGGCGGGCGGGGCGCGACGGGGCCGAGCCGGCGGCGGCCCGGAGCTGAGGACCGCGCGGGCGGCGGCGGGGACGGGACCACCGCCGCCGCCCGCGCGCCGGTCCGGGCGGCGCGCCCGGCCGGCGGACCCGGGTCCCGCCGCTCACCCCGGCGCCCCCGGGGCGGCCCGGCCGTCGGTCGGGCGCATCCTCACCGCCATGTCCGACCTGGTCACCGGCCGCCCGCGCCGACCGCCCGGTCCCGCGTCGCCCAGGCGACCATGAACAGCGCCGTCCAGGCCACCCCGAGCAGCACCGAGGTGATCGTGCTGCTGGCGGTGCCCTGCCCCAGATAGAGCCGCGCGCCGCCGATCGCGGCCACCCCGGCCGCCGCGGCCGTCCACGCCGCCACCGTCACCGGCCAGGGCGAGCCCCGCGACAGCAGCCAGGCCAGGGTGCACAGGCTCGCCGCCATCACCGCGTTCTGCGTCGCGAACAGGACCCCCTCCTCGCCCGAGGCGAGCCGGCCCGGCGCCACCACCTCGGCGACCACGGCGAGCACCACCAGCGGCAGGAACGCGCCGACGGTGCCCACCACGTCGAGCAGCTCGGCCCGCGGCAGCGCACCGCCGCGCCCCGGGCACGGACGCTGCCGCCACGCCCGACCGGCGGCCACCACCGCCACCAGCGCGATCAGCACCGAGCCGCGCGACACGGACACCACGGTCAGCGCGACCTCCGCCGCGCCCGGGGTACGCCGGTCGGCGAACCAGCCGGCGATCGCGTCGTCGACCACCGCCAGCCCGCTCCACCGCATCGCCGCCCCGAGCAGCCAGGCGATGGCCACGCCGGCCACGAACAGCAGCACCAGCCCCGCGGCCAGGTTGATCAGCAGCGTCCAGCCGGGGCCGACGCGCATCGCCAGCAGGAAGAACAGCACCCCGTACCGGGCGGCGAGCCAGCGCAGCGGCGGCAGCGCCGCCGCCCGGGCCAGCAGCGCCCGGGCCGGATCCGGGTGGCGGCCCAGCCAGCGGCCCACCAGCACCACGGCGAGCACCCCGCCGAGCAGCACCAGCACCGCGCCGGTGGCCCGGCCCAGCAGCCGCGACACCGTCTCGTACGACTCCCCGGCCAGGTTGCCCGCCAGCACCGACCCGCCCACCCAGGTCACCACGCCGGCGAGGTTCCACGGCGCGAACCGGCGGTACGGCATGCCGGCCGCCCCCGCCAGGCGGGGCGCGAGGGTGCGGGCGAACGCCACCCAGCGGGCGGTGAGGACCCCCCGCCCGCCGAGCCGCTCCAGCAGCGCGTCGGCGCGCCGCCACCGGTGCGGACCCACCCGCGCCCCGAAGCCGGACGCGCGCAGCCGTGGACCGTAGCGGCGGCCCGCGCGGAACGCCAACGTGTCCCCGGTCACGGCTGCGACAATCATCACCAGCAGGGCGGGGCCGAGCCGCAGCGCGCCGGTGTACGTGAGGAAGCCGACCAGCAGCAGCGTCGCCTCGCCCGGCACCAGCAGCCCGACGATCACCGCCGTCTCGCCGGCCACGATCGCCGCGGCGACCAGGTAGACCAGCAGGGGCGGCAGGCCCTGCACCGAGTTCAGCAGATCGTGCACGACGGCCCCCGGCTCACGCGGCCAGCATGACAGCCGGGCCGCCGGCACCGACAGCCACGCACCCACCGGATCCGGCCGGCGGCCGAGGGGCGACCCCGACGCGGCACCTGATCCGCGCAGGCGGGAGGATGGAGCCCATGCAGCTTCGCACCGACCTCCGCAACGTCGCCATCATCGCTCACGTCGACCACGGCAAGACCACCCTGGTCGACGCCATGTTGCGGCAGGCCGGCGCCTACGGCGCCCGCGGCGAGACGACCGAGCGGGTGATGGACTCGATGGACCTCGAAAGGGAGAAGGGCATCACCATCCTGGCCAAGAACACCGGCGTGCGCTACCTGCCGGCGGACGGGTCGGAGCCGGTCACCATCAACATCATCGACACCCCGGGCCACGCCGACTTCGGCGGTGAGGTCGAGCGCGGCCTCACCATGGTCGACGGCGTGGTGCTGCTGGTCGACGCCAGCGAGGGCCCGCTGCCGCAGACCCGCTTCGTGCTGCGCAAGGCGCTGCGCGCCCGGATGCCGATCATCCTGGTGATCAACAAGGTGGACCGCCCCGACGCCCGGATCAAGGAGGTCGTGGACGACACCTACGAGCTCTTCCTCGACCTGGACGCCGACGAGGAGCAGATCGACTTCCCGATCGTCTACGCCTGCGCCCGCGACGGCATCGCCTCGCTCACCCAGCCCGCCGACGGCTCCGTCCCGCAGGACAGCACGAGCCTGGAGCCGCTGTTCCGCGCCCTGCTCGACACCATCCCGCCGCCCGCCTACGAGCAGGACGCGCCGCTGCAGGCCCACGTCACCAACCTCGACGCCTCCCCGTTCCTCGGCCGGCTGGCGCTGTGCCGGGTGCGGCAGGGCACCATCGCCAAGGGCCAGACCGTCTCCTGGTGCCGCACCGACGGCAGCACCCAGCGGGTTCGCATCTCCGAGCTGCTGATGACCGAGGGCCTGGAGCGCAAGCCCGCCGACTCGGCCGGCCCCGGCGACATCATCGCCGTCGCCGGCATCCCCGAGATCATGATCGGCGAGACGCTGGCCGACGCCGAGAACCCGATCCCGCTGCCGCTGATCACCGTCGACGAGCCGGCGATCTCGATGACCATCGGCACCAACACCTCGCCTCTGGTCGGCCGGGTCAAGGGCGCCAAGGTCACCGCCCGGATGGTCAAGGACCGCCTCGACAAGGAGCTGGTCGGCAACGTCTCGCTGCGGGTCCTGCCCACCGAGCGCCCCGACGCCTGGGAGGTGCAGGGGCGTGGCGAGCTGGCCCTGGCGATCCTCGTCGAGCAGATGCGCCGCGAGTCCTACGAGCTGACCGTCGGCAAGCCGCAGGTCGTCACCCGGGAGATCGACGGCAAGATCTGCGAGCCGGTCGAGCGGCTGACCATCGACGCCCCCGACGAGTACCTGGGCGCGATCACCCAGCTCCTGGCCACCCGCAAGGGCCGGATGGAGCAGCTGGTCAACCACGGCACCGGCTGGATCCGGATGGAGTGGCTGGTCCCCGCGCGCGGCCTGATCGGCTTCCGCACCGAGTTCCTCACCGACACCCGGGGCACCGGCATCCTGCACCACGTCTTCGAGTCCTACGAGCCGTGGTTCGGCGAACTGCGCACCCGCAACAACGGCTCGCTGGTCGCCGACCGGGCCGGCGCGGTCACCTCCTTCGCGATGATCAACCTCCAGGAGCGCGGCCAGCTCTTCGTCGAGCCCACCACCGAGGTGTACGAGGGCATGATCGTCGGCGAGAACTCCCGCTCCGACGACATGGACGTCAACATCACCAAGGAGAAGAAGCTCACCAACATGCGAGCCTCGACCTCCGACGAGACCGAGAAGCTGATCCCGCCGCGCAAGCTGTCGCTGGAGCAGGCCCTGGAGTTCTGCCGCGAGGACGAGTGCGTCGAGGTCACCCCCGCCGCCGTCCGCATCCGCAAGGTCGTGCTCGACCAGACCCAGCGCGCCCGCGCCACGGCCCGCCGCAAGCACGCCGGCTGACCCCCTGCCGCCGGCCCCCGGACGACCGGGGGCCGGATCGGCTACCGTCACCCGCATGATCTGGGACGAGCTCGACGCCCGCCTGGACGCACTGCCGGGCACCGTCTCGGCGTACGCGGGCCGGGTCGACGCCCCGGCGACCTGGACCCGGCACCCCGACGCCACCCACTACGCGGCCAGCACCATGAAGGTCGCCGTGCTGCTGGCCCTGCACCGGGCCGCCGAGGCCGGCACGCTCGACCTCGACGCCCCCGTCGACGTGCGCAACGAGTTCGACTCCGCCCTGCCCGGCGCCCCCCGGTTCGCCTGCGCCCGGCACTACGACAACGACGAGGCCGTCTGGGAGCGGGAGAACGGGCGCGCGCCGCTGCGCTGGCTGGCCGAGCGGATGATCGTGCGCTCCAGCAACCTGGCCACCAACCTCTGCCTGCGCCACGTCGGCCTGCCCGCCGTCGCCGACGCGTGGGCCGCCGCCGGTGCCCGGCACAGCGTCACCGGGCGCGGCATCGAGGACTTCGCCGCCCGCGAGGCCGGCATCACCAACCTGGTCACCGCAGCCGACCTGGCCGCCCTGCTCGGCGGGCTGACCGCTGGCGCGACCGGCCCCGGCCCCCTCGCCTCCCCCGCCGGCTGCGCCGCCATGCTCGACGTCCTGTTCGCGCAGGAGTTCCGCGAGGACCTCGCCGCCGGCCTGCCCGACGGCGTCCGCATCGCCCACAAGAACGGCTGGGTACGCGGAGTGCGCCACGGTGCCGGCGTCGTCCACCCGGCCGACGCCCCGCCGTACGTGCTGGTCGTCTGCACCACCGGCGACCCGGCCGGCGGCGGCGCGGCGGACGGGGACGCCTGCCGGCTCCTCGCCGACATCTCCGCCCGGGTCTGGGCGGCCCGCCACGACCTGCGCCCGGCCGCAGCGGCCTGAGGGCATCGGCTCGGTCCGGCGCCGAGCCGAGCCGGGCCCGGTGGCCGGTCGCGGCACCGAGCCGCCGGCCGGTCGCGGCACCGAGCCGAGGGCCGGGCACGGCGTCGGCAGGTGACTCTGGGCAACGCCGCGGCACGTCGAGACGACCTGCCGCGCGCCCTTTGCTCTGCACCCACGGACGCAGCAGTCACGCAGCGCATCGGGCCGCCGCTCCCGCCCGCCGCCTCCGAACCGGACTTTCCCCAGTTCAGCGACGTGTTGCGTCGATGGGTGCAGAGCAAAGGGAGCGCATGAGGTCTGTTCGGGTCGCAGCAACCTGACGAAGAGTGAAGATTGGCCACGACCGGTCTCGCCTCCCGCAGCCGTCACCGCACGTGACCAGCGAACGGCGGGCCGGGCACGGCGGCCGGGCCGGGCGCCGGCAGTGGCGGGGCTCAGTCCAGCAGGTTGTCCCGCAGCGCCGCCAGGTGCGCCCGCGTCAGCCCCAACCCGTCGCGCAGGTACGCGTCGAACGAACCGTGCACCCGCCGCACCTCCGCATACGCGGCATCCAGGTACTCCTCGCGCACCTCCATCAGCGGCCGGATCGCCGCCTCCGCCAGCTCCGGCTGCCGGGCCCGCATGGCGGCCAGGACGACCTCCTTGAGGCTCTCCGTCTGCGCATTGGTCCGCAGGTAGTCCGCCCGGATCGCCGCCTCGTCCACCCCCAGCGCGGTGAGCAGCACGACCGACAGCCAGCCCGTGCGGTCCTTGCCGGCCGAGCAGTGGAACAGCAGCGGCAGGTTGCCCGCGTCGGCGGCCAGCCGGGCCGCCCCGCCGAAGCCCGCGCGGGCCGCCTCGCCCGTGACGAACCAGCGGTAGATCTCCGCCATCGCCGCCGGGGTCCCCTGCAGGGCCAACGCCGTCTCCGCGCGCAGGTCGTGCCCGAGCAGCACCTCCGACACCGCCGTGAAGACCGGGTGCGCCGGGTCGTACACCGGCAGACGCACCACCCGGGGCTCGCCGGGCAGCCGGTTCGGCGGCGCCGTCGCGATCTCCGAATCGTCGCGCAGGTCCACCACGCAGGCCGGAGCGATCTTGCCCAGCACCGGCAGGTCCTCGTCGGTCAGCCGGCCCAGCGCCGGGGTCCGGATCAGCCGGCCGGCCCGCACCCGGCGGCCGTCGAGCCCCACCATGCCACCGAGGTCGCGCGCGTTCGGCGCCCCCACCAGCTCCCAGTCCCGCCCGCCCATTCGGCCTCCCCTGTCGTCGCCGGGTCACCTATAGGGTGCCGCACATGACGATCACCGCGGTACGCACCCATCGGCTTTCCGCGCCCCTGCACACCCCGTTCGTCACCGCGCTGCGCCGCACCACCACCACCGACACGCTGATCGTGGAACTCGTCGACGACGACGGGCGCTCCGGCTTCGGCGAGGCACCGCAGGTGTGGCAGGTGACCGGGGCGTCGCTGGCCGGGGCCGAGGCGTGCGTGCGGGAGATGCTGGCACCGGGGCTGGTCGGCCGGGACGCCGACGACCTCGTGGCCCGGTGCGCCGAGGTGCGCCGGGCGGTGGCCGGCAACGAGGCCGCCAAGGCGGCGGTGGACACCGCCCTGCACGACCTGGCCGCGCGCCGGCTCGGCGTACCCCTGGTGCGGTTGCTCGGCGGCACGGCCCTGCGCGTGCCCACGGACGTCACCCTCGCCGCGGGCGACGCCACCGACCTGGCCGCCGCCGCGCGGCAGCGGGGCGGCGAGGGGTTCTCCGTGCTCAAGCTGAAGGTCGGCACCGACGCTGCCGGCGACCTGGAGCGGGTCCGGGCGGTCCGGGCGGCCGTCGGCCCCGACGTGCGCATCCGGCTCGACGCCAACCAGGGCTGGACCCCCCGCGAGGCGGTCCGGGTGATCCGCGGCATCGAGGACGCCGGCCTCGGCGTCGAGCTGGTGGAGCAGCCGGTGTCCCGCTGGGACCTCGACGGGCTGGCCTGGGTCAGCGACCGGGTGGGCCTGCCGGTCCTCGCCGACGAGTCGGTCTTCGGCGTGCGTGACCTGGTCGAGGTGATCCGCCGCCGGGCCGCCGACATGGTCAACGTCAAGCTGGCCAAGTGCGGCGGCCTGCACGCCGCCCGCACGCTGCTGGACCTCGCCGCCGAGCACGGCGTCGGCACGGTCGTCGGCTCGATGATGGAGAGTCAGGTCGGGCTTGGCGCCGCGGCCAGCCTGGTCGCCGCCCACGGGACCAGCGCCGTCTCCGACCTCGACGCCGCCTGGTGGCTGGCCTGGTCGCCGGTGCGGGGTGGCATCCGGTACGACGGGGCGACCGTCGTGTTGCCGGACGCGCCCGGCCTCGGCATCGACTCCGTGTCTGAAGCAAAGATTCAGTCGGCTGGTTGATAGGCGGCGCTTTCTTTCATAGGGTCGCGACAGGGACGCCGCGAACTGGGGGTGGACGTGAAGCTGCAACCGGGCCGCGAGGCCGTCGTCCGGGTCGCGGTCGCGACCCTCTGGTCCCGCCCCGAGGCGGTACGCCCCGTCGACCGTCCCGCCCTCGACGCGCCCGCCGACGTCGCCGCCTGGATCTCCGGCATGGACGCCGACCAGCAGGTCGGCGAGTGCGTGCTGAGTCAACTGCTGCTCGGCGAGCGCGTGCTGGTCACCGCCCTGCGCCCGGACGGCTGGGCGCACGTCGTGGCCGTCGAGCAACCGGCGGCCCGGCTCGACCCGCGCGGCTACCCCGGCTGGCTCCCGGCAGCCCAGCTCACCCCGCGCCCGGCCCACGCCACGCCCGCCCCGGCCCACGACGCGCCCGCCCCGAACGACACCGCCCCGGCCCCGGCCGACAACCAGGGCGCCCCGGTCGGTCCCTGGGTCGTCGACGCGACCGTCACCGCCCTGCACGCCGCCCCGGCCGGCGAGCCGGTCGTCGCCGGGGTCATCCTCGGCACCCGACTGGCCCCGGCCGGCCCGCCGGTGGACGGCTGGCGTCCGGTGCACGCCCCCGGCCAGGACCGGCCGCTCTGGCTGCCCGACGCGCACCTCGTGCCGCCGCCCACCGCACCCCCGTCCCCGGCGGACGTGCTGACCGTCGCCGCCCGGCTGCGCGACGTGGCCTACGTGTGGGGCGGGGTGTCGGCGTACGGGATCGACTGCTCCGGCCTGGTGCACCTGGCCTGGCGGCGGTTCGGCGTGGTGCTGCCCCGCGACGCCGCCGACCAGGCCGGCGCGACCACCCCGCTGCCCCTGGGCACCGAACGCGTCGGCGACCTCTACTTCTTCGCCCGGCCGGGCCGACAGATCCACCACATCGGCTTCGTCAGCGCCGCCCCGGACGGCGACGCCGACCGGCGCATCCTGCACGCCTGCTACCGGCACCGTCGGGTCCTGGAGGAGGCGATGCCGGCCGACCGGACCGCCACCCTGGTCGGCGCGCACCGGGTCTGAGCCGCCCGACACGCCGAAGGGGCGCTCCCGGTGCCGGAAGCGCCCCCGTTGCCGCGAGCGGCTCAGCCGCGCGCCGACGCCAACTCTCGCCGCCGGTCCCGGGCCGACTTGATCAGGCTGGCCACGGTCGCCACCGAGAGGGTGCCGAGGATGACGGTCAGGGACAGCCAGATCGGGATGTGCGGGGCCCAGGCCACCGGCTCGCCGCCGTTGACGAACGGCAGGTTGTTGTCGGCCAGGGCCTCCAGCACCAGCTTGACGCCGATGAAGCCGAGCACCACCGCCAGGCCGTAGCTGAGGTAGATCAGCCGGTCCAGCAGCCCGCCGAGCAGGAAGTAGAGCTGGCGCAGGCCCATCAGCGCGAAGACGTTCGCGGTGAAGACCAGGTACGGCTCCTGGGTGATGCCGAAGATCGCCGGGATCGAGTCCAGCGCGAAGATCAGGTCGGTGGTGCCGATGGCGATCATGACGATCAGCATCGGGGTGAACAGCCGGCGGCCGGCCTCGTGCGTGGTCATCTTCGCGCCGTCGTACTCCCTGGAGATCGGCAGCGCCTTGCGGCTCCACCGGATCAGCAGGTTCTCGCTGAACTCGTCCTCGTCCGGCTCGCCCTGGCGGGCCAGGTTGACCGCCGTGTAGATGAGGAACGCGCCGAAGATGTAGAAGACCCAGGAGAACTGGGTGATCAGGGCCGCACCGGCGGCGATGAACCCGCCGCGCATGAGCAGCGCCAGCACGATGCCGATCAGCAGCACCTTCTGCTGGTACTGCCGGGGCACCCCGAAGCGGGCCATGATGATCACGAAGACGAACAGATTGTCCACCGAGAGGCTGTACTCGGTGAGCCAGCCGGTGTAGAACTCACCGGCCACCCCGGGGCCGGAGAAGACCCACAACCCGGCGCCGAAGAGCAGGGCCAGCCCGACGTAGAAGCCGACCCACAGGCTCGACTCGCGGACGCTCGGCTCGTGTGGTCGTCGGCCGATGATCAGCAGGTCGACGACGAGAACCGCTGTCAGTGCGACGAGGGTCCCCGCCCACACCAATCCGGACACGTTCAATCCCATCCTCCGGCAGACACACGGCGTCGGGCACACCGTACGCCCGCCGGGGCGAGTGGGTGTGGCGACGCGGACACTGGTGGCTGTCGGAGGTCTCTTCCGTCGCCGACCCGCGAGCGGGCCGACAACCTACGGAGCCGGGTCGCGCCGCCGGGGGCGGTCGACCGTGCTGACGACTCCGTCGCGGGGGAATACTCCCCTCCTTCGCGACCCATTGTTCACCATCGCGAGGCCGGCGCGCATCTCCTGCTTTCACCCGGGGGGCCTCAGCGGGCTTCCAGTGACGGATATCTCCGCGCGTGCGGCGTCCTAGGAGACCATCCCGCAGTCGTGCCGGCGTGGATCTCCGCGCCGGCGGTGGACACGGCCACCCCGGCGGCCCGGCCTCAGCCGGCACCGTGCGAGGCTCTGGGCATGGTGCTTGAGGTTGCGCTCATCGACGTGACGCCCGGACACGAGGACGACTTCGCCGCCGCGTACGCGCGGGGGCACGAGATCCTGGCCGGCACGCCCGGCTGCCGCTCCGTGCGGATGACCCGGGGCGTCGAGTCGCCGACGCGGTTCGTGCTGCTGGTCGAGTGGGATTCCGTCGCCGCCCACGAGGAGAACTTCCGCGAGACCGAGCGGTTCCAGCAGTGGCGGGCGCTGATCGGCCCGCACTTCGCCGGCCCGCCGCTGGTCGAGCACTTCGTCGACGTCCCGGCCTGACCAGGAGGGCGTCGGGCCGGGTGGGTGGCCGGCGGCACCAGGGCCGCCTGAGCCGGCGCCCCTGAACCGGCACGTCCGAGCCGGCGTCGCCGCCTCGCTCGACGCCCGGGCCCCGGCCGGTCCCCGCCCCGTCGTGCCGAGAGTGTCGTACCCCCCGGCTACGGTGCGCTCGCGCGCGCGGCCACCGGTCCCGGCGGGCTCGGGGTTGCCGGGCCCGGTGGCCGCGCGGCGATAATCGCTGGCGGTCCTCACCTCGGCGGGCTTGGCTTGTCAGCCATGACGGCACGCATCGCTCTCGTGACCGGCGTCAGCCGGCGCGCCGGCATCGGCGCCGCGGTCGCCCGCGCCCTGGCCTCGGCAGGCCACCGGCTGCTGCTGACCGGCCTGCCCGACTACGACGACACGCAGCCCTACGGCGGCGACCCGGAGGGCGTGCCGGCGCTGCTCACCGAGCTGGGCGACCGCGCGGCCCACGTCCGGGCCGACCTGCTCGACCCGGCCGCACCGGCCGCCCTCGTCGGCGAGGCCGTCCACCGGTTCGGCCGCCTCGACACGGTGGTGGCGGCGCACACGTACTCGACGCAGACCCCGCTGGGCGGCCTCGACGCCACCGAGATCGACCGGCACCTGCTGGTCAACGTCCGGGCCACCCTGCTGCTGGCGGAGGCGTTCGCCGCCGGGTTCGCCGCCCGTAGCGACACCGACGGCGGCCGGCTGGTGCTCTTCTCCAGCGGGCAGCGGCTGGGCCCGATGCCCACCGAGCTCGCGTACGCGGCGAGCAAGGCGGCCCTGGAGAACCTGACCGTCCAGCTCAGCCCGCTGCTCATGCCGAAGGGCATCACGGTCAACTGCGTCAACCCCGGCCCCACCGACACCGGGTACGCCGAGCCCGGCGCCCATGCCCTCGTGGCGCGGCTCTTCCCCGGCGGCCGCTGGGGGACCCCCGAGGACGCCGCCCGGCTCGTCCGCTTCCTGTGCTCCGCCGACGCCCGGTGGATCACCGGTCAGGTCATCGACTCCGAGGGTGGCTTCAACCGATACCGGTGACCCCGCCCGCCGCCGGGGTGGGCAGCGGCCGGCGCGGTGCGGCGGGTCGGCCCCGGGGCGAGGTCAGTCCTGCGGCAGGCGGGGACGGGGCAACACGGCGCCCTCCGGCCGCGCCCTCACCGACGGCTGACCGCCGAGGTCGGCCGCGGCCGGCAACGACGGGTCGTCGGCGAGCCGGGCCAGCAACGCCGCCGTCTCCGTCGCCGGGAGCGCGGCGTCGAGCAGCCGGTCGATCACCGCGTCGTACCAGCCGAGGTCCGCCGGGGAGACGAGCCGCACGTCGGTGGTCAGGGCTTCCAGCATCACCGTGCGCGGGTCGGCCGGGTCGGGGAACGAGTATCGGGTGAACGGGGTCAGCGGGTGCGCGCCGCCGGCCGTCACGCCGGGCGGGACCACCCGGATCGTCACGTTCGGCCGGCCCGCCAGGGTGACCAGGTGGCGCAGCTGCTCACGCCAGATGCCGTCGGGCACGCCGCCCGGATCACAGGCCGCGAGCTCCAGCAGCGCCGTGTAGCGGGGCGGCTCCGCCCGGTGCAGCACCTCCTGCCGGACCAGCCGGGCCCGCACGTCGGCCTCCACGTCCACGTCGGGATGCAGCAGCCGGGCGACGCCGAGCCGCAGCCGCGCGTACGCCGGGGTCTGCAACAGCCCGGGCACCACGGCGGGCTGGTATTCCACCACGGTGGCGGCCCCGGCCTCCAGCTCGGCGTAGGCGCGTTGCCGCTCCCCCATCCCGCCGAGCGTCTTCCACCAGCCGCGGCCCGTCGCCGCGTCCCGGGCGATGACGATCAGCGCGTCACGCTCGTCCGGCG
The DNA here is from genome assembly GCF_900091595.1 of Micromonospora haikouensis. Lineage (GTDB taxonomy): Bacteria > Actinomycetota > Actinomycetes > Mycobacteriales > Micromonosporaceae > Micromonospora > Micromonospora haikouensis. The sequence continues at coordinate 47,627 of NZ_FMCW01000009.1, forward strand.
CGACCCGGTAGACGTCCAGCAGGTCGAGCACGTCGGCGAGATCCGGCCGGCTCTGCCCCAGCTCGATGCGGGACAGCTTGGAGGTGGACGCCCAACCCAGCCGGTCACAGACCTGCTCCAGCGTCAGCTCCTCCCGCCTGCGTAGCTGGCGCAACTCGGCTCCGAGTCGCGCCCGTCGAATCACCGGACTCGTTGGCAACGGCATCCCCGCCTCCCCAGGACGGAGAGTACGCAGATCGATCACTCGCTGCAATACCTCGCTTGCTTACGGCAACGGCATCCGGGGCCCCGGAAGTGCCCGACGGTCACTTCACGCCGGCCGCGTCCATCCCCCGCAACTCCTTCTTGAGGTCGGCGACCTCGTCGCGGATCCGGGCGGCCAACTCGAACTGCAACTCCCGCGCGGCGGCCAGCATCTGGTCGTTGAGCTCCTGGATGAGCTGGGCCAGATCGGCCCGCGCCATCCCCTCCCGCGACGGACCGGCCGCGCCGGCCCGGCTGCGGCTGCGGGTCTCCTTGACCGGCGCCTTGCCCCGCGACAGCTGCCGCGCCGCGCCACCGACCCGGGAACTCTCGGTGTCCTCCGCCTCCCGGTAGATGTCGTCGAGAATGTCGTGGATCTTCTTGCGCAGCGGCTCGGGGCTGATCCCGTGCGCCTCGTTGTGGGCCACCTGCTTGGCCCGGCGCCGGTTGGTCTCGTCGATCGCCTCCGCCATCGACGGGGTGATCTTGTCGGCGTACATGTGCACCTGACCGGAGACGTTGCGGGCCGCCCGGCCGATGGTCTGGATCAGCGACCGGCCGCTGCGCAGGAAGCCCTCCTTGTCGGCGTCCAGGATCGCCACGAGGGACACCTCGGGCAGGTCCAGACCCTCGCGGAGCAGGTTGATGCCCACCAGCACGTCGTACTCGCCCTTGCGCAGCTCGCGCAGCAGCTCGACCCGGCGCAGCGTGTCGACCTCGGAGTGCAGATACCGCACCCGGATGCCGTTCTCCAGCAGGTAGTCGGAGAGGTCCTCGGCCATCTTCTTGGTCAGCGTGGTGACCAGGACCCGCTCGTCGCGCTCGGTACGCAGCTTGATCTCGTGCATCAGGTCGTCGATCTGCCCCTTGGTGGGCTTCACCACCACCTCGGGATCGATCAGGCCCGTGGGGCGGATCACCTGCTCGACGAACTCGCCCTGGGCCTGCTCCAGCTCCCAGGAGCCGGGGGTGGCGGAGAGGAAGACCAGCTGGCCCACCCGCTCCAGGAACTCGTCGAACCGCAGCGGCCGGTTGTCGGCGGCGCTGGGCAGCCGGAAGCCGTGGTCGATGAGCATCCGCTTGCGGGAGGCGTCGCCCTCGTACATGCCGCCGATCTGCGGGATCGTCACGTGCGACTCGTCGATGACGGTGAGGAAGTCGTCGGGGAAGTAGTCGAGCAGGCAGTGCGGCGGGCTGCCGGGCAGCCGGCCGTCGATGTGCATCGAGTAGTTCTCGATGCCGGAGCAGAACCCGACCTGCCGCATCATCTCCAGGTCGTAGGTGGTGCGCATCCGCAGCCGCTGGGCCTCCAGCAGCTTGCCCTGCCGCTCCAGCTCAGCGAGGCGCTCGGCCAGCTCCGTCTCGATGTCGCGGGTGGCCCGCTCCATCCGCTCCGGCCCGGCGGCGTAGTGGGTGGCCGGGAAGATCATCAGGCTGTCGACCTCGCGGACCACGTCGCCGGTGAGCGGGTTGAGGTAGTAGAGCTTCTCCACCTCGTCGCCGAACAGCTCCACCCGCACGGCGAGCTCCTCGTAGGCCGGGATGATCTCCAGCGTGTCGCCGCGGACCCGGAACGTGCCCCGCTGGAACGCCATGTCGTTGCGGGTGTACTGGATGTCGACGAGGCGGCGCAGCAGCTGGTCGCGGTCGAGCTCCTGCCCGACGGCGACCCGGACGGCGCGGTCGAGGTATTCCTCCGGGGTGCCCAGACCGTAGATCGCCGAGACGGTGGCCACCACCACCACGTCCCGACGGGTCAGCAGCGACATGGTCGCCGAGTGCCGCAGCCGCTCGACCTCCTCGTTGATCGAGGAGTCCTTCTCGATGTAGGTGTCGGTCTGCGGGATGTAGGCCTCGGGCTGGTAGTAGTCGTAGTAGGAGACGAAGTATTCCACCGCGTTGTGCGGCAGCAGCTCGCCGAACTCCTTCGCCAGCTGCGCGCAGAGCGTCTTGTTGGGCGCCAGCACCAGGGTGGGCCGCTGCAACCGCTCGACGAGCCAGGCCGTGGTGGCGCTCTTGCCCGTGCCGGTCGCGCCGAGCAGCACGGTGTTGCGGTCACCGCGCCGCACCCGGCGCTCCAGGTCGTCGATGGCGGCCGGCTGGTCGCCGGCCGGCTGGAACTCGCTGACGACCTGGAAACGGCCGTCGAGCCGGGGAATGTCGAGCGCCATGACCCCACCGTACGCCCGGGGTCCGACAAGGCGGGACGACTACCGTCGGTCCGTGATCGGCTTCGATATTCGCATTGTGTGGCGGATCTCACCGCGCTAGGGTATGGCCGTAGGCCGCTCGCGGCGGCCGTCCGGGCCGGCGGCTCGGCCCTCGACGGCCGACACGCCCCCGGCACAGGGGTCGCAGCACCCGGACATCACCGGCGTGCGCACCCGACGTGGTCGCGCACAGGCGCAGACCGGCCGCCGCGAGCGCCCCCAGCCGCCCGAGGCACGCGTCACCTGTCCCGCACGCCACACGTTCATCCTCGCGTGGAGAACTCCCCCGGGCCGACACCCCGCCCCGCCCGGCCGATCCGGCCGACGCACCCGCTTGCCGAGGGCCCGGCCCGGCCCACGGCGACGCTCCCCCTCGTGGTCGCCCCCGCCCGGGGCCGGCGCGGCGACCGGGGGCCCGCAGCGCACCGCGCCCGGCCGGGCGGCGGACGCGGCGGCGCGGGCCGGGGCGGAGGCGGCAGCGGGGGCGGGCGCCGGCGCGCCGCCGTGGTCGCGCTGGGCGTGGTCGCCGCCGCTGCGGCGGCGGGCCTGGTCGTCGGACTGCTCACCTGGGTGCCGGCGGCACCGGAGCCGTCCCGGCCGCTGACGCCGGCGGAGGCGGAGCGCCTCGCGGCCGTGCGGGTCACCAACCACCGGGACGTGCGCTCCGGCGTGCGCCTGACCCTCGGCGAGGCCGGCGCCCGCACCGACGTCGTGGGCTGGGTCGACTGGTCCCGCCCGCTGGCCTACCTGGACGTGGGCGGGCCCGGCGCCGGCCCGGACCGGGGGCTCCTCCAGGCGACCCCCGAGCTGCTGCTGACCCGGCCCGACCCGACCGCGGTGCCCGCCCCCGCGTATCCGCCGCTGGTGCCGCCGACCGACGGCTGGCGGGTGGGCGACGCGGCCGCCGCCCGCTCCCTGCGTCCCGCGGTCGACCTGCTCTTCGCGCTCGCCGCGCCCCGACCCGAGCGGGCCGGGCGCTTCCCGGCCGACGACGCCCGGTGGCTGGCCCCGGCCGAGGCCGGCGGGCTGCCGGTGGACGTGTTCCGGTCCCGCCTGCCCGGCGATGCCGCCGGCAGAGCGCTTCCGGCCCCTGCGGGGCCGAGCGGCGGAGCCCGCCCCGGCGGCACGGCGAGCCGGAGCGCCCCGACCGGCCGGCCCGCCGCGGCAGGCCCGGCAGATCCCGCCGCGCCGCCCGGGTCGACGCCGCGCGAACCGGGGCCGAGCAGGTCGACGCCGGAGCGGGCGGCACCGGGTGCGCCGGCGACGCCGAGGCCGGCCAGGTCGGGGGCGAGCGCGTCGGCCCCGGGCACGGCGGCACCGGCCGGCACCTGGTCCGCGCCCACGATCAGCCTGCCGACCGCGATCCCGCCAGCCGGGCCGCCGCTCGACGGGGCCGCCCGCTGGTGGGTCGACCAGGACGCCCGGCTGCACCGGCTGGAGGGACGCCTGCGGGACGGCGCACCGGTGACGCTGGAGTTGCAGCGGGCCAACCGGCCGGTGCTGTGGCCGGTGGCCGCGCTCGGTGGCCGCGCGGGGCTGCCCCGGGCGCTCACCGGCCCCGAGGAGGACCGGCTGGCCCGGTTGGCGACCCGGATGCGGGCCCAGGGCGGTGCCGTCGCCACGCTCACCGCGCCCGTCGCCCCGGGCCGGGCCGTGGCCGGCACCGGCTGGCTCAGCTGGACGGCGCAGGCGGCGTACCTGTCGGTCGGCGGCACCGGAGCGTGGCCCGGCCGGACGCTACGCCGCTACGACGCCGCCGGGGTCTGGTCGGCCCCGGCGACCGGCGACCCGGCCGCCCCGCCGCCGCTGCCACCGCCGCGCACCGGGTACGCCTGGCACCACCGCCCACCCGACGCGGACGACGCGGACGACGTCGACCTGCTGCTGGTCGCCGCGCTGCGCGTCGGCGCGGCGACGGAGCGGACGGCCCGCCCGGCGACCCGGATCCGCGGGGACCGCCTCGCCGACCGGGCGGTCGACGTGATCGAGGTGGACGCGGAGCGCGGCACGCTGCGCTGCTGGATCGACCGGTCCGGGCTGCTGCGCCGGCTGGAGCTGCGCACCCGGCTCGGCACGTACGCCCAGCTCGACCTGGCGCCGGGCCCGGTGCCGGCGCTGCCGCCGGTGTCCCCGTCGCCGGCGAGGCCGCGCGCCCCACGCTGACGCCGCCGGAGCGGCGACACCGGCAGCGGGCTCAGGGTCGCCAGCCGGTGCGCGCGGCCCACTCCTCGGCGCGGTGGTGCTCCTCGTCGAACCACGGATCCCGGGCCGTGGTGTTGCGGGAGCCCCCGTCCGGCGCACTGGCCGCCAGGTCGCCCTTGAGCGTCAGGTACGCGGCCCGCCGGTCAGGGTCGGTGCGCAGGTGGTCGCGCATCAGCAGCGCGTACCGCCAGCCGGGCGAGCCCTCCGGCCGCAGGTGCAGGCGCACCGGGCGGCCCGGGTCGGCGCTGCCGTGCAGCCCCTTCTCCCACCGGTCGCTGCCCGCCGGGCGGGGGCTGTCCCACCACTGGCCGGGCAGGCGCGGGAAACCGGCCGCGGCGAGGCGCTCGGCGAGGACGCCGTCGGCCTCCGCGAGGCTCGGCACGGTCACCTGGATGTCGATGACGTCCCGGGCGGCGAGGCCGGCGACGGCCGTCGAGCCGACGTGGTCGAGCCGCGGATCGGCCGGGGCGAGCACGTGCCGCAGCCGGGCGGCCAGCCGGGCGTACTGCTGCGGCCAGGTCGGATCGGGGCCGGTCAGGGCGGTCTCGTCGGGTTCGGCCACCCGGCGGAGCCGGACGTTCTCCTCGTACGGCAGCAGCCGGTCACGCCACAGCCCGTCCACCTCGGCGTGCAGCTCGTCGAGGGTGCCGTCGTTGTGCAGCACCACGTCCGCGACCGCATCCCGGCGGGCGTCGTCGGCCTGCGCGGCGATCCGCCGCTCGGCCTCCGCCCGGCTCATCCCCCGGTCCCGCGCCAACCGGCCCAACCGGACGGCGACCTCCGTCTGCACCACGACCACCAGGTGGTACGTCGGAGCGAGCCCGACCTCGACCAGCAGCGGCACGTCGTTGACCACGACGGCGTCGGGCGCCGCCGCGGCGGCCAGCTCGGCGGTCCGCGCGCGGACCCGGGGGTGGGTGATCGCCTCCAGCCGGCGGCGGGCCGCCTCGTCGGCGAAGACCAACCCGCCCAACGCGGCCCGGTCCAGGGCACCGTCGGGGCCGACGACGCGGTCACCGAAGGCGGCGACGATCTCCCTGAGCCCCTCGCTGCCCGGGGCGACCACCTCGCGGGCGATCCGGTCGGAGTCGATCACCACCGCGCCGAGAGCGGCCAGCCGCGCCGCGACGGCGCTCTTGCCGGAGCCGATCCCGCCGGTCAGTCCCACCATCAGCACCGCAACAGTCAACCGGATCGGCACCTGCACCGCCAAACCGGCCGGTGCCGGGCCAACGGGCCGACTGCCGCCCGCCCGGGCGCTGAGCCGGTCGGGCACCGAGCCGCCCGCTCGGATCCTGGCCCGCCCGCTCGATGCCGGGCCGTTCGGGGCACCGGCCGACCAGCGTCGACTCTGGTCGGCGTCTCCTCTGGCGAAGGGTGGGCGCGGGTGGTGGGGCCGAAACGACGACGGGCCCCGCCCCTGCGGCCCGGTGGAAACCGGATCGCGGGGACAGGGCCCGTCGTCGTCAGCGGCGGCTCCGGCTCGGATGCGTCGTCGCACGCACCCGGCGGGGAGTCGTCACGGGGTCACTTGCCGCCGGCGAGCTTCTCCCGCAGCGCGGCGAGCGCCTCGTCGGTGGCCAGGGTGCCGGCCGGCTCCTCGGCCTGCCGGCTCGGGGCCGTGCTGGTCGAGGTGGTGGTGCCGCCGGTCGACACGGCCGGAGCCGGGTTGGCAGCGGCCTCGGCGTCGGCGGCCCGGGAGGTCTGCACCTGCTTGGTGTGGGCCTCCCAGCGCTGACGGGCCTCGGCGTACTGGTTCTCCCAGGTCTCGCGCTGCTTGTCGTACCCCTCGAGCCACTCGCCCGTCTCCGGGTCGAAGCCCTCCGGGTAGATGTAGTTGCCCTCGGCGTCGTACGTCGCGGCCATGCCGTAGAGGGTCGGGTCGAAGTGCTCCTCGCCCTCGACGAAGCCCTCGTTGGCCTGCTTGAGCGACAGCGAGATCCGGCGGCGCTCCAGGTCGATGTCGATGACCTTGACCATGACCTCGGAGCCGACCTGGACGACCTGCTCCGGGATCTCCACGTGGCGCTCGGCCAGCTCGGAGATGTGGACCAGGCCCTCGATGCCGTCGTCCACCCGGACGAAGGCGCCGAACGGCACCAGCTTGGTGACCTTACCCGGCACGATCTGCTGGATCGCGTGGGTGCGGGCGAACTGCCGCCACGGGTCCTCCTGGGTCGCCTTCAGCGACAGCGAGACCCGCTCGCGGTCCAGGTCGACGTCCAGGACCTCGACCTCGACCTCCTGGCCGACCTCGACGACCTCGGACGGGTGGTCGATGTGCTTCCAGGACAGCTCGGAGACGTGCACCAGGCCGTCCACGCCGCCCAGGTCGACGAACGCGCCGAAGTTGACGATCGAGGACACGACGCCCTTGCGGACCTGGCCCTTCTGCAGCTTGTTGAGGAACTCGGTGCGCACCTCGGACTGCGTCTGCTCCAGCCAGGCCCGGCGGGACAGGACCACGTTGTTGCGGTTCTTGTCCAGCTCGATGATCTTGGCCTCGAGCTCACGGCCGACGTACGGCTGCAGGTCACGCACCCGCCGCATCTCGACCAGGGACGCGGGCAGGAAGCCCCGCAGCCCGATGTCGAGGATGAGACCACCCTTGACCACCTCGATGACCGAGCCGCGGACGACGCCGTCCTCGTCCTTGATCTTCTCGATCGTGCCCCAGGCCCGCTCGTACTGCGCCCGCTTCTTGGAGAGGATCAGACGACCCTCCTTGTCCTCCTTCTGGAGGACCAGGGCCTCGATGTGGTCACCGACCGAGACGACCTCGGCGGGGTCCACGTCGTGCTTGATCGACAACTCCCGAGAGGGGATGACACCCTCGGTCTTGTAGCCGATGTCGAGCAGGACCTCGTCCCGATCGACCTTGACGACGGTGCCTTCGACAATGTCGCCGTCGTTGAAGTACTTGATGGTCTCGTCGATCGCGGCGAGGAAAGCCTCCTCGGAACCGAGATCGTCGTGGGTGACCCGGGTGGCGCTCGAGGGGGCCTCGATGCTGCTCGTCATGTGGGCGGTTGCTCCGGTCGGATGGGTTGTCACAGCAGGCTGGTGTCGCGGTGACCTGTTCGCGCCAGCGGATCCGTCGCCGGGCACACCGAAGATCACTAGTGAGGTCCTGATGTGGCTCCGTCTGGAACTCCGCGACCGCGCGCCTTCTCCCTGCCGAGGCACGCGACCCGCGAGCGCATCGTCTAGCCTACCGTGCGCATTACCACAGCGTGCAAGCCCCGGGAGAAGTGATCCAGCCCGCTTTCGCGACGGACTGCACCTTTCGTGCCCGAAGCGGCGGTTTACGGGCGAGGGACCCGGCCTCTCCGCCGCCTGCCCCGCCCCCCACCGGGCGCCACGCCGGGCCCGCCCCACGCCGCGCCGGGCCGACGGTCGGGGTCGCCACTAGACTGCCGCGGTGACCGACGACCTGGCCGATCTCCCCGTGAGCGCGGAGCCCGACGCGGCGCCGGGGGTGCTGCGTCGGCCGGTGACCGACGCCGACGCCCGGCGGGCCAGTCGCGGCTGGTGGGACTCCGACGCCGACGACTACCAGGCGGAGCACGGCGCGTTCCTCGGCGACGTGGACTTCGTCTGGTGCCCCGAGGGGTTGCGCGAGGCCGACGCGCGGCTGCTCGGCGACCTCGCCGGGCGCCGGGTGCTGGAGGTGGGCGCGGGGGCGGCCGCCGCCGCCCGGTGGCTGGCCACCCAGGGGGCCCACCCGGTCGCCCTGGACCTCTCCGCCGGCATGCTGCGGCACGCGACGGACGCCGCCCGGCGCAGCGGCGTACGGATCCCGCTGGTGCAGGCCGACGCGCTCGCGTTGCCCTTCGCCGACGCGGCGTTCGACACCGCGTTCACGGCCTTCGGGGCGATCCCGTTCGTGGCCGACTCGGCGGCGGTGATGCGCGAGGTGTTCCGGGTGCTGCGCCCCGGGGGGCGCTGGGTGTTCTCGGTGACCCACCCGATGCGGTGGATCTTCCTGGACGACCCGGGGCAGGGCGGGCTCACCGCGGTGCACTCGTACTTCGACCGCTCCCCGTACGTGGAGCAGGACCGCACGGGCGCGGCGACGTACGTGGAGCAGCACCGCACCCTCGGCGACCGGATCAGGGAGCTGGTCGGCGCCGGGTTCCGGCTGGTGGACCTGGTCGAGCCGGAGTGGCCGGAGGGGCACGAGGGGATCTGGGGGCAGTGGAGCCCGCTGCGCGGCCGGCTCTTCCCCGGCACCGCCATCTTCGTCGCCGAGAAGCCGGCGGGCTGAGCCCTCGTCGGGGCCGACGCGTCGAGCCGCAGGACCGGCCGGCGGATCGCACCGTCGGTGCGACGTCCCGACCGACGGGCGGCGTTACGCTGACCGGGTGAGCGCCGAGCCGATCCCGACACCACCTGGCCCCTGGTGCCCGGACCCGATCCGGCAACAGCGTGCCGACTACACGCTGGAAGACCTGCCCCACCTGCCGGACGACGCCCCCCGCGTCGAACTCGTCGACGGAGCCCTCCGAGTGACACCCTCCCCCACTTTGGGCCACCAGGACATCGCCAGCCTGCTGTGGCTGTGGCTGCGCGCGCACGCGCCCGAGCACCTACGCGCCACGCAGGCCGTCGGGGTCGCGCTCGACGCGAAGAACACCCGGCAGCCGGACGTGCTGCTGCGCCGCGCCGACGTACGCGCCGACCGGTCCCTGCTCCAGCCCGAGGACGTGGTCCTCGCGGTGGAGGTGGTGTCCCCCGGCACCCGGCGGATCGATCGCTTCGCCAAGCCCGCCGAGTACGCCGCCGCCGGCATCCCGTTCTACTGGCGCATCGAGCAGGACCCGGTGCACGTGTACGCGTACCGGCTCAGCGACCGGCTCAGCCTCGGCGGCGAGCGGCAGTACGAGCTGGTCGCCGACAGCGCGGAGCTGATCGCGCTGGCCGAGCCGTTCGAGATCAAGCTGCCGGTCGCCGAGCTCACCGGCTGACCCGGCCCGTTTCGCCGCACCCGCCCCGGGTAGCCAGGCCGCATGGCCGAGCAGAGGGAATTCCGCGCGGGCGACCACGTGTCCTGGGCCAGCCACAGCGGCCGGGCGTACGGGGTCGTCCGGGAGAAGCTCACCGAGCGCACGCACGTGCGGGGGCGCGCCGTGAACGCGTCCCCCGAGCAGCCGCAGTACCGCATCCGCAACGACGACTCGGGGCGGGACGTCGCCCACCGGCCGGAGGTGCTGCGCCGTGAGCGGGAGTGAGGGGGACCGGCACGGGGAGACGTACCGGGAGTTCACCGAGGCGGTCAACATGCGGCCCGGCGAGCTGTCGGCGTGGCTGGAGAGCGACGAGTCGAAGCACGTCGGCTGGCGGAAGAAGGGCACGGCCGGCGGGGAGTCGGTGGGACACTCGTCCGGCCGGCGGATCGTCGAGCTGCTGCGCCGCAAGCGCGCCGAGCTGACGGAGGCCGACTACCGGCACATGCGCAAGGTCGTCGGCTACGTGCACCGGCACCTGGCGCAGCGCCCCGCAGGCGACGTGCGGGACACGAAGTGGCGTTGGTCGCTGATGAACTGGGGCCACGACCCGCTCCGGTGAGCGGGCCGCGCCCACGGCCGCCACGACCCGCCCGCGGGTGCGGGCCCGCGCCCGACCGCCCCGGCAGGCGGCCCCACCCGGGCCCGACGCCGGTCAGTGGTCGGCGCTGTTCCAGTCCGGGCCCTCGCCGACGGAGACCTCCAGCGGCACCGACAGCGGGTACGCCCCGCCCATCTGGCCGCGCACCAGCGCCTCCAGGGCGTCGCGTTCGCCGGGGGCGACCTCGAAGACCAGCTCGTCGTGCACCTGGAGCAGCATTCGCGAGCGCAGCCCGGCCTCGCGCAGGCCGGCGTCGACGCGCAGCATGGCGACCTTGATGATGTCGGCCGCCGAGCCCTGGATGGGGGCGTTGAGCGCCATCCGCTCGGCCATGTCCCGCCGCTGCCGGTTGTCGCTGACCAGGTCGGGCAGGTAACGGCGGCGGCCCAGGATGGTGGAGGTGTAGCCGTCGTGCCGGGCACGGGCCACCACCTCCTGGAGGTAGTCGCGGACCCCGCCGAACCCGGCGAAGTAGTTGTCCATCAGCCCGCGCGCCTCCTCGGCGGTGATGCCGAGCTGCTGGGACAGGCCGAACGCGCTCAGCCCGTACGCCAGGCCGTAGTTCATCGCCTTGATCTTGCGCCGCTGGTCGGCGGTGACCTCGGCGACCGGCACCGCGAACACCGACGAGGCGGTGGCGGCGTGGAAGTCGTGGCCGGAGTTGAACGCCTCGATCAGCTTGGCGTCCGACGACAGGTGCGCCATGATCCGCATCTCGATCTGGCTGTAGTCGGCGGTGAGCAGGCACTCGAAGCCCTCCCCCACGACGAACGCGCGGCGGATCCGCCGGCCCTCCTCGGTGCGGATCGGGATGTTCTGCAGGTTGGGGTCGGTGGAGGAGAGCCGACCGGTGGCCGCCACGGTCTGCTTGAACGTGGTGTGGATGCGGCCGTCCTCGGAGACCGACTTGAGCAGGCCGTCGACGGTCGTCTTCAGCTTCGCCACGTCCCGGTGGCGCAGCAGGTGCTCCAGCACGGGCAGCGGGTTCTGCGCGTAGAGCCACTGCAGGGCGTCGGCGTCGGTGGTGTAGCCGGTCTTGATCTTCTTGGTCTTCGGCAGCCCCAGCTCGCCGAAGAGCAGCTCCTGGAGCTGCTTGGGCGAGCCCAGGTTGAACTCCCGACCGACGGCGGCGTACGCGCCCTGCGCGGCGGACTTCACCTCACCCGCGAAGTGCGCCTCCAGCTCGTGCAGGTAGTCCAGGTCGGCGGCGATGCCGACCCGCTGCATCGCGGCGAGCACGTCCGACAGCGGCAGCTCGACCTCCGCCATCAGCCGGGCGGACTGCTCGCCGTCGCGGGACAGCTCGGCGTCGATCGCGTCGGCGAGGTCGAGGGTGGCCCGGGCCTGGAGCATCAGGTTCTGCTCGGCCTCGCCGTCGTCGCCGAGCCCCTCGAAGGTGAGCTGCCCGGTCTCGGGGGCGTCGACCCGCAGCTCGCGGTGCAGGTAGCGCAGCGCCAGGTCGGTCAGGTCGTATGAGCGCTGGTCGGGGCGGGCCAGGTAGGCGGCCAGCTCGGTGTCCCGGGCGACGCCGGCCAGGGACCAGCCCCGGGCGGCGAACGCCAGCCGGGCGTGCTTGCTGTCGTGCAGGACCTTCGGCCGGGCCGGGTCGGCCAGCCAGGCCGCGAGGGCCCGCTCGTCGGCCTCGGCCAGCGCCGTCGGGTCGAGCCACGCCGCCGGGCCGGTGGCCAGCGCGAGGGCCAGGGCGTCGAGCTGCGGCTCGTAGCGCTCGCGGGGGGCCGTCGGCTTGGCCGGGGTCTTCACCGCCACGCCGACCTGGGTGCCGGCGGGGGCGTGTGCCTCCAGCCAGGTGACCACCGCCCCGGGCTCGGTGAGCCGCTCGGCGGCCAGGTCGAACCCGGCCTCGGCCTCCGGCTCGACGGCCTCCAGGTACTGGTAGAGGCGGTCGCGCAGGATGCGGAACTCCAGGGTGTCGAAGACCTGGTGCACGGCCTCGCGGTCCCAGCCGGCCCAGCGGGCGTCCTCGGGGCGGACCGGCAGCTCCAGGTCGGAGACCAGGCAGTTGATCTCGTAGTTGCGGATCACGTCGGCGAGCCGCTCGCGCAGGCTGTCGCCGGCCTTGCCCTTGATCTCGTCGGCGCGGGCCACCACACCGTCGAGACCGCCGTAGAGGTTGATCCACTTGGCGGCGGTCTTCGGGCCGACCCCCGGCACGCCGGGCAGGTTGTCGCTGGTCTCGCCGACCAGCGCCGCCAGGTCGCGGTAGCGCTGCGGGCCCACGCCGTACTTCGCCTCGATCGCGGCGGCGTCCATCCGGGCCAGGTCGGAGACGCCCTTGCGCGGGTAGAGCACGGTGATGTGGTCGTCGACGAGCTGGAAGGCGTCCCGGTCGCCGCTGGAGATCAGCACCGACATGCCCTGGTCGCGGGCCTGGCAGGCGAGGGTGGCGATGACGTCGTCGGCCTCGTAGCCCTCCTTCTCCACCACCGGGATGCGCAGCGCCGCGAGGACCTCCTTGACGAGGCTGACCTGGCCCTTGAAGTCGGCCGGGGTCTCGCTGCGGCCCGCCTTGTATTCCGCGTATTTCTCCGTGCGGAAGGACTGCCGGGAGACGTCGAAGGCCACGACGATGTGGGTGGGCTGCTCGTCGCGCAGCACGTTGATCAGCATCGAGGTGAAGCCGTAGACGGCGTTTGTCGGCTGCCCCGTCGTGGTGGAGAAGTTCTCCACCGGCAGGGCGAAGAACGCCCGGTATGCCATGGAGTGTCCGTCGACGAGGAGCAGGCGCGGCGTCGTAGCTGTCACGGCAGCGACTCTAGCCCGTACAGCTGACATCCCCGCCGCGCGGCACACGACGACGACAGCCCCGGCACGGCCGGCAACGCCGACGGCCGGCCGCCCGCGAGGGGGACGACCGGCCGTCGGCGGCGCGGGTCAGGCCACGCCGAGGTACGCCTCCTTGACCGCCGGGTCGTGCAGCAGCTCCTGGCCGGTGCCCTCCTTGACGATCCGGCCGGTCTCCAGCACGTAGCCCCGGTGGGCGCGGGACAGCGCCTGCTGGGCGTTCTGCTCCACCAGCAGGATCGTGGTGCCCTGCTCGTTGATCCGGGTGATGATCTCGAAGATCTGCTGGATCAGCTTCGGCGCGAGCCCCATCGACGGCTCGTCGAGCAGCAGCAGCCGGGGCCGGGCCATCAGCGCCCGCCCCACGGCGAGCATCTGCTGCTCGCCGCCGGACAGGGTGCCGCCGGCCTGCTTGCGCCGCTCGGCCAGCCGGGGGAACAGGTCCAGCACCATGGCCATGTCCTTGGCGATCTCCGCCTTGTCCCGGCGGGTGTACGCCCCCATCTCCAGGTTCTCCAGCACCGTCATCCCCGGGAACACGCCCCGGCCCTCCGGCGCCTGCCCGATGCCCCGGGTGACCCGCAGGTCGGCCCGCATCCGGGTGACGTCGGTGCCGTCGAAGACGATCGAACCCTGGGCCACCGGGCGCAGCCCGGAGATCGCCCGCATCGTGGTGGTCTTGCCGGCGCCGTTGGCGCCGATGAGCGCGACCACCTCGCCCTCGTTGACCACCAGGCTGATCCCGTGCAGGGCCTGGATGCGCCCGTAGAGCAGAGTCAGGTCCTTGATCTCAAGCAGCATCGGTCGGCACCCCCAGGTACGCGGCGATCACCTTCGGGTCGTCCCGGACCTCGGCCGGCAGCCCCTCGGCGATCTTCTTGCCGAACTCCAGCACGACGATCCGGTCGGTCACGCCCATCACCAGCCGCATGTCGTGCTCGATCAGCAGCACGGTCGTGCCCTTGTCCCGGATCTGGCGGATCAGGCCGAGCAGTTCCTCCTTCTCCGCCGGGGTGAAGCCGGCGGCCGGCTCGTCCAGGCAGAGCAGGGCGGGGTCGGTGGCCAGCGCGCGGGCGATCTCCAGGCGGCGCTGCTCGCCGTACGACAGGTTGCGGGCCAGGTCGTTCGCACGCCGCTCGATGCCGACGAACCGCAGCAGCTCGCGCGCCTTCTCCCGGCCCTCCCGCTCCTCCCGGAAGTGCCGCGGCAGCCGCAGCATGGCCGAGATGACGCTGGTCTTGTGGTGGACGTCCGCGCCCACCATCACGTTCTCCAGCGCCGTCATCTCGGGGAAGAGCCGGATGTTCTGGAACGTCCGGGCAATGCCGGCCTTGGTGATCCACGACCGCCGCTTGCCGTTGGTGCGCTGCCCCTTGAACCGGATCTCACCCTCGGTGGGCCGGTAGACGCCCGTCATCGCGTTGAAGCAGGTGGTCTTGCCGGCGCCGTTCGGGCCGATCAGGCCGAGGATCTCCCCCTTGTAGAGGGTGAAGTTGACCTTGTCGAGGGCGACGACGCCACCGAAGCGCAGCGTCACGTCGTCGACCTCCAGCAGCGGTTCCCGCCCCGCCGCGTCGGGCCCGGCCGGGGTGGCCGCCGTCGGCGCGCCGGAGCCGGGCTCCGGTGGCACGCCGACCGTGCTGCGGCCGTCGGCGGTGATGTCGCGGTCGCTGCTCGCGTCGCGCTCGCTCTTCATCTGCGGATCACTCACTGGGCACCTTCTCCTGCGGAACCGCCTCCTGCCGCCGGTCGGCGAACTCCGCCGCCCGCCGCCGGTTGGGCACGATGCCCTGCGGACGGAAGATCATCATGACGATGATGACCACCCCGAACACGAGGATGCGGTATTCGGCCGCGTCGAACTCCACCCCGACCAGGTCGCCGGCGCCGCGCAGCCACTCCGGCAGGTACCAGGTGATCGCGCCGCCGACGATCGCGCCCTTGATGTTGCCCGCGCCGCCCAGGATGACCGCCGCGAGCACCAGGATGGAACTTTCCAGCACGAACTGGTCCGAGTTGATGAACGTCTGCTTGCCGGCGAAGACCGCGCCGGTGAGGCCGGCCACCGCCGCCCCGATCGCGAACGCCCACAGCTTGTACTTGAACGTCGGCACGCCCATGACCTCGGCGGCGTCCTCGTCCTCGCGGGTGGCCACCCAGGCCCGGCCGACCCGGCTGTTGGCCAGGTTCCGCACCAGCACGATCACCAGCAGGATCAGGGTCAGCAGCAGCCAGTAGTAGGGCCGGGCGTCGACCACACCGAACAGCGGCTTGCCGTCGGAGCCGGTGCCCGGCGGGTGCGGGATCGCCGGGATGCCCCGCTGCCCCTGCATCACGCCCTCGTTGCGGGCGGCGTAGAGCCGGATCATCTCGGCGAAGCCGAGGGTCACGATGGCCAGGTAGTCGCCGCGCAGGCGCAGCGTCGGCCCGCCGAGGATGACGCCGGAGACCATCGCGACCATGACCGCGACCGGCACCGCCGCCAGCCACGGCCAGTTCGTCCCCAGCCGGCTCTCCGGCGAGGTCAGCAACGCCACCGTGTACGCGCCGAGCGCGTAGAAGCCGAAGTAGCCCAGGTCGAGCAGGCCGGCGAAGCCGACCACCACGTTGAGCCCGACGGCCAGCAGCACGAACACGGCGGTGTCGAACAGCACGCCCGCGAAGTCCGAGCGGGTGGTGTAGAAGGCGAAGTACTCGCTGCCGATGGGGAAGCCGAGGTACTCGTAGAACCACCGGTTCGGCAGGATGTAGAGCAGGACGATCAGCGCCGCGATCGCGGCCCAGCGGACCTGCTTCGGCATCGCCGCCCAGCGGCCCTTGAGGGCCGGGGAGCGGCCCTTGTCCACGGTGGCGGTCATGCGCGCGCCCTCCCGAGAGATTCGCCGAGCAGGCCGGTGGGCCGGAACATCAGCAGCACGATCAGCAGCACGAAGCCGGTGAAGTCCTTCCAGTCTCCGCCGAACAGGCCGGCGGCGTAGTTCTCCGCCACCCCGAGCAGCAGGCCGCCGAGCAACGCGCCGCGCAGGTTGCCGATGCCGCCGAGCACCGCCGCCGCGAACGCCTTGAGCCCGATCAGGAAGCCCACGTTGAACTTCGTGTAGCCGTAGCGGACGTTCCACAGCAGCGCCGCGACGCCGGCCATCAGGCCGCCGAGCACGAAGACCAGCAGGATCACCCGGTTCTTGTTCACGCCCATCAGGGCGGCCGTGTCCGCGTCCTGGGCCACGGCCCGGATGCCGCGGCCCAGCCGGCTGCGGTTCACGAACTGGTCCAGGCTGACCATCATCACCAGCGTGACACCGAGGATGAGCAGCTGGATGTTGGTGACGGCCGCGCCGAACACGGTGAAGGCCGTCTCCGAGGGGATCAGCACGGGCATGCCGAACGGCGCCCGGGAGGTGCCGATGCCGAAGGACTCGGCCAGCACGAACGACGCGCCGATCGCGGTGATGAGGAAGGCCAGCGGAGGCGCGTTGCGCCGGCGCAGCGGCCGGTAGGCGACCAGTTCCACGGTCACCGCGGTCGCCGCCGAGGCGACCGCCGCCACGACCAGGCCGGCCACCAGCGCGAGGATCAGCGGGCCGATGGCGGGCGAGGGGGAATTCTGGTCGTAGCCGAGGGCCTCCCAGGTCCACAGGGCGGTGAACGTACCGACCATGAAGACCTCGGAGTGGGCAAAGTTGATCAGGCGGAGAACGCCGTAGACGAGGGTGTACCCGAGGGCGACGAGCGCGTAGATCGCGCCCTGTTCCAGCCCGGTGATGGTCAGGGCCGGGAAGTTCCCGAACAGCTCATCGAAGTTCAAGTGGGGGCTCCAACTGTGCGGTCAAACGACGCGGCCGGGAGGAACCACTCCCGGCCGCATCGTCTGTGTCCCTGGCGGGACCGGCGAACCGGTCAGGCCTTCGGGATCTCGATGTCCGGGACGACCTGGCCCGCGTTGACCTTGAACGCCCAGACCAGCACCTGGGCCGGGTCCAACTCGCCGTTGGACTCGAACTTGTACGTCACACCGGTGGCGGTGCCCGCCTTGTTGTAGGACTTCACGAAGGCGAGCAGGTCGGCCCGGGTGGACTTACCGGCCTTGATGCCCTCGAGGAAGATCTTCGTGATGTCGAACGACACGTCGGCGTAGGTGCCCGGCTCGGCGTTCTCGAAGGCCGCCTTGTAGTCGGTCACGAAGGTGCCCTTGGCCGCGGTGGCCGGGGCGCAGGGGCAGGTCAGCACGGTGCCCTCGGCGACCTGCTGGCCGGCGACCTTGATGAAGTTGGCGTCGTTGACGCCGTCGCCGGCGACCATCGTGCCCTTCCAGCCGGCGCCCTTGAGCTGCTTGAGCAGCAGGCCCGCCTCGGTGTAGTAGCCACCGAAGAACAGCACCGTCGCGCCGCTGCCGACGATCTTGGTGACGACCGCGGAGAAGTTGGTCTGCTTGACCTGGACCTTGTCCTCGCCCGCGACCGCGCCGAGGACCTTCTTGACCTCGTCCACCAGGCCCGCGCCGTACGCCGACTGGTCGTCGACGACGTAGACCTTCTCGGCCTTCAGCACGTTCTTGATGTAGCGGCCGGCGGCCGGGCCCTGCGAGGTGTCGTTGCCGACGCCCCGGTGGAAGATCTTCCAGCTCTTGGTGCTCAGGCTCGGACGGGTCGCCGACGGGGTGATGATCGGCAGGCCGGCCTCGTCGAAGATCGGGTCGGCCACCTCGGACTCGCCGGAGAACGCCGGGCCGACGATGCCGACGACCTTGGTGTCGCCCACCGCCTGCTGGGCCAGCGCCGGGGCCTTGGCCGGGTCGCCCTGCGAGTCGTACTCCGCGAGGTTGACCTTGCAGTCCGCGTTGTCCTTGTTGTACTGGTCGATCGCCAGCTTCGTGCCGTTGCGCATGTGGATACCGAGACCCGCGGCGTCGCCGGTCAGCGGGCCGAAGAAGCCGATCTTGAGGTCGCAGGCCGCCTTGTCGCCGCTGCCACCCTCCGTGCCACTGTCGGCCTTACACGCGGCCGCGCCACTGATAACGAGCGCGCTGATGGCCACGCCACCCAGCACCCGTGCGAGCTTCTGCCTCACGGCTCGTACCCTCCTCAGTCCGAAGGCCCGAACCACCCGCCGCGACTTGCGAATTGGACCTTGCAGGGGGTGGACGAACCGACCGCGTACCCGGTCTGGGCCGGGACGTTATCCCACAGGCAGGGCACGCCGTAAGACCTAGAAAGCGGGGTTGACCTAACCGTTACGTTGAGTGGCCAGATCCGCCGGAGTGCTGTAACACACACCGCGGGGCACGGGCGAAATCAGACATCCGACACCGGCCGGTAACACACCGGTGGCACGCTCAGCCGGGCCTGCCCGGCAGCCGCGCCGACCACAACCGGGCCCCCTCGGCACCGCCGTCCACCAGCAGCAACACCTCGCCACCCGCCCCGGCCACCGCGACCGACCGGTCCGGCGTCGCCGCCAGCGCCACCGGCAGCCGCACCGGCGCCCAACCCCCACCGTCCGTGGAGAACCACGCCGAGGAGCCCGCGGCGGCCACCGCCACCGCCAGCACCCCGCCGTCGACCGCCGCCAGGCCCGCCACCTGCCCCGACCCGCCCGCCGCCGACGGCCCCACCGCCCCGCCCGGTCGCCACCCCGCCACGTCCCGTACCCACGCCGCCAGGGCATCGCCGCGCCGGCCCACCCCGACCAGCCGCTCCCCCGCCCGGACCACCCGCTGGAGATCGCCCGGCGCGTCCCCGGCCGGGAGGACCTGCCGCCGCCAGCCGAGACCGTCCGGCGAGGTCCACACCGCCGGGTCACCGCCCGGCCGCCCCGGGGCACGCACCGACCCCACCAGCACCCACCCCGACGCCGCCGCCGTCACGTCCGCCGCCCACGTGCGCCCCGCCGCGTCCGACGCCAGCTCGGGCACGCCGCTGACCAGTCGGAACTCCCCCGCGTCGGCCGACGACCAGGCCGCCGCGCCGGTGCCCCGGTTGCCGGCGATCACCCACCCCGCCGGGCCGCCCGCGATCCGCCCCACGTTCACCGCGTCGGGACCGCCGAACACCTCGAACTCGGCCGGCACCTCCACCACCGAGCCGTCGGCGAGCTGCCGCCACGTGCTGATCCGGGGATTGCCGTGCACCCCGCCGCTCTTCGCACCCACGGCCGCGAGCCGGCCGTCGCGGCAGCCGACCGCCGTGAGCACGTTCTCCGCGCCGTACGCGGTGCGTGGCGTCAGCCGCAGCGGCGACCACGCGAACCCGGTGCCGCGCGGCGCGGCCGACACACCCGGGGACGACGCCGGAGCCGGGCTGGACCACGCCGCCGGCCGGGTCACGCCCGCCGCGTCGGCGACCGCGCCCACCACGAACCAGCGCCCGCCGCACGCCGCCGCGTCCCGCAGCAGCAGCCGGCCCGGGGCCCCCGGCGGCGTCGGCAGGGTCAACGCCCGCCAGTCGGGGCGCAGGGAACCCGGGTCGGGCGCGGCACTCCCCGGGGCCGGCGCGGCACCATCCGGCTCGGGCGCGGCACGCTCGGACGACCGGCAGCCCGCCAGCAGCACCGCGAGGCCGGCGACCACGCCGAGCACGCCGCGCAGCGCCCGCAACGGTCCCGACGCCCGACGCGGGCGGTGACGAGGCATGCATCCGATCGTATCGATCAACCGGAGTGCCGGGGACCCCGCGCCGCCGGGGAACGCCCGCGGCAGGCCGCGGATCTTGGACGGTTGCCGCTCGCGGCGAACAGCAACTGTCCAAGAATCAGGGGCCTCAGGAGGCCGGCTGTGCCACCTCGCCGCCGGCCGTCTCGGCGAGGATCCGCTCGGCGACCTCCTTCATGGTCATCCGGTGGTCCATCGCCGTGCGCTGGATCCACTTGAACGCCTGCGGCTCCGTCATGCCGTACGTCGTCATCAGCGCACCCTTGGCGCGCTCCACCGTCTTGCGGATCTCCAGCCGGTCGGTCAGGCCCGCGACCTCGGCCTCCAGCGCGGCGATCTCCGAGTAGCGCGACAGGGCGATCTCCACGGCCGGCACGAGGTCGCTCTTCTGGAAGGGCTTCACGAGGTACGCCATCGCGCCGGCCGCCCGCGCCCGCTCCACGAGGTCCCGCTGGCTGAACGCGGTCAGGATGATCACCGGGGCGATCCGGGCGCCGGCGATCCGCTCGGCGGCGGCCAGCCCGTCCATGATCGGCATCTTGATGTCGAGGATCACCAGATCGGGCTTCAGCTCCTCGGCGAGCCGGACGGCCGTCTCGCCGTCGCCGGCCTCACCGACGACCTCGTAGCCCTCCTCGACGAGCATCTCGGCCAGGTCGAGCCGGATGAGCGCCTCGTCCTCGGCGATCAACACCCGCCTGCGCTCGGCATCCGTCTGCGTCTCGGCCACGAGCCACTCCCACCAGTCTGCGCCCGACACCCGCCGTGCCGGGTGTCGCCGTCCCTAGCGTAGTGGGTAGTCTGTCAGGGCCGAATCATGGAAGGCCCTCGTAGCCCAACCGGCAGTAGGCAATGCACTCAAACTGCATACAGTGTGGGTTCGAATCCCACCGAGGGCACAAAAATTGTCATACAGGCGTTCGAAGATAAGCGGGTGCACCCGCCTGAGATCCGCGCCCGCGTCCGCGCGCTCCACCTGTCCGGCTGGAGCATCGCCGAGGCCGCCCGCAGCGTCGGGTTGCCGTACACGACGGTCCGCCACTGGTGCAGGGATCGGCCCGAGAGCAGGCAGCAGGCCAGCGCCCTGCGGTGTTTCCGCTGCCGCCCGGGCGTCGACAATCCGACAGATCCGGGTGCCTACGCCTACCTCCTCGGCCTCTATCTCGGCGACGGCCACCTCGTCGCCACCGCGCGGATCCCGGTGCTGCGCGTCTACTGCACGACGTCCTGGCCGGGGCTGATCGACGCCTGCGAGACCGCCATGAGGGCGGTCCTTGCCAACAGCGTGCAGCGGGTCCGGAAGCAGGGCTGCGTGGCGGTCCAGAGCTACGGCCGGCACTGGCCGTGCCTGTTGCCGCAGCACGGGCCGGGCAAGAAGCACGAGCGGCCGATCGTCCTGGCCGGCTGGCAACGCGAGATCGTCGCCGCCCGCCCCGGCGACTTCGCGCGCGGGCTGTTCCACTCCGACGGCTGCCGGGTGGCCAACCGGGTGACCATGCGCGGCAGGGGCTACGTCTACCCGCGCTACCTGTTCAGCAACGAGTCCGCCGACATCATGGGGCTCTGCCAGTGGGCGCTGGGCCTGCTCGGCGTCGCCTGGCGGATGAACCGCCCCAACTCGCTGTCCGTGGCCCGGCGCGAGGCGGTCGCGGTGCTGGACCGGCACGTCGGCCCGAAGTCCTGACCGGCCGGGCGGGGCGTCGTCGTCCGGCAGCGGCAGCGGTCAGCCGAGCGCGGCGAGTGCCTGTTCCAGGTCCGCCCGCAGGTCTTCCGGGTCTTCCAGGCCGACGGAGAGGCGCAGCAGCCCGCCGGCGGGTCGGGCGTCGCCGGCGACGGGCCGGTGGGTGAGCGAGGCGGGGTGCTGGACGAGGGTGTCGACGCCGCCGAGGGAGACGGCGTGGGTGATCAGCCGGCAGGCGGCGGCGACGGTGGCGGCGGCGGGCGCGCCGCCGCGTACCTCGAAGGCGAGCAGGCTGCCGGTGCCGGTCATCTGCCGGCCGACGAGCCCGGCGGGGTCGTCGAGGCCGGGGTGATGCACACGGTCGACGGCGGGGTGGCGGGCGAGCCAGGCGGCGAGTTTCTCGGCCCCGGCGGACTGGGCGCGGACGCGCAGGGGCAGGGTCTGCAGGCCGCGGTGCAGCAGGTACGCGCCGAGGGGGTGCAGGATCGCGCCGGTGAGGGCGCGGACCTGGCGCAGCCGGGCGGCCCAGTCCTCGTCGCAGGCGACGACGCCGGCGAGGACGTCGCCGTGGCCGCCGATGCTCTTGGTGGCGCTGTGCAGGACGAGGACGGCGCCGTGCCGGGCGGGTCGCTGGAGCACAGGGGTGGCGACGGTGTTGTCGACGAGCAGCGGGGTGTCCCCGGCTGCGGCGGCGAGGGCGGCGATGTCGACGAGGTCGAGGGTGGGGTTGGCGGGGGTCTCGACGACGACGAGGGCGGTGTCGGGGCGGATCGCGGCGGCGACCTGGTCGGGGCGGGCCCAGGTGACGTCGGTGCCGAGCAGGCCGGTGGCGAGGACGTGGTCGGTGCCGCCGTAGAGGGGGCGGACGGCGACGACGTGGCGGTTGCCGTCGCGGGTGGCGGCGAGCAGGGTGGCGGTGAGGGCGGCCATGCCGCTGGCGAAGGCGACGGCGGCGGGGGTGCCTTCGAGTTCGGCGAGGGCGGTTTCGAAGCGGGCGACGGTGGGGTTCCAGAGCCGCTGGTAGACGGCGCTGCCGCCGGGCGGGAGGGTGCCGCCGGTGGCGAGGGTTTCGTAGGCTTCGCCGCCGTCGGTGACCGACGGCAGCGGGTTGGTGGTGGACAGGTCGATGGGTGGGGCGTGGACGCCGAGGGCGGTGAGGTCGGCGCGGCCGGCGTGCACCGCGGCGGTGTCGACGGATCGGGTGTCCACGGTGCTGCTCATGGCGGGAAGCGTCGAACATCGCAGTGATGCCGGGCAAGAGAACCGTAGAAGATTCTGCGAGTGAGGCTTCAGTTACGCGGAGATTCGGAGCAGGATGGGTGGATGCCCCTTGCACCGAATGATGTGCGGCCCTTCGCCGCCCTGGACGACGTCGACCGCGCGATCCTGACCGAGCTGGCCGCGGACGGCCGGCTGCCGAACAACGCCCTCGCCGAGCGGGTGGGGGTGGCGGCGTCGACCTGCCTGACCCGCACGAGGGCGTTGCGGGAGTGCGGGGCGATCCGGGGGTTCCACGCGGAGGTGGATCCGGCGGCGGTGGGCCTGCCGTTGCAGGCGCTGGTGTCGGTGCGGTTGACGGCGCACGAGCGGGCGGCGGTGGACGCGTTCCGGGCCCGCTCGGTGCGGCTGCCGGGGGTGGTGTCGGTGTTCCACGTGGCGGGCGCGGAGGACTACGTGCTGCACGTGCGGGCCGCGTCCGGGGACGCGTTGCGGGACTTCGTGCTCGATCATCTGGCGGTGGATCCGGCGGTGCAGCACACCCAGACGAGCCTGATCTTCGAGCAGGTGCGCGGCACGGGCTGAGGACGGGACCGGCCGGGGCGGGCCGGCGGGCCGGCGCGGCAACAGTCGGGCAGGCCGGCGCGGCAACCGGCCGGCGGGCCGGTGACGCCACCGGGCCAGCCGCGTTGTACGGGGTGAGGCGCACCGGCCCACCGGCGGTCGCGCGGGGCCGGGAGAGACGCGGGTGTCGGCATGCGCAGATGGTTTCCCCTGACGGCGGTCTGCCTGGGCACGTTCATGCTGCTGGTCGACGTGACGGTGGTGACGGTCGCGCTGCCGGACATGGTGCGGGACCTGGACGCGTCGTTCGGCGCGGTGCAGTGGGTGGTCGACGCGTATGCGCTGGCCCTGGCGGCGCTGGTGCTCGGGGCGGGGGCGGTGGCCGACCGGGTGGGGCACCGGGTGACGTACCTGGTGGGGGTGGTGGTGTTCGCGCTGTCGTCGCTGGCGTGCGGGCTCGCGCCCGGCGCGCAGGGGCTGGTCGCGGCGCGGGCGGCGCAGGGCCTCGGCGCGGCGGCCATGTTCGCCACGACGTTCGCGCTGTTGGACGGGGCCTACGCGGGCCGGGACCGGGGTGCCGCGTACGGGGTGTGGGGGGCGGTGTCGGGGGCGTCGGCGGCGGTGGGACCGGTGCTGGGTGGGCTGCTCACCGAGGGCGTGTCGTGGCACTGGATCTTCTTCGTGAACCTGCCGGTCAGCGCGGTGGCGCTCGGGCTGGGGGCGCGGACGCTCCCGGCGGGCCGACCGGCGGTGGGTGGGCGGGTGGACGTCGGCGGGGTGGTGGTGTTCGCCGTGGCGGCGGGCTGCGCGACGTACGCGCTGATCCGCGCGGCCGAGGCGGGCTGGTCGGATGCCGTGGTGTGGGCGGCGGCGGGCGCGGCGGCGGTGCTGCTGGCGGGGTTCGCCGTGGTGGAGTGGCGGGTCCGGCAGCCGATGTTCGACCTGGCGTTGCTGCGGGACCGGGCGTTCGTGGCGGTGCTGCTGGCGGGGCTGCTGTTGACGTTCGCGGCGTTCGCGCCGTTGGCGTACTCGATGATCTGGTTGCAGTCGGTGCTGGGGCTGGGTCCGGTCGGCGCGGGCCTGACCGGGCTGCCGATGTCGGTGGTGGCGTTCGTGGTGTCGGCGGTGTCGGGGCGGGCGCTGCACGGCCGGCGTCCGGGCCTGGTGATCGGTGGCGGGCTGTTGTGCGTGGGGGTGGGCAGCGCGGTGACGGCGGTGCTGGTGCGCGGGGCGGCGGGCTGGCCGGCGCTGGTGCCGGGCGGGGCGGTGATCGGCGTGGGGGTGGGGCTGGCGACGCCGGCGCTGGGCGCGGTGGCGATGTCGCTGGTGCCGGCGGCGCGGGGCGGGATGGCGGCCGGCGCGGTGAACACCTGCCGGCAGCTCGGGTTCGCCTTCGGCATCGCCGCGCTGGGCAGCGTCTTCGCGGCGGGGACGCGGGGCGTCCTGCAGGCGCGGGGGGTCGCCGACGCGGCGGGGGTCGCGCACGCCGTCGCCGGCGGGCGGGTGTCGGGCCTGCTGGGGGCGGTGCCGCCGGAGGGGCGGGAGCTGCTGGCGGGGGCGACGCGGGCGGCGGCGGTGGGCGGGGTACGGGCGAGCTTCGCGGTGGCGGCCGGGGTGGGGATCGGCGCGGGCCTGCTCGTGCTCGGGCTGCTGCGGGCCGGGGCGGGTGGGCGGATTCCGGGTGCCGGGGCGGGCGGGGACCGACCGGGCGACGGGGCGGGCGGGAACAAACCGGGTGCCGGCGGGGTTGGTTCCTCGCGTGATCGACGTACCCCTGTCAGTCCTTGACGTTGCCCCGGTCGCGGCCGGTTCCACGGCCGGCGAGGCCCTGCGGCACACCACCGACCTGGCCCGGCGGGCCGAGGAGCTGGGCTACCGGCGGTTCTGGGTGGCCGAGCACCACAACATGCCGGCGATCGCGAGCTCCGCGCCGGCGGTGCTGATCGCGCACCTGGCCGCGCACACGAGCACGATCCGGCTGGGCTCGGGCGGGGTGATGCTGCCCAACCACGCGCCGCTGGTGGTGGCCGAGCAGTTCGGCACGCTGGAGGCGCTGCACCCGGGCCGGATCGACCTGGGCATCGGCCGGGCGCCGGGGACCGACCAGGTGACGGCGCTGGCGTTGCGCCGGACGATGGAGGGGCTGTCGGCCGAGGGGTTCCCCCGGGAGCTGGCGGACCTGATGGGCTACTTCACCGGCGAGCACGCGGGGCCGATCGTGGCGACGCCGGGGCGGGGCGAGCAGCCGCAGGTGTGGCTGCTGGGCTCCAGCGGGTTCAGCGCGCAGCTCGCGGGGCTGCTGGGGTTGCCGTTCTCGTTCGCGCACCACTTCAGCGCGCAGCACACGCTGCCGGCGTTGGCGCTGTACCGGCAGCACTTCCGGCCGTCGCGGTGGCTGTCGGAGCCGTACGCGATGGTGGCGGTGAACGCGATCTGCGCGGAGACCGACGAGCGGGCGCAGTGGCTGGCGGGGCCGTCGGCGCTGGCGTTCCTGAAGCTGCGCTCGGGGCGGCCGCAGCCGTTGGCGTCGCCGGAGGAGGCGGCGGCGTACCCGTACACGGCGGCGGAGCGGGAGTTCGTCGTGCAGCGGCGGGAGGGGCAGGCGATGGGCTCGCCGGAGACGGTGGGCCGGCAGTTGACGGAGTTGCTGGCGCGGACCGGCGCGGACGAGTTGATGCTGACGTCGATGGTGTACGACGGGGCGGACCGGGTGCGCTCGTTCGAACTGGTCGCCGAGAAGGTGGCGGGCGGGTTGCGCCGGCAGGGGTGAACCCGGCGGACCGGCGGGGGTGAACCCGGTTGGAAACGCCCGAAACACGATCTTCATACCGGCGTCACCGGTGCGTTGCGGTCGCGGCGTAACTTTGGTCCCGGTGGTGGTACGGCACTCCCCGGTCGGGACGGGTCGGGGGTGCTGCGGTGTGGTGCACCGGGCCGGAGCTGTGCGGATTCCGCGGCTGCGGCCCGGTGCCTGCCACCTTACCTAAGCGCGGTCAGCGCAGGTAGATGTTGGGCGTGGGCGGGGTCCCCATGCCGTCTCCGATGAAGAAGCCCGGGTGCGGCGGCTGGTTGTAGGCCGTGTTCTGCCAGGCGATCGCGGCGCGGTACTGCGGGTCGTGCATGAGGGTGTGGATCCGGGTGCTGGTCTGGGTCGGGGTGCTGTAGATGCGCAGGGCGCGGCTGTCGCTGGTGCGCCAAATCACTTCTTCCCGCCAGTCGCCGAGGATGTCGCCGGAGAGCGCCGGGGTGGACTTGGTGCTGTTGTTGGAGGCGACGTCGCTGCCGGTGAGCAGCCGGGTGTCGCCGGAGGTGCCGTACTTGTCGATCTTCGTGCCGTCGAGGAGCTCGCGCACCGGGTCGGCGTCCCACCAGGCGAGGAAGTTCGCCGACGACGGCTTGCGGCCGACGTTCTGGCCCCTGGTGTTGGCCAGGTAGCTCACCGCCGACGACCAGGACTCGGCGCCGGGGCTGCCGGCCCAGATGTCGCCGGAGACGCCGCGGCCGTTGTCGCCGGAGGCGGGGGTGGACCAGATGACCTGGCCGGTGCGGGCGTCGGCGAAGTAGGAGCTGGGCTTGCTGCCGTCCTCGTCGACCTTGAAGACCTCCAGGCCGGAGCGGCTCGGGTCGAGGTCGCCGACGTGCAGGGCGTCGCCGTGGCCGTTGTTGGTGGAGTGCAGCAGGCGGCCGTTGTCGTCGATGGTGGCGGCCCCGTAGACGATCTCCTGCCGGCCGTCGGCGTCGACGTCGGCGACGGACAGGTTGTGGTTGCCCTGCCCGGCGGCGGCGGAGTTGCCGGAGGCGTTGGAGTCGAACGTCCACCGCTTGGTGAGGGCGCCGTTGCGGAAGTCCCAGGCGGCGATGACGGCGCGGGTGTAGTAGCCCCGGGCCATGATCAGCGAGGGGCGCTGGCCGTCGAGGTACGCGGTCGCGGCGAGGAACCGGTCGACGCGGTT
The DNA here is from genome assembly GCF_900091595.1 of Micromonospora haikouensis. Lineage (GTDB taxonomy): Bacteria > Actinomycetota > Actinomycetes > Mycobacteriales > Micromonosporaceae > Micromonospora > Micromonospora haikouensis. Next base: position 74,753 of record NZ_FMCW01000009.1, read on the forward strand.
GCCGTAGCTGTCGCCCCAGGAGGAGACGGTGCCGCGCGGCGGGTCGTAGTTGACGGTGGACACCGCGGCACCGGTGCGGCCGTCGAACATGGTGAGGAACTCGGGGCCGGACAGGACGTACCCGCTGGAGTTGCGGTAGTCGGCCGACGACGAGCCGATGACCTGGCCGGTGCCGGAGCGGGTGCCGTCGGCGGTCTTCATGGCCACCTCGGCGTCGCCGTCGCCGTCGTAGTCGTACACCTGGAACTGGGTGTAGTGGGCGCCGGCGCGGATGTTGCGGCCGAGGTCGACGCGCCACAGCCGGGTGCCGGTGAGGGTGTACGCGTCGACGTAGACGTTGCCGGTGTAGCCGGACTGCGAGTTGTCCTTGCTGTTGGACGGGTCCCACTTGAGGACGATCTCGTAGTCGCCGTCGCCGTCGAGGTCGCCGACGCTGGCGTCGTTGGCCGAGTAGGTGTAGGCCTCCCCGGTGGGGGTGGTGCCACCCGGCGGGACCTGCAGGGGCACGTCGAGGTAGCCGTTGGCGAACTGGAGCGCGGACGCGGACGCCGCCTGCTCGGCGCCGCCGACGACGGCCCGCACGGTGTACGCGGAGCCGGCCGCCGCCCCGGCGTCGAGGTAGTTGGTGGCGCCGGTGATCGGGCTGGCGTTGACCTTGGTGGAGCCGCGGTAGAGGTTGAACGACACCCCGGAGGTCTCGGTGCCCAGCAGCCGCCAGGAGACGAGGTTGCCGCTGCCGGAGCGGACGCTGATCAGCCCCCGGTCGAGGTTCTCCATCTGCTTGGCCCCGGCGGGCGGGGTCGTGGGCGGCGGGGTGGTGGGCGGCGGCGTGGTCGGGGGCGTGGTCGTGGGTGGGGCGCTCGTCGGGGGCGCGGTGGTGGGGGTGGTGCCGCCGGTGCAGGTCGTGCCGTTGAGGGCGAAGCTCGCCGGTACGGGGTTGCTGCTGTCGTTCCAGGAGGCGTTGAAGCCGAAGTTCGCGGTGCCGTTGGTGCCGAGCGCGGCGTTGTAGCCGGCGTCGCGGGCGGTGACCTGGGTGCCGGACTGGGTGACGGTGGCGTTCCACGCCTGGGTGACCTGCTGGCCGGCGGTGTAGGACCAGGTGAGGGCCCAGCCGTTGATCGGGTCGCCGAGGTTGGTGACGGTGACGTCGGCGCCGAAGCCGCCGCCCCACTGGCTGCTGATCTTGTAGTCGACGCGGCAGCCGGCGGCGGCGGCCGAGGCGGCCACGGTGCCGAGGGCGCTGGCGGCGAGGGTGGTGGCCGCGACGGCGGCGGCCAGGAGGGTGCGGCGGGATGCGGTCAGGTGCACGAGGGTGCCTCCGGGGAGGTCGGGCGGGCGCGGCGACGCGGCGGCCCCGGTGGCCTGCCCTTGGCCGCCGGGTTGCGTCCGCCGCGCTGGCGGCGGTGATCGGACATCGCATCGACGTCCATGGTTCGGCTTCGCGCCCCTGGGATGCTAGGACACCGCTTTCCCCGCCGCAACAACGTCCCGGTCCCTTGCGCCCACCCGGCTGACTTGGTCGACTCGTCGGATGGCTGAGCACATGGACCCCGAGGAGTTCCGCCGCGCCGGGCACGCGGTGGTCGACTGGATCGCGGACTACTGGGCCACCCTCGGGCAGCGCCCGGTGACCTCGCAGGACCCGCCCGGCGCGCTGGCCGCCGCGCTGCCGGCCGGGCCGACCGCGCACGGCGAGCCGGTCGCCGCGCTGCTGGCCGACCTGGACGCGCTGGTCGCGCCCCGGCTGACCCACTGGCAGCACCCGGGCTTCTTCGGCTACTTCCCCGCCAACACCTCCGGCCCCAGCGTCCTGGGCGACCTGGTCAGCTCGGGGCTGGGGGTGCAGGGCATGCTCTGGGCCTCCGCGCCGGCCTGCACCGAGCTGGAGACGGTGATGCTGGACTGGCTGGCGGGGCTGCTCGGCCTGCCCGAGCGGTTCCGCTCCACCGGTCCCGGCGGCGGGGTGATCCAGGACTCGGCGTCGTCGGCGACGCTGGTGGCCACCCTCGCCGCGCTGCACCGGGCCAGCGGGGGCCGCTGGCGACAGGTGGGCGTCGACCGCCGCTACCGGGCGTACACCTCCACCGAGGGGCACTCGTCGATCGAGAAGGCGGCCCGCATCGCGGGGCTGGGCCGCGACGGGGTGCGGGTGGTCGCCGCCGACCCGCAGACCCTCGCCATGGACCCCGACGCGCTGCGGGCGGCGGTCCGGGCCGACGTCGCGGCCGGCGACGTGCCGGCGATCGTGGTGGCCACGATCGGCACCACCTCCACCACCGCCGTCGACCCGGTGCCGCAGATCGGGGCGATCTGCGCGGAGTACGGCGTCTGGCTGCACGTCGACGCCGCGTACGCGGGCGCGGCGGCGGTCTGCCCGGAGCTGCGCTGGTCGCACGCCGGCCTGGAGTACGCCGACTCGTACTGCTTCGACCCGCACAAGTGGCTGCTCACCGGCTTCGACTGCGACGCGTTCTGGGTGGCCGACTCGGCGGAGCTGGTGGAGGCGTTGACGGTGCTGCCGGAGTTCCTGCGCAACGCGGCGAGCGACTCCGGGGCGGTCGTCGACTACCGGGACTGGCAGGTGCCGCTGGGCCGCCGGTTCCGTGCCCTGAAGCTGTGGTTCGTGCTGCGCTGGTACGGGGTGGAGGGGCTACGGGCGCACGTCCGCTCGCACGTGGCGCTCGCCGACCGGTTCGCCGCCCGGGTCCGCGCCGACGACCGGTTCGTCCTCGCCGCGCCGCACCCGTTCTCGCTGGTCTGTTTCCGCCTCGCCGCCGGCGACGAGGCGAGCGCCGGGCTGCTGGAGCGGGTCAACGCCACCGGCCGGGTGTTCCTCACCCACACCCGGGTCGCCGGCCGGTTCACCCTGCGCCTGGCGATCGGCTCGCCGCTGACCACGCAGGCCCACGTGGACGACGCCTGGGAGCTGGTCGCGTCGGCGGCGGGGTGAGCGGTCAGCCGGCCACCGGGGCGGCGGCGGGCTCGTCCGGGGCGGGCTGGTCGGGGGTCGACTGAGCCGGCTGGGCCGTGGCGGGCTGGTCGGCGAGGGCCGCCTCGACCGTGGCGCGGGCGCGGCGGGTGCGGCGCAGCGCGCGGACGGCCAGCACGACGGCGGCGATCCAGCCGGCGGCCAGCAACGCGTAGACCGTCCACTGGGCGCCGCCGGGCAGCCCGCCGGCGCGCACCAGGGTGCGGGCGTTGGTGAGCACGATGACGCCGCCGATGACGGCGCCGAGCAGCTGGGCGGGGACGATGCGGACCAGCCAGGCGGCGATCGGTGCGGCGATGAGGCCGCCGATGAGCAGCGCGGCGACGGTCGGCAGCAGGAAGCCCTCGGTGCCGAGGCCGATCAGGAAGCCGGCGCTGGCCGCGCCCGCGACGACGAACTCGGAGGTGTCGACCGAGCCGATGACCTTGCGGGGTTCCATCCGGCCGGAGACCAGCAGCGCCGGGGTGGCGACCGGGCCCCACCCGCCGCCGCCGGTGGCGTCGACGAAGCCGGCGACCAGGCCGAGCGGGCCGAGGAAGCGGGCGCGCAGCGGCCCGGCGGCGCGGCTGGCGCGCAGCGGCCGGGAGAAGCGCACCAGCAGGTACGCGCCGAGGGTGAACAGGATCGCGGCCATCCAGGGCGCCGCGGCCTCGGTGGAGATCGAGCTGAGGAAGGTGGCGCCGGCGAACGCGCCCACCGCGCCGGGCAGCGCGATGCGGGCGACCACCCGCCAGTCGACGTTGCCGAACCGCCAGTGGGCCACCCCGGCGGCGAGCGTGGTGCCGATCTCGGCGAGGTGCACCGACGCCGACGCGGCGGCCGGGGCGACCCCGGCCACCAGCAGCAGGGTCGACGAGGTCAACCCGTAGGCCATGCCGAGCGAGCCGTCCACCAGTTGCGCGACGAGCCCGACCAGGGCGAGGACCAACAGCTTGCGCACGAGCGCCCCCTGACTTTTCGGCATCTCCTATCGACTTGGTCGACAATGCGGCACGAGACGGCCTCGGGTCAAGTCCCTATCGGTTAAATGTCGGGACGCTTGCGGCGGGTGGGGTTGCGGGTCAGCTCCAGGCGCCCGGGTCGGCGGCCAGTTCGCGGACCCGCTCGGGCATGGTGCCGTTCGCCACGTCGGCGACGGTGACCAGTTCGAGGATCTCCCGCTCGCTGGCCCGCAGGGCGATCCACACGTCCTGCAACGCGCGGGCGGCCCCCCGGTAGCCGAGCTGCTCCGGGCGCTGCCCGCGCACGTGCGCCAGCGGCCCGTCGATCACCCGGATCACCTCGGCGAGGGAGATCTCGGCGGCGGGCCGGGCCAGCCAGTAGCCGCCCTCGGGGCCACGCTGGGCGTGCACGATGCCGCCCCGGCGCAGCTGCAACAGGATGCTCTCCAGGAACTTGGGCGGGATCTCCTGGGACCTGGCGATCTGCTCGGCGGTCACCGGGCGGGCCCGCGCGGCCCCCGCACCGTCGGCGACCGCCGCCAGCTCGGCAGCCGCGCGGAGGGCGTAGTCGACCCGGGCGGAGAGACGCATGCCGGTCAGGTTAGTCGCCCGCCCGACCGGCCGGGCTGCCGGCCCTCAGCCGAACGGGGGAACCGGGCCCGCCAGGGCCGTCCCACGGGCCGGGCCGCCGACCGACCGGCCGGGCTCCACGCTGGCGCGGGCGTGGCACCATACCGGTGTCGACGGATCGACGCCGGCCGCCGGGGTCACCCCGCGGCCGGGACCGCCAGGGGCGATGGGGGCAGCCACAGCGATGCCGGAGACCACTTCGCTCGGCCCACGGGACCCGGACCGGGCCGGCCCCTACGAGCTGCTCGGCCGGCTCGGCTCGGGCGGCCAGGGCGTGGTCTACCTGGGCCGCGACCGGCAGGGCCGGCTGGTCGCCGTCAAGATGCTCGACCTCTCCGCGCCACCCGACCCGCGCGCCCGGGCCCGGTTCGCCAAGGAGATCGACGCCGCCCGCCGGGTCGCGCCGTTCTGCACCGCGCAGATCCTCTTCGCCGACGTCGACGACGACCCGCCGTACGTGGTGAGCGAGTACATCGAGGGCCCGACCCTGCACCGGCACGTCCACGAGCGGGGCCCGGTCGCCGACAACGTGCTGCACCGGTTGGCCGTGGGCACCGCCACCGCGCTCACCGCGATCCACCAGGCCGGCGTGGTGCACTGCGACCTCAAGCCGGACAACGTGGTCCTCGGCGCGGACGGCCCCCGGGTGATCGACTTCGGCATCGCCCGGGCGCTCGACGTCACCGGCACGGTGACCGGCGGGGTCATGGGCACCGCCGCGTACATGGCGCCGGAGCGGTTCCGCGACGACGAGGTGGGCCCCGCCAGCGACGTGTTCGCCTGGGCCGCCACCGTCGCGTACGCGGCGACGGGCCGCCCGCCGTTCGGCACCGGGGCGGTCGCGGCGGTGCTGCACCGGGTGCTGCACGACCCGCCGGACCTGACCGGCTTCTCCGGCCCGCTGGCGGAGCTGGTCGCCGAGTGCCTGGCCAAGGACCACCGGGCCCGGCCGCCGGCCGAGCAGGTCCTGCTGCGGCTGCTGGGGCACGGCCCGCGCGGCGGCGCGCCGGTGCCGATCCGGGCGGCCCTGCAGCAGGGCACCGACGCGGCGGCCACCCAGCCGGTCCCCCGCCAGCCGGCGGCGCACGCCCCGACGGCCTGGCAGCCACCGCCCCCGACGGCCTGGCAGCCACCGCCCGCGACGGCGTGGCAGCCGGTCCAGCCGCCGGGTGGGCCCGCGGCGACGTACCCGCCGGTGGCGCACGGGGCGCGGCCCGAGCACTGGCCGCGGCGGCTGCGCCGGGAGGCCACCGACGCGTGGGGCGTCTCGGCGGCGATCTTCCTCGGCGCGGCCGGCGGCGCCGTGGGGTACGTCGCGTCCACCGCCGTGGGCACCGCCGCCGGCGTCGGGGCGGTCACGTTCGTCGTGGTCTACGGCGTGCGCCTGCTGCTCGCCACGGCGCTGCCGCCGGCCGCCCCGCCTGGGGACGCGACGCCGATGTCCCCGCCCGACCCGCACCCCTGGAGGAGCCGATGACCGCCGGCCAGCGTTCCGCCCGGCCGTGGCTGCCGTACACCGTGGCCGTCGTCGCCGGGCTCGCGGTCATCGCCGCGGCGTACGTGATCGTGCGGCCGGCCCCCGGCCCGGACCGCTCCGGGTGCGTGGCGCTGGAGGTGAACTCCTCGACGGAGAAGGCCGACCTGGTCGCCCAGCTCGCCGCCCGGTACAACGCCGCCGACCGGCGCTTCGGCGGGCGCTGCGCCGAGGTGACCGTGCACGGGCTCAACTCGGGCAAGGCGATGGAGGCCCTGGCGGCGGGGAACTGGTCCGGCCGGCAGCCGGGCGTCCCGGCTCCGCAGGTGTGGCTGCCCACGTCGTCGCTGTGGACGGGCCGGCTGCGGCTGCTCGACGAGCAGGCGGGCCGGGCGGCGCAGACCCCCGACCGGTACCCGTCGATCGCCAACAGCCCGCTGGTCATCGCGATGCCCCTGGAGAAGGGCGAGCTGGTGCGCCAGCGCGGCAAGCTCGGCTGGGCGGACGTCCTCGGGCTCTCCGGCGACGCCGGCTGGGCGGCCTTCGGGCGGCCCGAGTGGGGCCGGTTCACCTTCGGCAAGGACAACCCGAACCTGTCCACGTCGGGGCTGGCGGCCACCATCGCCACCTACTACGCGGCGGTGCGGCGGTCCAGCGACCTGACGAAGGCCGACCTGGCGAAGCCCGCGGTGACCCAGTTCGTGCGCCGGATCGAGGCGAACGTCTCGCACTACAGCGACGACTCGGTGGACCTGCTGCGCGACCTCGCCGAGGCGGACCTGGGCGGGGCGGTTGCGGGCGCGGCCGGGGACGCGCGGGCCCGGGACATGAGCGCGGTCGTGGTCCAGGAGGAGCTGGTCTACCAGTACAACGAGGGGCAGCTCAGCCCCACCCCGGGGCAGAAGCCGCGGGTGCCGCTGGTGGCAGTGCACCCGAGCGAGGGCACGTTCAACCTCGACCACCCGTACGTCGTGCTGCCCTCGGCCGATGCGGCGCAGCAGGCGGCGGCCCAGGACTTCCTGGCCTTCCTCCAGGACGACCCGCAGCAGCGCAGCTTCGCCGACCTCGGCTTCCGCGACCACGAGCGGCGGGCGTCGGACGCGCTGGTCGCCGCCGTCCGGGGCGGCACGGACGGGCAGCTGACCTACTTCGACCCGCCGGCGCCCGAGGTGGTCGACGCGATCCTGCGCGGCTGGGGCACGCTGCGCAAGAAGGCGAACATCCTGCTCGCCGTGGACACCTCCGGCTCGATGAACGCCAAGGTGGGCAGCCGCACCCGGTTCCAGGTGGCCACCACCGCCGTCGACCGGGGCGTCGGCCTGCTCAACTCCGCCGACCGGGTGGCGCTGTGGTCGTTCTCGTCGGAGACGCCGCAGCGGCCGGGGAAGCCGTACAGCGAGGAGGTCCGGCTGGGCCCGTACGACCGGGCCGCGTTCGCGCGCCGGCTCACCGGGCTGCGGGTGGGCGGCAACACCGCGTTGTACGCGACGGTCCGCGCCGCGCACCGCCGGCTGCTCGCCGACTACGACCCCGACCGGATCAACGCGGTGGTGGTGCTCACCGACGGCAAGAACGAGTATCCGAAGGACAACGACCTCGGCCGGCTGCTCGCCGACATCGAGCTGGACCCGGACCGGCCGGTGAAGGTCTTCTGCGTGGCGTTCGACCGGGAGTCCGACCTGGCCGCGCTGGACCGGATCGCCGGGGCCAGCGCCGGCAAGGCGTTCGACGCCACCGACCCGGCGACGATCGACGAGGCGTTCGTGAAGCTGGTCAGCAGCTTCTGAGGCCGGCTGCCGGGGGCCTCCCCGGTCAGCCGCCGCCTCTGCTCAGCCGCCGACGCGGCGCAGCAGGCCCTCCTGCACGGCGCTGGCGATGTGCCGGCCGTCGGTGGTGAACATCCGGCCGGTGGCCAGCCCGCGGGCACCGGAGGCCGACGGGCTCCAGCAGTCGTAGAGGAACCACTCGTCGGCCCGGAACGGCCGGTGGAACCACAGGGCGTGGTCGAGGCTCGCGCCGACCACGCCGCCGGGGCCCCAGACCTCGCCGTGCACCGACAGCACCGAGTCCAGCAGGGTCAGGTCGGAGGCGTACGTCAGGGCGCAGGCGTGCAGCAGCGGGTCGTCGGGGAGCTTGCCGTCGATGCGCATCCACACCCGCTGGTGGGGGTCGGCGGGGCGGTCGCCGGGGCGGACCCAGCCGGGCTCGCCGACGTAGCGCACGTCGATGGGGCGGGGGATCTGCCCCCAGATGCCGAGCCGCTCGGGGTAGCGGGCGAGGCGGTCGCTCATGGTGGGCACGTCGTCGGGGGCCGGCACGTCGGGCGGGGTGGGGGCGTGGTGGTCGAGCCCCTCCTCCTCGTGCCGCTGGAACGACGCCGACATGAAGAAGATCGGCTTGTCGTGCTGGAGCGCCACCGACCGGCGTACGGAGAACGACCGGCCGTCGCGGACGTTCTCCACCTGGTATGCGATCGGCTCGGCCGGGTCGCCGGGGCGGACGAAGTAGCCGTGCAGGGAGTGGACGAACCGTTCGGGGGCGACCGTGCGGCCGGCGGCGACCAGGGCCTGACCGGCGACCTGACCCCCGTACACCCGTTGCGGGCCGACCGGGGGGCTCATCCCCCGGAAGGCCATCGCGCCGGTGTGTTCGAGGTCGAGGACCTCCAGCAGCTGGTCGACGGCCGCCTGGCCGACGGTCGCCCCGTCGGTCACTGCAACGCCCGCGCGGAGGCCGCGTCGACCAGCGAGCCGAGCTGGTGCACGCGCAGGGTGTTGGTGGAGCCGGGGGTGCCCGGCGGGCTGCCGGCGACGATGACCACGTAGTCGCCGGGGTTGGCCCGGTCGAGGCCGAGCAGCGCCTGGTCGACCTGGCGGAACATGTCGTCGGTGTGCTCGACGAACGGCATCAGGAACGTCTCGACGCCCCAGCAGAGGGCGAGCTGGCTGCGCACCTCGGGCACCGGGGTGAACGCCCACAGCGGGAGGTCGCAGTGCAGCCGGCTGAGCCGCTTGACGGTGTCGCCGGTCTGCGAGAAGGCGACGAGGGCCTTCGCGCCGATGGCCCGGGCGATCGACGACGCGGCGACGGTGAGCGCCCCGCCGTGGGTGCGCGGGTCGTGCTGGAGCCGGGGCACCCCGATCGAGCCGGCCTCGGTCGTCGTGATGATCTTGGCCATGGTGCTGACCGTGAGCACCGGGTACTTGCCGACGCTGGTCTCGCCCGAGAGCATGACCGCGTCCGCGCCGTCGAGCACCGCGTTGGCCACGTCGGACGCCTCGGCGCGGGTCGGCCGCGAATTCTCGATCATGGAGTCGAGCATCTGGGTGGCCACGATGACCGGCTTGGCGTTCTCCCGGCACAGCTGCACGGCGCGCTTCTGCACCAGGGGGACCTGGTCCAGCGGCAGCTCGACGCCGAGGTCGCCACGGGCGACCATGACGCCGTCGAAGGCCAGCACGATCGCCTCCAGGTGGTCGACCGCCTCCGGCTTCTCGACCTTGGCCAGCACCGGGCGGCGGACGCCCTCCTCGTCCATGATGTTGTGGACGAGCTTGATGTCCTCCGCCGAGCGGACGAAGGACAACGCGATCATGTCGACGCCCAGGCCGAGGGCGAAGCGCAGGTCCTCGGCGTCCTTGTCCGACAGGGCCGGGACGCTGACCGCCACGTTGGGCAGCGAGACGCCCTTGTTGTTGGAGACCGGGCCGCCCTCGGTGACCAGGCAGCGGATGTCGTTGCCGACGACCTCGCTGACCTCGACGGCCACCCGACCGTCGTCGATGAGCAGCCGGTCGCCGGCCTTCACCTCCTGCGGCAGCTTGCGGTAGGTGCAGGAGACCCGCTCCTTCGTGCCGAGGACGTCGTCCCCGGTGATCACGACCGAGTCGCCGGTGCGCCACTCGTGCGGGCCGTCGGCGAACCGGCCGAGCCGGATCTTCGGACCCTGGAGGTCGGCGAGCACGGCCACCGGCCGGCCGGCGGCGTCGGCGGCCTCGCGGACGAGTCGGTAGACCGCCTCGTGGTCCGCGTGGCTGCCGTGGCTGAAGTTGAGTCTCGCCACGTTCATGCCCGCTTCGACGAGCCCCCGGATTCGCTCCGGTGACGAGGTGGCGGGACCAAGGGTGCAGACGATCTTCGCGCGGCGTGTCACGCCCATCAGGCTAGTCTCTCCTCCGGGTCGGTCTGCGGGCCGACCCCTTTCGGACTGCGGAACAGTTTCCGACGACGCGTCACGCCCGCGCAGCAAAACGGGCGGAACCGCACCGGAAGCATCGTCCGGAGTCGTCGTGTGTCGGCGGGCATCGGCGACCGCGCGCCGGGAATCCTACCGCCCGGTGTCACCTCCCATGGGCACGCTCCCCGCCGCCGTGGCCGACGCTAGCAGCGCGCGGCCGGTGACCGCCGTCACGATCGCGACAGCGGCCGGCCCGGGGCGCCGTTCAGCTCTGCGTGCGGGCAAGGGGGAACTCCACCGAGCCGGCCGGGCAGAGGAACGTCATCACGTCGACGGCGTAGAGCCCCGCCTGCACCGCCGGGTCGGCCTCCATGACGCTGCGCACGTCGTCCACGGAGCCGGTGCGGGCCAGGCCGAAGCCGATCGGTGGGTCGGGCTCGCGCCCGGGGCCGTCGATCGACCCGGCGACCAGGACGATCCCCCGCCGCTGCAACGCGCGCATGTGCTCGGTGTGCTCGGCCTGCAACCGCTGGACCGTCTCGGCGGGCAGGGCCCGCCCGGACGGGCCCGGGTAGAGCACGATGCACTCGTACGTGTCGAGCGCGAAGTCGACCTGCGGCATCCCGGTCACGGCGTCCCCTCCCGCGCTGCCGGCCCACGCCCCGCCCGCGGACCCGCCCCGGCCAGCCTCGCACGCGCCGGCCCACCGCCGGGGCCGCTCGGCGCAACTGCCCCGGTCGACAGCCGCGAGATCACCCCGGGGCGGCGGGTCGGGCCCGCTGGTACGGTCCGAGGAGATGGCAAAGGCGCCGGGGGGCAGCGAGCGAGGGCCGTGGGGGGACGACGTCCCCACCCGTCGGGCCGCCGCACCACGACGCGCCCCGGCGGGCCGCCGAACCGGACCGGCGGGCGGACGACGCGCACCGGCGAACCGACGACGCGCACTGGCGGGCCATCTTCGCCGCCGCCGGGGAGACGGGCGCCCGCGTCGCCGGCCACGACTGGGCGGCCACCCCGCTGGGCCCCGTGCACACCTGGCCACAGAGCCTGCGCACCGCCGTGGCCAGCCGCCTGCGCTTCCCCGCGCCCGTGATGCTGTGCTGGGGCGAGAGGCTGGTGGTGCTGCACAACGACGCGTACCTGCCGGTGCTGGGCGACGCCGGGCCCACGGCGCTCGGCCGACCGGGCGCGGAGGTCTGGCCGGGCGCGTGGGACGTGCTGGGCCCGGCGCTGCGTGACGTGCTGGCCGGAGCGGCCGTCACCCGCTCGGAGCAACGGACGCCGCCGGACGGCGCGGGCAGCCCCGGGAGGCGGCGGCTCACCTTCTGCCACAGCCCGGTCATCGACGAGTCGGGCACGCCCGGCGGGGTCCTCACGACGGTCACCGCGAACACGCCGGTCAGCGGACGCCCGGCGGTGCCGTCGCCCCGGCCCGCCGGCGCCGAGCCGCCGCCCGACGCCCCGGTGGCCGGGGAGCGCGGCGACCGCAGGCGCGCGCTGCGGCAGGCGGAGGCGTTCGCCCGGCTGGCGGGCGCGTTGAGCTTCGCCCGGGGCCGGGCGGGGATCGTGGACGTGGTGTACCGCACCGTCCCGACGCTGCTCGGGGCCAGCGGGCTGCGCGTGGCGACGGCCGACCCGGGCGCAGTCGTGCTGGCGGTGACCGGCGACGGCGGGCCCGGCTGGCCGCCACCGAGCACGACCTGGTGACCCGGCTGGCCGGGCGGCTGCGCACCTCGGCGCGGGCCGCGCCGCCGACCCTGGACGTCGCCACCCGCTACCGGCCTGCGGTCACCGGCATGCACCTCGGCGGCGACTGGTTCGACCTGATCCGGCTCGACGGCGACCGGCTGGCCGTGGTCGTCGGCGACGTGGTCGGCCACCAGGTCGAGGCCGCCGCCGACATGGCGCAGCTGCGCACCGTCGTGAACACGCTGATCCGGCTCGGGGTGCCGCTGGGCGAGGTCTTCCCCCGGCTGACCGACCTGATCGGCGTCGGGTTCCTCGGCACCTGCCTGGCGCTGGTCGTCGACCCGGCCGCCGGTGAGGTGGCGGTGGCCCGGGTCGGCCACCCGCACCCGGTGCTGGCGCGTCCCGGCAGCGCCCCGGAGCCGGTCGAGACGGCCAGCTCGCTGCCGCTGGGCATGGTGCGGGAGCCGGTGGCGGTGACGACGGTGCCGTTCCGGCCCGGTGACCTGCTGGTGGCGTACACCGACGGGCTGGTGGAGCGGCGCGGGCGGACGTACGACGCGGGGCTCGGGGCGCTGTGCGGCGCGGTCGACGCGGCCCGCGACGCCCCGGTGGAGGCGGTCGCCGACGCGCTGCTGGACGGGCTGGCCGGCTCCGAGGACGACCAGGCGCTGGTGGTGCTGCGGCACGTCGACCGGCGGGGGGCCCTTCCCCCACAGTGATCAACCCACTACCTTCTGAGGGATTCTCGTAACCGGTGGTGAGTGAGGGATCGCGTGGAGGAGTTCGACTACGTCGTGGTGGGCGCGGGCGCGGCCGGATGCGTGCTGGCCCACCGGCTCAGCGCGGACCCGGCGACCCGGGTGCTGCTGGTCGAGGCCGGCGGGTGGGACCGCAGCCCGTTCGTGCGCATCCCCAAGGCGTTCAGCCGGCTGATGGACGACCGGCGCACCGCCTGGCACTACCCGGCCGAGGCGGCGCCGGGGCGGCGGGAGGTGTGGCAGCGCGGCCGGCTGGTCGGCGGGTCCAGCTCCGTCAACGGCATGGTCTACGGCCGGGGCGACCGCCTCGACTGGGACGGCCTGGAGCGCCTCGGCAACCCGGGCTGGGGGTGGGACACCATGCTGCCGATCTTCAAGCGGCTGGAGGACCATCCGCTGGGCGCGTCGCCCACGCGCGGGGCCGGCGGGCCGCTGCGGCTGTCGTCGGCGACCGGCACCGACGCGCTCTGCGAGGACGTGATCGCCGCCGGCCAGGCGCTGGGCTGGCGCCGGTCCGACGACCTCAACGCCACCGAGGACGAGCGGATCGGGTACGTCACGGCGACCATCCGCGACGGCCGCCGGGTCAGCGCCGCCGACGCGTTCCTGCACCCGGTGCGGGACCGGCCGAACCTGACCGTCGCGGTGGGCACCGCCGTGCGGCGGATCCTCGTGCGCGGCGGCCGGGCGGTCGGCGTACGGGCCGGCAGCGGCGGCCGCACCGTCGACTACGCGGCCTCGGCGGAGGTGATCCTCGCCGCCGGGGCGATCGCCAGCCCGCAACTGTTGCAGGTGTCGGGCATCGGGCCCGCCGACACGCTACGCCGGGCCGGCGTCGACGTGCTGCTCGACCGGCCCCGGGTGGGCCTCGGGCTGCGCGAGCACCGGTCGGTGCCGGCGCAGTTCCGGCTGGTCGGCGACGGCGGCTACAACCACATGCTGGGCAGCCTGCTCGGGCAGGGCCTGGCCACGCTGCGGTACGCGCTGACCCGGCGGGGCCCGCTGAGCCTGCCGGTGCACGACGTGGGGGCGCACATCCGGTCCACGCCGCAGGTCGACCACCCGGACGCCCAGTTGCTGATCGCGCCGTTCTCGGCGGCCCCGCCCCGGCCGGGCCACGCGCTGGAGCTGGAGACCGAGGCGGGGATGATGGGGCTGTGCACGGTCACCCGGCCGGACAGCGAGGGCAGCCTCGCCATCTCCTCGGCCGACCCGGGCACGCCGCCGCGGATCGTGGCCAACTACTTCGCCACCGGGCACGACCGGCGGGTCCTCGTGGACGCGTTCCGCCGGATGCGGGAGCTGTTCGCCACCGCGCCGATCGCCGGGCGGATCGCCGCCGAGACGGTGCCCGGCCCGGCCGTGCGCGGCGACCGGGAGATCGTCGAGGCGGCGCTTTCGCTGGGCTACTGCGGCTACCACGCCGTCGGCACCTGCGGCATGGGCCCGTCCGACGAGCACGTCGTCGACGCCCGGCTGCGGGTACGCGGCGTCGACGCGCTGCGGGTGGTGGACGCCTCGGTGCTGCCGGTGCTGGTGTCCGGGTACCTCAACGCGCCGGTGATGGCGCTGGCCTGGCGGGCGGCCGACCTGATCCTGGCCGACTGACTCCGGACGGGCGGGGTACGGGAGCACAATCGACCGGACGACACGCACAGGATTGGGGTTCGACTCATGGGTGACGACGCTGGCAGGCAGCCCGCGAAGGACTCCGGCACCTACCGGATCGGCGGCGACCTCCAGGTCGACCGGCTCGGCTACGGGGCGATGCAGCTCACCGGGCCGGGCGTGTGGGGCGACCCGAGGGACCCGGCGGAGGCGGTGCGGGTGCTGCGCCGGGCGTACGAGCTGGGCGTGACGTTCATCGACACCGCCGACTCGTACGGGCCGTTCGTCTCCGAGCTGCTGATCCGGCAGGCGCTGCACCCGTACGCCGACGACCTGGTCATCGCGACCAAGGCCGGGCTGACCCGCTCCGGGCCGGGCGACTGGCGGCCGGTGGGCCGGCCGGAGTACCTGCGCCAGCAGTGCGAGTTGAGCCTGCGCCACCTGGGCCTGGAGTCCATCGGGCTCTACCAGCTGCACCGCATCGACTCGTTGGTGCCGCTGGCCGACCAGCTCGGCGAGCTGGCGCTGCTCAAGCAGGAGGGCAAGATCCGGCACATCGGGCTGTCCGAGGTGACCGTCGCGCAGATCGAGCAGGCCCGCCAGATCACGCCGATCGTGTCGGTGCAGAACCTCTACAACCTGGCCGACCGCAGCGCCGAGGACGTGCTCGACCACTGCGAGCGCAACGACCTGGCGTTCATCCCGTGGTTCCCGATCGCCACCGGCAACCTGGCGAAGCCGGGCGGCCCGCTGGACGCGATCTCCACCGACCACGGCGCGACGCCCGCGCAGCTCGCGCTCGCCTGGCTGTTGCGGCGCTCGCCGGTCGTGCTCCCCATCCCGGGTACGTCGTCGGTGGCGCACCTGGAGGAGAACGTGGCCGCCGCGCAGGTGCAGCTCACCGACGACGAGTACGCGGCCCTCGCGAAGGCCGCCTGAGCCCGCCGCCGGGTGCCGGCAGAACGGCCGTGTCCCGACAGGCATCAGCCGCCGGGTGACGCTAACCTGGCCGGGTCCCGTCTCCCGAGCCTCCCGGATGCGCCGATGACCGTCGAATATCTGCTGACCACCGACGACCTCGACGAGATCGGGCACCTGGAAAGCCCGGAGCGCGCCGACCCGGAGGCGCTGCTGGCTCGCCTGCTACGTGCCGTCGACTCCGACCGGATCGCCGACCCGCGCGACCGGGGCTACGCGCTGTCGCTCGCCTCGGGCATCGCCGAGACCGAGCTCAAGGACCTGGCCCGGGCGCTCGACCTGGCCGACCGGGCCGTCGAGGCGGACCGGGCCAGCGGCGAGTCGATCGTGTCCGCACGCGCCGACCGGGCCCGGCTGCTGCACCTGCTCGGCCGCGCCGACGAGGCGATGGCCGAGCTGACCGCGCTGCGCCCGCTGTTGGAGACCGACCCCACGGCGTCGTATCTGGTCGACACGCTGGAGGACACCGGCCGGGTCGAGCTGGCCGAGCGGTGGCTGACGGAGGCGGCGCGAGCCGTCATGGGGCGGGTCCACGAGCCGGAGTCGGAGGAGGCCCGTCGGGCGGCCGGCGCGATGCTGTACGGGCTCGTGCGGCACCGCCACCGCATCCGCGCCGATCTGGGGCTGCCGCACGACGACCTCGACGACCTGTCCGACCGGCTGGACGCCGCCGGGCCCACCCCGGACCCGGCCGCCGGCACCCGCGAGGGCCTGCTGTTCTGGCCGCGGGCGGACCTGAACGCCCTGCTGCTGCGCTGGCCGGCCCTGGCCACGCAGCTCGGGGCGAACTGGGACGAGCACCGGGGCGTCGTCGAGCGGGAGCTAATCGGGCTGGCCGCCGACGGGGCGCCGGGCCTCGCCCTCGTGCCCGGCTCCGCCGACGGGTTCGCCGCCCACGTTGCCGACGGCGACCTCGACCCGACCGACGAGGAGACCGTCGACTCCTACGCGGAGACGCTGTTGGCCTCGCTCGACGCGATGCCGTGGCCGCCCGGCCGCAACGACCCGTGCTGGTGCGGCGCCGGCGGCAAGTACAAGAAGTGCTGCCTGCCCCGATCCCGCGGCTGACCGCCACGGGGCCCACGGGGGCGGGCGCAGCCGCTAGCCTCCGACCCGGAGGCGGCTGCCCTGAGGCGGCGCTACGGGGTGAGGAGACGAGAGATGGCGGAAACCGAACGGGACCAGGCGGTCGTGGACAGCCCGGTCGACTGGGTGGCCAGCCACGTGCGGCGGTACGTGGCGACCGACGGCACCGACGGAGGCACCTTCCACGGCTACGACGCCCTTCTCATCACCACCCGGGGCCGCCGCTCCGGGCAGCTGCGGCGCACCGCGCTCATCTACGGCCGCGACGGCGACCGGGTGGTGCTGGTGGCGTCCAACGGGGGTGCGGCGACGCACCCGGCCTGGTATCTGAACCTGGTCGCCGACCCCGAGGTGGAGCTCCAGATCGGCGCGGAGCGGTTCCGGGGCCGGGCACGGACGGCGTCGGCGCAGGAGCGGCCCCGGCTGTGGGAGCTGATGGCGAAGGTCTTCCCCACGTACGCCAGATATCAGCGGGACACCGACCGGGAGATTCCCGTCGTCGTGGTCGATCGCGCCTGACGGCGGAAGTCAGAGGGCGTAACAGTCGGGGCGCACCGGGGAGTCGGTGAGCGCGCCCCGGACGACGGTGTACGTGGTGCCGTCGAGGACGAGGCCGAGGTGCCCGACGATCCGCAGCGGGCACCACGACTGGATGAGCACGTTGGTGGCCCCGTCGGCGAGGGTCGCGTTGTCGACGGGCCGGACCAGCTCGTCCTGGAGGGTGCGCACGGCCGTCCAGCGCACGTCGCCCGGGGTGTCGTCGCCGTCGTTGAGGGCGGTGAGGAAGCTCGACCCGATGGCCATCTGCTGGCAGGCGACGATGCCGAGGCAGCTGCCGAGGCCGAGGAACTTGGCGATGTCGGCGACGTAGGTGCCGTAGTGCGGGGTGCCGAGGCTGACGTACCGGCCCACCCTGGTGCCGCCGCCGAGGTTGCGGATGAGGTAGCGGGAGACCAGGCCGCCCTCGGAGTGGGCGACGAGGTCGACGCGGGCCGCTCCGGTGGCGGCGCGCACCTGGTCGACGTACGCGGAGAAGGCCCGGGCGGAGTCGGCGATGTCGCCGAAGCCGAGGCCGGGGAGCTGGTAGATCCACACCCGGAAGCCGTCGACGCGCAGCCGGGCGGCGAGCGGCTCGTAGCCGAGGGCGGGGGTGCTGAGCCCGGCGACGACGATGACGGGGTTGGCGGCAGCGGCGGCCGGCGGGGCGGCGCTGGCGGGTGCGGCGGCGGGCCTGGCACCGGTGGTGGTCTGCGCTGCGGCCGGGGACGGTGCGGCCAGCGCGGCGGCGGTGGCGGTGGACGCGGCGAGGGCGGCGAGGATCTTTCGGAGCAGCATGGCTGCACCTCCCGGTGAGGGTGTCCCGGCGGGGCCGGGAGGAGGCAGGGAGCGTTCCGATCGATCGTGGAACGATGATGAGGCTGGCGATCCAGTGGAGTCAATGGAAAGTTACGCGCGGGTAACACGTTGTCGCGCCCAGGGCGAATTCCGGCGAACCGGGCTCATGATCGACTCCATGTCGGCGACATGGCGGTATCCGCGCCTCGGGATGCCGCCACCTCCCCGACATGATCACGGAAGTCCACGGGATGCGAAACCGTCTCGCCGTATCCGGCGCGGACACCGACACTGTTCGTCGTGGACGATCCCGCACGACGCAACCGGGCCGCCTGGGAAACCGCCGCCGGGAAGTACGTCCGGGAGCACGACGACCTGCTGCGCGAGGCTCGGGAAGGCACGTCGCTGTTCCCGTACGAGATCGATCTGCTGCGCCCGCTGCTGCGCGCCGCACCGACGGTGGTGCACCTGCAGAGCGGCCACGGCCTCGACGACGTGGCCCTCGTCGAGGCCGGCGCGCGTACGGTGATCGGGGTCGACTACAGCGCGGTGACGACCGGCGCGGCGAACCGGCGCGCCGCCGCACTGGGGCTGGCCTGCCGGTACGTGGTGGCCGAACTCCCCGGCGCTCCACTGCGCGACGGCTGCGCGGACCTGGTCTACACGGGCAAGGGCGCGCTGATCTGGATGCGGGACCTGGCCGCCTGGGCGCGCGACGTCGCCCGGCTGCTGCGGCCGGCGGGTCACCTGTTCGTGTACGAGGCGCACCCGGCGGCCGCCCTGTGGAGCTGGGACGCCGACGAGCCCCGGATCCGGGCCGACCGGAGTTACTTCGGTGATTGCTTCGTCAACGACACGTTCCCGGGGAACGGCGCGGTGGAATGGCAGTGGACCCTCGGGGAAATCGTCAACGCGGTGCTCGCTGCCGGCCTGGAACCGCTGTACCTGGCCGAACACCCCGAACCGTTCTGGCGGCCGGGCGGAGTCACGGCGGCGGCCTGGACGGGGCGGCTGCCGAACGCGTTCTCCCTGCTCGCCCGCCGCCGGCCGGAGCCGGCAGACTAGCCGGCACCCGCAGCCCGGCAGGCTGCACGAAGATCGACCGGCGCGCGACCGCGTCGCCCCGCGCGTCGAGCTGGTAGCCGTCGAGCCAGGTCCACCCGTGGTAGGTGATCCAGTCGGCGTGCACCCGGATCAGCCGGAAGAAGATCGGCTCGACGAACTGCGGGCTCGCCGCCCGGGTCACGTGCAGCAGCGTCCCGGCCCGCAGCAGGGCTTCTGTCGGCGCATAGGGAGCTGAGTCATCGGCGACATCACGCGCCGCGCTCACAGCCTGCCGCCCTCGCCGTCACCGTCACCCGCCCCGCCTCCAGCCCCGCCCACGGCGTCGGCCCCGCCTTCGGCCTCGGGCTCCGGCCCGTGCGGCCAGTGCCGATGGCTGATCGGTAGGCGGTGGCGGTGCCGGCAGGGCAGCTCGTTGCCGCACGCGCAGACGTACCGCCACCGGACCCACGACCACACCGGCTTGTGCCGACAGGCCAGGGTCAGGGCGGTGGCGAGCAGGTACTCCTTGTAGGACACTCGTCGTGGCATATGACCACCATTGCGGCAGGCCAACCGGTCAATTGGCTATTGCCGATCGGACAGCGACGACCGCCCTACCGTCGGCGCATGGGTCGTGGCTCGGTGCTCCTGATGGGGCCCTACGAGATCGCAGAGCGCCTGGGCGTGTCGCGGCAGCGGTTCCAGCAGCTCACCCGGTATCCCACCTTCCCGAAGCCCTACCAGGAGCTGCGCGGCATGAAGGTGTGGCTGGCCGAGGACGTCGAAGAGTGGATCAGGAAGTACCGCCAGCCGCGCCCCACCGAGGACGACACCCCGGAATGATGCGTGCGGCCGGACGGTTGGCTTGCTTCCCTGCAAGGTGGCCTTACCCACGGCCGCGAGCCGCGTCGGTCGCAGTGCCTGGCCCCTGTTGCTGCAGGTCAGGCACCCCGCAGGGCCGGCCCCTGGCCTTCCATGCTCCAGGTGCTCAATGCTGCTGTCCGCCAGCCGTCACACCCCACTCGCATAGGGCGCTTGAATAGCATCCATGAGGAATGCGCCCAAGCTGCTGATTGCAGCAGCGGCAGTGACGGGAACCGTGGCCTACAGCCTTCCGCAGCCATGGTCACTTGTGGCGGCCCTAGCCGACCTGCTCTTGATCGGCCTCGCCGGTGGGCTTTGGCGGAGGGCACACGAGCGGGAATCCCTCCAGCACGCGCCCGGCAGGTCCGAAGACCGGCCGATCCCGCAACCGGGAGCGTACTTTCCCTTCCCCTACGACGACTCAGAGAACGAAAGCGCGCGTGCGGCGCCTTTATCAGCTCGGCGCAGGCGCTGGCGCGGCTCTACTATCAAGGACACGCCATCACGTACCAGCCGTTTAGGACGACAGCTGCGACTTCGACTCAACAGGATTGTCAGCGCGGAGGACGGCGCGACGAGTGGGAGTGAGAGCTTGGTGGATCTGGCAGCCAGATTGCAGCGAACGAACAGACGGGGTCAGCTATGGTGGTTCCTGGCCGGCGTAGCTGCTTCCATACCCACAGGTGTCCTGGTCAACCTTCTGACGGGCTAGCGGCAAGCAGCGACGTCCTGTCAGGATCAGCGAAGTGCGCCCTGTCGGCGAGGTCGACCACCATGCCCCTGACCCGGCCCGAACCACTCCATCCACCGCTGCCTTGGCCGCTGGGGCGGCCAAGGCAGCGGTCACGGATCAGCTGGCGATCCGGCCCATCGCGCCGTAGCCGAGCTGCCGCGACGGCGTTTGGACATCCACGTCCAGACCCGGGTCCGGACGCCAGTCCGCCATCAGGGTCACCCCCGGATCAACCAGTTCCATACCTTCGAACCAGGACGCGAACGTCGCCTTGTCCCGCACGTGGAGGGTCGCGCCGACCCCGGCTTGGTAGGCGGCGACCATTCGGTCTACCTGTGCTCTTGTTTCCGCGTCCACCGTGTCGGCGGTGAGGTGGGAGATCGCGAGGTGACTGCCAGGCGCCAGGGCGTCCCGATACGCCGCGACGAGCCCCTTCGGATCATCCTCGTCGGGAACGAACACGAGCAGCCCACCCAGGATGATCCCCACCGGCTGAGACAAGTCAATCAAATCGCGGATTGCCGGGTGTGCCCATACCTGCTCGGGGTGCCTCCCGTCGGCTTCCGCCATGGCGGCAAGCGGCTCCTTCGCAAGAATCTCCTCGCCGTGGATGACGGCCGACGGGTCGTTGTCCACATAAATCACCCGCGCGCGGGGGTTGAGGGCGTGCGCCACCTCGTGCGTATTGTTGGCCGTCGGCAGACCCGCCGCGATATCGATGAACTGCTCCACCCCCTGCGCCACCAGATATCGCACGGATCGGCGCAGCCACTCCCGGTTACCGCGAGCCAGCAGGTCGACGCTGGGGAGCGTCAGCTTGATGCGCTCCGCCTTCTGCCGGTCGATGGCGAAGTTGTAGAGTCCTCCCAGATAGTAATCGTAAATCCGTGCGATGTTGGCGTTTTCCACGTCAGCTACCGCTTTATCCAGGCGGTTGGCGATTGCCGTCATTCGAGCCCCTTCGGATTTTGCTACGGCGCGGGACCGGCTCGCCGGTCCGCCACATGATAATCCGACAACCATGGATATTGCGATGCTGTGTCCGCCATCGATTTGACCGTGCGGACGCTCTTACGGCAGCCGCCGCTCGTGGCCGTCAGCTTGGAAAAGACTCAATAATGACGGTTGCGGTGGTGCTTCACGAGGCCGGCGGTCGGCCGGCTCAGCCCTCGTCGCCCCCGCGCTGACCGGACGCTCGATCGGTGATCAGGCTGGAAGTCTTGCCTGTCGCCGTCCTGACCAGGTCGAAGGTCGCGTTGCCGAGGCACTTGACGGCATCGACGCCCTCTGCTCCTGTTTCGAGCGCCTTGTCCGTCACTTCCATGGCCGCGTCCGGTCTCGACGCGCTCCGACCCGGTCCTTGCCCGGCAGGTAGCAGTCCACGATGCCCTGGAGGTGTTCGCGGCGCAACGGGTTCTGCTTGAGGGTGACATGCCGGTTGGCGCGCGAGGCGACGTGCTGCACGGAGTTGAGCTGCTCGACGGTGAACACGACAGGATATGAAGGAGTGCCCACATCCAGCCACCCTGGGCGTATCGGGTATCCGACAGAAGTTCACAGATACTATCGACGATCTTCATCCGTTGATGGGTCAAGATTCTTCGCGATCACTGTGGACCGACACGACCGGGAGAGCCATGCGGGACAGCCTTCTCAGCACCGCCGACGAGGTGTTGGAGCGGCTCGAAGACGAGATCGCCTTCCTGGCGGAGGGCCTGGCCGGCGTGTCCGAACAGCTCACCTGCCTGACCACCGAGCTCGACGACCAGCTCGCCGAGGGCAGCCCCGACCAGGTCGGGCACACCCTCGACCGGGTCGCCGCGCTCCTGGGCGACCAGGCGCTCAGCGACCTGACGGCCCTGGCCGGGCTCGGCGCGATCCGCCACGGCCATCCCCCGCAACGGGACGACGACAGCGTCCACGCGATCCCCACGCTGCCCACCGAGGGAGTGCCCGTCGCTGACGGGCAGGGCGACGCGGACGAGCGCTCGGCCGACGAGCTGCGGGCCCTGGTCGCGTCCGCAGCGGACCACCTCCGGCGGCTATCGGTCTTCGTCACCGACCGGTTCGACCTGGCCCGCGCGGCGGCGGAACGCGGTGACGCCGACCGGGCGCTGGAGGAGCTGCGGCTGACCCGGGAGGCCGCCGGCAGCGCGCCCGTGAGCTACCAGCTCTGGCTGACCTGCCTGGCCGACCTGCCCGGCTGACGCCGCCCACCCGGGTGACGACCACCCGACCGGGACGCCCCTCGCCGTCGGCGCCGGCCACCGACCCACGAGCGGCGGCCCATGCCGACGATGTCAGCTCGGGACGACCTCAGGGCGTCACGCTGCGTTGCCGCGACCGCCCGGCGGCCACACCCCGCGCAAGCCCTTTGCTCTGCACCCGGATACGCAACAGCCACGCACGGTAAACCACCAGCCCCGCCCGCACCGACTCGCTTGCGCCTATGTGTCGAGCCAGGCCACCGTGATGCGCATATGGGTGCAGAGCAAAGGGACAGCGGGAAGTCTGGCGGGGTCGCGGGGGCATCACGAAGGGTGACCTCGGGCCGGCGTCGCACACACGTCGCCGGTCACCTCACAGACGGTGATCAGTCTGCGGCAGGCTCGGGAGCGGCGGCAACGGGTCGGGCCCCCGCCGCCACGGCCCGCAGCTCCGACTCGGGCACCCGCTCCGGCTCGGCGCGCACGTCGATGGCCACCCCAGGCTCGACCAGCCGGAACGCCTCGCCGCCGCCGACGAGGCCGGTCACGTCGCCCTCGGTGAACTCGGTGAGCGGCCACGCCGCGGCGTCCCGCTCGTGATAGTCGGCGAGGAATTCACGCAGCGCGTCGAGCGTGCCCAGCCGGCTCCCGCGCAGGACGTGCACCCGCAGGTCGACCCGCCAGCCCTCCGCCACCTGCCGCTCCCACACCCGGGTGCGGAAGCGCACCCCCTCCCACTCGCTGGCGAAGTCGGACACCTCCCCGTCGACCCCCGCCGGCACGTACCCGATCATGAACCCGCCCAGGTCCTCGCTCATCGCCGCCTCCCCCTCGCCCTACCCGACCCCGCGCCGGGATCCTGGACACCTATCGTCCACAACGGACGACCACTGTCCAAGATCCCGGCGGCCACGGGACGACAAGGGGCGGCACAGTCAGCCCAGGAGCGCCACGAGGGCGTGGACGGCCGGGTTGGTGGTGAGGCGGGGCCAGGCGAGGCCGACGTCCACCGTGGGGGTCGGCGCGGTGAACCGGCGCAGCCGTACCCCCGGCACCTTCAGCGCCCGCGCGCGACCGGCGGGCACGGCCGCGATCACGTCTCCCTGCGCCACCGCGCGCAGCAACTGCTCGTCGTCGGGCTCCTGCCGGACCAGCCGGAAGCCGCCGCGCGGCCAGACCTGGGCGATGGTCCGGTCGAACATCCCGGGGCCGTTGTCGCGGGGCCACATGACGGCCGGCAGGTCCACCACCTCGGCCCGGCTGATCCGGCGGCGGCCGGTCGCCAGCGGATGCCCCGCCGGCAGGGCCAGCAGCAGCTCCTCGGTGTCGACGGTGCGACACGCGAGCGCCGGCTCGTCGACCGGCGGGCGGACGAACGCCGCGTCGAGCCGGCCGGCGAGCAGCCCGGCGACGTTCGGCGCGGTCCAGGCGGTCTCGGCGACGACCTCCACGTCGGGATGGGCGGCGCGGAACCGGGCCACCAGGGCGTCCACCGGGCCGCCGCGCGCCGACCGGGTGTACGCGAGCCGCAGCCGCCCGCCCCGGCCGTGCACCAGATCCCTGATGCGGGCGGTGCCGGCGTCGACGTCGGCGAGCAGCCGGGCGGTCTCGGCGGCCACCCGCTGCCCCACCTCGGTCAGCGTGCAGCCCCGGCTGGTGCGGTGCACCAGCGGCACGCCGAGCTGGCGTTCCAGGGCGCGGATCTGCTGGCTGAGCGCCGGCTGGGCGATGTGCAGGCGGGCGGCGGCCCGGGTGAAGTGCAGCTCCTCGGCGAGCACGGCGAAGTAGCGCAGCCGGCGCAGGTCCGACCAGGCGTCCATCCCCGGATCATAAGCGCCGCTTATCGCCGCCTGCCCGTTCCGTCTTGGACGCCCGCCCGGACGGCCGGCCACGATCCGAACGACGACCGGAAGGAGCGGACGATGGCGGAGCGGATGGACGTGGTGGTGGTCGGCGGCGGGATCATCGGGCTGACCGCCGCCGTGACCCTGCAGGAGCGGGGCGCGCGGGTGACCGTGCTGGCGGCGGACGACCCGGCGGACACGGTGTCGACGGTGGCCGCTGCCGTGTGGTACCCGACGCACACCGACGAGGATCCCCGGGTGCTGCGCTGGGCGAGCGAGACGCACGCGGAGCTGGGCCGCCAGGCGGGGGCGGGCGTGCCGGGAGTGGTGGCCCGCCGACCCGGATGCTGCTGCGCCACCGCTACGGTGGCCCGCCGTGGTGGGCGGCGGCCACCGGGGACCTGGTGGCCGGGCCGGCCGAGCCGCCGTACACGGCGGTGCTGCGGTTCACCGCGCCGACGGTGGAGATGACGCCGTACCTGGGGTGGCTGGCCGGGCGGGTCACCGCCGGCGGGGGGCGGGTGCTGCGCCACCGGGTGCGGGACCTCGCCGAGGCGTTCGACGTCGCCCCGACGGTGGTCAACGCGACCGGGCTGGCCGCCGGCCGGCTCGCCGCCGACCCCGCCGTGCACCCGGTGCGCGGGCACCTTGTGCTGGTGGCCAACCCGGGGCTGACCACCTCGGTGCGCGACGAGGACGACCCGGCCGGGATCACCTACGTGCACCCGCGCCGGCACGACGTGGTGCTCGGCGGCACGTACCAGCCGGGCGTGTGGGACACCGGGCCCGATCCGGCGACGGCGACGGCGATCCGGCGGCGGTGCGTGGCGCTCGTGCCGGAGCTGGCCGACGCGCCGGTGCTCGGCGAGCGGATCGGGTTGCGCCCGGCCCGGCACGGCGGCCCCCGGGTGGCGGTCGAGCCGGCGGGCCCCGCCGGGGGCCGGCTGGTGCACGCGTACGGGCACGGCGGCGCGGGGGTCACCCTGTCCTGGGGGTGCGCGGCCGAGGTGGCCCGCCTCGCCCTGGACGGCTGACCGGCGACGCGACCGGCGACCCGGGACCGGTGACCGGACCGGGACCGGGGCTGCCGGACTCAGCCCAGCAGGCGGAACAGCACCAGGTAGCCGCAGTAGGCCAGTGGCATGAGCAGCACGCAGGTCACGAAGCCGAGCGGCACGAACCGGGGCGGCGGCCCGTCCGCGCCCAGCGCCGGCCGCCCCCACCGGCCGAGCACCAGGTAACCGGCGACGAAGCAGAGCACGGGCAGCGCCCCGCAGGTCGCCACGTAGACGGCCCCCGGGCTGGCCACCACGCCCGCGACGCCCAGCAGCACCACCGCCAGCACGACGCCGGCCGCCGCGCACGCCGCGTACACGGCCAGGGCCCGCGCCAGCGGCGACCACGCCGGCAGCAGCGGCGGCCGCCGGCCGACGGCCTCCGTGAGGCCGATCAGCCGGTCGGTCTCGTCGGCGAGCCGCCGGGCCTCGGCCAGCTCCGCGCCCGGGTCGACGCCCCCGGCGCGGGGCGCGGGCACCCCGGCCGCCGTCGGCACCGCCACCACCGCGCCGGTCGTCGTCGCACCCTGGGGGTACGCCCCGACACCCGGCCGCCCCGGCGCGGCGGCTGCGCCGCCGGTCCCCGCCGTCCCCGGCTCCGGCGACCCGCCGGCCCTGCCGCCTGACGGCCCCGCCCCGGCCGCTGCCGCCGGGGTGGCGGCCGGCGACGCGGGGCGCTCGCCCGCCGTGGGTGCCGGTTCGGCGGTGACGCCGGCAGCCCGGCCGAGCTGGTCGAGGCGGTGGGACTGGGCGTCGAGGCGTCGGGTGAGCTGGTCCAGCGTCGCGCGCAGGGCCGAGCGGCGGCGGTCGGCGGCGACGGCGTCCCGGTCGGTCTCGCGGCGCTGGTCGGCGAGCTGCCGGGCCAGGGCGGCGTACTCGGCGAAGGTGGCCACGGCTCAGCGCTCCTCGTCCTGTTCGTGCCCCGGCCCGGTGAACGGCACGATCAGCCGGGTGCGCTGGTCGTGCCGGTCCACCAGCAGCGCCCGGTCGGGGCGCGGGGTGTAGGCGAGGTCGTGCTCGCCCAGGTGCAGTCCCAGCTCCGCGCCGGGGACGTTCAGCGCGACCAGGCAGGCGACGTCGTCGCGGTGGTGCGCCCCGCCGAGGTCGTCGGCGAGCCGGCGCAGCCCCCGCCACCAGCCCAGCAGGTGCACGCCGCGGCCCGGGCCCTCGCGCAACAGGGCGCGCAGGTCGTCCAGGCCGGAGCGGAACGTGGCCGGGTCGGTGCCGGCGAGGGCGGCCGAGGCCGCGTCCGCGCCGAAGAGCACCAGGTAGGTGCGGTCGGCGGCGGGCTGGCCGGCGGCGAGCGCGGCGATCCGGTCGCGCAGGGCGGCCGGGTCGAGCCGCTGCACCGGGTGGCCGGCGGCGGCGAGCGCGGCGGCGGTCGCGTCGACCACCGGGTCGACGGCGGCGGCCAGCCCGGCGAGCAGGAACCGGGCCCCGCCGGGGGCGTGCTGCCGGGCGAGGCCCAGCGCGGCGGCGCGCAGCACCTCCGCGCCGACGGTCGAGGTGCCGACCACGGCTAGGTGCCGGCCCGGGGTCGCGTCGAGGGTGAACGAGGCGGGACTGTTCGCCACGTCGACGACGCGGCCCACCAGGGCGACCGGGGGCCCGACGCCGGGGCGCAGGGCGGCGACGGCGGGATCGTCGTCCGGCCGTGCCGGATCGTACCCCCGGAAGACGGTGGGTCCGGCGGACCCGGCCGGCCGCTCGCGCCACAGCTCGTGGCGCAGCCGGGCCAGCTCGGCGCGGGCGGCGTACGCGTCGGGGAAGCGGACCACGGTGTCGGCCCCGGCCGCCCCGGCGGCGGTGTTGAGCACGGCCGCGCCGATCGGCAGCGCGTCGGCGGCGGTGTTGAGCGCGTCCAGCACTCCCCCGCCGCCGGGCAGGGCCACCCGCAGCGGGAACTGCCCGAAGATCGCCTCGGCGCGGCCGTACAGCGACTCGATGCCGGCGGTGGACTGGCTGGCCAGCACCAGGTGCACCCCGTACGAGCGGCCCTTGCGCGCCAGTTCCTCCAGCAGGTCGACGGCCTGGCGGGCGACGGCGTCGGTGCCGGCGAGCAGCACCTGGAACTCGTCGACGACCGCCACGATCCGGGGCACCGCCGCGTCGCGGGGCAGGTCGGCGAGCTTCGTGACGCCGTGCCGCTTGAGGACGGTCGCCCGCCGGTTCAGCTCCCGGCGCAGCTCCCGCAGCACGGCCAGGCCGTACTCCCGGTCGCTCTCGATGCCGACGACGCGGGCGTGCGGCAGCCAGGACGGGTCCCGCTCGGTGGGCACGAACTCGGTGAAGCTGACGCCCTCCTTGAAGTCGAGCAGCCAGAGCTGGAGCTGGTCGGGGGCGTAGCGGGCGGCCAGCCCGTAGAGGGCGTCGAGCAGGAACACGGTCTTGCCGGCGCCGGTGCGCCCGGCGACGAGCCAGTGCGGGGTGGCGTCGTCGAAGGCGACGGTGACCGGCTGCCGCCCGGCCCGGCCGACCACGGTGGACAGCCCGGCGGCGCTGGTCGCCGCCCAGCGGCGGGCCGGCAGCAGGTCGGCGAAGGCGGGCGGGGTGTCGCGGCGGGCGGCGGGGGCGAGGTGCGCGGCGAGGGCGGCCACGGTGGCCGGCGGCAGGTCGCCGTCGAGGACGACGGGGGCGGCCAGCCCGGAGCCGTCGGCGCTGAACGGGTGCCCGGGCGGGTCGCCGACGTGGGCGTACCGCTGCATCAGGCGCAGCGCGGTGGCCGCGCCCGGCGGCGGCGCGTCGGAGGCGGCGGGGCTCTGCTGGCCGGCTCCGCCGGGTGAGGCGGCGCGGTGGCCGGCGAGCAGCACGCAGACCGCGGCGGACGCCCCGGCGTGGGTGAGCGCGGCGAGCCGGGCCAGCTCGCGGGGGCCGGGCGCGGCGGCGACGACCAGCACCAGCAGCTCGCGGGCGGCGGGGTCGGCCTCCTGGGCGGCCCGGACGTGCCGCTCGGCGGAGTCGAGCAGCGCGGCGACCTCGGCGGCGGTGGTGGCGGTCGGGGCGAGCACCCCGGCGTCGAGCAGCGGGCGCAGCGGCAGGAAGGTGGCCCCGAAGGCCACCGTGTCGATCCCGGCGACCCGGACCGTGCCGGGCGGGGCGGTGGCGAGCAGCCGCAGCACCACCGCGCGCAGCAGCTCGCCGACGCGCGGGTCCCGGGCGTCGGCGTCGACGGTGAGGTGGCAGCCGCCGCCGAGCGGGACGAGCACGGGGAAGCCGCCGTCCAGTGTGGTCGCCTCGCCGACGCGGATCGGGGCGGGCACGCCGGTCAGCGCGGTGACCCCGGGGGCGGGGGCGGCGAGCCGCCCGCCCACGGCGGCCAGCCGGGCGACGACGTCGGCGGCGGTGGGGGCGGCCGGGCCGGGCGCGCCGAGCGACCGGCGGGCCCGGTCGAGCCGCTCGCGGGCCTGCCGATGGGCGGCGACCGCCTGACCGTACGCCGACGCGAGCCTGCCCACCCTCTGTTGCCCCCCACGCGCGATGGCCGTCTGGTCCAGCGAACCCTAACGGACGCGCGGCGGCGTGGGACAGTCCGCCGCGGCGGCGCGCGCACCGGCCCCGCCGGGGCGGCCGGCGGGGCCGGTGGTGGGGCCTGAGGCGGGGCCCGCCGGCCGCCGGCCGTCTCCGCGGGGCGCGGGGTCAGCCGGTGACGGCGGTGAGCGCCGGCAGGTAGCCCAGCCGGTAGCCGTCGGCGTTCGGGTGGTACGCCTCGATGACGCCGGTGACGTCGCGGATCCACGGCGCGGCGGCGCAGACGCCGTGCCCGGCGAAGTAGGGGCGGGCGTCGGCGAAGGTGGCCCCGGCCGCGGCGGCCCGGCCGGCGGTGACCGAGGCGAGCAGGTCGGCGGCCTCGTTGATGATGGTGCGCTTGTAGGCGCTCATCGCCAGCGCGCCGCAGGAGGTCGTCTCGAACAGGCGCGGGTAGCCGAGCACGACGAGCCGGGCGTTGGGGGCCTTCTCGCGGATCGCGGCGTAGGTGCGGTCGAGGCGGCCGGGCAGCTCGGTGGTGGCGAACGTCCTGGCCTCGTCGACCGCGCCCTCGCAGGTGCTGGTGCTGCCGAACCGGCAGCTCGTGATGACGTCGACGAAGCCGGCGTCGTTGCCGCCGATGGTGATGGTGACCAGGGTGGTGCTGGTGCTCAGCGCGCTCACCTGCTTGTTGATGACGTCGGCGGTGACCGCGCCGCCGCAGGCGGGGAACGTAAAGCTGGCGACCTGGTGGGCGGCGGCCCAGAGCGGGGCGTACGACTTGTCGCTGCGCAGGCAGGTGGACAGGTCGTACGGCCCGGCGCCGACGCCGGACGAGTAGGAGTCGCCCAGCGCCACGTAGTTGATCGCGGCGGCGGCACGGGCGGGTTTCGCCGCCTGGGCGGCCTGGGCGACGCCGGGGGCGGCCGCCGCGCCGAGGGTCGCGGCGAGCAGGGCGGTCAGCGCGGTCAGGGCGCGGGCCAGCGGGCGGTGGGGCATGGGGAACCTCCGCGGGGGCAGGGGTGGTGGATCCTCGGAACCGCGCGCGTGGCCCAGGGGTGGTGGTTACTGGTCGGTAATGCTATCGAAACATTTCCATCGAGGGAATAGGGCGCGGACCGCCCGCGCGGGACACACCCGTTTACATCTGTCGATTAGGTTGGCCGGCGTACACCCAACGGAGGGAGTCCATCCCGTGCGACGCGTTCTCGCGGCGGCCATCGCCGCCCTGACCGTCTCCACCGCCGGCGCGGTCGCGGCCGGCGCACCCGGCCACGCCGCCGCCCGATCGGGCTGGGGCCGGCCGGCCGCGGCGCCGGCCGCGCCCACCCCGGGCAGCCCCGGCCTCGGCGACAGCTACTTCCCCGACTACGGCAACGGCGGGTACGACGTCGACCACTACGACGTCCGGCTGCGCTACGAGCCCGCCACCGACCAGCTCTCCGGCACCACCACGATCCTCGCCCGGGCCACCCAGGACCTCTCCCGGTTCAACCTGGACTTCGTGCTCGGCGTCCAGTCGGTCAAGGTCGACAACTACCCGGCCACCTTCGCCCGCGAGGGCGCCCACGAGCTGGTTATCACCGCGCCCCGCCCCATCGTCTCGGGCCAGTCCCTCACCATCGTGGTGCAGTACGCGGGCGTGCCGTCGCAGACCCGCGTCGACGGCTGGACCGGCTGGACGAAGACGGCCGACGGGGCGCTGGCCGTCAACGAGCCCGAGTCGGCCTGGTGGTGGTACCCGAGCAACGACCACCCCAGCGACAAGGCCACGTGGGACGTCTCCGTGTCGGTGCCGACCGGCGTCGAGGTCGTCAGCAACGGGGTACAGCCCCGGCCGCCGCTGGCCGAGCCCGGCAACCGGACCCGCTGGGGCTGGCGCAGCGCCACGCCGGGCGCGACGTACCTGGCGTTCCTCGCCATCGGGCAGTACGACATCGTCACCGACACCGCGCCGAACGGGCAACCGGTCGTCAACGCGTACAGCACCACGCTGGGCTCGCTCGGGCCGGCCGCGCGGGCCAGCATCGGACGCACCGCCGAGATCGTCGACTGGGAGAGCGGGATCTTCGGGCCGTACCCGTTCGAGGCGCAGGGCGGCGTCGCCGCTCCGGCCAACAGCCTCGGCTTCGCCCTGGAGACGCAGACCCGCTCGGTGTACGGGCCGGGCTTCTGGCGGCGCGGGTCGAACACCTACGTGGTCGTGCACGAGAACGCCCACCAGTGGTTCGGCGACTCGGTCTCGGTCGCGGACTGGAGCCAGATCTGGCTCAACGAGGGCTTCGCCAGCTACGCCGAGTGGCTCTGGTCGGAGGAGCAGGGCGAGGGCACCGCGCAGGAGTGGTTCGACTTCACCTACGCCAGCTACCCGGCCGACGACGAGTTCTGGCAGGTGCCGCCCGGCGACCCGGGCGCGAACAACGTCTTCGACGGCGCGGTCTACGACCGGGGCGCGATGGCCCTGCACCAGCTCCGACTGGCCGTCGGCGACGCGGCGTTCTTCCGCATCCTGCCGGAGTGGACCGCCGCCCACCGCCACGGCAACGGCACGATCGCGCAGTTCCAGGCCCTCGCCGAGCAGGTCTCGGGCAAGGACCTCGACGCCCTGTTCACCACCTGGCTGTTCACCAAGGGCCGCCCGGAGCTGACGTCGGGCGCGGCGGCGGCCCGGTCCGCCGCCACCCCGGCCGCCCCGGTCAAGCCGAAGTCGTGGGCCAAGGTCCGCGAGGCCCACGAGCTGCTGCACTGACCCGCCGGCGGGCCGGGACACCAGGTCCCGGCCCGCCGAGCGGGGCCGTCAGCGGGCGGCGAGGGGCTGCCGCTCCGGGTCGACCGGGGCGGGCAGCTCGCCCACCCCGCCCAGGTAGGAGTGGATCGCGGCGGCCGCCGCCCGCCCCTCGGCGATCGCCCACACGATCAGCGACGCGCCCCGGTGCATGTCCCCGGCGACGAAGACGCCGTCGGCGTCGGTCTGCCAGTCCGGCCGGGCGTCGATCGCGCCCCGGGCGTTGCGGGCCACCCCGAACTGCGCCAGCAGCGGCTGCTCCTCGGTGCCCTCGAAGCCGATCGCCAGCAGCACCAGGTCCGCCGGCAGCTCCCGCTCCGAGCCGGGCACCGCCGTGACGATCCGCCGGCCGTCGCGCTTTTCGACGGTCACCTCGGCGATGCGCACGGCGCGCACCTGGCCGGTGCCGTCGTCGACGAACTCCAGCACGGCGGCGGCGAACACCCGGTCGCCGCCCTCCTCGTGCGCCGGGTAGCTGCGCAGGATCCACGGCCAGGTCGGCCACGGGTCGCGCGCGGCGTCGCGGGCGTGCGGCGGCTCGGGGTACAGGTCGAGCTGGTGTACGCCGGCCGCGCCCTGCCGGTGGGCCACGCCGAGGCAGTCCGCGGCGGTGTCGCCGCCGCCGATGATCACCACGTGCTTGCCGGCGGCGTCGATCGGGGTGCCGTCGGGCAGCACCGCGAGGGCCGGCCGGCCCTCGCCCGCGGCGACGACGCGGTTCGCGGCGACCAGGTGCGCCATCGCCTGGTGCACGCCGCGCAGCGCCCGCCCCGGCGTCTCCGGGGTGTCCCGGCCCTGCAACGCGCCGCAGGCGAGCAGCACCGCGTCGTGCGCCTCACGCAGCTGCTCGGCGGTCACGTCGACGCCGACGTTCACGCCGGTGCGGAACCGGACGCCCTCGGCCTCCAGCTGGGCCAGCCGCAGGTCGATGTGCTGCTTCTCCAGCTTGAAGTCGGGGATGCCGTAGCGGAGCAGACCGCCGATCGCGTCGTCGCGCTCGTACACCGTCACGGCGTGGCCGGCGCGGGCGAGCTGCTGGGCGGCGGCCAGGCCGGCGGGCCCGGAGCCGACCACGGCGACCGACCGGCCGGTCGGCGCCGCCGCCGGACGCGGCGCGAGGCCACCCCGGGCCGCCGCGTCGGCGATCTCCACCTCGACCTGCTTGATGGTGACCGGCTGCCCGCCGCCGATGCCGAGCACGCACGCCGCCTCACAGGGCGCCGGGCAGAGCCGGCCGGTGAACTCGGGGAAGTTGTTGGTGGCGTGCAGCGACTCCACCGCGGCGTCCCAGCCGCCGGTGCGGACCAGGTCGTTCCAGTCCGGGATGCGGTTGCCCAGCGGGCACCCGTCGTGGCAGAACGGGATGCCGCAGTCCATGCAGCGGGTGGCCTGCTCGCGGATCAGCGCCTCGCCGGCCGGCGGGTACACCTCCCGCCAGTCGGTGATCCGCACCGGCACCGGCCGGCGCGCGGGCAGCCGCCGGTCGTAGCGCAGGAAACCGTTCGGGTCAGGCACGAGCCACCTCCTGGGCGACCACCCGCGTGGCGGGCGGCACCGGCGCGGCCGGCGCGCTCAGCGCGCTCATCACCGCGTCGTCGACGTCATGGCCGGCGGCTTCGGCGGCCCGCATGATCTCCAGCACCCGGCGGTAGTCCCGGGGCACCACCGCGGTGAACTCCTCCACCGCCTCCGGCCAGCGCTTGAGCAGCGCCTCGGCGACCGCCGAGCCGGTCTCGGCGACGTGCCGGTGCACCAGCTCGTGCAGCCGGTCGGACTCCTCGTCGCTCAGCGGCGACAGGTCGACCAGCTCGGTGTTGACCCGCCGCTCGTCGAGCCGCCACACGTACGCGGTGCCGCCGGACATGCCGGCGGCGAAGTTGCGCCCGGTCTCGCCGAGCACCACCACCGTGCCGCCGGTCATGTACTCGCAGCCGTGGTCGCCGACGCCCTCGACGACCGCCACCGCGCCCGAGTTGCGCACGGCGAACCGCTCGCCGACCCGGCCGCGCAGGAAGACCTCGCCGGCCGTGGCCCCGTACAGGATGGTGTTGCCGGCGATGATCTGGTCCTCGGCCCGCTCCCCCGACGCGGCCTCGCCGTCGACGAACGGCGCGGCGGCGTCCGGGCGGACGACGAGCCGGCCGCCGGAGAGCCCCTTGCCGACGTAGTCGTTGGCGTCGCCGTGCAGCCGCAGCGTGACCCCGCCGGGCAGGAACGCGCCGAAGGACTGCCCGGCGGTGCCGCGCAGCAGGAACTCGATGGTGTCGGCGGGCAGGCCGGCCCCGCCGAAGCGGCGGGTGACCTCGCCGCCGAGCATCGCGCCGACGCTGCGGTGCTCGTTGCGCACCGCCACCTCGACCCGCACGGGCGTGCCGTCGGTCAGCGCCGGCTGCGCGAGGGCGATCAGCTCGTTGTCCAGCGCCAGCTCCAGCCCGTGCTCCTGGGCCCGCACGCCGCGCCGGGCAGCGCCGGCCGGCAGCTCCGGCAGGTGCAGGACCCGACCGAGGTCGAGGCCGTGGGCCTTCCAGTGGTCGATGGCCGGTACGACGTCGAGCAGCTCGGTCCGCCCGATCGCCTCCTCGATCGAGCGCAGGCCCAGCTCGGCGAGGTAGCCCCGGACCTCCTCGGCGAGGAAGAGGAAGAAGTTCTCCACGAACTCCGGCTTGCCGGTGAACCGCTCGCGCAGCACGGGGTTCTGGGTGGCGATGCCGACGGGGCAGGTGTCGAGGTGGCAGACCCGCATCATCACGCAGCCCTCGACGATGAGCGGGGCGGTGGCGAAGCCGAACTCCTCCGCGCCGAGCAGCGCCGCGACCAGCACGTCCCGGCCCGTCTTGAGCTGGCCGTCGACCTGCACGGTGACCCGGTCGCGCAGCTTGTTGAGCAGCAGGGTCTGCTGCGCCTCGGCCAGGCCCAGCTCCCACGGGGTGCCGGCGTGCTTGAGCGAGTTGAGCGGGGACGCGCCGGTGCCGCCGTCGTGGCCGGAGATGAGGATGACGTCGGCCTTGAGCTTGGCCACGCCGGCCGCGACGGTGCCGACGCCGGTCTCGCTGACCAGCTTGACGTGCACCCGGGCGGCCGGGTTGACGCACTTGAGGTCGTGGACGAGCTGCGCCAGGTCCTCGATCGAGTAGATGTCGTGGTGCGGCGGCGGGGAGATCAGGCCGACGCCGGGGGTGGCGTGGCGGGTGCGGGCGATCCACGGCCACACCTTGTTGCCGGGCAGCTGGCCGCCCTCGCCGGGCTTCGCGCCCTGGGCCATCTTGATCTGGAGGTCGTCGGCGTTGACCAGGTATTCGCTGGTCACGCCGAACCGGCCGCTGGCGATCTGCTTGACCGACGAGCGGCGGGCCGGGTCGTGCAGCCGGTCGACGTCCTCGCCGCCCTCGCCGGTGTTGGACTTGCCGCCGAGGCGGTTCATGGCGATGGCCAGGGTCTCGTGCGCCTCGGCGGAGATCGACCCGTACGACATCGCGCCGGTGGCGAACCGCTTGACGATCTCGCTGGCCGGCTCGACCTCGTCCAGCGGCACGGGCGGACGGACGCCGGTGCGCAGGGTGAACAGCCCGCGCAGCGACCCGGCCTTCGCGGCCAGTTCGTCGACCTTGGCCGTGTACTGCCGGAACACGTCGTACTGGCGGCTGCGGGTGGCGTGCTGGAGCAGGAAGACGGTCTCGGGGTTGAACAGGTGCAGCTCGCCCTCGCGACGCCACTGGTATTCCCCGCCGACCTCCAGCCGGTCGGTCGCCACCGCGCCCGGCGCCGGCCAGGCCAGCGAGTGCCGGGCGGCCACCTCGGCGTGCACGCCGTGCAGGTCGACCCCGCCGATCGTGCTGGGGGTGCCCCGGAAGTAGCGCTCGACGAGGCGGGCGTCCAGGCCGACGGCCTCGAACACCTGCGCCCCGCAGTACGACGACACGGTCGAGATGCCCATCTTGGACATGATCTTCAGGACGCCCTTGCCGAGCCCCTTGACGTAGTTGCGCACCGCCTTCGCCGGCTCGACGCCCGTCAGGGCGCCGGTGGCGATCATGTCCTCGACCGACTCGAAGGCCAGGTAGGGGTTGACGGCCGCCGCGCCGTAGCCGATCAGCACGGCCGCGTGGTGCACCTCGCGGCAGTCGCCGGACTCGACGACCAGCGCCACCTGGGTGCGGGTCTGCTCGCGGACGAGGTGCTGGTGCACGGCGGCGGTGAGCAGCAGCGACGGGATCGGGGCGAGGTCGGCGTTGGAGTCGCGGTCGGACAGCACCAGGATGCGTACGCCGTCCTCGATCGCCTCGGAGACGTGCCGGCAGATCTCGGTGAGCCGCGCCTTGATCCCGGCCCCGCCGTCGCGGGCCCGGTAGAGCCCGGAGACCCGCACGGCCTTGAAGCCGGGCAGGTCGCCGTCCTCGTCGATGGAGAGGATCTTGGCCAGCTCGTCGTTGTCGATCACCGGGTAGGGCAGCACGATCTGCCGGCAGCTCGCCGGGCCCGGGTCGAGCAGGTTGCCCTCCGCGCCGATCGTGTGCTGGAGGCTGGTCACCAGCTCCTCACGGATGGCGTCCAGCGGCGGGTTGGTGACCTGGGCGAAGAGCTGGTGGAAGTAGTCGTAGAGCAGCCGCGGCCGGGTCGACAGCGGGGCGATCGGGGTGTCGGTGCCCATCGAGCCCAGCGGCTCGGCCCCGGTGCGGGCCATCGGGGCGAGCAGGATCTTCAGCTCCTCCTCGGTGTAGCCGAAGGTCTGCTGGCGGCGGCGCACCGAGTCGTGGGTGTAGACGATGTGCTCGCGCGGCGGCAGGTCGCCCAGGTCGATCAGCCCGGCGTGCAGCCACTCCGCGTACGGCTGGGCGGCGGCCAGCTCGGTCTTGATCTCGTCGTCGGAGACGATCCGGCCGGCGACGGTGTCGACCAGGAACATCCGGCCAGGCTGGAGCCGGCCCTTGGCGACCACGGTGGCCGGGTCGAGGTCGAGCACGCCCGCCTCGCTGCCGAGCACCACCAGGCCGTCGGCGGTGCGCCACCAGCGCCCCGGGCGCAGCCCGTTGCGGTCCAGCACCGCACCGACGATCTCGCCGTCGGTGAACGCGACCGACGCCGGCCCGTCCCACGGCTCCATGAGGCTCGCGTGGAACCGGTAGAAGGCGCGCTTGTCGGCGCGCATGTCGGGGTCGTTCTCCCACGCCTCGGGGATCATCATGAGCACCGCGTGCGGCAGGCTGCGCCCGGCCAGGTGCAGCAGCTCCAGGACCTCGTCGAAGTTCGCCGAGTCGGAGGCCGCCGGGGTGCAGACGGGGAACACCCGGCGGATGTTGCCGGGCAGGTTCGGGCTGCGCAGCAGCGCCTCGCGGGCCTGCATCCAGTTGCGGTTGCCGCGGATCGTGTTGATCTCGCCGTTGTGGGCGATGATCCGGTACGGGTGGGCCAGCGGCCACGACGGGAACGTGTTGGTGGAGAACCGGGAGTGCACCAGCGCGATGGCGCTGTCGACCCGCCCGTCGGTCAGGTCGGGGAAGAACTCGGGGAGCTGGTCGGGGGTGAGCATCCCCTTGAACACCATCGTCCGGCACGACAGCGACGGGAAGTAGGCCGCCACGCCCCGCTCGGCGGTCTCCCGCTCGGCCTGCTTGCGGACGCAGAACGCCACCCGGTCCAGGTCGAGGCCGGACAGCGGGGAGCCGGCCGGGCCGGCGGGGGTGTCGGTGAGCCGGCTGGCGGCCAGGAAGACCTGCCGCACCCGGGGCATCGCCGCCAGGGCGGTCTCGCCGAGGCCGCTCGGGTCGGTGGGCACGTCCCGCCAGCCGAGGACCTCGGCGCCCTCGACCAGGGCGTACTTCTCCAGGACCCGGCGGGCGCGGGCCTCGCCGTCGTCGTCGGTCGGCAGGAAGACCAGGCCGGTGGCGTACTCGCCGGCGGGCGGCAGCGGGAAGTCGACGACCTCGCGCAGGAACGCGTCCGGCACCTGGATCATGATGCCCGCGCCGTCGCCGGTGTTGTGCTCCGCGCCCCGGGCGCCCCGGTGGTCCAGCCGGAGCAGCGCGCCGAGACCGTTGGCGACGACCGAGTGGGAGCGCCGGCCGTACAGGTCCGCCACGAACGCCACCCCGCACGCGTCGTGCTCGTGCGCGGGGTCGTACAGCCCGGCCGCGGGCGGGGCCGACTGCTGGCTGAGAGGGTACGGAAAGGCCACCGGGCCTCCTGTCGTCACTCAGGTTGGATCATGGTCGGGACGACGTCGGCCCTTATGGGTCTATTGAGTCTACGTTAGGGGTAGGCGCGCAAGGCCAGTTCAGATTGATCACACTTCCAGATTCTGGGAAGGGTAGTCTCGCGCGGTGGATCACGTACGCGTTGAGACGACCGTGACGTTCGACCGGCTGGAGCGGTTCTACGACGCCGTGCCCCGCGACGTGGCCCGCGCCGAGGAGCACGGCCCCCTGGTCCTGTTCGCCCGGGAAGGGGCGGGATGGCCGTTCTACGCGCGTCCCCGCCTCGACGCCGCCGGCCCACCCTCCGTGGCCGACATCACCGCCGTGCGCCAGCGGCAGCGGGACCTCGGCCTGCCGGAGGCGTTCGAGTGGGTGCACGAGCGCAACCCGGACCTGCTCGCGGTGGCCCGCGCTGCCGGGCTGACCGTCCTGGAGGCCCCGCTGATGGTCCTCGACCCCGCCGCCCTGGCCGACCCGGGCAGCTTCACCGACGTGCCGGTGCGCCTGCTGGACGCGGCCTCCCCCGGCCTCGCCGCCGACGTGGCCGCCCGCCGGGCGGTCGCCGCCGTGGGCTTCGCCGCCGCCGGCACCGCCCGGGGCGACGCCGGCCCGGCGCAGCGGGACGCGGCGATCACCGAGCTGGACGTGGCGGCGCTGGAGGAGGAGCGGGCACGCACCGCCGACGGCCGGCGGCTGTCCGCGCTCGCCGAGGCCCCCGGCGAGGGTGCGCTGGCCAGCGGGATGGCGATGCGGGTGGGCGACACCGCCGAGATCGCCGGGGTGGCCACCCTGCCGGCCGCCCGCCGCCGGGGGCTCGCCGCGGCGGTCACCGCCACCCTCGCCCACGCGCTGCGCGCCGCCGGCACCGACCTGGTCTTCCTCTCCGCCGGCAGCGAGGACATCGCCCGCGTCTACGTGCGGGTCGGCTTCCGCCGGATCGGCACCGCCTGCATCGCCGAGCCCGCCGCGATCATCTGACGCCGCCGTCGCCGTCGCGGCGGCCCGCGGGAGGCGCCGCCGCCTGCCGGCCGGGAACGCGCGGCGCTGCCGGCCAGGGACGCGCGGCCATGTCGGCGACATCGCGGTATCAGGGCGTCGGGGATACCGCCATGTCGCCGACATGACGCCCGGGGCCGGCCCGGGGCCGGACCCGGCCCACGCCCGGACCCAGCCGGTGCCCGGACGCGCCCGGACCCGGCTCGGACCGGACCCGGCCCGGCTCGGCCCCGGGCCGTCAGGACGGGGGACGCCACTGCGCGGCGGAAGCCGCCGCGCCGGAGAGCAGGCGGGGACTGATCGCGCCGAGGGCGGCGTCGCGCGCCCGCAGGGCGAGCCGGCCCCGGGCCTGGAGCACCGCCGACATCCGGCGGGTCTGCCGCACCACCGTCGCCGCGCGGGGGCGGCGCAGCCGGTCGTACGCGACCACGGCGTCCGGCAGGCGCGACTCGCGCAGCAGCGAGGCGAGGGTGGCGGCGTCCTCGAAGGCGAGGCAGGCGCCCTGGCCGAGGTGCGGGGGCATGGCGTGCGCGGCATCGCCGAGCAGCACCACCCCGCCCGGCCCGGCCGGGAAGCCGTAGGAGCGGGGCAGCGGGCGCAGCTCGCGGATCTCCTGCTGCACCAGGTCGGCCGGGTCGGTGGCGTCGAGCAGCTCGCCGACCGGTGTGGGCCAGCCGGCGTACCAGCGGCGCAGCAGGGTGAGCTGGGTCTCCGGCGGCTCCGGGCGGGGCGCGCCCGCAGCGGTGGCCACCCAGTAGATGCCGCCCCGGCTCGACGCGCCCGACGAGCCGCGCTCGCCCAGCGAGGCGGCCACGAAGCGGTACCCGGCGCCCAGCGTCTCCCCGCCGACGGACTGGTCGGCCGGCAGCCGGGGCGCCCGGTACCAGGGGATCACCGCCCGCCAGGCGGCGCAGCCGGAGCTGACCACCCGGGACTCGGGGGCCAACTGCCGGCGGATCTCGCTGTCGGTGCCGTCGGCCGCGACGATCAGGTCGGCCTCGAAGCGCTGCCGGCCGTCGCCGACCGACGGGCGCTGGCCCGGCTCGGCCCGCACCGTGCGCACCGACACGCCGGTGCGCAGCTCCACCCGCTCGCCGAGGCCGGCGATCAGGGCGTCGTGCAGGTCCTCCCGGTGCACCACCACGGGCATCCGGTCAGCCGGGGTGGGGCGGGGCTGCACCAGCCACTGCCCGTCGGGGCGGCGCACGCCGCCGTCGGGCAGCGGCGTGGCGATCGCGTCGAGCCCCGCGCCGAGGTCGAGGGCGCGCAGCGCGCGTACCCCGTTGGGCCAGAGCACGACGGCCGTCGGGTCCGGGCGGACCCGGTCGGCGCGCTCCAGGAGGGTGACCTGCCAGCCGGACCGGGCCAGCGCGCCGGCGACCGCCAGGCCGCCGATCCCGGCGCCGACCACCACCGCGGTACGCATGCCGACCCCTCCCGCTCAGCTCTCGCGGTCGGCGGCGCGGGTGCCGGTGGCCCCGGCCGCCTCGTCGTCCGTCTCGTCGGCTCCGTCTTCGTCCTGATCGGCGTCGCCCGCCGCGTCGGGGCCGGCCGCGGCCGGGTCGTCGGGGACGACCCCGGTCTCCCGGTACGCGCGGAACTGCTCCTCGCTCACCACCCGGTAGCCCTCCGGGGCGGCGGCCCGCGCGCCGGCCTCCCGCTCGGACAGGTCGAGCTGGGACACGTCGCCCCCGGTCGGGGCCGGCTCCGGGGCGGGGCCGCCCACCGGGACGAGGTATTCGCGGGGCCCGCGCACCCGCAGGAAGTAGACCAGTGCCCCGACGAAGACCAGCGCGGCCGTCCAGACGTTGAGCCGGAGGCCGAGGATGTGGTTGGCCTCGTCGGTGCGCATCAGTTCGATCCAGAACCGGCCGGCCGTGTAGCCCATCACGTAGAGCGCGAACGCCCGCCCCCGGCCCAGCCGCAGCCGCCGGTCGAGGACGAGGACCAGGGCGGCGACGCCGACGTTCCACAGCGCCTCGTAGAGGAACGTCGGATGGTAGAGCCCCGGCAGCAGCACCGGCTCGCCGTCGACGACCTTGGCATGACCCGGGTTGCGCGGGTCCATGTCGTGCACCCGCAGCCCCCACGGCAGGGTCGTCAGGCCGCCGTAGAGCTCGTTGTTGAACCAGTTGCCGAACCGGCCGACCGCCTGCGCGAGCGGGAGCCCCGGGGCGAGCGCGTCGGCCACCACCGCGAACGGGATGCCGAGCTGACGGGCGGCGATCCACGCGCCGAGCGCACCGCCGGCCACCGCGCCCCAGATGCCGAGGCCGCCCTCCCAGATGGCGAACGCCTTGAGCGGCTCGCCGCCCGCGCCGAAGTATTTCTCCGGCGAGGTGATCACGTGGTAGATCCGGGCGCCGATGATGCCGGTCGGCACCGCCCAGACGGCGATGTCGAGCACCGCGCCGGGGGCGACGCCGCGCTGGCGCAGCCGGCGCTCGGTGACCACGCAGGCCACCGCGATGCCGGCGATGATGCAGAGCGCGTACGCCCGCAGCGGCAGCGGGCCGAGCTGCCAGACGGCCGTGCTGGGGCTCGGCAGGGCCGCCTGGGGGATCGTGGAGACGAGGGTCACGGGTGCACACGCTACCGCCGCCCACCGCCCGACCGGCACCCCGGGCCGGGTTGCAAGGAGGGGCCCCTTGTTAACGCATACGGTAGAGAAGGGTCCCCTTCTCACCCCGCACGGCGCGCACGAGCGACGCCGGACGGGGGCGGCGCGGGCGCGGGGCGGATCAGCGCTGCGGGTGGCGGACGCCCTCGGCGAGCTCGGCGCTCAGCGCCCGCAGGGCGGTCAGGCCGGCGGCCGGGTCGGGCGCGTCGAGCAGGCAGCGGATCAGCGCGCTGCCGACGATCACGCCGTCGGCGTAACCGGCGACGGTGCCGGCCTGAGCGCCCGTGCCGACGCCGAGCCCGACGCCGACCGGCAGGTCGGTGACCTCGCGCAGCCGGGAGACCAGGATCGGCGCGGCCTCCGAGGTCTGCGACCGGGCGCCGGTGACGCCCATGATGGCGGTGGCGTAGACGAAGCCCCGGCAGTGTTCCACGGTCATCCGCAGCCGCGCGTCGGTCGACGACGGGGAGACCAGGAAGGTGCGGTCCAGCCCGTGCGCGTCCGAGGCGGCCAGCCACTCGTCGGCCTCGTCGGGGATCAGGTCGGGGGTGATCAGGCCCGTGCCGCCGGCCGCCGCGAGGTCCCGGGCGAACGCGTCGACGCCGTACTGCTCGATGGGGTTCCAGTAGGTCATGGTGACCACCGGCGCGCCGGTGGCCGCGACGGCCTCGATGATGCGCAGCGTGTCGGCGGTGCGTACGCCGCCGGCCAGGGCGATGTCGCTGGCCTTCTGGATGACCGGGCCGTCCATCACCGGGTCGGAGTAGGGGATCTCCACCTCGATGACGTCCACGCCAGCGGAGACCATCGCCTTCATGGCGGCGATGCTGCCCTCGACGGTCGGGAAGCCGGCCGGCATGCAGCCCACCAGCACGGCCCGCCCGTCGG
Organism: Micromonospora haikouensis; assembly: GCF_900091595.1. Lineage (GTDB taxonomy): Bacteria > Actinomycetota > Actinomycetes > Mycobacteriales > Micromonosporaceae > Micromonospora > Micromonospora haikouensis. The sequence goes on from NZ_FMCW01000009.1 coordinate 117,110, forward strand.
CCCGGGCCTTGTCGAACGCGACCCCGATGCGGCTCACGAGTCACTGCTCCTTGTCGAGGATGCCGAAGTATTCGCCGGCGGTGTGCACGTCCTTGTCGCCCCGGCCGGAGAGGTTGACCAGGATGACCGGTTCCCGGCCCAGCTCGGCGGCGAGCCCTGGGGCGATCTTGCGCGCGCCGGCAAGGGCGTGCGCGCTCTCGATCGCCGGGATGATCCCCTCGGTGCGGCAGAGCAGCTCGAACGCGGCCATCGCCTCGGCGTCGGTGACCGGCAGGTAGTTCGCCCGGCCGCTGTCGTGCAGCCACGCGTGCTCCGGCCCGACGCCCGGGTAGTCCAGGCCGGCCGAGATGGAGTGCGACTCGACGGTCTGCCCGTCGGCGTCCTGCAGCACGTAGGTGCGGGCGCCGTGCAGCACGCCGGACGTGCCGCCGGTGATGCTGGCCGCGTGCCGGTCGGTGTCCACGCCCTCCCCGCCGGCCTCGAAGCCGTAGAGCCGCACGCCCTCGTCGGGCACGAAGGCGTGGAAGATGCCCAGCGCGTTGGAGCCGCCGCCGACGCAGGCCGCGACGGCGTCGGGCAGCGCGCCGGTCGCCTCCAGGCACTGCGCGCGGGCCTCGACGCCGATGCCCCGGACGAAGTCCCGGACCAGCTCGGGGAACGGATGCGGGCCGGCGGCCGTGCCGATGAGGTAGTGCGTCTCGTCGACGTTGGCCACCCAGTCCCGCATCGCCTCGTTCATCGCGTCCTTGAGGGTGCGCGAGCCGGTGGTGACCGGGACGACCGTGGCGCCGAGCATCCGCATCCGGGCCACGTTGAGCGCCTGCCGCTGGGTGTCGACCTCGCCCATGTAGACCACGCATTCGAGGTCGAACAGGGCGGCGGCCGTCGCGGTGGCCACGCCGTGCTGGCCCGCACCGGTCTCGGCGATCACCCGCCGCTTGCCCATCCGCTTGGTCAGCAGCGCCTGGCCGAGCACGTTGCGCACCTTGTGGGCGCCGGTGTGGTTGAGGTCCTCCCGCTTGAGCAGCACCTGCGCGCCGATCTTCGCGGAGAACCGGTGGGCCGGGTAGAGCCGCGAGGGGGTGCCGGCGTAGTCGCGCAGCAGCGCGTCGAACTCGGCGCGGAACGACTCGTCGGACATCGCCTTGCGGTACGCGGCGTCCAGCTCGTCGAGCGCCGCGACGAGCGCCTCCGGGACGAACCGGCCGCCGAACCGGCCGAAGTGACCGGCGGCGTCGGGGAGCTGACCGGCCGGGGCCGGTTCGGTGGCGCTCATGGCGGTGTCCTCTCGCTGCTGACTTCTCGCCCCGGGTTACTCAGCGCGCCGGGCGGGACGCCCGGCGCGGCTCAGCGTGCCGGGCGGGGCGTCGCCGGGTGGTTGCCGGCGTTGACCAGGGCGGCCACCGCCTCGCGGGGGCTGGAGTGGGTGACCAGGCCCTCGCCGACGAGCACGGCGTCGGCGCCGGCCGAGGCGTAGCGGATCAGGTCGTGCGGGCCGCGCACGCCGGACTCGGCGATCTTGACGACGTTGCTGGGCAGGCCGGGCGCGATCCGCTCGAACACCGACCGGTCGACCTCCAGGGTACGCAGGTCGCGGGCGTTGACCCCGATCACCTGCGCGCCGGCCTCCATGGCCCGGTCGGCCTCCTCCTCGGTGTGCACCTCGACCAGCGCGCACATGCCGAGGGACTCGATCCGCTCCAGCAGCCCGACCAGCGCGTTCTGCTCCAGCGCGGCCACGATCAGCAGGACCAGGTCGGCGCCGTGCGCGCGGGCCTCGTGCACCTGGTAGCTGGAGACGACGAAGTCCTTGCGTAGGACAGGGACCTTGACCGCGGCCCGGACGGCGGCCAGGTCGTCCAGCGAGCCACCGAACCAGCGCCCCTCGGTGAGCACGCTGATGACCCGCGCACCCCCGGCGGCGTAGTCGGCGGCGAGGACGGCCGGGTCGGCGATCTCGGCGATCTGGCCCTTGGACGGCGACGAACGCTTCACCTCGGCGATCACGGCCACGCCGGGTCGGCGCAGGGCCGCGTACGCGTCCAGCGGTGGCGGCGCGGCGGCGGCGAGCTCACGGATCCGCTCCAGCGGAACCTGCTCCTGCCGCCGGGCGACGTCCTCGCGGACGCCGGCCAGGATCTCGTCGAGGACGCTTCCGGACGCCGCCGGACCGGCCCCGTCCCCCTCCGCGTGCGCATGCTCAGCAGTCACCAACGGACTCCCCTCTCCGGGTGTCATGGGCCGATGCTAGGGGGCGCCACCTGGCAGCACGTGCCGGGGGTATGGCGCTCCTCACGAGATGGGCTGCGGCATAATGGCCGACTTCCGGTGAACGGTGGATCACCGAGCGCGATCTACCGCATCGATCGCGGTGACGCCACCGCCCGCCAGGCCATCGACGATCGCCCATCTTCATCGGATCATTGTCCGTCGGCGCCGCGCCGCGCGCACGCCGCCCGGTGCCCACCGGCGCGACCGGCCGGCGACCCGCACGCGCGCCGGCCTGCGACCGCGCGCACGCCGGTCGATGTTGTGACGAAGCTCAAGGCTGAACGGCCCTGCCCAGGTGGATGGATCCGGCGGACAGTTGACGTGGCGGTGACCACGGCGAAACGTGAGCCGGGCACCGTGGAGCTCGGGCAGACTCGACGAGGGGCCTGCCCGCGGCCCATCGGGCGGCCGCGGCGAGCAGCCGCCCGAGCCGTCGGAACGATCTCGCGTGGGGTGACCAGATGAGCACTGCCGGGCCCAACCCGACCATCGGACTGACCACCATCTCCCGCACCGTGGCGTCGCTGGCCGTCGGGGTGGTGCACACCCTGGAGCGGGCCGTCGTGGGCGACGCCCGGGTGCGCACCGCGCGCGGCAACGCCTGGGAGGCCGTCTGCGCCGACCGGGCCCGTGCCCACCAGCGCGCCGAGCTGGACCACCTGGTGGCCGAGCTGGCCGCCGCCCGCGCCGCGACGCGGGACCGCCAGCCGGTCGGCTGACCCCGGCCGCTGACCCCGCCGGGCCGGCCCCGGCCGCGAGGCAGCCGGCCAGTCGATTCGCCGGCCAGTCGGTTCGCGGGCCAGTCGGTTCGCCGGTCGGCCGGTTCGACAGTGGGCCCTCGCCCTCGCGCCCGACGCGGACGGCGTTCGCCGGTCAGTCGGCCGTCGGGTCCTCGCCCCGGTCCAGCGCGTCCCACGCCTCGGTGGTGCGCCGCCCGGTCACCGGGCCGGCCGCGGCCTCCGCCGGGGCGGGGCCCGCGCCGCGTCGACCCGGGCGCTCGTAACGCGCCCCCATCGCCGGCCAGCCCGCGCCGCGCAGCGCGACGAGGCCGCCGCCGAGGGCGGCGAGCAGACCGCCGACCAGGCAGAACGCCGGCCACTGCCGGCTCACCGTGCCGTCGAACGCGGCCACCAGGCCGTAGCCGCCGCCGACCGCGACGGCCGCCCCGAGCGCCAGCAGCAGGACGCCGACCAGCCGACGCGGCAGCCCCCGGGTGGCCAGCACCGCGCCGCCCCCGGCCAGCCCGACCACCGCGAGCGCGGGCAGCCAGGGCAGCAGCCCCGCCCCGGTGCGGGCCGCGCGCACCGGGGGCAGCGGCGCCGGCCGGGCGGCCAGCTCCACCGCCCACGTCCGGGTCGACGCCCACAGCGCCAGGCCCGCGCCGGCCAGGCAGAGCAGCACCGCGTACGTCAGCTCGCGGCGCGCCCGCGCGGCCGGCGCGCCGGCCCCGGAGGTCTCCCGGTCGGTCGCCGGCCCGGTCACCGCGGCCACCCGCCGCCCGGCGCCACGACGCGCCGCCCCGCCGCGCTCACCGGGCGGGCCGCAGCGTCTCGGCGGCGGCGATGGCGGCGAGCACGGCGGCGGCCTTGTCGCGGGTCTCCCGGTCCTCGGCGGCCGGGTCGGAGTCGGCCACCACCCCCGCGCCGGCCTGCACGTACGCGCGGCCGTCGCGGATCAGCGCGGTGCGGATGGCGATCGCCATGTCCAGGTCCCCGCCGAAGCCGAAGTAGCCGACCGTGCCGCCGTAGAGGCCGCGCCGGACCGGCTCCAGCTCCTCGATGATCTCCATGGCCCGGACCTTCGGCGCGCCGGACAGGGTGCCGGCCGGGAAGGTCGCGGCCAGCGCGTCGAACGCCGTCTGCTCCGGGCGCAACTCCCCGACCACGGTGGAGACGATGTGCATGACGTGGCTGTACCGCTCGATGGTGGCGAACTCCGGCACCTGGACGGTGCCCGGGCGGCAGACCCGGCCCAGGTCGTTGCGGCCCAGGTCGACCAGCATGACGTGCTCGGAGCGCTCCTTCGGGTCGGCGAGCAGCTCGGCGGCGAGCCGGGCGTCGGCGTCCGGCGTGGCGCCGCGCGGGCGGGTGCCGGCGATCGGGTGCAGCAGCGCGCGGCGGCGGCCGTCGGGGCCGGCGTTGACCTTCAGGTGCGCCTCGGGCGACGAGCCGACCACGTCGAAGCCGTCGAAGCGCAGCAGGTACATGTACGGGCTCGGGTTGGTGGTGCGCAGCACCCGGTAGACGTCCAGCGGGTCGGCGTCGGTGGGCCGCTCGAAGCGCTGGGCCAGCACGATCTGGAAGCACTCCCCGGCCCGGATCGCCTCCTTGGCCGCCTCGACGGCCTTCGGGTAGCCGCCCGCGTCGGTGCGGCTGACCACGTCGCCGACGGCCGGCCGGTCGACCGTGGAGATCATCGGCGGGATGGGCCGGGACAGCGCCGTGGTCATCGCGTCCAGCCGGCCGACCGCGTGGTGGTAGGCGGCGGCGACCAGGGCGTCCCGGCCCGGCTCGTCGGCCGGCGGGAGCACCGCGTTGGCGATGAGGATCGCCGAGCCGTCGTAGTGGTCGAGGACCACCAGGTCGGTGGCGAGCATCATGCCCAGCTCGGGCAGGCCGAGGTCGTCCTCGGTCAGCTCGGGCAGCCGCTCGAAGCGACGGACCAGGTCGTACCCGAGGTAGCCGACCATGCCGCCGGTCAGCGGCGGCATACCGCTGGCCGGGTCCCAGGCCGGGCCGGCGAGGGCCTCGACGGTCTCGCGCAGCACCTTGACCGGGTCGCCGCCGGAGGGCAGCCCGGCCGGCGGCTGGCCGGTCCAGCCCGCCACGCCGTCGCGCTCGGTGAGGGTGGCGCTGCTGCGCACGCCGATGAACGAGTATCGCGACCAGGCCATCCCCGCCGAGCCGGCCCCCTGCTCGGCGGACTCCAGCAGGAACGTGCCGGGGCCGCCGGCCAGCTTGCGGTAGACGCCCACCGGGGTCTCCGCGTCGGCGAGCAGCCGCCGGGTGACCGGGACGACCCGCCAGCGGGCCGCCAGGTCGGCGAAGGTGGCCTGGTCGGGGCTGACGACGCCGTCGGTCATGCCTGCCCCCCGGTGGTGGTGACCGGCAGCTCGGTGAAGAAGCAGGTGCGCTCGCCGGTGTGGCAGGCCGCGCCGACCTGGTCGACGCTGACCAGCAGCGCGTCGCCGTCGCAGTCCAGCGCGACCGAGCGGACGTGCTGGAGGTGGCCGGAGGTGGCCCCCTTGACCCAGTACTCCTGCCGGCTGCGCGACCAGTAGGTGGCCAGGCCGGTGGTGAGGGTGCGGTGCAGCGCCTCGTCGTCCATCCAGGCGACCATCAGCACCTCGCCCGTGTCGTGCTGGCGCACCACGGCGGCCACCAGACCGTCGGGGGTGCGGCGCAGCCGCGCGGCGACGGCCGGGTCGAGCCGGGACGGGCGGGCCGGGCCGGGCGTCGCCGCCGGGGTCCTGGGGGCGTTGGCGCCGGTCACCGGCGCGTCAGGTACGGGCACAGTCAGCCATTCTCCCGCACGCGGCGACGGCACCGGCGACGGCTCCCGCCGGGCACCCGGCGCCGGCTCGGGCACGCGGGCCCGCGCCGGTACGGGCCCGCCGGTGAGCTGCGCGAGGTAGCGGTCCAGCCGCCCGTCGGACAGGGCCTCGGCGAGGTCCGTGCCGGCGACGGCGGCGATCTCCTCGGCGTACGGGCGGACCAGCGGGACGGTGCCGGTGACCAGCCGCCCGGCGGCGGCCCAGAGCTGCCCGACGGAGCCGGGGCGCACGCCGAGGCAGAGCAGCATGCCGTCGCGGTATCCGGGCGGGGCGACCGGCAGGTCGAGGGCGGCGGCGAACGCCGCCCGGCGGGACACCACCCGTACCGACGGGTTGGCCAGCCGCAGCACGGACGGGCAGAGCCGGGCCAGGTCGGCGGCGGCCAGCCGGACGCCGAGGTGGTCACCCCGGGCCCGGGCCCCGGCGACCTTACCGAGCGTGGCGATCAGTTCCTCCAGCCGGGGCTCGTCGGCGGGCTGGCAGAGCACCGGCAGGTCGATGCGGGCACGCCACCGTTCGTCGGCCCAGAGCAGCCGGATCGGCGCGGTGACCGGCAGCCCGAACGCCCACTCGGCCGGCTGGGCGAGCCGCTCCAGCCAGGAGCGGACGTCGCGGACCGCCACCGAGACGTGGGTGAGCCGGCCGCCGGTTTCGGCCAGGTAGGCGCGGCGGGCGGCGTACGGGGCGTTGATCGGCGGCCCGGCCGGGCGGCCCGGCGTGGCGTCGGCGACCAGCACGTCGAGGTCGACGTCGCTGTGCGCCGTGGCGGCCCGGCGGGCGTGGCTGCCCCGCAGCAGGATGCCGACGACGGGGCGCTCGGCTGCCTGCCGCAGCCGGGCGGCCCAGTCGTCGAGGAATCCACTTTCCGGTGACGCAGCGTGACCCACCGCGCCATCGTGCCGTACGCCCGATCGGGGCGCAATGCCCGATGCCGGACGGGCTGTCCGGTCAGAAGGCTGACGCCCCGGTCCGAAGGCTGGTGCCCGAGGGTTCTCTTTCCTGCCTCGGGGTACCTTTCGCCGCCGCCCGGCGGCACCCCGGCTCCGGCCGGCCGCCCCGCCCGTCGCGGCGGCAGTCCCGCCCGGCCGGGCGGCGACCGTTGCGGGCGACCCCCTCCCTCACCTAGCGTGGAGTTCATCGGGTGATGAATTACTTCCCAGGGGGTGGCGATGGACCACGCGATCGCGGTCCGCGACCTGGTCGTGGACCGGGGCCGACGCCGGGTGCTGCACGGCGTGACGTGCGCGGTGCCGCGCGGCGCCGTCACCGGCCTGCTCGGGCCCAGCGGCAGCGGCAAGACCACCCTCATGCGGGCCGTCGTCGGGGTGCAGACGGTCCGCTCGGGCTCGGTGACCGTCCTCGGCCGGCCGGCGGGCTCCCCGGCGCTGCGCAGCCGGGTGGGCTACCTGACCCAGGCGCCCAGCGTCTACGCCGACCTCACCGTCGCCGAGAACGCCCGCTACTTCGCCGCCCTGCACGGTCGGGGCCGGGCCGAGGCCGACCGGTCCGTGGCCGACGTCGGGCTGGCCGACGCCGCCGGCCAGCTCGTCGGCTCCCTCTCCGGCGGGCAGCGCAGCCGGGCGTCGCTGGCCTGCGCCCTGGTCGGCGAGCCGGAGCTGGTCGTCCTCGACGAGCCGACGGTCGGGCAGGACCCGGTGCTGCGGGCCGACCTGTGGGCCCGGTTCCACGCCCTCGCCGCCGCCGGGACGACCCTGCTGGTGTCCAGCCACGTGATGGACGAGGCCGCCCGCTGCGACCGCCTGCTGCTGATCCGCGAGGGCCGGCTCGTCGCCGACGACACCCCCGACGCGGTCCGCGCCGCCGCCGGGGTCGACGATCTCGACGAGGCGTTCCTGCGTCTGATCCGGGCCAGCGAGGCGGCCGCCGGGCAGGACGACGGTGGTCCGGGCGGCGGCGGACAGGACGACGGCGGGCGCGGCGGCGGGCAGGCTGACGGCCTCGGGCGGGCAGCCGGCGAGGGGGCGGCGTCGTGAACGCGCGCATCCTGGCCGCCACCACCGGCCGCGTCCTGCGCCAGCTGCGGCACGACCGGCGCACCGTCGCCCTGCTGGTGCTGGTGCCGGCCCTCCTGCTCACGCTCGTCTACTACATGTACGCCGACCAGCCCACCCCGCCCGGCCAGCCGAGCATGTTCGACCGGGTGGCCCTGGTGATGCTCGGCGTCTTCCCCTTCGTGATCATGTTCCTGGTGACCAGCATCGCGATGCTGCGCGAGCGCACCTCCGGCACCCTGGAGCGGCTGCTCACCACCCCGCTGGGCCGGCTCGACCTGCTCTTCGGCTACGGCATCGCGTTCGGCCTCGCCGCCGCCGGCCAGGCCGCGATCGCCTCGGCGGTGGCGTACTGGGTGTTCGGGCTGACCACCGCCGGCAGCAGCGCCCTGGTCATCGTGATCGCCGTGGTCAACGCGGTGCTCGGCGTCGCCCTCGGCCTGTTCTGCAGCGCCTTCGCCCGCACCGAGTTCCAGGCCGTGCAGTTCATGCCCGTCGTGGTGATCCCCCAGCTGCTGCTGTGCGGGCTGTTCGTCGCCCGCGACGAGATGGCCGGCTGGTTGCAGGCGGTCAGCGACGCGCTCCCCCTGTCGTACGCCGTCGAGGCGTTGCAGGAGGTCGGCGCGCACGCCGAGCCGACGGCCACCATGTGGCGCGACCTTGGGGTGGTGGCCGGGGCGGTGGTGCTGGCGCTGGCGCTGGCCGCGGCCACCCTGCGCCGCCGCAGCGGCTGACGCGCGGGCGGGGGCGCGGATGGCGACGGCGCGACGCACCGGGCGGCGGCCCGGCAACCCGGGCACCCGCGAGGCGATCCTCGACGCGGCGCGTACCGCGTTCGCCGAGCGGGGCTTCGACGCGGCCTCGATCCGGTCGATCGCCGCCGCGGCCGGGGTCGACCCGGCGCTGGTGCACCACTACTTCGGCGGCAAGGACCAGCTCTTCCTGGCCGCGATGGGCGCCCCGCTCGACCCGGGCGAGCTGCTGCCCCGGGTGCTGGCCGGCGATCCCGACGGCGTCGGTGAGCGGCTGGTGCGCACCTTCCTCGGCGTCTGGGACTCCCCGGCCGGCAGCGCCGCAGTGGCGCTGCTGCGCTCGGCCGTGAGCAACGAGTGGACGGCCCGGCTGCTGCGCGAGTTCCTGGTCACCCAGGTGCTGCGCCGGGTCCTGCACCACCTCGACGTCGACCCGGCCGAGCTGCCGCTGCGCGGGTCGCTGGTGGCCAGCCAGCTGGTCGGGCTGGCCCTCATGCGGCACGTCGTGCGGCTGGAGCCGGTCGCCTCCGCCCCGCCGGAGACCCTGGTCGCGGCGGTGGGCCCGACCGTCCAGCGCTACCTGCGCGGGGAGCTGGGGTAAGGAGGGGCCCCTTGTTAACGCATTCGGTAGAGCGGGGTACCCCGCTCACCCACCGGGGCGCGGCGCGCGCCCCACGGCGGCACGGTGCGCTTAGCCGCGGGGGGCGGCGGAGCGCGGGTGCTGGCAGAGCATCGGGTGCAGCAGCCGGGCCAGCTCCCGGTGGTCGGCCACCGGGCGCGGGAAGGCCAGCCGGGCCCGCCGCCGGGCGCCGGGCCGGCCGAGGGAGACCAGCAGCCCGTACCGGTCGACGCGGACCACGCGGGGCGGGCCGTCGGGGCCGGACTCGACCAGGCCGAGCTGACGCCGGACGTACGCGGCCATCTCCCGGCCGTGGTGCACGGCCAGCTCGGTGAGCAGCTCCGGCTCCACCGGGTGCAGCGGGTCCGGCTCCGCCTCGGCGTACGCGACGGGGTCGATCCGCAGCAGCCCGTCGGGGCGCTCCAGGCGGGCCTCGGCCACCTCGAAGCGGTACAGCCGGAAGCGGGTGCCCACGTCGAGCAGGTCGCCGGTCGGGTCCACCTCGGCGAAGTCCAGGGTGGCCTGGCGGGCCTCGTCGCCGTGCAGCGCGGCGGCCCACCCGGAGACCCAGGCCCGGCCGAGCGACGGGGCGCCGGCGGCCGGCGGCAGGTCGAGCACGTCCAGCGCCACGGCGACGTCGGCGCCCGCGCCCCGGGGCAGCGCCGCCGCCAGGTCGCTGTGCACGCCGACGAGGAGCAGCACCCGCCCGTCGGCGTCGGTGGCGTGCCGGACGTGGTACGGGCCGGGCCGCTGGGCCAGGTGGACCAGGGCCGGGAGCCGGCCGGCGACCAGCGTCCGGACGGTCTCGGCGGGCGTGGGGCGCAGGGCGGGACTGGGGCGCATGACCCACCTCCGAAGGTTAGGCTTACCTAAGCAGCACGGTAGACCATGCGCGCCCCCGCGTCCACCGCACCGCCGGTTCGCCCGTCCGGGCCGCTCAGCGGGTCTGCTCCAGCCAGGAGGCGTGCAGCAGGCCGTAGACCGAGTCGGGGTCGCGGATCAACTCGTCGTGCGGCCCGCGCTGCACGATCCGGCCCCGGTCCACCACGATCACCTCGTCGGCGGCCTCGGCCGTGGAGAGCCGGTGGGCGATCGCGAGGGTGGTCCGGCCCCGGGTCACCGCGTCCAGGGTGCGCTGCAGGCGCACCTCGGTCGCCGGGTCCACCGCGCTGGTCGCCTCGTCCAGCACCAGCAGGTCCGGGTCCGCCACGTACGCCCGGGCCAGCGCCACGAGCTGCCGCTCCCCCACACTCAGCGCCTCGCCGCGCTCGCCGACCGGCGTGTCCAGCCCGGCCGGCAGCCCGGCCAGCCAGTCGGCCAGCCCCAGCTCGGTGAACGCGGCCGTCAGCTCCGCGTCGGTCAGCTCCGGCCGGGCGAAGCGGACGTTCTGCCCGACCGTCGCGTCGAACAGGAAGCCGTCCTGCGGCACCATCACCACCCGGGAACGCAGCGAGGCGAACCGAACCTCGGTCAGCGGCACGCCGGAGAGCAGCACCGCCCCGTCGGTCGGGTCCATCAGCCGGGTGAGCAGCTTCGCGAACGTGGTCTTGCCGCTGCCGGTCTCGCCCACCACGGCGACCCGGCTCTTCGCCGCGATGTCCAGGGTCACGTCGTGCAGCACCGGCGGCCCGCCCGGGTAGGCGAAGCCGACCCCGGCGAAGCGGATGTCCAGCGGCCCCGCCGGGAGGTCCCGGCCCTGCTCGCCGGGGTCGGCCACGTCCGGGGCGACGTCGAGCACGTCGAGCACCCGCCGCCAGCCGGCGATGGCGTTCTGCGCCTCGTTGAGCACCTCGGTGGCGATCTGCACCGGCTGGATGAACAGGGTGACCAGGAACAGGAACGCGGTGAGCTGCCCGATCGACAGGGTGCCGTCCACGCCGAGCAGCACCCCGAGCACGACGACGCCGGCCAGCGCCAGCCCGGCCGCCAGTTCCCCGACGGAGCTGCCCAGGATGCTGATCCGGATGGCCCGCTGCTGGGCCCGCCGCTGCCCCTCGATCGCCGCGTCGAGCCGCCGGGCGGTCCGCCCGGCGATCCCGTACGCCCGGATCACCGGCGCGCCGACGACGCTCTCGCCGATCGTGCCGAGCAGGGTGCCCATCCGCTGCCGGACCGTCCCGTACGCCCCGGCGAGGCGGCGCTGGAGCTGCCGGATCACCAGCACCGCCGGCGCGAACGCGGCGAGCACCACGAGGGTCAACTGCCAGGAGTAGGCCAGCATGACGGCCGTCGTCACCGCGAGCTGGCCGAGGTTGACGATGAGGATCACCCCGCCCCACTGGAGGAACTGGGTGATCTGGTCGACGTCGCTGGTGACGCGCGAGACCAGCGAGCCGCGCCGCTCGGACTGCTGGTGCAGCATCGACAGGTCGTGCACGTGCCGGAACGCCCGGGTGCGCACGTTGGCCAGGGCCGTCTCGCTGACCGTGAACAGCCGGCGCATCATCAGGTAGCCGCAGGTGGTGGTCACCACCAGCACGGCGGCGGTCACCGCGACGACGGTCCACACCACGCCGAGGTCGAGACCGCCGACGATGCCCTCGTCGATGCCCTGCTGCACGGCGACCGGGACGGCGACCCGGCCCACCATGTAGACCAGCGCCAACGCGAGGGTGCCGGCCAGGCCGGTGCGCAGCTCGGGCGAGAGGGCCAGGCCCCGCCGCAGCGTGCGCCAGGTGTTCTCCGCCGGCTGCTCGGCCTCCACCACACTCACCGGTCCACCTCGACTTCCAGGCCGGAGGTCAGCGGGGCGACCTCGTCGTACGGGCGGGGCTGCTGCTCGCCGTCGGCCTCGGCCTCGGCCTGCTCGTAGGCGGTGACCAGGTCGGCGTAGCCGGGAACGGTGGCGAGCAGCTCGGCGTGGGTGCCCCGGGCGATCACCCGGCCCTGCTCCAGGTAGATCACCGCGTCGGCGAGCGCGATGGTGGCCCGCCGGTAGGCCACCACCAGGATCGAGGCGGCGGGGCCGCCGGCGGCCGGCGCGCGCAGCCCGGCGAGGATGGCCGCCTCCACCCTCGGGTCGACCGCGCTGGTCGCGTCGTCGAGGACCAGCAGCCGGGGCCGCCCGGCGAGGGCCCTGGCCAGGGTGAGCCGCTGCCGCTGCCCGCCGGAGAGCGAGGTGCCCCGCTCGCCGACCATCGTGTCGAGCCCCTCGGGGAGCGCGGCGACGAAGCCGTCGGCCTCGGCGAGCCGCAGCGCGGCCCAGACGTCGTCGTCGGTGACGCCGGGCCGGTCCAGCGCGATGTTCGCCCGCACGGTGTCGTCGAAGACGAACGGCACCTGGGCGACCAGGGCGGCGGTGCCGGCCAGCGAGGCGGCGGTGAGCCGGCGGACGTCGACGCCGTCGAGGCTGACCGTGCCGGTGTGCGGGTCGACCAGCCGCACGGCCAGCGCGGCGATGGTGGACTTGCCCGAGCCGGTGGGCCCGACCAGGGCCACGGTCCGGCCGGCGGGCACGGTGAAGGTGACCTCGCCGAGCACCTCGGCGCCGGGCAGGTGCGCCTCGGCGGGCTCGTAGGCGAAGCCGACGTCGGCGAAGGCGAGCGTGGCCGGCGTCGGGTCGGCCGGGTCGAGCGTGACGTCGCCGTACGGCATCTCGCCGGTGGCGTCGAGCACCCGGCGCACCCGGTCCCAGCCGGCGACGCTGCGCGGCAGCTCGGCCAGCACCCACCCGATGGCCCGCACGGGGAAGGCCAGCACGGTGAACAGGAAGGCCACGCTGACCAGGTCGGTGACACCGATGGCGCCCTGCCGGAGCCGGATCGCGCCGACCACCAGCACGGCGAGGGTGCCGAGGCTGGGCAGGGTCTCCAGCATCGGGTCGAAGACGCCGCGCAGCCGGCCGACGGAGATCAGCGCGTCGCGCAGCTCGCCGGCGCGGGCGGCGAACCGGGCGGTCTCCTGCGCCTCGCGGCCCATGGTCTTGACCACCAGGGCGCCGTCGAAGCTCTCGTGGGCGATGCCGCTGACCTCGGCGCGCAGCCGCTGGGCGCGGGCCTGGCGGGGGGCCATCCGGCGGGAGTAGACCACGTTGAGGGCGAACAGGGCGGGGAAGACCGCGAGCCCGACGAGGGCCAGCGCCCAGTCGGTGACGAACAGGGAGGCGATCGCGCCGACCAGCATGACCACGGTGCCGACGGCGAAGGGCAGCGGGGCGATCGGGTACCAGGCCGCCTCGACGTCGGAGTTGGCGTTGGACAGCAGGGTGCCGGTCGCGTTGCGCTGGTGCCAGGACAGCGGCAGCTCCAGGTAGCGGCGGGTCACCTGCCGGCGGTAGGCGGCCTGGAGCCGGAACTGCATGTAGCCCGCGCCGAGCCGGCGGCCGAAGATGCCGACCACCCGCAGCACGCTGATGCCGAACAGCGCCCCGGCGGCGAGGGCGAGGGCCGCGACGCCCACCGACCCGCGCGCGATCGCCGGCACCACGACGTCGCCGACCACCGCCCCGACGACGTACGCGCTGGCGATCACCAGCCCGCCGAACAACACGCTGCCGCTGACCGCCACCGCGAAGATCCGGGGCTGCTCCCGGATCGCCCGGCCGAGCACGAACAGCCCTCTGCGGAGCACGTCCCGACTTGTCCTGCTGGTCACGCTCTCCCCCGCCGTAAGTTGCAATTATCTCCCTCATCCTTACCGGACCGGTCCAGCCACGCTGTCCCGGAACGGGTATGTCGGCGATCACGTCGGGCGGCGTCCCCGCACGACGAGCCGACCGCGGCGGACCGGCCTACGATCGGGCCATGCCGCGGTACGCCCGGTCGGAGCGCGAGGCGCTCGCCGACCTCATGCAGAACCTGGGTCCGGACGCGCCGACCGTCAACGAGGGCTGGTCGGTGCGGGACCTCGCCGCCCACGTCGTCGTGCGGGAGCGGCGGCCGGACGCCGCCGGGGGGATCGCGCTGCCGCCGCTGCGCGGGTACGCCGAACGGGTGCGCCTGCGGGTCGCGGCGCGGCCCTTCGACGAGCTGGTGGCGCTGGTGCGCCGGCCGCCGCTGTGGAGCCCGCTGAGCAACCCCGTCACCGACGAGCTGGTCAACACGATGGAGTTCTACATCCACCACGAGGACGTCCGGCGGGCCCGGGCGGGGTGGGGTCCGCGCGACCTGCCGGCCGGGCTGGAGGCCGTGCTGTGGCGGCGGGCCTCGGTGCTGGGCCGGCTGGCGTTGCGCCGCTTCCCGGCCGACCTGCTGGTGCAGGCGCCCGGGCACGGCGCGCTGTCGGCGGGGCGGGGCGGGCCGCGGATCCGTGTGGTCGGCGCGCCGGGCGAGCTGGTGCTCTTCCTCACCGGCCGGCAGCGGGTCTCGCGGGTGCAGGTGGAGGGTCCGGCGGCGGCGGTGGACCGGCTCCGGGCCGCCCAGCTCGGCATCTGACCGGCTGTGCAGGAACGGTCACTCGGCGGCGCGGGGCAGGCTCCCGACCGAACTATGAATATCTATTCATCTGGCGTACCCTCGGCCGGTCGCCCCACCCGGGGTGGCCCGACCCGGCAGGGGGTGACGTGCGGAGCTTCGCGGTCTCTGCCCTGGACGAGCCACCGTTTCCCCCGCGCCGGCACGCCGGCACCGATCTGGCCGCCGCGCAGAGCCTGGGCTGGGCGCAGGCGTTCGGCCTGATCACCAACGGACGCCGGATGCACCGCCTGCGGCACGCCGCCGCCGCCGAGCTGGCCGGTCGCACCTGCCCGGACGCGCCCGCCGACCGGCTGCGCCTGCTCACCGACCTGATCACCTGGCTCTTCGTCGTCGACGACGCCTGCGACGACGACGGGCTCGGCGACGCGCCCACCCGGCTCGCCCCGGTCGTCGCCGACCTGCTGGACGTGCTGGACCGGCACGGCGCCCCGGGCCTTCCCCCCGCCGGCGGTCCGCTGGGCGCCGCCCTGGACGACCTCTGCCGGCGGATCCGGGCCCACGGGCACCCGCCGCTGCTGCTGCGCTTCGTCGGCCAGCTGCGCGACTACCTGCTGGCCCTGCTGTGGGAGGCGGCGAACCGGGAGCACGGCCGGGTGCCCGGGGTGGCCGAGTACGTCTCGCTGCGCCGGCACACCGGGGCGGTGCATCCCGCGTTCACCCTGACCGACCTCGCGTACGACGCGCCGCCGGAGGCGGACCGCCGCGTCGAGCCGGCGCTCGTCGACGTCGAGACCCTGGCGGCGGACCTGGTCTGCTGGTGCAACGACCTGTTCTCGTACGGCAAGGAGAACCGGGCGGGGCCGGACGCGCACAACCTGGTCAGCGCGATCGCGGCCGAGACCGGCCGGGGCGAGCCGGCGGCGCTGCGGGCCGCCGCCGAGCGGTTCAACCGGGCCCTGGCGTGCTACGCCGAGCGGGAGGCGGCCCTGGGCGACGCCGACGACGACCCGGCGCTGCGCTCGTTCCTGGCGGCCCGCCGCAACTGGGTGCGGGCCACCTACGACTGGTCGCTGCGGGCCGCCCGGTACGCCTGATCCGCCCCGGGGGCCCCGGCGGGTCGCCGCGAGGACTAGCCGATGCGCGGTGCAGGCAATACCCTTCGGTAACCGCAAACGACGTGACCCCCGTCACGCCTCCACCCCTGAAGGCGGCTACAGCGATGTCTCTCGATGTACCGTACCGTTCCATCCCCGACATGTTCCTCAAGCGCGTGGCGGCCACCCCCGACCGCCCCGCGTTCGCCCACCCCGCCCCCGACGACTCCGGGCCGGTCTGGCTGACCTGGGCCCAGGTCGGGCAGCGGGCCCGGGCGGTCGCGGCGGGGCTGCACGGGCTCGGTGTCGGCCGCGAAGACCCGGTGGCGATCCTGTCGAGCACCCGGCTCGACTGGGTGCTCGCCGACTTCGGCATCATGTGCGCGGGTGGCGCCACCACCACCGTCTACCCGACCACCGAGCCCGAGGACGCCACGTACATCGTCGCCGACTCCGGCTCCCGGGTGCTGTTCGCGGAGAACCCGGCCCAGGCCGCCAAGCTCGCCGGCGCGACGCTGCCGGCCCTGACCCACGTGGTGCTCTTCGACGGCACGCCCGACCCGGCGGCGGCCGTGCCGCAGCTGACCCTCGCCGAACTGGAGGAGCGGGGCGCCCGGACCCTGGCCGACGACCCGGAGCTGATCGAGCGCCTGACCGCCGACCTCGGGCCCGACCACCTGGCCACCCTCATCTACACCTCCGGCACCACGGGCCGGCCCAAGGGCGTCGAGCTGCTGCACGGCGGCTGGTGCTGGGAGGGCGTGGCGCAGGCCGAGGTGGGGCTGCTGCGCGAAGACGACCTGCAGTACCTGTGGCTGCCGCTGGCCCACTCGTTCGGTAAGACCCTGCTCTGCGGCGCGACCCACGTCGGCCTGCCGACCTACGTCGACGGCCGGGTCGAGAAGCTGGTCGAGCTGCTGGCCGTCGTGCGGCCGACGCTGATGTGCGGGGCGCCCCGCGTCTTCGAGAAGGTCTACAACAAGGCGGTCACCACCGCGCAGGACGCCGGCGGCGCGAAGGCGAAGATCTTCGCCTGGGGGGTGCGGGTCGGCAAGGAGAAGGTCGCGCTGGAGCAGGCCGGCCGGCCCGTCCCCGCCGGGCTGAGGCTGCGGTACGCGCTGGCCGAGAAGCTGGTGTTCAGCAAGCTCCAGGCCCGCCTAGGCGGCCGGATCCGGGTGCTCGTCTCCGGCGCCGCGCCGCTGAGCAAGGAGATCGCCGCCTTCTTCGCCGCCGCCAACCTGCCGATCTCCGAGGGCTACGGCCTCACCGAGAGCAGCGCCGGCAACTTCGTCAACCCGCCCGGCGGCCTGCGCATCGGCACCGTCGGCCGGGCGATGGGCGACCTGGAGTGCCGGATCGACACCGACGGGGAGATCCTGGTCCGGGGCCGGCCGGTCATGCGGGGGTACCACCACCTCCCCGAGGACACGGCCGCCGCGTTCACCGAGGACGGCTTCTTCCGCACCGGCGACATCGGCAGCCTCGACGACGACGGCTACCTGCGCATCACCGACCGGAAGAAGGACCTGGTCAAGACCTCCGGCGGCAAGTACGTCGCCCCCTCGCACATCGAGGGCATGTTCAAGGCGCTGTGCCCGTACACGTCGCAGGCGGTCGTCATCGGCCAGGCCCGCAACTACTGCACGATGCTGGTCAGTCTCGACCCGGACGCGATCCGGGGCTGGGCGGCCGGCGGCCCGCTGGAGGGGCGCAGCTACGCCGAGATCGCCGCCTCCGCCGAGGCCCGGGCCATGGTCGAGGAGTACGTCGCCCAGCTCAACGCCAAGCTCAACCGCTGGGAGACGATCAAGAAGGTGGCCGTCCTGCCCCGCGACCTGACCATCGAGGACGGCGAGATGACCCCGTCCCTCAAGATCAAGCGCCGGGGCGTGGAGAGCAACTTCGCGGCCGAGATCGACCGGATGTACGAGGGCAGCCTCGCCGAGATCTGAGCCGCTTCCCCCGGCGGTCCCCGCCCACGCGGCGCCGACCCACCGGCGGCCGTGCCCCACCGTCCCGGGGCACGGCTGCCGGTCGCCGCGGGGCGCGGAGGCGGGCGGAGTCACAGCGCGGAAGCGGACGAAGGCGCGGCCCGGGCTCACAGGTGCTCGGCGCGCCACCTGCTCGCCTCGGCCTCGGCCTCCGTCTGCTCCGCCAGCGCCAACTGGCGGACCCGGTGCCGGCGGCGCCCCTCTCCCCGGGTCTCCACCGCGACCAGCGCCACGCAGACCACCCCCAGCAGCAGCAGCGCGTGCAGGGCCCCGATCCGGGCGGCCAGCGGCGAGAGCAGGGCCAGCAGCGCCACCGCGACCACCGGCGGCCAGCGCAGCACCCGCAGCACCCGCACCCCGCAGGCGACGAGGCTGAGCAGGTAGAGGCCGACCCCGCCGTAGAGCACGAGGATCCAGAACGCCCCCAGCGGCTCGCCCCAGGCCGGCGAGGTCGGGTCCGCCGCCTCGACGAGCAGGTCCTTGATCCCGAGGGCGAAGAAGATCACCCCGGTGACGATCGGCAGGTGCAGGTACGTGTACGCGTCCCGGGCCAGCCGGGCCCGCGCCACCGGGTCGCGGGCCCGGTGCAGCGCCTGCTCGACGTCGAGCGCCAGGACGTCGAAGTACGCCCACCACAGCGTCGCCGCGATCGCGATGCCGGTCACCGCGGCGACCACCACCGGCCAGGTCAGCGGCAGGCCGGTGACGAACTTCGAGCCCAGCCCGAGCGCGATGATCGACTCGCCGAGCGCGATCAGCACCATCAGGGCGTGCCGCTCCGCCCAGTGCCCCGCCGACACCACCACCCAGTACGCGCCGCCGAGGCTCGTCCCGGCCACGTACTCCAGGGTCAGCGCGGCGGCCCAGAAGGCCAGCTGCAGGGCCGTCGCCGTGCCGTCGTGGGCGATCCGCGGCGGCACCAGCGCGGCCGCGACGAGCAGGGCCGCCGCGACCACCGGCAGCCCGGCAAGCCACGCCCAGCGCCGCAGCCGCACCGGGTCGCCCCGGGCCACCCAGCCGAAGACCGCGAGCTGCGAGGCGCGGACCAGGAAGTAGCAGCTCGCGAAGACCAGCGGACCGTTCAGCCCGCCGGGCCGGTCCGTGAACGCGCCCGGCATGCTCAGGGCCAGCAGGAAGGTCGCGGCGATCGTGACGAAGCCGACCAGCGGCAGGATCCCCTGGTCGGCGCGGATCGCGTTGCCGAGCCCGGCGAAGCCCGTCCAGCACCACCACAGCAGCCCCAGCACGAGCAGGCAGCGGCACAGGTTGACGGGGCTCGGGTAGTACACGGTCAGCGTGGTGACGTTGAGGAACGCGTAGACGAAGACCAGGTCGTAGAAGAGCTCCAGCCGGGTGGTGCGCGAGCCGGGCGCGCCGGGGCGCACCCCGAGCGACCGTCCCCCGCTGCCCACCCCCGCAGTCTCCCAACCCGGGGCCGCCGGGCAGCCGGGTTCGGCCGGATCGGTGGACCGCGCGGGCGGGCGGCCGGGTCAGGCGATGACCGCCGGTTCCTGCCAGCGCGGGCGGCTGGCGCGGTCCAGGTCGTAGCGGACCGCCGCGAGCCGGCCGACGGCCTCCGCCAGGTCCGCGGCGGGCAGCGTGAACGGCAGCCGCAGGAAGCGTTCGAGGGTGCCGTCCAGGCCGAACCGGGGGCCGGGCGCCAGCCGTACGCCGACCTCCTCGGCGGCGCGGGCCAGCGCGCTGGAGATCGGCCCGTCCAGCTCCACCCAGAGCGTCACTCCGCCGCGCGGCGCGGTGACCCGCCAGTCGGGCAGGCGGCGCGCGAGCGCGTCGGTCAGGGCGTCGCGCTGGGCGGCGAGCTGGGTGCGGCGGGCGGCCACGATGGCCGGCGCGTCGGCGAGCAGGTGGACCGCGACGAGCTGGTCGAGCACCGGGCTGGCCATGTCCACCCCGACCCGGGCGGCGGCGAGCCGCTGCACCTGCGGGGCGGACGCGCGGACCCAGCCGATGCGCAGGCCACCCCAGTAGGGCTTGCTCATCCCGCCGATGGAGATCACCCGGGAGTGCCGGTCGAACGTGGCGACGGGCGGGGGCAGCTCGGTGCCGTCCAGCGGCAGGTCCACGAACGACTCGTCGATCACCAGGTCGGTGCCGGCCGCGTGGGCCGCGGCGACCACCCGCTCGCGCAGCTCGGCCGGCATCAGGTGCCCGGTCGGGTTCTGGAAGTCGGGGATCAGGTACGCCAGCTTCGGCCGCCCCTGACGCAGGCTGCCCAGCAGCAGGTCGGCGTCCCAGCCGGCGGCGTCGGTGGCCAGCCCGTGGGTGGTGATCCGGGCCCGGCGGGCGGCGAGGGCAGCGAGGGCGTTCGGGTACGTCGGCGACTCGACCAGCACGTTGCCCCCGGGTGCCAGGGCCAGCCGCAGCACCAGGTCGAGCGCGTGCTGGGTGCCGCTGGTGACCATGATCTGGTCGGGTGAGGTGGGCAGGCCCCGCGCCGTGTAGCCGGCGGCGACCGCCTCGCGCAGCTCGATGACGCCGGTCGGGTGGTAGCCGGCCCCGCCCAGGTAGCGGGGCAGGTCCTCGGCGGCGGCCCGGGCGGCGGGCAGCAGCTCGGGCGGCGCGGCCAGCGCGGCCACCCCGAGGTCGATCATGTCGCGGTCGTCCAGCGGGGTCCACAGGCCGGTGCTGGCCACCCGGTGGGTGCCCGGGAGCATCGTCCAGCTGCCCGCCCCCCGGCGGCTGGCCAGATGGCCGCTCTCCCGCAACTGCCGGTACGCGGCGGTCACCGTGGTCCGGCTGATCCGCAGCGCCTCGGCCAGCTCCCGCTCGGCCGGCAGGCGTACCCCCAGGGGCAGGCGGCCGTCGGCGAGCAGCCCCCGGACGGCGCCGGCGAGCGCGGCGTAGTCGGGGCTGCGTCGGCGGCCCGGCAGCGCGTGCCACTGGCCAAGGAGCCGAGCCAATTGGACCCCACGCACCTGACTTGTCATGGCCACCCTCCCGATATTGGCTCTCCCCACCGCCGGATTGGCACCTAGGGTGGCATGCATGGTGGCAATTGGCAATCTGCGGCAGCAGCCCGTCCGGCGGCTGGTCCAGCTCTACGCGGGCCTGACCCTCTACGGCGTCAGCATGGCGCTGATGATCCGCTCCGGCCTCGGCCTCGACCCGTGGGACGTCTTCCACCAGGGCGTCGCCCGCCGGACCGGCCTGTCGTTCGGCACCGTCACCATCGCCGTCGGCGCGCTCGTGCTGCTGCTGTGGGTCCCGCTGCGCCAACGACCGGGCCTCGGCACGGTCAGCAACGTGCTGGTGATCGGCCTCGTGGTCGACGCCACCCTGGCCCTGCTGCCCGGCGGGGCCCCGCTGGCGGCGCGGGCGGCGCTGCTGGTCGTCGGGATCGTCGCCAACGGCGCCGCCACCGCCCTCTACCTGGGCGCGCGGCTCGGCCCGGGCCCCCGCGACGGCCTGATGACCGGGTACGTGGCGCGCCGCCCCGGACGGTCGGTCCGGCTGGTCCGCACCGTCATCGAGGTCACCGTGCTGGCCCTCGGCTGGCTGCTCGGCGGCACCGTCGGCGTCGGCACCGTCGCGTACGCCCTCACCATCGGGCCGCTGGCCCAACTGTTCCTGCCGATGTTCACCGTCGAGGCGGAACCGGCCGGGGCGGGACCGGTCGAGGTGGGGGTCGCCGAGCCGCGCCCCGCCGGACCGTGACCACGTAACCGCGCTGAGCTGCGGCGACACCCGTACCGGAAAAGTAGGTGTTTCCTCCGGCGGCGGCGCACGGCATCATTCCTGCATGGGGGAGAGCGGATGGCGCTGGACCGACGCCTGGATCTTCGTTTCGCTGGTGATCGCCAACGGTGCCGGCCGGCACCGCAGGGCGGCGTCCACGCGGCGCCCCGAGGGCGTCCGGCTCGCTGACGTGCTCTCCACAGCCGACCACCTCAACCACGCCATCCCCGAGCGGCAGGAGGTGGAGACCGCCGTCCGCCGGCTCGTCGGCGCCGGCCTGGTCAGCGTCACCGACGGCTGGTTCCGGCTCACCCCCGACGGGGAGAAGCTCTGGCGCTCCCGCCCGAGCGCCGGCCTGGCCACAGCCGTCGACACCGTGCAGGGCGTGCTGAGCCGACGGCACGCCCCGGGCAGCGCCGACTGGACCCTCCCCGAGGACGAACACGCCGCCGCCGTGCAGGAGTACGCCGTCCGCTCGATCCCGGCCCCGCGCCGCTCGCCGGAGGGCCACTCCGGGCGGCACTGACGGGCGAGGCGCGACGCCGGGTGTCGACGGGCCTGGAGCGGCCCGCCACGGGGTCGCACCGCGGCGGCTCGGCCCGGCACCGACGGGCGGGACCGGATCGCCCGGTGCCGCAGGGCGGGACCGGATCGGCCGGGGGCGCAGGGGCGGGTCAGCGCACGGGGTGACCCGAACCGCGCAGGGCGGCCTTGACCTCGGCGACGGTCAGCTCGCCGAAGTGGAAGACGCTGGCGGCGAGCACCGCGTCGGCCCCGGCGGCGATGGCCGGCGGGAAGTGGGCCACCTCACCCGCGCCGCCGCTGGCCACCACCGGCACGTCGACGACGGCGCGGACCGCGCCGATCAGCTCCAGGTCGAAGCCGGCCTTCGTGCCGTCGGCGTCCATCGAGTTGAGCAGGATCTCCCCCGCGCCCAGCTCGGCGCCGCGCCGCGCCCACTCGACGGCGTCGAGCCCGGTGCCCCGGCGACCGCCGTGGGTGGTGACCTCGAAGCCGCTCGCGGTGGTGCCAGCCGGCGCCCGGCGCACGTCGAGGGAGAGCACCAGCACCTGCCGGCCGAACCGGTCGGCGATCTCGGCGATCAGCTCGGGGCGGGCGATGGCCGCGGTGTTCACCCCGACCTTGTCGGCGCCGGCCCGCAGCAGCGTGTCGACGTCGGCGACCTGCCGCACGCCGCCGCCGACGGTGAGCGGGATGAAGACCGACTCGGCGGTGCGGCGCACCACGTCGAGCATGGTGCCCCGGTCGCTGGAAGAGGCGGTCACGTCCAGGAAGGTCAGCTCGTCCGCGCCCGCCCGGTCGTACGCCGCCGCCAACTCCACCGGGTCGCCGGCGTCGCGCAGGTCGAGGAAGTTGACCCCCTTGACCACCCGCCCGGCGTCCACGTCGAGACACGGGATCACCCGCACCGCCACCGTCATGCCGCGAAGCCTATCGCCCCGGCCCGCCCCGGCGGCCGCCGAGTGAGGCCGACCACCGGCGACGGGCGGCTCCAGGGGGCGGCTCCGAGGGGCGGCTCCGCACCACGGCTCCGGGGGTGAGAAGGGGACCCTTCTCTACCGGAAGCGTTAACAAGGGGCCCTTCCTTACAGGCGCACCAGCATCTTGCCGAGGTTGTCGCCGCGCAGCAGGCCGAGGAACGCCTCCGGGGCGGCGGCGATGCCGTCGACGACCGTCTCGTCGTACGAGAGCCTGCCCTCGCGCAGCCAGCCGGCCACCTCCTGGACGAACTGGTCGCGCAGGTGGCCGTGGTCGCCGACGAGGAAGCCGCGCAGGGTGAGCCGCTTGCCGATGAGCATCGCCAGGTTGCGCGGCGCGGCCGGCGGCTCGGTGGCGTTGTACTGGGCGATCATCCCGCAGACGGCGGCCCGGCCGTGCAGCCGCAGCGCACCGATCGCGGCCTCCAGGTGCTCGCCGCCGACGTTGTCGAAGTACACGTCGATCCCGTTCGGGGCGGCGGCGGCGAGCTGGTCGGCCACGGGGCCGTCGTGGTAGTCGAAGGCGGCGTCGAAGCCGAGCGCCCGCAGCCGCTCGACCTTGGCCGGCGAGCCGGCGCTGCCGACCACCCGGGCGGCGCCCTTCAGCTTGGCGATCTGGCCGACCATGCTGCCCACCGCGCCGGCCGCGCCGGAGACGAAGACGCTCTCCCCGGGCTGCATGGCGGCCACGTCGAGCAGGCCGGCGTACGCGGTCAGCCCGGTCATGCCGAGCACGCCCAGGTAGGCGCTCACCGGGGCCAGGGACGGGTCGACCTTGCGGGCGCCCTTGGCGTCGAGGAGCGCGTACTCCCGCCAGCCGAGGCCGTGCAGGACGGTGTCGCCGGGGACGATCCCGTTGCCCTCACCGGCCACCACCTCGCCGACCGCGCCGCCGTCGAGCGGGGCGTCGAGGGCGAACGGCGGCACGTACGACTTGACGTCGTTCATCCGTCCGCGCATGTACGGGTCGACGGACATGAACTGGTTGCGGACCACGAGCTGGCCGGGGCCCGGGGTGGGCACCTCGGTCTCGACGAGCCGGAAGTTGTCGGCGGTCGGCCACCCCTCGGGGCGGGAGGCGAGGTGGATCTCACGGTTGACGGTCACGGTGTCGGTCGTCCTCTCGGTCGCTGGTCGGGGCTGCATCAGGCGGGGCGCGGCGCGCGGCGACACCCGGGTGCGCCGGCGCCGCGCGCCACGGCTCAGGCGGCGAGGGTCTCGCGGACGGTGAGGGCGACCTCGACATTGCCCCGGGTCGCGTTCGAGTAGGGGCAGACCTGGTGGGCCTGGGCGACGAGCTGCTCGGCGGCCTCCCTGGGCACGGCCGGCAGGTCCACCACGAGGGCGGCGGTCAGGCCGAAGCCGCCGCTGCCGTTGGCGCCGATGCCCACCTCGGCCTCGACGACCGAGCCGGTCACGTCGGCCTTGGCGGCGCGGGCCACCCGACGCAGGGCGGAGTGGAAGCAGGCGGCGTAGCCGGCGGCGAAGAGCTGCTCCGGGTTCGCCGCGCCGCCCGCGCCGCCCAGCTCCTTCGGGATCGCGAGGCCCAGCTCGAAGGTGCCGTCGGAGGTGCGGACGTGGCCGTCGCGGCCGTCGCCGGTGGCGCGGGCGTTGGCGGTGTAGAGGACCTGCATGGCGATCACTTCTCCTTCTGTCGGTGGATCGTCTCGGTGACCCGGTTGAGGGTGTCGCGCAGCCCGATCAGCTCGGCCTCGGTGAGCCCGGTGGCCAGCGCCACCCGCAGCGGCACCCCGCACATCCGCTCGCGCAGCGCGCGGCCGGCGTCGGTGAGGCGCACCTCGACCCGCCGCTCGTCGGCGGCGGACCGCGACCGGACCAGCACCCCGGCGGCCTCCAGCCGCTTGAGCAGCGGGGAGAGCGTGCCGGAGTCCAGCCGCAGGGCGGCGCCCAGCTCGGAGACGGTGGGCGCGTCGTCGCCGCGCTCCCAGAGCACCAGCAGCACCAGGTATTGCGGGTAGGTGAGCCCGAACTCGTCGAGGATCGGCCGGTAGACGTCGGTGAGGGCGCGCGACGCGGCGTAGAGCGCGAAGCACACCTGCCGTCCCAGCACCAGATCGTCGGTCACGGGGAAAACATAGTGCGCAATTGAGTTGTGCACAACCTAATGGGCCGCACTGTGCCCCGGCTCACCGACGCCGGACGACGCACCGCCGCCGACCCGGCACCCCGGCAGCGGGGTGCGCCGGGTCAGCGGTCGCCGAGGTACGCCTCCAGCTCCACCTCGACCAGGTGGTCGGGGTCGAGCAGGGCGGCCACCACCACCAGGGTCGCCGCCGGCCGGACCGCCCCGAACACCGCGTTGTGGGCCCGGCCCACCTCGTCGGCGTACGCGCGGTCCGTCACGTACATCCGGGTGCGCACCACGTCGCCGGGCCCCGCGCCGACCTCCGCGAGGGCCGCCAGGCCGATCCGCAGCGCCTGCGCGGTCTGCGCGGCGGCGTCCCCCACGTGCACCACCCGGCCGTCGACCGTCGCCGTGCAGCCGGCCGTGACGGCCCGGTCGCCGGCCCGGACGACCCGGGAGTAGCCGTACCGCGCCTCCCAGGGGCCGCCCGAGCCCAACCGGGTGACGGTCACGCGGCGGCGAGCACGTCGAGCGCCTGCCGCACGGTGAACGCGCCCGCGTACAGCGCCTTGCCGGCGATCACGCCCTCCACGCCGACCGGCTCCAGGGTGGCCAGGGCACGCAGGTCGTCCAGCGTCGAGACGCCACCCGAGGCGATCACCGGGGCGTCGGTGCGGGCGCAGACCTCGCGCAGCAGGTCCAGGTTCGGCCCGCGCATCGTGCCGTCCTTGGTGATGTCGGTCACCACGTAACGGGAGGCGCCCGCCTTGTCGAGCCGCTCCAGCACCTCGTACAGGTCGCCGCCGTCGCGGGTCCAGCCCCGCGCCGAGAGGGTACGCCCGCGCACGTCCAGCCCGATGGCGACGCGGTCGCCGTACTCGCCGCAGACCCGGTCGCACCACTGCGGGTCCTCCAGCGCGGCGGTGCCGATGTTGACCCGCGCCGCGCCGGTGCCCAGCGCGGCCCGCAGCGACGCGTCGTCGCGGATCCCGCCGGACAACTCCACCTGCACGTCCAGCCGGCCCACCACGTCGGCCAGCAGCGCGGCGTTGGACCCCCGGCCGAACGCGGCGTCCAGGTCCACCAGGTGGATCCACTCCGCGCCGTCGCGCTGCCAGGCCAGCGCCGCCTCCAGGGGGTCGCCGTAGGCGGTCTCGCTGCCGGCGGCGCCCTGCACGAGCCGGACGGCCTGGCCGTCGGCGACGTCCACGGCGGGCAACAGGGTGAGGCTCAACGCTCTTCTCCTCGAAATCGATAACGTGCGCGTCAGGACCGGCGGCCCAGTGCGATCACCACGGCCGCCGGCAGCACCAGCAGCAACAACACGACCAGCACCACCCGCAGCGCCAGGTCGTCGACGAAACTCCAGATGGCGACCAGCGCCACGCCGGTCAGGCCGACGATCGCGGCCCGCTCGCCCCGGGAGTGCCGGGCCAGCCGGCCGGCGCGGCGGCGCGGCCAGCGGGGCGTCAGCCGGCGTACCACCGCGCGGCGGCGCTCCCGGCGGGCCACCCGGCGGCGGCGCACGGCCCGCTCCCGCTCCAACTGGGCCTCGCGGGCCGCCCGGCGGCGGGCCCGCTCCTTGCTCACGCCGCGCCCCCCGGCCCGGTGCCCCGGCCGCGCGGGCCCCGCTCAGCCACCGGCGGGCACGGTGCCGAGCCAGTTGCGCAGCAGCGCCGCGCCGGAGTCGGCCGACTTCTCCGGGTGGAACTGGGCGGCCGAGAGCGCGCCCCGCTCCACCGCCGCCACGAAGTCCGCCTCGTGGTGGGCGGTGGTCACCGCCGCGCCCGACGCCGCCAGCGCGCCCGCGTCGACCACCCCGTAGGAGTGGACGAAGTAGAAGCGGCTGTCGGCGGGCAGGCCCGCGAAGAGCACCGACGACGCCGGGGGTCGCACCGTGTTCCAGCCCATGTGCGGCAGCCGGGCGGCGGGCAGCCGGGTCACCGCGCCCGGCAGCAGCCCGAGCCCCTTGGTGACCACGCCGTGCTCGTCGCCGTGCTCGAAGAGCACCTGCATGCCCACGCAGATGCCCAGCACGGGCCGGCCGGCGGCGACCCGCTCGGCGATGACCGGGCCCGCGCCGAGCGCCTCGATCCCGGCCATGCAGGCGGCGTACGCGCCCACGCCCGGCACCACCAGGCCGTCGGCGTCGGCGGCGGCGGCCAGGTCGGCGGTGACGGTGACGTCGGCGCCGGCCCGGGCCAGGGCCCGCTCGGCCGAACGCAGGTTGCCCGAGCCGTAGTCGAGCACCACGACCCGCTTGATCCGATCGCCCATCAGCCCTCCCCGGGCAGCAGCCAGAGCACCCCACCGGCCGTGGCCAGCACCGCGAGCACCGCGGTGACCACCACCGCGCCGCGCGTCGCGCCCTGGCGGTGCAGCGAGACCGCCCCGCCGACCAGCACCCCGGCGAGGATCAGCAGCAGGGTCGGCAGCACCCCGCCCACGGCTACAACGCGCCCTTCGTGCTGGGGATCGCGCCGGCCGACCGGGGGTCGAGCGCGGTGGCCTCGCGCAGGGCGCGGGAGACCGCCTTGAACTGGGCCTCCACCACGTGGTGGGCGTCGGGGTGGCCGCCGGGGCGGGCCGCGCGCAGCACGTCCACGTGCAGGGTGATCCGGGCCGCCTGACCGAAGGACTCCCAGATGTGCCGGGTCATGCTGGTCGGGTAGACCGGCCCGATGTACGGGGCCAGCGCCGGCTCGTCGTGCACCACGTACGGGCGGCCCGACAGGTCGACGGCGGCCCGGACGAGGACCTCGTCCATCGGGACGGTCGCCGAGCCGTACCGCCGGATGCCGGCCTTGTCGCCCAGCGCCTGGTCGAACGCGGCGCCCAGGGCGAGCGCCGTGTCCTCCATCGTGTGGTGGGCGTCGATCTCCAGGTCGCCGACGGTGCGCACGGTCAGGTCGAAGCCGCCGTGCCGGGCGATCTGGTGCAGCATGTGGTCGTAGAAGCCGACCCCGGTGCCGATCTCGGCCCGGCCGGTGCCGTCGAGGTCGATCTCGACGAGCACCTTGGTCTCCTTGGTGATCCGCTCGACCCGGGCGGTGCGGCTCATCACAAACTCTCCATCGCGGTGAGGAAGGCGTCGGTCTCGGCGGGGGTGCCGGCGGTGACCCGCAGCCAGCCGGGCAGCCCGACGTCGCGCACGAGCACCCCCTGCTCCAGCAGGGCGCGCCAGGCCACCGCCTGGTCGCCGCCCACCTGGAACAGGACGAAGTTGGCGTCGCTGTCGGCGACCCGCAGGCCCCGGGCGCGCAGCTCGGCGACGATCCGGTCCCGCTGCCCCATGATCGCCTCGACCGTGGCCAGCAGGGCGTCGCGGTGCGCCAGGGCCGCGCGGGCGGCGGCCTGGGTGAGCGCCGACAGGTGGTAGGGCAGCCGCACGAGCTGCACCGCCGCCACCACGGCCGGATCGGCCGCGAGGTAGCCCAGCCGGCCGCCGGCGAACCCGAACGCCTTGCTCATCGTGCGGGTCACCACCAGCCTCGGGTGGCCGGGCAGCACCGCGAGGGCGCTGACCGTGCCGGGGCGGGCGAACTCGGCGTACGCCTCGTCGACCACCACCATGCCGGGCGCGGCGTCGAGGACGGCGGCGACCACCGCCGGGTCCAGCGCCGTGCCCGTCGGGTTGTTCGGCGAGCAGAGGAACACCACGTCGGGACGGTGCGCCCGGACCTGGGCGACCGCCTCGTCGGCGGTCAGCCCGAAGTCGACCCCGCGCTGCGCCGGCACCCACCGGGTGCCGGCGCCGAGCGCCAGCAGCGGGTGCATCGAGTACGCCGGCGTGAAGCCGAGCGCCGTGCGCCCCGGCCCGCCGAACGCCTGCAGGAGCTGCTGCTGGATCTCGTTGGAGCCGTTGGCCGCCCACACCTGCCCGACGGTGAGCCCGTGCCCCAGGTAGGCCGCCAGGTCGGCGCGCAGCGCCACGGCGTCGCGGTCGGGATAGCGGTTGAGGTCGCGCAGCTCGGCGGCGAGGGCCTTGCCGATCGCGTCGGCCACCGCCTCGGGCACCGGGTACGAGTTCTCGTTGGTGTTCAGCCGCACCGGCACGTCGATCTGCGGGGCGCCGTAGGGCGTCAGGCCCCGCAGGTCGTCGCGGATCGGCAGCTCGTCGAGAGTCGTCACGAGGCGCTCCCGGGGAAGCGGACGCTGACCGCCTGGCCGTGGGCCGGCAGGTCCTCGACGCCGGCCAGGGTCACCACGTGCGGGGCCACCTCACGCAGCGCGTCGCGGGTGTATTCCACCAGGTGGATGCCGCGCAGGAAGGACTGCACGGACAGGCCGGAGGAGTGCCGGGCGCAGCCGCCGGTGGGCAGCACGTGGTTGGAGCCGGCGCAGTAGTCGCCGAGCGACACCGGCGACCACGCGCCGACGAAGATCGCCCCGGCGTTGCGGACCCGCAGCGCCCACTCGCGGGCGTTCTCGGTCTGGATCTCCAGGTGCTCGGCGGCGTACGCGTCGACCACCCGCAGGCCGTCCGCCAGGTCGTCGACCAGCACCACGCCGCTCTGCTCGCCGGTCAGCGCGGTGGTGACCCGGTCGGCGTGCTTCGTCGCCGGCACCTGCCGGGCCAGCTCGGCCTCGACGGCGTCGGCCAGCGCGACCGAGCAGGTGACCAGCACGCTGGCCGCGAGGGGGTCGTGCTCGGCCTGGCTGATCAGGTCGGCGGCGACGTGCGCCGGGTCGGCGGTGTCGTCGGCGAGGATCGCGATCTCGGTGGGGCCGGCCTCGGCGTCGATGCCGACCACGCCGCGCAGCAGCCGCTTCGCGGCGGTGACCCAGATGTTGCCCGGCCCGGTGATCATGTCGACGGGGTCGCAGCGCTGCGCGCCGTCGGGGTCGACCGTCGCGCCGTAGGCCAGCATCGCCACCGCCTGGGCGCCGCCGACGGCGTAGACCTCGTCGACGCCGAGCAGCGCGCAGGCCGCGAGGACCCGGGCGTCGGGCAGGCCGCCGTTCTCCTGCTGCGGCGGGCTGGCCACGACGAGCGACCGGACGCCGGCCGCCTGGGCGGGGACCACGTTCATCACCACGGTCGACGGATACATCGCCAGGCCGCCGGGGACGTACAGGCCGACCCGCTCGACGGGGACCCAGCGCTCGGTGACGGTGCCGCCGGGCACCACCTGGGTGGTGTGGTCGACGCGGCGCTGGTCGGCGTGGACCTTGCGGGCCCGGCTGATCGACTCCAGCAGGGCGGCGCGGACCTGGGGGTCGAGCGTCCCCTCGGCCTCGGCGATCGCCTCGGCCGGCACCCGCAGCCGCTCCGGCGAGACCCCGTCGAAGCGCTCGCTCGCCTCGCGGATCGCCGGGTACCCATGATCGCGGACCGCCTCCACGAGGGGGCGGATCCGCTCGACCGCCACGGAGACGTCGAGCTGGGCACGGGGCAGCAGGCGGCGGGGGTCACGGACGCCGCCGCGCAGGTCGATCCGATTCAACACGCCTGCGAGTCTAGGCGGCCGGGCCGGCGGCGGCCCGCGCCGCCCGCACGCCGGGACGGTGAGCCGAGCCACGCCGGCCGCCGGGCGGGCCGCGACGGGCCCGGGGGCGGCCCCGCCGGGGGCGGGCGGGTCTTCCGGGGCGGGACGGGCCCCGCCGGGACGGCGCGGGCGGGCTAGGCTCGGTCCCGTGACTGCGCGGTTGCCGATCTTCCCCCTCGGGACGGTGCTCTTCCCCGGCCTGGTGCTGCCGCTGCACATCTTCGAGGAGCGCTACCGGGCCCTGGTGCGCCACCTCACGGGCCTGCCCGAGGGCGCCCCCCGGGAGTTCGGCGTGGTGGCCATCCGGGCCGGCTGGGAGGTCGCCCCCGGCACGCCCGGGCGGCCCGTCCCCGGCGTCGGCGGCGTCACGCTGCACGAGGTCGGCTGCACCGCCGAGCTGCGGCAGGTGACCGAGCTGGACGACGGCGGGTTCGACATCGTCACCGTGGGGCGGCGGCGGTTCCGCGTCGCGCAGCTCGACGAGACCGCCGAGCCCTACCTGACGGCCGAGGTCGAGTGGCTGCCCGAGCCGGGCGGCCCCGACGAGGCCGCCGACCTGCTCGCGGCCCGGGTGATCTCGGTGTTCCGGCAATATCTCGGGCTGATCCGCCCCGACCCGGAGGACATCTCCGAGCAGCTGCCGGAGGACCCGACGGTGCTGTCCCACCTGGTCGCCGCGACCGCCATGCTGACCGTCGACGACCGGCAGCGGCTGCTCGCGGTCGACGGCACCGCCGCCCGGCTCCGCGCCGAGCTGCGGCTGCTCAACCGCGAGGCGACCCTGTTGCGCCAGGTGCGGGCGGTTCCGGTGCCGCTGTCGGAG
The DNA here is from genome assembly GCF_900091595.1 of Micromonospora haikouensis. Classification (GTDB taxonomy): domain Bacteria; phylum Actinomycetota; class Actinomycetes; order Mycobacteriales; family Micromonosporaceae; genus Micromonospora; species Micromonospora haikouensis. Next base: position 148,349 of record NZ_FMCW01000009.1, read on the forward strand.
CTGGCGAGTCCGCCGGCCCCGAACTGACCTGCGGCCCGGTGGCGGGCGGGCCGGCGTAGACCCAGGACAGGTCGGGCTCGGGCTCCGGGCGCAGCGACGGCCAGCGCGACCAGCCGGCCAGCAGGGTGTACGTCACGGCCACGCCGAACGCCGGCAGCAGCAGGTTGCCGTACGGCAGGGGCAGCAGGTCGAACAGCCGGTGCAGGCCCCCGGCGCGCAGGTCGGCGGGCTTGGTGAACGCCTGCCCGTCCGGCGCGGAGGCCAGCAGCCGCTCGTACGCCGACAGGCCGACCCGCCGGCCGACCTGCCAGGCCACCAGGGCCGCGCCGAGGCCGCCGGCCGCCCCGGCGAGCAGCCCGACGGGGCCGCGCCGGCGCCGCAGCAGCACCCACAGGGCCAGCGCGGCGAGCACGCCGAAGCCGATTCCGAGCAGGCTGAACCAGCCGTCGGCGGCGATCGGCTGCTCCGGCTGCGGCTGGGCGTAGACGGCCCCCTCGGCGGTCTTGACCACCGGGGTGTCGGGGGCGACGGCCGCCCAGAGCAGCCCCAGCGGGACGCCCAGCGCGGTGAGGACGGCCGCCGCGCCCAGCGCCACGCCGATCACCCGGCCCGGGCGGCGCTCGGACGGAACCGGGCCGGCGGGGACCGGCCCGGTCGGCGGCGCGCCGAACGGATACTGGGGCGGCCCGGCGAACGGCCCGGCGGGCGGCTGGTGGGCCGGGTCGGCCGGGGGCCCGGGGACGAGCCCTTCGGTCGGGTCGGGGGCCGGGGCGGCGGGCGGCCCGGGGACCGGCCCGGCGGTCGGGTCGGGACGGGGCGCGGGGCGGTCGGCGTCGGAGGTGTCCGGGCTCACCCGATGATCCTTACAGACCGGGGGCGTCCCCGGGGCGTCGGTGCCTCCGCAGCCGGCTCGGCCGCCGCGGCGGCTCGTGGTCGCGGCCGGCTCAGCGGGCGAAGGGCTCCAGCATCACCGACGCCGCGCGCAGCCACGCCTGCCGGGTCTCCGGCTGGAGCTGGTGGTATTCGATCGAGGAGCCGGTCTCCAGCGCCGGGTCGTACGGCACCACGGCCACCGCCCGGGTGCGGGTGGCGAAGTGCCGCTCCAGGTCGGTCTGCAACGGCGAGCGGCCCGGCGTCGGGCAGGAGATCAGGGTGACGGCGTTGTCGGCCAGTTCGCCCATCCCGACCTCGTGCAGCAGGTCGAGCATCCAGTCGGCGCTGAACGCGGCGTCCTCCCGGGGCACGGTGGTCACCACGAGCTGGTCGGCGGCCTGCATCACCGTGCGCCAGTTGGGGCTCTCCACGTTGTTGCCGGTGTCCACGCAGACCACGTCGTGGGTGCGCCGCAGCAGCTCCAGCACCCGCTTGACGGTGAACTGGTCGAGCCGCTGGGCGAACCGGGGGCTCTCCTCCCCGGCCAGCACGTCGTACGAGCCGTCGGCGGCGTGCCGCAGGTAGTCGTCGAGGCTGCCGAGCAGGGCGGAGCCCTCCAGGATCTCGATCTGGGCGAGGTCGTGGATCAGGTGCCGGATCGTCCGGGCGTGCCGGGCGCTGCCGGCGCGCAGCCCGAGGGTGCCGCGCAGCTCGTTGTCGTCCCAGGCGAGCACGCCCCGGCCGCGCACGCTGCCGACGGTGGCGGCGGCCAGCACCGTGGCCGTGGTCTTGTGCACCCCGCCCTTGGGGTTGGCGAAGGCGAGCACCCGGGGCGTGCCCAGGTCGCGGCGGAGCACCCCGGCGGCGCGTTCCAGCTCGCTCTCGGCGCTCTGCGCCCGCCACTCGATGCGGGCCGGATAGCCCCGCTCGACCACCGCGGGCGGCCCGGGCGGCGGCTGGTAGACCGGCTCGGCGACGGGCGGGTAGGCCGCCTCGGCCCGGTAGGCCGGCTCCGCCGGGGGCGGCTGGTAGGCGGGCTCCACGACGGGCGGCTGGTAGACCGGGTCGGCCGGGGGCGGCTGGTAGGCCGGCTCGGGGCGGTAGCCGCCGCTGTCGAGCAGCGAGTAGCGCGACTCGACCGGCGGGGGCTCGGGGCGGTAGCCGCCGCCGTCGAGCAGCGAGTAGCGGGACGGGGCGGGCGGCGGCGGGTCGGCGCGGCGCACCGGCTCCGGGTCGAGGCGCCCGGGGCCGGACCGCCACGACGGCTCGGCCGGATAGGCCGGCTCCTGCGGATAGCCGGAAGGCTCGGGCTGGTAGCCCAGCGGATCGGCCGGGTAGGCAGGCGGCTCCGGCTGCTGGTAGGCCGGGGGCTCCGGCTGGTAGCCCGGGGGCTCCGGCTGGTACGCCGGGTCGATCCGGTAGGCCGGGTCCACCCGGTAGCTCGCCCCGGCCCGGTAGCCGCCGCGCGCCGGCTCCGCCGGGTAACCGGGCTCCGCGGCGTACGACTGCTCGCCCGGCGGGCCGATCGCCGCCGCCCGCCCGGCGTAGCCGTTGCCGGACGTGCGCCGGGGCAGCGGCTCGGGCGCCGCGCGCGGCGCCTCCTCGGCGTGGCGGTCGGCCTCGGCCTGCTCCGCGGTGCGACCGCCGAGCCGCGCCCGGTCGAGCAGCGCCCGCCACCGCGGTGCTGGTTCGGCCGGCCGACCCCAGCTGGTCTCCGTGCCGTCCAAGGCTCGCCCTCCCAGCGCCATCGATCTCCGCCTGACAGGCTACGAACGAAACCCTATTCGGACCACACCGGTCCGCGCACATCCTGATTCGGCTTTGTCACTTCTCCACCACCGTTCGGCTGCCCACGGACGCGTCCGGGGAGGTCGCGACGCCGGACGGGGTCGCGGCGGGTCCGACCCGGTCGACGTTCGGTGAGGAACCCGTCGCCGTCGGTGCCGCTTCCGACGTTTCGCCCACCAGCGGCGTCGGGCCGGCGTCGGCCGGCGGACGGGCCACGTCGCGCTGCTCGGGCAGCGGCGGGGTCACCACCGTCCGGTCCAGCCGGCGCAGCTCCGGGGCCGGGTCGACGGCGCGGACCCCGGGCCGGGCGGCCAGGGCGCGCAGCGCGTCCGGCGCGGCCCGCACGACGGCGGCGTAGGCGCAGGCGCACCCCGCCCGGTACGCCGCCGCCTCGCCCGCCGCGACCAGCGCCCCGGTCTCGTACGCCCGGCGCAGCTCGGCGTCGTCGGCGGCGGCGGCCCGGGCCCGCTGGTCGGCGGCCTCACGGTCCTTGCGCCCCGCCATGCCGGCCATCCCCACCATCACGTCCTGCGGGAGCCGCTGGGCCGACAGCCGGACGATCTCGGTCTGCCGGCCGGGCAGCGGCGCCCGCGCCACCACCTCGGCCACCGCGACCCCGGCAAGCGTGTCGGCCAGCCGGTCCGGCGCGAGGTAGTCCGCGAACGACACCAGCGCGTACGTGCCCGACGGCGACCCACCCGACGGCAGCGCCGTGAGCTCGGCGGCGGCGGCGCGCAGGTATTCGGGGACCGACCCGCCGGGCGGCACCCCGACCCGGGTCACCTCGCCCACCGTGCGGTCGCCCACCGGCCGGTCGTGGCGGCCGACCCAGCCGGCCGCGACCAGCACCGCCGCCACCGACAGCAGCGCGGCGACGGTGAGCGCGCGGGGCCGGCGTCGCGCCGCGCGGCCGCCCGGCCGACCGGGGTCTCGGCTGGTCACCGGGTCAGTCGCGGAGGACCCGCAGCGCCCGGTCCAGGTCGTCGGGATAGTCGCTCACGAAGGTCACCTCGTCGCCCGTGCGGGGGTGCTGGAAGCTCAGCGACCGGGCGTGCAGCCACTGCCGAGCCAACCCGAGCCGGGCCGACAGGGTCGGGTCCGCGCCGTAGGTGACGTCACCGACGCAGGGGTGGCGCAGCGAGGAGAAGTGCACCCGGATCTGGTGGGTGCGCCCCGTCTCCAGCCGGACGTCGAGCAGGCTCGCCGACGGGAACGCCTCCAGCGTGTCGTAGTGGGTGATGCTCGGCTTGCCGCCGGAGACCACCGCCCACCGGTAGTCGTGGTGCGGGTGCCGGTCGATCGGGGCGTCGATGGTGCCGCGAGACGGGTCCGGGTGCCCCTGCACCACGGCGTGGTAACGCTTCTCCACCTCGCGGTACTTGAAGGCCCGCTTCAGCGCCGTGTACGCCTGCTCGCTCTTGGCCACCACCATGATCCCGGTGGTGCCCACGTCGAGCCGGTGCACCACGCCCTGCCGCTCGGCCGCGCCGCTGGTGGAGATGCGGTGCCCGATCCCGGCCAGCCCGCCGATCACGGTCGGCCCGGTCCAGCCGGGGCTGGGGTGGGCGGCGACGCCGACCGGCTTGTCCACGACCACGATGTCGTCGTCGGCGTACACGACGGTGAGGCCGGGCACCGCCTGCGGCACGACGGTCGGCGGGGCGACCGGGGCGGGCAGCGTCACCTCCAGCCAGGAGCCGGCCTTGACCTTGTGCGAGTTCGGCCGCACGACGCCGTCGACCAGCGCGTCCCCGCCGTCGACCAGGTTCGCGGCGGCGGTGCGGGAGAGCCCGAACAGCCGGGACACGGCCTGGTCGAGCCGCATGCCGTCCAGGCCGTCGGGGACCGGCAGGGAACGGTGGTCGCCGCCAGCGGCGAACGCGGCCGTCACGCCCGCTCCCCCTGCTCGACCGGGACCTCGGCGGCCGGCTTGTCCCGGCCGAGCCGGGAACCGTCGCGCTGGCGGCCCGTCAGCTCCAAAAACACGGCGAGCACCACGCCGCAGACCAGCGCGCTGTCGGCCAGGTTGAACACCGGCCACACCTGCCCGTACGGGTCGAAGAGGCTGATCATGTCGACCACGTGCCCGACGAAGTGGCCGGGCGCGCGGAAGATCCGGTCGGCCAGGTTGCCCAGCGCCCCGCCCAGCACCAGGCCGAGCGAGACCGCCCACGGCACCGAACGCAGCCGCAGCGCCATCCAGCCGATCCAGCCGATCACCGCGATGGTGATCAGCGGGAAGACCCAGGTGTGGTCGCTGCCGATGCTCCACGCCGCCCCGCTGTTGCGGGTGAGGCTGAGGTAGACCGCGCCCCCGAGCAGCTTCACCGGCTCCCGGTCGCTGAGCGCCTGCAGCGCGAGGTGCTTGGTGAGCAGGTCGGCCAGGAAGGCGAACAGGCCGACGCCGGCGAGGAGCACGATCGCCCGGCGTCGGGCCCTGCCTCCGCCCGGCTCGGCGGTGCCGGTCTCGGTTCCGGCGGGCGGTGTAGCCGTCATCTGCTCCCCATCGACGCTCCCGGCGGTGATCGCTCACCGCCCTGACCGGCCGGGGAGCGAGGTCAGCGCCGCTCCTCCAGCTGCTTGCACTTCACGCAGAGGGTCGCCGACGGGAAGGCGGCGAGCCGCTCCACCGGGATCGGGTCGCCGCACTTCTCGCACCAGCCGTAGCCGCCCTCGTCGAGCCGCTCCAGGGCCCGCTCGACCTGCGTGATCCGTTCCCGGATGCTGTTGGCGAGTGAGATCTCCTGCTCCCGCTCGAACGTCTTGGTGCCGGTGTCGGCCTGGTCGTCCCCGGCCGAGTCGGTCAGCCGGTCGCGCTGCAGCTCGGTGATCTCGCTCAGCGTCTGATCGTACTCGGCGCTCAGCTCGTCGCGGCGGGCCGCCAGCGCCGCCCGGATCTTCTCGGTCTCCGCGGCGCTGCGGGTGGTCCTGGCCACCGGCTTGCGCCCGGCGGTCCTGGTGTCGGCTGGCTTCACCATCGTCACTCCCTCGCGCCACGGGACCGCGGCATGCCACGGCCTCTGGACAGGGGTCACCGGCCTGGCGCCCCCAGGTAACAAAACGGGCGCGCAGCGAGGACCGCCGCGCACTCCGGAGGTTGGCAAGAATACGGAACGTACAGGCGTCCGACAACGTGCCGCACCGCCGCACCGCTAATCCGCCCCGAAAAGCCCTCAAATGGGCAAAAGGAACGCTAGCAGATCAGTCGTCGCGGTCGTCGCCGTACTCGCCAAACCACCGCGCCAGGCGGCCCCGGCGGCTCACCGCCCGCAGCCGCCGCTCGGCCGCGTCCCGCACCCCGGCGGTGGCCACGATCAGCAGGCTGTCGCCCGCCTTCAGCCGCGTGTCCGGGCCGGGCACGAAGCCCACCCCGTCGCGCAGCACCAGCGTCACCGACGCGCCCACCGGCAGCCGGAGCTCGTCCACGTGCACCCCGCCCAGCCGCGAGCCCGGCGGCACCTCCAACTGGAGCAGGTCGGCCCGCATCCGCTCCAGCGGCGCGGTCTCCACCCGGATCTCCGCCGGCTCGGCGGGCGCGGTGACCCGCAGCCGGCGCGCGGCCGGGGCGAGCGTGCCCGCCTGGAGCACCGTGAAGATCACCACCAGCACGAAGACCGCGTCGAAGAGCTGCTCCGCCCCCGGCACCCGCTGCGACAGCGGGATGGTCGCCAGCACGATCGGCACCGCCCCGCGCAGCCCCGCCCAGGACAGAAACGCCTGCTCGCGTGGGCCGACGCGGAACGGGGTGGCCGACACCGCCACCGACAGCGGCCGGGCCAGCAGCAGCAGCGCCAGCCCGGCGACCACCGCCGGCAGCACCGCCGCCTCCAGCCGGCCCGGCGAGACCAGCAGCCCGAGCAGCACGAACAGGCCGATCTGGGCCAGCCAGGCCAGCCCGTCGGCGAAGCCGAGGATCGCCTGCCGGTGCGGCAGCCGGGCGTTGCCCAGCAGCACCCCCGCCACGTACACGGCGAGGAAGCCCGACGCGTGCAGCACCGCGCCGGCGGCGTACGCGAGCACCGTGAAGCCGACCACCGCGATCGGGTACAGCCCCGCCGAGGGCAGCGCCGCCCGGCGCAGCGCCGCCCGACCGGCCAGCCCCGCGCCCACCCCGACGGCCGCGCCCACGCCCAGCTCGTAACCGAGCAGCAGCACCTCGTACCACCAGGGGTGACCGGCCTCGGTGGCCGAGCGGGACAGCAGCACCACCAGCAGCACCACCGGGGCGTCGTTCATCCCCGACTCGGCCTCCAGGGTGGCGACCAGCCGGGGTGGCAGACGCAGCCGGCGCAGCGTGGCGAAGACGGCGGCGGCGTCTGTGGACGAGAGCACCGCGCCGTAGAGCATCGCCAGCCGCCAGTCCAGCCCGAGCAGCAGGTGCACCGCCAGGCCGACCACCAGGATGCTCACCACCACGCCGACGGTGGACAGCGCCGAGGCGAGGCCCAGCACCGGGCGCAGGGTGCTCCACCGGGCGGTCAGCCCGCCCTCGGCGATGATCACGATCAGGGCGCAGAAGCCGAGGGTGCGGGTCAGGTCGACGTCGTCGAAGCGGATGCCCAGCCCGGACTCGCCGATGGCCACCCCGAGGGCCAGATAGACCAGGAGGCTGGGCACGCCGAGGCGGGTCGAGAAGCGGACCGCGCCGACCGCCACCAGCAACACCCCGGCGCCGAGCAGCAGTGCGAGATCGAACCCGGGCGTCATGCCGGCCCGGTGCGGCCAGCCGTCACCGGCCGGCCCCGTCGCGCAGTCGGCGCAGCGTCTCCGTCAGCTCCGGCGTCGGGCGCTCGACCGCGAAGAGCTTGTCCCGGCTCGCCGCCCCGGCCCGCAGCGCGACGGCCGCCGGCCGGACGCCGAGCGCGTCGGCGAGGGCCCGGCGGGCCGCCTCGGTCGCCCGGCCGTCGACCGGCGGGGCGTTCACGGCGATCACCAGTGCCGGCCCGAGCGGCCCGTCGTGCCGGCCGCCGACGCGGGCACGGGAGGCACCCGGCTTGACCCGCACGGCGACGGTGAGCGTGTCGTCCATCGGGCGTCAGAACGGCCGGGCGTCGGCGAGGAGGGCGTCGTCCGGGGCGCAGCGGGCGCACGGGGTGAACCCCAGCCGCACCGCCTCGGCCACCGGCAGCGGCTCGGCCTCCCGGCCGTAGAGGTGGGGGCAGTCGGACAGGTGGTAGCGGGGCCGGCCGTCCACCACCTGGACCTCCGCGTCGAGCTCGGCGACCAGCGCCGCGTCGGCCGGGGACACCCGGAGCGCGGGCGGCTCGTCGAGGGGCGTGGCGGTCTCGCCCGCCGCGTCGGCGGGCGGGTCCGCCCCGGCGGCCGGCGACCCGGGCGGTTGCCGCCACCCGGGGTCGTCGGCGCCGATCGTGGACGAAACGCGTTGGGCCGGAATGTCCGGCCCGGGCGGGGGATCGGCCGCGTCCCACGGGACGCGGCCCGCCGGAGGCAAGTGCTCCCCGGACGGATCGGGGTCGACCCGCGCGGCTGCCGCCCGGATGGCGGCCGCCTGGCGGGCACCCACCACCAACGCGACGGCGGCCAGCAGGCTGGCCGCGATGGACGCGGCCAGCAGCACGCTGGAGCCACCGGTGAGGCCGACCACCAGGAGCACGACCGCGACGAGGATGAGCAACAGGCTTGCGACTATCACGGCTCACCCCCGCCGCGTCGGATGCAGGTGGCACGGTCGGCGGCCGTCCCCACGACGGCCGCCGCACCGAAGATCAGCGGCCGGACTCCAGCGCGCCGGAGCGCCCGCCGCCGTACGAGCCGGCGAGGCCGGCGGCCGCGAGGCCGTTGCTGCCCCCGACGGCCCGGCCGCCCTCGGCCCGGGTCATCTCGGCCTCCAGGCCCTGACCACGGCCGTCGAGGTCGCGCAGCTGGCTCTCCAGGTAGGCCTTGAGCCGCGTGCGGTACTCCCGCTCGAACTGCTTGAGCTCCTCGATGTGCTTCTGCAGCGCGGTGCGCTTGGCGTCGAGGCCGCCCATGGCCTCCTGGTGCCGCTGGCGGGCGTCGCGCTCCAGGGCGTCGGCCTTGGCGCGCGCCTCGCGGGTGACCTCCTCGGCCTTGGACCGGGCCTCGGAGAGCAGCTGGTCGGCCTCGCGACGGGCGTCGGAGACGTGGTCGTCGGCGGTGCGCTGGGCCATCATCAGCACCCGCAGCGCCTGCTGCTCGCCGTCGCCGGCCACGGCCGGGCCACCCTGGGTGCGGACCTGCTCCAGCTCGGCCTGCATCGCCCGGGCGGCCTGCTCGGCGGCCACCTTGTCGCGCTGCACCCGGTCGAGCTGGGCCTTGACGTCGTTGAGCTCCGCGGCGAGCCGGGCGTCGCCGCCCGGACCGGCGGGGGCACCGCCGCGACCGCCGCGCTCCACCTGGGCGCGCAGCTCGTTGTTCTCCTCGATCAGACGGGCAAGCTCACGCTCGACCTCGTCCAGGAAGGCGTCGACCTCCTCCTCGTCGTACCCCCGCTTGCCGATCGGCGGCTTTTTGAAGGCGACGTTGTGGACGTCGGCCGGGGTCAGCGGCATCGAAACTCCTCGGGTCAGTTGCGGCCGCGTAGCGGGCTGGACCTGCGGGTCTTCATCACCCGAGGATCAGCCGCTTCAACACGAACTCCATCAGCACGAACAGGATAACCAGGAGCACAAGGGAGGCCAGGTCGATGCTCACGGTACCAATTCGCAGCGGAGGGATCACACGCCTCAACGCCTTGAGAGGCGGATCAGTGACGCTCCACACGGATTCCAGCCCCACCGTCGCTCCCCGGCCGGGCTGCCAGCGGCGCCCGTAGGCGAGGACCGCGCTGAGGACAAACCGGGCCAGAAGAATGATCAGGAAGACATACAGAATCAGGTACAGCACTTGCAGCAGGATCGACAACACAGCAGGCGACGTCCCTCGGTCGGGCGGGGCTAACTCAGGCTGAAGAACCCACCCTCAGCGATCTTGGCCTTGTCCTCCGCGGTGACCTGGACGTTGGCCGGTGAGAGCAGGAACACCCGGTTGGTCACGCGCTCGATCGTACCGCGCAGCCCGAAGGCCAGCCCGGCGGCGAAGTCGACCAACCGGCGGGCATCGGCCTCGTCCATCTCGGTGAGGTTGATGATCACCGGGACGCCGTCGCGGAAGTGCTCCCCGATCGTGCGGGCCTCGCGGTAGGTGGTGGGGTGCAGCGTGGTGATCTGGTAACGCTGCTCCTCCTCCACCGGGGCCACCCGCTCCCTCGGCTGGGCCTGCGGGGCCAGGGCGAGGTTGTCCCGCGTGTGGTAGGTGAGCGCGCCGGAGCCCTCCCCGCCGGAGCTGCGGGTGATCGACCGGACGCTGGACCGGTCGGGTCGCTCGACCCGCTCGGCGCGCTCCGGCCGGTCGGAGTCCGCCCGGTCCCGGTCGGAGTCCAGCGGACGGGTGGCGGAGCGCTCGGTCAGCCGACCCCGCTCGCCGGCCCGGGGCCGCGGCGCCGGCGGCTCGTCGGCATCGTCATCGTCGTCGTCGGCGAACTCCTCGGCGTACCGGCCCTGCCGGTAGCGCGACGACTCCCGGTAGCCACCCTTTTCGTAGCCACCGTCGTCGTACGCCCGCTCGTCGTCCTCCTCGACCAGACCGAGCCAGACCCCCGCCTTGCGCAGTGCACCCATCCCGCGCCCTTCCGTCCGCCGTGCGGCACGCGCCCCCGTGCCGTGTCGCTTCTCGCGAGTGGACAACCTGCCCACCGGACCGGAACAGCAATCCCCGGCCCACGATTCGCGGTCGTGGGCCGCGCCCCCTGACGACGGGACGCCGCTCCTGAAACAACACTGATGTAATTTGCTTCTCTCGCGGGTCAGGCTACCGCAGCGTGGAACGCATTCCGAGCAACGCGCTGCCGACGCGGACATGTGTCGCGCCGTGTCGGATCGCCGCCTCCAGGTCCCCGCTCATCCCGGCGGAGAGCACGACCGCCTCCGGATGGGCCGCGCGGAACGCCTGCGCCACCTCCGCGAGCCGGGCGAACGCCCGCTCCGGCTCCCAGCCCAGCGGCGCCACCGCCATCAGCCCGGCCAGCCGCAGCCCCGCCGCGCCGGCCACCGCCTCGGCCACCGGGCCGAGCCCGACGTCCGCGTCGGCCGAGCCCGGCAGCGCCCCGCCCCGGTCCGGGTCGGCGTCGATGCTGACCTGCACCAGCACGTCGACGGGCCGGTCCCGGCCCGCCTGGGCCGCGCCGTCGAGCGCCCGGGCCAGCCGGACGCTGTCGACCGACTGGACGACGTCGGCGTAGCGGACCACCGACCGGCACTTGTTGCGCTGCAACTGCCCGATGAAGTGCCAGCGGGGCGTCGCCCCGGCGGCGGCCACCTCGGCGGCCTTGCCGGCGGCCTCCTGGTCCCGGTTCTCCCCCATGTCGACCACGCCGAGCCCGGCCAGGGCCAGCACGTCGGAGGCCGGATAGGTCTTGGTCACCGCGACCATGGTCACCTCGGCGCGGTCCCGCCCCGCCGCCGCGCAGGCGTCGGCGATGCGGGACCGGACCCGGGCCAGCCCGGCCGCCAGCTCGGCCCGGCGGTCGGGGTGCCCCGGTTCCGGGCGCACCGTCGGGTTCACGTCGGTCATCTCCGGCCGTCAGGATCCGTTCTTGAGGAAGTCCGGCACGTCCACGTCGTCGAAGAGCACCCGCCGCGGCGACTGCGAGGGCGCCGGCATCGTGGCCGGGGGCGGCGACGGCGTGGTCGGCTGGGCCGGCTGGTTCTGGTTGCTCTTGCGGCTCGGCTCGGGCTTGTACGCCGGCGTCCCGCCGTCGAACCCGGCGGCGATGACGGTGACCCGCACCTCGTCGCCGAGGGCGTCGTCGATGACCGCGCCGAAGATGATGTTGGCGTCCGGGTGGGCCGCGTCGGTGACCAGCTGCGCCGCGTCGTTGATCTCGAACAGGCCGAGGTCGGAGCCGCCGGCGATGGAGAGCAGCACGCCGCGCGCGCCGTCCATGCTCTGCTCCAGCAGCGGGCTGGAGATGGCCGCCTCCGCCGCCTCGACCGCGCGGTTCTCGCCCCGGGCGCTGCCGATGCCCATGAGCGCGCTGCCCGCGCCGCTCATCACGCTCTTGACGTCGGCGAAGTCCAGGTTGATCAGACCCGGGGTGGTGATCAGGTCGGTGATGCCCTGGACACCGGAGAGGAGCACCTGGTCGGCCGTGCGGAACGCGTCCATCATGCTGATGTTGCGGTCGCCGAGCGCCAGCAGCCGGTCGTTGGGGATGACGATCAGCGTGTCGCACTGGTTGCGCAGCTCGTCTATCCCCGCCTCGGCCTGCACCTGGCGGCGCTTGCCCTCGAACGAGAACGGCCGGGTGACCACGCCGATGGTCAGCGCGCCGAGCTTGCGGGCGATGTTCGCCACCACGGGCGCGCCGCCGGTGCCGGTGCCGCCGCCCTCGCCGCAGGTCACGAAGACCATGTCGGCGCCCTTGAGCACCTCCTCGATCTCGTCGCGGTGGTCCTCCGCGGCGTTCTTGCCGACGTCGGGGTTGGCGCCCGCGCCGAGCCCCCGGGTCAGCTCGCGCCCCACGTCCAGCTTGACGTCGGCGTCGCTCATCAGCAGCGCCTGCGCGTCGGTGTTGATCGCGATGAACTCGACGCCCTTGAGCCCAACCTCGATCATCCGGTTGACGGCGTTGACGCCGCCGCCCCCGATGCCGACGACCTTGATGACCGCCAGGTAGTTGTGCGGAGGTGTCATCTCCGGTCCTTTCCCTTCGAGATTGGCATGGGCCGACCCCACACGGCTTGGCCAGACCAGCGCCGACACGGCCGGGCCCCCAACGAGGCCGAGAGGTGAACCCTCACCCTCTACTAGAGGCTTACTGTTATGTCAACTACTGATCCTCTTCGGGGCAACGTAAGCGGCCCCACGCCCGGAGCCAAGGACCCGCCCGGCGTGTCGCCGCCGGAGAGGGCCACGCCTCACCTTCCGGCCCGCGCCGCCGGCCGGCCCGCGCCAGGGGCCGGCCACCACGGGCGGGCCGCTGACCGGCCGGTCACTTGAAGGTGACCACGTCCGGCGCGCTCACGTCGATCGTGTCGGCCTTCCGACCGAGCAGGGCCGTGGCGACCCGGGCCTTGTCCGTCCCCCGGGTGGCGTCGCCCCAGACGACCGTCCGGTCGCCGCGCAGCCGCAGGCTGATCCGGGCCAGCCCCTCGACGCCGACCTCCACCAGCTGCCCACGCAGCTCCGGGGTCAGCGCGCCCAGCACCTCCAGCCCGGCCAGGGTGCCCGGATCCGCCGGCCCCGGCTGGCCGACCCGCACCACCGGCAGGCCCTCAGGCTGCCGGGGCAGCGACCGGAAGACCACCCCGGACCCGTCTACCACGGCGAACCGCTCGCCCTGCGGCACCACCGCCGCCGGGGTGCGCTCCACCACCCGCACCACCAGCGCGTCCGGCCAGTCCCGGGTGACCGTCGCCCGCTGCACGGGGGCGAGGGTGCCGATCCGCCGGGCGACGGCGGCCAGGTCGACCCGCGCCAGCGGCTGGTCGTCCGGCACGGCGGCGGCCTCGCGGACCTCCACGGCGGTGACCAGCTCGGCGCCCTCCACCCGCACCTCACGCACGCCGAGCAGCCCGGTGCCGAGCACCGTCCAGGCCACCAGCGCGGCCACGGCCAGCACCCCGGCGGTCACCGCCCAGGGCAGCGCCGCGCGCATCCGGCGCTGCCGGGCCCGGGCCATGAACCGCCGGGTCGACGGCGGCACCGCGTCCGAGCCGGCCCGCACCAGCTGCCAGCGCCGCACCGGCCCCCGCCGGCCGCCGCCCGGGTCCGCGCCGGCCGTGCGGCCGCGCGCCGGACCGGGGCTCATCCGGCGGTGGCCGCCGAGCCGCCCGCACCACCGGCGGCGTCACCGGCGCGGGCCGACAGGGCCGCCAGCAGCTCGTCGCCCATCAGCGAGATCGGCGGGGCGCCCATCGTCACCACCACGTCGCCCGGGCGCGCCCGGCGGGCCACCTCGACCGGCGCGTCCTCCCAGGAGCCGACGAAGACCTTCCGGTCGGCCGGCAGCGGCACCGCCTCCACCAGCGCCGCCGAGCCCTCCCCCGGCTGGCGCAGCTCGCCGGGGCCGAAGACCTCCAGCAGGACCAGCTCGTCGGCGAGGCCGAGCGCGGCGGCGATCTCCGCCTGCAGGTCGCGGGTGCGGTAGAGCCGGTAGGGCTGGAACACCACGATCAGCCGCCCCTCGCCGGCCACCTCGCGCAGCGTCCGCATCGCCAGCGTCATCGAGGTCGGGTGGTAGGCGTACTCGTCGTAGACCAGCACGCCGTCGGCGACGCCCTTGCGCTCGAAGCGCCGCCGCACCCCGGGGAACGCCGCGAGCGCGGCCTCCGCCGCCTCGACGGGCAACCCCAGCAGGTACGCGGTGAGCACCGCCGACGCGCTGTTGAGCCCCATGTGGCGCCCCGGCACCGGCAGCCGGAACTCGCCCAGCGACCGCCCGTCGACCTCGGCGAGGTAGCGCACCCCCTGCGCGGAGGAGACGACGTCGCTCAGCCGCAGGTCGGCGTCGGCCGCCTCGCCGTACGTGTGCACCCGACGGCCCTCGGCCCGCAGCGTCTGCGCCAGCCGCCGCCCGCCCGGGTCGTCGGCGCAGGTGACGATGAACCCGTCGGGGTCGGTGAGCCGGGCGAACTCGGCGAACGCCGCCTCCAGCGTGGCCAGGTCCCCGTACGTGTTGAGGTGGTCGGCCTCGATGTTGGTGATCACCGAGACGTACGGGCGGTAGATGAGGAACGAGCGGTCGCTCTCGTCCGCCTCGACCACGAAGTGCTCGCCCGTGCCGTGGTGCGCCCCGGAGCCGACCTCGGAGATCTCCCCACCGATCACGAAGGACGGATCGACGCCGGCCTGCTGCAGCACCATCGTCACCATCGAGGTGGTGGTGGTCTTGCCGTGGGTGCCGGCGATCGCCACCGTGCGCCGGCCGGTCATCGCCGCCGCGAGCGCCTCGGAGCGGTGCAGCACCCGCAGCCCGCGCCGCCGCGCCTCCACCATCTCCACGTGGTCCTGCGGGATCGCCGAGGAGTAGACGACCGTGTCGACGCCGTCGAGGTTGGACGGCTCGTGGGTCATGTGGATGGTCCCGCCCAGCGCCCGCATCCCGGCCAACGACGGCCACTCCCGCAGCTCGCTGCCGGAGACCGGCAGGCCCCGGGTGAGGAAGAGCCGGGCCAGCCCGCTCATGCCGACGCCGCCGACGCCGATGAGGTGGATCCGGCCCAGGTCCTCGGCGGTCAGCGTGCCGGCCGGGGTGAACTGCGCGGTGTTCATGACGGGAACCTTCCGGTCGCGACGGCCCGGCCCCTCATCGGGCCACCGCCTCGTAGACGAAGTTCAGCAGCGCCTCGTCGCCGTCGCGCCGCCCGTACGCCGCCGCTGCGGCGCCCATCGCGGCGAGCCGGTGCGGGTCACGGATCAGCGGGATGATCGTGCGTTCCACCCAGGCCGGGGTCAGCTCGGCGTCGTCCACGAGCAGCCCGCCGCCGGCCTCCACCACGGGCAGCGCGTTGCGCTTCTGCTCCTGGTTGCTGTGCGGGTACGGCACGTAGACGGTGGGCAGCCCGATCGCGGCGACCTCGGCGCAGGTCATCGCCCCGCCCCGGCCGAGCATCAGGTCGGCGGCGGCGTAGCCGATCTCCATCTGGGACAGGTACGGCAGCGTCACGTACGGCACCGGCAGGTCACTGGGGATCGGCACCGGCTCGTTGCGGGCGCCCATCACGTGCAGCACCTGCACGCCGTGCCGGGCCAGCTCCTTGGCCGCGCCCGCGACGGCGAGGTTGATCGACCGGGCGCCCTGCGAGCCGCCGGCGACGAAGAGGACCGGCAGGTCCGGCCGGAGTCCGAAGTGGGCGCGGGCGGCGGCCGCGTTGGCGGCCCGGTCCAGCCCGGCGATGCCCCGGCGCAGCGGCACCCCGACCACCCGGGCGTCGCGCAGCGCCTCGGCCTGCGCCGGCTGGTGCGGGAAGCCCACCGCGACGTTGCTCGTGAACTTCATGCCGAGCCGGTTGGCCACCCCCGGCGGCACGTTCACCTCGTGGATGACGATCGGCAGCTCGCGCCGCCACGCGGCCAGGTAGCCGGGCACGGAGACGTACCCGCCGAAGCCGACGACCACGTCGGCCCGGACCTCGTCGATCACCTTGCCCGCCGCGCGGGCCGCCTTCCACATCCGGTCCGGGGTGCGGACCAGGCTCATGTTGACCGACCGGGGCAGCTGGTAGGCCGGGATCTGCCGCAGGTCGTAGCCGGCCGGCGGGATCAGCTCGTTCTCCAGGCCCTTGGGTGTGCCGAGGCAGGTGATCCGGACGCCCGGGTCGTGTCGGCGCAGGCAGTCGGCGAAGGCGAGCAGCGGGTAGATGTGGCCCCCCGTGCCTCCTCCGCAGAGCACCACCGAACGCAGCGGACCCATCAGCGTCTCCTCTCGCTCGCCGTCCCACCCCGGGCCCGGTCCGGCCGGGCGCCACGGGATGCGGCCTGGTCGTCCTCGCGCCGCGCCCGCGACCGGGGTACGGACCCACGGTCCGCCGGTGGCGGCGCCGGGCGACGGCGCCGGCCGGGAAGCGGCGGCAACGGGGCCCAGAGTAGTCGGACCCACCGGGCGGGCGGACGGGCATGCAGGGCTCGGGCCGCGTCGGGTTCGCAGCGGGCGAACGAGGCGAGCATCCCGATCGCCGCCATGGTCACCACCAGGGCGCTTCCGCCGTCGGAGATGAACGGCAGCGGCACGCCGGTCAGCGGCATCAGGCCGGTCACCCCGCCGATGTTGATGATCGCCTGCCCGACCAGCCAGGTGGTGGCCCCGGCGGCGGCGAGCCGACGGAACGGATCCTCCACCCGCCGGGCGATGCGCAGCCCGGTGTAGCCGAGCACCGCGAACAGGGTGATCAGCACGACGCAGCCGACCACGCCCAGCTCCTCGGCCAGCACGGCGAAGATGAAGTCGTTGTGCGCCTCGGGCAGCCAGCCGAACTTGAAGCTGCTCTTGCCCAGCCCGACGCCGAACCAGCCGCCGTGTTCGATGGCGTTGCGGGCCTGGGCGACCTGGTAGCACTGCTCGGCGAAGCACTCCTGCGGCGGCGGCGGGTTGACGAAGGTGGTGAGCCGGGCCAGCCGGTAGTTCTCCTGCCCCTTCGCCCCCGAACCCGCGCCCAGCGAGGCGGCGGCGACGAGCAGCCCGATGCCGACCAGCCCGATCACCGACAGCACGGCGAAGACCTTGGTGCGCACGCCGGCCGCCCAGAGCAGGCCGACGACGAGGGCAAGCAGGCAGAGCATCGTGCCGACGTCGTTGTAGCCGACCAGCACGAACAGCAGCGCTACCACGGGGAACAGCGGGGTGGCCAGCTCCTTCCACCAGCCGAGCCGGGCGCCCTTGCGGGCCAGCACGTCGGCCCCCCACAGCACCAGCGCGAACTTCGCCAGCTCGGAGGGCTGGAGCTGGACGCCGCCGACGAACAGCCACAGCAGGTTGGCCTCCAGCGGCCCCACCCGCTTCACCCCGAAGAACGAGTTGAGCGCGAGCAGCAGGTTGAGCACCAGCAGCAGCACCACGGCGACGCCGAGCGCCGTGCCGGCCACCGACCGGTAGGTGCTCGCCGGCAGCCGCTGGCACACCCAGAACGCCACCACCCCGATCACCGCGAAGATCGCCTGCTGGGTGGCGTCGGCGAAGGCGTTGCCCTCCTCGGCGTAGTTCTTCACGCTGGTGGCCGAGAAGACCATGGTCAGGCCGATGACCAGCAGCAGACCGGCGCTGGAGATCAGCAGATAGTAGGAGGCCAGGGGCCGGGCCAGCAGGCCGCGCAGCGCGGCCAGCCCGCCGGCGGCGTCCAGGCCGAAACCCGGCGCGGCGGCCGGCGGGTCGACCCCCCGGCCGCCCCCCGGGCCGCGTCGTCCGGACGTGTCGGTCGTTGTCGCGCTGGCGCCTCGGTCCTCCCCCACCCGCCCATCATCGCGAATGCGAGCGGCCCGTTCCGGCCGAACGCCGTGGTCGGCGTGTCGCCGGGCGAAAGGAAGGGCCCCCTGTTAACGCATTCTGCATAGCAGGGGCCCCTTCTTAACGCCTGGCGCGCCGCGCCGGCGCGCGGGGACGGGCGGCCGCGTCGGGTCGCGCGGGCCCGGCCGGCGGATCAGCCCATCGCGGCGAGGAAGTCGCTGTAGAACAGGCCGAGCGCGATGGCCACGCCGATCCCCGCGATGATCCAGAACCGGACCACGATGTTGACCTCGCTCCACCCGGCCAGCTCGAAGTGGTGCTGCAGCGGCGACATGCGGAACACCCGCTTGCCGGTGGTGCGGAACGAGATGATCTGGATGACCACCGACATCGTGATGATCACGAAGAGCCCGCCGATGATCGGCAGCAGCAGGATGGTGCGGGTGGACATCGCCATGCCGGCGATCAGGCCGCCCAGGCCGAGCGCGCCGGTGTCGCCCATGAAGATCCGGGCCGGCGAGGTGTTCCACCACAGGAAGCCCACGCAGGCCCCGGCCGCCGCCCCGGCGATCAGCGCGATCTCCAGCGGGTCCCGCACCGTGTAGCAGTAGTTGTCCGGGTTCGCCGTGTACGACGGGTCGGCGCACCAGTGCCGGTACTGCCAGAACGCGATCAGCGCGTACGCGGCGAGGACCATCACCGACGCGCCGGTGGCCAGGCCGTCCAGGCCGTCGGTGAGGTTCACGCCGTTGGTCGCCGCCATCACCACGAAGATGAAGATGACCACCGCGCCGATCTTGGTGACGTCCAGCGCGGGGATGTCCCGGATGAAGCTCAGCGTCGTGGCGCCCACGGTCTCGGTGTTGGTGGCCGCCCCGCTGGCGTCGGTCATGCTGCTGGGGAAGTAGAGCGCGACGACGCCGAAGGCCGCGCCGACCAGGATCTGACCGGCCAGCTTGCCCCGCTTGTTGAGCCCGCCGCTGTTGCGCTTGCGGACCTTCAGGAAGTCGTCGATGAAGCCGACCGCGCCGGAGAACACCATCAGGCCCAGCAGCACCAGCGCGGTGATGGTCGGCTCGACCTGGGCGATCTGCGCGTCCGGCAGGGTGGTCAGGGCGAGGTGCCCGGCGACGTACGCGATGACCGTGGCCAGGATGAAGACCACGCCGCCCATCGTCGGCGTGCCCTTCTTGCCCTCGTTGCTGGCGAGCCCGAGGTTCGATCGGATCGGCTGGCCGGCCTTGAGCCGGGCGAACACCTTGATCGCGATCGGGGTGCAGAACAGCGAGACGAGGAACGCCACGCCGATGGCGACGATCACCGCCCTCATGCGGCGGCACCCCCGTCCGCGGCGTCGGCGCGCAGCGCGTCGGCCACCTCCCAGGTGCGGTACCGGGAGCCCTTCACCAGGACGACGTCGCCCGCCCGTAGTTCACTCCGCAGCACCTCGACGGCCGCCGCCTGATCGGTGAGCAGCACCGATCCTCCTCCCCAGTCCTCTACCGCTGTCGCGCCCTCGTGGATCGGCGCCGCCGGCTCGCCCACCACGAGCAGCCGGTCCACACCCAGCTCGGCCGCGAGCCGGCCGACCTCCAGGTGCCCCTGTCGTTCGTACTCCCCCAGCTCGGCCATGTAGCCGAGCACCGCGACCGCCCGTCCCGCGCCGCGCATCCCGGCGAGCGCCCGCAGCGCCACCGCCGTGGACGCCGGGTTCGCGTTGTACGAGTCGTCGATCACCGTCACGCCGTCGGGGCGCTCGAAGACGTCCATCCGCCGGGTGGAGACCAGACCCAGCTCGCCCAGCGCGGCGGCCAGTTCGGCCAGCGGCATGCCCAGCTCCCGGGCCACCGCGGCGGCGGCCAGCGAGTTCGACACCTGGTGCCGGCCGGTGAGCCCGAGCCGCACGGCCGCGCTCCCCTCCGGGGTCACCAGGGTGTACGCGGCCCGCCCGCGCCCGTCCAGCGTCACGTCCACGGCCCGCACGTCGGCGTGCGCGGCCTCGCCGTAGCGCACCACCCGGGCGGCGGTGCGGGCGGCCATCGCGTCGACGAGCGGGTCGTCGGCGTTGAGCACGGCCAGCCCGTCGGCGGGCAGCGACTCGACCAGCTCCCCCTTGGCCAGCGCGATGTTCTCCACCGAGCCGAACTCGCCGAGGTGCGCCACGCCGACGTTGAGCACCACCGAGATGCGCGGCGGCACCACCTCGCACAGGTAGCGCACGTGCCCCACCCCCCGGGCGCCCTTCTCCAGCACCAGGAAGCGGGTGTCCGCGTCGGCCTGCAGCGCCGTCCACGGGTGGCCCAGCTCGTTGTTGAACGACCCGGGCGGGGCCACCGTGGGGCCGAGCCGCCCGGTGAGCTGGGCGATCAGGTCCTTGGTGGTGGTCTTGCCCGACGAACCGGTCAGCCCGATCACGGTCAGCGCGGGCAGCCGGTCCACGACCGCGCGGGCCAGCCGGCCCATCGCGTCGAGGGCGTCGCCGACGAGCACCATGGGCACCCCGGGCACCTGCCGGGTGCCGAGCACCGCCACCGCGCCGGCGGCCACGGCACCGGCGGCGTAGTCGTGGCCGTCCACCTTCTCGCCGGGGAACGCCACGAACAGCGCGCCCGGCCCGGCCTTGCGCGAGTCGAACTCCACCGGGCCCGTCACCCGGGCGGCCGGGTCGGCGGCGACCAGCCGGCCGCCGACCGCCTCGGCCACCTCGGCCACCGTCAGCGGGATCATCGCCGGCCCGCCAGGTCCCCGAAGCGGGCGCGCAGCGCGTCGGCCAGCTCCGTACGATCGTCGAACGGCAACACCTCGCCGCCCACCTCCTGCCCACGTTCGTGCCCCTTGCCGAGCACGGCGACCACGTCCCCCGGGGCGGCCAGCCGGACCGCCTCGTCGATCGCCGCGCGCCGGCCGGCCACCTCGACGATCCGCGCCGGCGTGGCGGCGGCGTGCGCCCCGGCCAGCACCTCCGCCCGGATCGCGCCCGGCTCCTCGGTGCGCGGGTTGTCGTCGGTCACCAGCACCACGTCGGCGCCCCGGGCGGCGGCGGCGCCCATCTCCGGCCGCTTGCCGCGGTCCCGGTCGCCACCGGCGCCGATGACGCAGATCAGCCGCCCGGCGCTCAGCTCGCGCAGCGCGGCCAGGGCCGCCACGATCGCGTCGGTCTTGTGCGCGTAGTCGACCACGCCGCGCACCGGCCCGGCCGCCGAGACCAGCTCCAGCCGGCCGGGCACCCCGCCGCAGGCGGCCACCCCGGCGGCGGCCGTGGCCGCGTCCACCCCCGCGCCGACCAGCGCGGCGATGGCCAGCAGGGCGTTGGCGACGTTGTGCCGCCCGGGCAGCGCGACCCCGGCCGGCACGGTCAGCCCGCCGGGGCCGTGCGCGGTGAACCGCTGCGCGTAGCCCTCGCCGTCGACGTCGGTGGCGTACCAGGTGGCGGTGGGGTCGCCGGCGGCCGAGTAGCTGACCGTGGCGGGGGTGTACAGCGCGCGCAGCGCCGACTCGTCGTGGTTGAGCACCTCGACGGCGCAACGCCCGTCGAACAGCTGCGCCTTCGCCGCGAAGTAGTCCGCCGAGTCGGCGTGGAAGTCCAGGTGGTCGGAGCCGAAGTTGGTGTAGCCGCCGACGGCGAACCGCACCCCGCCGACCCGGCCCATGGCCAGGGCGTGGCTGGAGACCTCCATGACCAGCGCGGTGACCCCGCGCTCCCGGGCGGCGGCGAGCATGGCGTGCAGGTCGGTGGCCTCCGGGGTGGTGCGCACGCTGTCGACGACCAGGTCGCCCAGCCGGGTCTCCACCGTGCCGATGAGGCCCGTGACGTGGCCGGCGGCGCGCAGCCCCGACTCCACGAGGTAGGCCGTGGAGGTCTTGCCGGCGGTGCCGGTGATCCCGATGACGGTCAGGCCTGCGGTGGGGTCGCCGTAGACGGCGGAGGCGAGCGCGCCGAGCACCGCGCGGGGGTCGGGCACCACCAGCGCCGGCAGGCCCGCCGCGGCCACGGCCGGCGCGCCGGCCGGGTCGGTGAGGGCGGCCACCGCGCCGGCCCCGGCCGCGGCGGCGGCGAACTCCGCGCCGTGGCGGCGGGCGCCGGGCAGCGCCGCGTACAGGTCGCCGGGGCGGACCTCCTGGCTGGCGTGGGTCACCCCGGTCACCACCTGGTCGGCGGCCCCCTCGGGGGCCTCGACGGCGAGCCGGTCGGCGAGTTCGCCGAGCCGGAGTCCGGTCACGGTACGGGGGCGTGGATTGCCGGGCACGGCGTCAGACCCTACCCGGTCGTCCGGTTCCGGCCGTACAGCCGCCCCGGTGGTTCGTCCCCATCAACCGATGATGTCCCGCCGCGCCTGGTCAGCGCGGAAAGACCTCGAACTTGGGCGCCGGCGCGCCGGACGGCGGGACCCGGTTGCGGCTGAGCGTGAAGCCCATGATGTCGCGGAACGCGGGCGCGGCGACCGCCCCGCCACCGCCGCCGGGGCTCCACACGAAGACCGCCACCACGAAGCGCGGATTGTCGGCCGGCGCCATCCCGATGAACGAGCCGACCTCGCCGGGCTGCTGCTTGCCGTCGACGTAGCGGATGCCGGTGCCGGTCTTGCCGGCGACCCGGTAGCCGGGCACCGCGGCCGCGAGCCCGGTGGCCCCGTCGACGGTGGTGACCGCCTCCAGCATGGTGCGCAGCGCCTTCGCGTTGGCCGGGCTGAGCACCGGCCGGGTGACCGGCGCCTTGCCCGGCGTACGGCTGCCGTCCTTGCCGCTGATCACCTCCTTGATCAGGTGCGGCTGGACGTACGTGCCGTTGTTGGCGATCGCGGCGTACGCGGCGGCCATCTGCAGCGGGGTGGCGTCGACGCTGTGCCCGATCGGCACCGACCCGTACGACGACCCGCTCCACGACTGGGCGGGCAGCAACCGGCCGCTGGCCTCCCCCGGGATGCCCTCGCCGGTGGGCTGGCCGAGCCCGAAGCGCTTCTGGTAGTCGATCAGCCGGTCCGGGCCGAGCTTGTCGGCGATCTCGATGGTGCCGACGTTCGACGAGTACGCGAGCATCCCCGGCAGGCTCATCAGCCGCCCGTTCGCCGGGTGGGTGTCGCGGAAGGTGGTGTCGCCCCGGACGATGCTGTCGGGGATCGGCAGCGCCGTGTCGGGGGTGATCACCCCCTCCTGGAGCGCCGCGCCGAACGTGATCGCCTTGTGGATGGAGCCGGGGTCGACCACGAAGCTGGTGGCCGCGTCCTCCCGGTCGGTCGGCTCGCTCTCCTGCGGCTTCGCCGCGTTGTAGGTGGGGTGGCTGGCCTGGGCCAGCACCTCGCCGGTGGGCACGTCGAGGACGATGGCGACGCCGACGCTGCCCTGCACCTTGGCCACCTGGCTCTTGAGCACCTGCTGCGCCTTGAACTGCAGGTCCCGGTCGATGGTCAACTGCAGGGAGCTCCCCGGCTTGGGCAGGGTGGTGCTGCTGTAGCCGCCGGGGATCGGCGCGTCGAGCTTGCCCTGGCCGGCCTCGTACACCCGGCGGCCGATCTCGCCGCGCAGCAGGTCGTCGTAGCGGGCCTCCAGGCCCTCCAGGCCGACCATGTCCTGGCTGGTGAAGCCGATCAGGTTGGCGGCCAGGTCGCCGCCGGGCACCTCGCGCCGCTCGTCGCGGTGCACGCCGATGCCGTACAGGTCGAGCGCCACGATCTTCTTGGCGGTGGGGACGTCGACGCCCCGGGCCAGGTATTCGAACTGGGAGGCTTTCCCGTTCTCCAGGGTGCGCGGCTTCATCCGCTCGGCCAGCTCGGAGGCCGGACGGCCGAGCAGGGGCGACAGCGCCCGCGCGGTCTCCGTGCGGTCCCTGACCCGGGTCGGGTCGGCGAAGACGTACCGGGCCTCGACGCTGTTGGCCAGCGGGGCGCCGGTGCGGTCGTAGATCGCGCCCCGGGGGGCGGGCAGGTCGATCCGGATCACCCGGTCGGCGAGACCGCCGCCGGCGTACGCCGGGGTGTCGACCGCCTGGAGGAAGACCAGCCGGACGCCGATGGTGGCGAACAGCGCGAGGACGAGCAGGGTGCCCAGGCGCAGCCGGCGGCGCGGGTCGGCCAGCCGGGGCGGCTTGCGGGGCTTGCGCGGCGACCGCCCGGCGGCGGGCCGGGTGGGGCGGGTGGGGCGGCGCGGGCCGCGCCCGGCGGGCCGGCGGCGCGGCGGGCGCGGCGCGTCATCGTCGTCGTCGGGCCGTGCCCGGGTGGGCACGGTCCGGACCACCGCGGCGCGCGCGGCCGGGACGGGTTCCCGGCGGCCGGCGCGACCGCCGCCGGCCCGGCCGCCGTCGAGCACCTGCAACGCCGGCCGGAACGGGTCACCGCCGGCCCGGCCGCCCCGTGGGGTACGCCGCTGCTCGGCGCCCCCGGCGGTCGGCCGGCCCGCCGCCTGGCGCTCCTCGCGGACGGTGCGCCCCCGGGGGGTGTACGCCCGCGCGTCGGAGATGCCCTGCACGCCGGGCTCGCCGGTGCGCGGCTCACCCCGCCCGCCGGTGGCCCGCGACGAACCGCGCCGGGAGCCCGAAGGGTCCCGGCGCGGTTCCTCAGCTCTCGGCGGCACCCCGATCAGCCCCCCGCACCCTGCTGGCTGGTGACCGACGGCTGGCCGTTGGCCGGCTGCGGCACCCCGATCACCCGGCCGTCCGGCAGCCGGATGTACGCCGGCTCCTCCGCCTCGACCATGCCGAGCCGGCGGGCCGTGGCGGTGAGGTTGCCGGGCGCCTTCGCGTCGGCGATCTCCTTGTCCAGCTGCTGCTGGTCCACGTCGAGCTTGGCCTGCTGCTGCTGGAGCCGCTCCAGCCGGAACGAGTTCTCGTTGATCTTGGTGTTGACCAGCAGGATGCCGAGCACCCCGCCGACGACCAGCACCAGGATCAGCGCCACGAACGGCGCCCGCGGCACCGACACCGGCGGCGGCGGGGCGACCCGCAGCCGCGGCGACGGGCTCGCCGCCGCACGGGCCCGCTCGGTCGTGCCGGCCCGCTCGGCCGGGCTGACCCGCTCGGTCGGGCGCAGCGCGGCGCTGCCGTTGGTCGGGAACTCGCGCGCCCCCCGGGCGCGAGTCTCCCCCTGCCGGTCGAGCCGGCCGGCCCCCGGAGCCGGCATCCCGGCCCGCGTGGTCCGCTGCGCCGCGATCCGGCCCCCCGACCGCGGTGCGCGCTGCCCGACGCCGGTGTCCCGGCCGTCGCGCTTGTCAGCGTTCATCTTCTTCCCTCCCCCTCTTCGTCCGTCCCTGCGCCCGTCGACCCCGGATCCGCCGATCCGGTCCCCGGTTGGTGCATCGCCCTGACCCGCCGGCGGGGCCGTTCGCGGTCGGCCCGCCCCTGTCGCTCCGCGTCCGGGTCGATCCGTTCCGCGGCCCGCAGCCGCACCGACGCGGCACGCGGGTTCGCGGCGACCTCCGCCTCCCCGGGCAGCTCCGCGCCCCGGCTGAGCAGCCGGAACGTCGGACCCGACCCGGGCAGCTCGACCGGGAGGTCGACCGGGCCCTTGCTGCGGACCCGGTCGGTGAGGGCCGCCTTGGTGAGCCTGTCCTCCAGCGAGTGGTAGGACAGGACCACCATGCGACCGCCCACGGTGAGCTTGTCGAGAGCGGCCGGCAGCGCCGTCTCCAGCGCCGCCAGCTCCCTGTTTACCTCGATCCGTAAAGCCTGAAACGTTCTCTTGGCCGGGTGTCCCCCGGTTCGTCGGGCTGGTGCGGGAATGCTCTCCCTGACCAGTTCCGCCAACCGCGCCGACGAGGTGATCCGGGCCCGTTCCCGCTCCCGCAGGATCGCCGAGGCGATCCTCGGGGCGAACTTCTCCTCCCCGTACACCCGCAGCACCCGGGCCAGATCCGGGTGGGAGTAGGTGTTGACCACCTCCTCGGCGGTCACCCCCCGGGTCTGGTCCATCCGCATGTCCAGCGGCGCGTCCTGTGCGTAGGCGAACCCGCGGTCGGGCGCGTCCAACTGGAGCGAGGAGACGCCCAGGTCGAACAGGACGCCGTCGATCGCCGGGTAACCCAGCCGGGCCAGCACCTCGGGCAGCTCGTCGTAGACGGCGTGCTCGAGGTGGACCCGGTCGGCGAACCGGGCCAGCCGGACCCGCGCGTGGGCGAGGGCCTCGGTGTCCCGGTCCAGCCCGATCAGCACCGTGCGCGGATGCCGTTGCAGCACCGCCTCGGCGTGACCGGCCAGGCCCAGCGTGGCGTCGACGTGGATCGTGCGGTCGCCCCTGTCCAGCGCGGGGGCCAGCAACTCGAGACACCGCTCGAGCAGCACCGGCACGTGCGTGCCGCGAAGCTCCCCCATGTCGACCCCCACCGGTTGAACCGTCCGTTTCTCTCCGCGCCTGTCGTCGGACGACGCCTCCGTCGTACCGCCAGATCCCCATCCGCTCCCGCCCACCGGAGGCCGCGGCCCTCCGGGAGATCGTGCGCCTGGCACCGGGGAAGGGGTGCCAGGAACTCGAAAGCGGCTGGAGATCTCGCAGTACGTCGGGCGTCGTCACGCCCTACAGACCGCCGGGCAGCACCCCCTCCTCGATGTCGGCGAAGTCGTCTTCGCTGTCGGCGAGGTAGGCCTCCCAGGCCGCCTTGTCCCAGACCTCCACCCGCGTGCTCGCGCCGATGACCACCAGGTCACGGTCGAGCCCGGCGTACGCCCGCAGGTGCGCCGGGACGGTGACCCGCCCCTGCTTGTCCGGGACCTCGTCGTGCGCGCTGGCGAAGAAGACCCGGCTGTAGGCGCGGGCCGCCTTGTTCGTCATGGGTTGCGCGCGCAACTGGTCGGCGATGCGCTGGAACTCGGGCATCGGGAAGACGTAGAGACAGCGATCCTGCCCTTTGGTGATCACGACACCCCCCGCCAGCTCATCCCGGAACTTCGCCGGAAGGATCAACCGGCCCTTGTCGTCCAGGCGCGGGGTGTGGGTGCCGAGGAACATCGGCCCAACCCCCTCGCCCTTGCAGCGGCGTTCGCGGCGCCGCTCCCCCCGGGCCGGTGGGCCCTCCCGGCCTCACCATTGGTCCCCACTCTACTCCACTTCCCTCCACCTGCAACCAGAATCGCCCGCGCGGCGCGTCGTCGTCGGCGACAAAACAGCACGTCAGAAGGGGTGGAGCGAAGTGGAGGGCCGCGGCGCCCCCACCCCGGCGTCCACTACCCGACATAGATCGACTCCATCCGGTCGACCGCGCTCCGGCCGTCCGCCCGGGTGGCCCGGCCGAACGGTTCGCCGTCGGCGGCGATCTGGCGGGGGCGGCGGTCCGGTAACCTCGCTCGCGTGACGGACGCGAAGATGCCCCTGCGGGCAAAGGTGGCCAGCTCCGTGTCGCGGACCGCCGCGGCGCTGTCCCGGGCCGCGGGTCGTGGCGACGGTTCGGTGATCGGCGGCTGGATCGGCCTGAAGATCGACCCCGACCTGCTGGCCCACCTCTCGGCGGGGCGCGCCATCGCGCTCGTCTCCGGCACCAACGGCAAGACCACCACCACCCGGCTGACAACGGCGGCGGTCGGCGTCCTCGGCCGGGTCGCCACCAACTCCTTCGGCGCCAACATGCCCACCGGCCACACCTCGGCGCTGGCCAAGGCCGGCAGCACCCCGTACGCGGTGCTGGAGGTCGACGAGCACTACCTGGCCCAGGTCCTGGAGGCCACCGAGCCGCACGTGGTGGCGCTGCTCAACCTCTCCCGCGACCAGCTCGACCGCGCCAAGGAGGTCGCCATGATGGCGCAGCTCTGGCGCGCGGCGCTGGTCAACCACCCCGACGTGCGGGTGGTCGCCAACGCCGACGACCCGATGGTCGTGTGGGCGGCCACCCCGCCCGGCGACCCGGCCCGGGGCATCCGGCCGCCGCACGTCACCTGGTTCAGCGCCGGCCAGCGCTGGCACGACGACTCGTGGGTCTGCCCCGAGTGCGGGCACACCATCGCGCGCAACGGCGACCAGTGGTGGTGCAGCGGCTGCCCGCTGCGCCGGCCCGATCCGCACTGGGCCGTCGAGGACGACGGGGTGCTCGACCCGACCGGCGCCTGGCACAAGGTGGTGCTCCAGCTCCCCGGCAAGGTCAACCTCGGCAACGCCGCCACCGCCCTCGCCGTCGCCGCCGAGTTCGGCGTCCGCCCGGTCGACGCGGTCTCCCGGCTCGGCGCGGTCACCTCCATCGCCGGCCGCTACGCCCAGGTCGACCGCGACGGGCGCAACATCCGGCTGCTGCTGGCGAAGAACCCGGCGAGCTGGCTGGAGGCGTTCGACATGGCCGACTTCGCGCCGACGCTGCTCTCCATCAACGCCCGGGACCCCGACGGGCTGGACACCTCCTGGCTCTTCGACGTCGACTTCGCTCCGCTGCGCGGCCGGCAGGTGCTGATCACCGGCGACCGGGCGTACGACCTGGCGGTCCGCCTCGACGTCAACGGCGTGCCCTTCCAGCACGTCCGCACGTTCGGCGAGGCGGTCCGGGCGGTCCCGCCGGGCCGGCTGGAGGTCATCGCCAACTACACCGCCTTCCAGGACATCCGAGCGGAGCTGGACCGTGTCAACTGAGAGCCTGCGTATCGTCTGGATCTACCCCGACCTGCTGTCCACCTACGGCGACCGGGGCAACATGCTGATCCTGGCCCGCCGGGCCCAGCAGCGCGGC
Organism: Micromonospora haikouensis; assembly: GCF_900091595.1. Taxonomy (GTDB): domain Bacteria; phylum Actinomycetota; class Actinomycetes; order Mycobacteriales; family Micromonosporaceae; genus Micromonospora; species Micromonospora haikouensis. The sequence goes on from NZ_FMCW01000009.1 coordinate 176,601, forward strand.
ATGCCCGTGGAGGTGCTGGAGGTCCGCTCCGACCAGGCGCTGCCCGCCACCGCCGACATCTACCTCATCGGCGGCGGCGAGGACGGCCCACAGGCGCTCGGCGCGCAGCGGCTGCGGGCCGACGGCGGCCTGCACCGCGCCGTCGCCCAGGGGTCGGTGGTGTTCGGCGTCTGCGCCGGCTACCAACTCCTCGGCACCTCGTTCTTCGCCAAGGGCGTCCAGTGCGCCGGGCTGGAGCTGCTCGACCTCTCCTCCGACCGGGGCCCGTCGCGGGCCGTCGGCGAGCTGGCCGGCGACATCGACCCCCGGCTCGGGGTGCCGGCGCTCACCGGCTTCGAGAACCACGGCGGGCGCACCCACCTCGGGCCGGGCGTGTCCCCGCTGGCCCGGGTCACCGCCGGGGTCGGCAACGACGGCGCGACCGAGGGCGCGTGGCGGGGCAAGCTGCTCGGCACGTATTCGCACGGGCCGGCCCTGGCCCGCAACCCGGCCCTGGCCGACCTGCTGCTGCGCTGGGCGACCGGCGCGCACCAGCTCCCGCCGCTGGACGACACCTGGGCCGACCGGCTCCGCGCCGAGCGCCGCGCCGCGGTGGCCGCCGCCCGGGCATGATCCGGGCCGCCCGGCGGCTGCCGCGGCCCGGCCGCGCATGACCCGGGCCCCGCGCCGGCTGCTCGCCGCCGCCCGGCGGCTGCTCGGGCAGCCGCCGGCGCGCCGGTTCGCCCTGCTGCTGCTCCTGCTCGCCGGGCTGGCGGCGCTGCTGCCGGTGCTCCCCCGGCCCGACCCGGCGGCGCTGCCCCGGCTCGCCGACTCCCTCGGCGGGTACGCCCCGGTCGCCGCGATCGTCGGCGGGGCGCTGCTGCTGGTCGCCCTGGTGCCGCGCACCTTCGTCACGCTCGCCGTCGGCGCGATCTTCGGCCCCCTCGAGGGCGCGGCGTACGCGCTCGGCGCGGCGCTGCTGGCCGCCGCGCTCGGCTTCGCCGTCGGCCGGGCGCTGGGCAGGGAGTTCGTCGCCGAACGGGTCCGGGGACGGCTCGCCCGCCTCGACGGCTGGTTCGCCCGGCAGAGCGTGCTGGGGGTGGCCACGGTCCGGCTGCTGCCCATCTCCGGGTACGGGCTGGTCAGCTACGGCTACGGCACCACCGGCGCGCGGGTGCTGCCGTACCTCGCCGGCAGTGTCCTCGCCTCCGCCCCGACGGCGTTCGGCTACGCGGCGCTCGGCGCGGCGGCCACCTCCCCCGGCGACGTCAACTGGTACGCCGCCGCCCCCGCGAGCCTCGGCCTGATCGCCAGCGCGGTGCTGCTGCACCGCTGGTGGCGCGCGGAACGCCGCCGCCGCGCCGCCGCCTGACACGCCCCCTCCTGACGCCCCCGCCGCGACCGCGCCCCCGCCGGCGGGGCGTTAGGAAGGGGCCCCTGCTATGCAGAATGCGTTAACAAGGGGCCCCTCCTTGCACCTCAGGCGACGACCGAGACCATCCGGCCCTTCACCACGATGACCTTGCGGGGCTCCTTGCCGGCCAGCGCGCCCGCCACCGCCTCCAGCGCCGCCGACCGCACCTCGTCCTCGGACGCGTCGGCGCTCACCTCGATCCGGCCGCGCACCTTGCCGTTGATCTGCACCGGGTACGTCACCGTCTCGGCGACCAGCAGGGCCGGGTCGGCGACCGGGAAGTCCGCGTACGCCAGGGAGGCGTCGTGGCCCAGCCGCCGCCACAGCTCCTCGGCGACGTGCGGGGCGAACGGGGCCAGCATCAGCACCAGCGGCTCGGCCACCTCGCGGGGGGTGGCCGGCAGCCGGGTCAGCGCGTTGGTCAGCTCGATCAGCTTGGCGATCGCGGTGTTGAACCGGATCCCCTCCATGTCGCCCCGGACCCCGTCGACCACCTTGTGCAGCAGCCGCCGGGTGGCCTCGTCGGCCGGGTCGTCGGTGACCCGCGTCGCGCCGGTCTGCTCGTCGACGACGGCCCGCCAGACCCGCTGCAGGAACCGGTACGACCCGACGACCGCCCGGGTCTCCCACGGGCGGGACACCTCCAGCGGGCCCATCGACATCTCGTACACCCGGAAGGTGTCCGCGCCGTACGCGGCGCACATGTCGTCGGGGGTCACCACGTTCTTCAGCGACTTGCCCATCTTGCCGTACTCGCGGCGCACCTCCTCCTCGCCCAGGAACCAGGTGCCGTCGCGCTCGACGACCTCCTCGGCCTGCACGTAGGAGCCCCGGGCGTCGGTGTACGCGTACGCCTGGATCATGCCCTGGTTGAACAGCTTGCGGAACGGCTCGAAGCTGGACACGTGGCCCAGGTCGTACAACACCTTGTGCCAGAAGCGGGCGTACAGCAGGTGCAGCACGGCGTGCTCGGCCCCGCCGACGTACAGGTCGGTGCCGCCGCAGTCGCCCTCGGCGCGCGGGCCCATCCAGTACCGCTCGTTCTCCGCGTCGACGAAGCGCTCGGCGTTGGTCGGGTCCAGGTAGCGCAGCTCGTACCAGCAGGAGCCGGCCCACTGCGGCATCACGTTGGTCTCGCGGGTGTAGCGCTGCGGCCCGTCGCCCAGGTCCAGCTCCACCTCGACCCAGTCGCGGCGGCGCGACAGCGGGGTCTCCGGGTTGCTGTCGGCGTCGTCGGGGTCGAACGTCTTGGGCGAGAAGTCGTCGACCTCGGGCAGCTCGACCGGCAGCATCGACTCGGGCAGCGCGATCGCCGCGCCGCTGGCGTCGTAGACGATCGGGAACGGCTCGCCCCAGTAGCGCTGGCGGGAGAACAGCCAGTCGCGCAGCCGGTAGGTGGTCGCGCCGGCGCCGTGCCCGTTGGCCTCCAGCCACGCGATGATCGCCGCCTTGGCTTCGGCGACCCCCAGGCCGTTCAGGTCCAGGCCGCGCTCGGGCGCGGCGCTGTTGATCGCCGGCCCGTCCCCGGTGTACGCCGTGCCGGCGAAGCCGTCGGCGGGCTGCACGGTACGCACGATCGGCAGCTCGAAGACCTCGGCGAACGCCCAGTCCCGCTCGTCCTGCGCCGGCACCGCCATGATCGCGCCGGTGCCGTAGCCGGCCAGCACGTAGTCGGCGATGAAGATCGGGATCTGCCCGCCGGTGACAGGGTTCGTGGCGTACGCGCCGACGAAGACGCCGGTCTTCTCCTTCGTGTCGGCCTGCCGCTCCACGTCGGTCTTGGCCGCCGCCGCCTTGCGGTACGCCTCGACGGCCGCCCGGGGGCTGGCGTGCCCGCCGGTCCAGGCGTCCCGCGTCCCGTCCGGCCAGGCGGCCGGCACCAGCGCGTCGACCAGCTCGTGCTCGGGGGCCAGCACCATGTAGGTGGCCCCGAAGATGGTGTCCGGGCGGGTCGTGAACACCCGCACCGGGCCCCGGTCGGTGGCGAAGTCGATGTGCGCGCCCGTGGACCGGCCGATCCAGTTGCGCTGCATCAGCTTGATCGGCTCGGGCCAGTCCAGGGCGTCCAGGTCCTCCAGCAGCCGGTCGCCGTACGCGGTGATCCGCATCATCCACTGCTTCAGGTTGCGCTTGAACACGGGGAAGTTGCCCCGGTCGGAGCGGCCGTCGGCGGTGACCTCCTCGTTGGCCAGCACGGTGCCCAGCCCCGGGCACCAGTTCACCGGCGCCTGCGAGACGTACGCCAGCCGGTGGCCGTCGACGACCGCCCGCCGCTCGGCGTCGGTCAGCTCGGCCCACGGCCGGCCGTCCGGCGTCGGGCGCTCGCCCGCGGCGAACTCGGCGATCAGCTCGGCGACCGGCCGGGCCTTCCGGGCGTCCGCGTCGTACCAGGAGTTGAAGACCTGCAGGAAGATCCACTGGGTCCAGCGGTAGAAGTCGGTGTCGATGGTGGCCACCGAGCGGCGGTCGTCGTGGGCCAGGCCCAGCCGGCGCAGCTGCGCCTTGTACCGCTCGATGTTGGCCACGGTCGTGGTGCGGGGGTGGGTGCCGGTCTGCACCGCGTACTGCTCGGCGGGCAGGCCGAACGCGTCGAAGCCCATCGCGTGCAGCACGTTGCGGCCGGCCATCCGCTGGTAGCGGGCGAAGCAGTCGGTGCCGATGTAGCCCAGCGGGTGCCCGACGTGCAGGCCCGCCCCCGACGGGTACGGGAACATGTCCAGCACGTACAGCTTCTCCGCGCCGGCCCGGGGGTGGCCGGGGTCGGCCAGCGGCCCGGTCGGGTTCGGGGCGTGGAAGGTGCCCTCCCGCTGCCAGGTGTCCTGCCAGCGCTGCTCGATCTCCTCGGCCAGGGCCGCGGTGTACCGGTACGGGGGGATGTCGCCCGCCCCAGTTGCCTCACTCATCGTCTCTCCTCGTTCGCTTCGTCGCGGCGTCGCCGGGCCGGGTCCGGCGGTGTCGGCCCGCCGACCGGGCCGGCGATCCCGGCTCGCCGGGCGGCCCGGCGGAGGGCACAAAAAAGCCCCTCGCGCAGGAGGGGCCGCCGTGCTGTCGCGCGTCAGCGCATCAGCACGGCCCGGTAAGAAGCAGGAAGACTCCGGCCATGTCGGGCAGTGTACCCCGCCGGCCCGCCGGGCACGCGGCCCGCCGCCGCGAGGTGGGACGCGGGACACCCCCCTCACGCTGGGTGACGATGCGTTTCCCCCGTCGGGCGAATATTCCGGGCGTAACCGACCGACTTGCTGCGGGGTTCGGCGTTCACGACAAACATGGTTAGCCTGAGAGGCCAGTGAGATTTCTGCGGCAGACGAGGCTCTCCCGTCGCGAACCCAACGGCGGGTCCAGGTGCTCTTAACAGAGCTGCCGTCGTGGCGACGAGGAGGAGGCCCGTGACACAACAGACCTGGGACGAGGTGGGCGGTCTGCTGCCGCACGACGAGTTCCGCGCCGCCAGCGAGGCCATCGTGGCCAACATCGAGCAGGTCATCGAGGGCAAGACGGCGACCGTCCGCCTCGCCCTGGCCGTCCTGCTCGCCGAGGGCCACCTCCTCATCGAGGACGTCCCGGGCGTCGGCAAGACCAAGCTGGCGAAGGCCCTCGCCCGGTCGATCGACTGTTCGGTACGGCGCATCCAGTTCACCCCCGACCTGCTGCCCAGCGACGTCACCGGCGTCAGCGTCTACAACCAGGAGACGCACGACTTCGAGTTCCGCCCCGGCGCGGTCTTCGCCAACCTCGTCGTCGGCGACGAGATCAACCGGGCCTCGCCGAAGACCCAGTCCGCCCTGCTGGAGTGCATGGAGGAGCGGCAGGTCACCGTCGACGGGGTCACCTACCAGCTGCAGACCCCGTTCATGGTGATCGCGACGCAGAACCCGATCGAGATGGAGGGGACCTACCCGCTGCCCGAGGCGCAGCGCGACCGGTTCACCGCCCGCATCGCGATGGGCTACCCGGGGCCGGAGGCCGAGCTGGCCATGTTGGACGGGCACGGCGCGGCCGACCCGTTGCAGGAGCTGCGGGCGGTCTCCGACGCCGACACCGTGCGCCGGCTCATCGCCACCGTCCGCGAGGTGCACGTCGCCGACGCCGTGAAGCAGTACGCGGTGGACCTGGTCACCGCCACCCGCGAGGCCCCCGACCTGCGACTGGGCGCGTCGCCCCGGGCCACCCTCCAGCTGCTGCGCACCGCCCGCGCCGTCGCCGCCCTGGAGGGGCGCGACTACGTCCTCCCCGACGACCTGCAGGCGCTCGCGGTGCCGGTGCTCGCCCACCGGATCATCCCGACCGCCGACGCGCAGCTCGCCCGGCGCACCACCGACGCGATCGTCGCCGAGCTGGTGCACCGGCTGCCGCTGCCGCACGACCGCCAGCGGTCCCCGTACGACAACCGGCCCGCCGCCGACGGCAACGGCCGCGCCCCGTACGAGCCGCGGAGGCGGTGAGCGTGCGCGACGGGCTCCGGGGCCTGACCACCCGTGGCCGCTCGTTCCTGGCCGCCGCGCTCGCCGCGGCGGTCTCCGCCGTCATCCTCGGCGAGAAGGACCTGCTCCGGGTGGCCGTGCTGCTCGCCGTCCTGCCGCTGCTCGCCGCCGCGTACGTGGGGCGCAGCCGCTACAAGCTGGCCTGCAACCGGTCGCTGGACCCGCACCGGGTGCCGGTCGGGGCCAGCTCCCGGGTGGTGCTGCGGTTGCAGAACATGTCCCGCCTGCCCACCGGCACGCTGCTGCTGGAGGACCGGCTGCCGTACGCCCTGGGCAGCCGGCCCCGCGTGGTGCTGGAGCGGCTCGGCGCGCACCAGGCCAGCTCCGTGGCGTACACGGTCCGCGCGGACGTGCGCGGCCGGTACGAGGTGGGCCCGCTGGTGGTCCGGCTCACCGACCCGTTCGGGCTGTGCGAGCTGACCCGGTCGTTCCCCAGCGTCGACCAGCTCACGGTGATCCCGCAGGTCACCCCGCTGCCCTCGGTCCGGCTCCCCGGCGAGTACGCGGGCAGCGGCTCCAGCCGCGCCCGGTCGGTGGCGGTGCACGGCGAGGACGACGCGGCGACCCGGGAGTACCGGATGGGCGACGACCTGCGCCGGGTGCACTGGAAGTCGACGGCCCGCACCGGTGAGCTGATGGTCCGCCGCGAGGAGCAGCCCTGGGAGAGCCGGGCGACGGTGGTGCTGGACACCCGGGGCTACGGCCACCGGGGCGACGGCCCCACGGCGAGCTTCGAGTGGGCGGTCTCCGCGGCGGCCAGCATCGCCGTGCACCTGCGCCAGGCCGGCTACAAGCTGCGTCTGGTCACCGGCGACGGCGCGGACGTCGACGCCACCGAGGCCGCCGGCGACGGGCTGCTGCTCGACCAGCTCGCCGAGGTCCGCCTCGACCCGCGCGGCGACATCACCACGCTGGTGCGGCAGGTCCGCCAGCGCGGCGACGGCGGCCTGATCATCGGCCTGTTCGGCGCGGTGAGCCCCGCCGAGGCGGAGCTGCTCGCCGGCCTGCGCGGCAACGGCGCGACCTGCGTCGGCTTCCTGCTGGACAGCTCCACCTGGCTCCACCTCGCGCCCCGGGCGCGGGCCGAGGCCGACCACGCGCACGGCGCCGCCGCGCTCGCCCTGCTGCAGAGCGGGTGGCGGGTCGTCGGGGTCGACCACGGCGCGCGGCTGCCCGCGCTGTGGCCGCAGGCCGGCCGGGGCTCGCAGGGGTTCGCCCTGCGGGCCGCGCTGGCCGAGACCGTGGCCGGCGGCGTCAAGTGACGATCCGCCGGGTCGGGCGCACCTGCCGGCCCGCCCCGGCGGGAAGATGACCCCGAAAGGCTCCCCCGTGACCGCGACCCGCAACCTCGGCTTCGTGGCCGCCGCCGCGACCCTGCTGGCGGCCGCCCCGCTGTCGGCCATCTTCGAGCGCTGGACCTGGCTCATCCAGGCGGCCATCGCGGTCACCGTGGTCGCCGGGGTGGCCGCGCTGACCCGGCTGGTCCGGGCCCCGCTGTGGGGGCAGGTGCTGGGCATGCTCGGCGGGTTGACGCTCGCGCTGGCCTGGCTCTTCCCCGCCGGCACCGAGCTGGTGGCGTTCCTGCCGACGCCGGGCACGTTCGCCCACTTCGGCGAGCTGCTGAGCGCGTCCGTGGTGGACATGCGCTCGTACGGGGTGAAGGTGCCCGACACCGACCCGCTGCTGTTCGTCAGCGTGCTCGGCATCGGCGGGGTGGCCGTGGTGGTGGACGTGCTCGCCGTCGGCCTGCGCCGCCCGGCGCTGGCCGGGCTGCCGATGCTGGCCATCTACTCGGTGCCCGTCGCCGTCTACGTCGACAGCGTCCCCGCCGTGCCGTTCGTGGTCGGCGCGGCCGGCTACCTGTGGCTGCTGGTCACCGACAACGTCGACCGGGTGCGCCGGTTCGGCCGCCGGTTCACCGGCGACGGCCGCGACGTGGACGTGTGGGAGTCCTCGCCGTTGGCCGCCGCCGGGCGGCGGCTCGCCGTGGTCGGGGTGGTGCTGGCGGTGGCGCTGCCGCTGGCGGTGCCGGGGATGACCGGGGGCCTGCTCAACGCCGTGGGCGCCGGCACCGGCACCGGGTCGGGCAACGGCCAGGGCGGCAACCCGGGCCGCATCGACCTCTTCGCCTCGCTGAGCGGGCAGCTCAACCAGTCCGAGGTCTACGAGATGGTCACGGTGACCACCACCGAGCCGAACCCGTTCTACCTGCGCTACGGCGTCGCCGACGAGCTGCGGCCCGACGGCTTCCGGGTGCGCAACCCGACCGGGCGGCCCGTCACCCGGGACCTGCCCGACCCGACCCAGCGCTCGGGCACCGGCAACGGCGTCGAGCGGGCACAATACCGGGCCACCGTGGAGGTCTCGAAGAACCTCAACATGCCGCTGCTGCCGGCCTACGCCGAGCCGGTGCGCACCGAGGAGCTCAGCGGCAACTGGCTCTACGACCCGAACCAGCAGGTGCTCTTCTCCAACCGGGAGAACTCCCGCGGCAAGCGCTACTCGTTCGACTACGTCCGGTCGACGTACACCCCGACGGCGCTGCGGCGGGCCCCGTCGCTGCCGTCGGACCACCCGATCCGGCTCCAGCAGACCGCCACCCCGCCGGTGGAGCAGGTCGACACCCTGGTCGCCGACCTCGTGCGGGGCCGCAGCACCGACTACGACAAGGTCCGGGCGATCTACGACCACTTCTCGGCGGACAACGGCTTCACCTACAGCCTGACCACGAAGGGCGGCACCAGCGGTCAGGACATCGTCGACTTCCTCAACAACAAGGCCGGCTTCTGTCAGCAGTACGCGGCGGCGATGGCGTGGCTGGTCCGGTCGGCCGGCATCCCGGCCCGGGTGGCGTTCGGCTTCACCAACGGCACCGGCCGCACCGACGACGGGTACGTGCTGACCAACCGCAACCTGCACGCCTGGACGGAGGTCTACTTCGACGGGATGGGCTGGGTGCCGTTCGACGCCACCCCGGCGTACGGGGTGCAGGGCTCGACCCGCTCGGCGTGGGCCCCGGACACCGACGCGCCGGAGCCGGCGGCCACCGAGCCGGGTGCCCCGGCCGCCCCCGACGACTCGGAGGCGGCGCCGGAAGCCACCGACCCGGACGCCGCCGACCAGGACACCGACGCCGGCCTGGCGGTCGGGGCGAACGATCCGACCCGGCAGGCCCCGGTGTGGCCGTGGTGGGCGGCCGGCGCGCTGGCGCTGCTGGCCCTGCTCGCCGTGCCGGCGCTGCGGCGGATGGCGCTGCGCCGCCGGCGGGTCGCCCGGCCGACGGTGGCGCTCGCACCGGCCACGGTGGACGCCGGCGTGGGCCCGGCCGGCGAGGCGGGGCGACCGGTCACGGTGGTGCTGGACCCCGACCGGGCGCGGGCGGACGCGCACGCCGCCTGGGACGAGCTGCTCGACACCCTGGTCGACTACCGGGTCCGGGTGGACCGGACGGAGACGCCGAGGGCGACCGCCGAGCGCCTGGTCACCGAGGCCGTCGGCGAGGACGCCTCCGCCGCCACGGCGGTACGGCTGCTGGGCCGCGCCGAGGAGTTGGCCCGGTACGCCCGCGCCCCGCTCGCGGGCGGGGAGCTGCACCCGGCGCTGCGCGCCGTCCGGGGTGCGCTCGCCACCCGGACCGACCGGCGGACGCGGCTGCTGGCGGCGGTGCTGCCGCCGTCGGTGCTGCTGCGCTGGCGCACCGCGCTGGGCAACACGTCCTCCCGGCTGGTGGCCAGGACGGGCGACGCCCGCTACCGGCTGCTGCGCTGGAGCCCGCGCCGCCTGCTGGCCACCCGCACCGGCCGCTGACCCCCGTCCGGCGAACGCCGTTCCCGTCGTCGGGGACTGGCCCTGGCGAGCGGGCTGGCGGACGGCGGGCTGGTCGGGCGGCAGCCGAGAACGTTGGCTGCTTCCAGTACACGACACGCCGACGTGATGCCACCGCAACCGGCCACCGAACGCGCGCTCCGCATGCGGAAGCAGCGCCCGTGGCTCCGGGTGCAGGCAGGAAGCAGCGGCCCGCCGTCGGCGGGCCGGATCAGCGTGGTCCCGCCAGGCCGGCGGGACCGAGGATCAGCGGTGGAACCGGGTCAGCGGTGCCCCTCCGGGCGCTGCCGCCACCGGTCCTCCATCCGATCCACGAACGACGACCGCCGGCCGGACCGCCCGCGCGGGCGGCGTCGGCTGGTGGTCGTCCCCCCGACCACGTGCAGGTCGGGGGACTGCGCCTTGCGGTGCGACTGCACCGCGTACGCCGCCGAACCCAGCATGATGACGAAACCCACCACCGCGAGCGGCGGGGTCTTGATCACCGCACCGTAGACCAGTAGAGCCAGGCCAACGATGATCGCGCCGGCAGCGACGAGCAGACGACGCCGCGCGTGGAAGCGCGGATCGCTGGCACGCACGGCCGAGGCGAATTTTGGGTCCTCGGCAAGCGACCGCTCGATCTGCTCGAACAGCCGCTGCTCGTGCTCCGAGAGCGGCACGGCACTCCTCCCCGGTCACGCTGGTCGGCCCGGTCGGACCGACAGACCGTGGCAGCCAACCGGCTGCTTAACGACAAGTCTACGAGGGGGGTCGCGCGTCGGAAAGCGGGACGACCTATGGGCGGGGCGGATTTTCGTTTCGCCCGGGATCGCGCCGGCCGAGCAGGCTCGCCGGGCCTATGACGGAACGCCCGAATCGGGCGGCGGCGGCGTCCGCCACGGCCTCCGCCTCCCGCCAGCCGCGCTCGGGAGCGCCCAGCGTCAGCTGCTGCGGCGTCTCGCCCGCCGGGGCGAGACCCTCCATCCGCACCCCGACGAGGCGGATCCGCTCACCAGGGTCGAGGACGGTGTAGAGGGCCCACGCCGTGTCGAACATCTCGCGCGCCGTGTCGGTCGCCACGTCGAGGGTGCGGGACCGGCTGACCGTGCGGAAGTCGGCCATGCGCACCTTGATCGACACCGTGCCGCCGACCTGCCCGGCCCGGCGCAGCCGGGCGCCGACCTTCTCGGCGAGGGCGAGCAGGGCCCGCCGGATCTCCAGCGGGTCGGCCACGTCCGCGTCGAACGTCACCTCCGCGCCGATCGACTTCTCCACCTGCTCGGGGCTGACCCGGCGCGGGTCCCGCCCCCAGGCCAGCTCGTGCAGGTGGGCCGCGGCGGCCTCGCCGAGCGCCTTGCGGAGCATGCCGCGCGGCGCCTCGGCCAGGTCGCCGATGGTGGCCAGCCCGAGCCGGCGCAGCGTCTCGGCGGAGCGCTCCCCCACGCCCCACAGCGCGTCGACCGGCAGGGGGCGCAGAAAGTCGAGCACCCGGTCGGCCGGCACCACGAGCAGCCCGTCGGGCTTGGCCCGGGTGGAGCCGAGCTTGGCCACGAACTTGCTCGGCGCGACCCCCACCGAGCAGGTCAGCCCCTGCTCCTCGGCGACCCGGGCGCGGATGCCGCGGGCGATCTCGGCGGGCGGCCCGAACAACCGGCGGGCCCCGGCCACGTCGAGGAACGCCTCGTCGAGCGAGAGCGGCTCGACCAGCGGCGTGACGTCCCGCAGGATCTGCATCACCGCCCGGGAGGCCGCCGTGTACTGCGCGAAGTCGGGCGGCAGGTAGACCGCGTGCGGGCACAGCGCCCGGGCCCGCATGATCGGCATGGCGCTGCGGACGCCGTACCGGCGGGCCTCGTAGCTGGCGGCGCTGACCACGCCGCGCGGGCCGACCCCGCCGACCACGACGGGCCGGCCCCGCAGCTCAGGGCGGCGGCGCACCTCGACCGAGGCGTAGAAGGCGTCCATGTCGACGTGCAGGATCGGGCTGCCGGAGTCGTCGCCGTCGGGCCCGAAGCGCGGGTCGCCGCCGCGCGGCAACGACTGACTGCGACCCATCCCCGCAGGCTAGCCCCCGGGTACGACACGCCGCGGCCCCCGGGGCCGCGCCGCCCCGCTCAGCCGCGCACCACCAGCAGCGGGATCGTCATCTCGGCGGCCGTGTCCGACCCGTGGTAGGCCACCAGTCGGGAGTCCATGGGGTGCTCCGAGCGGGTGGCGACCACGGCGGACGTGCCCCGGCAGACCACCACCACGTCGCCGATGCGGCCCAGGTGCGCCTCGGGCACCGGCCCGAACCAGCCGGTCGCCACCGCCTCCTCGCGGCGCAGCACCCGGGCCGCGTCGCCGAGCACGGCCGACCAGGCGGCCACCACGTCGTCGGCCGCCCCCGGCGCGACGTGCAGGTAGCGGACCCGGGGCTCCCCGGCGAGCACCCGCACCCCGGCCCGCAGCCGGTCGTCGGCGTCGAAGTCGATCCGGTCGGCCGGCGGCACGTCGAGCTGGCCGTGGTCGGCGGTGACCAGCAGCGCGGCGTCCGGCGGCAGTCCGTCGACCAGCCGGGCGAGCAGCGCGTCCACCCCGGTCGCGGCGGCCCGCCACGGCGCCGAGTCGACGCCGGAGAGGTGGCCGTGCCGGTCCAGGTCGGGGTGGTAGCCGGAGACCAGGGTCGGCCCGGCCCCGGCGTGCAGCGCGGTCAGCATCGCGGTGGCCAGCGCGGCGGCGTCGGCGGCGCCCCGGTAGTCGCCGCCCCGGTTGGCGGCGAGGGTGAGCCCGCTGCCGGCGTACTCGGGGCGGCTCACCACGGTCACCGCGACCCCGGCGGCGCGGGCGCGTTCGAGCTGGGTGGCGACGGGCTGCCAGCGCAGCGGCTCCGGGTCGCCGGTCCACTCGATGTGGCTGAGCACCCGGTCGGTGTCGGGCACCCGCACCCGGAACCCGAGCACCCCGTGCGCGCCGGGCGCGGCCCCGGTGCCCAGCGTCACCAGGCTGGTCGGGGTGGTCGACGGGAAGCCGCAGGTGAGCGGGCGGCCGACGGTCGCGGCCAGCCCGGCGAGGGTCGGCGCGTGCGGGGCGGCGGTGGGGATCTGGTACCAGCCGAGCCCGTCGACCAGCAGCACCGCGACCCGCCGCACCCCGGCGAGTGCCGGCGTCAGGCCGAGCAGGTCGACGGCCCCGGGCACGCCGAGCACCGCCAGGGCGCTGGGCAGCACGTCGGCGAGGCTCGCCCCGCCGTAGCGGGGCGGCACCGGGGCCAGCGGATCGGCGGGCGGGCGCGGGGGCGGGACGACGGCCCTGCGCGCGGGCTCCCCGGGCGGGGGCGGGACGGCGGCGGTCATGCCGGACGGCGGGCGAAGAGGTGCAGCTGGGCCGCGAGGTCCCGGTACGGCGGCCGGGCGGCCAGGGCCCGCTCCAGCTCGACCACGGCGGCCTGCTGGCCGTCCGCGACGGCGGCGGGGAGGAGGTCGGCCAGGACGCGTACCCCGTGGATCTCCTCGACCGTGAGACCGGCGGCGGCCAGCAGCGCGGCGGCGCGGTCGGCGTCGTAGCGGCGGCGCAGGGTGTCTCGGGGGCCGGCGGTGCCGGCCGGGTCGGCGGCCAGGGCGGCGGCCACGTCGAGGTGGCCGTTCATCGCCCGGCCGAGCACCGCGGCGGCCTGCCCGGCCACCAGCACGCTCGCCGCGCCGCCCGGGCGCAGCGCGGTGACCAGCGCGGCCACCACGGACGCGGGGTCGTCGACGACCTCCAGTACGGAATGGCAGAGCACCAGGTCGACGCTGGCCGGCTCGACCAGCCCGGCGAGGGCGTCGCCGTCGCCCTGCACGGCGCGCACCCGGTCGGCGACGCCGGACTCGGCGGCCCGGCGGGTGAGCGCGGCGAGCGCGTCGGGGCTGGCGTCGACCACGGTGACCCGGTGCCCGGCCTGCGCGAGCGGCACGGCGAAGCCGCCGGTGCCGCCGCCCACGTCGAGGACGGTGAGCCGGTCGCCGGCGCGGCGTTCCAGCTCGGCCCGGAGCACCGACCAGATGACGGCGGTACGGGGGGTCAACGGCGGGCCGGTGAACCGGGCACTGGTCTGCTCCACACGGTCGAGCCTAGTCAGCCCCGGCGGTGTTAACAGGGGGCCCCTGCTATGCAGAAAGCGTTAACAAGGTGCCCCTCCTTACACCTCAGCGGAAGTCGCGGGAGGCCGGGGCGACCGGCGGCTCGATCGGGTCGAGCCGGTCGGCGGTCAGGTTGGTCACCCCCTCGTGCCGCTGCAACCGGCCGCGCACCACCAGCGCGGCGCTGGTGCGCGCCACCTTCCGGTAGCGCTGCCACAGCCCCGGCGAGCAGGTGACGTTGAGCATGCCGGTCTCGTCCTCCAGGTTGAGGAAGGTGACCCCGCCGGCGGTCGCCGGCCGCTGCCGGTGGGTGACGATCCCGCCGACGCGGATCCGCCGGCCCGGCTCCACCCGCCTCAGCCGGGCGATCGGCACCGCGCCGAGGGCGTCGAGCCGGTCGCGCAGGAACCGGGCCGGGTGGCTCTCCGGCGACAGGCCCGTCGCCCAGACGTCGGCGACGAGGCGGTCCACCGCGTCCATGCCGGGCAGCGTCGGCGCGGTCGCGCCGGTCACCGTGCCCGGCAGCCGGCCCGGCCGGTCCTGGGCGGCCGCCCCGGCGGCCCAGAGCGCCTGCCGCCGGGTCAGCCCGAAGCAGGCGAAGGCGTCGGCGGTGGCCAGCGCCTCCAGCTGCGCGGCCGACAGGCCCACGCGCCGGGCCAGGTCCGGCATGTCGCGGTACGGCCCGTGCGCCGCCCGCTCCGCCTCGATCCGCTCGGCAACCGGATCGCCGAGGGTACGCACGCCGCCCAGCCCGAGCCGCACCGCCGGACCGCCCAGCCCCCACGCGTGCGGCGGCTCGCCCGGCTGGCTCCCCCACCGGGTCTCCGGGGTGGATTCCAGCACCGCCTTCGCGCCGCTGGCGTTGACGTCCGGCCGGCGCACCTGCACGCCGTGCCGCCGCGCGTCGTCGACCAGGGTCTGCGGCGAGTAGAAGCCCATCGGCTGGGCGTTGAGCAGCGCGGCCAGGAACGGGCCCGGGTGGTAGCGCTTCAGCCAGGAGCTGGCGTACACCAGGTAGGCGAAGCTCATCGCGTGGCTCTCCGGGAAGCCGTAGCTGGCGAACGCGGTGAGCTTGCGGTAGACGTCGTCGGCCAACTCCCCGGCGATGCCCCGCTCGGCCATCCCCGCGTAGAGCCGGTCGGCGACCCGCGCCATCCGCTGCACCGACCGCTTCGCCCCCATCGCCCGGCGCAGCTGGTCGGCCTCCGCCGCGTCGAAGCCGGCCAGGTCGATGGCGAGCTGCATGAGCTGCTCCTGGAACAGCGGCACGCCGAGGGTCTTCTCCAGCGCGTTGCGCATCAGCGGGTGCGGGTACGCCACCGGCTCCTGGCCGTTGCGCCGCCGGATGTACGGGTGCACCGAGCCGCCCTGGATCGGGCCGGGCCGGATCAGCGCCACCTCCACCACCAGGTCGTAGAACTCGCGGGGCTTGAGCCGGGGCAGGGTGGCCATCTGGGCGCGGCTCTCCACCTGGAACACCCCCACCGAGTCGGCCCGGCAGAGCATGTCGTAGACCTCGGGGTCGTCCAGCGTCATGTCGCCCAGGTCGAGGGTCTCGCCGATCATGTCGTAGCCGTAGTGCAGGGCGGAGAGCATGCCGAGGCCGAGCAGGTCGAACTTGACCAGCCCGACGGCGGCGCAGTCGTCCTTGTCCCACTGCAGCACGCTGCGGCCGGGCATCCGCCCCCACTCCACCGGGCAGACCTCGATCACCGGCCGGTCGCAGATCACCATCCCGCCGGAGTGGATGCCCAGGTGCCTCGGAAAGGTCTGCAGCTCGTTCGCGTACGCCACGACCTGCTCGGGGACGTCCTCGGCGTCGACCGCGGCGACCGAGCCCCAGCGGTCGATCTGCTTGCTCCAGGCGTCCTGCTGGCCGGGCGAGAAGCCGAACGCCTTCGCCACGTCCCGCACCGCCGAGCGCGGCCGGTAGGAGATGACGTTGGCGACCTGGGCGGCGTGCTCCCGGCCGTACCGGGCGTAGACGTGCTGGATCACCTCCTCCCGGCGGTCGGACTCGATGTCCACGTCGATGTCGGGCGGCCCGTCGCGCTCCGGGGCGAGGAACCGCTCGAACAGCAGCCGGTGCCGCACCGCGTCCACGTTGGTGATCCGCAGCGCGTAGCAGACCGCCGAGTTGGCCGCCGACCCCCGGCCCTGGCAGTAGATGTCCTGCTCGCGGCAGAACGCGACGATGTCGTAGACCACCAGGAAGTAGCCGGGGAAGCCCAGCTCGTCGATCATCCGCAGCTCGTGGTCGAGCTGCGCGTACGCCTCCGGATGGGCCGCGGGCGGCCCGTACCGTTCGTGGGCCCCGGCCATGGTCAGCTCGCGCAGCCAGCTCATCTCGGTGTGCCCCGGCGGCACCGGGTACGCCGGCAGCTTCGGCGCGACCAGTTGCAGGTCGAACGCCAGCTCCGTGCCGAACTCGGCGGCCCGCGCCACCGCACCCGGGTAAGCGGTGAACCGCGCCGCCATCTCCGCACCGTCGCGCAGGTGGGCGGTGCCGGCGGCGGGCAGCCAGCCGTCGATCTCGTCGAGGCTGCGCCGGGCCCGCACGGCGGCCAGGGTGGTGGCCAGCCGGCGGCGGCCCGGGGTGGCGTAGTGCACGTTGTTCGTGGCCACCGTGGGCAGCCCGGCGGCGCGGGCCAGCTCGGCGAGCGCGTCGTTGCGGTCGCCGTCGACCGGGTGCCCGTGGTCGGTCAGCTCCACCGCCACCGTCTCCGCGCCGAACAGCGCGGTGAGCCGGTCCAGCTCCCGGGCCGCCGCGTCGACGCCCGCGGTGAGCAGCGCGCCCGGCACGTGCCCCTTGCGGCAGCCGGTGAGCACCAGCACGTGGTCGCGCAGCTCGGCGGCGACCTCCTCCAGCTCCCCGTAGTCGGGGCGGCCCTTCTGGCCGCCGCGCAGCTGGGCCCGGGAGATGGTGGTGGCGAGCCGCGCGTATCCCTCGTGGCCGTGGGCGAGCACCAACAGGTGCGCACCGAGCGGATCGGGCTCGCCGTTCTGCGGGCCGGGCAGCCCGAGGGACAACTCCGCGCCGAAGACCGTCGGCAGGTGCAGCGCGCGGGCCGCCTCGGCGAAGCGCACCACGCCGTAGAAGCCGTCGTGGTCGGTGACGGCGAGCGCGGTGAGCCCGAGCCGGGCCGCCTCCTCGGCCAGCTCCTCGGGGTGGCTGGCCCCGTCGAGGAAGCTGAAGTTGCTGTGCGCGTGCAGCTCGGCGTACGGCACGGCACCGCTGCCCGGCCCGCCACTGCCCGGCCCGCCGCCGGTGTGGGGTGGCTCCGGCGGGGTGTACCGGCCCCGGCGGCGGCTCCAGGCGGGGCCGTCGCCCCCGTCGGCGTCGACGGCGAGGGGATCCACCACGGGCGGGTCCACGGCCCACAGATGTCGCCCGCCCGCGCCGCCCTGCTCTCTGCTCCGACCCGGCTCGCCGCCCCGCCCGGAGAGCACCCGCTCCAGCTCCCCCCAGCCCATCCCGGGATTGTGAAAGCTCACCGCGCACCCCGTGGCACGGAGATCTTGGTACGTTTCGGCCCCTGGAGGGGCCGAAACGTACCAAGATCTGCGGCGGGAAGGTCCGGGCGGTCAGTCATAGATCGCCTCCACCAGCCACTGGCCGGACTCGACCGCCAGCAGGAGGGCCGCCCCGTCGGCCAGGCACATCTGGAACCGGGCCCGGCGGCGGGCCTCCGCCGGGGACCACCAGCGCTCGTCCACCGGCCACGGGCCGGCCCAGCCGACGATCTCCACCGGGCGGGCCGCGCCGACGGCCAGCCGCGCCGGGGTGGCGGTGAGCTGGAGCCGCGCGCTGACCCCGACCGGCTCGCCGGCCGCGTCGTGGACGGTCGCGGCGAGCGGGGCGGGCAGCACCACGGCCGGCGAGGGCGGCGACAGCCGACCCGGCCACGGCGGCGACGTGCCCCGCCCCGACGAGGCCGACCGGCCCCGGGCGGGGCCGGTCTGCTCGCCGGGGCGGGCGGGCAGCCGTTCGTCGCCCCACGGCACCAGCCGCACCTGGTCGTCCGGTGACCGGCCGCCGCCGAGCACCGCGGTGACCACCGCCTCGGGGCCGAGGAGGCCCTGCACCCGGCTCAGCGCCCGGTGCGCCCGCTCGCGTTCCTCGCCCGTCTCCCCCCACAGCCCGGGTTGCAGGTCGGCCCGGGCGAGCACCCCGTCGGGCACCAGGCGCAGCCGGATGATCCCGGCCGTCGGACGGGTCGGGCGGGCACCGGGGCGGCCGGCGCTGCCGGTGAGCCAGCCGTCGAGCTGCCATCGCACCCGGTCGGCGACGGCCGCCGCGGTGAGCAGCCCGTCGTGCCGCCACACGCGGTGCAGCTCCTGGCCGTCGGCGGTGACCGCCTCGATGCCCAGCCGGGTGCAGGCCAGCCCGTGCGCGGCGAGCCGGTCGTGCAGCCGCTCGGCCAGCGCCCGGGCGGCGAAGGCGGCGGCGTCGACCCGGTCGATCGGCTCGTCGTGGTCGGCGGTGACGGCCAGGTCCGCCGGGGGCCGACGGACGGCCAACGGCCGGTGGTCCCGGCCGGCGGCGAGCCGGTGGGCCAGCACGCCGTCGAACCCGAACCGGGCCAGCACGTCCCCGGCCGGCAGCGCGGCGAAGCCCCCCAGGGTGCGTACGCCGAGCCGGCGCAGCAGGTCGGCCAGGGCCGGCCGGCCGAGCGCCTCCACCGGCAGGCCGGCCAGGAAGCCGGGGGTGCCGCCGGGGGGCACCACCCGCCCGTCCCGGGCCGCCAGGCCGGCGGCGAACACCCCGTCGGCGATGCCCACCTGGCTCTCCACCGCACAGGTCTGGGCGACGTGCTCGATGATCCGCTCGGCGGCCGCCTCCTCGCCGCCCAGGTAGCGGGCCGGGCCCCGGGCGGCCAGCGCGCAGGCGCCGGGGCGCACCACCTCGACGCCGGCGGCCAACTCCTCGACGGCGGCGACCACCGGCTCGAAGGCCCGGGCGTCCCGCCCCGGGTCGTGGTCGACGACGGTCAGCCGGGGGCAGCGCCCCTGCGCCTCCCGCTTGCGCAGGCCCCGGCGGACGCCCTCGGCGCGGGCCGCCTCCGAGCAGGCGACCACCCGGTTGGCGTGCAGCACGGCCACCGCCCCGGTCGCCGGCACCCCGTCGACGAGCTCGGCGGCGAGCACCGGCCAGTCGGGGCACCAGAGCAGCAGCGTCCGCACCGGCGCCTCGGTCACGCCGGGCCGACCATGGTGAGCGCGCCCCGGCGGGGCGGTGCGTCCGCCGACGGCGGGACGGCCGCCGACAGCGGGACGGCCGCCGACAGCGGGACGGCCGCCGACAGCGGGACGGCCGACGACAGTGACGACGCGGCGTGCGACGGCGGCGACTCGACCGACCGCGGCGCAACCGACGACGGCGGGACGGGGCGGAGCCGGCCGGCGGCCGAGCGGCCGGTGGCGGAGACGCCCGACGCGACGGGTGGGCGGGGGATGACCCGGGTGAGCGCGTCTCCGGGAAGCCAGACCTTGATCTCCTTGGGCCGGGCCGCCGCGCCCCGCCCCCGGGCGCAGATGGTGACCTCGCGCCGCCGCAGCCGGCCCCGGCCCTGGCCCAGCCCCTCCCAGACGCCCCGGACCACCTGCAGCGTGACGTCCGCGCCGTCCCACCGGCCGTACGGGACGAGCACGCTGCCGCGCTGCCGCGCCCGGGCGGCCAGCCGGTTGGCCACGGAGGCGGAGACGGTGGCCGGCACGGCGGCGACCACCACGTCCACCCCGTCGATCAGGGCGGCGACGACGGTCGGCCAGTCCGGCCCGGGCTGCGGCACCAGGGCGAGCCGGTCCAGGGCGATGCCGGCCTCGGCCGCCGCCCCCGCGCCGAAGGTCGGCACCCCCACCACGGCGCACCACGAGCCGGCCCGGGACGCCTCGGCGAGCAGCGCCAGCACCAGGGAGGTGCCGCCGCCGTGCCGGGGCTGGCCGGCGGCGACCGCGATCGTGCTGCCCCGACGCAGCCCCCGGCTGGGCAGCAGGCCGGTCAGCTCGGCGGCCACCGGCAGCATCCGGTGCGCCCCGGCCGGGTCCGGCGCGCTCGCCGGACGGACCAGGCCGGCCAGTGCGGCGGAACCGACCACCATGCGGCCCGCCATCGGACCTACCCCCTGTCGTGCCTCGCCCGTCGTTGCCGAAGTGCCGTGCGGAAGTGCTGTGCGGAAGTGCTGTGCGGAAGTGCCGAAGTGCCGTGCTGGGTGGGTGGGCGCCGGTCGCGGTCAGGCGGCGAGGCCGTCGAGCGCCGGCTGGTGGGTCAGCCCGAGGGAGGTCTCCACCACCGTCACGAACTGCTCGGCCGCCCGGAGCAGGTCGTCGGCCTGCCGGGCGCTGACCACCCGGGGGATGCCGGCCTCGGCGGCGGCGCGCTTGCCCGCGCCGGCGGCGAAGTAGGCGGCCCACTCGTCCAGCTCGGGGGCGACGGTGCAGAGCAGGACCCAGACGCTGGTGATGCGGTGTCGCCGGGCCGGCGCGGGGCGGGCGCGGGCGGCGAGCACGGCCGCGGCGGCGCGGAGGGCGGCGAGGTGGGCCGCGGCGTAGCGCAGGCCGTCGGGGCGGGTGCGGGCGGCCTCCGCCAGCCCGTGCCGGGCCACCGCGAGGAGCTGGGCCGGGGTGCGGTTCGGCAGCACGTGCGCCGGCACCGTCGGTGGCTGGGCCGAGTTGGTCGGCATGGGCTGTCTCCTCCACGTGGCCGGGGCCGGGCACGGCGGCCGGGGCCGCCGGCACGGGCCGGGTCGGGTGGTGCGGAGGAAGACGCACCGGGTGGGGCCGGCCGGGTGTGGACGCTTCCCCACACCACACCCGGCCGGCGATACCGGCGGGTTCGTCGCCCGCCGCCCGGGGGTCGTGGGCGGCGGGCGACGCTCCTGCCTGACGGGCCCGGACTCGCGACTGCCCGGGACCCAGGTGCGGCCCGCGGAGCCGCACCGCCCGGGGCCGGCGCCGCGAAACACCACCCCGGGTTGTTGGAACGGGCGTTCGAGGCAATCGAACACTCGTTCTAACTACTGCTGACAGTACACCCCGCGCCCGACGAAAACGCAACGTGTGGCGGGCCGGCGTGCCGAAACAGGCGGCGACGCTAGCCTCTGCTGGTGACGACTCCCCGCCCCGCCCTCGGTGTCGCCATGGTGCTCGGCTCGGGAGCCCTGTTCGCCGTCAACGGCACGGTCTCCAAGCTGGTGCTCCGGGCCGGCCTGAACGCGCAGCAGCTGACCCTGCTGCGCGCCTTGGGCGCGGTCACCATCCTGCTGCTGCTCAGCGTCGCGCTGCGTCCGGGGGCGCGCCGGCTGCGGGTCACCACCCGGCAGCTGCCGCTGCTGATCGGGTACGGCCTGACCGGCTTCTTCCTGGTGCCGATGCTCTACTTCGTCGCCATCTCCCGGCTGCCGGTCGGGATCGGCCTGCTGTTCGAGTACTCCGCCCCGCTGCTGGTCGCCCTCTGGGCCCGGTTCGGCCAGCGGCACCGGGTCCGTCCCCGGCTCTGGGTCGGCCTGGCGCTGAGCCTCGTCGGGCTGGGCTGCGTGGCCGAGGTGTGGGGCGGGCTGCGGCTGGACGGCCTGGGCGTGCTGGCCGGCGTGGGCGCGGCGGTCTTCCTGGCCGGCTACTACGTGCTCGGGGCGCGGGGCGTGCAGGGCCGCGACACCCTGTCGCTGTGCACCTGGGCGTTCGGCGGGTCCGCCGTGGCCGGGCTGCTCACCCGGGCGGTCACCGCCGGCACCGGCGGCTGGGAGCCGCTGACCGGCCGCGCCGGGGGCGTGCCGGTCGCGCTGCTCTGCGCGTACGTGGTGGTGCTCGGCTCGGTCGTGCCGTACCTGCTGGTGGCCGGCGCGATGCGGCACCTGCCCGCGACCAGCGTCGGGATCGTCGGCATGGTGGAGCCGGTGCTCGCCGCGGCGGTCGCCTGGGTGGTCATCGGCGCGGGCGAGGCGCTCAACGTCGCCCAGCTCGGCGGCGGCGCGCTGGTGCTGCTCGGGGTGGTGCTGGCCGAGACGGCCCGGGCGGCCCCGCCCGGGCGGCAGACCGTGCCGCCCGCGCCCGACGCGGTGGTCACCGGCGCTGCCGCCGCCGGCCGCTGACCGCCGGGATTCTCAGTACGCGCACAGGTTTCACAAAGGGCCGGTCGAGGCCACCGCCGCAGGGTGGACCCCATGAACGTCAGCCGTACCGAAACGATCGACGGATGAGCGCCGCCGTCGCCGAACGACCGGCCCCGACCCGCCTCGTCCCGCCGGGAGCCCCCGGCTGGTGGGCCGACGTGGCGGGCGTCGCCGCCGCGCTCAGCCTACTCGTGGTCACCGCCCTCTGGACGGCCGACCGGGGGGTGCAGGAGCTGCTGTCCGGGGCGGCCACCGGCCTCACCTCCGCCGGCCGGCTCACCGGCCTGCTCAGCGCCGACCTGATGCTGATCCAGGTGGTCCTGATGGCCCGGGTGCCGCTGGTCGAGCGGCGCTTCGGCCAGGACCGGATCGCCCGCTGGCACCGGCTCGCCGGCTTCGCCTCGTTCCACCTGCTGCTGGCCCACGTGGCGCTGACCACCATCGGGTACGCGGGCACCGCCCGCGAGGACGTCGTCACGCAGTTCTGGCTGCTGGTCACCGGGTACCCGGGGATGCTGCTGGCCACCGCCGCGCTGGGCCTGCTGGTGCTGGTGGTGGTCACGTCGGTGCGGGCGGCCCGCCGCCAGCTGCGCTACGAGTCCTGGCACCTGCTGCACCTGTACGCGTACCTGGGGATCGCGCTGGCGCTGCCGCACCAGCTCTGGACCGGCGCGGACTTCGTCGCCTCACCCGTCGCGCGGGCGTACTGGTGGACGGCGTACCTGCTGGCGCTGGGCAGCGTGCTGGTGTTCCGGCTGGGGCTGCCGGCGTGGCGCTCCCTGCGGCACCGGGTCGAGGTCGCGGCGGTGGTGCCCGAGGCGCCGAGGGTGACGTCGGTGTGGCTGCGCGGGCGGGACCTGCACCGGCTGCCCGTGCGGGCGGGGCAGTTCTTCTCCTGGCGGTTCCTCGACGGCCCCGGCTGGTCCCGGGCCCACCCGTACTCGCTGTCGGCGCCCCCGTCGGGGGACCTGATGCGGATCACCGTGAAGGACCTCGGCGACGGCAGCGCCCGGGTGGCCGCCCTGCGCCCCGGCACCCGGGTGCTGCTGGAGGGCCCGTACGGGCGGCTGACCGGGGAGCACTGGCGCGGCGGCGGGATCACGATGTTCGCCTGCGGGGTCGGCGTCACGCCGCTGCTGGCGCTGCTGTGGGAGCTGCCGTACGCGCCGGGGCAGGCGGTGCTGCTCTACCGCGCGCGTACCGAGGAGGAGATCGCCTTCCGCGTGGAGCTGGACCGGCTCGCGGCCGAGCGCGGGGTGGTGGTGCACCACCTGGTCGGCCCGCGCGCCGGGCGACCGGCCTGGCTGCCGGCGTACGCGGAGGGGGCGACCGACGCCGAGACGCTGCGCCGGCTCTCCCCCGACATCGCCGACCACGACGTCTTCCTCTGCGGCCCGGACGGCTGGGTCGACGCGGCGCGGGCCGCCACCCGCGCCGCCGGGGTGCCCGACGAGCACACCCACCACGAACGTTTTGCCTGGTGACAGGCGCGAAGGGGGTTTCCATGCGACGGATCACCGTGTGGCTGCTGTCCACCGTGGCGGCGCTGGTGCTGCTGTTCAGCTACAAGACCAGCACGATGGGGGTGGGCGGGGAGAGCAGCGCGATCGCCGCCGGCACGGGCGGCGACGCCGGCACCGGCTCGTCCGGCACCGGCGCCGGGCGGTACGACGGGTCGGTGGCGCAGACCCGGTGGGGGCCGGTGCAGGTCCGGATCACCGTCTCCGCCGGGAAGATCACCGACGTCACCGCGCTCCAGATGCCCGACGGCAACCACCGGGACCAGCAGATCAACGACTACGCGGTGCCGATCCTGCGGCAGTCGGCCCTGGCCGCGCAGAGCGCCGACATCGACACGGTCTCCGGGGCCACCGTCACCAGCGACGGCTACCGGGAGTCCCTCCAGGCCGCCATCGACGCGGCGCACCTGTGAACGGGAAGGTGGACACGATGGCCACGACCACCGAGCCGGGCCGGCGGGCCTGGGTGGAACAGGTGATGGGACTGCCGGTGAGCGTGCACCTGCGCGGGCCCGGGGTGCGCGACGAGGCCGTCGCCGCCCGGGTGGAGGCGTTCTTCGCCGAGCTGCGCGCGGCCGACGACACGTTCAGCACGTACCGGCCGGACAGCGTCCTCGGTCGGCTCGCCGGCCGGTCGCCCGACCCGGCCACCGCCGACCCGGCGGTGCGGGAGGTGGTCGAGCTGTGCGAGCTGGCCCGGCTGCGCACCGGCGGCCGGTTCGACGCCCGGCGGCTGCCGCTGCCGCGCGGCGGCGTCGGCTTCGACCCGTCCGGGCTGGTCAAGGGCTGGGCGGTCGAGCGGGCGGCCCGGTGGCTGACCGACCTGGCCGACCACGACGTGTGCCTCAACGCCGGGGGCGACGTGCTGCTGCGCGCCGCGCCCGACCGGCCGGCGTGGCGGGTCGGCGTCGAGGACCCGCAGTCCCCGGGGCACCTGCTCGACGTGCTGGAGCGGGCGTCCGGGGCGGTCGCCACCTCCGGCACCGCCCGGCGCGGCGCGCACATCACCGACCCGCGCGCGGGCCGGCCCGCCGGGGCCGTCCGGTCGGTCACCGTGGTCGGTCCCGACCTGCTCTGGGCCGACGTGTACGCCACGGCGGCCGTCGCCGGGGGCCCGGACGCCCTGGACTGGCTGGCCGCCCTCGACGGGTACGCCGCCCTGCTGGTGACCGCCGACGGCCGGGTCCGGGCCACCCCGGACTGGCCGGGCACCCGGCCGGCGGCGGGGGCCGCCGCGGCGTAGCCGGCAGGCGTGGGGCAGGCGGGGGCGTGGGTGGGTGGGTGCGACGGGCGCGGCGGCGGCGGGGAGAATGGCGGCATGCAGCCACACCCGAACGTGCGGGCCGTGCAGGAGGCCCTCGACGCCGCGGGCGCGCGGGACGGCTCCGGCCGGCCCAGCGAGGTCCGCCTGCTGCCCGAGGCGGTGCACACCGCCGCGGCGGCGGCCGACGCGCTCGGCGTCGCCGTCGGCGCCATCGCGAACTCGCTCGTCTTCGACGCCGACGACGCGCCGCTGCTGGTGCTCACCTCCGGCGCGCACCGGGTGGACGTCGCCGGCCTGGCCGCGCACCTCGGGTTCACCCACCTGCGCCGGGCCACCCCCGAGTTCGTCCGCAGGCACACCGGCCAGCCGATCGGCGGGGTCGCCCCGCTCGGCCACCCCGAGCCGCTGCGCACCCTCGTCGACGTGGCCCTGGCCGGCTACGACGAGGTCTGGGCGGCCGGCGGGGTGCCCCAGGCGGTCTTCCCCACGACGTACGCGGAGCTGCTGCGGATCACCGTCGGCACCGCGACCGAGGTGGCGTGAGCGGCGTCCCCGAGCTGGTCACCCTGCACGTCTGGCGGATCGGCCGGGCCGCCCTGCCCGGCGCGCTGGCCCGGATGGCGACGCACCCGGCACGGTTGCGCCGCACCACCGGGGTGCGGTTCGGCAAGCTGCTCGGCACCGGGACGGGCACCGGCTTCGGCCCCGGCGACGCCGACCTGACCCGTTGGGCGGCCCTCGCCGCCTGGGACCGCGCGGCCGACGCCGCCGGCTTCGACGCCTCGCCCGTGGGCCGCTCCTGGGCCCGCGTCGCCCGCTCGTCGGTGCGGGTCGACCTGCGCCCGCTGACCAGCCGGGGCGAGTGGTCCGGGCGGCAGCCGTTCGGCGAGCCGTCCGGCGGTCGGGTCGCCGGCCCGGTGCTGGCGCTGACCCGGGCCCGGCTGCGGGCCCGCCGGGCGGCCACCTTCTGGCGGGCCATCCCGCCGGTGGCCGCCGCCCTGCACGCCGCGCCCGGCCTGCTGGCCCGGTTCGGCGTCGGCGAGGCCCCGCTGGGCTGGCAGGGCACGGTCAGCGTGTGGCGCGATCCGGCGGACCTCGTCGCGTTCGCGTACCGTCACCCCGAGCACCGCGCCGCGATCGCGCGCACCCCCACCGAGGGGTGGTACGCGGAGGAGCTCTTCGCGCGGTTCGAGGTGCGCGACGTGGTCGGCGACCGGGCGGTGCTGGGGTGGGTCGCCGACGGCGACGCGGCAACGGCGAAGGATGGGCGGGCATGAGGCTGGTGCGCTGGACGCCGGACGACCTGGTCCGACGGCTGGACGACGTGGTGGCCGTCTACGGCGAGGCGATGAACTACCGGGCCGACCTGCTGGAGGCGCGGCGCGGCTACATCGCCACCCACGTGCGCCGTCCCGGCTTCCGCGCCGTGGCGAGCCTCACCTCCGAGGGGCACCTGGCCGGCTTCGGGTACGGCTACCTCGGCACGCCCGGTCAGTGGTGGCACGACCAGGTGCACCGGGCGCTGACCGCCGGTGCCCGGCAGCGCTGGCTCGCCGACTGCTTCGAGGTGGTCGAGTTGCACGTCCGGCCGCCCGCCCAGGGGCATCGCCTGGGCACCCGGCAGCTCACCGCGCTGCTGCGCATGGCACCGGGCAGCACCACCCTGCTCTCCACGCCCGAGGCCGACGAGCAGCGCTCCCGGGCCTGGCGGCTGTACCGCCGGTTCGGCTTCGTCGACGTGCTGCGCCACTTCCACTTCCCCGGCGACGAACGCCCGTTCGGCATCCTCGGCCGGGACCTCCCGCTCACCCCGCCGGCCCCGTCCGCCGACAGCCCCGCCGGCCGGGCCGGTCCCGCCGCCCCCGCGCCGGCCGGCCCGGCCGCCCCGGCACCGGGACCGGCCGCGCCGTGACCCGGCCCGGGCACCGGCCGCTGCTGCCCTGGGTGGGGCTGGGGGTGCTGGTCCTGGCCCAGATCTGCTACCCGCTCACCGTCGGCGCCACCCGGGCCGGGCTGACCGTGGCCACCGTCGTCCTCGGCTATCTCCTCTCGGTCGGCCACGCGCTGCTGACCCGGGGTCCCCGCGCGGCGGCGGCGCTGGTCGCGGTGGCCACCGGGGGCGGCTTCGCCATCGAGGCGCTCGGGGTGGCCACCGGCTTCCCGTTCGGCAGCTACGACTACTCCGGGGAGCTGGGCCCGAAGCTGGCCGGGGTGCCGCTGGTCATCCCTCTGGCCTGGACCTGGATGGCCTGGCCCGCCTGGCTCACGGCGGCCCGGCTCGTCTCCCCCGGCGTCGCCCGGGTGGCCCTCGCCGCCGTCGGGCTCGCCGCGTGGGACCTGTTCCTCGACCCGCAGATGGTCGCCGAGGGCTACTGGGTGTGGCGGGACGCCACCCCCGCGCTGCCCGGCCTGCCCGGCGTGCCCGTCAGCAACTACCTCGGCTGGCTGCTGTTCGCGGTGTTGCTGATGGCGGCGCTGCGCCCGCTGGCCGGGGCGGTCGTCGACCGGGCCGGCCCCGGCGACGCCCCGATGTTCGCGCTCTACCTGTGGACGTACGCCTCCAGCATCCTGGCGCACGCGGTCTTCCTCGGCCTGCCCGCGTCGGCGGTGTGGGGCGCGGCCGGCATGGCGGTCGCCGCCGTCCCGCTGGCCCTGGCGCTGGGCCGCGACCGCCGGCCGGACCGGCAGGGTCGGCAGCCCCGGCAGGACCGGCAGCCCCAGCAGGGTCCGCCCGCCGACGCGACCGCATGACCGGCGTCCTGCTGCTGCTCGCCGCCGTCGCCGCGCTCACCGCGCACACCTGGGTCAACGCCACCCGGTGGCTGCGCCGCCCGGCCGGCGGGCCCGTCGAGGTCGCCGAGACCGTCGCGGTGCTGCTGCCCCTGCGTGACGAGGCCGACCGGGTCACCCCGTGCCTGGAGTCGCTGCTCGCCCAGCGCGGCGTGCCCGGCCTGCGCATCGTGGTGCTCGACGACGGCTCCACCGACGGCACCGCCGACGTGGTCCGCGCGGCCGCCGGCGACGACGACCGGGTCACCCTGCTCACCGGCGTCGCCCCGCCGCCGGGCTGGCTGGGCAAGCCGCACGCCTGCCACCAGCTCGCCACCCGCGCCGACCCGGCCGCCACCGCGCTGGCCTTCGTCGACGCCGACGTCGTCCTCGCCCCGTACGCGGTGGCGGCGGCCGTCGCCGAGCTGCGCGCCGCGCGGGTGACGCTGCTGTCGCCGTACCCGATGATCGTGACCCGGACCCCGACGGACCGGCTGGTGCAGCCGCTGCTGCAGTGGCTGTGGCTGACCTTCCTGCCGCTGCGGGCGATGGAGCGCTCGCCGCGGCCGTCGCTGGCGGCGGCCGGCGGGCAGTTCCTCGTGGTCGACCGGGCCGGCTACGCGGCGGCCGGCGGGCACGCCGCCGTGGCCGACCGGGTGCTGGAGGACATCGAGCTGGCCCGCGCGGTCAAGCGCTCCGGCGGCCGGATCGCCCTCGCCGACGGCTCCCGGCTGGCCACCTGCCGGATGTACGACGACTGGCCGCAGCTGCGCGACGGCTACACCAAGTCGCTGTGGGCCTCGTTCGGTCATCCCGGCGCGGCGGCGGCCGTGGTGGCGGCGCTGCTGCTGCTCTACACGGCTCCCCCGCTGGTCGCGCTGGCCGCCCTGGTCGCGGGCGCCCCGGCGGTCGCGGCGGTGGCGGCGCTGGCCTGGCTGCTCGGGGTGGCCGGGCGGGCGGTCAGCGCCCGCGCCACCGGCGGCCGGTGGTGGCCCGACGCGCTCGGCCACCCCGTGTCGGTCGTGGTCCTCGGCTGGCTGACCGCGCGGTCGTACCATCTGCGGAAGCGGCGTCGTCTGTCCTGGCGGGGTCGCCCGGTCAGCTAGGAGGGCACGTCATGGCGCGGATCGTGGTCGTCGGTGCCGGGGTGGGTGGGCTGGCCACCGCCGCCCGGCTGGCCGCCACCGGGCACGAGGTGACCGTCTTCGAGCAGGCCGGCACGGTCGGCGGCAAGCTCGGCCGGTACGTCCACGACACCCCGGCCGGTGCGTTCCACTTCGACACCGGGCCCAGCCTGCTCACCCTCCCGGAGGTCTTCCACGACCTGTTCGAGGCGACCGGCGCGAAGCTCGACGAATACCTCGACCTGACCCCGCTGGACCCGATCGTCCGGCACGTCTTCCCCGGCGGCGGGCCCACCCTCGACTCCTGCGCCGACCCGGCCGAGTTCGCCGGCCGCGTCGGCGCGGCGTTCGGCGACCGGGCCGCCGCCGACTGGCAGCGGCTGTGGCGGCGCGCCGCCCGGGTGTGGGACGCCTCGCACCGCGACATCCTGCGCCGGCCCGTCGACTCGCCGCTGGACCTCGCCGCGCTGGCCTGGCGGCTGGGCGACCTCGCCGCCATCGCCCCCGGGCGCACCCTGCGCGGGCTGGGCCGCCGGCACCTGGCCGACCCCCGGCTGCGGATGCTGCTGGACCGGTACGCCACCTACACCGGGGCCGACCCGCGCCGGGCACCGGCGGCGCTGGTCGCCGTCCCGTACGCGGAGCTGGCGTTCGGCGGCTGGTATCTGCGCGGCGGCCTGGGCACCCTCGCCGACGCGCTGCTGACCCGCTGCCTGGACCTGGGCGTGGTCGTGCAGACCGGCACCACGGTCACCCGGATCGACGCGGCGGGCGGCCGGGTCCACGGGGTGCGCCTCGCCGGCGTCGCCGCGCCCGTGCCCGCCGACGTGGTGGTCGCCAACGTCGACGCGCTGACCCTCTACCGGGACCTGCTGCCCAGCCCGCGCCGGCTGGCCGGGCTGACCGACCGCAGCCTAGCCGGCTTCGTGCTGCTGCTCGGGGTGGCCGGCGAGACCGGCCTGGCCCACCACAACGTGTTCTTCCCGCGCGACTACGACGCCGAGTTCGACGCGGTCTTCGGTCACCCCGGGCGGGGCGTGCGGGCCCGGCCGGCGTCCGATCCGACCGTCTTCGTCACCGTCGCCGACGATCCGGCGGTGCGCCCCGCCGGGCACGAGGCGTGGTTCGTGCTGGTCAACGCGCCCCGCCACGGCACCGCCACGGGCGCGGTGGACTGGCGGCGGCCGGGCCTGGCCGACGCGTACGCCGACCGGGTTCTCGACGTGCTCGCCGAGCGCGGCGTGGACGTGCGCGACCGGCTGGTGTTCCGGGAGGTCCGCACCCCGGCCGACCTGGACGCCGCGACCGGCGCGCCCGGCGGTGCGATCTACGGCACGGCGGGTGGCCTGCTGCGCCCGGCGAACCGGGGGCCGGCGGCCGGGTTGTGGCTGGTCGGCGGCTCCGGGCACCCGGGGGGCGGCCTGCCGATGGTCACCCTCTCCGCGCAGATCGTCGCCGACGCCATCGGCCCGGATTGGGGGTAAGGAGGGGCACCTTGTTAACGCATTCTGTCGAGCAGGGGCCCCTTCTTAACACCCCGCCGCGGCGGGTCAGCCGGCCTCGATGAGGGCGCGGCGGACGGCGGCGAGCAGCTGGCCCAGCCCGAAGCCGGCCAGCAGCACCCAGACGGCCGTGGCCATGGTGATCGTGCCGGCGGTCAGGTCCGGGTCGATCAGCCCGGCGAGGCCGGACAGCAGCAGCCCGACCAGGGCCACGCAGACCCGGGTGGGCCGCTCCCCCACGGTGACCGCGCCGATCTCCCGCATCCCGGCCGACACCGACCGGGCCCGGACGTACTCGTGCAGCCAGGACAGCCCGCCGGCGGCGGCGACCAGCGCGCCCGGCGCGCCCACCAGCCAGAACGCGGTCAGCCAGGCGGCCTCACCGAGCCGGTCGGCGACGGAGTCGTAGACGTAGCCGAGCCGGGTGGTGCGGTTGGTGGCCACCGCCACCGCACCGTCGACGCTGTCGGCCACCGACGCGGCCAGCACGAACAGCGCCGCGAGCACCGGCCCGCTCACCGGCCGGACGGCGAACAGCGGCACGCAGAGGCAGAGCAGCACCCCCGCCACGGTGACGGCGGTCGGGGTGACCCGGAGGCGGCCCAGCACGTACCCGACGTGGTAGGCGAACCGCAGCCAGGCGCGGACCACCGGGGCCGCCGCCCGGGGGTCGAAGCCCCCGTGCAGCCGCGCCCACGCCGTCGCGTACTCGTCCCAGTTCAGCGAAGTGCCCACCACGGAACAACCGTCGCACCGGCGCTGTGGTGTCGCGCCACTGGGGTCACACCCGCGCGCCGACCTGCAACTGCTGCCAGACCTCGCGGGTCGCGGTGGACCGGTTGAGGGTGATGAAGTGGATGCCGGGCACGCCCTCGTCGAGCAGCCGCCGGCACATCTCGGCCGCCTGCTCGATGCCGAGCCGGCGGACCGCCTCCGGGTCGTCGGCCACCTCGGCGAAGCGCGCGGCCAGGGCCGGCGGGAAGGGTGCCCCGGACAGCTGCACGGACCGCTCGATCGTGCTGAGCTGGGTGACCGGCATCACCCCGGCCAGGATCGGGGTGGCGCAGCCCGCCGCCGCCACCCGGTCCCGCAGCCGCAGGTAGTCGTCGGCGTCGAAGAACATCTGGGTGATCGCGAACTCCGCCCCGGCCCGGCACTTGCGCACGAAGTGCGCGGTGTCGCTGGCCACGTCGGGCGAGCGGGGGTGCTTGTAGGGGAACGCGGCCACCCCGACGCTGAAGTCACCGGAGTCGCGCACCAGCCGCACCAGGTCCTCAGCGTAGAGCACCCCCTCGGGGTGGCGGACCCACTCGCCGCCCGGGTCGCCCGGCGGGTCGCCCCGCACGGCCAGCACGTTGCGCACCCCGACGCCGGCCAGCCGGCCGATGACGTTGCGCAGCTCGGCGACGGAATGGTTGACGGCGGTGAGGTGCGCCATCGGCAGCAGGGTGGTCTCGGTGGCGATCCGCTCGGTCACCGCGACCGTGGTGTCCCGGGTCGACCCGCCGGCCCCGTAGGTGATCGAGACGAATGAGGGGCGCAGCGGCTCCAACTCGCGGATCGCCTGCCACAGCAGCCGCTCGCCCTGGGCTGTCTTGGGCGGGAAGAACTCGAACGAGAAGGTGGGCTGACGGTCACGGATCAGCTCCCCGATCGCCGGCTGCGGGTTGGGGAGGACCGAGGGTAGACCGAGAGCCATGGACCGACTCTAGCGGTCGGGACGCACCGCACCCAGGACCTTCCCACCTGACGCGACCGCCACGCGAGCCCCCGCACGGGCCCTCCCCGAGCGGCGGGTGGGCGGAGCGTCGTACCCCCGGGGTAGACAGGCGGTAGCGCGGACGGGGCCCGCGCGGGGGTCAGCACCGACCGGCGGCACGCCGGTCCCGCCCTGGTGCGCGGGTCGACGCCGCCCTCGCGCCGACCCTGCCGGAGGACCCATGACGCCACCCACGCCGCCCGGCCCCGAGCCGCTCGGGCCGCTGCTCGCCCGGCTCCGGCGGGGCCGGGGCCGCAGCCAGCAGGCCCTCGCCGCCGAGCTGTGCGCCGCCTCGGGCGTGCCCACGCTGAGCCGGCACGAGGTGTCCCGCTGGGAGCGGCAGCTCCGGGTGCCGGGAGGCTTCTGGCTGGGCTGGCTGGCCGTGGTCCTGGCCGTGCCGGCGGAGCTGCTGACCGAGGCCGCCGGGCGGGCCCGCCGCGCGCGCCGCCGGGCGCAGCCGGCCGGCCCGGCCCGCCCACGAGCCGGCGGCACGACGCCCCGGGCCGGCCTGCGGCCGGCGGGCCCGGACCGGCTCCGCCCGCCCCGGCACGCCACCCGCCCCGGTCGGCGGCACAGCCGGCCCGACCGGCCCACCTGAGGCAGGGGCCGGACGCGCGGGCGGCGGGCCCGGCCTGCGCCGGACCCGCCGCTCGATCGAACTCACGCCGGCCGCTGACTCACGCCGTCAGCGTCGGCTCGCACTGTCAGCGCTGCAGGGTCAGCAGACCCGGCCGGTACGGCAGGAGGCCGTAGTCGACGCCGTTGGAGCTGGGGGAACGACCCTGGTAGAGCAGCTGCAGGTTGCACGGGTCGACGGTGAACGTCTGGTCGGCGCTGGTGCGGATCAGCTCACCGTGGCTGATGTCGTTGGTCCAGGTCGCGCCGCTGTTGGCCTTGCCGGCGAACGGGTTGCTCTCCGTCGCCGCCTGCGGCGTCCACGAACCACTCAGGCTGGTGGCCGTGAACGAGCGGAAGTAGCGGCCCTGCGCGCCCATCGCCTCGACGATCATCAGGTACAGGGTCTGGCCCTGGAGCTTGTAGACCTGCACCGCCTCGAACAGGTTCGCCGGCGTGTCACTCATGATCGTCGTGTACGACGAGCCGAAGTTGCCCGGGAAGTTCCCGAGCGGCATGCTGG
The DNA here is from genome assembly GCF_900091595.1 of Micromonospora haikouensis. Taxonomy (GTDB): domain Bacteria; phylum Actinomycetota; class Actinomycetes; order Mycobacteriales; family Micromonosporaceae; genus Micromonospora; species Micromonospora haikouensis. Next base: position 209,569 of record NZ_FMCW01000009.1, read on the forward strand.
CCCGGTAGATCTTGCCGTTGTCCCCGGCGAAGAACAGGTACATGTTCGTGCTGTCGGCGATCAGGGTCTGGTCGATCGGCCCGGTGCCGGAGCCGGTGATGCTGCCCGTGAACAGCGCCTGCGGCGCGGACCACCCGTTCGGGTTCGTCGGGTCGGTCGACGTGCGGTAGTTGAACGCCGCCCCGCCCCACTGGTAGGCCAGCACCCAGATGTTCTTCGGCGCGAAGTAGAACAGCGTCGGCGCGACCGTCCCCGAGGACATGGTGTTCTGGCTCGCGGTGGCCATCTCCGACCAGTTCGTGAACAGCCCGAAGTTCATCGAACCCCACGAGCTGCCGAAGTCGTGCGTCGTCGCGTAGACGAGCTGCCGGCCGTTGTACGGCGCGACGGTGAAGTCCTTCAGCGAGACCCAGCCGGACTTCGGCTGCGCCAGCGCGCCCGTCGACGACCACCGGTACGTCGACGGCAGGTTGCAGGTGCCGGTGGGCGGGGGCGTCGTCGGCGGCGGGGTGGTGGGGTTCGTGCCGCCGTCCACGCGGACCAGCTGCCACTGCTGGTTGCTGCCGTTCCAGTCGTCGTACTGCACGATGTTGCCGCCGTCGGCGGTGGAGGCGCCCTGCACCTCGACCACCTTGTTGCTGTTCCGGTTGATGAACCGGACGTAGCCACCGTCGGAGTCGGCCAACCGGAACTGCTGGTTGGTCCCGTTGCCGTCGGTCCACTGCACGATGCTGGCGCTGTTGGCGGTGGAGAAGTTGTAGACGTCCAGCACCTTGCCGGACAGCCGCGACTTCAGCCGGTAGTAGCCGCCGCCGGAGTCCACGAACTGCCACTGCTGCTGGTTGCCGTTGTTACGCGTCCACTGGGTGATCCGCGCCCCGTCGTTCGTGGCGAGGTTGTAGACGTCCAGGGCCTTGCCGCTGTTGCGGTTGACCAACACGTACCACGCGTTCGTGTCGACCGTCGCCGCGGCGGCGGGCGTCGACACCGCGGCCGCGGCGGCCACGCCGAGCACCACCGCCGACACGCCGGCGGCGACGACCCGAGACAGCCACCCGCGTCGCCGCTGCGGCGGCGGTGCGATCGATGGCGATCCACCAATGGCAGACATGATCCTCCTTCAATGACCAGAGATGGGCAGCGCGGGGACGGCCGCGCGCGTCGATGATGTGAGCGCTAACATCACGTACGCAGGCCTGGCGCACGCCAATCCAAGACCAACGAAGCGGGCTTGCCCGGCAGCCGTGGGCGTCGTCGTCCTTGACCATCGACTGTGAGCGATAACACGCCGTTCGTCAAGTCGTAATGTTCGATACCTGAGCGAGCGTCACGCACCGTCGGCGACGCGCCCACCCGGCGGGATCGGCTCCGGGCCGCCGACCCGGCGGTGTCCCGTCACCCGGACGTCCCCACCTCGCCGGCCCGAGCGGCCGGTGACACGCCATGCACCGCCGATGCGCAGCTCACCGGGCGACCCGCTAGCGTCGGGGCGTGACTCACGCAGCTCCCGTATCCCCCGTCGACCGCGCCGGCCTGCGTCAGCGGGTCGACAAGGCCCTCGCCGGGTTCCTGGCCGGCCAGCGCACCTGGCTGACGGCCGTCGACGAGGCCCTGGTGCCGGTGGCCGAGGCGATCGAGGCGTTCGTGCTGGGCGGCGGCAAGCGGCTGCGCCCCGCGTTCGCGTACTGGGGGTTCCGGGGGGCGGGGGGCGGCGACGCCGACCAGGTGGTGACCGCCCTGGCCGCGCTGGAGTTCGTGCAGGCCAGCGCGCTGATCCACGACGACCTGATGGACCGTTCGGACACCCGGCGCGGCGAGCCGGCGGTGCACCGGCGGTTCGCCGCCCGGCACCGGGGGGCCGGCTGGGGCGGCGACGCCGACGGCTTCGGCGACGCGGCGGCGATCCTGCTCGGCGACCTCTGCCTCGTCTGGTCCGACGAGCTGCTGCACTCCGCCGGGCTGGACCCGCGGATCGTCGCCCGGGCCCGGCCCGTCTTCGACGAGATGCGCACCGAGGTCACCGTCGGGCAGTACCTCGACGTGCTGACGCAGGCCACCGGCGACACGTCGGTGGAGCGCGCGGGCAAGGTCGCCCGGTACAAGTCGGCCAAGTACACCGTCGAGCGTCCGCTGCTGCTGGGCGCGGCGCTCGCCGACGCGCCCGCCCACGTGCGGGCGGCCTACTCGGCGTACGGGCTGCCGCTGGGCGAGGCGTTCCAGCTCCGCGACGACGTGCTCGGGGTGTTCGGCGACCCGGCGCAGACCGGCAAGCCGGCCGGCGACGACCTGCGCGAGGGCAAGCGGACGTACCTCGTGGCGGCGGCCGTGGCGGCAAGCGACGACGCGGGCCGCGCGCTGCTGCTCGGGCGGCTCGGCGATCCGGAGCTGGACGCCGACGGGGTGGCCCGGCTGCGCGAGCTGATCACCTCGACCGGCGCGCTGGCCCGCACCGAGGAGCGGATCGCGGCGCTGACCGAGACGGCGCTCGCCGCGCTGTCGGCCGTCGACCTGGAGACCGAGGCCCGGCAGGCGCTGGTGGACCTCGCCATCGCCGCCACCCGCCGCACCGACTGACCCGCCCGCCACCCCGGCCGGCCGACCTCCGCCACGCGGCCCGGCCCTGGTCCGGCCGGGTGCGGAGGTCGGCCGGAACCGGTCAGAAGCCGAGGGCCTGGGCGCGGCGCTTGACCTCGCGGGCGTGGTCGCCGCCGAGCGTCGCCGCCGGGGTGCCGCCGGAGAGGGTGTCGTCGGGCTCGTAGAGCCAGCGCAACGCCGCCTCGTCGTCGTAACCGGCGTCGGCGAGCAGGGTGAGCACGCCGGGCAGGTGCTTGAGCACGGTGCGGTTGGCCACCAGGTCGGCGGGCACCCGACGCACGCCGTCGCGGCGCACGGCGAGCAGCTCGCGGTCCCGGATCATCTGGTGGACCTTGCTGATCGACAGGTCGAGGCGCTCGGCGACGTCCGGCAGGGCCAGCCAGCCGGCCGGGTCGCTCGGGCCGGCGAGGTCTGCGCCGGAGGCGGCCTGGCCGGAGGGTACGGAGTCGGTCACCCGATCACCCTGCCACGCCCCCGCCCGGACGGCGCGCGGCACCCCCCTCGCCCCGCAGGCGAGGGGCCGGCGGGGGCTCCGGAACCGGTCCCACGCGCGCGGCGCGGGGGGCACCCGGCCATCCGGCTGTAGCATCCGGTGCAACCTCCACCCTCCGGAGACATAGACTGCCTGCCGATGGACACACAGGTCGCCGACACGTTGCTGGGCTCGCTGCTCGACGGGCGCTACCGCATTCGCGGTCGCGTGGCCCGTGGCGGCATGGCGACCGTGTACACCGCCACCGACGAGCGCCTGGAGCGCACCGTCGCAGTCAAGATCATCCACCCGACCCAGGCCACCGAGGCGCGGGCCCGGATGGCCGGGTTCCTGGCGCGCTTCACCGACGAGGCGAAGACCATCGCCCGGCTGACCCACCCGAACGTGGTGGCGGTCTACGACCAGGGCACCCACGCCGGCCTGCCGTACCTGGTCATGGAGTACGTGCGGGGCCGCACCCTGCGCGACGTGCTCGCCGAGCGCCGCCGGCTCAACCCCGACGAGGCGCTAGCGATCATGGAACAGATGCTCGCCGCGATCGCCGCCGCCCACCGCGCCGGCCTGGTCCACCGCGACGTCAAGCCCGAGAACGTGCTGGTCGCCGAGGCCCCCACCGGCGGCGTGGCGAACCTGGTCGACAGCGTCGTCAAGGTCGCCGACTTCGGGCTGGCCCGGGCCGTGGAGGCCAGCTCCGAGGAGGAGCCGGGCAACCAGCTCATGGCCACCGTGGCGTACGTCGCGCCGGAGCTGGTCACCGACGGCCGCTCCGACACCCGCACCGACGTCTACTCGGCCGGCATCGTGCTGTTCGAGATGCTCACCGGCCGGGTCCCCTACGACGGCGACCGCCCGGTGGACGTCGCCTGGCAGCACGTCGACCGGGACGTGCCGGCCCCGTCGACGCTGGTGCCCGGCCTGCCCCGGGTGCTCGACGACCTGGTCGCCCGGGCCACCCGCCGCGACCCGGGCGCGCGCCCCACCGACGCCGGCGCCCTGCTGGCCGAGGTCCAGGTGGCCCGCGACGACCTGGGCAACGCCAACACGCACACCGCCGTGCTGCGCCCGGTGACCGACGAGACCAGCGCGATGGCGCAGCCGACCATGGCGGTCGCGGCGGTCCGCCCGGCCCAGCGGCCCGCCTGGGCGCGGCTGCCCGAGCCCGAACCACAGCGCCCGCACCGGCGGCGGGCCACCCCCGAGCCCGAGGGGCCGCTGGCGCGGCTCGCCGCGCTGCGTACGCAGATCATGGGCGACCCGCGCGGCCGCAAAGGCGTCCTCGCGGCCCTGGTGGTGCTCGGCCTGGTCGTCGCGCTCACCGGCTGGTGGTTCGGGATGGGCCGGTACACGGTCGCCCCGGAGCTGGTCGGCCTCACCAAGGCCGAGGCGGAGGGGCAGGCCGGCCGGGGCGGATTCGTGCTGCGCTACGCCGAGCCCCGCTACGACGAGAAGGTCCCCCGCGACGCCGTCCTGACGCAGGACCCGGCCTCGGCGGCCCGGATCGTCAAGGGCGGCACGATCACCCTCACCCTGTCCCGGGGCCCGGAGCGGCTGCCGGTGCCCGACGTGGTCGGCAAGGACTTCGAGCTGGCCGAGGCGGACCTGACCAACGCCGAGCTGGTGGTGGCCAAGGGCGGCTCCCGCTACGACGACAACCTGCCCGAGGGCGTCGTGGTGGCCACCGACCCGAAGGTCGGCACCGAGGTGAAGCCCGGCGCGAAGGTCACCGTCATCCTCAGCAAGGGCAAGGCGCCGATCTCGGTGCCCAACCTGGTCGGCAAGAACCTCGGCGAGGCCCGCGCCGCCCTGGCCCAGCTCGGCCTGGTCCCGGTGGAGACCTACAAGAAGTCGGACAAGCCGCGCGACGAGATCCTCGGGCAGAGCCCCGCCAGCAGCACCGGCGTGGAGAAGGGCGCCCAGGTCAAGCTCGACGTCAGCGAGGGGCCGCCGCAGGTCGTCGTGCCCCGGGTCGTCGACCTGCCCTGCCAGCAGGCCAAGCAGCAGCTGGAAAGCCAGGGCCTGCCGGTGAACGTGCAGTTCAACCCCAACGGCACCGTCCGGTTCCAGAACCCGGGCGAGAACTCGCAGGTGCCGCCCGGCACCCCGGTCACGATCGGCTGCCTGTGAGCACCCCCGCGCCCCGCCGACCGGTCGGCTCGCACACCCCCACCTCGGGCGGGCTGGCCAAGGCCGCCCTGCCGTACGTCGACGCCGCCGCCTCCGAGGCCGTCCAGGTCTACGTGTCCAACTCCCGGGGCTGGGCGCTGCCGGCAGGCGACCCGGCCCAGGACGCGCTGTTCCGCGACGGCTGCGCCGCGCGCGGGGTGCCCGTGTTCATCCACGCGTCCCTGCTGGTGAACCTGGGCTCACCCACCCCGGCCACGGTCGAGCGGTCCGCGCAGACCCTGGCCCACGCGCTGCGCCGGGGGCGGGCGATCGGCGCCCGGGGCGTGGTCTTCCACGCCGGCAGCGCCGTCGACGCCGGGCACGCCGACGCAGCCCTGCGCCAGGTGCGCGAGGCGCTGCTGCCCCTGCTCGACGAGACCACGGCCACGGACGGCCCGCTGCTGCTGGTGGAGCCGAGCGCGGGCGGCGGCCGGTCCCTGGCCTCCCGGGTGGAGCACCTCGGCCCCTACCTCGACGCGGTGGACCGCCACCCCGGCCTGGGCGTCTGCTTCGACACCTGCCACGCCTGGGCCGCCGGGCACGACCTGGCCGCCGAGGGCGGGATGACGGCCTGCCTGGACACGCTGGTGGCCACGGTGGGGCCCGACCGGCTGCGGCTGGTGCACGCCAACGACTCGAAGGACCTGTGCGGCTCGACCCGGGACCGGCACGAGAACATCGGCAAGGGCAGCATCGGCGAGCCAGCGTTCGCCGAGCTGATGACCCACCCCGCCACGGCCGGCATCCCGATCGTGGTGGAGACCCCGACGGAGAAGCACGAGGGCCACGCCACCGACATCGCCACCCTCAAGCGCCTACACCCCTGACCCCCGCCCTGGGGGCGGGCGGTCAGTGGCGCAGGATCGCCGCCAGGACAGTGGCGGCGAGGTCGACCGCGTCGTCGTCGACGTCGAGATGGGTGACCAGGCGGGCGAGGCGCGGGCCGAGCACCGAGATCAGCACCCCCTCGGCGCGGGCCGCGGCGGCCAGGCCCCGCGCGTCCAGATCGGTCTTCGTCAGGTCGAGCGGGACCAGGTTCGTGCGCACCGGCGACGCGAGCACCCCGAACGGGGCGAGCGCCTCCGCCAGGCGGGCGGCCTTCGCGTGGTCGTGGGCGAGCCGCTCGACGTGGTGCGCGAGGGCGTACCGGCCGGCGGCGGCGAGCACCCCGGCCTGGCGCATCCCGCCGCCCATCCGCTTCCGGATCGTCCGCGCCCGCCCGATCCGCTCCGCGCTGCCCACCACCAGCGAGCCGACCGGCGCGCCGAGGCCCTTGGACAGGCAGACGGACAGGGTGTCGAACAGCGCGCCGTACTCCGCCAGAGGCACCCGGTCGGCCACGTGGGCGTGCCAGATCCGGGCCCCGTCGCAGTGCAGCGCGAGGCCGTCGGCGTCGGCGACCCGGCGCAGCTCGCGCAGCGTGGCCAGGGGGATCACCCCGCCGCCACCCCGGTTGTGGGTCTGCTCGACCGCGATCGCCCGCGTCGGCACCGCGAAGTAGCCGTCCGGCCGGACCATCCCGGCGACCACGCCGGGGTCGAGGCCCGCGCCGGCCGCCGGCCACGTCCGCGACGAGATCCCGCCGTACGCCGCCGCCGCGCCGATCTCGTACGTCACCACGTGCGCGTCGGCGTCGCAGAGCAGCTCGTCGCCCGGTGGCACCACCAGTTGCAGGGCGATCTGGTTGGCCATCGACCCGGTCGGGGCGAACAGCGCCGCCTCGTGCCCGAACAGCGCGGCGACCTCGGCCTCCAGGGCGTTGACCGTCGGGTCCTCGCCGTAGACGTCGTCGCCGACCTCGGCGGCGGCCATCGCCTCCCGCATCCCGGCGGTGGGCCGGGTCACGGTGTCCGACCGCAGGTCGACAACCTGCTGATCAGCCACCGTGCCGCCTCCGGCCGCCGACTGCGGGGCTCGCAAGCTCACTCCTCGCGTCAGCCACGGAGCATCTCCGCCACGAGGAACGCCAACTCCAGCGACTGCTGGGTGTTCAGCCGGGGGTCGCAGGCGGTCTCGTACCGGTCGGGCAGGTCCAGGTCCTCGATGCCCTGCGCGCCGCCGAGGCACTCGGTGACGTCCTCGCCGGTCAGCTCGACGTGCAGGCCGCCCGGGTGGGTCTCCAGCCCCCGGTGCACCTCGAAGTAGCCGAGCACCTCGTCGACGATGCGGTCGAAGTGCCGCGTCTTGTAGCCGTTGGAGGACTCGTGGGTGTTGCCGTGCATCGGGTCGCACTGCCAGACCACCTTGGCGCCGGCGGCGGTGACCTTCGCCACGATCGGCGGCAGGGTGTCGCGGACCTTGTGGTTGCCCATCCGGCTGATCAGCGTCAGCCGGCCGGGGATGTTTTCCGGGTTGAGCTTCTCGCAGAGCTCGATCGCCTCGTCGGGGGTGGTGGTCGGGCCGAGCTTCACGCCGATCGGGTTGGCGATGCGGGAGATGAAGTCGATGTGCGCCCCGTCGATCTGCCGGGTGCGCTCGCCGATCCACAGGAAGTGCCCGGACAGCCCGTACGCCTTGGTGCCGGAGACCCGGGTGAGCGCCCGGTCGTATTCCAGCGCCAGGGCCTCGTGGGAGCAGTAGAGGGTGACCGTGCGCAGCGCGTCGTCCTCGGTCATCCCGCAGGCCTGGATGAACGCGATGGCCCGGTCGATCTCCCGGGCGATCGCCTCGTAGCGCTCGCCGGCCGGGGAGTTCTTGACGAAGCCCTTGTTCCAGTCGTGCACCGCGTGCAGGTCGGCCAGCCCGCCGGCCAGGTACGCCCGGAGCATGTTCATCGCGGCGGCCGAGTTCGCGTACGCCCGGATCATGCGCTGCGGGTCGGCGACTCGGGCCTCCGGCGTGGCCTCCAGCGAGTTGATCAGGTCGCCGCGGTAGGCCGGCAGCCCGCGGGCGTCGGTCGGCAGCGACCGGGGCTTGGTGTATTGCCCAGCGACCCGGGCGACCTTGACCACCGGCAGGGACGCGCCGTAGGTGAGCACGATCGCCATCTGGAGCAGGGTGCGGGCGTTGGCCAGCAGGTGGCTCTCGGTGTTGTCGGCGAAGGTCTCGGCGCAGTCGCCGCCCTGGAGCAGGAACGCCTTGCCCTCGCAGACCAGGGCGAGCTTGCGCCGCAGCTGGTCGACCTCGTACGGCGCGACGACCGACGGCACGGTGTCGAGCACCTTGCAGACCTCGGCGACCTGGGCCTGGTCGGGCCACGGCGGGACCTGCGCGCGGGGCAGCTCCCGCCAGCGGTCGAGGCCGAGGGCGGCGTCCTCGGCGGAGTCGACGGTCGGGCGGCTGGTCTGCAGGCCGGGGCTGCCCACGGCGGGATGGCTCAGCTGATGCCACTCATGGCGCATGACGGAAAGCGTACGGCGACCGCCCGGGCACCCGACGGGCGAGGGGGACGGTTTCCGGCAGTTGGAAGATCAACGCCGACCCGCGGCGTGATCAGGGGGTGACCGACGGCTCCGGGGTGTTCCCGCCCGGCGCCTCGCGCGCCACGCACCAGTCGGCGCCGCTGCGGGTGACGGTGAACAGCAGCGGCCGGGTGGCCTCGCGGGAGCCGGCGGTCACGGTGATCTCCGTGCTGACCTCCTGCCCGCCCGCGCCCGCGCGGACGTCGGTGATCGTCGCCCCGGTCACGGTGAAGTGGTCGGCGAAGTCGCCGTTCGGGCCGGTCGCGGCGGCGTCGAAGGCCGCCTGGGCGGGGGCGCAGAGCTGGCCGCGCCCTGCGGCCACGTCCTTGGCGATCATCGCGTCGAGGTACGCCTGGACCCGCTCCCGCGACTTCGCGGTCGCCTCCTCGGCGGGCGCCCGGCCGGGCTGCTGGGCGGCGTCCTCGTCGTCGCTGCCGCAGCCGAGCAGGGCGAACGGGAGGACCGCGAGTGTCGCGACCAGCGCCGCCCTGGTGGCCACCCTGGTGTTCGTCACGCCCATCCGTCCCTCCCCTCGGCCCCGGCACACCGGGGACGCCGCCGATGGGCGAGTCTGACACATCACCCCCGCGCCACGCCCACGCCGGGCCGCGCCCACGCGCGCCCGAGCCCGGAAACCGCCGTGCGGACGGTTCCCGGGCCCGGGGTGTTAGCAGGGGACCCCTGCTATGCAGAATGCGTTAACAGGGGGCCCTTCCTTGCCTCAGCCGAGGCCGCCGCGGATCGCGCCGATCAGCTCGCCGTTGGTGGTGTCGCCGGACAGTTCCCAGAAGAACGCGCCGCCGAGGCCCTGGTTCTTCGCGTACGTCATCTTGCCGCCGATGGTCGACGGGGTGTCGTAGCTCCACCAGTTGCTGCCGCACTTGGCGTACGCGGTGCCGCCGACCGTGCCCGTGGCCGGGCAGGTGTTCTTGAGCACCTTGTAGTCCTCGATGCCGGCCTCGTAGGTGCCCGGCGCCGCCCCGGTGGCGGAGCCGCCCGGCGCGGACTGGGTCACCCCGGTCCAGCCCCGGCCGTAGAAGCCGATGCCGAGCAGCAGCTTGTCGGCCGGGATCCCCTTGCCCTTGAGCTTCTGGATCGCGGCGTCGGAGTTGAAGCCCGCCTGCGGGATGCCGGTGTAGGAGTAGAGCGGGGAGTGCGGGGCGGTGGGGCCCTGCGCGTTGAAGGCGCCGAAGTAGTCGTACGTCATCGGCATGAGCCAGTTGAGGTTGCCGATCGCCCCGGCGTAGTCGGTGGCGTCGATCTTGCCGCCGTTGCTGCCGTCGGCGGTGATGGCGGCGGTGACCAGGGCCGAGGAGCCGAACTTCGACCGCAGCGCGGAGATCACGTTCTTGAAGGCGTTCGGGCCGCTGGTGTCGCAGGTGAGGCCGCAGGCGTTCGGGTACTCCCAGTCGACGTCGATGCCGTCGAAGACGTCGGCCCAGCGCGGGTCCTCGACCAGGTTGTAGCAGCTCTCGGCGAACGCGGCCGGGTTCTGCGCGGCCTGGGTGAAGCCGCCCGACCAGGTCCAGCCGCCGAAGGACCAGATAACCTTGAGGTGCGGGTACATCTTCTTCAGCTTGCGCAGCTGGTTGAAGCTGCCGCGCAGCGGCTGGTCCCAGGTGTCGGCGACGCCGTCGACGCTGTCGGCCGCCGTGTACGCCTTCTCGTAGTCGGCGTAGCTGTCACCGATGGCGCAGCGGCCGCCGGTGGTGTTGCCGAAGGCGTACAGGATGTGGGTGAGCTTCGCGGCGGAGCCGCTGGTGTGGATGTTCTTGACGTGGTAGTTGCGACCGTAGACGCCCCATTCGGCGAAGTAGCCGACGACCTTCTTGCCGCCGGTGGGCGGGGTCGTGGTCGGTGGCGGCGTGGTGGGCGGCGCGGTCGTGGGGGGTGCGGTCGTCGGCGGCGCGGTCGTGGGGGGTGCGGTCGTCGGCGGGGCGGTGGTGGGGGTGGTCCCTCCGCCGCACGGCGCGCCGTTGATGGTGCAGTTCAGCGGCGCCTGGTAGGCCCCGGTGCCGTTGTAGCCCCAGCTGAAGGTCGCCCCGGGGGCGAGCGGGCCGGCCCAGCTCTTCTTCACCGCGACCCAGTGGTTGCCGCTGCTGGTGACGTCGGCGTCCCAGGCGCTGCTGATGGTGGTGCCGGCGGGCAGGTCGAACTCGATGCGCCAGGTGCTGACGCTGGCGGCGGAGCCGTTGGTGACGGTTACCCGGGTCTCGTGGCCGGTCCCCCAGTCCTGCGCCTTGGCAAACGTGGCGGTCACACTCCCCGCGCCGAACGCCGAGGTCACCGGGACCACCGCGACGGTCACCGCGACCACGGCACCGGCCCAGAGGACCCGGCGGAGCGATCTCTTCATGTGGCGGCTCCCCAAACAGTTAGGAAACTTTCCAAAAGGATGGTGAGACGCTACTCACGCCGTCATCAGTTCGTCAAGATGCACATGCGTCGATCACCGGATAGCGGGCGGTGACGGGCCGCCCCCGCCCGTTGATCGACTCCGTGTCGCCGACGTGGCGGGGTCCCCGCCACTCGGATGCCCCCATGTCGCCGACATGGAGTCGATCACCCCGTCCCACCGGAGGCGCGGACACGGAGGCGCCCGGGGCGGCAGGAAGCCGCCCCGGGCGCGCCGGGGTCAGAGCAGGGACAGGTGACTCGCCGGGCTCAGCCGGCGGCGGAGCGGAACACCGGGTAGTAGCCGCCGGACTGGCCGGCCGCCGTCGGGTGGTACGAGATGCCGATGCTGGCGAAGTTGAGCGCGTGCAGCCACTTCTCGCCGTAGCTGCACAGCTGGTGCCCGACGAAGATGGAGCGGACGTCGGCGAACGTGAAGCCGGCCGAGTTCGCGGCGCTGCGGGTGATGTCGTCGACCAGGTTGATGCCCTCGTTGATCTTCGCCCGCGAGTTCGCGCTCAGGCCGACGCAGACCGTGCCGAGCTGGTAGAAGACCGGGTAGCCGACCACCACCACCCGCGCCGACGGGGCCTTGGACCTGATTCCGCTGTAGACCTTCGCGAGCTTGCCGGACAGCTCGGCGCGCGCCTTGTCCTCGGCGGCCTGCACGGCGGCCACGCACTGGCTCTCGCCGTAGAGCACGCAGGTGGTCATGATGTTGGCGAAGCCGACGTCGTTGCCGCCGATGGTGACGCTGACCAGCGTGGTGGTCGACGACAGCGCGGAGAGCTGGTTGTTGATCACGTCCGTGGTGGTCGCCCCGGAGCAGGCCACCGACTTGTACGACGCGGGCTTGATGTTGGCGTTGTAGAGCGCCGGATACGCGTTGGTGCTGCGCTGGCAGCTCCCGCTCTCCGAGGTGTAGCTGCCGGCGCCGACGCCGGAGGCGTACGAGTCGCCGAGGGCGACGTAGCGGTCGGTGGGCGCCGCCTGGGCGGGGACGGCCAGCGTGAGCGTGGCGCCGATGGACGCCGCGAGGCTCACGGCGAGGGTAACGAGACGGGATCTCCGCACGTCGCACTCCTGGGGGTGGGAAGTGGTAGTCAGAGATAGATACCACCGAATGCACGGTAAATGGAAGATCACCGATCCCTAACAGGGGTGGTCGCTAGGGGGCGGTGGCCGTCCACAAGGGCCGCGGATCCGCCCGTTCGTCGGCGTGTGCGGCGGGCCGCCCGCCGGGCGCGTACCCGAAGATCGTCTCCTGTTCGTCGACACCCCACAGGAGACAACTCGATGATCAACAAGTACGCCGGGCGCTGCGCCACCTGCCACGCCCCGGTGGAGGCCGGCGCCGGCCGGCGCGCCAGCGCCAACGGGGTCTGGAACACGTACCACGACGGGTGCGTGCCGGCCCGGGTCGCGCCGCCCGTCGGACGCCACGGCGGCTGGCACGACCTGCCGGTCGTCGGCTTCGACCTGGAGGGCACCCTGCCCGATCCGATGGAGACGCGGATCGTCTCCGCGGCCCTGGTGCACTCCGACGGCACGGCGCAGGAGTGGCTCGTCGACCCGGGCGTGCCGATCCCCGCCGACGCGACGGCCCGGCACGGCATCACCGACGAGCGGGTGCGCGCCGACGGCCGGCCGGCCCGCGAGGCGCTCGCGGAGCTGGGCACGGCGGTGGCCAAGCTGATCGCCGACTCCACGCCGCTGGTGGCCTTCTGCGCCCCGTACGACGTGACGGCCCTGCACACCGAGCTGGCCCGGCACGGCCTGCCGGCCATCGACTGGGACCGGGCCGTCGTCATCGACCCGTCCGTGCTGCACCAGCAGGTCGAACCCCGGTGGTACGGCCGCCGGCAGCTCGGCGACCTGTGCCGGTACTACGAGGTCACGCTCGACAACGCCCACGACGCGGCCAGCGACGCCCGGGCAGCCGCCGAGCTGGCCCGGTCGATCGCCGCCCGGCACGAGGCCGTCGCCCGGATGCGGCCGGACGCGCTGCACCGGGCGCAGGTCGACTGGCACGCCGAGCAGGCCCGGGGCCTCCAGCTCTCCTTCGACCGGCGGGGCATCGACAGGACGGTCAGCACCCAGTGGCCGCTGGAGACGACGCCGCGCGACTGACCCCGGCCGGGGCACGGTGCGGCCCGGCCGTGCCCCGTGGTGAGCGCGGGGGCGTGAGACGGTGTGCGGTGGCGGCTAGGCTGCGCCGTGTGCAGTTGGTGAGCGCGGACGACATCACGGCGGCGCAGCGGCGGATCGGCGGGCGGGTCGTCCGCACCCCGCTGCTGGCCTGCACGCACATCGGCGACGAGTACGGCCTCGACCTGTGGGTCAAGGCGGAGAACCTGCAGCACACCGGCAGCTTCAAGACCCGCGGGGTGCTCAACGCGCTGCTCGCGCTCACCGAACGCGCCGGCCGACCGGCCGGCCTGGCGGCCTTCTCGGCCGGCAACCACGCGATGGCCGTGGCGTACGCCGGCCAGGCGTACGCCCTGCCCACCGTGGTGTGCATGCCGCCGCACGCGGTGCCGACCAAGATCGAGGCGGTCCGCCGGTACGGCGGGGAGGTCGTGCTCACCGACGACCTGCTCGGCACCTGCGAGGCCATCGCGGCGGAACGCGGATACCACCTGCTGCCGCCGTTCGACGACCCGGACGTCATCGCCGGCCAGGCCACCATCGGCCGGGAGATCCTGGCCGACGGCCCGCCGCCGGGGCTGGTCCTGGTGCCGGTGGGCGGCGGTGGGCTGATCAGCGGCGTGGCGGCGGCGGTACGGGCGGCGGCACCGACCGCGCGGATCGTCGGGGTGGAGCCGGCCACCGCCAACGCCGTCGGGCACGCCCTGCGCACCGGGGGCGCGGCCCCGGCCACGCCGCCACGGTCGATGGCGGACGGGCTGGCCGCCCCCTTCGCCGGCCGGCACACCCTGGCCCACATCCAGGCCCTGGTGGACGACGTGGTGGAGGTCGCCGAGGACGCGATCTGGGGCGCGTGGTGGGAGCTGCTGGACGCCACGAAGCTCCTGGTCGAGCCGTCCGCCGCCGTCACCTACGCGGCGCTGCGCACCGGCCTGGTCAGTGCCGCGTCGTGCACCCGCGTGGTGCTGGTGCTCAGCGGCGGCAACGTCTCACCGGCGGCGCTGGCCACCCTGCGCTGACCCTCCTTCACACCCGGCGGCGGCCGGCGAAGCCGCACTCGACGCGGTGGTACCAGCGCACGTCGGAGTCGCCCTCCAGCCAGCACCACAGCACCGGGCGGCCACCCCGCTCGCCGGGGAAGTCCAGCAGCACCGGGGCGATGCCCTTGACCTGGATGTCGTGCTCGTGCAGCTCGTCCACGACGCCGTGCAGGCGGGCCTCCAGACCCTTGACCTCGGCGAGGCCGCCGAGCGGACTCAGCCCGCCGTCGGCGAGGTCGGCGCGCAGCTCGGCGAGGTCGGCGCGGAGCCGGATCAACTCGTCGATGCGCGGTTGCAGGGTGGCCACGAGGTGACGCGCCTGGGCGAGGGTGAACACCGCGCCAGTATGGGGCACGGGCCTCCTCTCGCGCAGGGGTGTCGATGGTGGGAATGCTCGGGTCTAACCGCCTTCGGCGAGGTAACGGGGGACCCGGTGCGCGAACCTGATCGCCCGGCAACCGGCCAGGCCGTTCAGGACGTCGTCCACACTGAGCTTCGGCCGGGACGCTGGGCACAAGGACACAGGCGTCCAGCACGGCAACGATCATCAGCGGGCGGTCACTCGTCGGGTTGGTCGTCCGAAGGCTGACGGCCGCGCCGGATCGCCTCGTCGTAGACGCCCATGTCGATCGCGTCCGCCGTCAACTCGTCCAGCGCCTCACGGCGCGCTCTCGACCGGCGTTCCTTGTAGGCCAGCACGTCGTGCAACGCGACCCGGCGGCTGGAATTGGGGCGGGTGTAGGGCAGCACGCCATCGTTCATCAGCTTGACCACCGTCGGGCGGGTCACGCCCAGGATCGCGGCGGCCTCCCCGGTCGACAGCTCGACGTTCTCCGCCATCACCCGCACCGGCCGCCCCCGGCCCAGGATCGACACCACTTCGGCAAGGGCCTCGCCCACCACGGACGGCACGTCGACCGGTTCTCCGCCGTCGACGATCAGTTGCAGCCGCCGCCCCCGTAGCGACCGCCGGGCGAAGCGTCGCAGCTCGTCACCGTTGGGCGCCGATCCGCCTGCGGGTACCACCGTCACAAGATCCTCCGACATCGTCGATCCCGTCACCACGATACCCACCAAAACGAAAAAAACGATAAGGTTAGGCAACAGGCTCGGTCGGCAGATGGATGCGCTCGGCCGGGACCCCGGCGGCGAGCAGCCGCAGCCGCGACCCGGCCAGCATCGGCGGCGGCCCGCACAGGTGGACCTCCTGCCCCGGCCGGTAGTGGTCCAGGGCCACGGTCAGCGCGTCGCCCCGCTCCCCCGCCCCGGCGAGCGGGTCGTGTGACAACGCCGGCACCAGGGTCAGCCAGTCGTGGGCGCGCTGGAGCTTGTCGAGGCTGACCGAGTCGTAGAGGTCTGCGAAGGCACGCGCGCCGACGACCAGGGTCACCCGCCGCCCGGCCGGGGCTGCGGCGACCTGCTCGACGAGGACACGCAGCGGCGCGAGCCCGGTGCCGCCGGCCACCAGCAGCAGGTCCGCCCGCGAGGCCGGGTCCAGGCCCAGCCCGACGTCGCGCGGCGGGCCGAGCCAGAGCGGGTCGCCGGGGCGTACCGCGTGGACCAGGGCGCGGGAGACGGCCGCGACCGCCCGGACGTGCAGCTCCACGGTGCCGTCGGGGCGCGGGGCGTTGGCCGGGGAGTACCAGCGCCACCGGCCGGGCCAGCGCTCGGTGCAGACCGGCACCGCCTGGCCGGGTCGGAAGGGCAGGCGTCGCCAGGGGCGTACGGTCAGGATCGCGACGCCCTCGACGGGCCGGTCGTGGCCGACGACCTGCGCCGGCCACCAGGCCGGGCCGCCGCCGGCCCGTTCGGCCGCGCGGGTCACCGCCGCCGACGCCCGCCGCGCGGCCTGCGCCCAGGCCGCCGCCAGCTCCGGCGGGCCGGGCACGTGTCGGGCGACGGTGGCGGCGAGCGCGGCCTCCACGGCATGCTGGTGCGGCAGCAGGCGATGGCGGCGGTAGGCGTGGCCGAGCACGGCCAGCAGCGCCGCCCGCCCGGCCGGGTCGTCGCCGCCGGAGGCCAGCCGCCCCAGCGCGGCGAGGAACACGGCTGCTTCCCTCGCCGGCAGCCGCCCCGGGCAGCGCTCCTCGACCGCGCGCCAGAAGCCGTCGGCCGCCACGCGGACGTGCCGCAGCAGGGTGGACCACGACGCGGCCAGGGCGGCGGTCACGCGCCGGCCTCGTCGGCGAAGGCCCGCCGGGCCGCGTCCACCGCGCCGGCCGGCACGTCGAGCGCCCACAGCACCCCGGCCAGATAATCGACCACGCGGCGGTGCTGCTCCTCGGTCAGGCCCAGGCCGCGCCACGCCCCGGCCGCCGGCCGCGCGATGTCGCCCGCCGGCCCGCCGAGCGCCACCGTGAGCGTCAGCGCCAGGTGCCCGGCGAGCCGGGCCCGATCGACCCCGATCAGGTACGGCGCCAGCTCGGCGTCCGCCGCCACCAGCCGCAGCCAGCGGGCCACCGCGTCGCGCACCCCCGCCGACCCGAGCGCTTCCACGGGGTACGGCCCGAGCCCGGTCACGACCACCGCCAAGTGCTCGGCATCGTTGGCGTGGAGAGTCCTTCCGTCGGGATCGCGAGGTGAGACGGCACCGGGGCGGGCGGGGACGGCGGATGCGCTGGGGGCCGCACCCCACCGGAGCCAGCACCCGCCCCGGGCCATGCGTCCACCCTTCCGACCACGACGAATCCACCCCAGGGCAGCAACTTGGCGAAACATGCGCAGAGGTGTTGCATCACGATCACCGAGGGGAGTAACTGTGTAGTACCGCTCAATCACGTTCCGCAATGGAAGGTGCCGTGATGGCCCTGAGGCGACACCGCTTGGCCCAGCGACGAAAGACGGTCGGCTACACCCAGGAGAGCCTCGCGGAGAAGCTTGGCGTCGACCGCACCACCGTCGTTCGGTGGGAACGCGCCGAGTCGGAGCCGCAGCCATGGGCCCGGCCACGGCTCGCCGATGCGCTCAGGGTCTCACCGGACGAACTGAGTGAGTTGTTCGCCGACGTTGGCCCTGCTCGAACGCAGCGCGGCGACCGGCTGTTCGCCGCGTTGAAGAACCCCCAAACAACGGACCTTGCCGCTGTCACACACCTGCGGCAGGAACTTGCTCGGCTGATCGACAGCTACGACGCCAGCCCTTCCGTCGCGATCCTGCCGGATGCAAGCCGACTGCACAGCGAGGTGAACCTTCTGCGCGCACACGCCACCGGCGAGGCCGTCCGCCGCGCCCTGCGCGGCGTCGAAGCGGCAGCCTCGATCTTCATGGGCCAACTCGTCTGGGACGCGTCGCAGCGGAGGAACGCCCAGGCTGCGCTGAACTACTACGACCAGGCGACACATGCCGCGATGCAGAACAACGATGCCGAGGCCGAAGCGCAGGCGCGACTTCGCCGAGGTTTCATAGCGCTCTACAGCGAGGGTGATCCGAAGAGTGGTCTCGCTCAAGCAGCTCAGGCCGCCCAACTCGCCTCCCGCTTCGGTGACCACACCCTGTCCGCCGTTGCCCTGCTGCATGTCGGCGAGGCCAACGCGATGATGGGCGAACGCTCGGCCTGCGAACGAGCCCTCAGCCAAGCGGAGAGTCACCTGGCCCGCATGGATGGTGATGACCGGGCAACCGACCCCACCTCAGCCGGGCAACTCAACCGGCTGGCCGGCTCCTGCTACCTCCGCCTCGGCGAGCCCAAGCGTGCTCAGTCTCTGCTCGAAGGCGTTCCCCCTGGCATCCAGGAGCGCCGGAAGTCGCATGCCATCGTCCTCGGCAATCTCGCGTTGGCTCACCTTCGGCAGCGCGACCTTGACGGCGCAACCGAGATGCTGCACCAGGTGATCGACGCAATCGAGGAAACTCGCGGCGGCGGTGCGGTCAACGTCCTGTTTGCCGCCAGCCGTGAGCTGCGACCATGGCGAGACCGGCCGGACGTCCAGGAAGTCACGGACCGGACGCTCGCGCTGATGTCGTCCTGAGGAGAGCGCATGAACACTGAGAAGGCAAAACGCGAGGTGCGCGAAGCCGTATGGTCACGGCTGGAGCAGGCTGGGCAGGCGCTTCCCCCCGGCGCTCACGGGCGCATCCCCGACTTCGTCGGAGCCGAGCTGGCCGCCGAACGGCTCGCACAGCATGATGCGTGGCGTAGCGCCGGCGTCGTCAAGTCCAACCCGGACAAGGCCCAACTGCCCGTGAGGCTACGGGCGCTTGCCGACGGCAAGCTCCTCTACATGGCGGTGCCGAAGATCGCCGATATCCGGCCCTTCTATCTGCTCGATCCCGCCAATCTCGACGCAGCACCCGCCAACGTCGCGACTGGCAGCGGCGCGGCGGACCACGCGCCGAAGGTGGGCATCAGCGAGATGCGGCCGGTGGATCTGGTGGTGTGCGGCAGCGTCGCGGTCAACCGTGACGGCGTGCGGATCGGGAAGGGCGCAGGCTATTCAGACATCGAAGTCGGGCTGCTCACCGAGGCGGGCCTGGTCGGCCCGTCCACCATCCTCGCGACGACGGTCCATCCATTGCAGATCGTCGACGGGCCACTCCCCGAGTCGTCGCACGACTTCGGCCTCGATCTGATCATTACCCCGGATGAGGTGATCAAGTGCCGGCGACGGCAGCGCCCGACCGGCATCTACTGGGACAGCCTCAGCGCCCAGAAGATCGACGCCATCCCAGTCCTCAAGGCATCAGCGGCGTCGGGATGAGGCCGGCATGATCAGCACGCAGAAGGCGTTGATCGTCATCGACATGCAGAACGGCTTCATCAACGACCAGAGCCGGCACGTCATCCCCAAGGTCGTGGAACTGGTCGAGCGGTGGGAGGCCACGGGCCGCCCGGTCGTCTTCACCCGCTACCACAATTACCCGGGCAGCCCCTTCGAGAGGCTGATCCACTGGTCAAAGATGCAGCACGCGCCGGAGACGGAGATCGTGCCCAAGTTGCAGCCGCACGTTGCTCGGGCGCGTGCCGTTCTCGACAAGCGCATCTACTCGTACTTCCCGAGCGAGGGAGCGGACATCGCCGCCTAGTACTGCAACGGCGGGTCGTGACTTATGGTGGTTCGAGTCGTTTGCGGTAGTGGGCGGCTCGGGCTTGTTCCTGACGGCGGCGGCGCCAGGTTGACCAGTGCAGCACGTGATCGGCCACGGTGCGTCCGATGAGGACGAGTTTGCCGAGCAGGCGGCGGATCTCGTTGCTGCTCAACGGGATCAGGCTGCCCTCGCTGCCCGTGGCGCCCCCTTTTCGGCTTCAACGGCGCGGGTGACGACGAGGAACGCGGCGGCGGCCATGGCCAGGGTGATGTGGCCGTACCAGGCGTCGTAGCGGCGGACCTGGTACTGGTCCAGGCCGACCTCG
>NZ_FMCW01000013.1 GCF_900091595.1 Micromonospora haikouensis
CGTCTCGACGCCGACGGACCAGGCGATGGTCTCGGCCTCCTGCCGCACGTACGGGTTCAGCGTGCCCACCTGCGGGGCCCCCGTCGTGGTCATGTTCATGCTCGGGATCGTGCCGTCACCGTTGTAGGAGAACTTCTCCACCGCCACCGACCTGGTGAAACCACCACCACCCGGCAACGCACCATTGTGATAGAAGAAATACGACCCACCGTTGAAGTCCACGATCCCCGGATGATTGGTGAAACTACTGCCCTGCCGCGGCATCACCGTCCCCCGGTACGTCCACGGCCCCGTCGGACCCGGCGCCGTCGAATACGCGATGAACTCACCACAACACTCCGCCGCGAAGATGTTGTAGTAGACACCGTTGCGCTTGTACACCCACGGCGCCTCCTCATACAACGTCGGACGACTCGCGTTGCCGTTACGCGTGCCGAACCCGGCCGTGGTCAACGGGATCTTCGTCGGGCTCCCCGAGTAGGAGATCATGTCCTGGTTCAACTTCACGTACCACAGGTTCGGGTTACCCCAGTACAGGTACGCCTGCCCGTCGTCGTCGATCATCACGTTCGGATCGATCTCACCATTACCCAGCAACGGACGACCGATCGCGTCACGGAACGGCCCCGTCGGACTGTCGGCCACCCCGACACCGATCACCATCCCGCCACCACGCTGCTTCACCGGCACATACCAGTAGAACTTCCCGTTACGCGCCGCCACATGACCCGCCCACGCATCCGACTCCGCCCACGCGAACGTCGCCAGACTCATCGGCGAACCATGATCAGTCCAGTTCACCATGTCAGCCGACGAGAACACCCGCCAGTCCTTCATCGTGAAGTACGTCGACCCGTCCTCGTCATGCCCGGTGTACAGATACACCCGACCGTTGTGCACCAACGGCGCAGGATCCGCCGTATAGATCGTCTGCACGATCGGGTTGTCCGCGTGGGCCGGGCTCCCCGGCAGCAGCGTCGCGATCAGGAACAGGCTCACGAGCCAGGCGCCGGCGCGTCTGATCCGGGCCCTGGTCGCGGGCGGGCTTGCGACTGTCATCGTCATCTCCTGGTGGTGGTGTGCGGGGCCGGCGACGCGGTCAGTAGCCGACCCGGAAGGTCGCGTTCTCCCGCTCCGTGGCGGTGGTGATCTCATGGATGTAGAGCTGGTTGCTCTGCTGCCGCAGGTACCTGGTGGGGAAGTTGTAGGAGCGGAACGACGACCAGCCCGAGTTGGCCAGGCCGGCGACCCGGTAGAAGGTCGCGTCGGCGCGGAAGATCGCGCTGTTGTCGTTGGCCGCGAGCACCATGCTGTAGTTGGAGTGCCGCAGGTACCGTCCGGGCTGGTTCACCGACTCGAACGACACCCCGGCCGGGTCCGCGAGCCCCGGCACGAGCCGCCACTGCGAATCCTGGTACGGGTCGAACGGCATCGCGTCGACGCGGCCGACGCCGTTGGCGTGGCGGACGTACGACCCGGGGTTGGTCCAGGACTTGATGCGGTTCCACTGGGTGGTGCCGCCGTAACGGTTGAGCAGGTTCGTGCGGTCGGTGGCGCTGATCGGGTGGATCGAGTTGTGCTTGGCGTTGAGCGGGGGCGTGTAGTTGCGCTGGTTGACCGCCGTCCAGGTGCCCGCGACGATGTCGCCCTGCCAGGCGAGGAACACGCTGTTCGGGCAGAACGTGTCGCCCCACAGCCACCACGTCGACGAGGTCAGCGACTTG
This sequence comes from Micromonospora haikouensis, assembly GCF_900091595.1. Lineage (GTDB taxonomy): Bacteria > Actinomycetota > Actinomycetes > Mycobacteriales > Micromonosporaceae > Micromonospora > Micromonospora haikouensis. Next base: position 1,725 of record NZ_FMCW01000013.1, read on the forward strand.
ACCACCGTGGGCGCCTCGATGCAGCCGCCGCCGGTGCCGTTGGTGTAGCGGACGAAGCTGCCCGGGTTGAGCGACGTCGACCGGGCGCCGTACAGGGTGGAGGGCGAGTTGCTCTTGTAGTAGAGGTAGTTCATGCCGTTGACGCCGGTGACGACGTGCGAGTCGATGACACCGCTCGGGCCGCCGTCGAAGAGGACGACGGGCGAGGTGACGTTGGTGAAGTTGCTCGTGTACACGACCATGATCACCGAGTAGGTATAGCCGGCCGGGACGGTCGAGTAGGTGATCGCGTACTGGTTGCGGGACGCGTCCCAGTAGATCGACGGGGCCCAGGTGAACGAGCCCGGGTTCGGCCAGTTGATGTTGAGCAGGCGGTCCGCCGACCAGTTCACCAGGTCGGGCGAGGTCCAGATGTGGATGTTCGGGTTCGGGGCCCAGAAGTTGCCGCCGACCGGGATGTCGGTGGCCGCCAGCACCCAGGTGCCGTCGTTGAGCCGGAACAGGAACGGGTCGCGGATCCCCCGGGTGCCGGCCGTCGGCGTCAGGATCGCCTCGTTGTTGTTGAGCGGCGTCCACTCCAACGCGTCGGAGCTGACCGCCAGGTGCACGCTGTTGACGTTGCCGGCACCGCTGACGGACTCCTTGAAGTACGCCATCACGTAGGCGGAGTCGGCGGCCATCGCGGGCGCGGGGGCGAGGACCACCGCGGCGAGGGCGGCCAGCAGCGTGGTCACCACCGTCAGCACCGCGGCGCGTAGTGACCTCGATCGTCTTCTCGATCGTCGCGCGACAGCCTTGTCGGGCATCAGGCATCTCCTCTCGGGACGGGTTTCCGCGGCTCGACGGGCCAGCGGATTCGACGGGGGCGGCGGGATGGGTGCGACCGGACGGGGGCAACGTGCGGGCCTGTCGGCGTGGTGCCCCCGCGCCGACCCACCGCACCAGCGCCGGAGGGCAGCCCGGCGCACGGAATGTGAACGTTCTCAGCAGGGTTTCGACCCCTCCGGACAGCTCCCTGCAGCGACCGGAGGGGTCGCGCGCCGGCCGGCGTTTCACAACTGTGAGCGATAACATAGCCGCTCGTCAAGATTTAACGGCGCAGATGCCAGGCGGAAACCCCGCCGTCCCCACGGCGCGCCTGCCTGCGCCCCGAGGTCAGGGCCCGGCGGGCAAGCCTCGCCCCCGACGCCGCGATGTTATCGCTAACACACGGCGCGGCAGGCAGCTCGCTTCCCGGGACGCCCGCGCGAGGGGGCTGCGCCACCCCTCGCGAAGTCGGGACGATCGGGGTGAAGATGAGAGCCCTCGATGTTAACGTTCATACGATGTCTCGCAGAGCGAGACCGACGCCCCGCCGCCTCGACACAGGCGCTGCGGGCATTGATCTGATGTCTGCCTGACGCCCGGCCCGCTGCCCATCCAGGCACGCACGGCAAGAGCAGCCCACGCAGCCGTCGATGAGCATTGACGTTACGCATCGGAAACCTTTAACGTCTGACGTCTCGGCCGTGAGACAGGCCGCCACACCACCACCGCCCACTCCGCCTCTGGAGGGAGCTCCATGTCCCGTCCCTCGATCTCCCGACGTTCGCTGCTGGCCGCACTGGGTGTTACCGGCGCCGCCGCCGCCACCGGCGGCCTGATCCGTCCCTTCCCCGCCTCCGCCGCCATCCCCGGCCCCACCAGCTACTCCGAGTCGTGGGCCTCGGTCGGCCAGCACCCGGCCGCGGCCGAGTGGTTCCAGGACGCCAAGTTCGGCATCTACTACCACTGGGGCGTCTTCAGCGTCCCCGCGTTCGCCAACGAGTGGTACCCGCGCAACATGTACAACAACGGCTCCGGCGAGAACAACCACCACAAGAGCGTCTACGGCGACCCGTCGGTGTGGCCGTACCACAACTTCATCAACGGAGCCAACGACAGGTCCGGCCGGTTCGTCCAGTTCGCCCCCAAGCTGAGGTCCGCGGGCGGCAACTTCGACCCGAACGAGTGGGCCCAGCTGTTCGTCGACGCCGGGGCGAAGTTCGCCGGCCCCGTCGCCGAGCACCACGACGGCTTCTCCATGTGGAACAGCCAGGTCAACGAGTGGAACTCCGTCGCCAAGGGACCCCGCCTCAACCTGCTGAAGCTGCACACCGACGCGATCCGGGCCCGCGGCCTCAAGGTCCTCGTCGCCATGCACCACGCGTTCAACTTCACCGGCTTCTACCAGTGGGCGCCGCAGCAGTCCGACGCGAGCCTGCGCAAGCTCTACGGCCAGCTGGGCACGGCCGCCGAGGAGCAGCTCTGGTACGACAAGCTCCGCGAAATCATCGACCAGTCCCAGCCGGACATCATCTGGCAGGACTTCGACCTGGCCCGCATCAGCGAGGCGCAGCGGCTGAAGTTCCTGGCGTACTACTACAACCGGGCCGTCGCGTGGGACAAGGAGGTCATCGCCACCTACAAGGACGGCCTGGAGCGTGGCGGCGCGGTCTTCGACTACGAGCGCGGCGGACCGGCCGCCCTGCGTGACCCCTACTGGCTGACCGACGACAGCATCAGCAGCTCGAGCTGGTGCTACACCACGGGGATCGGCTACTACACGCTCAACCAGATGCTGCACTCGCTGATCGACCGGGTCAGCAAGAACGGCAACATGGTGCTCAACATCGCGCCGATGGCCGACGGCACGATCCCGTCCGGGCAGCAGACGATCCTGCGCGGCATCGGCGACTACCTGCGCCGCTTCGGCGAGTCCGTCTACTCCACCCGGGCCTGGACGACGTACGGCGAGGGCCCCACCCAGATGGGCGGCGGTTCCTTCACCGAGCCGCGCGCGGGCACCCCCCAGGACATCCGGTTCACCCGCAGCAAGGACAACCGCGTGCTGTACGCGACGATCCTCGGCTGGCCGGGCAGCTCCGTCAACATCACCACGCTCTCGTCCAGCCGGATCAACCTCAGCTCGCTGGCCGGCGTGCAGCTGCTCGACACCACCGCCGGCAGCTACGTCAACCTGCCCACCCGCACCCAGGACGCCAACGGGCTGCGGATCACCCTGCCGTCGGCGAGCGCGCCGTTCAGCGCGCCCGCGTACGTGGTGAAGCTGACCTTCAACGGGACGATCCCGACCCCCGGTGGTGGGCCCACCACCTCCGCGCCGGTCGGCGTCTACGCCAACGTCAACTACGACAGCGGCGTCAACCTGTCGGTCGGCAGCTACACGGCCGCGCAGCTGCAGTCCGCCGGCATCGGGCTGCGGGCCATCTCGTCGGTCCGGGTCACCGCCGGCCACCAGCTCGTCGGGTACGCCAACGACAATTTCTCCGGCACCAGCTGGACGTTCACCGCCGACAACGCCGACCTGCGCAACACCGGCAACAACGACGCCATCGCCTCGCTGCGGGTCACCTTCAACCCGGCGACGTACCAGCGGATCGTCAACGTGACCAACGGCCTGGCGCTGGACAGCGGCGGCAACGTCGCCTCCGGCTCGCCGCTGAAGCAGTGGACCTGGGACAGCAACGCCAACCTGCAGTGGCAGATCGTCGACCTGGGCACCGGCTACTACCGGATCGTCAACCGCACCAACGGCATGGTCGTCGACGGCTTCGGCCTCACCAGCAACGGGGCCGCGGCGCAGCAGGCGGCGTGGAACGGCGGCAACAGCCAGCAGTGGCAGATCACCGACCAGGGCAACCGGCGGTACCGGATCGCCAACCGGGCGACCGGGCTGGTGCTCGACGGCGGCGGCCAGGTCGCCTCCGGCTCGCAGGTCAAGCAGTGGACCTGGGACGGCAACACCAACCTGCTCTGGACCATCACCACCGCCTGATCCCCGCAGCGCACCACCCGGCGCGTGTGTCGTCGCGATCCCCACGGGTCGCGGCGGCGCACGCGCCGGACCCACTCCCCCCAGAGATGGAGAAACCATAATGAACCGGAAAAGCGTGTTGGGCACCGGGCTGACGTTGCTGCTCGGCGCGACGGCCGCCCTCACCGCCGGCTGCGGCGACCAGGCGGGCGACGGGGCCGCCTCGGGCGGCGGCAAACCGCTCGTCGGGGTCGACTACCCACGCTCGGACACCGACTTCTGGAACTCGTACATCAAGTACGTGCCGAAGTCCGCCGAGGAGCTGGGCGTCGAAGTGAAGACCACCAACTCGCAGAACGACGTCGCGAACCTCATCTCGAACGCACAGACCTTCATGAGCCAGGGCGTCAAGGGGGTGGTGATGGCCCCGCAGGACACCGCCGCCATCGCGCCGACCCTGGCCCAGCTGGAGAGCCGCAAGATCCCGGTGGTCACCATCGACACCCGGCCCGACACCGGCAAGGTGTTCATGGTGGTGCGCGCCGACAACCGCGCCTACGGCACCAAGGCGTGCCAGTTCCTCGGCACCAAGCTCGGCGGCAAGGGCAAGGTCGTCATGCTCCAGGGCGGCCTGGACTCGATCAACGGCCGGGACCGCACCGAGGCGTTCAACGAGTGCATGGGCAAGGAGTTCCCCGGCATCAAGGTGTTCGGCGAGGCCACCGACTGGAAGGCCGACGTGGCGGCGTCGAAGCTGCAGACCCGCTTCGCGTCGGACCCGGACATCAAGGGCATCTACATGCAGTCCTCGTTCGCGCTGTCGGGCACGCTGCAGATCCTCAAGCAGCGGGGCCTGCAGGTGCCGCCGACCGACCCCAAGCACGTCTTCGTGGTCTCCAACGACGGCATCCCCGAGGAGCTGAAGAACATCGGCGACGGCCTGATCGACGCCACCGTCAGCCAGCCCGCCGACCTGTACGCCAAGTACGGGCTGGAGTACGCCAAGGCGGCGATCGAGGGCAAGACGTTCCAGCCGGGCCCCACCGAGCACGGCAGCACCATCATCCAGGTGCGCGACGGCCTGCTGGAGGACCAGCTCCCCGCGCCGCTGGTGACGCTGGACGGCGCGCCGGTCGCGGGCCAGCCCACCCTGAAGTTCGACGACGCGTCGCTGTGGGGCCGTAACGCATGAGTGCCGCCCCGCACCGCCCCGGCGACGGGCTGGCCGACGACGGCCAGCCCGTCGTCGAGGCCGTGAACATCACCAAGCGCTTCGGGTCCACGCTCGCCCTGTCGGAGGCAGGCATCCTGGTCCGCCGGGGTGAGACGCACGCCCTGGTGGGACGCAACGGCGCCGGCAAGTCGACGCTGGTGAGCATCCTCACCGGGTTGCAGGCCGCCGACGCCGGCGCGGTGGCCTTCGACGGGCGTCCGGCGCCGCCCCTGGGCGACCGCGACGCCTGGCGGCAGCGGGTCGCATGCGTCTACCAGAAGTCGACGATCATCCCCACCCTCACCGTGGCGGAGAACCTGTTCCTCAACCGGCACGCGCGGGGGCGCAGCGGACTGATCCGCTGGTCGAGCCTGCGGCGGGAGGCGGAGCAGCTGCTGGCGACGTGGTCGGTCGACGTCGACGTACGCCAGCCGGCCTCGACGCTCTCGGTCGAGCAGCGGCAGTTCGTGGAGATCGCCCGCGCCCTGTCCTTCGGTGCCCGGTTCATCATCCTCGACGAGCCGACCGCCCAGCTCGACGCCGCGGGCATCAACCGGTTGTTCACCCGGATCCGGGACCTGCGGGCGCACGGGGTGACGTTCCTGTTCATCAGCCACCACCTCCAGGAGATCTACGAACTCTGCGACCGGGTGACGGTCTTCCGCGACGCCCGGCACGTCGTCACCGCGGACGTGGCCGAGTTGAGCAAGCAGGCGCTGGTCGCCGCGATGACCGGCGAGGACGTGACGATGCCGGAGGCGGACCATCGTCCCCTGCCGTCCGACGCGCCGGTGCTGCTGTCGGTGCGCGACCTGGTCACCTCGTCCGGCGCCGAGTTCTCGCTGGAGGCCAGGGCGGGCGAGGTCGTCGGCATCGCCGGTGGCGGCGGCAGCGGCAAGGTCGAGGTCGCCGAGGCGATAGTCGGTCTGGCCCGCCCGGCGGGCGGGACGGTAGCCGTCGGCGGCCGGGCGCTGCGTCCCGGCAGTGTGCCCGACGCGATCGACGCGGGCGTGGGGCTGGTGCCGCAGGACCGGCACCGGGAGGGACTCGTGGCGTCGATGTCCATCGCGGAGAACGTCACGATGACCGTGCCGCACCGCGTCGGGCGCTACGGACTCATCTCGTCGGCCCGGCGCGACGCCCTGGCCCGGGACACGATCGCCGACCTGGCGATCAAGGCGTCCGGGCCGCACGTGCCGGCCTCCGACCTGTCCGGCGGCAACCAGCAGAAGGTCGTCATGGGCCGGGCCCTGGCCAGCGATCCGCGGGTGCTGGTCCTCATCACGCCGACCGCCGGGGTCGACGTGCGGTCCAAGCAGACCCTCCTCGGCGTCGTCGAGGACGTGCGCAGCCGGGGCACCACCGTGCTAGTGGTCTCCGACGAGCTCGACGACCTGCGGATCTGCGACCGCGTGCTGGTGATGTTCCAGGGCCGGGTCGTCGGCGAGATGGCCCACGGCTGGAGCGACAACGATCTGGTAGCCGCCATGGAAGGGGTGGACCTCCACCATGTCTGACACGCTGTCCACCACCAAGAAGCCGTCCCCGGCGCCCCCACCGTCGGCCGCGCCGTCGTCGCGGAGCCTGGCCATCGCCCGGCTGCGTGACCTGGCCCTGGTGCCGGCGATCATCGCGGTCGCGATCGTCGGGTCGATCGTCAATCCGGTCTTCCTCAGCTCCGACAACATCATCAACGTGCTGCAGAGCATGTCGGAGATCGCCATCCTGGTCCTCGCGCAGACCATCGTGCTGATCACCGGCAAGATGGACCTGTCGCTGGAGTCCACGTTCGGCCTGGCGCCCGGCATCGCCGCCTGGCTGATCGTGGACCCCGCGCTCACCCGGGGCCTCGGGCTCGGCGTGCTGCCGGACGGCTGGGCGATCCCGGTGGTCCTGCTCGTCGGCGCCCTCGTCGGCGCGTTCAACGGGCTGCTCATCGTCCGGTTCGGCCTCAACGGCTTCATCGTGACGCTGGGCATGCTGATCATCCTGCGTGGGCTGCTCACCGGCATCTCCGGCGGGCAGACCTTCTTCGCGCTACCCGAGTCGATGACGTACCTGGGCTCCGCGAGCTGGTTCGGGGTGCCGGCCTCGATCTGGGTGTCGCTGCTGCTGTTCGCGGCCGGGGTCGTCGTCCTGGGTCACACCCGTGCCGGCCGGGCGCTCTACGCGATCGGCGGCAACGAGGACGCGGCCCGCGCGGCGGGCATCCGCACCGACCGGGTGCTGTGGATCGCACTCATCGTGGCCAGCGTGCTCGCGGCGCTCGCCGGCCTGCTGATCAGCGGGCGGCTCGCGGCGGTGCCGTCGGCCCAGGGCAGCGGCGCGATCTTCCAGGTCTTCGCGGCGGCGGTGATCGGCGGCGTCAGCCTCAACGGCGGCAGGGGCAGCGTGTTCGGCGCCTTCACCGGCGTCCTGCTGCTGTTTATGATCATCAATGTGTTGACCCTCGCCGGAGTGCCCGCGCAGTGGACCAACTTCCTCAACGGCGCCGTGATCCTGGTGGCCCTGGTGGTCTCCCGCATCACCGGGGGGAAGGCGCAGACGTGAGACGACGGGCCCGCCGGGCGGGCCCGTCGCGAGGCAGACCCACGAGCCGGGCACCCCGGCCGACGTTCTATCCCTTCAGGAGTTCCGGTGACTGAGCGCATCACGTCCGTAGCAACCATCGACGTACGATTCCCCACCTCCCGGCACCGCGACGGGTCGGACGCGATGAACCCGTTCCCGGACTACTCCGCGGCGTACGTGATCCTGCGGACCTCGTCGGGCGCCACGGGCTACGGCCTCGTCTTCACGGTGGGCCGCGGCACCGAGATCCAGGTCGCGGCCGTGCAGTCGCTCGCCCCGATGGTGGTCGGCCAGTCGGTCGACGAGCTGACCGCCGACCCGGGCGCGCTGGCCCGCCGGCTCGTCGGCGACAGCCAGATCCGCTGGCTGGGCCCGGAGAAGGGCGTCGTGCACATGGCCGCCGGCGGCCTGGTCAACGCCGTGTGGGACCTCGCCGCCCGGCGGGCGGGCAAGCCGCTGTGGAAGCTGCTCGCCGACCTCACCCCGGAGCAGCTCGTCGCGCAGGTCGACTTCCGCTACCTGCGCGACGCCCTCACCGAGGACGAGGCGCTCACGCTGCTGCGCGAGGCCGCCGACGGCCGGGCCGAACGCGAGGGCCGGCTGCTCGCCGAGGGCTACCCGGCGTACACCACGACCCCCGGCTGGCTCGGCTACGACGACGAGAAGCTGGCCCGGCTCTGCGCCGAGGCGGTGCGCGACGGGTACGGGCTGATCAAGCTCAAGGTCGGCGGGAACCTGGCCGACGACGTCCGCCGGATGGGCATCGCCCGGGCGGCCGTCGGGCCGGACGTGCGCATCGCGGTCGACGCCAACCAGATCTGGGGCGTGCCGGACGCGATCCGGTGGATGCGCGAGCTGGCCGCGTTCGACCCGTACTGGATCGAGGAGCCGACGTCGCCGGACGACGTGCTCGGGCACGCCGCCGTGCGCAAGGCCCTGGCCCCGGTGAAGGTGGCCACCGGCGAGCACGTGCACAACGCGGTGATGTTCAAGCAGCTCCTGCAGGCCGACGCCGTCGACGTGGTGCAGATCGACGCGTGCCGGGTAGCCGGGGTCAACGAGAACCTGGCGATCCTGCTGCTCGCCGCGAAGTTCGGGGTGCCGGTCTGCCCGCACGCGGGCGGGGTGGGGCTCTGCGAGCTGGTGCAGCACCTGGCCATGTTCGACTTCGTCGCGCTCAGCGGCAGCACCGAAAACCGGTCCATCGAGTACGTCGACCACCTGCACGAGCACTTCGTGGATCCGGTACGCATCAGCGGCGGGCGGTACCTGGCGCCCACCGCACCGGGGATGAGCGCGGAGATCGTCGCGGCGTCCGTGACCGACTTCCGCTACCCGGACGGGCCGCAGTGGACGCGCCGGCCGGCGGCGGCGGGAGCACCGACGTCATGATCATCGACGCGCACCACCACCTGTGGCGGCCGGAGCGCGGCTACACCTGGCTCGACGAGCCCGAACTTGCGGCCATCCGCCGGCCGTTCACCCCGGCGGACCTGACCGCCGAGCTCACCGCGGCCGGCGTGAGCGGCACCGTGCTGGTGGAGGGCGGCCGCTGCCACCCCGACGAGGCCGCCGAGTTCCTCGGCTACGCCGCCGACACCCCGGCGATCCTCGCGGTGGTGGCCTGGCTCGACGTCGCGGCCGGCGACGTGGCCACCACCGTCGAGCGCTACCGCGGGCTGCGGGGCGGTGAATACCTGGCCGGGGTGCGCTCGCAGGTGCAGGGCGAGGCGGACCCCGACTACCTCGACCGGCCCGACGTGCGGCGCGGGCTCGCCGAGATCGCCGCCGCCGGGCTCGTGTTCGACCTGGTGATCCGCGCCGACCAGCTGCCGGCGGCGGCCCGGGCCGCCCGGGCGGTGCCGCAGCTGCGGTTCGTGCTCGACCACCTCGGCAAGCCCCGGATCCACGAGGGCGAGGCGGGCCTGCGCAGCTGGCGTGGGCCGCTGGCCGACCTGGCCGCCTGCCCCAACGTCACCGCCAAGCTGTCCGGCCTGGTCACCGAGGCCGGGCCGGACTGGACGCCGGACGACCTGCGCCCGTTCGTCGAGGTGGCGGTCGAGGAGTTCGGGCCGCAGCGGCTGATGTTCGGCTCCGACTGGCCGGTCTGCCTGCTCCGGTCGGACTACGCCGGCGTGGCCCGGGCGTTGGCGGCGGCGCTGCCCCCGCTGTCGGCCCCGCAACGGCACGAGATCCTCGCCGGCACCGCCGTGCGCGCCTACGACCTGGCGCGGCGGGTCGCGCAGCTCCCCCCGGCGCCGGCCGGGGAGCCACACCCCACCGGAAAGGCATGACGTGCGACGCTACGGCTGGGTGATCCGGCTGCGACCGGACCACCGCGACACCTACCTGCGGCTGCACGCCGCCGTCTGGCCCGGCGTCGAACAGACGCTGCGCGAGGCGAACATCCGCAACTACAGCATCTTCCTCCACCAGGACCTGCTGTTCGGCTACTACGAGTACGTCGGCGAGGACCACGACGCCGACCAGCGCCGCATCGCCGATGACCCGCAGACGCGGGAGTGGTGGAAACTGACCGACCCGTGCCAGGAGTCGCTCGCCGAGCCCGGCTCAGGGCACTGGTGGGCCCCGATGCACGAGGTCTGGCACCTGACCGAGGAGGCGTCGTGAACCGCAGCGCGCAGTACGTCGGCGACAACACCTTCGTCGTCGCCGAGGCCGACCCCGTGCCGCCCGGCCCCGGCCAGGTGCGCATCGACGTCGCGTACACCGGGATCTGCGGCACGGACCTGCACGTCGCGCACGGCGCGATGGACCGGCGGGTCCGGGTGCCCGCGGTGATCGGCCACGAGATGGCCGGCCGCATCGCCGAGGTCGGCGCAGGCGTCGAGGGGTATCGGGTGGGTGAACCGGTGACCGTCATGCCGCTGGACTGGTGCGGCGAGTGTCCCGCCTGCCGCGCGGGCCACACCCACATCTGTCACCGCCTCAACTTCGTCGGCATCGACTCGCCCGGCTCGATGCAGCGCTCCTGGACGGTGCCCGCGCGGCTGCTGGTGCCGCTGCCCGCGGACCTGCCGCTGACCCACGCCGCGCTGGTCGAGCCGACCGCGGTCGCCGTGCACGACGTGCGGCGCTCCCGGCTCACCGCCGGCGAACACGCGGTGGTCATCGGCGCCGGCCCGGTCGGGCTGCTCATCGGCACGGTCGCCAGGGCGATCGGGGCCGAGGTGACGGTGCTCGAACTCGACCCGCACCGCCGCGAGCTCGCCGCCGAGCTCGGGCTGCGCACCCTGGACCCGGCGGCGGTCGACGTCGTGCGGCACGTCCACGAGGCGACCGGCGGGGCCGGCGCCGCCGTGGTGTTCGAGGTGTCCGGCTCCGCCGCCGGGGTCCGCACGGCGACCGACCTGCTCGCCGTGCGCGGCCGGCTGGTGGTCGTGGCGATCCACCCCACCCCGCCGGCGGTGGACCTGCACCGCGTCTTCTGGCGCGAGCTGGAGCTGATCGGCGTGCGGGTGTACGAGCGCGACGACTACGCCGAGGCCGTCCGGCTGGTGCACGGCGGGCAGGTGCCCGCCGAGCGGCTCATCACCCGGATCGTGCCGTTGACCGAGGTGGCCGAGGCGTTCCGGGCGCTCGCCGCCGGTGGCGAGGTGAAGGTCCTCGTGGACTGTGGAGGTGCGGCGTGAACCCGTTCGACCTGAGCGGCCGGCTGGCCGTGGTGACCGGCTGCCGGCGCGGGATCGGCCTGGCGATGGCGGAGGCCCTGGCCGCGGCCGGCGCCGACATCGTCGGCGTCAGCGCGGCGCTGGAGGAGTCCGGCAGCGAGGTCGGCCGGCGGGTGACGGCCCACGGCCGGTCGTTCGAGGCGTACCGGACGGACCTGTCCGACCGCGTGGCCGTCCGCGCGCTCGCCGAGCGGCTCGGGCAGCTGCCCAGACCGGTCGACATCCTGGTCAACAACGCCGGCACGATCCGCCGCGCCCCCGCCGCCGAGCACTCCGAGCAGGACTGGGACCACGTGCTGGAGGTCAACCTGTCCGCCCCGTTCCTGCTCGCCCGGGAGATCGGCCGGGAGATGGTCCGGCGCGGCAGCGGGAAGATCATCTTCACGGCGTCGATGCTGAGTTTCCAGGGCGGCGTGACGGTGCCGGGCTACGCGGCGGCGAAGTCGGCGATCGCCGGCCTGACCCGGGCGCTGGCCAACGAGTGGGCCCCGCACGGGGTCAACGTCAACGCGATCGCGCCGGGCTACATCGGCACCGACAACACCCGGGCGCTGCGCGAGCAGCCGGAGCGCAACCGGGCGATCCTGGAGCGGATCCCGGCCGGTCGGTGGGGTCGGCCCGACGACATCGCCGGGGCCACCGTCTTCCTCGCCTCCGACGCGGCGGCGTACGTCAACGGGGCCGTCATCCCGGTCGACGGGGGCTGGCTCGCGCGCTGAGCCGCCGAGGGCCGCAAGGCCGTGGTGCCGGGCCGGGGGCGTCGCCCCCGGCCCGGCGTCTGTCACGGGGTGGTCAGGTCGAACCGGCGGACGGTGACCGCGCCGCCGAGCGCCTGGGTGGCGTAGTTGAAGATCGCGAACCGGTAGCCCATGAAGAACTGCCAGGCGTTGTTCAACGTCAGCGCGTTGCCCAGCGGGACGAAGTTCACCCCGTCGGTGCTGTAGGAGAAGGACGCCTGCCGCCCGCTGCCGGGCCTGATGTCGGCCTTGGCCCGCAACCAGATCCGGCCGCCGCTGACCGCCGCGCTGGCGATCTCGGTGCCGGTGCTGGTGGTCCGCCAACTGCTGTCCATGGTGAGGCCGTTGGTCATCACCACCCGGGTGGCCCCGTTGTCCCGGCGTACGCCGATCCAGGCCGAGGAGTCGCGGAGCATGGCCAGCCCGGAGCGGTCGCCGTCGCGCATGGTCGAGTAGTCCAGCTCGATGGTGGCCGTGGAGGTGGGCCCCTGGATGCGCCGGGTCGCGGTGTTACGGGCGCTGTAGAGGTCGTTGGTGACCGTGGCCGTCTGCAGGCGCAGGCCGCTGCCGGCCGACCACTTCGTGTTGTCCGGGTTGTGGTTCCACTCCCAGTGCGGGCTCAGCGTCGTGCTGGTGAAGGTGTCCGCGCCGGTCATCGGCGCGACCGGGCGGGCCGGCAGCGGCGACGGGTAGCTGCTGCCCCAGGCGCCGTTGACGGTCTGGATCTGCGGCCAGCCGTCGGCCGTCCAGGTGATCGGCGCGAGCGCCGGCACCCGGCCACCCGGGTACGCGTCGACGAACGCCATGTAGTACCACTGGCCGTTCTGGGTCTGCACCAGGCCGCCCTGGTGCGGCACGCCGCCGCCGGAGATCGGGCCGGGCATGTTCAGCAGCACCTGGCGCGTCTCGTACGGGCCCCAGGGGCTGGTCGAGCGCAGGATGTACTGCCCGTTGGCCGGCTTGGTGACGAAGATGTAGTAGTAGCCGTTGCGCTTGTAGAACCGCGAGCCCTCCAGCGTGCCGATGTTCGACGGCGTGGTGTACACCTGCTGCGTGCGCACCTGGCTCAGGCCGTCCGCCGACAGCTGCGCCACGTGCAGGGTGCTGTTGCCGTACGCGACGTACATCGTGTCGTTGTCGTCGACGAGCAGGCCCGCGTCGTAGTAGCAGTTGTTGATCTCGGAGCGCTTCTGCCAGGTGCCGCTGACCGAGGTCGACGTGTACACGTACGACTTGTTGAAGTCGATGCAGCCGATCCAGTAGAACGTGCCGTTGCTGGCGCGGTAGTTGAGCGTCGACGCCCAGATGCCGTTGACGTAGGCCCGGGAGGTGGAGCTGGGCAGGTCGTACTTGGTGCCGAAGTCCAGCCGGGGCACCGAGTGGCCGGCGAACTCCCAGTTGACCAGGTCGTACGAGCGCAGCACGGGCGCGCCCGGGGAGTAGTGCATGGTGGACGAGGAGAGGTAGTAGGCGTCACCGACGCGGATGATGTCGACGTCGGCGAAGTCCTGCCACAGGACCGGGTTGGTGTAGCTGGAGCCGCCCGGGTTGCCGCCGTCGCCGACGCGGACGAGCTGCCACTGCTGGTTGTTGCCGCCCCAGTCGGCGTACTGCACCACGTTGCCGCCGTCGGCGGTCGAGGCGTTCTGGATCTCCACGGCCTTGTTGGAGTGCCGGGCGATCAACCGCACGTACCCGTCCGCGGAGTCCGCCAGCCGGAACTGCTGGTTGGTGCCGTTGGCGTCCGACCACTGCACCACCGCCGCGCCGTCGGCCGTCGACGCGCCGGAGACGTCCAGCACCTTGCCCGAGTGCCGCGACTTCAGCCGGTAGTAGCCGCCACCGGAGTCCACGAACTGCCACTGCTGCCAGGCGCCGTCGTTGCGCGTCCACTGGGTGATCCGCGCCCCGTCGTTGGTCGCCTGGTTGTACAGGTCCAACGCCTTGCCGCTGTTGCGGTTCACCAACACGTACGACGCGGTGGTGTCCACCGTCGCGGCCACGGCCGCCGACGGCACCACCGCGACGATCCCGGCGCCGAGCAGCATCGCCAGCATGGCGGCGGCGACCCGGGGCAACCGGCCACGCCGTCGCGCGCCCGGCACGACCTGTTCGATGAGTGCCATGTCCCTCCTTCGTGGACGGTCGACGGACGGCCAAGGCCGTCGACACCAACTCCTGTTAGCGCTCACATCGAGCACATTGACTGTGGGCGATAACACTCCGGACGTCAAGCCGTAACATTCGCCGGGCCCTCGGTCGACGGGGCGTGGGAACGCGCACACCGCGAGCCCACCGGCGACGGCCACGGCCGGGGGCCGCCCGGCGGTCGGCATGACCCGCCGGGCGGCCCGTCACGGCCCGTTCACTGCAACGGCCCGGTCACTGGAACTGCGTGATGAAGCTCCACGCCGTCGCGGGGACCCAGGTCCGGGCTCCGCTGTCGCCTCCCGCGCCGTCCTGGGGCGCGGCGATGTGGCCACCGTCGAAGGCGGCCCAGACCACCGGGTACCCCGAGCGGCAGCCGGAGTAGGTGGTGACGACGTGGGTCAGGCTGCCCGCCGACGGCTCGCGGGGCGACTGCGGGGTGCAGCCGTTGTTGGCGACGAACCGGTCGCGCAGGGCACGCCCGCTGGCGGGGTTGTCACCGATGCCGTGCACGCCCAGGTACGCGACGGGCTGGGTGCCGCCGCTGCAGCCGCTGAGCGTGCCCGGGGAGGACTGCACCACGACCGCGCGGAAGATGTTCGGGCGGGAGCAGGCCAGGGAGAAGCTCATCGCGCCGCCGTAGCTGAACCCGATGGAGAAGCGCTGGCGCGGGTTGACGCAGAGCGCCCCCTCGATCCGGCTGAGCATGTTGTCGACGAAGGTGACGTCCTCGCCGCCGGCGTTGGCCCAGCCGTTGTCGATGCCCTGCGGGGCGACGAAGATCGTGGAGTTGTTCGCCAGCCGCTGGAGCCCGTAGTAGGACCAGGTGTTGCGGTCCACGGTCTGACCGGTGTCCACGTCGACCGCCGTGCCGCCCCACCAGTGGAACCCGAAGACCAGGCGGTACGGGGTGTTCTGGTTGTAGTTGGCCGGGATCCGCAGGATGAAGGTGCGGTTCTTGCCGCCGCTGGAGATGGTGTGCGTGCCGCTGGCGATGCCCGGCGCCTTGCCGCAGCCGGCGGTGCCGTTGCCCGGCGGCGGCGTGGTCGGCGTGGTGCCGCCGTCGACGCGGACGAGCTGCCACTGCTGGTTAGACCCGTTCCAGTCGGCGTACTGGACGACGTTCGCGCCGTCGGCGGTCGAGGCGTTCTGGATCTCCACGGCCTTGTTGGAGTGCCGGGCGATCAACCGCACGTAGCCGTCCGCGGAGTCCGCCAGCCGGAACTGCTGGTTGGTGCCGTTGACGTCCGACCACTGCACCACCGCCGCGCCGTCGGCCGTCGACGCGCCGGAGACGTCCAGCACCTTGCCCGAGTGCCGCGACTTCAGCCGGTAGTAGCCGCCACCGGAGTCCACGAACTGCCACTGCTGCTGGTTGCCGTTGTTACGCGTCCACTGGGTGATCCGCGCCCCGTCGTTCGTGGCGAGGTTGTACAGGTCCAGAGCCTTGTTGCTGTTGCGGTTGAGCAGCACGTACCAGGCGCCGGTGTCCACGGTCGCCGCGGCGGCCGGTGTCGAGTTCACCGCGACCACCGCGCCGCCCACCAGCACTGTCGCCGCGGCCGCGGCCGTGACCCGGGCCAGCCACCCGCGTCGTCGGAACGACGCGGGTGACAGGAGCCCTGCGAGAGCAACCATGTTTCCTCCAATGACGACGGTCGGACCGAACGGCCCCGAGCGAGGCGTGCCGCGACGAAACGCAGCAGCCGGGACCATCTGGTTGAGGGCGCTCACCAGGGCGCACGTGCGCCCGCTGGAGCGACATCCTGAGTCGAGACGCAGCGGTTGGCCCGCCCTCAGGCCACGTCCCGGCGCCTCGCCCTATCGACTGTGAGCGATAACATCTTGTTCGTCAAGTCGTAACCAACGACGCTGTTGCGTCCGCCATGCGGGGCTGCTCGCAGGGGCGATGCCCGGCCGCGCTGTTCGGTCTTGCGGCGACGTTACAGGCACGTTATGTTATCGATAACATCCAGACTGATGCATGGGTGCGCGACGATACGGCCGCCCTACGGGCCCGGCACGAGCCCCCCGGGCCACCCCTTTCCTCCTGAGTCCATCCCCGCGACGCTGCGACCAGAAAGGCCGACACACCATGGCGTTGACCCGACGGCAGTTCACCCTGGGGGCGCTCGCCTCCACCGCGCTCACCACGACCGGGCTGTCGCTCGGCGCGCGGCCAGCCCTGGCGGCCACCTACACGGCCTACGCCATGACCTACTTCACCGAGTCGCCGAGCTTCACCGGGGCCAACTACGGCCTGCACGTCGCCGTGAGCCGGGACGGCCTCAACTGGACCCCGCTCAACCAGAACAACCCCGTGGTCACCCCGACCGCCGGCGACCTCGGCCTGCGCGACCCGTACATCCACCGCAAGCAGGACGGCACGTTCGTGGTGGTCGCCACCGACCTCTACGGCACCAACTTCGGGCGCAACAGCCAGTACCTGCACGTGTACGACTCGACGGACCTGACGAGCTTCACCGGCTACCGGCGGATCCAGATGCACACCTACAGCAACGTGCACACCTGGGCCCCGACGGTGTTCTGGGACGCCGGGCGCGGCCAGTACGCCATCGTCTACTCCGCCAACACCAGCACGGACCTGTTCCTGGTGAACTACACCTCGGACTTCCGCACCGTGAGCGCGCCGCAGACCTACTTCAGCCCGGGCTTCCCCATCCTCGACGCGGACATCCGGGTCAGCGGCGGGGTCACGTACCTGTTCTACAAGAACCTCTCGAACGGCAACCTGTACGGCGCCCGTTCCAGCACCGGCGCCCCCAACAGCTTCACCACCTACACCAGCGGCCTGCGGCAGGGCAACGCCATCGAGGGGGCGCACCTGGTCCCGCGCAACGACGGCGGCGCCTGGTGGCTGTGGGGGGACTCGTTCTCCCCGGTCAACAACGACATGTACATGTGGTCCACCAGCAACGTCGGTGGCAACTCGTGGTCGGTCATGAACCAGCGCGACTACACGCCGCCGCTGAACTGCAAGCACGGCTCGATCACCGGCATCACCGACGCCGAGTACAACGCCGCCGTCAGCCGCTGGGGCGCCCCGAACTGGGTCCGGCTGAAGTCCTCCAACCTGCCCGACTACTTCGTCCGGCACTCCAACGGTGCGGTCCGCATCGACCCGTACCCCTTCGACCCGTACCAGGACCAGATGTGGCGGATGGTGCCCGGCCTCGCCGACTCCTCCGCGGTGTCGTTCGAGTCGGTGAACCGCCCGGGCAACTACCTGCGGCACAGCGGCTACGTGGCGCGGCTCGCCGCCAACGACAACACCTCGACCTTCCGGGCCGACGCGACCTTCTACCGCACCGCCGGGCTGGCCGACAGCTCCTGGTCGTCGTTCCGCTCCTACAACTTCCCCGACCGCTACCTGCGGCACAGCAACTACGTGCTGCGCATCGACCCCCTCAGCGCGGGCTCGTCGGAGGCGGACCGCCAGAGCGCCACCTTCCGGGTGACGTCCTAGCGACGCCGGGTCCCCCGCCGTCGCGCCGACCCCGTCCCGGCGCGACGGCGGGTGGACCGCGCACGGGCGGGGTCGTCCGGGCGGCGACCGCGGGCCACGGTCGCCGCCCGGCCCGTTGCGGGCCCCAGGTGCCAGAACGCACGTGGTATGCGGCGGCGGAACAGTCGGTGCAGGGCCAGCACGGCGGGGAGCTCATCCTCGGCGGGGTCTTCGCCAACGGCACCAGGACCGGTCACCGCCACTGGAACCGGCTGCCCGACGGCAGGCACATCGACCTCACGGCCGACCAGTTCCGCCCGGACGAGGCCGTCGTCGGCGGTCAGGTGCAGCAACGGCCGCCGGGCACCCCGACGATGCCGCGCCGAGCACGAGGCGCTGAGGCAGCGGGTGCTCGTCGAACTGTCGTCCCGGCCTTCCCCCCGCCGGGCGGCCACCGGAGAGGCCCGGTCGAGGGCTGCCGGCGGGCGGAGCCGCGGTCGCGACACACCGCGACACCCGCGACACGCAGAGGCATTGACATCGATTGCACATCCCGGCAGGCTTTGTGAAACCGTCTGCGGGCAGGCGGCGAACCGGGTTGTTCGAGTTGTGCCGAGTAACGTCAATCGATGTTCCCCTCAGCGATGAGGGAAATGCGTAACACCTCGTAGTAGTACCTGGACGTCGACGGTCCCTTTCGCCTGCCGGGCGTTTTCCCGCCTGTCCGGGGGCAGAGTCCTGCCGTTCGTGCGTCGCCGTCCCGACTCGTTGCCGAAGCCAGGGGGTGTCGCGGTCGTGGCTGCTGTGATTCGTCCGGAGCCAGATCCCGGGTCGGCCTGGTCGTCTTCTCTCGATGGATCGGAGATCTGATGCGCGTCGCCCTGCTCACCACGACTCAGCACGGCCATCTGAACCCGTATGTTCCGGTGGTCAACGCGCTCCAGAGTGCTGGCAGTGAGGTCGCGCTGTTGCTGTTGTCCGCCGACGGCGGCGCGCTCGACGAGCAGCGCCGCCAGGCACTGGGCAAGGCAGAGGTCCACGGGGTCGGGCAGGTCGAGATGGCGCCGTGGAGCGGCGACCCGGCGAAGATCGGCCCGATGCTCCGGTCGTCGCCGGTGGCGGACCAGACCGCCGACGCGATCCGGGCGGTCGAACCGGACTTCGTGCTCATCGACTCGCTGCCGGTCACGGCGGCGGCCATGGTCGGCGCCCACGCGTCCGGCGTGCCGTACGGGATGATCTGGGCCAACCTCGGCGGAGTGTGCCCGGCCGAGCACCGGCGGGGCCGCTGGCCCTACGACGAGCAGGTCGGCGCCTATCTGACCGGGCACGGGGTGGGGTGGTCGACCCGGACCCACTCCGCGCGGTCGCCGATCCTCAACCTGATGCCGACGATTCCCGCCCTCGTCGGTGCCGACGCGGTGACCGACGACGGTGTGCAGCTCGTCGGGCTGCCGGGCGCGGCGGGCGCACGCGGGGACGAGGTCGCCTTCGCGGGCCTGGACCGGCTCGACCCCGACCGCCCGGTGGTGTACGTGTCCTTCGGCACGATCTTCTACCGGCGGCCGGAGCTGCTGCGCACGGTGATCCTCGGGGCGGCCGCGACCGGCGCCCAGGTGATCGCCGCGGTGGGCGACCTCGCCGCGGAGCTGGCGCTGCCCGACGACGTGCTCACCGCCCCCTACCTGCCGCAACGTGAGGTGCTCGAACGCGCCGACGTGTTCGTCACCCACGGCGGCTACAACTCGGTGGCGGAGTCGGTCCGGGCGGCGACGCCGATGCTGGTGATCCCGCTGGCGGTGGACCAGCCCATCCAGGCGCACTTCGTCGGCAGCGCGGGCTTCGGCACGGCCTTGCCGCCGGCCGACGTCACCGGGCAGGCGGTCGCCGCCGCGGTCGCCGACCTGCTCGATCCCGCCCGGGACTACCGGGCCCGGCTGCGCGCCGCGCAGCCGGAGTGCGGCGACTCCGCCACACGCACGGCCGAGCTGGTCGTCGGCGCGGTCGAGACGCTGCAGCGGCAGGGGGCGCGGTGACCATCGAACTGCAGCGGCCGGTCGGCGACCCGATCGTGCTCGACGATCCCGGGCGTCACTCGTTCCGGGTGGACCGCCGCGCCTACACCGACGAGGACGTGGCCGCCCGGGAGCTGACCCGCATCTTCGACCGGTGCTGGTTGTACGTCGGGCACGAGTCGGAGGTGCCCGGGCCGGGCTCGTACGTGGCCCGCGACGTCGGCGGGCGTCCGGTGGTCATGGCGCGCGGGTCCGACGGGGTGATCCGGGTGTTCGCCAACAGTTGCACCCACCGTGGGGCCCTGATCTGCTCGCAGCCGGCCGGGCAGGTCAGATCGTTCCGGTGCCCGTACCACGACTGGACGTTCTCCAATCAGGGCGACCTGGTCGGGGTCCCGATCCCGGACGGATACGGGCCGGGTTTCCGGAAGGCGGACTTCGGCCTCGCGCGGCACCGCAGTGACACCTACCGCGGTTTCGTGTTCGTCACTTTCGATCCGCAGCAGCCGCTCACCCTGACCGAATACCTGGCGGGTGCGACGGAATACCTCGACCTCGTCGACGACCAGTCCGAGGCGGGGATGGAGGTGATCCGCGGCGCGCAACTGCACGGGGCCCAGGCCAACTGGAAGCTCATGATGGAGAACAGCGTCGACATCTACCATTTCCGGGCCCTGCACAAGCGGTACGTCACCTACATGGAGTCGCTCGGGTCGGTGCCACCCCGGCGGCGGGGCGGCTTCGGCCGTGCCCTCGGCCTGGGTCACGGCGCCAACGAGCTGCCGCCGGCGGCGGCCCGGCCGCTCGCCTACTGGACGCCGATGTTCGGCGCGGAGGTCCGGCCCCGGATCGAGGCGACGGCCGCCCGCTTCGTCGACCGGTTCGGCCCCGAACGCGCCCAGCGGATCACCGGCACCAACCGCGCGCTGCTGGTCTTCCCCAACCTGATGATCATCGACGCGATCGCGATCACGATCCGCAAGATCGACCCGGTCGGTGCCGGCCGGATGGCCATCACCTCGGTCGCCCTGGCCCCCAGGGACGAGGATCCGGATATCCGGGAGCTCCGCAAGAGCCACTACCTGACGTTCCTCGGTCCCGCCGGCTTCGCCACCCCCGACGACATCGAGATCATCGAGTCGTGCCAGCGGGGCTACCTCAACCGCACGGTCCGCTACTCCGACCTGTCCCGGGGCATGAACAAGGAGGTCCCGGAGACGACCGACGAGCTTCCCGCCCGCGAGTTCTGGCGGCAGTGGGACCGGCTGATGCACGGCGACGACGGCCACCACGTCGAGGCCGCCCACCCCGGCGGCGCGCACGGGACGGGCCCACGATGACCATCGAGCTGAGCGTCGACGAGGCGGCCCAGGTCCGGCTGTGGCACCGGGTGAGCCAGTTCCTGTTCCGCGAGGCGCGCCTGCTCGACGAGTGGCGCCTGCGCGAGTGGTACGACGAGATGCTGACCGACGACGTCCGCTACGCGGTGCCGGCCACCGACGTCCGCGACGGGACGACCGACGCGCTCGGGCTCGTCGACGACGACGCCGCCCGGCTGCGCCAGCGCATCGAACAGCTCCTCAACGACGAGGTGTGGTGCGAGAACCCCCGGTCGCGGACGAACCGGATGATCGGCAACGTGGAGATCCTGGCCGACCGGGGCACCCACCTCGACGTGGCGGCGAACGTCGTCGTGCACCGGTTCGGGCACGGGCGCTCCGACGCCTACGTCGGGAAGTACCGGTTCGAGCTGGTCGTGGCGGGCGAGTCGTTCCGGGTCCGGCGACGGGTCGTGGTGCTCGACCACGAGACGTTGTACGAGCACGGCAAGCTCAGCATCATCCTGTGACCGGGCAGTGACGGCGGCCGGCACCGGCAAGGCCCCACCCGTTGCCACCGCCCAGCCGGGTCTCCCCCGCGAGGTCTACGTCCTCAGTGTCGTCGGTGGCTGCGTCATGCTCGGCCTGGGGCTGGTGCTGCCGGTGCTGCCGGTGTACGCGGCGACGTTCGGGGCGGGGCCCACCCGGATCGGCGTGCTCGTCGCCCTGTTCGCGTTGCTGCGGCTGGCCGCCAGCCCGTTCTGCGGCCGGCTCGGCGCCCGGTTCGGGGAACGGCGGGTCCTCGTCGCCGGCCTGCTGCTGTGCGCGGTCTCCTCGGCCCTCACCGCGTTCGCCTCGTCCTACGGGCAGCTGCTCGTGTTCCGGGGCCTCGGCGGCGTCGGTTCGGTGCTGTTCTCGGTGTCCGCCCTGGCGACGCTCCTGGCGGTCGCGCCGGCCGACCGGCGGGGCCGGGCCAGCGCCGTGTTCGAGGCGGGCTTCCTGCTCGGCGGGGTCTGCGGACCGGCGCTGGGCGGGCTCCTCGCCCTCGTCGACCTGTCCACGCCGTTCCTGGCGTACGCCGTGCTGTTGCTGGCCGCCGCGGCGCTGACCCTGGCGGTGCTCCGCACCGGCCGCACCGCCGGCGCGGAGCCCGGCCGGGACGCGGTCGGGCTGCCGGTCCTGCTGCGGGACCGCCGCTACGTGGCGGCGTGCCTCGCGGCGCTGGCGCAGGGCTGGGTCCTGTTCGGGCTGCGCGGCGCGCTGGTGCCCACGGTGGTGGTGGCCTGGCGGCACGACGTGACGTGGGTCGGCTGGGCGTTCACGACGTCCGCCGTCGTCCAGGCGCTGCTGATCGTGCCGGCGGGTCGGGTCGTGGACCGGGCCGGCCGCCGGCCCGCCATGGTCGCCGGCACCGGGGTGGCCGCGGCGGCGATCGCCGCCCTGGCGTTCGTGGACAGCTACGCCTGGCTCGTCGTGCTGCTCTGTGTGTACGCGGCGGGTTCGGCGCTGCTCAACGCCGCGCCGGCCGCGCTGATCGGAGACGTCGTCGCGGGCCGCGCCGGCAGTGGCGTCGCCGTCTTCTCGATGTGCACCGACGTCGGCGCCGTGGTCGGGCCGGTCGTGGTCGGCCTCGTCGCCGAGCGGGTGGGCGTGCCGGCCGCCTTCGGCAGCGGCGCGGCGCTCCTGGTCGCCGCCTTCGTGGCGGCGTGGACGTTGCCAACTGTTCGGCCAATGCGAAGGAGTTGATCGATGAGCCAGCCGGATGTCCGCCACGAGCAGGGCGTGGCCATGTTCCAGCAGGTCTTCGGCCGCGAACCGCGCCCGGGCTCCTACCCGGAGTTCCTGCGGATCACCGTCGACCACCTGTTCGGCGAGATCTGGACCCGCCCGCACCTCAGCGTCGAGGAGCGGGAACTGGTGGCGCTGACCGCGGTGGCGCTGGCCCGGACCGACTGGGAGCTGCGCGGCCACATCGGTGCCGCCCTGCACCTCGGGATGTCGCGGGAGAAGATCGTCGAGGTCATCATCCAGCTCGCCTACTACGGTGGCTGGCCGGTGGCCAACAACGGGCTGCGCGTCGCCCAGGAGGTCTTCGCCGAGTTGGACGCCGCCGCGGACAAGGACGCGGACCGTGACCGGTGAGTCGTCTCCCCTCGACCCGGCCGAGAAGGTCGACCTGTGGCGTCAGCGGTTCTTCGAGGCCCAGGCCGCCGCGGAGGAGTTCGTCCTGGGCGAGCACGGCGAAGCGGGCCTGGCCGCGTGGATCCAGGCGAACTCCCGGATCACCGCGGAGCTGCTGCGGGCGCAACGGCCCGCCGGGGTGTCCGCCACCGACCACTTCATGACGCGGCTGCGCAACCAGCTGTTGCTGTACGACTCGGCGGTGACGAGTGAGCCCGGCCCCTCGGGCACCGTCCTGCGCAACGCCGACTGCGGGATCCTGCGGTACCGCAAGCGGGCCGCCCGCGCCGGCGTCGTGCTGACGTTCTCGTCGCCGTGCGCGTACTGCCAGGAACTCAACACCGCCATCGCCGCCCGCTACGTGGAGCCGGACGTCACGGTGACCTGTGACCAGGCGGGCGAGGGGTGCACCTGGCGCGCGGAGTCCCCTCCTCACGCACCGGCGGGGGACGCGGCCGGCTCGCCGCAGCGGGGACGGGCCGGCGCCTGAACCACCGGCAGGGCCGTGCGGTCGGGGGCCGGCGACCGGCTGGCGTCGAGCGTCATGCCGAGTTGCCGGCCCACGGCCACGCACAGGTCGACCGCCGCGGTGCGGGTCAGGTCCTGGTGCTCGTTCTGGGTGACGCACGCCGACGCCACGTTCCTGTTCCGCAGGCGCAGATACCACGGGAACAGCGCGCCCAGCGCGGGCTCGGTCAGCATCGTGCGCGAGTGGACGATCGTGCCCACCAGCAGGTTGCCGAACGGGCGGTGCGGGGCGTTCATGAAGCTCTTCAGGCGTTCCTGGAAGATCTTCAGCACGGCCGGCACGTTCCCCGCGTACACCGGCATGGCGAGCAGCATCGCCTGCGCGCCCTCGGCCAGGTCGACGACGTGCGCGAAGTCGTCGTCGAGGGTGCACCGGCCCACCTCGGGATCGAGGCAGGTGTCCTCGCCCTCGCACATCGCGATGCGGTGGTCGATCAGCCGGATCCGTTGGATCTGCGCGTCGCCGACCTCCCGGACGACGCCGGTGATCGCCGCTTCGAGCAGCGCGTCGGTCACCGACGGCAGACGTTTCTGCGTGCAGGACAACGCGACGATCTTCATTCGAGGGGCCTCCCCTGTCCGCTCGGCGCCAACCCGGGGCCGGCCACCTGACGAAGCCTCGTGGCCGTCACGCGGAGGCAGCACCAACCTACCGACAGTGGGGCATCGCCGGAAGCGCTCGCACCGCTTGCGCTGCCGGCCCGGGACACCACGGCGGGACCGGTCGCGGGTCAGAGGCTGCTGCGGTAGGGCGGCATGAACCGCAGCCGGGGCATCTGGTCGGCGATGGCGGCGAGCTTGCGCACCTCGGTGAAGCCGCCGGCCATGGAGAGGTCGGGCTGGATGATGTCGACGGCGTCGGTGGCGAACAGCCGGGCGTACTCGTAGCGGTTGTGGAAGTGCTCGCCGCCGGAGATCGGCATGGTGGCCCGGGCGCGCAGCTCGGCGTACCGCTCGATGTGGGTCCACGGCAGCGGCTCCTCGAACCAGCCGAGGTCGAACGGCTCCAGCTCCCGCACCAGCCGGGCGGCGGTGTGCATGGCGAAGCGGGCGTGGCCCTCGACGTACAGCTCGGTCTCGGGCCCGACGGCGGCGCGGACGGCGGCGACGATGTCGATCGAGCGGCGCAGCTCGGCCCGGGACAGCTCGGCGAACGCGGCGGGCTCCCGGTCGCCGGTGTACCAGCCGTTGGCGTAGACCCGGACGCGGTCGCGGCAGGCACCGCCGGTGAGCCGGTACGCAGGCACCCCGAGGGCCTTGCCCATCAGGTCGTAGAGGACCTGGTCGAAGCGGCCGGCGGCAGCCACGGCCGCGGCCCCACCGACGGGCTGGACGGTGCGGGCGGAACCCGGGGTGAAGTGGGCGGAGCTGGCCCCGGTGCACACGGCGTTCAACGCCGACCGGCCGCTGAGCACCGTGCGCGCCGCCGCCCGACGGTCTCTGCCGGGTGAGCCGGCCGGTGGACGTACGACGCGGTGCGCCGGTGGCCCGAGGATGGGGTTGACGTTCGAGCCACTATTCGGAGGTACCCGGCGATGTCCATCACCACCGCACAGCCCGGCAGGCCGACGGTCGTCCTCGTCCACGGCGCCTTCGCCGAATCGGCGAGCTGGGACGGCGTGATCGCCGAACTGCTCGACGGCGGCTACCCGGCGGTGGCCGTGGCCAATCCGCTGCGCGGCGTCCGGCACGACGCCGACCATCTGCGCGCCCTGCTCACCGGAATCGACGGGCCCGTCGTCCTCGTCGGGCACTCGTACGGCGGGATGGTGATCTCCAACGTGCCGGCGGGGGCCGCGGACGTCACCGCCCTGGTCTACGTCGGGGCGTTCGCCCCCACGTCCGGTGAGAGCGCCGCCGACCTGGCCGGGCGGTTCCCCGGCAGTTCCCTGGGCGAGACGCTGGCCGCCGTCCCGCTTCCCGACGGCGGCACGGACCTCTACATCCGGCAGGACCGCTATCACCACCAGTTCGCCGCCGACTCGCCGGCGCAGCGGGCCGCCGTGATGGCGGTGACCCAGCGGCCGATCACCGAGGCCGCCCTCAACGAGCCCTCCGGCGAGCCCGCCTGGCAGTCGCTGCCGTCCTGGTTCCTGTTCGGCAGCGAGGACCTCAACATCCCGGTCGCGGCCCACCGGTTCATGGCCGAGCGGGCGGGCTCCCGGCAGACGGTGGAGTTGCCCGGCGGCTCGCACACCGTGGCCATCCCGGAGGCAGCCGCCCTCGTCGACCTCATCCGCGCCGCCGCCGCGTCGACGTGATCGGCGGCGGGGTCAGTGCAGGTGGCGCTGCCAGTCCTGCGGCACCCGGCCGGCGGGGCCGGGGGCGGGCTGGTCGAGTGGACGCGACTGCGGCCCGGCCAGCTCCGGCCCCTCGGCATGGAACTGGTCCTCGGAGTAGTCCCAGAACCACGCCTCGCCCGGTTCGAAGCTCCGCACGACCGGGTGCCCCGTCGCGGCCGCGTGCGCGGTCGCGTGCTGGCTCGGCGAGGAGTCGCAGCAGCCGACGTGACCGCAGGCCGCGCAGCGGCGCAGGTGGAACCACCACCCGCCGGAGGACACACACTCGACGCAACCCGGGCCGCTCGGCGGCACCGCCGGATCGATCGCCGCAACCATGGCTGGCGGCTCGGGCTGCTCGTCCACGACACGCTCCTTCTCGACTCGCGGCCGCGCCGGCCGGACCGGCCCACCAGCGCCCCGCCACGTGATCCCGGCCCGCAGTCTGGCACCCGCGACCGTCACCCGCACCCACCGGGCCCACGCCCCGCCCGCGCCGCCGCGCGGGGCGGTTCCCGGGTCAGGGGGTGAAGCTGGCGTAGTAGGACGCCCCCATGTCCTGCCCGCCGTGTCCCTGCGCCGCCGCGCGCCGGAACCGCTCCGCGCCGGCGGCCACGACGTCGAGGCGTACGCCGTGGTCCGCGCCCGCCGCGACGATCAGCCGCGCGTCCTTCTCCGCGGTCTCCACCGCGAAGCTCGCCGGCGACAGCCGGCCCTGCCGCACGAGGTCGGCCTTGGCGTGCAGGTAACCCATGTCGAGCGGGCCGCCCCCGATCACCTGAAGAAGCGGTCCGGGTCGACGCCGAGCGCCCCGGCCAACGCGAGCAGCTCCGCCGCGCCGTGCGTCACCGTGAGCACCCAACTGTTCGCCACCAGCTTCAACCGGGTGCCGTCGCCCCGCGCGCCGTCGTCGCCCAGCCAGACCACCCGGGCCGCGATCGCGTCGAGCACCGGGGCGAGCCGCTCCCGACCGGCGGCCGGCCCGGCGGCGAGCACGGTCAGCTGACCGGCCTCGGCCGGCTGCCGGGTGCCGAGCACCGGCGCGTCGTAGAAGGCCACCGAGTGCTCGGCGGCCGTCGCGGCGAGCCCGGCCACGTCGCCCAGGCTCGCGGTGGTCGTCTGCAGCCAGAGCGCGCCCGCCTTCAGCCCCGGCGCGGCCTGCCCGACCACGTCGCGCACCGTGCCGCCGTCGTACAGCATCGTGATGATCACGTCGGCGTCGCGGACGGCGTCGGCCGGCGACTCCGCCACGGTCGCGCCGGTCCCCGCCGCCTTCTGCGGGGACCGGTTCCACACGCGTACGGCGTGCCCCGCCCCGACGAGATTGCGGGCCATGGCGGCGCCCATGATGCCCGTGCCCAGCACGCTGACGGTCAGCTCTTCGGTCATGGACCCATCCTTGCGTACGGCCGGACGCCGTCGGTCGCGCCGGCGCGACCCGCAGGATGGGTCCGGCCCTCCTGGTACGGCTAGCCGGACGAGGGGACCGGGGAGAGAACGGCGAGCAGCTTCCCGATCCGATCGGCGCCCGGCTGGTGTCCGGTCGCGGCGTGGGACTGCGCGGCGAGCCGCGCGCTGTGCCAGGCGGTGGCCCGGTCGCCGGCCCGGTACGCGGCTGCGGCGCGGGCGGCGAGCGCCCGGCCTTCGAGGAGCCGGTAACCGCACTGCCGCGCGATGGAGAGCGCCGCACGGCACCAGGACGGCGCCGCGGGCTCGTCGACCTCGGCGAGGCTGACGATGATGTCGGCCTCGATGTAGCGGTCCGCGGACGCGCGGGCGTGCGTCAACGCCTCCAACAGGAGGCCGACCTTCCCGTCGACGAGGCCCAGGACGTGGAGTGCGACCGCTTCGAGCCGGGGCTCGGCCGGCTCGCGCGCCATGTCGAGCGCCTGACGGGCGAGCGCCGCCGCGTGCGCGTCGTCGCCGCGGTCGTGGTGCACCCGCGCCAGCGCGCACAGTGCGGTGGCCCGGCCCCGGCTGCCCGTCTGCTCGTGCAGCTCCACCGCGGTGGTCAACGTCCGCGCCGCCTCGTCGAGGCGGCCGAGAAGGTGGTAGACCGCGCCCAGGTTGTTCAGGATGAGCGCGCGGCTGCACACCGACCTGTTCTGGTCGGCCAGGGTGAGCGCCGCGTGGTGGTGGTTCGCCGCTTCGCTGAGCCGCCCGAGGTCGGCGCAGACCAGTCCGAGGTTGTTGTGGTTGACGGCGACGCCGGCCGTGCGGCGGGTGCGGCGGTTCAGCTCCAGCGCCTGTTCCATGACCCGCAGGGCTTCACGCGGCTGGCCGGTCATCCGGAAGACCGGGCCCAGGTTGCCCAGCGCCGCCGCCTGCCCGTCGTGCCATCCCGACCGGTTCGCCGAGCGCAGCGCCAGCCGGTAGTCGTCGGTCGCCTCCGGGAACCGTTCGAGACGCCAGTTCAGGGCCGCGAGGCTCAGGCGGGCCGCCGCCTCGGCCTGCTCGTGACGCGCGGCCTGGGCCGCGGTGAGGCCGAGCCGGGCGACCTCGGACCATTCCGCGGTGTGCATGCCCAGCCACAGGTATCCCCGCAGCGCGTCCGCCAGCGCCCAGGCGTACGCGTGCAGTCCCCGGCGGGTCGCGTGCCGGGTCGCGGCGACGAGGTTGTGGCGTTCCGCGTCGAGCCAGGCGAGAGCGTCGACGTGGCTGGCGAACCGCAGGGGACGGGCGGGGACGGGCAGCTGCAGGGGCACGCGGAGCACCTGCGGGCACAACCGGTCGGCCGCGGAGTGCACGCTGAACAGGTACCAGGAGAGCAGGTCGGCCAACGTCCGCCGGTTGTCGTCGAGTGCCGCGAGCCCGACGACGTAACGGCCGAGCAGGTCGTGGGTGCCGAAGCGACCCGGCGTCCGCTCGTGCACCAGGTGCGCGTCGGCGAGGCTGGCGAGCATCCCGGCCGCCTCCGCGGTCGTACAGCCCATCCTCGCGGCGGCCGACTCGGCTGTCACGTCGGCGCCGGGCACGAGGCCGAACAGCCGGAAGAGCCGCTGCAGTCGCGGCGGCAGGGTCCGATAGGAGGCGGCGAACGCCGACCGCACCGCGATCTGCTCGTCCTCGCGTACGGCCAGCATGGTCAGCGGGTCGCCGGCGCGGAGCCGGGTCAGGTAGTCGCTGATCGTCTCGTGCGGACGGGTCTGCAGGTCCGCCGCGGCGATGCGCAGCGCCAGCGGAAGGCCGGCGCAGTCCCGGGCCAGCTCCGCGAGCGCGGCCTCCTGCCCGGTGATCCGGTCCGCGCCGATGACGCGGGCCAGCAGCTCCGTGGCCTCCCCGGGCGCGAGCACGTCCAGCGACAACCGCTGCGCGTCGTGCCGGGTGGCCAGCCCGCCGAGGCGGCCCCGGCTGGTCACGATCACCAGGCAGCCGGCGCCGCCGGGTAGCAGCGGCCGGACGTGCGCCGTGTCCCGGGCGTTGTCGAGGACGAACAGCATCCGCCGGTCCGCGACCACGCTCCGGTAGAGGTTCGCGGCCTCGTCGACGTCGTCGGGGACCTGCGCGGGCGGCACGCCGAGCGCGCGGAGGCAGCGCGACACCGCGTCCAGCGGCGTGAGCGGCTCCCCGGGCGAGTAGCCGCGCAGGTCGAGGAAGAGCTGCCCGCCGTCGAACACGGGCCGCACGCGGTGCGCCCACCGGACCGCCAGTGCCGTCTTGCCGACCCCGGCGGTGCCGATGATCGCGACGACCGCCAGGGCGGCGCTCCGCCGGGCCCGGTCCAGCATCGCGTCCAGTTCGGCGAGCGCATCGACGCGGCCGGTGAAGGTCGACAGGCCGGCGGGCAGTTGCGCCGGGCGCAGGCCCGGTCCGGTGTCCCGGGCGGCGGGCGCGGTCGGGGCGGGCGCGGGCCCGGTCGGCGGGACCTGCTGCCGCAGCAGCCGCAGGTGGGTCTCCGCGAGCCGCCCGCCCGGCTCGACGCCCAGCTCGTCGGCGAGCCGGCGGCGGGCCCGCTCGAACACCCGCAGCGCCTCGGCCTGGTGCCCCGCCCCCGCCAGGGCCGTCATCAGCCGTACGACGAGGCCCTCGTGCCACGGGTCGGCGGCCACCAGCCTGCGCAGCGGCGCCACCGCCTCGGCGTGCCGGCCGAGCGCGAACTCGGCGTCGAACAGGTCCTCGGACGCGGCGAGCCGCCTGTCGTGCAGGCTGGCAGCGGCCCCCGGCACGAAGACCGCTGACGCGCCCGCGAGCGCCGGGCCGCGCCACAACGCCAGCGCCTGGCGCAACAGGCCGGCGGCCGGCTCGTGCTCGCCGGCATCGGCGTGCCGGCGGGCAGCCGCGACGAGGCCGGAGAAGACCCGCGTGTCCAGGTCGTCGCCGTCGAGATCGAGACGGTACCCGCCGGATTCCGAGAAGATCATTTCCGGCAGGTCGGCCGCGCGGGTCAGTTGCCGCAGGCGGGAGACGCACACCTGGACCTGCGCGCGCGCCCGTGCCGGCGGCGCCCCGCCCCACAGCGCCTCGGCCACCTGTTCCGCCGACACCAGCACATTCGCATTCAGCAGCAGATAGGCCAGCACGGCGCGCTGTTGGGGCCGGCCCAACGGCATCCGCTCGCCCCGCACCACGGCCTCGACCGGACCGAGTAGGCGCCATCTCATGCAATCCCCACCTCAACAGATCGATCACATTTTATTCGCCGAAGCCGGGGTGGCTATCGGACGGCTAGCCGATGGCAAGGCGGCCCGCGCAACCTCGATGGAAAGGCCGGGCGGATGACCCGGATCAATCGGTAAAGGAGTTTCAATGGGAGGAAGAATCCGCGCCGTCGTGGTCGCCGCGGCGGCACTCGGCCTGGTCATCGCGGCAGCCGGCGTCGCACAGGCCGACTCGTCGTCGCAGCCGTCGATGCGGGACGCACGGGCCGCCGCGACGGCCTCGGGTGAGCTCGGCGCCGCTGCGAAGGGCGGGTTCGGCACCGCCGCGACGTGGTTCACCGGGACGGTCGCGGCGGGCGGCACGCAGGGCTGGACCTGGACCAACGCCCCGGCCGACGCCGCCTACGTGGTCGGGTACAACCCGGTCGGCGCCACCACCTCGTCCATGTGCCAGTTCGAGACGATCAGCACCCGGTACGTCCAGCTCTGGGGCGGCCAGCGGCAGTTCCAGTTCACCCTGAAGAACGTCGGCTCGATCGCCTGCGGCGCGACGGTCCAGCTCGCGGCGGTGAGCAGCTCGGTCGCGACCTCCACCGGCGGGGTCAGCCCGGGTGGCACCCAGACGCACCTGTGGAACATCCCCTGGCACACCAACTGGGTGGTGGGACTCAACCCGAGTGGCGCCACCAGCTCGGCGGCCTGCCAGTTCCAGGTGACCCGCACCTGGTTCGTGCAGCCGGCCGCAGCGGGCGCGGTCCGCCAGCTCTACGTGGAAGTCAAGAACGTGGGGACCATCGCCTGCCAGACCGACATCCGGCTCGGCTCCACCGCCGTCTCCTACAACTTCACCATCGCCACCATCGCCTCCGGCACCACCTGGTCCACGGTCTGGTTCAACGCGAACCCCGTCACCTCGGTCTACCTGGTCGGCGCGTCACCGCAGGGCAGCGCGCCCATCACCTGCCAGTTCGAGGTCACCCGCATGATCTATCGGCAGAGCATCAACAGCGACGGATCGTCCCAGCGCCAGATCCTGATCTCGTTCAAGAACCTCGGCGGCACCACCTGCGGCGGGCTCGCCGAGCTACAGACCATCGCCGCCTGATCCACCCGCCCTCGCGGCCATCGCGCGGCGACCACCGTCGTCGCGCGATGGCCGTTGCGGGCCCGGCTATCCGTGGGACGGGGTCGCGTGGACGCCCGTGCCGTACTCGTGTCGCAGGCCGCCGTCTGCGATCAACCGCCCGGCGTGCGGCAACACGGGGTGCGAGCCGATCCTGCTCACGGCCATCCGGCGGATCACCCGGTTCAGTCTGCCGGAGGCGCTGGTGACCGCCGCCCAGTCCCACGCGGCGGGATCGCCCAGGCGCGGTACGGTCGCCGCCCACGTCGCGGCGCGCTTGGCCGAATTGTGGTTGGTGTGGCTCCAGCGCAGCTCCCGCGTCCCGAATGGTCCGCCGTAGTAGAGCTGGACGAGCCCCCAGCCTTCGCAGCAGTATCGAAACGTCGGATCTCCCGGCGAATCTGCGGACAGGTCGATCCGACTGACCGTCGGCTCCGGCCCGGAGCCGACGACGAACAACTCCAGGTGTCGTCCCTGCGGCGCCGCCGCAATGTCGGCGGCAGCCCGGAACTCACGCAGCTCGCGGCCCGGCTCCGAGTCGGACTCGAAGACCCGGAACAGGCCCAGCTCGAAGACGGACTCGACGACCGCGGCCCAATCCTCGTCGGCCGCGTAGAAGTTCAGATTCGGCACCAGCCGATTATCCCGATCGACCGGCATCGCCGGCCGCCGCGTCCACGCGACCGTGCGCGTCAGGCCAGCTCGATGACGGGTCGGGTCAGGACCGCGGCGGCGGCCCACCGGCGATCCAGGGACGAAGCTGAGGTCGCCCGGCCGCGTGTGCCGGAGCGGCCCGAGGTTCAGTCCCCGTTTAAAAGCACCGCACCCGTCCCGTCCCGGGCACGGGCCTCGCCCGAGCTGCCCCAGGACCTGCACCACGTCCGCCGGGGACGGGGTGGCCGCGATCTCCTCCCGCAGCCGCTCGGCGGCATCCCGGATCTTGCCGTCCGTGAGCGCCGCGTCGACCGCCGACGCGATGGTGGCGGTGTCGGCCGTCGCGGCATCCAGCATGGTGCCGGCCCCCGAGGCACTGAAGTTGAACGCCACGGCGGGCGTGTCCGAGGCCTGCGGCAGCATCACCTGCGGCACGCCGTAGCACGCCGCGGTGAGCACCGAGCCGGCGCCGCCCGCATTGACGACGGCGCCACACGATTCCAGGTACAGGTTGATCGGCACGTTGTCGGCCACGCGTACGTTGTCCGGCAGCGGGCCGAGGCGCTCCCGGTCCGCTCGCACCACCGCGAGGACGACCTGCGCGTCGCCAGCCGCCAGCGCGCCGACGACGCGGGCCAGGACGGTGTCGTCCGCGCCGAGCATCGTGGTCGTCGTGCCCCAGGTGACACACACCCGCGGGCGGGAGGGCGGCTCCAGGAGCCAGTCGGGGGCGGCGGCCGCGCCGTTGTGGGGGACGAAACGGGTGGGGATCCGGCCGACGACGTCGGGCAGCTGCAGGCTGCCCGGCCACGGGTCGACCGTCCGCACCGGATGGTCGTCGCGGACCTCGACGCCGTACCGGTCGTACAGCTCGACCAGGCCGGGCGGCCACTGCTCCCGTTCGGCTCCGGTGGTCGGCTGCCCCTGCACGGGACACAGGCGGCGCAGCAGGTCGGGCCCCGTGAGGTGACGCACCAGCGGAACGCCCAGGGTCTGCGACAGCAGCGGGACGGCCAGCATCAGTGGATCGGTGACCACGAGGTCCGGCTCCCAACGCCGCGCGAAGCGCAGAAGGTCCGGCGCCATCACGGTGACCGTCTCGACGAGTGGCCGCAGCGACTCCTGCTGGATCCGGCGACGCTCGTCGACCGGCACGGCGGAGTCGAGGCTCTCCTTGTAACTCTGGGCCTGCTGTCTGTCGCTCAGCTGCTTCAGCATGTTGTAGCCGTGGCCGACCTCGACGGCGGGCAGCCCCAGGCCGACCGTCGCCTCGGTGAGCTCGGGCTGCGCGGCCACCCGCACCTCGTGACCGGCCGTGCGGCAGGCCCAGATCAGGGGGGCGAGTTGGTACAGGTGGGAGCGAACGCCATCGAGGTGAACAGAATACGCACGGATTAACCTCGCATGGTTGTCGAGAGGACGCGGATCGACCGCTGCCGTGGGCCAACCCAGTACAGGGACGCTCCCTAAAACCTCGCTGAAAAGAACGGCCCGCGCGCCTCGCCCGCCGACGCCGCGTACGGGCCCGGGAGGACGCAGAACCCTCCACAAGCCACAAAAGATACAGATGATGCAAATGCTTCAGAAGCTTATATCGAAGGATCAGTAGGTATCTACAGTAGCCTCCTCGCTACGATCCGTGACGGAAGGGGGCCGTGATGAGCGAGGCGCTGGAGGTGCCGCTGTACATGCGACGCTACGGGTTGGACCCGGGTAAGGAGCTGGACGAGATCCTCGAAACCGAGGGCGTCGTCCAGGTGACCCTGCCCGACGGTACGCCCGCCTACCTTGTCTGCCGCTACGAGGACGCCCGGCAGGTGCTGTCCGATCCCCAGCGGTTCACCAGCGTCCTGCCGCGCTCGATCGGAGCGCATCTGGACGACGAGGAACGCCGGCGACTGCAGGCCGGGACGATGCTGCTGTTCGATCCGCCCGAGCACACCCGCCTGCGGCGCACGATGACACCGCAGTTCACGGCGCGCCGGCTCGAACGCCTGGAGCCGACGATCGCCGCCATCGTGGAGTCCACGCTGGACGACCTGGAGCGCGCCGGCAGGCCGGCCGACCTCGTGCGCCACTTCGCCCTGCCGGTCCCGCTGCTGGTGATCTGCGAGCTGGTGGGGGTCGAGGGAGACGACCACGCCGAGATGACCGACTGGTTCACCCGCCTGATGGATCTGTCGCTGACGCCGCAACAGCACACGGCGGTGCACGCCGAAAACCGGCGCTTCCTGGCGGAGCTGGTCACCCGGGCCCGGGCGGCGCCCGGCGAGAACCTGCTGGGAATGCTCGTGCGTGAGCACGATGCCCAGCTCAGCACGGAAGAGGTGGTCGGCATCGTGGCCTCGTTGCTGATCGGCGGCCACGAGACGACCTCGGGCATGCTCAGCCTCGGCACGCTGGCACTCCTGCAACACCCGGACCAGCTCGCCATGGTGCGTGACGACCCCGCGAAGGCCCAGCAGGCCGTGGAGGAGCTGTTGCGCTTCCTGTCGGTCGTGTCGGTCACCGGGCGCACGACGACCACCGACGTGCACCTCGCCGGCCGCACCATCCCCGCCGGCTCGTCGGTGCTGATCTCGCTGCCCCGGGCCAACCGGGACCGGGCCTTCCTCCGGGACGCCGACCGGCTCGACATCGACCGGGCCGCCCCGGGCCACGTGGCCTTCGGCCATGGCGTGCATCGCTGCCTGGGCGCACTGGCACGCCTGCAGATGCGCGTCGCCTTCCCGGCGCTGCTGCGACGCTTTCCCGGGCTCGCCCTGGCCCAACCGGACGCGGAGCCGGCCTTCCGGCCCTTCGGCGCGGTCTACGGAGTGGACACCCTCCCGGTCACCTGGTGACCGTCGCTCCCGGCCATCGATCGCCGGTGTCGGCGCGCCCAGGGCGACGTCAATGAACCGCTGAGCCGAGTTGCGGGTGGGGCCCGGCCGTCGCCGGACCCCACCCGCGCCGACTCAGCGGCGGCTGCCGGTCATCACGCCCCGGTCATCCGACGCGAACGACGGACGGCGAGTACGGCACCCGTGCCGAGGGTGACCATGCCGGTGCCCAGACCCAGCGTCCACCACAGGCTTGATCCGCTGTCGCCGGTCACCGGCAGGTGCGGGTGGCGCGTCGGGTACGGCGACGCGGTCGGCGACTGCGTCGGCTGGGTGGGCGACGGGGACTCCGTGGGCGTCACGGTGGGCGAGGCCGACGGCTGGGTCGGTGACGCCGTCGGCGTCTCGGTGGGCGAGGCCGACGGCTGCGTCGGGGTGGCCGTCGGCGATGTCGGGGCCAACGGCCGCTCACAGTTGGCCTCGG
The DNA here is from genome assembly GCF_900091595.1 of Micromonospora haikouensis. Lineage (GTDB taxonomy): Bacteria > Actinomycetota > Actinomycetes > Mycobacteriales > Micromonosporaceae > Micromonospora > Micromonospora haikouensis. Next base: position 37,351 of record NZ_FMCW01000013.1, read on the forward strand.
CGAGGATGACGGTGCCGACCGGGATGTCGATGACCTGGCCGCCGGCGACCGAACCCGTCAACTGGACGGTGGCCAGCACCGCGACCGCGGCGGCGGTGTCGGCTGTGGTCTCCTCCACCGCGGTGAGGGTGACGGTGAGGCTGGCCTCGGTCAGGCCGGGCACCACGACGGCCGCGCTGGCGGTCACCCCGGGGGTGTTCGGCACCAGCACGGCGGGCGCGCCGAACAGGGTCAACCCGACGACGTTGGTATCGGCGGTGAGCGCGCCACTCTGCGGGCAGTTCACCTCGGCGGTGATCAGGTCGGCGGCGACGACCGGAATGCCCAGGATCCCGAGCGCCAGTTCGGCGATGTCGGAGTTCGCCGACGACGCGGTCGGCCCACGGGTGGCGCTCACCTCCAGCACGGTGCCGCTGGCGGTGACGCCCACCGCACCGGGGATGGTCACGGCGAGTCCGGTGGTGGTGTCGGTCCCGCCGCCGGGCGGCGCGGTCGCGCTGCCGATGGTGGCGTTGGCGGTGATGACCGGCACCCCGAGGACGCTGGCGGAGAGATCCACCACCACACCACGGGCACTGGCGTCACCAGGTGCCGCGACGGCGGGGCCACCGGTCGTCAGGGCGACGAGCCCTGCGAACCCCGCTCCGGCGACGGCAACGGTCGCCACTGATGCCATTCGTCTTACCAGTTTCACGCTCTGCCTCTTGTCCATCTGCCCTCCCGCCCTCGGAAGGAATACGCCACATGAGGTTAAACAGGCAGATGGCTCAATAGTGCTCTAAACGGACAAAAGGTCAGCAGGTAGCCCCGGCGGCTAGCAATATTGTGTGCCACACACTATAGTGTGAGTCGTGGTAAGCGACGACATCCTGCGGACCCATCTCCAGGAGCTACGCCGGGGCACGGTGGTGGTGGCGAGCCTGGTCGCGCTGCGCCGGCCCGACTACGGCTACGCCCTGCTCCAGCGGCTCACCGACCACGGCTTCCCCGTGGACGCCAACACGCTCTACCCCCTGCTGCGCCGACTGGAGGAGCAGGGCCTGCTGACCAGCGAGTGGAACACCGAGGAGAGCCGGCCCCGGAAGTTCTACCGGACCAGCGACGAGGGGGAGTCGGTGCTGCGCCTGCTGCTCGCCGACTTCTCCGCCGTGCAGAGATCCCTCACCGGCCTGATCGAAGGAGTGGCCCGATGAGTTCCCTGACCGACCGCTACCTCGCCGCCACGCTGCGGGCGGTGCCGGCCCCGCGCCGGGCGGAGATCGCCGACGAGCTGCGGGCCTCCATCGCCGACATGATCGACGGCCGCACCGACGCCGGCCAGGACCGCGAGACCGCCGAGCGCGAGGTGCTCACCGAGCTGGGCAACCCCGAGCGGCTGGCCGCCCGGTACGCCGACCACCGCCTCCAGCTCATCGGCCCCGCCTACTACCTGGCCTGGCGGCGGCTGCTGCGGCTGCTGCTCGCCACCGTGCCCATCGCCATCGGCGCCCTGGTGGCCGTGCTCGACGCCGTCGACGGCGGCAGCGTGGGCTCGGCCATCGGCGTCGGCGTCACCACCGGCATCGAGGTGGTGGTCCAGGTCGCCTTCTGGGTCACGCTCACCTTCGCGGTCGTCGAGCGGTTGAGCCTGCCGCTCCACCTGCCCCGGTGGACCGTCGACCAGCTGCCCGAGGACCGACCGGCCGGGCGCGGCGTCCCGCTCGCCGACACGGCCGTGTCGATCGCGGCCCTGGTGCTGCTGATCGCGTTCCTGCCCTGGCAGCACTTCCGGTCCTGGGTGCGCGACGACGGGGGCGACCACATCCCGGTGCTCGACCCCGCGCTGTGGCGGTTCTGGCTGCCGGCGCTCATCGCCCTGCTGGTCGCCGAGATCGTCCTGCAGGTGGCCCGGCACCGCGCCGGCCGCTGGACCTGGCCGCTGGTCGGCGCGAAGGTCACCCTCGACCTGGCGTTCGCCGTGCCGGTGGCGTGGCTCGTCCTCACCGACCGGCTGCTCAACCCCGAGTTCGTGCAGCGCGTCGACTGGCTGCGCGACGGTGCCAACCTGGACGTCGTCTACACGATCGCCCTGGTCGCGGTGGTGGCGTCGCTGGTGCGCAACACCGTGGCCATCGCCGCGCAGGCCCGCCGCCGGACGGCCTGAGCGCCCCGCGACGCCCGTCCCCGGGCCGGCCCGCCCACGGCGGCCGGCCCGGGCGCGTCGGCGGGGTGCCCGGCCGGGGTCACCAGGGCACGGCCTCCCAGCCGGCCGGCAGCGCCGGCACCGGCCAGGCGGGGTCGGGCCGCCAGTGCGCCCAGGCCGGATCCCACCAGCGCTCCCCCGCGTCGAGCAGCGCGGCGATCCGGTCGCCCTCCGCGCGGATGGCCTCCGCCATCCCCGGATACCGTCCCTCGGCCAGGCGCTGGGCGAACACCTCCACGTCCTTGAAGACGTACCGGCCGGCGTCCGCCGCCCACCACAGGTCCAGCTCGTGGTCGAGGGTGTCCACCCCGATCGGGGTACGCCGCACCGGGTCCTGGAGGTTGAAGTACCAGCCCGCGAACTCCCGCCCCGGACCGGCCCAGAACACGTCGACGGAGTGCGCCTCGCCGGGACGGTGCAGCATCAGCTTGCCGTGCCCGCGCCAGGCCCGCTGCCCGGCCACCTGCCACGGGTGCCGCCCGCACGGGAAGCTCCCCCGCTCGGGGAAGCCGAACTCCGCACCGCCGGGCAGGTAGAGGGCGAGCAGCTCCGCGGAGTCCACGACGCAGATCGTCGGGACCCCGAACCAGACCTCACCGCGCAGGATCTCCCGCCGGACGACCACGTCGCCCGGCGCGAACCGCCGCCCGCCCCCGGCCGCCACGGCTCAGCCGACCGCCGCCATGACCTCATCGGAAACGTCGAAGTTCGCGAATACGTTCTGCACGTCGTCGCAGTCCTCGAGGACGTCGATCAGCTTGAAGACCTTGCGGGCGCCGTCCTCGTCCAGCTGCACGTTGACGCTGGGGATGAGGGACGACTCGGCCGACTCGTACTCGATGCCGGCGTCCTGCAGGGCGGTGCGGACCGCGATCAGGTCGCTCGGCTCGGAGACCACCTCGTACGCCTCGCCGAGGTCGTTGACCTCCTCCGCGCCGGCGTCGAGGACGGCCATCATCACGTCGTCCTCGCTGGTGCCCGCCTTGGGGACGATCACCACGCCCTTGCGGGAGAACATGTACGACACCGAGCCGGCGTCGGCGAGCGAGCCGCCGTTGCGGGTCAGCGCCGTGCGCACCTCGGTCGCCGCCCGGTTGCGGTTGTCGGTGAGGCACTCGATCAGCATCGCGACGCCGTTCGGGCCGTACCCCTCATACATGATCGTCTGCCAGTCGGCGCCGCCGGCCTCCAGGCCGGAGCCGCGCTTGACCGCCCGGTCGATGTTGTCGTTCGGTACGGAGTTCTTCTTGGCCTTCTGGATGGCGTCGTAGAGCGTCGGGTTGCCGGCCGGGTCGCCGCCGCCGGTGCGGGCCGCGACCTCGACGTTCTTGATCAGCTTGGCGAACATCTTGCCGCGCTTGGCGTCGATCACGGCCTTCTTGTGCTTGGTGGTCGCCCACTTTGAGTGGCCGGACATCTGCTACCTCCGTCTGTTGATCACGCCTGCGTCGACTGCCCGCGCCAACTCCACTTCTCCACCGGCGTACGACGGGCCGGTCGGCTCTGCGTGGATGGCCGCGGCGGGCGCGGAGCCCTGCCGAACCGCGGCAATCCTACCGAGGTGGGGTGCGCCGGTGTCACACCCGGCACCGGCACGCCCGACGGCGCACGTGCCGAGGGGCCCGCCCGGTCGTCCGGGCGGGCCCCTCGGCCACGGCTCAGGCGGCGCGCACCAGGTCCACGAAGTAGCGGTGCAGCCGCAGGTCGCCGGTCAGCTCGGGGTGGAAGGAGGTGGCCAGCAGGTTGCCCTGCCGGACCGCGACGATCCGCCCGGCGGCCGGCCCTTCGGTCACCTCGCCGAGCACGTCGACGCCGGCGCCGACCCGCTCGACCCAGGGCGCCCGAATGAACACCGCGTGGAACGGCTCCCCCTCGACCCCGGCGATCGTCACCGGGGCCTCGAACGAGTCGACCTGCCGGCCGAACGCGTTGCGCCGGACGGTCATCTCGATGCCGGCGAAGCCCCGCTGGTCGGGGCGGCCGTCGAGCACCTCGGCGGCCAGCATGATCATGCCGGCGCAGGAGCCGTAGACCGGCATGCCGGCGGCGATCCGCTTGTCGATGGGCTCACGCATGTCGAAGATGTCGGCGAGTTTGCTGATCGTGGTGGACTCGCCGCCCGGGATGACCAGGCCGTCGACCGCGTCCAGCTCCTGCGGCCGGCGTACGGGGCGGGCGTGCGCGCCCGCGCCGGTCAGGGCCGCCACGTGTTCCCGGACGTCGCCCTGGAGCGCGAGCACACCGATGGCGGGTGCTGCCGTCACGTTCGCTCCTCTCCTCGGCTGGTTGTTAGGAAGGGGCCCTTCCTATGCGGAATGCGTTAACAAGGGGCCCCTCCTTGCGCGTCACCAGCCGCGTTCGGCCAGGCGGTGCGGCTGCGGGATCTCGTCGACGTTGATGCCGACCATCGCCTCACCGAGGCCCCGGGAGACCTTGGCCAGCACGTCCGGGTCGTCGTGGAAGGTGGTGGCCTTCACGATCGCCGCGGCGCGCTGCGCAGGGTTGCCGGACTTGAAGATGCCGGAGCCGACGAAGACGCCCTCCGCGCCGAGCTGCATCATCATCGCCGCGTCGGCCGGGGTGGCGATGCCGCCGGCGGTGAACAGCACCACCGGGAGCTTGCCGGTCTCGGCGACCTCCCGGACCAGCTCGTACGGCGCCTGGAGCTCCTTGGCCGCGACGAACAGCTCGTCGGCCGGCAGGGAGCGCAGCCGGGCGATCTCCTGGCGGATCTTGCGCATGTGCATGGTGGCGTTGGAGACGTCGCCGGTGCCGGCCTCGCCCTTGGAGCGGATCATGGCCGCGCCCTCGGTGATCCGGCGCAGCGCCTCGCCCAGGTTGGTCGCCCCGCACACGAAGGGGACGGTGAACGCCCACTTGTCGATGTGGTTGGCGTAGTCGGCGGGGGTCAGCACCTCGGACTCGTCGACGTAGTCCACGCCGAGGGCCTGCAGGACCTGGGCCTCGACGAAGTGGCCGATGCGGGCCTTGGCCATGACCGGGATCGACACGGCGTCGATGATGCCGTCGATCATGTCGGGGTCGCTCATCCGGGACACCCCGCCCTGGGCGCGGATGTCGGCGGGGACCCGCTCCAGGGCCATCACCGCGACGGCGCCGGCGTCCTCAGCGATCTTGGCCTGCTCGGGGGTGACCACGTCCATGATCACGCCGCCCTTGAGCATCTCGGCCATGCCGCGCTTGACGCGGGCGGTCCCGACGACGGGGGTGGCGCTGGCGTTCGGGGAGGTGGTTTCGGGCACGGGTCATCGCTCCTCGGCGTGCTCGGGGGGTGGCGGCTAGCTGAATGCTACGACGGGCGTAACGCCGCTCCGACAGCCAATCAGACCCACGGTGGCCTGCCCTGTGGCCGTCGTCACCCGGCCGGCGCGGCTCAGGCGGGCACGTCGGCCGGGAGCTCCAGGGTCGGGTCGTCGATGTCGAAGTAGCGCGGCCAGGGGTGCCGTCGCCCCATCCGCAACAGCCGCACCAGGGGTCGGCCCCGGGCGGACCGGGCGTCGCGGACCAGGTCGGTGTGCACCTGGCGGGCCAGCGCGAGCCGCCGGCTCGCGGCGATCACCGCCTCGCAGTCCGGTTCGGTCGGGTCCAGCCGCACCGCCCGCAACTGCCGGGTGAGGTCGTTCTCGGCGGCCTCCCGCTCCTGCGGCTCGGCGTCGAGGGCGATCCGGGCCGCCGCGTACAGCTCCACGCCGTAGCGCCGCTCGGCCAGCACGGCCGCCGCCGCGGCGCGGCGCAGCAGGTGCGCGTCGAGGGCCCGGGCGGCGGACTCCGCGCGGACGCGCAGCCGCTCGACCCGGCCGGCGGTCCAGATCAGGTACGCCGCGACGAGCCCGACGACCAGGCTCGCGCCCACCACCCACCACATGCCCGGCATCGTAGTGCTGCTCCGTTCGCCTCGTCCGGGGTGCGGCCGACGCGGCCGGCGGTCACTCCCGTCACGGAAGCCACCCCGGTCACACCACTCAGCCGAGCCCCGCCCACTCCTGGTCGATGACCCGCCCGTCGGTCGCCTCGATCGCCGCCGCGTAGACCTCCAGGACCCGGCGGGCGACCACGGGCCAGTCGAAGTGCGCCACCACCTGGTCGCCGCAGGCGGTCAGCTCGGCCCGCCGCGCCGGATCGTCGAGCAGCGCCGCGAGGGCCGCCCGCAGCGCCGCGGCGTCGCCGGTGGGGAAGAGCTGCCCGGCCCGGCCACCGTCGAGCACCCGGCGGAACGCGTCGAGGTCGCTGGCCACCACGGTCGTGCCGGCGGCCAGGGCCTCGGTGAGGATCATGCCGAACGACTCGCCGCCGGTGTTCGGGGCCACGTAGAGGTGGACGCTGCGCAGCATCCGCGCCTTGTCGGCCTCGGAGACCAGGCCGAGGAACGTGACCCGGTCGCGCAGCGGGGCGGGAAACCGGTCGAACAGGTCGTCCGGGTCGCCCGGCCCGGCGACCAGCAGCCGCAGCCCGGGCCGGGTGCCGGCCAGCTCGACGAACGCGTCGCGCAGGATCGGGAAGCCCTTGCGGGCCTCGGTGAACCGGCCGAGGAAGCCCAGCGTGCCGCCCTCGCCGGGCCCGCACTCCCCGGGCCAGCCGGGCAGCGGTGCCGCGTGGCTGAACTTGGCGACGGTGACGCCGTTGGGGATCTCCACGGCACCGCCGTCCATGTGCTCGACCTGGACCTTGCGGGCCAGCGCGCTGACCGCGATGCGGGCGGTGATCCGCTCCAGCACGATCTGGAGCACGCCCTGGGCGGCGGCGAGCACCCGGGACCGGGTCATCGCGGTGTGGAAGGTCGCCACCACCGGCCCCTTGGCCGACAGCACGGCGAGCATCGACAGGCTGAGGGTCAGCGGCTCGTGCACGTGCAGCACGTCGAACTCGCCCCGGGCGATCCAGCGCCGGACGCGGGCGGAGGAGACCGGGCCGAACGCGATCCGGGCCACCGACCCGTTGTACGGCAGCGGCACGGCCCGGCCCGCCGGCACCACGTACGGCGGCAGCGGGGAGTCCTCGTCGGCGGGGGCGAGGACGCTCACCTCGTGCCCGAGCCCGAGCAGCGCCTCCGCCAGGTCCATCACGTGGTTCTGCACCCCGCCAGGCACGTCGAAGGAGTATGGGCACACGATGCCGATCCGCATTCCCGCGCCCCTTCGCCTCAGGCCGTCCCGGTGGCGGCCGGCGGGCCGGCGGCGGGCCGGGACCCGTCGTCGCCGGTGCCGCGCTGGTCCAGCCACATCCGCTGCAACATGTGCCAGTCTTCCGGATGCCGGGCGATGCCCGCCGACAGACCGTCGGCAATGTGCTGGGTCAGCACCCGGACCCGCTGGTCCAGCGGCCCGCTGTCGGCGTCGGGCAGGGGCAGCGGGCCGGCGATCGAGGCGCACGCGGCGTCCGTTTCGTACCACATCGAGGCGACGTAGAGCGGCGCGCCGGTGCGGATGGCCAGCAGCGCCGGGCCGGCGGGCATCCGGGTCCGCGCGCCGAAGAAGTCGACCTCGATCCCCCGGGCCGAGAGGTCCCGGTCGGCCAGCAGCGGCACCACCGCGCCGCTGCGCAGCCGGTCGACCAGCACGTCGAAGGCGGGGCGGTCCCCGCCGTGGGTGGGCAGGATCTCCATGCCCAGGCCCCGGCGGAAGGCGAGGAAGCGCTGGTAGACGGCCTCGGGCTTGAGCCGCTCGGCGACCGTGGTGATCGGCCAGCCGGTGGCGGCCACCCAGGCGCCGGCGGCGTCCCAGTTGCCGGCGTGCGGCAGCGCCACCACCGCGCCCCGGCCGGCGGCCACGTCGGCGGCGAGCCGGTCGACGCCGTCGGGGGCGAGCCGGAACCCGGTGAGGATCTGCTCGCGGCTCAGCGACGGCAGCCGGAACGCCTCCATCCAGTAGCGGGCGTAGGAGCGCAGGCCCCGGCGGACCAGGTCGTCCAGCTCCGCCTCGGGCAGCTCGGGGCCGACGACCCGGCGCAGGTTGGCGCGCAGTCGGGCCGTACCCCCGCCGCCGGCGCGGTGGGCGCGGTCGGCGCCCGCCCGGAAGGCCGCGGCCACGACGGGCCGGGGCAGCGCGCGGGCCAGGCGCCAGCCGGCGACGTAGCCCAGCTCGGTGAGGTTCACCCCCGGGACCCGCTCGGCGTGTTCGCCTGGGCCTGCCGGTAGACGTGGGCCATCCGCTGCCCCACGGTGAAGATCGAGACGGCGGCCAGCAGCCAGAGCGCGACCTGGAGGGCGTACGGGACGCCGACGCCGGTGAGCAGGCCGCCGACGCCGACGATGAGCAGCCGCTCGGTGCGCTCGGCGATGCCGACGTTGCAGGTCATCCCGAGCCCCTCGGCGCGGGCCTTGACGTAGGAGACGAGGCCCCCGGCGGCCAGGCAGAGCAGCGCGGCGGCGACGCCGGCGTGGTCGCCCTGGGTGGCCAGCCAGTAGGCGACCGCGCCGAAGACGGCGCTGTCGGCGACCCGGTCCATGCTCGAGTCGAGGAATGCGCCGAACCGCGTCGAGCCGCCGCTCATCCGGGCCATCGTGCCGTCGAGCAGGTCGGTGAGCGCGAAGAACGTCACGACCAGCGCGCCGGCGACGAGGTGGCCGCGGGCGCCGAGGCCGAGCGCGCCGACGAGCACCCCGAGGGTGCCGGTCACGGTGACGGCGTTCGGGGTCACGCCTGCGCGGAGCAGGCGGCGCGCGATCGGCTCGACGACGCGGGTCATCCCCGCGCGGGCCGACACTTGGAAGATCTTCGCCATGGCGGTCCCACGATAACGGCCGGCACCCCACGGCGGTACGCCCCGGTCGCCGACCCGCCCGGGGAAGTCTTGTGCCGGCTCCGCAAGAGGTGTGAGATCGGGTGTGTGGGTGAGTTTGCTCACCCGCCGGACCGTCCCGTATCAGTCGTGCAGCCGATCACCGGAGGATGTCGCCGCGGCAGCAGCATCGGGCCGCTTCCCGTCGCGCGCGGCGGTCGTCACCCACCACCGGCCAAGGGAGGTGCGCCCCATGGCGCAGAAGAGTCAGGACAAGGGGGCCGCCGGCGGCGCGCCGACGGTCACCGAGCCCGGCGGGGTACGCAACGTGGTGCTCGTCGGGCACTCCGGGGCGGGCAAGACGACCCTGGTCGAGGCGCTGCTCGCCGCCACCGGCACGATCGGCCGGGCCGGCTCGGTCACCGACGGCACCACGGTCTGCGACCACGACCCGGCGGCGGTGCGCCAGCAGCGCTCGGTGAGCCTGGCCTGCGCCCCGCTGGTGCACCAGGGCGTCAAGATCAACCTGCTGGACACCCCCGGCTACGCCGACTTCGTCGGCGAGCTGCGCGCCGGCCTGCGGGCCGCCGACGCCGCCCTGTTCGTGGTCTCCGCCGTCGACGGGATGGACGCCACCACCGCCGCGCTGTGGGAGGAGTGCGCCGCCGTCGGCATGCCCCGGGCGGTCGCGGTGACCCGGCTGGACCACCCGCGCGCCGATTTCGACGAGGCCGTGGCGCTGTGCCAGCGGGTCTTCGGCGACAACGTGCTCCCGCTGCACCTGACCATGCTCGGCGACGACGGCGAGTCGGTGGCGGGGCTGCTCGGCCTCGTCACCCGCCGGGTCTTCGACTACACCGCCGGCCTGCCGGCGCAGGTGCGCGAGCCGGACCCGGAGCACCTGCCGGCGATCGCCGAGTCCCGCAACGAGCTGATCGAGGGCATCATCGCCGAGAGCGAGGACGAGTCCCTCATGGACCGCTACCTCGCCGGCGAGGAGATCGACACCGCCGTGCTGGTCGCCGACCTGGAGAAGGCCGTCGCCCGGGGGCACTTCCACCCGGTGCTGCCGGTCTGCGCGGCCACCGGGGTCGGGCTGGACGTGCTGCTCGACGGCCTGGTGTCGGCGTTCCCCTCGCCGCTGGAGCACGAGCTGCCCGCCGTCACCGGGGTCGACGGCTCGCCCCGGCCGCCGCTGACCTGCGACCCGTCCGGGCCGCTCGTGGCCGAGGTGGTCCGCACGACCGTGGATCGGCACGTCGGCCGGGTGTCGCTGGTCCGGGTCTTCTCCGGCACCCTGCGCCCCGAGCTGACCGTGCACGTCGCCGGCCACGGCATGGCCGAGCGGGGGCACCCCGACCACGACGCCGACGAGCGGGTGGGGCACATCTACACCCCGCTGGGCGCGAGCCTGCGCGAGGTGGGCGCGTGCGTGGCCGGCGACATCTGCGCGGTCACCAAGTCGGGCAGCGCGGAGACCGGCGACACCATCTCCGCCAAGGAGGACCCGCTGCTGGTCGCCCCCTGGGAGATGCCCGAGCCGCTGCTGCCGGTGGCCGTCGTCGCGCGCAGCCGCGCCGACGAGGACGCGCTGGCCCGCAACCTGGCCCGGCTCGTCGCCGGCGACCCGACCCTGCGGCTGGAACGCAACCCGGAGACCCACCAGCTCGTGCTGTGGTGCATGGGCGAGGCACACGCCGACGTGGTGCTCGACCGGTTGCGCGGCGGCGGCGTCGAGCTGGACACCGAGCCGGTGCGGGTGCCGCTGCGGGAGACCCTCGCCGCGCCCGCGAAGGGGCACGGCCGGCACGTCAAGCAGTCCGGCGGCCACGGCCAGTACGCCGTCTGCGACATCGAGGTCGAGCCGCTGCCCCGGGGCGCGGGGTTCGAGTTCGTCGACCGGGTCGTCGGCGGCGCGGTGCCGCACCAGTACGTCCCGTCGGTGGAGAAGGGCGTCCGGGCGCAGCTGGAGCGGGGCCTGGTCGCCGGGCACCCGGTGGTGGACCTGCGGGTGACCCTGGTCGACGGCAAGGCGCACAGCGTCGACTCCTCCGACGCGGCGTTCCAGACCGCCGGGGCGCTCGCGCTGCGCGACGCCGCCGAGAAGGGCCAGCCCGTCCTGCTGGAGCCGATCGACGAGGTGGTCGTGCGGGTGCCGGGGCACGCCGTCGGCGCGGTGCTGGGCGACCTGGCCGGCCGGCGCGGCCGGGTGCTCGGCACCGAGCCCGACCCGGACGCCGAGGGGCAGACGCTGGTGCGCGCCGAGGTGCCGGCCGTCGAGCTGCTGCGCTACGCCGTCGAGCTGCGCTCGCTCACCTCCGGAACGGGCACCTTCCGCCGCCGGTTCGCCCGCTACGAGCCCGCCCCCACCCACTGACCCGCGGTCAGGGGCGGGTGGGCGGGGTCGGCGGCATGGGCCAGTAGGGGCGGTCGGCGGAGCGCAGGGCCGCCGACCGCAGCGCCGCCAGTTGGCGTTCCACCTCGGCGAAGTGGTCCGGGGCCAGCGGGCCGAGGGCCATGGCGGCGGCGTTCTCCTCCACCTGGGCGACCGTGCGGCAGCCGGGGATCGGGATCGCGCGGTCGCTGCGGGCCCAGAGCCAGCCCAGCGCCCCCTGGGCGAGGGTGCGGCCGTCGGCGGTCAGCGCCGCCCGGACCGCGCCGACCCGGCGCAGCCACTCCGGGGCGGGCCGGCCGCTGCGGAACCACTCCAGCCAGGTCGCCGTCGCCCCCCGCACGTCGTCGCGGGGCAGGGTGGAGCCGGCGGCGTACTTGCCGGTGAGCAGGCCCATGCCCAGCGGGGCGCGGTTGATGCTGGCCAGGTCGTACTTGTCGCAGACGGCGAGCATGTCGGGGGTGTCGCGCAGCACGGACAGGTCGTGCTGCACGGCGGTGCCGAGGCGGGCGCCCTGGCCGAGGGCGTCGGCCCGGTCCACCCGGTCGGTGCTCCACCCGTACGCCCGGATCAGCCCCTCGGCGACGAGGTCGTCGCAGGCCGCGAAGAGCGCCTGCGCGCGCGGCACCGGCAGGTCGCCCAGGTGCAGCTGGTAGAGGTCGATGCGGTCGGTGCCGAGGCGACGCAGCGAGTCGACCACGGCCCGGCGCAGGTGCGCCGGCGAGGCGTCCTGCCCGGTGGCCTGGCGGGTCGGGGGGTCGAACGTGTAGCCCCACTTGGTGGCGATCACGGCCTCGTCGCGGCGGCCGGCGAGGGCCCGGCCGAGGACCTGCTCGCCGTGCCCGGCGCCGTACGTGTCGGCGGTGTCGAAGAGGGTCACGCCGAGATCGAGCGCCCGGCAGACCGCGCGGATCGACTCGGCGTCGTCGACCGCGCCCCAGCCCAGCGGCTGGGTGCCCTCGGCCCAGGGGCCGCCGATGGCCCAGCAGCCCATGCCGAGGGCGCTGACCCCGATGCCGCTGCGGCCCAATGTCCGTGTCGTCACTGCCACCGCCAGATCGTGCCACTCGGAGCGCCGCCGCGGGCGGCCGTTTCACCGGAACGAGACGACCCGGCCACGCAGGGTCAGCTCGGCCAGGCGTGGCGGAACAGGTCGCGGGTGTCGGTGAGCAGCTGGGGCAGCACCTTCGTCCGCCCGATCACCGGCATGAAGTTGGCGTCGCCGCCCCACCGGGGCACCACGTGCTGGTGCAGGTGCTCGGCGATGCCGGCCCCGGCGACGCCGCCCTGGTTCATCCCCAGGTTGAACCCGTGGGCGTTGCTGACCCGCCGCACCACCCGCATCGCGGTCTGGGTGAAGGCCGCCAGCTCCGCGGTCTCGGCGAGGTCGAGGTCGGTGTAGTCGGGCACGTGCCGGTAGGGGCAGATCAGCAGGTGCCCCGGGTTGTAGGGGTAGAGGTTGAGCACCGCGAAGACCCGCTCGCCCCGGGCCACCACCAGGCTCTCCTCAGCCGGCAGGCCGGGGGCCAGGCAGAACGGACAGCCGCCGGGCTTGTCGTAGCCGCCCTCCGGGCGGTCGGAACCGGAGACGTACGTCATCCGGTGCGGAGTCCAGAGCCGTTCCAGCCCGTCGGTCATGCCGTTGCCCGTGTGCCGTTCCTCCCCTGTCACGCCGTCGATCCTACGGTCCCGGCGGCGGATAGGGGGTGAAGAATCTTGACGAAGAGACGTTGATCAATGAAGCTTCCAGTCAGGAGGAAGCTCGACAATCGTCGATGGGAGATCACGTGAAGACCGCACTCCGCCGGCTCGGCAGGGCCCTGGCCGCCTGCGCTCTCGCCGCCGCCACCACCCTGGTGGGGCTGACCGTGACGACCGGCGCCGCGCACGCCGACGGGTGCTACACCTGGGGCCGGGCGCTGACCTCCGGCGCCACCGGCGAGGACGTCCGGCAGCTCCAGATCCGCCTCGCCGGCTACCCCGGCTACGGCGCGGTCCTCGGCCTCGACGGCTCGTTCGGCCCGGCCACCCGCTCGGCGCTGATCCGCTTCCAGCAGGCGTACGGCCTCTCCGCCGACGGCTCCGCCGGCCCGCAGACCTTCAACCTGCTGTACGCGCTCCAGGACGACGACTGCACGCCGGTCAACTTCAGCTACGCCGAGCTGAACAACTGCAACAGCGACTGGTCCGGTGGAGCCGTGTCGGCGAGCACGGCGCGGTTCAACGCGCTCGTGTCGATGTGGAAGCTCCAGGCCCTGCGGCACGCCCTCGGCGACCAGTCGATCCGGATCACCAGCGGCTTCCGCAGCTACGCCTGCAACAGCGCGGTCGGCGGCGCGTCCAACAGCCGGCACCTCTACGGCGACGGCGTCGACATGGGCTCCGGCCCGCACTCGCTGTGCCGGCTGGCCCAGCAGGCCCGCAACCACGGATTCGCGCAGATCCTCGGCCCCGGCTACCCCGACCACAACGACCACGTCCACGTCGGAGCGGCGGGCGGCTGGTCGGCCCCGAGCTGCGGCATCTGACCCGCCCTGGGCAGGAAGGGTCCCCCTCGCCCGGCAGCCGCCGAGCGGCTCACCGGCGACCGCCGTGAGAGGGGGACCCTTCTCTACCGAATGCGTTAAGAGGGGGCCCTTCCTTACACCTGGGCCGACGGGCCGGCGTTGGTGCGGGAGTTGACCACGTCGAGCACGTGGGCCACCGCCTCGTCGACCGGCACGCCGTTGCGCTGCGAGCCGTCCCGGTAGCGGAACGACACCGTGCCGGCGGCCACGTCGTCGTCCCCGGCGATCACCATGAACGGGATCTTCTGCTGCTGGGCGTTGCGGATCTTCTTCTGCATCCGGTCGTCGCCCGCGTCCACCTGGGCCCGGATGCCCTCGGCGCGCAGCGCCGCCACGAACCCGTGCAGGTAGTCGGTGTGGTCCTCGCGGATCGGGATGCCCACCACCTGCACCGGGGCCAGCCAGGCCGGGAACGCCCCCGCGTAGTGCTCGGTGAGCACGCCGAAGAACCGCTCGATCGACCCGAACAGCGCGCGGTGGATCATCACGGGCCGCTGCCGGGTGCCGTCGGCCGCCTGGTACTCCAGGCCGAAGCGCTCCGGCAGGTTGAAGTCGACCTGGATGGTGGACATCTGCCAGGTCCGGCCGATGGCGTCCTTGGCCTGCACGGAGATCTTCGGTCCGTAGAAGGCCGCGCCGCCCGGGTCGGGCACCAGGTTGAGGCCGGACTCCTGCGCCGCCGAGCGCAGCGCCTCGGTCGCCCGCTCCCAGTTCTCGTCGGTGCCGACCGACTTCTCCGGGTTGCGGGTCGACAACTCCAGGTAGAAGTCGTCCAGGCCGTAGTCGCGCAGCAGTTCGAGCACGAAGGCGAGCAGGGACTTCAGCTCCCCGGCCATCTGCTCCTCGGTGCAGAAGATGTGCGCGTCGTCCTGGGTCATGCCCCGCACCCGGGTCAGGCCGTGCACCACACCGGACTTCTCGTACCGGTAGACCGTGCCGAACTCGAACATCCGCAGCGGCAGCTCGCGGTAGGAGCGGCCCCGGGACCGGAAGATCAGGTCGTGCATCGGGCAGTTCATCGGCTTGAGGTAGTAGTTCGCGCCCTCGACCTCCATGGGCGGGAACATGCCGTCGGCGTACCAGTCGAGGTGCCCGGAGACCTCGTACAGGTGCCCCTTGGTGATGTGCGGGGTGTTGACGAAGGAGTAGCCGGCCTGCTCGTGCTTGATCCGCGAGTAGTTCTCCATCTCCCGGCGGATGATCCCACCCTTGGGGTGGAAGACCGCCAGGCCGGAGCCCAGCTCGTCGGGGAAGCTGAACAGGTCCAGGTCGACGCCGAGCTTGCGGTGGTCGCGGCGGGCGGCCTCCTCCAGGAGCTTCAGGTACGCCTTCAGCTCGTCGCGGGTCGGCCAGGCGGTGCCGTACACCCGCTGCAGCTGCGGGTTCTTCTCGCTGCCCCGCCAGTACGCGGCGGCCGACCGCATCAGCTTGAACGCGCCGATCAGCCGGGTGTTCGGCAGGTGCGGGCCCCGGCACAGGTCCGACCAGCAGACCTTGTCCTCCTTGGCGGCGAGGTTGTCGTAGATGGTCAGCTCGCCGCCGCCCACCTCCATCACCTCGGAGGAGTCCAGCCCCTCGCCCTTGACCTCGATCAGCTCCAGCTTGAACGGCTCGGCGGCCAGCTCGGCCTTCGCCTCGTCGAGGCTGGCGAACCGCCGCCGCCGGAACCGCTGCCCGGACTTGACGATCTCCTGCATCCGCTTCTCGAGCTTCGCCAGGTCGTCGGGCTGGAACGGCTTGTCGACGGCGAAGTCGTAGTAGAAGCCGTTCTCGATCGGCGGGCCGATGCCGAGCTTCGCGTCGGGGAACACGTCCTGCACCGCCTGGGCGAGCACGTGCGCGGTCGAGTGGCGCAGCACGTTGAGCCCGTCCGGGGTGTCGAGGGCGACCGGCTCGACGACGGTCTCCTCGGCGGGCGCCCAGTCCAGGTCGCGCAGGTTGCCCTGCGGGTCGCGGACCACGACGACCGCCTTCGGGCCGGCGGACGGCAGCCCGGCCGCGGCCACCGCGTCGGCCGCCGTCGTCCCGGCGGCGACGACGACGGGGTCGGCCACGACGGGGGTACGGGGTGCGGACACGGTGACTCCTCCAGAGGACGACAAACAGCGGCCGACCGGCCGCCCCCGCTGATGCTAGCGGGCAAGGAAGGGCCCCTTCTTATCGCATTCGGTAGTGGAAGGGCCCCTTATTAACGCCGAGGGCCGGGCGACGCGGCGCACGGCGGCGGCGGGCACGGGCGGGCCGGCGGGCGGGCACGAGCGGGCACGAGCGGGTGTCGGATTGAACCTTTCGGCCGCGCCAGCCGAACTACCGGGTGGGGCCGGTGTCGGAAGCGGCCGGAGGAAGACGAAGGGCAGGGTCGAGGGTGGCGATGATCCGTAGGCACAAGCGAGGGCTCCGGATGTCGGCGTCGGCCGTCCTGGCCGTCGTCGCGGCGACGCTGGGCTGGGCCGGCACGGCGCTGGCGGCGGACGTGACGAGCACCCCCGAGCAGGCCCGCCAGGGCGACCCGGTACGGCTGGAGATCGTCGTGCCCGAGGAGCGCCCGGGCACCCGGACCGATCGGGTCGAGCTGCGGCTGCCGGCGGCGGCGCCCGTGGGCGAGGCGTACCCGATGTCGGTGCCCGGTTGGGCGCCCCGGATCACCACGCGGAAGCTGCCCGAGCCGATCCCCGGCATCCACGGCACGACGATGGACACGGCCACCGCCTCGGTGGTCTGGACCCGGGCCGAGGGCGCGCCCGCCGGCCCCGCCCGGCTCGCCGTCTCGATGGGGCCGCTGCCCCAGGCCGACCGGATGGTGTTCGAGGTGGTGCAGACGTACTCCGACGGCACGGTCGTGCGCTGGGCGGACCCGGCCGGCGGTGCGCGGCCCGCACCGGTGTTGACCCTGCTGCCGGCGGCGAGCGGCCACGGCGGGGACGGGGCCACCGGCGCGCACGGCGGGGGCCCGTCCGACACGACGGCGGCCGGCGAGGCTCCCACGCCGGCCGTCGCCCTGTCGGACGGTGACGCCGCGGGCGACCGTGGGTTCACCGATGCCCTGCTGGCGGCGGGGCTGGTCGCGGGGCTCGGCGGGGGCGCGGCGCTCGGTTGGCTGGCGACCCGATGGCGGCGACGGACCGACCCGGTGGGGGTGACCGCGCCCGAGGGCGACGAGCTGCGCCGGATCCTCGACGGCGACCCGACGCCGCCCGGCGGGGACGAGGTCACCGACGCCGCCGAGGCCACGCGCGGAACCGACAAGCCCACGCCCGAAACCGACAAGCCCACGCCCGAAACCGCCGGGGCCACGCCCGCAACCGTCGGAGCGCTGGAGGAGCCGCAGCCGGTGGGGCGGTAGACCGGCCAGGCAGCGGGTGGCCAGGCGGCGGGGTGGGGGCGGCGACGGGCGGTCAGGCGAGCCAGTCGGGCAGGGGCTCGCGGGCGGCGAGCCAGTCGGCGGGTACGCCGCCCGGCGTGCCGACGCCGGTGTGGGCGGCCACGACCGCCCCGACGATGGCGGCCGTGGTGTCGACGTCCCCGCCCGCCTCGACGCAGGCCCGGATCGCGGCCGGGTAGTCGTCGAGGTGCGTCGCCGCCGCCCAGAGCGTGAACGGCACCGTGTCCTGCGCGGTCACCCGGGAGCCGTTGCCGAGCGCGTCCACGGCGACGGCGAGGGGGCGGCCGAACAGGCCGGCCGCGCGGCGTACCCCCTGGTGCACCTCGCCGGGGTCGAGGGCCGCGGCCACCGCGGCGAGCAGCCGCGACGGCGGCGGGCGGTCCCCGTCGAGGCGGGCCCGGGTGGCCAGGGCGGCGGCCACCGCGACCGCGACGGCGCCGGCGATGCCCTCCGGGTGGGCGTGGGTGACCTCGGCGGAGGCCCGGGCCTGGGCCGCCGCCTGCCGGGTCGAGTCGGCGAACCACGCACCGAGCGGGCCGACCCGCATCGCCGCGCCGTTGCCGCACGAGCCCTGCCCGTCGAACGCGGAGGCCGCGGCGACGGGCCACGGCGTGCCGGTGCGGATCAGGCGCAGGATGGTCACCGCGCCGGGCCCGTAGCCGCGGTACGGCTCGCAGCGGTGCGCGAAGGCCAGCGCCAGCCGGTCCCGGTCGATCTCACCGACCTCGGTCAGCTCGGCCACCACGGAGCAGGCCATCTCGGTGTCGTCGGTCCACTGCCACGGCGGCGGCGGGAACCGGCCGGCGGCGAGGTCGCCGGGCCGCCGGCCCGGCACGAAGAACTGCGAGCCGAGGGCGTCGCCGACGGAGAGGCCGTGCAGGCTGTCCCGGGCGAGCGCCGCACGGGTGTCCGCGAAGAGCGTGAATGGCATGGCCGTACCAGCTTGCCCGGTCGCCGGGTGCGCCGCAACGCGCCCGCTTGCCATCGCGAGTACGGTGCTGACGTGGCCACGGTGCTCCTGGTCGAAGACGACCACGTCGTACGCGGCGCGATGCTGCGGTCCCTCGCCGACCGTGGGCACGCCGTGCACGCCGTGGGCACCGCGCTGGACGCGCTGCGCCGGGTCGCGGCCCAGACCCCCGACCTGGTGGTGCTGGACCTGGGCCTGCCCGACCTCGACGGCTCGGACGCCCTGCGGATGCTGCGCGGGATCACCGACGTGCCGATCATCATCGCCACCGCCCGCGACGACGAGCAGTCGGTGGTGCGGCTGCTGCGGGCGGGCGCGGACGACTACATGGTCAAGCCGTTCACCGGCGCGCACCTGGACGCCCGCATCACCACCGTGCTGCGCCGGGCGGGCCGGGCCAGCCGGACGGTGCAGCCGGCCGTGCACACCGTCGGCGGCCTGCGGGTGGACGTCGGGGAGCGCAGCGCCCTGCTCGACGGGGTGCCCCTCGCGCTGACCCGCAAGGAATTCGACCTGTTGGCGTATCTCGCCGCCCGGCCCGGGCGGGTAGTGTCCCGCCGGGAACTCTTGGAGGAGGTATGGCGGCAGCCGTCGGTCGGCGAGGACCAGACCATCGACGTTCATCTGTATTGGCTGCGTCGCAAAATGGGCGAGTCCGCGGCGAAGCCGCGCTACCTGCGCACCGTGCGGGGGGTGGGCTTCCGGTTGGTGGCCCCGGACTGAGGGGCGCGCTGGCCTGGCTCACGGCCGGCATGTGCACCCTCGTCGCGCTCGCGTTCCTCATCCCCCTCGGCATCAGCCTGGGCGAGCGGACCCGCGAGGAGGCCATCGCGGACGCCGCCCGGCGCAGCGCGCTGGTCACCGGGGCCCTCGCGGTCAGCACCGAACCGCCCGTCGTCCAACGCGCCGTCGAGGCCAGCGGCGACGACCCGGCGACCCGGCCCGTGGTGCACGGGCTGGGCGGTGACGACGCGGCCGGCCGGGCCGACGGGGCCGCGCTGGCCCGGGCCGCCGCCGACCGGCGTTCCGTGGTCACCGACGTGCCGGGCGGGGTGCTGCGGCTCGACCCGGTGGTGCTGGGCGACTCGGTGGCCGTGGTCGAGGTGTTCGTCCCGGACGCCACCCTCGACGAGGGCGCCACGGGCCGGTGGCTGCTGCTCGCGGCCGTGGCGCTGGCGCTGGTGGGCGCCGCCGTGCTGGTGGTCGACCGGGTCGCGGCCCGCACGGTCGACTCGACCCGGGGGCTCGTGCAGGCGGCCCTCGCCGTCGGCGACGGCGACCTGGGGGTACGCGTCGAGCCGACCGGCCCGCGCGAGCTGGCCGAGGCCGGGTACGCGTTCAACCGGATGGCCGACCGGCTGGTGGCGGCCCGCACCGACGAGCGGGAACTGGTGGCCGACCTGTCGCACCGGCTGCGTACCCCGCTGACGGTGCTGCGGCTCGACGCCGACGGGCTGGACTCCGACGACACCAGCGTCGGCTCGTTCACCGAGGCGGAGTTGGACCGCCGGCGCGCGATCCGGCGGATCCGGCAGGCGATCGTCACCCTGGAAGGCGAGATCGACGTGCTGATCAACACGACCCGTAAGGCGGTCGCGCACGAGGCCGGGCCGGCGATGTGCGACGTCAGCGAGGTCGTCCGGGACCGGATGGTGTTCTGGTCGGCCCTCGCCGGTGACCAGAACCGGCCGCACCGGGTCAGCGGCGCGCAGCTGCGCATCCCGGCGCCGGTGCCGCGCGCCGAGCTGGCCGCCGCGCTCGACGCGGTGATCGGCAACGTGTTCCGCTACACCCCGCAGGGCACCGCGTTCGAGGTGGCGGTCTCCCGCCGGGACGGGTATGTCGCGATCCGCATCGACGACGCCGGCCCCGGCATCGCCAACCCGGACCGGGCGCTCGCCCGGGGCGCCAGCGACCAGGGCTCCACCGGCCTGGGCCTGGACATCGCCAAGCGGGTGGCGTTGCAGGCCAACGGGTCGGTGAGCATCGACCGGGCCCGGCTCGGCGGGGCCAGCGTGGTGATGCTGCTGGCCGACCCGGAGGCCGTCCCGCGGCAGGTCAACCGGTTCGGCCTGGTCGGGCGGATGGCCCGCGACGCGCGGGAGCCGAAGGCCGAGGGCCGCCGCTGGACCCGCCGACGCCCGTCGGACGGCTGACCACCCCGGCTGCGCTGCGGCTGGCCAGCCGCCGGCCCGGGGCGCGGCCGGTTGTGCGCAGACGCAAGTCTTCCTTAGATCCGGATTAACCACGGCGGCACGCCGGGCGCGCGGTGGCAGGATCGGGGGCGAACCCATCAGTTCCACCGGCCATTCCGGGATCTCCTCCGGTCGGTGGAGCCGTGCGCGCGGCGGGAGTGCGGTCCCCCCACAACCTCCTCCCGCCGCGCGCCAGCCCGGATCCGGGAGCTTGTCGGCCCGCGCTCCGGCGGGCCGACAAGCCCCCGGTCAGCCGGCCGACGCGGCCAGGTAGCCGTCGATCTCGCCGGCCAGCCGCGCCTTCTCCCCCGGCGACAGGAACGACGCGGTCACCGCGTCGGTGGCCAGCGCCGCCAGCCCCTGCGGGCCGAGGCCGAGCAGCCGGGCCGCCACCGCGTACTCGTCGTTGAGGGTGGTGCCGAACATCGGCGGGTCGTCGGAGTTGATGGTGACCAGCACACCGGCCTCGACCAGCCGGGGCAGCGGGTGGACGTCGAGCGAGGCGACAGCCCGGGTGCGCACGTTGGAGGTGGGGCAGACCTCCAGGGCGATGCGGTGCTGCGCCAGGTGGGCCAGCAGCTCGGGATCGTCGGCGGCGGAGATGCCGTGGCCGATGCGTTCCGCGCCGAGGTCGCGCAGCGCGTCCCAGACGGTCTGCGGGCCGGTGGTCTCGCCCGCGTGCGGGACCGAGCGAAGCCCGGCCGCCCGCGCCTGGTCGAAGTACGGCGTGAACTGGGGCCGGGGCACGCCGATCTCGGGGCCGCCCAGGCCGAAGCTGATCAGGCCGGCGGGCTGCTCGTCGAGGCAGATCCGCAGGGTCTCCTCGGCGGCCGGCAGCCCCGCCTCGCCGGGGATGTCGAAGCACCAGCGCAGGGCGATGCCGAAGTCGGCCTCGGCCCGCTTGCGGGCGTCCTCGATGGCCTCGCAGAACGCCGGGGCGGGGATGCCCCGGCGCACGTGCGAGTAGGGCGTCACGGTCAGCTCGGCGTACCGGACCTGCTGGCGGGCCAGCTCGCGGGCCACCTCGTGGGTGAGGATCCAGACGTCCTCGGGGTCGCGGACCAGGTCCACCACGCTGAGGTAGACCTCGATGAAGTGGGCGAAGTCGCGGAAGGCGAAGTAGTCGGCGAGGGCGTCCGGGTCCGCCGGCACCGGGCTGGCCCCCTCGTGGCGGGCGGCCAGCTCGGCCACGATGCGCGGCGACGCGGAGCCGACGTGGTGCACGTGCAGCTCCACCTTGGGCAGGCCGGCGATGAAGGCGGACAGGTCGGTCACGGGCTCTCCTCGGGAGGGTGCGGCGGGCGGGCACCGGTGCGGGCGACGACGAACACGCGGCGGAACGGGAAGCACACCCGCCCCTGCCGGACCGGGTACGCCGCCGCGAGGCGGGCGGCGAGCTGGGCGCGGAAGTCGGCCCACCGGGCGTCGTCCAGGGCCGCCCGGACGGGGCGCAGGGCGGTGCCCTCCATCCAGGTCAGCACCGGGTGGTCGGCGTCGGCGGGGGCCGGCAGCAGGTGCACGTACGTACTCTCCCAGGCGTCGACCGCGCAGCCGGCCCGGGTCAGCAGCGTGGCGTAGCCGACCGCGTCGTCGACCGGATCCTCGCGCAGCGCCGGGGCGAGCGCGGCGGCCCACCGGGTCAGCAGCTCCCGGTGGCCGGGCACCCACTGCAGCAGCGCGTTGCTGACCACCACGTCGACGTCGGGGGCGGGCCGCCAGTCGCGCACGTCGCCGACCGCGAAGTCCACCGGCGCGTCCAGCGCGACGGCCCGGTCGATCATCTCCGCCGAGGCGTCGAGGCCGGCGACGCGGGCGTGCGGCCAGCGGGCCGCCAGGCTGGCGGTCAGCGTCCCGGGCCCGCAGCCGAGGTCCACCACGGCCCTCGGCCGCTCGGCCGGGACCCGCGCGAGCAGGTCGTGGAAGGGCCGGCCCCGCTCGTCGCGGTAGCGCAGGTACGTCGCCGGATCCCACATCGCGCCTCCAAACCGTACGTCCGTCTTGTTTCAAGGTACGGCCCGCCGCACGGCCGGACAAGCCGATCACTAGGCTCGGGGCATGGAGCAGCGCACCTTTACCCGGCTCGGACGGCACGTCGGCGTGGTCGGGCTCGGCGCCTGGCAGCTCGGCGCGGACTGGGGACGGGTCGACGAGGCCGACGCGATGGCCGTCCTGGCCGCCGCCGTGGACTCGGGCGTCACGTTCGTCGACACCGCCGACGTCTACGGCGACGGGCGCAGCGAGCAGTTCATCGGGCGGTTCCTGCGGTCCCGCCCCGACGCGGGGCTGACCGTGGCGACGAAGATGGGCCGCCGGGTCGAGCAGCGGCCGGAGGCGTACACGGCGGAGAACTTCCGGGCCTGGACCGACCGGTCCCGGGCCAACCTCGGCGTGGACACCCTCGACCTGGTCCAGCTGCACTGCCCGCCCACCGCCGTGTTCTCCGACGACCGGGTCTTCGACGCCCTCGACGCCCTCGTCGCCGACGGGCGCATCGCCGCGTACGGGGTCAGCGTGGAGACCTGCGACCAGGCGCTCACCGCGATCGCCCGGCCCGGCGTGGCCAGCGTCCAGATCATCCTGAACGCGCTGCGCCTCAAGCCCCTCGACCGGGTGCTGCCGGCCGCCTCGGCCGCCGGGGTCGGCATCATCGCGCGGGTGCCGCTGGCCAGCGGCCTGCTCTCCGGCCGGTACGACGAGCACACCACCTTCGCCCCCGACGACCACCGCACCTACAACCGCCACGGCGAGTCGTTCGACGTCGGGGAGACGTTCTCCGGGGTGGACTTCGGCACCGGGCTGGCCGCCGTGCGCCGGCTCGCCCCGCTGGTCGGCACGGGCCGCACCATGGCCCAGTTCGCGCTGCGCTGGGTGCTCGACCAACCCGGCGTCACGGTGGTCATCCCCGGTGCCCGCGACGCCGAGCAGGCCCGGCGCAACGCCGCCACGGCCGGCCTCGCGCCGCTGACGCCCGACGAGCTGGCCGCCGTGCGGGACACCTACGACGAGCTGATCCGGCCGCAGGTGCACGACCGGTGGTGACCCGCCCGGCGGCGGTGCTCGCGAACCGCGGTGACGACGCGGATGCTGGAACGACGCGCATGCTGGACCGGGCCGGCGGGCCCGGCCGGTGAGCGGAGGGGGGACGCGATGAAGGGGTGGCTCCGGCTCACCCTCGGCCTGCTCGCGATGGTCGTCGGCGCCGTCTGGACGGTGCAGGGCCTCGGCTACGTCGGCGGGAGCATGATGACCGACCAGCGGATCTGGGCACTGCTCGGCCCGGTGCTGGTCCTGATCGGACTCGCGGCCCTCTGGTACGGCCTGCGCGCCCGACGCCGCCGCCCCTGACCGCCGGCCCACGGTGGTGGGGAGGCGGGTCGCGACCCGGTCCCGGCGGGATCGCCCCGGGGTGGGGCGGGCACGTGAAAAGCCCCGCATCCCGAACGGGACACGGGGCTTGACTTGATCCGGGTCGGATCATCCCCTCGGCCGGCGGGCCGGCCACGGCTGCTCAGATCGGGCGGACCTGCTCAGCCTGCGGGCCCTTCTGACCCTGGGCGATCTCGAACTCCACCCGCTGGTTCTCCTCCAGCGTGCGGTAGCCGCTGGTCTGGATGGCCGAGAAGTGGACGAACACGTCAGCACCCCCGCCGTCGACGGTGATGAAGCCGAAGCCCTTGTCTGCGTTGAACCACTTCACGGTTCCCTGCGCCATGTGTATCTCCTTCTAAAACTGGCGGCCGAGCACGCCGTGCGGCCGATTGGCCGTTTTCGAGCAGCGGCGCCTGAGGCGGCCCCCTGTGCAGGAGACTTCTCTCAACCCACGCTGTCTCGCAACAGCGTGGAACAGCAAACCACGTAGCGAAAACTCTGCACAGCCTACCGGACGAAATTCTTCGACATGTGACCTGAAGGACGCCCGAATTCCGACCTCCCGGGCCCTTCCCGCACGCACGAAGGCCCCCTTCCCGGTCACCCGGGAAGGGGGCCCACGCCTGTCCTGGCTGGTCAGTCGGGCCAGCGGCCGGTCAGCCGGCGTACGCCCACCGCGCCGCCCCGGTCGACGGCCGCGCGGACCACCGAGAAGATCGCGCCCTGGAGGGCGGCGGCGGCGAGGATCTCGCCCCAGCCGCGGTCCTCGTCGGTCGCGCTCGGGGCCTCGCCGTCGCCGGCCGTCACCTTCCAGACCTGCCGGAAGATCACGCCCGCGACCGCACCGGCGGCCAACCCCATCAACACCCCGACAGGCTTGTACGCGGCCCTGCCGATGCCCTTGCTCACCTGCGCCTCCCCCGGACGATCAACAGCACGATCATGGTAGCCACCGCGCCGGCGGCGACCGCCGCCCACGGCACCGGGCTGCGGCCCAGCTCCGCACCGGAGGCGGCCCGCTCCCGGGCGGCCTCGGCGCCCTGGGCGGCCTGCCCGCGCACCCGGGCCACGGTCTGCGCGGCCTGCTCCCGCATCCGCTCTCTGGCCTGCTCGGCGGAGGAGCGCAGCCGGGCCTTCACGTCGGCCTTCGCGGCCAGCGCCTCCATCGTCTCGCCGAGCTCCACCCGGGTACGCCGGATCTCCTCGCGCAGCGCCTCGGTGTCTCCCGTGCCGTTGGTGCCGTTGCTCGCGCCGCCCGTCATGCCCGTGCCCTGTCCTTCACCGCGGCGGTGACGGTGTCCACGTCCGCCCGGACGCTGCGCACCGCCGCCGCCGGAACCGGCGGGACCGCCTGGCCGACCTGCTTCTTGCCGACCAGGGCGAGGATCCCGGCCGCCAGGAAGAGCACCACCGCGACGATCAACGCGGCCGCCCAGGCCGGCACGACCAGCGCCAGCAGCAGGATCGCGGCGGCGATCAGCGCGCCCAGGCCGTAGAGCGCCAGTGCGCCGCCGCCGCCGAAGAGGCCGATCCCGATGCCGGCGTGCTTGCCCTTCTGGGTCAGCTCCGCCCGGGCCAGGGCCAGCTCGTCGCGGACGAGTCGGGAGACCTGCTCCGTGGCCCGCTGCACGAGTTCGGCGGTGGACGGCTCGCTCCCGGTCCGCGACGTGCGGTGATTCGCGACGTCAGCCATGCTGTCCTCCTTTCGTCATCACCGCGCTGTATGCCCGGAGTCGCCGCCCGTCAATCCTGCGCGGGGCGGCCAGTCGCACTGACCGCGCCGCGCAGCAGTCCCCGGGAGACGGCCGTTCAAACCCCGCCCGGCCCCGCGACGGGGCGGCCGGCCTCCCGCCGGTTCAACGCCCCGCCGCCGCGACAGGACACGTCGCGCCGTGCACGCCGTCAGCGCGGGGCGGCGGCGTGGTTGTCGGACGGGGCTGCGCCGTGGTTGCCGGACGAGGCCGGGGCGTGGTCGTCGGGCGTGGCCGGGGCGTCCGGGCGGGCGGCGGGCTCGTCCGGGCCCACGAACGCCTCGCTGCGGGCCGCGCCGTCGTCGCTGCCGCCGAAGACCCGGGCGTCGTCGGGCACGTCCGCCTCGGCGCGGCGGCGCGCCGGGCGGCGGGGCTGCACCGCCTGCCAGGGCAGCGCGCCGGACGCGTCGCCGACCTCGGCACGCATCCGGGGCAGCGCGGTCGGGCGGTGGTCCCGCACCCAGCCGACCAGGTGCTCCCGCACCAGGCAGCGCAGGTCCCACAGGCTGCCGGCGTTCGCCGCGCTGACCAGCGCCCGCACCTTGATCAGGCCGCCCGTGGCGTCGGTGACCTGCAGGACGCAGACCCGGCCGTCCCACAGCTCGCTGCCCTCCACCAGCCGGCGCAGCTCCTCCCGCATCGCCTGCACGTTGATCGACCAGTCGACGTCGAACTCGGCGGTGCCCAGCACCGCCGCCTCCGTACGGGTCCAGTTCTGGAAGGGCTTGCTGGTGAAGTACGAGGTGGGCAGGATCAGCCGGCGGTCGTCCCAGATCTGCACGACGACGTAGCTGAGGGTCAGCTCCTCGATGCGGCCCCACTCCCCCTCGACGACCACCACGTCGTCGAGGCGTACCGCGTCGCTGAAGGCGAGCTGGAGGCCGGCGAAGACGTTGCCGAGCAGGCTCTGCGCGGCGAGCGCGGCCACCACACCGACCACGCCGGCGGAGGTCAGCACGCCGGCCCCGACGCCCCGGACGCTCGGGAAGGTCATCAGCATCACGCCGACGGCGAGGATCACGATCACCGCGATGGTCAGCCGGCGCAGCATCACCACCTGGGTACGCACGCGGCGGGCGTGGCGGTTGTCCGGCACGTCGACCCGGAACCGGGCCAGGGCGACGTCCTCGACCACCACCAGCAGCGAGGCGACCAGCCACGACAGGGTGGCGATGATGCCGAGCACCAGCGCGTGCAGCACCACCTGCCGCCACGGTGTGCCGACGGCGTAGCCGGTGGAGAACCGGACGGCGAACTGCACGGCGAGCACGGTCGCGGCAACCTGGAACGGGCGGTGCGCGTGGTCGGTCAGCTCGGTCATCAGCAACGAACGTCGGCCGAGCCGACGGGTCGTCCGGTGCACCACCTCGGCGAGGAAAAGGGCGATCGCCGCCGCGGCGAGCGCGGCGACGATCGTCATGAGGTAGCTCTGCACGGGTGTCTCTCCCCCTTCAGCGGGCCCCTTGATCCGGGCAAAGGCCCAATGGTGCCCGCTGTCCGCCGTGTCGGCCAAGCCGGGCCGAGACCGGCCGGGCCAGGACGATCACACCTTGCGGTACCGGGACTGGAGGAAGCAGTACACGCCGAAGCAGGCGATGCCGAGGGCGACCAGGGCGAGCAGGAACGGGCCGTACGACTGGTCGCGCAGGGTGCGCAGCGCGGCGTCGAGGCCGCGGGCCTTCTCCGGGTCGTAGTTGACCGCGGCGACGACCACCAGCAGGCCGGCGATGCCGTACGCGACGCCCTTGGCGATGTAGCCGGCCGTGCCGAGGCGCAGGGCCAGGGTCCGGGTGTGCGCGTTCATCTCGCCGGTCTTGAGGTGCTTGCGGAACTTCTTCTTCCAGCCGTAGATCACCAGGCCGACGCCGATCGCGGCGAGCACCAGCCCGGCCAGGCCGACCAGCAGGCGACCGCCGCCGGACTCCATCAGCTTGCCGGTGAGGGCCTCCTGCTGGTCGGCACCGCTCGACCCGGCGTTGGAGAAGACCTTCCAGGCGGTCCAGGCGAAGTAGAGGTAGACGAGGGTACGGGCGGCGGAGGCGATCCGCTCGAAGAGCCGCTCCCGGCCGCGCTCGGCGCGGTGCCCGACGGCGGCCTCCAGCGCCTGCCAGATCGCCATGGCGAGCATGCCGACGGCGATCGCGACACAGAGGAACTTGCCCATCGGCTGCTCGGCCAGGGTGCTCAGCGCACCGGTCTGGTCGCCGTCCTTGCCGCCCGAGTCGCCGAAGGCGATCTGCAGGGCGAGCCAGGCGAACAGCAGGTGCACGACGCCGTAGCCGATGAAACCGGCCCGGGCGAGTAGTTCGAGCCACCGGCTGTTCGCGGCCTGCGAGGCGGTGGCTTCGGCGTTTCGGGTGAGTGACATGGCGCCTCAATCTCCGATTGCGGAGATCCCCAAACGTCGGCCACCGCCCGCGCGGCGCCCTGGCTAGCCGTTGGGATTGCGCGAGACGCGGATCACGACCTGCTCGTTGGTGACGCTGTCCAGGGTGACGGCGAAGCCGCCGACCTCGGTGGCCTGCTGGCCCACGGTCAGCGACAACTGCTCGCCGGCGACCTCGACGGTCACCTGGTCGCCCTGGGCGCCGACCAGCTTGGCCTCGACGCCGAGGATGGTGGCCCTGGCCTCGACGCCCCGGTCGAAGGTCACCGCGCAGGAGTCCAGGGCGCAGTCGGTGGAGGCGCCCTCGGAGCTGCACCCGGCGAGCAGGGCGACGCCGAGTGCCAGGCCGGCCAGCAGGCCGGCGGCGCGGCGGGTGGGGGTGGACGGGGAGGTACCGCGTCGGTTCGTCACGCGATCAAGGGTACGAGACCCCCGCGACCCGCCCGACGTGCAAGGAAGGGCCCCTTGTTAACGCCTCCGGTAGAGAAGGGCACCCTTCTCACACCCCGCACCGGCGGCAGGCCGCCCGCCGCCGGGAGCGGGCCGGCGGCGGGCGGGGCAGCCAGCAGCGGGCAGGGCTGACGACGCAGCAGTTGGCCGCCGCCAGGCGCGGAGTGGGGGTGAATTGGACCGGGCGGCGGGTGGCGGGGGCAGAATGGCCGGGTGAGCTTCCTGGTCGAGGACAATCCCGCCCGCCACCGCTTCGAGATCCTGGTCGACGACGCGCTGGCAGGGTTCACCGCGTACCTGCCCCGGGGCGAGGTGCTGATCTTCACCCACACCGAGGTCGACGCGAAGTTCCAGAACATGGGTGTCGGGGCGGCGCTGATGCGGGCCACCCTGGACCAGGTCCGCGAGCGCGGCGGCCGGGTGGTGCCGAGGTGCCCGTTCATGGCGGCCTTCATCGAGCGCCACCCCGAGTACGCGGACCTGGTCACCCCCGCCCCCTGACGGCCGCAACGGCACCTGATCCCGCCGCGCCCAGCCGAAGCCGGGCCCAGCCGAAGCCGGGCCCAGCCGAGGCCGCGCCCAGCCGAAGCAGAGCAGCAGGCACCGTCGAGCAGCAGCCGCACCCGAGCCGCAGACGCCGCCGGGCAACAGGCACCGCCGGACAGCAGACCCCGCCGGCAAGCAGGCACCACCGAAGCCCCTCCGGCAGAGGGTTCAGCCGACCACGGGCTCGGCCACGCCGGTCAGCGGCATCGCGGCGGCGAGTCCCGTGCCGGCCAGCAGTTCGGCGGCGGCCAGGGCACCGGCCCGGGTCGCGCCGTGGGTGGCTACGTGCACGGCGCCTGTGACGAGGGCCGGCACGCCCAGCTCGACCACCACCGCGTCCGGGCGGGCGACGAGGGCCCGGGCCACGGCGGCGCGCATCCAGTCGTGCCGGTGCAGGTCGCGGACGACCAGCACCAGCGGCCGGCCGGCGGCCCCGGCGACAGCACCGGCAAGAACTCCGCCGGCAGGACCGGCAAGAGGTCCGCCGGCAGCGCCGGCAAGAACTCCGGCGGCACCGGTAGCAGCACCGGAAAGAGCACCAGCAGCACCGGCGGCAGCACCAGCAGGAGCAGCGCCGACCGCCCCCACGGGGACGTCACCGAGATCGTCCGCGCCGAGGCGGACCGCGGTGGTGCCCGGGAGCAGGGCGGCCAGCGGGGCGGCGATCCCCCACGGGGTCTCCGCGCCGATGGCGATGTTGCGGGGCGGCTCGAACTCGACCACGTGCGGGGCCCCGGCCAGCGGCAGGGCCCCGGCGGCGCTCGCCGTGACCCGTACGGCGCGGCGGGCGGCGGCCAGCCCGATCGGGGAGCCGCCGGGCGTGACGGTGGGGCGGGACGGGGCGTCGGCCCGGGCGGCCACCGTCCAGGCGGCGAGCTGGCCGACCCGCTTGGCCGCCTCGGCCAGCCGTTGTTCGGGCAGCTCGCCGGAGACGACGGCGGCGACGATCGCGTCGCGCAGCTCGCGGGCGGCGTCCTCGTCGGCGCGTTCACCGCCGACGCAGATCGCGTCCGCTCCGGCGGCGAGGGCGCGGACCGCCGCGCCGGCGAAGCCGTACCGGTCGGCGACCGCCCGCATCTCCACCGCGTCGGTGACGATCACGCCCGAGAAGCCCAGTTCCTCGCGGAGCAGGCCGCCGAGGATGCGGGGGCTGAGGGTGGCCGGCAGCCGCGGGTCGAGGGCCGGCACGAGGAGGTGGCCGGTCATCACCGCCTGCACCCCGGCCGCCACGGCGGCCCGGAACGGCACCAGTTCGGCGGCGTCGAGCTGTGCGCGGCTGCCGCCGATGCGGGGCAGGTCGTGGTGGGAGTCGACGCGGGTGTCGCCGTGGCCGGGGAAGTGCTTGGCGCAGGCGGCGACGCCGCCGGACTGGAGGCCGCGTACCCAGGCGGCGGTGTGCCGGGCGACGAGGTCCGGGTCGGCGCCGAAGGCGCGTACCCCGATCACGGGGTTGGCGGGGTTGGAGTTGACGTCGGCGTCCGGGGCGTAGTCGAGGGTGACCCCGACGGATGCCAGCTCGCGGCCCAGGTCGCGGGCGACCTCGGCGGTCAGCTGCGGGTCGTCGACGGCGCCGAGGGCGAAGTTGCCGGGCCGGGAGCTGCCCCGGCCGGACTCGATGCGGGTGACGTCGCCGGCCTCCTCGTCGATGGCGACGATCACGTCGGGGCGCTCGGCGCGCAGCGCGGCGGTGAGCGCGGCGACCTGGTCGAGGTCGACGATGTTGCGGGCGAAGAGCACCACCGAGCCGAGCCCGTCGCCGAGCCACCGCAGGACCCACGGCGGCGGGGTGGTGCCGACGAATCCGGGTTGCAGGACGGCGGCCGCCAGGCTCGCCAGGTTCCCCGTCGGTGCGCTGCTCATGCGGCTGCCGTACCCCCGTCTTGTGCCGTGTCGGACCGGCCGCGGGCCGCGGCGGTGCTGCCATGGTCACATCACCGCCGGCAAATAGTCAATAAACCTTACTGTTACTGTCTGGCGCGGTCCGGCCCTTCGTGGGAGAGTTCCCACATGCCTGTCCCGCCGCTCGCCGACGCCACCAGCGCGGCCGACGTGCCCGGCGTCCGCCTGCTCGGCCTGATCGTCGGCGGCCTCCTGCTGCTCGCCGCGATCCGGGCCATGTTCGGCCGGCGCTGACCCCACGGCCGCCGCCCGGCGGGCGGCACCGGCCCGCCACCACGGCCGCCGCCCCGCCGCGCCGGGTTCACCCCTTGGCCCATGGGGTACGGCTGTCGTCGTGCCGCCGGTGCGCCGCGCGCCGGGCACGGCGAGGGGGAGCGATGAGGATCGGCTACTTCCTGTCCAGCGAGGAGCTGACCCCGGCGCAACTGCTGGAGCAGGCCCGGGGTGCCGAGCGGGCCGGCTTCGAGGCGCTGTGGATTTCCGACCACTACCATCCGTGGACGGACGCCCAGGGCCAGAGCCCGTTCGTCTGGTCGATGATCGGGGCGCTCAGCCAGGTCTGCTCGCTGCCGGTCACCACGGCCGTGACCTGCCCGACGGTGCGTATCCACCCGGCGGTGCTCGCCCAGGCGGCGGCGACCAGCGCCGTGCTGCACCAGGGGCGGTTCGTCCTCGGGGTGGGCTCCGGCGAGGCCCTCAACGAGCACATCTTCGGCGACGCCTGGCCGCAGGCCGACGTGCGGTTGGAGATGCTGGAGGAGGCCGTCGAGGTGATGCGCGAGCTGTGGCGGGGCGGGTTCGTCAACCACCACGGCCGGCACTACACCGTCGAGCACGCCCGCCTCTACACCCTGCCCGACGGTCCCCCTCCGGTCTATGTCTCCGGTTTCGGCCCGAAGGCCGTCGACCTGGCCGCCCGCATCGGCGACGGGTACGTCAGCACGTCGCCCGACGCCGACCTGGTCCGCCGGTTCCGCTCCGGCGGGGGCGGCGACAAGCCGTGCCAGGCCGGCTTCAAGGCGGCGTACGCCGACAGCGAGGACGCCGGCGCGGCGATCGCGTACGAGCGGTGGCCCAACGCCGGCGTGCCGGGCGAGCTGTCCCAGGTGCTGCCCTCGCCCCGGCACTTCGAGCAGGCCGGGCAGCTCGTGCGGCCGGAGATGATGAAGGAGTCGTTCGTGTGCGGCGACAGCGCCGACGCGCACCTGGAGATGATCGACCGGTACGCGCAGGCCGGCTTCGACGAGGTCTACGTGGCCAACACCGGCCCGCACCACGAGGGGCTGTTCGAGCTCTACCGCACCTCCGTGCTCCCCCGGCTGCGCTGAACCGCCGCGGTCCGTGCGGTGTTAGGAAGGGTCCCCTGTGCAACAGAAAGCGTTAACAGGGGGCCCTTCCTTCCTCCCGCCGGGTTTCGGGGGTGATCGCTTCGGGTACCTCCGGCCCTCGATGAAGCTGTCCACGCACTCCATGACGTTGCGCCGCGCGGCGCGGAGCCTCTTCGGCTGGAAAGCGCTGCGGCCCAACCAGCTCGCCGCCATGCGCGCGGTGATGAAGCGACGCGACGCCCTGGTGGTGCTGCCCACCGGTGCCGGCAAGTCGGCGATCTACCAGATCCCGGCCAGCCTGATCCCCGGCCCGACCGTGGTGATCTCCCCACTGCTCGCCCTCCAGCAGGACCAGATCGCGGCCCTCAACGAGCGCCGCCGCCCCGAGCTGCGGGCGGTGCGGATCAGCTCGGACGAGACGCCCGCCCAGCAGGCGGAGGCGATCGAGGAGGTCCGCGCGGGCCGGGCCGAGTTCCTGTTCATCACGCCGGAGCAGTTGGCCAACCCCGACCGGATGGCCGAGGTCAGGTCGCTCAAGCCGGCGCTCGTGGCGATCGACGAGGCGCACTGCATCTCGGCCTGGGGGCACGACTTCCGCCCCGACTACCTGGCGCTGGGGCACCTCATCGAGGGCATCGGCCGGCCCCCGGTGGTCGCCCTGACCGCCACGGCCTCCCCGCCGGTACGCGACGACATCGTCGCCCGGCTGCGGCTACGCGACGCCGAGGTGGTGGTGTCCGGGCTGGACCGGCCGAACCTGTTCCTGGAGGTCGCGCACTGCCCCACCGAGGACTACCGGTGGCGGCGGCTGCTCGCCCTGCTGCGCGAGGACAGGCGCCCCGGGATCATCTACGTGCCGACCCGGCGGGCGGCCGAGGAGCTGGCCGCCCGGCTCACCGACGCCGACTTCCCGGCCGAGTTCTACCACGGCGGGATGCCCGCCGGGGCGCGCGGCGAGCTGCACGAGGCGTTCCTCGCCGACCGGGTGCCCATCATGGTGGCCACCTCGGCGTTCGGCATGGGCATCGACAAGCCGAACATCGCCTGGGTGGTGCACATGGCGCTGCCGGACTCGCCGGACAGCTACTTCCAGGAGATCGGCCGGGCCGGGCGCGACGGGGAGCCGGCCCGGGTGCTGCTGCTGTGGCAGGCCGAGGACGTCGGCCTGCAACGCTTCTTCAGCGGCGGGCTGCCGGACGCCACCGAGCTGCGTGACCTGGCGGCCCTGCTGCGGCGCAAGCCGGCCACCAAGAAGGAGCTGCGGGAGGCGACGGGCCTGGGGCCGCGCAAGCTGGGCCAGTATCTCGCCCTGCTGGAGCAGGTCGGCGCCGCCGAGCCGCGGTCGCGGCAACGCATCGGCGCGCCCCGGTACTCGCCGACGCCGGTCGAGGCCGGCGACGCGGCGCGGGCCGAGGCGGAACGCCAGCAGACCGTCACCCGGTCGCGGACGGACATGATGCGCGCCTTCGCCGAGACGACCGGCTGCCGGGGGCAGGCGCTGCTGGCGTACTTCGGTGAGCAGATGACGCGGGTCTGCGGGCACTGCGACAACTGCCTCGCCGGCACCAGCGTCGCCGACGACGGCGCGAGCGGGCCGTTCCCGGTGCACAGCCAGGTGCGCCACCCCGAGTGGGGGCCCGGCATGGTGCTGAGCTACGAGGAGGACCGGATGACGGTGCTCTTCGAGGAGGTCGGGTACAAGACGCTGTCGGTGCGCGTGGTGTCCGAACAGGGCCTGTTGACCCTCGACTAGCCTGAGCCGGGCCGACAGGCCACGGCACCGGGACGGACCACCGTGCCCACGGCACAGAGATGCAACGACGAGAGGAGCGCGGTCGTGATCGAGCAGCCGGCGTACACCGGGTTCGGTTTCTCCGACGAGGAGTGGGGGCTGCTGGTCGGCCTGCCGCAGTCGGTGCTGACCGCGGCGAGCGCCGCCGAGCACGACAGCGCCCGCCGCACGATGGCCGAGAACGCGGCCGGGTTGGAGAGCATCGCCACGGGCCGCGAGTCGGGCAGCCCGCTCGTGGCCGCCGTGGCGGGCGAGATCGTGTCCCGGGTGGGCGACCCGGAGGCCGGCGAGGAGCTGCCGGTGATCGCGCCGGCCGACCCGCGTGCGGTGATCGAGGACGTGCTGAACCGGGCGGCCTCGGCGGCCCGGCTGCTGGCCGAGAAGGTCGACGAGGGCGAGGCCGGCGCCTACAAGCACTGGCTCGTGGAGATCGCCGAGCACGTGGTGAGCGCGGCGTCCAGCGGCGGGATCCTGGGCCTCGGCGGCGACGTGGTGAGCGACTCCGAGCGGCGCTTCCGCGACCGGCTCTCCCAGGTCCTCAACGACTGAACTCCCACGGGTCCTAGCGGCCGACCTTGTCCAGCTCGGCCAGGTCGTCGGCGGAGAGGGCGAGGCCGGCGCCCGCGACGTTCTCCCGCAGGTGCGCCACGGACGAGGTGCCGGGGATCAGCAGGATGTTCGGTGACCGCCGCAGCAGCCAGGCCAGGGCCACCGACATGGGTGCCGCCTCCAGCCGGGCGGCCACGGCCGCGAGCGCCGAGGACTGCAGCGGGGTGAAGCCCCCGAGCGGGAAGAACGGCACGTAGGCGACGCCCTGCTCGGCGAGCGCGTCGATCAGGGCGTCGTCCTGGCGGTGCGCGAGGTTGTACAGGTTCTGCACGCACACGATCGGCGCGATCGCCTGCGCCTCGGCGACCTGCTCCGGCGTCGCGTTGCTCAGCCCGAGGTGCCGGATCAGGCCCTGCTGCCGGAGCGCGACGAGCGTCTCGAACGCCTCGGCGACCGGGCCGGGCTGGGGGCCCTCGGCGTCGCCGAGCCGCAGGTTGACCAGGTCGAGCACGTCGAGCCCGAGGTTGTCGAGGTTCTCGTGCACGGACCGACGCAGGCTCTCCGGGTCCCGGGCCGGCGGCCAGCCGCCCCGCTGGTCGCGGTTCGCGCCGACCTTGGTCACGATGTGCAGCGAGTCGGAGTACGGGTGCAGCGCCTCGCGGATCAGCCGGTTGGTGACGTGCGGCCCGTACGCGTCGGAGGTGTCGATGTGGGTGATGCCGAGGGCGACGGCCTCCCGGAGGACGGCGAGCGCGCCGTGGTGGTCGGCCGGCGGACCCATGACCCAGGGCCCGGCGAGTTGCATGGCGCCGTAGCCGAACCGGGTGACGGTCAGGTCCCCCAGCGTCCAGGTGCCGCCGGGAAGGGAAGGGGAGGTCACTGCTGCACCTCTGCTTTCGGGTTTCGGGTGTCGGTGCTGGGCACCGTGGATGCCGACTCCACTCTGATCGGGTAACTTCCTGTCCGGAAGTAGGCACCTGGAAGTGTGTAACGCACCAGCGGTGGAAGGGGCGGCCCGATGGCGACGACGAGGGCGGAGCAGAAGAGGGCGCGGGCGAAGGCCGAGTATGACGCGTTCGTGGCGCAGTGTCCGAGTCGCCAGCTGCTCGACCGCATCGCGGACAAGTGGGTCACTCTGGTGCTGGCCGCGCTGGGCAGCGACGGCTCGCACCGGTTCGGCGCCGACTGCGGCGGCGAACCCCGGCCGCTGCGCTATTCGGAGCTGTCGCGCCTGCTGGCCGGCGTCAGCCAGAAGATGCTGACCCAGACGCTGCGCTCCCTCGAACGCGACGGCCTGGTCACCCGGACCGTGACGCCGACCGTGCCCGTCACGGTCACCTACGAGCTGACCGCGCTCGGCCACTCCCTGCACCAGACGCTGCGCGGCGTGAAGGGGTGGGCCGAGGCCCACATGGACGACGTGCTGGCCAACCGCGCGACGTACGACACCCGTCCCGCCTGAGGCCGGTTCCCGGCGGCGCCGCGCCACCCGGCGGCACCCCTCACCGGCGCAAGCGTCGACAATGGAGGAAGGCGACGACGGGGAGGCCGGTGATGGGTGGGCTGCGCACCGAGAGGCTGGACACGACCGTGCTGCCGGCGGCGGAGCGCTGGCCCTTCTTCACGGAGCTCGCCTCCCGCGCCTCGGCCCCGATGGCCATGGACAGCGAGCACACGGCGGACTTCCGGGCCGACGTCGACATCCTGACGCTGGGCGAGGTCGAGCTGTGCCGGTTCCACTACCAGTCCCTGATAGGCCTGCGCACCCCGCGCCTGATCCGGCAGGCCGACCCGGAGGTCTTCCAGATCGCCCTCACCCTCGCCGGCAACAGCGCCATCGACTCCGGCCGGGCCACGAACGCGATCCCGATCGGCGACCTCACCCTGGTCGACTGGGCGCGCCCCCACCGGATCGTGCACTCCGGCCACGACGCCGAGCGGGCCCAGGCCAGCGCCGTCACCGCGCTGGTGCCCCGCGCCCGCCTGCCGCTGCACCCCGACAAGGTGGGTGGGCTGACCGCCGCGCGGATGTCGGGCACGGAGGGCCCCGGGGCGCTGCTGGCCCAGCACCTGCTCCAGATCACCCGGCACCCGGAGCAGTTCCGGGCCGCCGACGCGCCCCACCTCGCCGACGTCACCCTCACCCTGATCACCATGCTGCTCGCCCGGCACCTCGACGCCGAGCCTCGGCTCCCGGCCGAGATGCGCCAGCAGGCGCTGCTCACCCAGGTCCACGACTTCATCGAGCGCCACCTCGGCGACCCCGACCTGTCGCCCCGGGCCGTCGCCGACGCCCATCACGTCGCCCTGCGCACCCTGCACCGCCTCTTCGCCGACGAGGAGGAGTCCGTCGGCGGGGCCATCCGCCGCCGGCGGCTGGAACGCTGCCGGCGGGACCTGGCCGACCCGCTGCTGCGCGACCGGCCCGTCCAGGCCATCGCCGCCCGCTGGGGCTTCCGCGACAAGGCGCACTTCAGCCGCGCCTTCCGCGCCGCGTACGGCCTCAGCCCCCGGGCCTGGCGGGAGAGCACCCGGCCGGGGCCCGGCTGACGCCGGGCGCGGCGATCGGGGGCCGCAGGGCCGGCCGTGCGACGGCACGGATCGTCAACCACCTGACACCCAAGGTCAACTCTCCGGCCGACCCCTCCCAGATACTGGTTACGGGCCGGGCTCGGGGCAATCCCGTGGCGGCCCGCACGTAACGGGGGCCGTGGCGAGGCGCCCGCGACACGACGGTCGCGGGCGGCCGCCCGGTGCCGCCGGGACCGGCGGCGGGGCCCTCAGGCGTCCGCCAGCAGCTCCAGCACCCGCAGCTCCGCCTCCGCGCGGGGCGTCCCCGGCCCCACCGGGGCGACCACGCCGTCGTGGAACAGGTCCACCACCCGGGGGTCCACGTACGAGGTGCGGGCGACGGTCGCCGTGTTGCCCAGCAGTTCCGCGACCTGCCGCATCACCGCCGCCACCGCCCGGCGGCGGGCCGTCACGGAGCGGGCCGGCGCGTGGCCGGCCAGTTCGGTGGCCGCCAGGACGGTGGCGTGCCAGGTGCGGAAGTCCTTCGCGGTCATCTCGCCGCCGCTGGCGTCGCGCAGGTACTCGTTGACCTCGTCGCTGCGCACGTCCCGCCAGCCCCGGCCGTCCCAGTAGCCGAACAGCCGCTCGGCGGCGCGCCGCCGGCGACGCAGGTTGCTCAGCACCCGGCACAGCTGCGGGTCCTCGATGCGCCGCACCTGTTCGACGCCGCCCTTGGCGGGGAACGCGAAGACCACGCAGCCGCCCCGGCTGCGCGCGTGCTCGGGGCGCAGCGTGGCCACGCCGAAGGTGGCGTCGTCGCCGACGGCGTACTGGTCGCTGCCGACGCGGAACGTGCCCATGTCGAGCAGCCGGGCGACCGTGGCCAGCACCCGGTCCCGGTTCAGCCCCCGGCCGGACAGGTCGTGGCCCACCCGCTCGCGCAGCCCGGGGAGGCGCTGGGCGACCTCCAGCACGTGGTCGAACTTCGCCTCGTCGCGCTGCTGCCGCCAGTGGGGGTGGTAGAGGTACTGCCTGCGCCCGGCCGCGTCGACGCCGATGGCCTGGATGTGCCCGTTGGGGTACGGCGAGATCCACACGTCCCGCCAGGCGGGCGGGATCACCACGTCCCGCAGCCGGGCCAGCTCGCCGGGGTCGCGGACCGGGTCGCCGGCCGGGTCGAGGAAGAGCCAGCCCCGGCCGCGCCGCCGGCGACCGTAGCCGGGCCTGCCCGGGTCGCTACGCCGTAACCGCACCGGCAACTCGCACCGCCTGTTCCGCCTCCGCCACGGCGGCCAGCACCTCGCCGACGCCGATCGCCGCCAACACCGGATCGGTACCTACCCCGGCAGATGCGGACCAATCCCCCTCCGGCCCGCCGGACCCCTGCTCCCCCGCCCACAGCGCCCGGTGCCACGGCCGCTCCGGCGGCGGCCCCCACCCGGTCGGCGGGACCGGGCCGAAGAGGACCACCGACGGGGTGCCGTAGCCGGTGGCGAGGTGGGCGACGCCGGTGTCGCCGCTGACCACGAGGCGGGCGTGCGCCACCAGGGCGGCCAGCCCGCCGAGGTCCGTGCGGCCGGCGAGCACCGCCTCCGGCGCGAGCCCCGCCCGACGGGCCACCCGCCCGGCCAGCGCCCGCTCGTCGGCCGACCCGGTGACCACGACCCGGTGGCCGCGCCCGGCCAACGCGCGGGCCACCGCCGCGAAGCGCCCGGCTGGCCAGCGCTTCGCCGGGATCTTGCTGCCCGGATGCACGACGCTCACCCCGGCCGGGGTCGGGCCGGCGGGCGGGCGGCGCAGGGCGAGGTCGGCGCGGTCGGCGGGGATGCCGTACCAGTGCAGCAGGCGGCACCAGCGGTCGACCTCGTGTTCGCCGGGTCGCCAGTCGGGGCCGTCGGCGTGCCCGGCGTCGGGGTTGGCGAAGGCGAGCAGCCGCCGCGGCCGGGTGGCGGCGAGCAGCCGGTGCGACTGCGGGCCGCGCCCGTGCAGGTTGACGGCCAGGTCCGGGGGCGGGTCGGGCCGGTCGAGGGGGGCCAGCCCGGTCGCCGGCACGAGCCGGTCGACGCCGCCGACGAGGTCGACCAGGGGGGCCAGCCAGGCCGGGGCGGCCAGGGCGAGTTCCCGGTCGGGGTGGGCGGCGCGCAGCGCGCGCAGCGCGGGCACGGCGGTGGCGAGGTCGCCGACGCCGAGGGCGCGCAGGGCGAGGATCACGGGTACGACGATTCCCGCTCGGCACAGACGACCAGTTCGCGCACGGCGCTGCCGGGCGGCTGGGAGAGGGCGAACATGACGGCGGCGGCCGTGTCGGCGGGGTCGTTGAGGCTGGCGTCGGGGCCGGGCCGGTACTGGGCGTCGCGTTCGTCGAAGAACGCGGTGCGCATGCCGCCGGGGACGAGCAGGGTGACGCCGACGGAGCCGGCGAGTTCGGCGGCGAGGGCGCGGGTGAAGCCGACGACGCCGAACTTCGCGGCGCAGTACGCGGTGGCGTCGCTGACGGCCTTGACGCCGAGGGTGGAGGCGACGGTGACCACGTTGCCCCGGGCCGCCTCCAGCCAGGGCAGGGCGGCCCGGATGACGGCGGCGGTGGCGAGCAGGTCGACGGTCACGATGCGCTCCCAGGTGTCGCCGGGAACGTCGGCGAGCCGGCCGGGCACGTCGATCCCCGCGGCGGTGACGACAGCGTCGAGGCCGCCGGAGCGTTCGGCGAGGTGCCGGGTGGCGGCCTCGGCGGCGCGGGTGTCGGCGAGGTCGCACTCGACCCAGGGCACCCCGTCGGCAGGTGCGTGCCGGTCCAGCACCACCGGCCGGCCGCCGGCCTTCGCCACGGCGGCCACCACGGCCGCCCCCAACCCGCTGGACCCGCCCGTGACCAGTACGGTCGGCCCGGCTCCCGGTGCGCTCGCGCTCATCGTGCCCCCCTGATCGTCGTGTCGTCCACGTCGACGCCCACCCGCAGGCCCGGCGCCCGGGGCCCGCTCGTCCCGCCGGTGGCGCGGGCGGCGGCGATCATGTCGGTGGTCGAGCGCCCGTCGAGGTACGGCACGACCACCGTGTGCCCGCCCCAGCGGCGCAGCACCTCCGCCTCGGGCAGCGCCGGCTCGCCGCCGCCGGCGTAGTCGCCGCCCTTGACCCACACGTCGGGGCGCAGCCAGGTCAGCGCCGCCTCCGGGGTGGGCTCGTCGAAGACCAGCACCGCGTCGACGCAGCCCAGCGCCGCCAGCAGCCGGCTGCGGTCGCCCTGCGGCACCACCGGCCGGTCCGGGCCCTTCAGCCCGGCCACGCTCGCGTCGGAGTTGACGCAGACGACGAGGCAGTCGCCGAGCTGCCGGGCCGCCTCCAGGGTGGCCACGTGCCCGGCGTGCAGCAGGTCGAAGCAGCCGCCGGTGGCCACCACGGTCCCGCCGGCCGCGCGTACCCCGGCGACGACCTCGGCGGCGGCGGCGACCCCGATCCGGGGCCCGCCGGGACGCGACGGCGGCGCGGCGGCGGCCCGGACCGGTGCCGGCAGGGCGGCGGCCACTCCGCCCGCGGCGACGTACCCCGACGCCTCGGTGACGGCCGCCTGCACCGCCTCGGAGACCAGCGCGCCCCGGGACAGGGCGATGGCGGCGGTCGCGGCGAACCGGTCGCCCGCGCCGCAGGTGTCCCCCTCGGCGCTGGCCGGCGCGGGCACCACCAGCGGCGTGGAGCCGGCGTGGCAGAGCAGCGCCCCGTCGCCGCCCAGGGTCACGGTGACCGCGCCGGCCCGCCAGCGCCGGCGCAGCTCCTGCGCGCCCCGCGACGCGGTGGCCAGCCGGGACCCGCCCGGCGCGGCCTTCACCAGCTCGCGCACCTCGGACTCGTTCGGGGTGGCCAGGTGCACGCCCGGCACGGCGGCCGGGCCGCGCGGGTGCGGGTCCCACACCACCGGCGCCCGGGTGCCCGCGAGCGCCGCCCGCAGGGCCGGCTGGCGGGCCACCCCCCGGCCGTAGTCGCTGACCAGCACGGCGGACGCGGCGGCCAGCAG
This sequence comes from Micromonospora haikouensis, assembly GCF_900091595.1. Taxonomy (GTDB): domain Bacteria; phylum Actinomycetota; class Actinomycetes; order Mycobacteriales; family Micromonosporaceae; genus Micromonospora; species Micromonospora haikouensis. The sequence continues at coordinate 78,364 of NZ_FMCW01000013.1, forward strand.
CCGCAGCACGGCCTCGCTCGGTTCCCCGGGCTCCCCCGCCGCCCCGCCCCGGTCGTGGCGCAGCAGCACCCGGCCCCGGGCGTGCAGCCGGATCTTCTCGCAGGTGGTGCCGCGCAGCGGCAGCGCGTACACCTGCACTCCCGCGGCGGCGAGCAGCTCGGCCAGGCGCGCCCCGCCCGCGTCGTCGGCGAGGGCGGTCACCAGCGCGACCTCGGCGCCCTGCGCCGCCGCGAAGACCGCCGCGAGCCCGGCCCCGCCGGGCCGGTCGACGGCCGTGGACTCGTCGAGGACCGGCACCGGCGAGTCCGGGCACAGCCGGTTCACCACCCCCTCGACGTCCCGGTCGAGCAGGAGGTCACCGACCACCACCACGGGTCCCGTCATCAGCTCGCCTCCTCATCCCGCCTCGGCCTGCCGGCCCGTACCGTCGTCGAGCACCACCTCGACCCCGGCACGCACCGGACCGTCCGGCGCGCCGGCGGCCGGCGGCACGGCGCGGCCCGCCGCCCCGCTGGCGGCCGGTGCCAACGGGGTGCGGCCCGCCGCCGCCAGCGCGGCGGGGAGCACCCGGTCGACGTACTCGCAGAGCACGTGGGTGGAGACCAGGTGCAGCTCCTGGACGACCTGGCTGTCGGGGGAGGCGATGGCCAGGGTCTCGTGGCAGGCGTCGGCGAGGGGGTTGGGGGTGGGGCCGGTGAACGCCCAGCAGCGCAGCCCGGCGTCGCGGCCGGCGTGGGCGGCGGCGACGAGGTTGACGCTGGCCCCGCTGGTCGACATGAGCAGCAGGATGTCCTCGGGCCGGCCGTGGGCGCGGACCTGCCGGGCGAAGACCTCGTCGTAGCCGTAGTCGTTGCCGATGGCGGTGAGCGCGCTGGTCTCGGCGTGCAGGGCGATGGCCGACAGCGGCTCGCGGTCGTCGCGCAGCTTGCCGACGAGTTCGGCGGTGAGGTGCTGCGCCTCGGCGGCGCTGCCACCGTTGCCGGCCACCAGCAGCCGGCCGCCGGCGGCCAGCCGGTGCGCCAGCTCCCCGCCCCAGCGGGCCAGCAGCTCCTCCGAGCGCCGGTAGGGCAGCAGCGCGGCGGCCAGGGCGGCCAGGTGCGCGTCGAGCACCGACGCGGCGGCGGGGCCGGCCGGGCCGGCGGAGCCGGTGACGGGCCGGGCCGGGCGGGCGGCGGCCATCAGGCGACCACCCGGGTGGGCCGGCGCACGGCGGCCACCGCGCCGTACACCTCCGCCAGCCGCTGGGCGGTGGCCGCCCAGGAGTAGCTGCGCCGGGCCCGGTCGCGGGCCGCCCCGGCGTACGCGAACCGGCGGATCCGGTCGTCGAGCAGACCCCGGATCGCGGCGCCCAGCGCGCGCGGGTCCCGGGCCGGCACCAGGTCACCGGTGACCCCGTCGAGGACGGTGTCGGTCAGCCCGCCGACGGCCGTGCCGACCACGGGCACGCCGCAGGCCATGGCCTCCAGCGGGGTCAGCCCGAACGGCTCGTACCAGGGGGCGGCGACCAGCACGTCGGCGGAGCGGTACCAGCGGCCCATCTCCTCCCGGGGCACCGCCCCGACCAGGCGCACCCGGTCGGCGACGCCGCACTCGCGGGCCAGGGCCCGCAGCCGCCGGGCGTGCGGGTCGGTCTCCAGCAGCCCCTCGGGCGGGCCGCCCACCACCACGCACTCGGCGTCCGGCACCAGGGGCATCGCGCGGATCACGTCCTGGAAGCCCTTGCGTTCCACCAGCCGGCCGACGGTGAGGACGCGGGCCCGGCCCGGGTCCCGCCCGACGGCCGGGCCGAGCGGGGCGAACGTGGCGAGGTTGACCCCGGACGGGACCACGCTGATCCGGTCGCGGGGCACCCCGAGGCGGACCAGCTCGTTCACCTCGTCCTGGCACTGGGCCACGACCCGGTCGACGGCCCGGCCCAGTTCCCGCTCGTCGCGGATCCGGCCGGGCGGGCTGGTGTCCTGGGCGCCCTGGTGCCGCCGCTTCACGGTGCCGAGGGCGTGGTACGTCTGCACCACCGGCACGCCGGTGCGCCGGCCGGCGGCCAGCGCGGCCAGTCCGCTCATCCAGAAGTGGGCGTGGATCACCTCCGGCGTCCAGTCCCCGCCCCGCCACCGCTGGGCCAGCCAGCGGCCGAACGCCGGCATGTGCGGCAGCAGCGCGTCCTTGGCCATCGGCTCCGCCGGGCCGGCCGGCACGTGCACCACGTCGTACCCGTCGGGGGCGCGGACCGTCACCGGCAGGTCCACCGCGTCGCGGCGGGTGTAGACCCGCACGTCGTGACCGGCGGCGGCGAGCGCGGCGGAGAGCTCCGCGACATGCGTGTTCTGGCCGCCGGCGTCTTCGCCGCCGAGGACGGCGAGCGGGCTGGCGTGCTCCGAGATCATCGCGATGCGCATACTTCCTCCTCCAGCAGCCGGTCCCAGTCGGCGAGGAAACGCTCCAGCCCGTAGCGGTCCCGGGCGGCCTTGCGCGCCGCCGCGCCCGCCCGGGCGGCGGCCTCGGGGTCGTCGAGGAACCGGCGGGCGGCCCCCAGCAGGTCGTCGACGCGGGTGGAGAGCGCGCCGGCCTCGGGCGGGACGGCCACCACGGCCTCGGTGGTGGCGAGCGCGACGACCGGCATGCCGATGGTCATGGCCTCGATCAGGCTGAGCCCGAGGGAGGTCCACCGGCACAGGTGCAGGTACGCCCGCCGCCGGCCCAGCTCGGCGTGCATCCGCTCCTGCGGCACGTCGTCGTGGCTGGCGACCCGGTCGGCGGGCAGCCCGAGCCGGTCGGCCAGCCCGGTCACCCCCATGCCGAAGACGTCGAGGGGGGCCAGCTCGGCGAAGCGGGGCAGCAGGTCGGTGCCGGTGACCCGCCAGCGGCGTACCGGCTCGTTGATGACGACGGCGAGCCGGTCGAGTTCGCCGGTCCACTCGACGGCCGGGGCGACGACGCCGTGCTCGACGACGGCGGTGCGGGTGGCCCCGTTGTCCCAGAACAGTTCGTTGAACCCGGTGACGTGAGTGAGCAGCAGGTCGTCGCGGTCGGCCATCGGGTGGCGGGTGTCGGGCACGTCGCCCTTGGGGGTGTTGTGCTCGACGTAGATCGCCGGCACGTCCCGGCCGACCCGCCGGCCCAGCCAGTCGCAGGCCAGGTCGAACTCCTCGGGGCGCTGCAGGACGACCAGGTCGACGTCGGCCCGGCGCAGCTCCCCGGGGGTGACCTCGACGGCGCTGTCGGGCCACGGGTAGGTGCGGGCCCGGCCGAGGCCGTAGGGGCCCCGGTCGGGGGTGACGGGCACCAGGTAGCGGTGCCTGCCGTGCACGAAGGACGTGGTCCAGGAGCCGTGCACGTGCCAGACCAGGATGTTCATCGGCCGCTCCCGCCGCCGCCGGCCGGCACGGCCACCCGGTCCGCCGGGCCGGCCGCCGCACGGCCCGATCCGCCCGGGGCGCCGTCCGGGCCGTGGTCGCCGGCCGGGCCGACGGGCGTGCCGGCGCGGACGCCGAGCAGGCGCAACGCGTCGAGGACCGCGCCGGGGTCGATCCCGGCCAGGCAGGGGTGCCCGGGGACGGGGCAGGTGGCGGCGCGGGTGTCGCGGCAGGCGGCCCCGGCGTCGCCGAGGCGCACGGTGGGCACCCGGTAGGGCCCCCACTGCCCGTACGGGACGGTCGGGGCGAACAGGCTGACCACGGGCACGTCGAGCGCGGCGGCCAGGTGGGCGGGGCCGGTGTTGCCGACGACGAGCGCGGACGCGCCGGCGATGATGCCGGCGAGTTCGGCCAGGCCGGTGCGCCCGCCGAGGTCGACGCCGCCGGCGGCGGCCACCCGGGCGGTGAGTTCGCGTTCGCCGGGTCCCCCGGTGACCACGACCCGGTGGCCCGCCCCGGCGAGCGCGCGGACGATCCGGGCGGCCAGTTCGGGCGGGCAGGCCCGGGCGGTGGCCGTCGAGCCGGGGTGCAGCACGACATACCCGGGCCGGTCGAGTCGCGGCGGCGGGGCCGGCACCGCGTCGCGGCGCAGGCGCAGCCGGGGCTGGTCGTCGCCGGGCAGGGCGTGGCCGGCGGCGGCGGCCAGCGACAGCGCCCGCTCCGGCTCGGGCACCCCCGCCGGCACCCGGTGGCGCACGTCGAGGAGGCTGCCCGGGTAGTCGTCGCTGATCGCGGCGATCCGGGGCACGCCGGCCAGGCGCAGCAGCAGCGCCAGCGGCAACGGCGACTGGTGGAAGCTCGTGAAGATCACCGCCTCGTCGGCGCCCACGGCCGCGAGGCGCCGCACCAGCCGGCGGGTCCGGTCCGGGTCCACGGGGCCCGGGTCCGGGTCGATCCACTCCAGGGGCCACTCGACGATCTCGTCGATCCCGGGCAGCAGCTCCGCCGCCGCCCGGCCGCGCGGCCCGCACAGCAGCACCACCCGCCGCGCGTGGGCGGCCACCGCCCGGATGCCCGGCCCGGTGACCAGCACGTCGCCGGCCGAGTCGCTGCGCACCACCAGCACGGTGCCCGCCGCGCGGGGCGGGCCAGGGGCCACGGCGGCCTGCCGGCGCAGGATCTCGTCGACCGCCGCCGGCAGGGTGGGGCGTACGCACGGGGCGGCCGCCACCTCCTCGGGCCGGGTGACCGGCGTCGGCACCAGCACCCCGTGCGCCCCGGCTGCCAGCGCGGCGGCCATGTCCCGCCCGATGTCCCCCACCACCACGCAGCGCTGCGGCGTCGTGCCCAGCCGCGCCGCCGCCGCGTGGACGAGGCCCGGGGCGGGCTTGCGGCAGTCGCACCCGGCGTCGTCGTCGTGCGGGCAGACGTGCCAGGAGTCGAAGGGGCCCAGCAGCTCCTCGATGCGGGCGTGCACCCGGTCCAGCTGCCCCTCGGTGAAGCAGCCCCGGGCCAGCCCGGACTGGTTGGTCACCACGGCCAGCCGCAGGCCCGCGGCGCGCAGCCGGTCCAGAGCCTCCCGCACGCCCGGCAGCGGGCGCACCTTGTCGGGGTCGCCGTTGTACGGCACGTCCTCCACCAGCGTGCCGTCGCGGTCCAGCAGCACCGCGTCGAACAGGACACCGCCGGACCCGCCCCGGCCAGGACCCGGGTCGACCCGGGCTGACCTGCGCTGATCCGGCTCCATCTGGTCCCGTCGCACGGGCGGCGGGTTCCCTGCGCCCCGGGGAGTAAACGTCGCCGGCGGCGCGGTGCCCGCCGCCGGGGGCGCGGCGACACCCGCCGCCCCGCCACTCCTCCGGTGCCGCGATACCCGCCGCCGCCGAGAAGCTAACCCGCCCGGCTCGTTAGGGGCCGCCGGGAGCGGGGTACGGGGGGCGCAGTGGCGATTGTGGAGAAAGTGACCCAGGCACCCCGTCGGTTGTCCGACATCGCGACCCGGCAGAAGGCGGACCGGTGACGCGCCGGCCCGGCCCGGCGACCCGGTTCCGGCGCGTCACCCGGCTCCCCGCCCTGCGCACGGCGTGTCGCACACGCCGGACGGGGAGCCATTACGACATGGAACGGGCAACTGGCTACCCTCTCAGGTAAACCTGTCGGCAAACCGAGGATGTCCGTCATGATCGAACCCGTGCAGTTGCCCGCCCCCTGGCGGGACGCACGCCTGACCGTCGTGGTTCCCACCTACAACGAGGCGGGGAACCTCCCGGTCCTGGTCGAACGGCTCCTCGCGCTGCCGCTGCCGGGCCTGAAGGTGCTGGTCGCCGACGACAACTCCCCGGACGGGACGGGCGAGGTGGCCGACAAGCTGGCCATCGAGCACCCCGACCGGGTCCAGGTCGTGCACCGCGCCGGCAAGGAGGGCCTCGGCCGGGCGTACGTCGACGGGATCGGCCGGGCCCTCGACGGCGGCGCGGAATACGTGGCGCAGATGGACGCGGACCTGTCGCACCCGCCGGAGGCGCTGCCCGGCATGCTCGGCGCGCTGCTGTCCACGCAGGCGGGTGTCGTCATCGGTTCCCGGTACGTGCCGGGCGGGCAGCTCGACGAGGCGTGGCCGCTCTACCGTCGCGCGCTCAGCGGCTGGGCCAACCTGTACGTGCACACGCTGCTGCGGGTGCGCATCCGCGACCTCACGGCGGGCTTCAAGATCTGGCGGGCCGACGCGCTGCGCGACATCGGGCTGGAGCGGGTGCAGTCCAACGGCTACAGCTTCCAGGTGGAGATGCACTACCTGGCCACGAAGCTGGGGCACACGATCCTGGAGGTGCCGATCCGGTTCGAGGAGCGCCGCGAGGGCGCCTCGAAGATGACCACCGCCACCAAGATCGAGAGCGCGCTGATGCCGTTCAAGCTGCGCACCCGGCACCGCAACATCGAGGGCTGACGCGCCGGGGGCGCTCAGCGGTAGACCGCCCGGTGCGCCGCGCCGATCACGCCCGCGTACAGGCCGCCGGTGAGCGCCCGGTCGCGGGCCAGCGCGGCCCGGGCGGCGTTCGCGCCCGGTGCGCCGTGCACCCCGCCGCCCGGGTGCGCGGAGGCGCTGGCCAGGTACAACCGGTCCACCGGGGTGTCCGCGCGGCCCAGGCCGGGGATCGGCCGCAGGAAGAGTTGCTGGTACGCCGCCGCGGTGCCGCCGCCCAGCGCCCCGCCGACCAGGCTCGGGTCGCCCCGCTCCAGGTCGGCCGGGCCGGCGACGTGCCGGCCGAGGATGCGGGCGCGGAACCCCGGGGCGGCGGCCTCCAGCACGTCCTCCATCCGCGCGACGTGCGCGGCGACGTCCTCGGCCCGCCAGTCGCGCCGGAACGGCAGGTGGGTGTACGCCCACAGCGACTCGGTGCCGGGCGGGGAGTGGCTCGGGTCGGCGACGCTCATCTGCCCCACCAGCAGGAACGGGTCGCGGGGCACCTGGCCCCGGGCCAGCTCGGCGGAGTACGTCGTCAGCCCGTCGAGGTCCGCGCCGAGGTGCACGGTGCCGGCCCCGGCCACCGCCGGGTTGGTCCACGGCACCGGCCCGGACAGCGCCCAGTCGACCTTGAGCGTGGAGCTGTCCCAGCGGAAGTGCGCCAGGTCCTCCACGAGCCGGGGCGGCAACGCCGCCGCGCCGACCAGGTCGAGGTAGAGGGCGGGGGCGGGGACGTCGGCGAGGACGGCCCGCCGGGCCCGCCAGGCCCGGCCGTCGACGGTGCGTACCCCCATCGCCCGGCCCCGGGCGGTGAGCACCCGGTCGACGCGCGCGTCGTGGACGATCCGGCCGCCGCGCGTGGTGAGCCGGTCGACCAGCGCGTCGGTGATCCGCTGCGCCCCGCCGACGGGCACCGGCCAACCGACCTGCTGGCCGAGCATGGCCAGCAGCCAGCCGTAGACGCCGGAGCCGGCCTCCTCCGGCGACAGGTCGGTGTGCAGGGCGCAGCCGGCCAGCAGCAGCGTGCCGCCCTCGCCGTCGAACAGCTCCGCGCCGAGCTTGCGCACGGGCACGACGAGCCGGCGGGCCAGCCGCAGCGCCCCGCCGACCCGCAGCCGGCGCAGCAGGCCGACGCCGCCGCGCACCGGCGGGAAGGGGGTGGTGATGGTCGCCAGCATCGGCCCGGCCACGTCGAGCCAGTCGGCGTACGCGTGCCGCCAGCGCTCCCCGTCGGCGGGCGCGAACGCGGCCAGCGAGGCGGCGGTGGCGTCGAGGTCCCGGTTGAGCACGGCCGCCCGCCCGTCGGGCAGCAGGTGGGCCAGCACGTCGGGGGCGTGGGTCCAGCGCAGCCCGTGCCGGTCGAGGTCGAGGCCGGCGAGCACCGGGGAGGCGTACCCGAGGGGGTAGAAGGAGCTGTAGAGGTCGCTCAGGTAGCCGGGGACCGTCACCTCGGCGGAGCGCACCGCCCCGCCGGGCGCGCCGGTCGCCTCCAGCACCAGCACGTCCCAGCCGGCGTCGGCCAGCAGGTTGGCGGCCACCAGGCCGTTGTGGCCCGCGCCGACGACGACCGCGTCGGCGCTCTCCGGGCTGGTCACCCCGCCGGACGCGGCGGCGGTGGGGATGCCGGTCGAGGTCATCCGACCCGCCTACCCGGGGCCACTCGCGGCGAAACGCGTTTGCCGCGCCGGGGCCGGGGGATGCACCGCCGCATGTACACGGTTGCGCAGCTCATCGGTGGGGTGTGGGGTGCCGGCGGCGCGGGGGGCGAGCTGGTCGTCCACGATCCGGCCGACGGCCGCCCGGTCAGCACGGTGCCGGTGGCGACGGCGGACGAGGTCGGCAAGGCGGTGGAGGCCGCGCGGGGCGTCGCGCCCGGGTGGGCGGCGACGGACCCGGCGGAGCGGGCCGCCGCGCTGCACCGGGCCGCCGACGCGGTGCAGGCCGCGGCGCAGGAGCTGGCGGCGGCGGTGACGGCGGAGATGGGCAAGCCCGTCGCGGACGCCCGGGGCGGCGTCGAGGCGGGCGTCGGCGCCCTGCGACAGTACGCCGAGCTGGCCCCGGTGCGGGGCGGGCGCACGCTGCTCGGTGGCGCGGAGTCGATCGACTTCATGGCGCCGCAGCCGCGCGGCGTGGTCGCGGCGATCACGCCGTGGAACGACCCGGTGGCGGTCTCCTGCGGGCTGCTCGGCGCGGCCCTGGTGACCGGCAACGCGGTGCTGTACAAGCCGAGCGAGCGCACCCCGGCGACGGGGTGGCTGCTGGCCCGCGCGCTGGACGAGGTCCTGCCGCCGGGGGTGTTGTCGCTGCTCACCGGCGGCGCGGAGGTCGGCGCGGCGCTGGCCGGCGGCGACGTGGACGTGGTGGCGCACGTGGGCGCGACGGCCACCGGCCGCCAGATCGCCGCGGCAGCGGCCCGCACCGGGGCGAAGGTGCTGCTGGAGAACGGTGGCAGCGACCCGCTCGTCGTCGACGCCGGGGTCGACCCGGTCTGGGCGGCGGAGCAGGCGGCGCTGGGCGCGTTCGCCAACGCGGGGCAGATCTGCGTGGCGGTGGAGCGGATCTACGTGCACCGGGACGTGGCGGAGGACTTCGTCGACGCTCTGGTGCGGCGGGCCGGGGCGCTGCGGGTCGGCCCGGGGCGGGACCCGGCCACGGAGCTGGGGCCGCTGGTCGACCGGCGGCACCGCGACCACGTGCACGGGCAGGTGACGGCGGCGGTGGCCGGCGGGGCGCGGCTGCGCGCCGGCGGGGCGCTGCCGGACGGGCCGGGGGCGTTCTACCCGGCGACGGTGGTCGTCGACTGCCGGCACGAGATGACGCTGGTGCGCGAGGAGACGTTCGGCCCGGTCGCCCCGGTGGTGGTGGTCGACTCGTTCAGCGAGGCGCTGCGGTGCGCGGCCGACTCGCCGTACGGGCTGGCGGCGACGGTGCTCACCGGCTCGATGAGTCACGCCCAGCGGGCCTGGCGGGAGCTGCCGGTCGGCACCGTGAAGGTCAACGCCGTGTTCGGCGGCGCGCCGGGCGGGGCGGCGCAGCCGCGTGGGGGCAGCGGCCAGGGCTTCGGCTACGGCCCGGAGCTGCTTGACGAGTTCACCGCCACGAAGGCCGTGCACATCGAGGCCCCGGGCGGCGGCCACTGGTGAGCGTACGGCGTGGGGCCCGGGACCGTGCGGCCCCGGGCCCCGCGCTGTCGTGGCCGGTCAGCGGCCCCCGCGCGCCTTGCGGGTGGCGTTGTTGTTCGCCTTCTCGATGGCCTTGACCAGTTCCGGCTTCGTCATCCGGGACCGGCCGGGCACGTCCAGCTTGCGGGCCACCGCCATCAGGTGGTCCTTGGTGGCGTTGGCGTCGACGCCGCCCGCCGTGGGGGCACGGCGCGCCGGCCCGCCGCCGGCCGCCTGCCGGTCGCTGGGCCCCTTGCGGCCCTTCGGCTCCCAGTGGTCGCCGACCTTCTCGAACTCGTGCTTGACCGCGGCGAAGGCGGTGCGGTGCGCCCGCTCCCCCTCGCCGTACGTCTCCACCGCCGAGTCGTGCGTCTTCTCCCAGGTGCGCTGCGCCTTCTCCGGGGAGCGCCGCAGCGTGCTGGGCAGTACCTCGCGCCCGGGCATGTCGTCCTCCTCCGCGTCGACTGCTTCCCGATTGACCGTTCCCCCCGGCCGCCTGGGCAAACCGCCGGCCCGCGCGGCGGAGCGCCCCGCCCCGTGTCGGGTTTGTCGATTTCCGGTGCTGGGTACGGGCGGGGCCAGGCGAGCGCCGGGTGCCGGTCACCCCGCCGCCCGGGACCCAGGGGGCGGTCATGGCAGCGACGACGGAACCGGACACGGCGGTCCTCGACGACGGGCGGGCGCGGCGGCCCCGCCGGGTACGCCAGCTCAGCTGGCCCACCTGGCGGGGGGTGCTGGTGCGCAGCGGCCGGAGTTTCGTCAAGGACAACTGCGCGGACTGGGCCGCCGCGCTCACCTACTACGGGGTGCTCGCCCTGTTCCCGTCGACGATCGTGGTGGTCGCCCTGGTCGGGCTGGTCTCCGACGGCGAGCGGACGGTCGACACGGTGATCGACCTGGCCCGGGACGTCGGCGCCGGGTCGGTGGTCGGCAACGAGGGGTTCGTGAGCGTGGTGCGGGGCGTGGTCGACCAGAGCGGCGGCGCGAAGACGCTGCTCAGCTTCGGTCTGCTCGGCGCGCTGTGGTCGGCGTCGGGGTTCATCGGCGCGTTCACCCGGGCGTCCAACGCCATCTACGGGGTGCAGGAGGGGCGGCCGGTGTGGAAGCTGCGCCCGTTGCAGATCGGGCTGGCCGCCGTGACCATGCTGCTGCTGGCCGTGGTGGCCACCGGGCTCATCGTCAGCGGCCCGGTCGCCGACGCGGTGGGCGACCTGCTGGGCGCGGGCGGGCTGGCCCGCACGGTGTGGGGCGTGGCGAAGTGGCCGGTGCTGGCCATGGTGATGATGGTGCTGCTGTCGCTGCTGTTCTGGATCGCCCCGAACGTGCGCCAGCCCCGGTTCCGCTGGCTCACCCCGGGCGGCGCGGTCGCCCTGGTCTCCTGGGCGCTGGCCTCGTTCGGTTTCGGCCTGTACGTGGCGAACTTCGGCTCGTACGACGTGACGTACGGCAGCCTCGGCGCGGTGATCGCGTTCCTGGTCTGGCTCTACCTGTCCAATTCGGCGCTGATGCTGGGCGTGCAGATCAACGCCGAGCTGCAGCGGGGCCGGGCGTTGCAGGCCGGTGAGCCGGACCCGGAGGAGCCGGTGCTGCCGCCGCGCAGCCCCGCCGGTCCGTGACGGCCGGCGCCCCGCCGACCGGTGCCGGGTCACGTCGGCCGGGCGGCCGTGTCGGTTTACCGGCGTCCGCCCCGGGTAGCGCAGAAGGCATGGAACGTGGCAGCAGCAAGCACAGCCCGAGGGTCGACGAGCAGATGAGCCAGGAGGTCAGCGGCCTGGTCCAGGGCCCCGGCACCGGCGGCTCGCGGGTGGACGAGTTCCGCCAGCCCGAGCCGGCCGGCGAGGACCAGCCGGAGGCCACCACGGCCCCGGCGGGCGAGCTGCGCACCGGTTCCCCGCAGGGGATGAGCTCCACCGACGTGGAGCAGCGCAGCCGGCTCGGACGGTTCATCACGATGACCGCCCTGCCCGGCGACCGGGAGGCGCTCGTCGCCAACGCGCGCGACAACGACGCGCCGGAGGACCTGGTCGCCGCCCTGGAGGGGCTGCCGCCGGGCACCCGCTACCAGACGGTTTCCGAGGTGTGGGCCGCCCTCGGCCACCGGAACGAGACGACGCGTTGGTGAGGGGGCCCGTCCCCCGGCCCGCCCCGCACCCGCGCACTGAGGAGGATTGCTGATGAGTGGCGTCACCGAGCACGTGGACGTGTCCGTCCCGATCCGGACCGCGTACGACCAGTGGACGCAGTTCGAGGAGTTCCCGCACTTCATGGAGGGGGTGCAGGAGGTCCGGCAGCTCAACGACACGAAGACCCACTGGACGGTGGAGATCGCCGGGGTCAAGCGCGAGTTCGACGCCGAGATCACCGAGCAGCTGCCCGACGAGCGGGTGGCCTGGCGTTCCACCGGCGGCACCCAGCAGGCCGGGGTGGTGACCTTCCACCGCCTCGACGAGGCCAACACGCGGGTGACCCTCCAGTTGGAGTTCGAGCCGCACGGCGTGGTGGAGCAGGCCGGCGACAAGCTCGGCGTCGTCGACCGCCGGGCCAAGGGCGACCTGGAACGGTTCAAGCAGTTCATCGAGCGGCGCGGTCAGGAGACCGGCGCCTGGCGCGGCAGCGTCGACCGTCCCCGGCCCTGACCTTCCCCCGCACGAGCTGACCATGGCCGCCGGCATCCGGCGGCCATCGTCGCGCCCGGGGCCGTTTGCGATCACCGGCCCCGGGTACCGCGAAGGGCATGACGGACAACGACAGCCACGTGTGGCGCGACGAGCAGCGGCTCCCGTTGGAGGAGCTGGACCGGGCGCTGGCCCGGTCGACCCTCGACGGGCAGGCCGACGACGTGACCGGCAACGACGCCGGGGAGGAGGCCGCGTTCGGGCACGGCCCGGAGGCGGTGGACCGGGGCGCGTCGCCGGCCGGCCGGGAGCGGGAGCGCACCGACGCGGAGCGGGCGTACCGGCCGTCGACCACGGGACGGACCGGCCCCGACACGATGTGACGGCCGCCCGCCGCACGCCGGTGTCGGTCAGGGCCGGCGGGACGCGACGGCGTGCAGGGTGGTCAGGGCCGCGGCGAGGACCACCAGCGCCGGCCCGAGGGCTTCGACCGAGGTGTACGCGACCAGCGCGCCGATGCCGCTGGGCACCAGCGCCCCGCCCAGCCCGGCCGCCGCGATCTGCACGCCGATGGTCCGGTCGGCGTGCGCGGCGCCGACCCGTTCGGCGGTGCCCAGGGTGAGCAGCGGGAACACGGGCGCGGCGGCGAAGCCCAGCACCAGCAGGCCGGCCACGGCCACCCAGGCCGGCGCGGGCAGGGCGATCAGCACCGCGCCGGCGACCATGCCGAGCAGGCTGGCGCGCAGCACCCGCCCGGTGCCGAGGCGCTCGGCGACGAAGCCCTGCACCACCCCACGCCCACAGGCCGGCGGCGATCTCGATGGCGACGTACACGGCGAACGCGAGGGAGCCCAGCCAGACGGCCGGCAGGCGCAGCGTGTCGCGTACCCGGACGGGGTCGGTGGTGGGCAGCGGGGCCGGGCCGGCGGCGGACGGGGCCGGGGCGGACCGGTCGGCCCAGGCCCGCACGGTGAGGGCGAAGGCGGTGCCGAGGGCGAGCTGGGCGGCGGCGACGATGCCGTAGCCCCAGCGCCAGGAGAGGCCGGCGCTGAGCACGGCGGTCATGATCAGTGGGCCGATGGCGACGCCGAGGCCGAAGAAGGCGTGCATCCAGTTCATGTGGCGGGGGCCGAACGCGTTGGCCGCGTACGCGTTGAGCCCGGAGTCGATCGCCCCCGAGCCGAGCCCGAGCAGCAGCGCGCAGCCGGTCGTGACGGCGAGCCCCGGGCTGGACGCGTACCCGGTGAGCGCGAGGCTGGCCAGCAGGGTGCTGCCGGCGAGCAGCCGGCCGACGCCGAGCCGGGCCAGGGAGAAGCCGGCCAGCACGCTGGCGGTGAGGTATCCGGTGGTCCCGGCGGTCAGCATCAGGCCGACGGCCTCGGTGGGCACGTCGAAGTCCGCCCGCATGGACGGCCAGCCGACGCCGAGCAGTCCGTCGGGCAGGCCGAGGCTGACGAAGGCGAGGTAGGCGAGCAGGAGCAGGGCGGGACGGGGCGACGCGGGGGTGGACACGATCGACCATCCTGCCTCAGCCCGACGAAGGCGACCAACAACTTCCCGCACCTCCCCCGAAACGCCAAAAAGTGCGGTACGTCCGGCCGGAAACCCGGACAGGTCATCCAGAATCGTCCGATCGGGTGACGGCGATCCCGGCGCGTCGCGCAAGACTTTCCGAATGCAACAGGGCTCCGGCTTCCTCACCGTTCGTCAGCGTCGCCTCGCCTGGCTCGGCTTCCTCCTCGCCGCCGTCCAGGCGCCGGTCGCCGCCAAGTTCGCCACCGACGACTCGTGGCTGTTCAGCCTCTGCGTCGCCCTGATGGTCGCCACAGTGATCATCGCCGACGACGCCTCCCGGCGTCGCCCGGCGAACGCACGCTCTTCCGACTAGCGCGGCGGCGACGCGCCGGCCCGCTCGCCGGACCACCAGGTCGGTCACCGAAGGTGACGGCGGCGGCAGCAACACCGCGGACCGGTCGGTACCTCACGCTGGGTCACACCCCATCCAGCCTGCGCCACCAGCACCCCGCCCTTTGCTCTGCACCCACCCACGCAACACCCTGGCCTAGCTGGGGATGTCCGAGATCCCGCCGGGCGAGGGCCGCCGCGTGCGGTTGCGCTGAGTGAACCGTTGCGTATCCGGGTGCAGAGCAAAGGGGTTCACCGGGCCGTGGCGACCCCACCCTTGGGGACAACGCAGGGTGACGGCTCGGCGGCCGTACACGAGCACAGGCCGCAGGGGGACGGCCCGCTGCCGCGCCCCACGCCGGGACCGGGCCGGACCCCGCGCCAGGGCCGGACCGGACCCCCGCGCCGGGCCGCCGCCGGGCCGGCGTCCGCCGCCGGGCCGGTGTCACTCGCCGGCTGGGCGCGCCTCGTGGCCGGGGCGGCCCCGGGTGCGCCGCCGCTCCTTCATCTCCGCCTCGTACAGGTGCCGCCGGCCGGCGACCAGCTCGTCGCGGGCCTGCCGGTCGAGGTCCCGGAACAGCGCGTAGTAGCCGTCGTCGAAGTCCTCGACGATCTGGAAGGTCCACCGGCCCGCGATCACGTTGCGCCCGAGCAGGTCGGTGGCGATCCGGTCGGCGATCCCGTCGTGCCCGGCGGCGCGGAACCTCTCGACGGCGTCGTCGAGCATCAGGTCCGCGTGGCCGACGAGCTGGTGCAGCGTGTAGAGGTGCCCGCGCGCCCGCTCGACGGTCTCCAGCGCCTCGCTGAGCTTGCCCAGCGCCTCGACGGTGTCGTCGCCGACCCCGGCGGGGCGGCGGTGCCGCTCGTCGGGCTGGTCCTGCTGTCCCATTGCGTCCCTCCACGGTGCCGGTCGCGCCGGTGTCGACCCGTGCTCCCTTCTGCCCCGCGCCGGCCGGGTCAATCCCGGCGGCCGGGGTGTCGGCCGACCGGTGGAGGACCCGGGACCGGCCGAGCGGCGGAGGCGCACGTGGTTACCGGCCGGTTAACCTCGGTCCTCATGCGTGTGCCGTCGAACCGGGCCCCGGGCCGCTCCGCCGTGGACTCCGCCAGCTCAGCCCTCGCCGTGCTGACGGTCTCGATCGGCACCGCCGGGCTCGCCGCCGCCGCCACGTGCCCAGGGCTGCTGGCCGAGGTCGACCAGCACGCCGCCGCCGTCCGGGACGCCCTGGGCGGCGACCGCCGGCCGCTGACCCCCGCCGCGCTCGCCGGCTACGCCGAGGGCGTCCGCGACGCGGCGCGCGAGCACGGCTGGCAGCCGCCCACCCGCTCGACGGACTTCGCCGAAGCCGACTGGCTGCTCACCCGCCTGCTCGCGGTCTGCGCCCTGGCCCGTTCCCTGGGCACCCGACCGGCCCCGCTGCCGACGCTCTGACCACACCCGGGACGCGGGCCGCAGCCGAGAACGGAGGGGACCCGTGCGGGCCCCCTCCGTCTCGTGCCACCCCCGGTCAGCTACCCGGGCGGCCGAACTGCTGGGTCTCGTCGCCCGGCATGTTGCCGGAGCGGTACGTCCCCTGCCCCCCGCGGGCGCCGGTCATCGACCCCTCGGGCATGGCCCGGGCGCGCTCGGCGCCCCGGTCGGCCATCCGCCGCTCGACGTCGCCCCGGCCGGTGGCCTGCGCCTGGCGGTGCTCCCGCAGCGCCCGGGACTCCTCGGCGGCCCGGTCGAGCCACCCCTCCCAGCGGTTCTGCATCGGCCGCACCAGGCCGCCGCCGACGCCGACGATCAGGATGCCGGCCACCGTGGCGAGCACCGCGATCAGCACCGGCGTGGTGACCGTCGTGGCGATGCCCACCTGGTTGAGCGCGGCGATGACACCGAGCGCCAGGATGAAGATCGCCGTCAGGTCCGCCAGCACCCGGCCGTAGGACAGGCCGCCCAGGAAGCCGGTGACCAGGTCCCGCACCGCGTTGGCGATCGCGGCGGCCACCACCACGATGACGATCGCGATGAACGCCCGGGGCAACCACGAGACCACGCCCCGGATCAGGTCGCTGATCGCGTTCGGCCCCCACACCCCGAAGGCGAACTGCAGGGTGAACAGCAGCACGGCGTAGTACGCCAGTTTCGCCAGGATGTCGCTGGCGTCGTACTTGGTGCGTTCCAGCGCACGCCGGATCCCACCCCGTTCGACCGCACGGTCGAACCCCACCCGTTCCAGTGCCGCGTCCACGATCTTGAGGACCGCTTTGGCGATGAGCCACCCCACCACGAGGATCACGATGAACGCGATCGCCCTCGGGACGAAGAGCAGCACCGACCTCCACATATCGGTCAGGGCCGTACCGATGTCTACCTGCCCGACCGCGAGGGTTTTCTGCATGGTGTCCCTCCTGTCGCATGGACTTCGGCGCGCGCATACCCGCCTCGGTGCGCCGCACGCCGCGCGACGCGTACCGAATTTCCCGACATCGCCGCCCAGAGCGGCCCTGACCTGCGCTGACGGGCACCGGCCTCCGGCCCCGGGCGGCCGCTCGACGCGGGTCGGCCCCGCGATCGGGCCGTGGGCGGGGCGCTCCGGCTAGGCTGCGGACATGCCAGGCACGGTCGGGCGAGTCCCCACGCCAGCAACGCCCGCCGCGGAGGCGTCCGCGTCCGACGCCGCGGGCGTCGTCACCGGCCGCTCCCGGGCCGCGACGACGGCCGGCCCGCCCCAGCACTGGGACCCGTTGGTACGCGGCGCGGCCGAGCTGATCCTCGCCTCGCCGGTGCCGATGGCGCTGGCCCTCGGCGAGGACCTCCTGCTGTTCTACAACGACGCGTACGCGACGCTCATCGGCGACCGCCACCCCGGCGCGGCGGGCCAGCCGGCCGGCGAGGTCTTCGCCGACGTGTGGGGCGAGCCGGGTGTCGGCGACGCGTTCGAGCGCGCCTACCGGCAGGGCGAGTCGTCGCTGGAGCGGGAGGCGGTGCTCCCGTACGACCGGCAGCACCCCGACGCCCGGGGGCAGGCGGTGTTCACCCGGGGCCACTCCCCGGTGCGCGACAGCGCGGGGCGGATCGTCGGGGTGTTGACCGTGACCGCCGAGACCAGCCAGGTCACCGAGCAGTTGCAGAGCCTCAGCGACGTGGCCGCCGCGCTGGCCGGCACGCTCACCCTGGACGACGTGGCCCGGGTTTCCCTGCGTTACCTGCTCACCGCGTTCGACACCGACCGGGTCACCTTCGGCGTCGACGACGGGGCGGGGTGGCGCACGGTGCGGCGGGTCCGCGGCGAACTGCTGGACGAGGCCGACGAGCGGCTGCCCCCGCTGTGGCGGCGCTCGCCCGCCGACTCCACCGGGCCGCTGATCGTCGCCGCGCGCAGCGGGGTCGCCCAGTTCGTCTCCGACGGGCAGCCGCTGCGGGACATCGCGGTGGACCGGCACGACCAGAAGGTGCGGGCGCTGGCCGCCCAGCCGTTGCGCACGTCGGCGCTGCGCGGCGGGCTCACCGTCGGATACCACGCGGCGCGCGCCTGGTCGGCCGCCGAGCGGGCCCTGCTGGCCGCCTCGGCCGAGCTGATCGGCCAGGCCGCCGAGCGCGCCCGCCGGTTCGAGACCCAGCACGGCACCGCCCAGCTGCTGCAACGCAGCATGCTGCCGGAGCACCTGCCGGACCTGCCCCGGCTGCGGATCGCCGCCCGCTACGACGCCGGTGTCGACGGCAACGCCGCCGGTGGCGACTTCTACGACGCGTTCCTGCTGCCCAGCGGCGAGCTGGGCGTCGTCCTCGGCGACGTGGCGGGGCACGACGTGCAGGCGGCGGCCCGGATGGGCCAGGTCCGCGCGGCGCTGCGCGCGCTGGCCCTGACCGACCCCCGGCCCGACGCCGTGCTCGCCGGGCTGGACCGCCTCGTGGGCAGCCTCGGCGCCGAGACGGGCAGCCAGGAGCTGTTCGTGACGGTGGTGTTCGGGGTGGTCGACGCGCAGCGGGAGCGGCTCACGCTGGCCAGCGCCGGGCACCCCGCGCCGCTGGTGCGCCGGGGCGGGCCCGGCGGGGAGCCCGTGGCGGAATACCTGGACGTGCCGCCCGGCGCCCCGCTCGGGCTGGGCTGCGCCCCGTGCACCACCACCGTCCGCTTCGCCCCCGGCGACACCCTGCTGTTGTTCAGCGACGGCGTGGTCGAGCGGCGGCGGCAGAGCCTCGTCGCGGGGCTGGACAGCCTGGCCGCCGCTGTGGCGGGGGCGGCCAGCGGCGATCCCCGGGCGCTGTGCGCGGTGGCGACGGCGGCCGTCGCCGGGGCCACGGAGGACGACGTGGCGGTGCTGGCCGTGGAGCACGCGCTGATCCCCAGCCGTTCGGCGAGCATGGAGGTGCCGGCGGAGCCGACCGCGCCGAGCCGGGTGCGGCACTGGATGACCGCCCAGCTCACCGACTGGCAGGTGCCCGAGGCGGTGGTCGGCGCCGCGGTGCTGTGCACCAGCGAGCTGACGACCAACGCGCTGCTGCACGCCGGCACCGCCGCCCGCGTCGAGATCGACCTCAGCCCGGAGCGGCTGTTGGTGTCGGTGGCCGACTCGGGCACCCGGGGCACCGTGACCCGGGCCCGCACCGACACGTTGAGCAGCCGGGGCCGGGGTCTCGGCCTGATCGAGCAGCTCAGCGACGCCTGGGGCACCGACCCGACGGTCCGTGGCTCGACGGTCTGGTTCGAGATCCTCATCCCGGCCGGGCACCGCGAAACCCCGTCCGGGTAGGGCCGCGGGGGGCGCGCCACCGCTGCCGTGGCGCGGCGCGGCGCATCGATTGCGGCGGGCACGCTTACGGCGGCCGTCCACGGGGCAAGGTCCGTCACCACTCGCCCGCATCTCGCGGGCGGGGCGGAAGGGTGGTGCCGTGGAGCCGGTAGACGTCGCGTTCGCGGTGGTGGGGCTGGGTGCCCTGCTCGCCGGGATCCTCCCCCGGGTGCTGGAGCGCCGGCCCCTGTCGATGCCGATCGCGTTCCTCGGCCTGGGCATGCTGATCTTCATCCTGCCGACCGGGCTGCCCGACCCGGATCCGCTGGAGCACTCCGAGATCGCCACCCACCTCACCGAGATCGGCGTGATCGTGGCCCTGATGGGCGCCGGGCTGAAGATCGACCGCCCGCTGAGCTGGGCCAGATGGTCGTCCACCTGGCGGCTGCTGGCGATCGCGATGCCGCTGTGCATCGCGGCGGTGGCGCTGCTGGGCTGGTGGTGGGCGGGGCTGGTGCCGGCCGCCGCGCTGCTGCTCGGCGCGGCGCTCGCCCCGACCGACCCGGTGCTCGCCTCCGACGTGCAGGTCGGCGAGCCGACCGACGTGGAGGACTCCGAGGACGAGGTGCGGTTCGCGCTGACCAGCGAGGCCGGCCTCAACGACGGCCTGGCCTTCCCCTTCGTGTACGCGGCCATCGCCATCGCCACCGCCGGGCTCGCCCCGCGCGAGTGGTTCGTCGACTGGTTCACCGTCGACGTGCTCTACAAGCTGGCCGTCGGCGTCGGCGGGGGCCTGACGGTCGGCTGGCTGCTCGGCAAGCTGTTCTTCCGGGCCCCGAGTCAGTTGCGGCTGGCCCGCCACGCCGAGGGGTTCCTGGCGCTGGCCGCGACGTTCCTGGCGTACGGGCTGGTGGAGGTCGTGGGCGGCTACGGCTTCCTGGCCGTGTTCGTGGCGGCGCGGGCGATCCGGGCGGCCGAGCGCACCCACGAGTTCCACTCGGTGCTGCACGACTTCGCCGAGCAGGTCGAGCGGCTGCTGACGGTCCTGTTGCTGCTGTTGTTCGGCGGCGCGGTGGTCGGCGGGCTGCTCGCCCCGCTGACCTGGCCGGCGGCGTTGGTCGGGCTGGCGCTGGTCTTCGTGGTCCGGCCGCTGGTCGCCTGGTTGTCGCTGCGCGGCGCGCCGGGCCGGCCGGCGGAGCACTGGGTGATCTCCCTGTTCGGCATCCGGGGCGTGGGCTCGTTCTACTACCTGGCGTACGCGACGACGAAGGCCGACTTCCCGCAGGCGGAGCTGCTGTGGGCGACGGTCGGCCTGGTGGTGATCGTGTCGGTGGTGGTGCACGGGGTGGCCGCCACCCCGGTCATGCAGCTCCTCGACCACGAAGGCGAACGCACCGGCTCCCCCACCTCCCGCGATCTTGCACTTACGGCCCGGGAATAACGGGCATAAGCCCCGCTCCAGGGGCCGCAACTGCAAGATCGCCGGGGGTGGGTGGGGGTCCGGGGGCAGGGGGCAGGGGGCAGGGGGCAGGGGCAGGGTCAGGGGGTCAGGCGGGCGGTCAAGGCCCGGCCGAGGTCGTGGCCGGAGCGCCAGGCGCTCTGGATGCGGGGCTCGCCGAAGGCGTCCCCGGCCAGGCCGATGCCGTCGGCGTCGAGGTGGTACGTGCCGTCGCCGGCCCGGTCGACGGGCTTCGCGTACGTCCAGCGGTGCACGTGCACGTGCTCGGCGCGGTCGGGCAGGCCGAGCAGGTCGCGGACGGCCTCCTCGATGGCCCGTGCGGCCCCGGTGGGCTGGGCGAGGTGCCCGGCGGCGAACTCGGGCGTGGTGTGCGCGACCAGCACCGGGGCGCGGTCGCCGCGCCGGTCGCCGTCGTCGCAGACGAGGTTGAGCAGCGGGTGGTCGTTGACGAACGCGCCCCGGAAGTCGGGCCAGGACCGGGCCGGGAAGCGCAGCACCCCGCTGAGCGTCGGCGACCACCGCTGCGCCTGCACGGCGGCGGTGGCCGCCTCCAGCGCCGGGTCGAGCAGCAGGGCCGCCTGGGGGCCGGGCACGGCCAGCGCCACGGCGGCGCAGGGCTCGCCGTCGACGGTCGGCCCCGGCTCGACGCCGAGCACCAGCCGTTCGACGACGACGGGCAGGTCGGCGGCCAGGTGCTCGACCAGGGAACGCAGCCCGCGCGGGGCGGCCCAGCGCATCGGCCCGGGGACCTCCCGCCGGCCGGCGGCGGAGTAGGCGACGAAGGTGTCGGTCCATTCCCGGGCCAGCCCGGCGGCCGCCCAGCCGCGGACCACCTCGGCGAAGCCGGGATCGCTCACGGTGAAGTACGCCGCGCCGAGGTCCGCCGGTCGCCCGTCGAACCGCTTGCTGGCCATCCGGCCGCCCGGCACCCGGCCGCGCTCGCGGACCTGGACGGGGATCCCCGCCCGGTGCAGCTCGGCGGCGCAGGCCACCCCGGCGATGCCCGCCCCGACCACCACGACGCGCGCCCGGTCCACTCCCATCCGTTGATCGTAGGGGGTGGGGCGGCTCGACGGTCTGGCAAGCTCGTGGGGTGACCGACGACCTGGATCGGGCGCTCGCCGGGGTCGGGCCCCGGCTGCGGGCGCTGCGCCGGCAGCGCGAGACGACGCTGGCCGAGCTGTCGGCGGCGACCGGCATCTCGGTGAGCACCCTGTCCCGGCTGGAGTCCGGTGCCCGCCGGCCGACCCTGGAGCAGTTGCTTCCTCTGGCGCGGGCGCACGGGGTGACGCTCGACGACCTGGTGGGCGCCCCGCCGACCGGGGACCCGCGCATCCACCTGCGCCCCGTCACCCGGCACGGCATGATCATGTTGCCGCTGACCCGCCGGGCGGGCGGCATCCAGGCGTACAAGCTGGTGATCCCGGCGGGCGGCGGGCGCCGGGAGCCGGATCCGCAGACCCACGAGGGCTACGAGTGGCTGTACGTGCTCAACGGCCGGCTGCGGATGGTGCTGGGCGAGCGGGACCTGGTCCTCTCCCCCGGCGAGGCGGCCGAGTTCGACACCCGCGTCCCGCACTGGTTCGGGGCCGCCGACGCCGGGCCGGTGGAGTTCCTCAGCCTGTTCGGCAGCCAGGGCGAGCGGGCCCACCTGCGCGCCCGCCCGAAGGCGTGACCCGGAAACCGATCGAACAACGTCACAGGGTCTTCACATGCTGGCAATGGACGCGTACCTTGTCGAGAAAGCGTGGGAGCGCTTCCACGCATAAACATCGATCCGTGGAGGACGACGCCCATGCGAAGCAGACCGGCGCTCGCGGCCGTGGCCGCCGGCGCGACCGCACTCACCGCCGCCACCGTCGCGGTCGGCCTGCTCGGGGCCACCCCCGCCGCCGCCGCCGACTCCGCGTTCTACGTCGACCCGCAGGCCAGCGCCGCCCGCTGGGTCGCCGCCAACCCCGGCGACTCCCGGGCCGCGGTGATCCGGGACCGGATCGCGAGCGTGCCGCAGGGCCGCTGGTTCACCACCACCAACACCTCGACCGTACGCTCCGAGGTGGACCAGTACGTCGGTGCCGCCGCCGCGGCCGGGAAGATCCCGATCATGGTGGTCTACAACATCCCCAACCGCGACTGCAGCGGGGCCAGCACCGGCGGCGCGCCCAGCCACTCCGCCTACCGGCAGTGGGTGGACCAGGTCGCCGCCGGCCTGGCCGGGCGGCCCGCCACGATCGTGCTGGAGCCGGACGTCCTGCCGATCATGACGAACTGCCAGAACTCCAGCCAGCAGGCCGAGACGCGGGCGTCGATGGCGTACGCCGGCAAGAAGCTCAAGTCAGGCTCGTCCCAGGCGAAGGTCTACTTCGACGCGGGCAACTCGGCGTGGCTCGCCCCCGCCGAGATCGCGTCCCGCCTCAACGGGGCCGACATCGCCAACAGCGCCGACGGCATCTCGCTGAACGTGTCGAACTACCGCACCACGGCCGAGTCCGTGTCGTACGCCAAGCAGGTCATCGCCGCCACCGGCGTGTCCCGGCTGAAGGCCGTGATCGACACCAGCCGCAACGGCAACGGCCCGCTCGGCTCCGAGTGGTGCGACCCGCCGGGGCGGGCGATCGGCACGCCGAGCACCACCGCCACCGGCGACTCGTCGATCGACGCGTTCCTGTGGGTGAAGCTGCCCGGCGAGGCGGACGGCTGCATCGCCGCCGCCGGCCAGTTCGTCCCGCAGCGGGCCTACGACCTGGCGATCGCCGCCGGCCCGCTCCCGACGACCGCCCCGCCGACCACCGCCCCGCCCACGACCGCCCCGCCGACCACCCCGCCCCCGACCACCGCGCCGCCGACGACGAACCCCCCGGCCGGCGGGTGCACGGTCACCTTCACCCCGAACGCGTGGACCGGCGGGTTCACCGCCGAGCTGCGGATCACCAACGGCGGAGGCGCGCTCAACGCCTGGTCGCTCAGCTTCGGCTTCCCGGCAAGCGCCGGGGTGCGGCTGTCCAGCGGCTGGAACGGCGAATGGAGCCAGAGCGGCGACACGCTCCTCGTCCGCAACGTGGCCTGGAACGGCAACCTGCCGGCCAACGGCACGGTGAGCGTCGGGTTCCAGGGCACCTTCTCCGGGTCCTCGCTGCCCGCCCCCAGCGGCTTCACCCTCAACGGCTCCCGCTGCAACTGAGCAACAAGGAAGGGCCCCCTGTTAACGCCTCCGGTATAGCAGGGTCCCCTTCTCACCACCACCGGGCCCCGGCCGCCGCGCGAGAAGCGCGGGGGCCGGGGCCCGGACCCGTCGGGCGGGGGCCACGCCGCTCAGGCGCCCTGGCCCTGGTTCTGCATGAGCCCGCCGTCCATGAAGTACGTCGACCCGGTCACGTAGTCGGCGTCGTCGCTGGCCAGGAAGACGGCCAGCCGGCCGATCTCCTCGGGCTCGGCGGCCCGCTTCCACGGGATCGACTGCACCTGCTCCTCCAGGTAGGCCGGGTCGTCGATGGCCTTCTGGTTGAACGGGGTGAGCACCATCCCGGGCCCGATGTTGTTGACGTTGAGGTGCATCGGGGCGACCTCCAGCGCGAGGCTCTTGGCGAACTCCAGCAGCGCCCCCTTGCTGGTGTCGTAGTCCGAGCCGCCGGCGCGGGCCACCTCCTGGTGGATCGACGTGATGTTGATGATCTTCCCGTGTCCGCCCTGGTCGCGGCGGTGCTGGACGAACCGCCGGGAGCAGAAGAAAGCCCCGTACACGTTGGTCCGGATCGCCCGGTCCCACGTCTCGGTGTCCAGGTCCGCCACCGGGATGCCGGAGGCATCGACCCCGGCGTCGTTGATCAGCACGTCGAGGCTGCCGAACTCGGCGATGGCCGCGTCGAACATCGCCTCGACGTCCTGCTCGTCGGTGATGTCGCAGCGCATCACCACCGCCCGCTGGCCAGCCCGCTCCACCCGGTCCCGGGTGTGCTCGGCCCCCTGCCGGTCGTGCAGGTAGTGCACCACCACGTCGGCGCCCTCGCGGGCGAACTCGATGGCACTGGCCTGCCCGATCCCCGAGTCCGAGCCGGTGATCAGGGCCGTCCTCCCGTCGAGCCGTCCGGTCATCAGCGTGCTCCCTCCGGTCGTGCCGTGCCCGTCGGCACGGTCTGGCGCGGGCGGTCCGCACCCGTTGCACGTCGCCGCCCATCGGCGTCGGCGTCGGCTTGTCTCCGGGCGGCCGTCGCCTCCGTCAGGTGCCCGGCGGCGTTGATCAGCCCGATGTGCGAGAACGCCTGCGGGAAGTTGCCGAGCTGCTCACCGGTGGTCTGGTCGATCTGCTCGGCGAACAGGCCCAGGTCGTTGACCCGCCCGGCGAGGGACTCGAACAGCCGCTCGGCCCGGTCCACCTCGCCGGCCAGGGCCAGGCAGCCGACCAGCCAGAACGAGCAGATGACGAAGCCCGCCGGGTCGCCGTCCCACCGCCGCAGCAGGCCGTCGTGGGACAGCCGCGCCTCGACGACGTCGATGGTGGCGCGCATCCGGGGGTCGTCGGCGGGCAGGAAACCCACCAGCGGCATGAGGAGCACCGAGGCGTCCAGGTCGGGAGAGTCGAAAGCCCCGGTGTACGCGCCGACGCGCGCGTTCCAGCCCCGCCGCAGCACCGCCGCGCGGACGGCGTCGCGGGCGTCCGCCCAGCGGGCCACGTCGGCGTCGTCGCCGAGGCGGGGCCCGAAACGCACCGCCCGGTCCAGGGCGGTCCAGCACTGCACCTTCGACGACACGTAGTGCCGCTCGGCGTCGCGGGCCTCCCACATCCCGGCGTCGGGGAGGTGCCAGTCGGCGACCGCCTGATCCGCCAGGGCGCGCAGGAGCTGGTGCACC
Organism: Micromonospora haikouensis; assembly: GCF_900091595.1. Taxonomy (GTDB): domain Bacteria; phylum Actinomycetota; class Actinomycetes; order Mycobacteriales; family Micromonosporaceae; genus Micromonospora; species Micromonospora haikouensis. The sequence continues at coordinate 103,389 of NZ_FMCW01000013.1, forward strand.
TCCGGGTCCATCGGGTCGAGATAGTGGCGCATCAGCCACGCCGCGTCGAGGACCTCCCCGAGCACGTCGGTCTGCCGCTGCCGCCACGCGTCGTTGCCGACGAAGACGGGCCGGCTGTCGGCGTACCCGGCGAGGTGGTCGAGCCGATGCTCGGTGAGGTCCCGCTCCCCCTCGACGCCGTACATGATGGGCACCGGCTGGTTGCCGATGCGGCCCATCGCCCGCGCCACCCAGGCGAACTGCCGGTTCGCCTCGTCGGGGCAGGCCGCCCGCCACAGCGCCCGCAGGGTCAGGCTGAAGTCCCGCACCCAGACGAAGCGGTAGTCGTAGTTGCGGTCGCCGCCCAGCTCCTCCGGCAGCGAGGTGGTCGCCGCCGCGACGATCGCGCCGCTGGGCTGGTACGTCATGCCCTGCACGACCAGCGCGCTGCGCCGCACCGGCTCCGGATAGCGGCCCTGGTACGGGTGCAGCCCCGCCCACGAGCGCCAGCCGGCCGCCGCCTCGGCCACCGTCGCCGCCGCGTCCGGCGTCACCGGGTCCCCGCCGTCGTACGTCGGGGCGTACCCCAGGGCGAAGCCGTAGGACTCGCCGGCGCGGACGGTGAACGTGGCGGTGGCCTCGCTCTCGCCGCAGGTCAGCGGCACGTCGCCGCGCAGCCGCAGCTTCGCCGCCCCGGCGGTGGCATCGAGCCCCCCGGGGTGCGCGACCAGGTAGGCGGCGACCCGGCCGTACTCGAAGCGGGGCCGGTAGGTCAGCCGCACCGGCACCGCGCCGGAGACACCCTCCACCAGCCGGGCGAGGACACGCGGCGAGCGCCGGCCGATGTCGTGGCCGCGCGCGCCGGGCTCCAGCGCGAGCGCGTCGGTCACCGCGACCGACCCGCCGTCGGTGGTGAAGACGGTACGCAGCACCAGCGTGCCGTCCAGGTAGGAGCGTTCGCTGGTGAAGCCGCCCTCGGGGCGGATCGACCAGTGCCCCGCGTCGTCGTCGAGCAGACGGCCGAAGACCGACGGGGCGTCGAAGCGCGCCGGGCACCACCAGTTGACCGAGCCGGCCCGGTCGACCAGGGCCGCACTGCGGCCGTCGGCCAGGAAGCCGTGTTCGCTGATCCGTCCGCTGTCCACGCCGGTGCCTACCCGGCCGGGCCGAGCAGCATTCGCCACCGGCGGCGACGTTACCGCTCGCCGGCCGGGGGAAGGCGGGTGGTCGACGAAGGAGGACACGATGACCAGACCCACGACTTCGACTGCGGCCTGGCAACCCGGAATGCCGGGCGCGAACAACCTCCCGTACGGCCCGGCGGGCCGACCCGCCGCGCCCGGTGGCGACGGCCACGGCCCGCAGATGGGCCCGCCGACGGTGACGATCGGCACGTATCCGGACTATCCGTCCGCCCAGCGGGTGGTGGACTATCTGGCCGACAACCGGTTCCCGGTGGAGCACACCGCCATCGTGGGGACGAACCTGACCCTCGTCGAGACGGTGCTCGGCCGGCTGACCACGGGCCGCGCGGCCCTGATCGGCGCGGGCACGGGCGCCTGGTTCGGCCTGTTCATCGGCCTGCTGTTCGGCATCTTCACCGCCGGCAGCTGGATCGCGGTGATCCTGGTCGGGCTGGTGATCGGCGCGATCTGGGGTGCCGTATTCGGCGCGGTGGCGCACGCGATGAGCGGCGGCCAACGCGACTTCACCTCGGCGAGCGCGCTGCGCGCCGCCCAGTACGCGGTCACCGTCGACGCCGGCGTGGCCGACCAGGCCCGGCAGCTGCTGGGCCGGATGCACATGACGCCGACGGGCGCGACCGCCCGCTGAGCGGTGACCTGAGCGGTGACCTGACCGCCCACCGGCGGCCCCGGGGACTCCCCGGGGCCGCCCGGCGCCCGGGGGCGGACCGGCGCCCGGGGGGCCAGCCGGCGCCCGGGGGGCCAGCCGGCGCCCGGGGGGCCAGCCGGCGCCCGGGGGGCCAGCCGGCGCCCGGGGGCGGACCGGCGCCCCGCCCGGCGGGCCGGCGTCCGCCTGCCAGGCCGGTGTCCGGGGCGGGGCCGGCGTCTGGCAGGCCGCCCCGCCCATGATCGACTCCATGTCGGCGACATGGCGGTATCCGAGCGACCCGGATACCGCCATGTCGCCGACATGACGCGCCGGCCCGGGGCGGGCCGAGGCCAGGGCGGGCCGAGGCCAGGGCGGGCCGAGGCCAGGTGGAGCGGGGCAGGCCGGGTCAGCCGGCGCGCCCCGCCCGCGCGACGGAACCCGTCCGCGCGACGAAGCCGCGCCACGCGGCGGGCGCGAAGGTGAGCGTCGCGCCGGCCCGGTCCTTGCTGTCCCGCACCAGCACCACGCCGGGCAGGTTGTCGGCGACCTCGACGCAGTCGCCGCCGTTGCCGCTGCTGCGGGTGCTCGTGCGCCACCGCGCGCCAGTCAGATCCATGCTTTCGCCATCTCCCCGAGTAGGTCGGCCGATTGCCAGTGGGAGAGCGCCTCGCCGCGCACGTTCTCCCAGACGGTCAGCAGGGCCGCGATGTCCTCCGGGTCGGTGACGAGCTGCCCGTCGAGCTGGGTGTCCACATAGCCCGCCGGCCGCAGCTCCGGCCCCACCGCGAGCACGAACGGACCGTTGAGCCCAGCGTACGCGCGACCGTCGCCGGCACGACGTGCACGCGGACGTGCGGGGCCGCGCAGGCCGCCACCAGGGCATCCAGCTGCCCGCGCATCGTCTCCGGCCCGCCGACGGGGCGGCGCAGCGCCCCCTCGTCGATGACCGCCGTGAGGCGGGGCGGGTCGTCGCGGCGCAGGATCTCCTGGCGGGCCAGCCGGTTGGCGAGGTGCTGCTCGACGTCGCCCGGGGCGATCAGGCCCGTGCCGCCGAGCACCGCGCGGGCGTAGGCCTCCGTCTGGAGCAGGCCCGGCACCACCATCGACTGGTACGACCGCAGCGACACCGCCTCCCGCTCCAGCTCCTGCCACGGCCGGAACCACGCCATGGGGTAACGACGTCTCGATGTGTCCGGCCAGATGTCCCGAATGGGCTGGCCGAGCGCCTCGGCCGCCGCCAGCCGGTGCCGGGCGTGGGGTATGCGGTCCTCGTTCAGCCACCGGGCGACGGTCTTGCGGTCGACGCCCAGCCGGGCGGCGAGCGACTCGATCGAGTGCCCGCTGTCGCGCAGGGCGAGGCGCAACGCATCGTTCATGGTCTCCCCCGTGGTCGTGTGGGATGTCTGGGCACCATAGCCAGCACGGGCTGTTCGTGTCCGCTTACACACGGCAAGTTGGGGTGTCGAAGGGCGCGGATCGACGGGACCGGGAGACGCCATGACACACCACACAGGACGCGAGCCGGGGTCGGTCGCGCCAGAGCGGCTCGACGCGGGGGAGGCGGCGTCTGCGGTGCGCCCCACTGACGTGCCGGTCGACCTGGAGCTGCACTGCGCGGGGCGGCCCGCCTGGCGGTGCACGCACGATGGCGAGCCGTTCCCCTGCCCGACCTGGCGGGCCCTGCCCCTGGACGACAGCCTGCGCGCCGTCCTGCTGGCGGCGTTCACCCTGTTCCTCCGCCCGGCGATCCGCGACCTGCGGGGGCACCCCGACGGGCCGACCCCGCCGGAGATCGTCCGACGTTTCCTGTGGTTCCTGCCGGTCACCGACGAGGAGGCGCGCGCCGTCGCGCTGCGGTACCGCTGATGCCGCGCCCGCGCCCCCACCTGCCGGTACGCCCCGTGTGGCTGTGCGGGCGCTGCGGCGCCCCGTGGCCCTGCGGCGCGGCCCGACTGTCGCTGCTGTCCGAATACCGGGGCGACCGCACCTCGCTGCTGGTCTACCTCGCGGTGCTGCGGGAGGAGGCGAGGGAGCACCTGACCGCCCTGCACCCGGCCACCCCGCCCGGCGACCTGACCGACCGCTTCCTCACCTGGGCCCGCGCCCGCCCCTGACCGATCCTGGCCCGCCCCGGCGATGATCGACTCCATGTCGGCGACATGGGGGCATCCGGACCCCCGGGACACCCCCACCTGCCCGACATGAGCCGGCCACCCGCCCAGCTCACCCCCGGCGGGCCGGCCCCCGGGTGGGCCGGTCAGGGGTCGGTGGCCAGGCGGGCGTGCAGGTGCTCGTCGTGGCGGCGGCCGTCGCCGTAGCGGTGCGACTCGCGCAGGGTGCCTTCGAGGGGGTAGCCCGCCCGTTCGGCGACCCGGCAGGAGGCGGGGTTGGCCACCGCGTGGAACAGCTCGACGCGGTGCAGGCCGAGCATGGCGAAGCCCCAGCCGGTGAGCCGCCGGACGGCGGCGGTGGCCACGCCCCGCCCCCGGGCGGCGGGGACGGTCCAGTAGCCGATGTTGGCGTGGCCGCCGCCGATGCCGCTCAGCGACACCGAGCCGAGCAGCGCGGTGTCGCCGGGGTCGGCGACGGCGAGGGAGGCGTGGTCCCCGGCGGACCAGTCGGCCCGGCGGCGTACCCACTCGCGCGCCCGCGCCTCGTCCATGTCGCCCTGCGGGTTCCAGGTCGTCACGGCCGGGTCGCGCAGGGCGGCCAGCACCGCGGGGGCGTCGGCCGCGCGCCAGGGGCGCAGCAGCACCCCGGGGGCGGCCAGGCGTACGTCGTCCATGGTCCAGCAGTCTGTCAGCCCCCGCCCGGGGCCGCCGGACGTTTCTCCTTCAAATCCGAAGCGAGGTCCTACAGGCACGGAAAGTAGCGCAGCTCACCCCCAACTCGGAGCACTTGTCAAAATTTGAAAGAGTGCTACTGTTGCGGCATGACGGAGAGCCTGGACAGCGAGCGGATGGCCTGCTGGCGGGCCTACATCGAGTCGAGCCAGCGGCTGTTCACCCAGATCGAGGACGACCTGCGGGCCGACAGCGAGCTGAGCTTCGCCGACTACCACGTGCTGGTGCTGCTCTCCGAGGCGCCGGGGCAGCGGAGACGCATGGGCGAGCTGGCCGGTCGACTGGTCTTTTCGCCCAGCCGGCTGACGTACCAGATCACCACCATGCAGAAGCGCGGCCTGGTGGCCCGGCAGTCGTGCGCCGAGGACGGGCGCGGCAGCGAGGCGGTGCTCACCGCCGCCGGGCTGCTGGCGCTGCGCGAGGCCGCGCCGCACCACCTGCGCTCCGTGCGCGCCCACCTGATGGACGACCTCGACGACGCCGAGGTCGCCTGCCTGACCCGGGTCTTCGAACGCCTCGGCCGGCGGCTGCGCGCCGACCGCGACGCCTCGTCCACCCATAGCGAGTAAAGGAGTTCGAGATGCCCGCCATCACGGTCGACGACGTTCTTGTCCTGCCCCGCCTGCCCCGGCTCGACGAGTCCACCCGCTACCGCCCGGTCCGCAAGCTGACCACCGCCCCCAGCGGCTACGAGGGCGAGGGCTTCCCCGTCCGCCGGGCCTTCGCCGGGGTGCCGATGCACGAGCTGGACCCGTTCATCCACCTCGACCAGATGGGCGAGGTCGATTATGCCCCGGGCGAGCCGAAGGGCACCCCGTGGCACCCGCACCGGGGCTTCGAGACGGTGACCTACATGATCGACGGGATCATGGACCACCAGGACACGCTCGGCGGCGGCGGCACGATCACCGACGGCGACACCCAGTGGATGACGGCCGGCAGCGGCCTGCTGCACATCGAGGCCCCGCCGGAGCACCTGGTGGTCAGCGGCGGCCTGTTCCACGGCCTCCAGCTCTGGGTCAACCTGCCGAGGGTGGCGAAGATGAAGCCGCCGCGCTACCAGGACATCCGCGGCAAGGAGTCGGCGCTGCTCACCACGCCGGACGGCGGGGCGCTGATCCGGGTCATCGCCGGCGAGGTCGCCGGGCACCAGGGGCCGGGCTCGACGCACACCCCGATCACCATCGCCCATGTGACGGTGCAGCCCGGGGCCGAGCTGAGCCTGCCCTGGCGGGCCGACTTCAACGCCCTGGTCTACGTGCTCGCCGGGCGCGGCACGGTCGGCACCGAGCGCCGGCCGTTCCACACCGGGCAGCTCGCCGTCCACGGTCCGGGCGACGCGCTGCGGGTGACCGCCGACGCGACGCAGGACTCGAACGCCCCCGCCCTGGAGCTCTACATCATGGGCGGGCAGCCCATCCGGGAGCCCGTGGCCCATTACGGGCCGTTCGTGATGAACACCCGGGACGAGCTGATCCAGGCGTTCGAGGACTTCCAGGCCGGGCGGCTCGGGGTGGTCCCGGCTGAGCGGCTGCCGCACACCGGCGGGCAGGGCGAGCGCCCCTGACGCGGGCCGTGCCGGGCGTCACCGGGGTTCGTCCCCGGTGACGCCCTTCGGCGTACCCGAAATTGGCTGCCGGTCAGGAGACCGCGAAGATCCCCGCCACCCCCAGCAGCACCATCACCAACACGGCGACGAGCGCCCCCCGCTCGCCCTCCACCGGCTGTTCGTGCTGCTCGGTCATGACATCGGTCGGCTCGGCGGGCATCGTGCGGCCTCCTCGGTGTGCGCTTCGCTTTCTCGGATGTGGCTCCGCGCGGATCGTCGGCCAGGTCACCGGGGGTGCCGGTCGGCGTGCGGACCCGGCGCGGGGGTCCTACGGTGAGGACGTTGTCGACCTCGGGAGCTGGAGCGTGCCGATGCGGGACTGGTTCCTCACCGCGGCCGAACGCGCCAACCCGGTCTCACGGATACCCGTCTGGACGACCGGAAACCTCGCCGAGCCGCTGATTCACGGCTCGGCCTACTTTGACCGGCTGGTCAGCGAGGTGGAGGCGCTGCGGGCCGGCGACCATCTGTTCTTCACCGACTGGCGCGGCGACCCCGACGAGCTGATGCGCCCGGACGGCCCGACCGTCGCCCAGTTGTTCAGCCGGGCCGCCCAGCGCGGGGTGGTGGTCAAGGGCCTGCTGTGGCGCTCGCACCTCGACGCCCTGTCGTTCAGCGAGGCGGAGAACCGCAGCCTCAGCGAGACGATCTGCGCGGCCGGCGGCGAGGTGCTGCTCGACCAGCGGGTCCGCCGGGGCGGCTCGCACCACCAGAAGCTGGTCGTGCTACGCCATCCCGGGGACCCGGAACGCGACGTCGCCTTCGCCGGTGGGATCGACCTGTGCCACAGCCGCCGCGACGACGCCGAGCACCGCGGCGACCGGCAGGCCGTGCTGATGTCGCCCCGGTACGGCGACCACCCGCCCTGGCACGACGTGCAGCTCGCGCTGCGCGGGCCGGTGGTCGGCGCGCTGGACACCACGTTCCGCGAGCGGTGGACCGACCCGATGCCGCTGGACTCGGAGAACCCCCTGGCCTACCTGCGGGACCGGCTGCGCGGGTCGGACCTGCGCCCGGACCCGCTGCCCGACCAGCCGGCCGACCCGCCGCCGTGCGGCCCGCACCGGATCCAGGTGCTGCGCACCTATCCGGCGGTGCGCCCGCGCTACTCCTTCGCCCCCGACGGCGAGCGGACGGTGGCGCGCGGCTACACCAAGGCGGTACGCCGGGCCCGCCGGCTGATCTACCTGGAGGACCAGTACCTCTGGTCGACCGAGGTGGCCGATCTGTTCGCCCGGGCGCTGCGGGACAACCCGGAGCTGCACCTGGTGGCCGTGGTCCCCCGGCACCCCGACGTCGACGGCCGGTTCGCGCTGCCGCCGAACCTGGTGGGGCGGGAGCAGGCGCTGGCGTTGTGCGGGAAGGCCGCGCCCGACCGGGTGCACGTCTTCGACGTGGAGAACCGTGCGGGCGACCCGGTCTACGTGCACGCCAAGGTGTGCGTGGTCGACGACGTGTGGGCCAGCGTCGGCAGCGACAACTTCAACCGCCGCTCCTGGACCCACGACAGCGAGCTGTCCTGCGCGGTGCTCGACGAGACCCGGGACGACCGCGCCCCGCTGGACCCGGCCGGGCTGGGCGACGGGGCCCGCCGCTTCGCCCGGGACCTGCGGCTGCGGCTGTGGCGCGAGCACCTGGACCGGGACCCGGACGGCGGCGAGGACGCCGACCTGCTCGACCCGGCCTCGGCGGTGCGGGCGATCACCTCGGCGGCCGACGCGCTGCAGCGCTGGCACGACTCGGGGCGGGTGGGCCCGCGCCCGCCGGGCCGGCTGCGCCCGCACCGCCCCGAGCGGCTGCCGTGGCACACCCGGGCCTGGGCGCTGCCGGCGTACCGGCTGGTCTACGACCCGGACGGCAGGCCGCTGCGGGCGCGCCGCTCCGGCACCTGGTGAGCGGGCGCGTACCCGCCCGTCCCGCCCGGGTACGCGAAGGAGGCGCGCGGCGAGTAGAAGCCCTCCGTGATGGTCAGCGGGTTGGCCGGGCGCAGCGCGTGGACGGGGTGGTCGGGGTCGAGGAAGTCGACGGACTCCACCTCGAACGGCGTCACCGGTTCGGCCACGTACGGGTGGACGCCGCCGGTCAGCTCGCCGTCGCGGGCGGTCACGTAGCGGTGGTGGCCGCTGCGGATGAGGTGACCGGTGTGGCCGACGTGCACCCGGGTGCGGATCAGCGGGACGCCGTCGACCTCGGTCTGCGCCACCAGCGTGTCGCCGCGCCGCTCCAGCCAGGTGTGCCCGGCCCCGACGGGTGCGCCGCGCGCGGCGGCGTAGCCGCGCATCCGGGGGCTGGAGCAGAGGTAGTGCGTCCACCAGCCGCCCGGGGCGCCCAGGCCGGCGACGCAGATGCCGAGGTAGGTCAGCGAGTACGCGCCGAGGCCGGAGGTCTGGGTCTCGTCGTCGACCACGTACTGGTTCATGAAGACGTGGGGGTCCGCCCCGGCGCGCAGGCCGGCCGGCAGTAGGGCGACGACCGCGTCCAGGGCCGCCGGCAGCCAGCAGAGGTAGACCATGCGGCTGTGCACGACGAGGTGCGGGTCGGCGGGGTCGAGCACGGCGCCTCCGGGCGGGGGAAGGTTCCCCGCGACGCTACGGGCCGTCCCGCGAGCGGGACAACGACGGAAAGCCGACAGTTCGGACCCATAACTGACCGGGAACCGGTAATCACGATCACAGATTCGTACGTTGCTGCCCCTTTTGGGGGTTTCGTCATCGAACACACCTTAAGTACATCGTACTTTCGGCTAGATTTTTGGGAGCCGATCAGGCTAAGGTGAGTCCCGAACGGCCCATCTGAAGCTAAACCAAAGCGTCACGTCTTTTATCCGCGGACGAGGTGCAGGGAGGACCACCCATGACCGCGCCAACGACCAGCGAGCAGACGACCACAGCGCCGGAGACCCCGGCCAAGCTCGACCCGCGTGCGCTCACCGACAGCGCCGCCGATCTGCTCAACGCGATGGCGGCACTGCCCGCCAACCACCCGTCGCGCGCCGCGATGCGGGACCGCGCGATCGAGGCCTGGCTGCCCCTGGCCAACCACCTCGCCCACCGCTACAGCGGGCGGGGCGAGCCGACCGACGACCTCGCGCAGACCGCCGCCGTCGGCCTGATCAAGGCCATCGACAAGTTCGACCCGTCGCGCGGCGTCGACTTCGCCGGCTACGCCATCCCGACCATCATCGGCGAGCTCAAGCGGCACTTCCGCGACCGCACCTGGGACATCCGCGTCCCGCGCCGCCTCCAGGAGCTGCGCCTGGCGATCTCCGACGCCAACAGCTCCCTGCTCCAGACGCTGGGCCGCTCCCCCACGGTCGCCGACATCGCCGCCCACCTCAAGCTCACCGAGGAAGAGGTCCTGGAGGGCCTGGAGGGCGCCCGCGCCTACAACGCGGTGTCGCTGTCCACCCCGACCGGCGACGGCGACCGGGCCACCGAGCTGGGCGACATGCTCGGCGGCGAGGACAACGAGTTCGAGCTGGCCGAGCTGCGGGTCGCCCTCGGCCCGGCGCTCGCCACGCTCGACGAGCGCGAGCAGAAGATCCTCACGCTGCGCTTCTACGGCAACCTGACCCAGTCGCAGATCGCCGAGCAGATCGGCGTCTCGCAGATGCACGTGTCCCGGCTGCTCGCCCGGGCGCTGACCAAGCTGCGGGGCCAGCTCGACGGCACCTACTAGGCCCGCCCGCACGATAGACGAGGGGGCCCGGCGCGCGCGTGCGCCGGGCCCCCTCGCGTGTCGGCTCCTTCAGCCGGTCGTCGCCGGCTCCCGCCACATCGGGAAGAACGGGGTGCCGTCCGGCAGCCGGAAGACCTCCCGGGGCCGGTAGCCGTGCCGGGCGTACAGGTCCCGGCCGATCTCGCTGCTCGCCTCCAGATAGCCGGGCACGCCGTTGGCGTCCAGCCAGGCGTGGTGGTGGCGCAGCAGCGCCGAGCCGATCCCCCGCCCCTGCCGGTCGGGTGTGACCGCGAGGAACGCCAGGTGGTGGTGCCCGTCGTGCGGGTGGCTGGCGGCGAACAGGTCGTCGAGGTGGCGGAACCGGTCGACCCACGCGCCGCACGCGGCGGCCAGCCGGGCGTCGTAGTCCTCCGGTGGTGGGACGTCGTCGCCGGTCTGCGGGAACCACACCGCGACCCCCGACCGGTCGGCCGTGGCGTGCACCTGGCCGTGCGCCATGGCGTGGCCCACCAGGATCTCGAAGTTGCCGGCCAGCACGTCCCGGCGGCGCGTGGCGTCCGGCACGAGCCAGTGGGTCGCCGGCAGCACCAGGAACGCCTCGGCGATCCGCTCGGCCACCAGCCGGGTCTCGGCCGGGCCGAGCCGCTCGATGCGTACGTCGCTCACCTGTGCGCCCCCGCGCCCGTGCGGGCCGGCTCGCCGTCGAAGCCCTGGGCGGCCAGCAGGGTGGCGCTCTCCGCGCCCAGCCCGATCCGGGCGTAGACGTCGGGCCGGCTGTTGCGCAGCACCAGCGCCCAGAGCACGCCGACCAGCGCGGCCACCGGGTACGCGGCCGGGACGGCCCAACGCAGCGCGGAGTCGGGGGCGACGCCGAGCAGGATGGCGAAGTTGTCCACCGCCACCGTGATGATGGCGACCAGCGCCACGGCGGCCAGCCCCGGGGCGATCAGCCGCCGCCACAGGTTCTCCTGCGCCCGGGTGCGGGCGAAGTAGGCCATCACCGCGATCGACGTGGTGGCGATCAGCAGCAGCACGCCGAACCCGCCGCCGGAGCCGGCGTAGTAGAAGAGCTGGAGCACCGGGTCCCAGCCGTTGACCGCGTACAGCACGATCACCAGCAGGCCCAGCACGCTCTGCGCGAGCGAGGCCACCCGGGGCGAGCCGGTGCGCGGCGAGGTCTGCCCGAACGCCGCCGGCAGCACCCGCTCCCGGCCGAGCGCGAACGCGTACCGGGCGGTGGTGTTGTGGAACGAGATCATCGCGGCCAGCACGGAGGTCATGAACAGCGCCTGGCCGATGGTGACGGCGGTGTCGCCGAGGTGCGCCCCGGCCAGGTTGAAGATCAGCTCGACGCTCTGCTCGCCGGCCTGCGCCGAGATCTGGTCCGGCCCGACGGCCACGGTCATCGCCCACGACGACAGGGCGTAGAGCCCGGCGATGATCGCCACCGACAGGTAGGTGGCCATCGGGACCGTGCGCCGGGGATCCCTGCTCTCCTCGCTGAACACCACGGAGGACTCGAAGCCGACGAAGCCGGTCATGGCGAGCACCAGCAGCGCGCCGGCCCCCGGGACGAGCAGGCTGTCGGGGGACAGCGCGGCGAGGCTCACCGAGCCGCCGGCCGGGTGGCCGAGCTGCCCGAGGTCGAACACGAGGATCACCGCGATCTCGGCGACCAGCAGCACCGCCAGGACCATGCCGTTGACGTCGACCCGCAGCAGGCCGAGCACGGCGACCAGGGCCCACGCGACCAGGGCCACCACCCACCAGGCCGGTGACGCGCCGAACAGCCGCTCCAGCACCGGCGTCGCCGCCGCGCCGACCGCGCCGTACAACCCGACCTGGAGCGCGTTGTACGCCAGCAGGGCGACCCACGCCGCGCCGACGCCAGCCGGGCGGCCCAGCCCCCGCGAGACGTACGCGTAGAACGCCCCGGCGTTCTCCACCCGGCGGGCCATCGCCACGTACCCGACGGAGAAGAGGGCGAGGACCGCGCCGACCACCAGGAAGGCCAGCGGCATCCCGGTGACGCCGGTGACGGCGTAGCCGGTGGTGACCACGCCGGCCACCACGGTCAGCGGCGCGGCCGCCGACAGCACGAAGAAGATCACCGACGGCACGCCGAGGCGGCCACGGGCCAGGGCGTCGGAGACGTTGCTCGGTCGTTCGAATGTAGTCGTGGGGGGCATCGACTGCTCCGGTTCGAGGAGGGGGGGGTGAGGGGCCGGCGGCCGTCAGGGCATGCCGCGCAGCACGGCCGCGCCGACGGCGGCCTCGGTGTGCGCGACGAGCTCCTTCAGGGGCGGGGGCAACGCCGGGATGAGAACACTGAGCCGGTGGTGGGCGCGGGGGCCGGCACTCCACAGCACCTCGCGGGTGAGGCCGGCGGCGGAGACCAGGCCGAGCAGCAGCGCGTCCGGCACGGTCGGGGGCTCCGGCCGGTCGAGCAGGGCCCGCAGCCGGGTCGCCGGCCAGGCCACCGCGTTGAGGTCGACCGGGACGTAGCTGACGCTGGTGCGCAGCAGGCGGCGGGTCTCCTGCCGGCGCAGCACGCCGGCACGGGCCAGCCGCTCCGCCACCGAGGTCGCCGCGCTCTGACCGAGGAAGCTCAACCAGGTGCGCACCGACTGGTGCTGGGACTCGCCGACCAACTGGTCCAGGACGGTGTGGGCCAGGGCGTCGGCAGGCGGGCGGCGGTCGACGACGGTCACGTTCCCGGCGGCGACGGTGACCTGTCCGAACAGGACCAACTCGCCGAGCAGGGCCGCCGCCAGGCCGATGCCCGCCGCGCTGGGGTGCAGCTTGGGCTTGCCCCGGCTGTCGTTGTGGGCGATCAGATAGAACTCGTCGGCGGTGAGCACACGAGCCTCCCGAACGGATTGTCCACAACTGATCGACGCCGGGTGAAAGGATGCACGTCAGCGGGTTGCAACGCAACTCCCACTTTCGACAGTTGCACTCCGTGTCCGAACGACCTGGGGATCTTGGCGTGACAGACTCGGAGGGTGACCGCCAGCCCGACCGTCCGCCGTCGTCGTATCGCCCGCGAGCTGCGCCACCTGCGCGAGCGCTCCGGGATGACCCTCGACGTCGCCGCCCGCCAGCTCGACATGTCCAAGAGCAACCTCTCCCGCATCGAGAACGCCCAGATCGGCATCAAGCCCCGCGACGTCCGGGCCGCCCTGGCCCTCTACCAGGTCACCGGGGCCGACGCCGAGGCGCTGATCGAGATCGCCCGGGGCGCGCAGCAGCGCGGCTGGTGGCAGAACTACAGCGACGTCCTCCCCGAGTGGTTCGAGTTCTACGTCGGGCTGGAGGCCGAGGCGGCGTCGCTGCGCACGTACGAGGCCGAGGCCGTGCCCGGCCTGCTCCAGACCGAGGCGTACGCCCGGGCGATCTACCGGCTGACCGCCGGGGAGGAACGCATCGAGCGCAAGGTCGCCGCCCGACTGCGCCGGCAGGACGTGCTGCACCGGGAGAACCCCGTCGAGTTGTCGGTGGTGCTCAACGAGGCGGTGCTGCTGCGACCGGTCGGCGAACCGGCGGCGATGGCCGAGCAGCTGGCCCACATCCACCACGTCGCACAACTACCGAACGTCACGGTGCAGGTACTTCCGTTCGCGGCCGGCGGGCACCCGGCGATGACCACTCCCTACGTCATCCTGGGCTTTTCCGACGACGCCGACGCATCCGTGGTTTACCTGGATAACCTCACGATGGGACTGGCTCTGGAGGAAGCCGATCATGTGTGCGGGTATAGCCTGTTGCACGAGAAGCTGTGCCGGATGGCGCTCAGTCCGGCGGATTCGTTGACCCGCCTGGAGGAGGCTTCTCGTAACTTTGCGTGACCGCATCGCGGCACGCCAGCAGAAGACGAGGTAACGGGGATGACCGCGCTCGACCTGTCCCGGGCGGCCTGGCGGACCAGCAGCCGCAGCAGCGGCAACGGCAACTGCGTCGAGGTGGCCACAGCCGACGGTCGGGTCGCGGTCCGCGACTCCAAGGACCGCGGGGGGCCGGCGCTGGTCTTCGCCCCGGGGGCGTGGGGCGCGTTCGTCGCCGGCCTCGACGCCGTACGCCCCCGCTGACGCCCGGCGGCCCGGTGCGACAGTAGGACGGTGCTCGCCGACGTAACCCTCGACCTGCCGGTCCGCCCCGCGCTGCCGGGGCTGCTCGACGCCCTGCGCGCGGCCGGCGGCGCGGTCCTGGTCGCACCGCCCGGCACGGGGAAGACCACTCTGGCCCCGCTGGCCGTGGCCGGGGCGGTCGCCGGCCGGGTGGTGCTCGCCCAGCCGCGCCGGGTGGCCGCCCGCGCGGCGGCGCACCGGATGGCCGCCCTGCTCGGCGAGCGGGTCGGCGACCGGGTCGGATACGCGGTGCGCGGCGAGCGCCGGGTCAGCGCCGCCACCCGGGTCGAGGTGGTCACCACCGGCCTGCTGGTGCGCCGGCTGCACCGCGATCCGGAGCTGCCCGGCGTCGGCGCGGTGCTCCTCGACGAGTGCCACGAGCGGCAGCTCGACGCCGACCTGGCGCTGGCGTTCACCGCGCAGGCGCGCGAGACCCTGCGCCCGGACCTGTGGCTGCTGGCCATGTCGGCGACCCCGGACGCGGACCGCTTCGCCACGCTGCTCGGCACCGGAGGCATCCCGGCCGAGGTGGTGCGGGCGGAGGCCGCGCTGCACCCGGTGGCCCGGGTCTGGGCCCCGCCGCCCCGCCCGGCCCCCGTGACCGCCTCCGGCCGGGTCGACCCGGCGCTGCTGGACCACGTGGCGGCCACCGTGCGCCGGGCGCTCGCCCAGCACGACGGTGACGTGCTGGTCTTCCTGCCGGGGGTGGGCGAGATCGCCGCCGTGACCGGTCGGCTGGCCGCCCTGCGGGGCACCGTGGACCTGCTGCCGCTGCACGGGCGGCTGCGCGCCGCCGAGCAGGACGCGGCGCTGCGCCCCGCCGGCCGGCGGCGGGTGGTGCTGGCCACCGCCGTGGCGGAGAGCAGCCTGACCGTGCCCGGGGTCCGGGTCGTGGTCGACGCCGGGCTGGCCCGGGTGCCCCGGGTGGACCTGTCCCGGGGGCTGGGGGCGCTGGTCACCGTGCCGGTGTCCCGGGCGGCGGCGACCCAGCGGGCCGGACGCGCCGGCCGGGAGGCACCCGGGCACGTCTACCGCTGCTGGTCGGAGGCGACGCACGCCCGGCTCGCCGCCCAGCCGGAGCCGGAGATCGCCACCGCCGACCTCACCGGCTTCGCCCTGGAACTGGCCGCCTGGGGCGACCCGGACGGCACCGGGCTGGCCCTGCCGGACCCGCCGCCGGCCGCCGCCATGACGGTCGCCCGGGACGCCCTGACCACCCTCGGCGCGCTGGACGCGGCGGGCCGGATCACCGACCGGGGGCGGGCCATCGCCGGGGCCGGGACGCACCCCCGGCTGGCCCGGGCGCTGCTGGACGGCGCGCCGGTGGTCGGCGCGGACCGGGCCGCCGAGGTCGTCGCGCTGCTCGCCGACGACACCGTCGCCGGGCCGGGCGACGACCTCGCCGCCGCGTGGCGGCGGCTGCGGGCGGGCACGGACCCGGTGGCCACCGCCCGCTGGCGCGCCGAGACCCGCCGGCTGCGCGCCGCCCTGCCCACCGGTACGACCGCCCCGACGACCTCAGCGCGCCCCGACGCCCCCGGCCGCGACGGCACGCCCGGACGGGACCGGATCGGCCAGCCGCCGGGGCGCGACCGCACCGACCAGCCGGCGGGCCGGGACCGAACCGACCGCACGCCGGGGCGAGACCGGATCGGCCAGCCGCCGGGGCGGGACCACACCGACGGCGCGCCGGGGCGGGAGCGGCCGGAGGGGCCGCTGCCCGACGAGCTGGCCGCCGGGCTGCTGGTCGGGCTGGCGTACCCGGAGCGGTTGGCCCGCCTCCGACGGGCCGGCGGGTCGACGTACCTGATGGCGGGCGGCACCGCGGCGGAGCTGGCCCCGGGGTCGGCGCTGGCCGGCACGGCGTGGCTTGCCGTCGCGGTGGCCGACCGGTCCCCCGGCGCGCCGACCGCCCGGGTGCGGCTGGCCGCCGGCCTGGACGAGGCGACGGCGCGGGAGGCCGGCGGGCCGCTGCTGCGCTCCAGGCGGGAGGTGGTCTGGTCCGGCGGGGACGTGATGGCCCGGGAGGTGGTCCGCCTCGGCGCGATCGAGCTGGTCGCCCGGCCGCTGGCCCACCCCGGGCCGGAGCTGGTGGCCGCCGCGCTGCGCGACGGGCTGCGCCGCGACGGCCTGGCGCTGCTCACCTGGTCGCCGGCCGCGCGGGCGCTGCGCGAGCGGATGGCGTTCTGCCGGCACGCGCTCGGGCCGGACTGGCCGGACGTGACCGACGACGCGCTGCTGGCCGGCGTGGCCGACTGGCTGGGCCCGGAGCTGGCCGCTGCCCGCCGCCGCGCCGACCTGGCCCGGGTCGACGTCGTCGCCGCGCTGCGCCGGCTGCTGCCCTGGTCGCTGGCGGCCCGGCTGGACGAGCTGGCCCCGGAGCGGATCGCCGTGCCCAGCGGCTCCCGGGTCCGGGTGGACTACGCCGACCCGGCCGCCCCGGTGCTCGCGGTGAAGCTCCAGGAGACGTTCGGCTGGGCCGACGCGCCCCGGGTCGCCGCCGGCCGGGTGCCGGTGCTGCTGCACCTGCTCTCCCCGGCCGGACGGCCGGTGGCGGTCACCGCCGACCTGGCGTCGTTCTGGCGCACGGGCTATCCGCAGGTCCGCGCGGAGCTGCGCGGGCGCTACCCCCGCCACCCCTGGCCGGAGGACCCGACCACGGCCGAGCCGACCCGCCGGGCGGCCCCCCGCCGCCGCTGACCCGGGCCCGCCCGGACCCGGCCCCGCCCGGACCCGGGCTCACCATGTCGGCGACATGGGGGTGTCCCGAGGCCCCGGATACCGCCATGTCGCCGACATGGCGGCGGCCACCCGGGCGGGCGGCGGGCGGGCGGGGGGGTCAGTCCTCGGCGACCACGTCGGCGATGACGACGGTGACGTTGTCGGGGCCGCCGGCGCGCAGCGCCAGGTCGATCAGCCGCCGGGCGCACTCGTCGCGGTCCGGGTGCCCGGCCAGCACCTCGGCGAGGGTGTCCGGACGCACCACGTTGGACAGGCCGTCGCTGCACAGCAGCCAGCGGTCGCCGGCCCGGGGCACCATGGTCGCGTACGCCGGGGAGACCTCGCCGCCCTGCAACGCCTGGGTGACGACGGCCCGGCGGGGGTGGCTCGCGGCCTGGTCGGGGGTGATCAGGCCCTGGTCGACGAGCATCTGCACGAAGGTGTCGTCGCGGGTGATCTGCTTGAGCACCCCCTCCCGGTAGAGGTAGGCGCGGGAGTCGCCGACGTGGGCCAGGGCGAGGCAGCTTCCGGTGCGGGCGAAGAGCAGGGCTGTCAGGGTGGTCCCCATGCCCTGCCGCTCGGGGTCCTCGCGCACGGCCTCGGCGATCCGCGCGGTCGCCTGCTCGATGCCGCTCTGCAGGGCGGCGACCAGGGCGTCCTCGGGTGTGGCCAGGTCCAGGGGTCCGACCGCGTCGATCGCGATGCGGCTGGCCAGGTCTCCGGCGGCCATCCCGCCCATGCCGTCGGCGACGGCGACGAGCCAGGTGCCGGAGTGCAGGGCGTCCTGGTTGCCGCTGCGGATCAGCCCGCGGTCGCTCGCCCCCACGGAACGCAGCTTCAGGGTCATGGCACGCAGCCTGCCAGTTGGAGGGCGCAGTTGTCTCTAGGAGATCGCGACGACGCCGCGTGGCGCGGCGAATCTCACGCGGCGGGACGGGCCGATCAATCTTATTCAGCCACCTCAATTGACACGGCAGACACCCGCTGGAAATATCAGGCGGATAATGGGAGCGCTCCCAGCATCGGCGCAGCCCCGTCCCCCGGAAGGATCCCCCGTGACGCCATCCCGACGACGTCGACGCCGCCTCGCGGTACTCGCCGCGGCGACCGCCCTGGCTCTCACCGGCACCACCGCCGGTGTGGCCCACGCCGAGGTCCCCCCGGACGCCCCCGAGCAGCTGAAGAACGGCGACTTCAGCGAGGGCGTCTCCCCCTGGTTCTCATACGGCACCGGCCCGCTCGGGGTGACCGACGGCCGGCTCTGCGCCACCGTCGACGGCGGGCTGGCCAACCCCTGGGACGCCGGCATCGGGCAGGACGCCGTGCCGCTGACCGGCGGCTCCGAGTACGAGCTGTCCTTCGACATCACCGCCACCCCCGGGGCGAACGTCAAGGCCGTGCTCCAGCTCGGCGCCGCCCCCTACACGCAGTACGCCAGCGTGGACGCCGCCGCCACCGGCACCAGCGCGCACTTCACCAAGACGTTCACCGCGAGCGAGGACAACCCAAGCGCGCAGATCATCTTCCAGGTCGGCGGTGCCGCCGCCGAGCAGACCATCTGCCTCGACAACGTCTCGCTGCGCGGCGGCGAGCCGCCGGTGCCGTACGAGCCGGACACCGGGCCCCGGGTGCGGGTCAACCAGGTCGGCTACCTGCCGGGCGGCCCGAAGAACGCCACCGTGGTCACCGAGGCCACCACCCCGTTCGCCTGGCAGCTGCGCTCCGCCGCCGGCGCGGTGGTGGCCAGCGGGCAGAGCAAGCCGCGCGGGGTCGACGAGGCGTCCGGGCAGAACGTGCAGACCATCGACTTCTCGTCGTTCCGCACGCCGGGCACCGGCTACACGCTCGTCGCCGACGGCGAGACCAGCCACCCGTTCGACATCTCCGGCACCCTCTACGACAAGCTGCGCAGCGACGCCCTCCAGTTCTTCTACATCCAGCGCAGCGGCATCGCCATCGACGGCGACCTGGTCGGCGAGGAGTACGCCCGCGCCGCCGGTCACCTCGGCGTCGCCCCCAACCAGGGCGACACCAGCGTGCCCTGCCAGCCGGGGGTCTGCGACTATTCCCTCGACGTGCGCGGCGGCTGGTACGACGCGGGCGACCACGGCAAGTACGTGGTCAACGGCGGCATCGCCACCTACCAGCTGCTGAACACCTTCGAGCGCACCAAGACGGCGGCCACCGCCGACGGCGGCGCGGGGCTGGCCGACAGCACGCTGCGGGTGCCCGAGCGCGGCAACGCCGTGCCCGACATCCTCGACGAGGCCCGCTGGGAGCTGGAGTTCCTGCTGCGCATGCAGGTGCCGGCCGGCAAGCCGCTGGCCGGGATGGCCCACCACAAGATCCACGACAAGAACTGGACGGGCCTGCCGCTCGACCCGGCCGCCGACCCGCAGCCGCGCGAGCTGCACCCGCCGTCCACGGCCGCCACGCTCAACCTGGCCGCCGTCGCCGCCCAGTGCGCCCGCCTGTTCGCCCCGTACGACGCGGCGTTCGCCACCCGCTGCGGCACCGCCGCGAAGACCGCGTACGCCGCCGCCAAGGCGCACCCGGCGATCTACGCCAGCCCCACCGACGGCACCGGCGGCGGCACGTACGACGACACCGACGTCAGCGACGAGTTCTACTGGGCCGCCGCCGAGCTGTTCCTGACCACCGGTGAGGCCGCGTACCTGACCGACCTGACCGCCTCGAAGCACCACACCGGCGCGGTCTTCGGCGACCAGGGCTTCGGCTGGCAGGGCGTCGCCGCGCTGGGCCGCCTCGACCTGGCCACCGTCCCCAGCGGCCTGCCGGCCGCCGAGCGCACCCGGGTCCGCGCCTCGGTGACCGCCGCGGCCGACCGCTACCTGGAGATCGCCGCCGGCCAGGCTTACGGGCTGCCCATGCCCGGCGACGCCAACAGCTACTTCTGGGGCGCCAACGGCAACATCACCAACAACGCGGTCGTGCTGGGCACCGCCTTCGACCTGACCCGCGACGCGAAGTACCGCGACGGGGCCGTGCAGGCGGCCGACTACCTGCTGGGCCGCAACGCGCTCAACATCTCGTACGTGACCGGGTGGGGCGAGCACACCGCGCGCAACCAGCACAGCCGGATGTACGCCAACCAGTTCGACCCCACCTCGCCCAACCCGCCCGCCGGCTCCCTCGCCGGTGGCGCGAACGCCGGCCTGCAGGACCCGTTCTCGTCGAACCTGCTCGCCGGCTGCAAGCCGATGTTCTGCTACGTCGACGACATCAACTCGTACTCGACCAACGAGATCGCGATCAACTGGAACTCGGCGCTGACCTGGCTGGCCTCGTTCCTCGCCGACCAGGACGACGCTCCGGCCGTGCCGGCGCCGGTCTGCTCGGTGTCGTACGACAACTACGGCACCTGGCACGGCGGCACCGGGTTCACCGCCCAGGTGACCATCCGCAACACCGGCACCGCCGTCGTGAACGGCTGGACCGCGAAGTTCGCCTTCACCGGTGACCAGAAGGTGCGGGAGGCGTGGATGGCGAAGGTGACCCAGTCCGGGGCCACCGTGACGGCGAAGAACGAGTCGTACAACGCCCGGATCGACCCGGGCGGCGCCACGACCTTCGGCTTCAACGCCACCACCAGCGGCGGCGCGAACCCCGCGCCGGGCCTGGTCACGGTCAACGGCGCGCCCTGCACCCTGTCCTGACCCGTCCAGCCGGAAAGGGTGGCCTCCCGTTCGGGGGGGCCACCCTTTCGGCGTTCCGGCCGGCGGCGTCGCCGCGCGGATCAGGGGGCGTCGTGCGCCCCGGCGGTGACCCCGCCCGCCATGCTCGGGGCGGCCTCGCCGCCGACCCAGACGTACGTCTTGCCGACCGTCGTCGTCGCGGTGAGCCCGCCGGCGAAGAGCTGGTTGACGCGGGACGCCTCGGCGGCGCTGGGGGTCGCGTTGGTGCAGGACACCGGCGCGCTGCTGCCGGACATCAGGTCGGAGCAGAGGCCGGTGCGCTTGTCGGGCAGGCCGAGGATGTGGCCGATCTCGTGGGTGGCGATGCGGGTGCGGTTGTAGCCCTCGTTCACCGCCTCCCAGCCCATCCAGACCCGGCCGTTGCCCAGCGAGGTGGTCTGCGCCCGGGGCCAGCCGTTGTCCACGTAGATGGTGATGTTGCCGGGGGTGGCGGGCAGCAGCCGGACGGTGCTGACGTTGCTGTTCCAGATCTGGGCGGCCTGGTCGAAGTTGGTGCGGAACTCGCCGGCCCGGCTCGCGTCGTAGTAGACGGTGCGGACGGCGGACGCGCTGGTGCCGGTGGCGGCCAGCACCCCGGCGGCGGCCAGGACGGTCGCGGCCAGGGCTCCGGCCGCACGCAGCAGGTGTCGTCGGATCACACGCACTCCTCGGAGGTCACGGCGGCAACACCGCACCAATCGATGTGCGTCGATGATAGATCCAGCCTGGCCGATCCATCCGCATAGCGGCTGCGTCATACGAGCCGCGTCGGCCCCGCCCTCCCGGGTGGCCGGTCAGCCGATCTCCTCGTCGACGAAGCACCAGCGCCACGCCTCCCCCGGCTGGATGGAGCGCATCACCGGGTGCCCGCTCTCCGCGAAGTGCTTCGACGCGTGCTGGTACGGCGACGAGTCGCAGCAACCCACGTGCCCGCAGGTCAGGCAGGACCGCAGGTGCACCCAGTCGGCGTTGCCGACGGTCACGCAGTCCGGGCACTCCGTCGTGGTGGCCGGCTCGACCGTGCCCGCCCCCGCCAGGTGCTCGCAGCTCATGACTCCTCCTCCCGCCGCAACAGCGACTCCTCCAGGTCCAGGTCGCGGTACGCCCGCACCAGCACCTCCTCCGGTATCCGGCCGGAGTCGCGGGCGGCCCGGAACACCTCCCGCTCCGCGTCGATCATCTCCTGCCGCAGCCGACCGTACGCCTGCGACGGCGTTTCCCGCTCGGTGCCACCCAGCCGCTCCCACGCCAGGTTGGTGCGCTCCTGCGCCACCCGGCGCAGCCGCTCCACGACCGCCGTCGGCGCCGACTCGGCCAGCTCGTCCAGCCGCTCCCGGGCGGCCCGGCTGGCCTGCTGCTGCACGCCCGCCGCCGAGAGCGCGTCCTGCACCGGGTCGTCCGGGGGCAGCTTCAGCCGGCGGGCCACCGCCGGCAGCGTCGCGCCCTGGCCGACCAGCGTCACCACGATCACCGCGAAGGCCAGCCAGATGAACAACTGCCGGGGGTAGGGGCGGTCCTGCGCGAGGGTCAGCGGCAGGGCCAGCGCGGCGGCCAGGGTGACCACGCCCCGCATCCCGGCCCAGCCGATGACGATGGGGAACTTCGCCAACGGGGCCGGGTCCCGCTGCCGCACCCGGGGCACCAGGCGGGCCAGGTAGGTGGCCGGGAAGAGCCACACGAACCGGGTCAGGAAGACGGTGACCAGCACCGCGCCGGTGATCGCGGCGAGGAAGCCCAGCGGCTCGTCCAGGTCCCGCACCACCTCGCGCAGCTGGAGGCCGACCAGCAGGAAGACCAGCCCCTCCAGCAGGAACCGGACCAGCCGCCAGAACGCGCCGATCTGCAGCCGGGAGGCCGCCGACATCAGCAGCGGCATCTTGTGCCCGATCCCGAGGCCGGTCACCACCACGGCGACGACCCCGGAGGCGTGGATCTCCTCGGCGGCGAAGACCACCGCGAACGGCACGATCAGGGACACCGCGTTGTCCAGCAGCGGGTCGGTGATCCGCTTGTGCAGGAACCCGAAGACCACCACCCCGAGCAGGCCCATCACGATGCCGCCGCCGGTGGCGACGAGCACCTCCCAGGCCACGTCGCCGACCCCGACCGACGTGCCGATCGTCGCCATCGTGGCCACCCGCAGCAGCACCAGCGCGGTGGCGTCGTTGATCAGGCTCTCGCCCTCCAGGATCGTCACCACCCGGCGGGGCAGGCCGATCCGGCGGGCCACGGCGGTGGCCGCGACCGCGTCCGGCGGGGCGACCACCGCGCCGAGGGCCAGGCAGACGGCGAACGGCACCGCCGGCAGCAGCAGGTGCACCACGAGGCCCACCGCGAACGCCGTGAAGATCACCAGCCCGACGGCGAGCAGCAGGATCGGCCGCAGGTTGAGCCGGAACGCCGGCACCGACGTCTCCAGGGCCGCCACGTAGAGCAGCGGCGGCAGGATGCCCACCAGCACCAGGTCCGGGTCGAGCCGGACCTGGGGGAAGCCGGGCACGAAGGAGAGCGCGAGGCCGACCACCACGAGCAGGATCGGCGCGAGCAGCCCGAGCTTGCGGGCCAGCGCCGCGCCGAGCGTCGCGATGGCGAGGAAGACGACGACCTCGAACAGGGGCTCCATGGGGTACGAGCCTAGGGCCCCATCCGGCGCGCACCGATCACGCGGCCCGCAGTTTCGGCAGCACCTGGGCGCCGAACGTGTCGATGAAGGCCCGCTGCTGCTGCCCGACGTGGTGCAGGGCGATCTGGTCGAAGCCCAGCTCCACGTACTCCTGGAGCCAGCCGACGTGCCGGCCGAGGTCGGCCGAGACGTTGACCGTCGAGGTGACCTTCGCCAGCGGCACGTCGACGGAGACCACGTCGAAGTGCTCGGCGGTCTCCAGGTCCCAGCAGATCGGCGGCGCGAAGACGTTGCTGCGCCACTGGTCGTACGCGATCGCCTCGGCCTCGGCCTGCTCGGGTGCCCAGCTCACGTGCACCTGCAGGTGCAGCGGGCCCCGGCCCCCGGCGTCGCGGTAGGCGTCGATCATCTCGCGCAGGTGGCCGGTGGGGGCGTTGACGGTGATCAGCCCGTCGGCCCACTGCGCGCACCAGCGGGCGGTGGCCACGCTGACGGCCGCGCCGATCAGGGCCGGCGGCTGCTCGGGGCGGGTCCACAGCTTGGCCCGGTCGACCGTGACCAGGCCGTCGTGGCTGACCTCCTCGCCGGCCAGCAGCGCCCGGATCACGTCGACGCACTCGCGCAGCCGCGCGTTGCGCACGTCCTTGCGGGGCCACGGGTCGCCGGTGATGTGCTCGTTGCTGGCCTCGCCGGTGCCCAGCGCCGCCCAGAACCGGCCCGGGTACATCGCGCCGAGGGTGCCGATGGCCTGCGCGATGATCGCCGGGTGGTAGCGCTGGCCCGGCGCGTTGACCACGCCGAAGGGCAGGTTGGTGGCCTGGAGGGCCGCGCCCAGCCAGGACCAGGCGAACCCGGACTCGCCCTGCCGGGCGCTCCACGGGGAGAAGTGGTCCGAGGACATGGCGGCGTCGAAGCCGGCCCGCTCGGCGTGGATCACCGCCTCCAGCAGCCTGGCCGGGTGGATCTGCTCGTGGGACGCGTGGAAGCCGAACACCGTCATGGGCGCACCTCCTACCCACGCCGGCGCCCGTTTACTCGGCGTGCGCCCCCGCGCCGGCCGTCGCCTCGCCCCGGCCCACCCAGACGGTCTTGGTGTTGCAGAACTCGCGCATGCCCAGCGCGGACAACTCGCGGCCGTAGCCGGAGTTCTTCACGCCGCCGAAGGGCAGCTCGGGGAAGGAGGTCGTCATCCCGTTGACGAAGACGTTGCCGGCGTCCAGGTCGGTGGCGAAGCGCTCCTGCTCCTGCGGGTCGGTGGTCCAGGCGTTCGCGCCGAGGCCGAAGGCGGTCCCGTTGGCCACCTCGACCGCCTCGGCGTACGACGACACCCGGAACAGCCCCGCGACCGGCCCGAACACCTCCTCCGACCACATCCGCATCTCCGGCCGCAGGTCGGTGACCACGGTCGGCGGGTAGAACCAGCCCGGCCCGGTCGGCTTCTCGCCGCCGCAGAGCACGGTGGCGCCCTGCTCGACGGCGTCGCGGACCTGGGCGTCGATCTCGTCGCGGCCCCGTTCGCTGGCCAGCGGGCCGACGTCGGTGGCGGGGTCCATCGGGTCGCCGACCCGCAGCGCGGCCATGTTCGCCGCGAACCGCTGCGCGAACGCGTCGAAGACGTCGGTGTGCACGACGAAGCGCTTGGCGGCGATGCAGGACTGCCCGTTGTTCTGGCAGCGGGCGGTGGTGGCGACCTCGGCCGCGCGGTCCAGGTCGGCCGACGGCATCACCACGAACGGGTCGCTGCCGCCCAGCTCCAGGACGGTCTTCTTCAGCTCCCGGCCGGCGATCTGGGCGATGGACCGGCCGGCGCCCTCGCTGCCGGTGAGGGTCGCGGCGCGCACCCGGGGGTCGCTCAGGATCCGGTCGACGGCGTCCGAGCCGACGAGCAGCGTCGTGAAGCAGCCCTCGCCGAAGCCGGCGCGGCGGAACAGGTCCTCCAGGTAGAGGGCGGTCTGCGGCACGTTCGAGGCGTGCTTGAGCAGGCCGGTGTTGCCGGCCATCAGGGCGGGCGCGGCGAACCGCATCACCTGCCAGAGCGGGAAGTTCCACGGCATCACCGCCAGCACCGGCCCGATCGGCTGGTAGCGCACGAAGGCGCGGGCGGCCTTGACGGCGCGGGCGTCGGCGGGCTCGTCGGCGAGCATCCGTTCGGCGTGGGCGGCGTAGAACCGGCACGCCGAGGCGCACTTGGTGACCTCGGCCTGCGCGGCGGCGTACGTCTTGCCCATCTCCGTGGTCATCAGCCGGGCGGTGTCGTCGCGCTCGGCGTCGAGCAGGTCGGCGGCGGCGGTCAGCCACCGGCCCCGCTGGGCGACGGTGGTCCGGCGCAGGTCGTGGAAGGCCAGGTCAGCCCGCTCGATGGCGGCGTCGAGCTGGGCGTCCGACATGGGGTCGTACGACGTGAGCACCTGTCCGGTGGCGGGGTTGGTGGTGGCGATGGACATCTCGTACTCCTGTCACTCGAACAGCGAGTGCCGCGCGCCCGGGGATTCCCGGCGGCGCGCGGCACGGCGGCGCTGGATGACGACCAGGTCGACCGCGGCGACGACGGCGAAGACGGCGCAGACGACGCCGAGCCACCCCACGCCGGCCCACACCGCCAGCACGGCGAAGATCACCATGGTCACGAGCCCGAAGCCGGCGAGCACGAGGCGGAGGTTCAACGCGCTGTACGCGTGGCCCACGGTGCCGCGGGCGCGACGGGGCTGCGATCTCGTCATCCCTGCGGGCTACCCCCGATCGGCCCGGTTAACCGGGCATCGGGTCACGGGCGAGCCGACTAGCACACGCGGGGACGCCCGGGGCGTCGAGTGCCGGAAAGCCGACAGCAGGCCACCGGCCGCGCCGGTGGCGCACGTAGGGTTGGCTGGCTGTCGCACTCCGCCGCGCGACAGGAAACGCGACAGGAAAGCAGCACTGGGGAAGCGGGACTGGGGAAGATGCCTCGACGCTGGGTCGCCGCCGTCGCCTGCCTGCTGGCCCTGGTCGCGCTCGCCTGCGAGAGCGACGGCGAGGCCGGCCCGCGACCTTCGGGCGGGTCACCGGCCCCGGGCACGCCGGCCGTCATGGCCGCCCTCGGCGACTCGATCAGCACCGGCTTCGGCTCCTGCCTGATGCTCAGCTCGTGCGAGCGCAACTCCTGGTCCACGGGTGACGGGCTGCGGGTGGACAGCCACTACCAGCGGCTGCTCGACCGCAACCCCAAGCTGCGCGGCGCGGCGCACAACCACGCCAAGCCGGGCGCGCGGGCGGCGGCGCTGGCCGGGCAGGCCGAGGCGGCCGTCCGCGACCGCGCCGACTACGTGACGGTGCTGATCGGCGCGAACGACGCGTGCCGCGACGACGTCGCCGCGATGACCCCGGCGGCGACGTTCCGCAAGCAGGTGGACGAGGGCCTGCGGGTGCTGCGCAAGGGCCGCCCCAAGGCGCGGGTGCTGGTGGTCAGCGTCCCCGACCTGTACCGGCTCTGGGAGGTCGGGCACACCGACTCCCGGGCGGTGCGGGCGTGGGGGCACGGGGTGTGCCCCGCGCTGCTGGCGAACGCCACCTCGACCGCGCCCGCCGACGTGACGCGCCGGGCGAAGGTGCGGGACCGCATCGACGCGTACAACGCCCAGTTGAAGTCGGCCTGCCGGGCGTACGGCTCGCGGTGCCGCTACGACGGCGGGGCGGTGCACCGCGTCCGCTTCACCCTCGACCTGGTCAACGCGCTGGACTGGTTCCACCCCAACGTCGCCGGCCAGGGCCGGCTGGCCGACGTGACCTGGCGCGCCGCCGGCTTCGACTGACCGGGCCGGGCCGGGCCTGGCCACCGGCTTCGACTGGCGGGGCCGGGCCGACGGGGCACGCTCAGCGGGGCCGTTCAGCGGGGCCGGGGGACGCCCCCGGCGGGGCCCATGCTGCGGTAGAGCTGCCGCGACCGCTCGGCCAGGTCCTTGGTCGCCGACGAGTTCGCCCAGGTGCCGAGGATGATCGCGGCCCCCGGGATCACCTTGGCGAAGATCCGCTTCGCCGCGCGGACCCCGGCCATCTGGGCCAGCCGGACGCCCAGTCGCAGCATCACCTTGCCGAGCGCGGCCTGCCCGCCGGAGCCGAAGAGGGCCCCGGCGCGCTCCCGCCCGGCGGCCACCCCCAGCGCCAGGCGGGCGGTCTCGGCGACCTTGTGCACCTTCTGCAGCACCAGCAGGTCGGTGGCCCGGTCCGGGTGCGTCGGGTCGATCCCGTGCGCCGCCGCGATGTGCAGGACCATCCGCGCCTGGGTCCAGGCCAGCACCCCGACGTCGATCACCGCGCCGGGGAGCCCGGCCGCGCCGGAGACCGCCCCGGAGAGCCGGGCCCGGTTGACGAACCGGCGGACGGCCTGCTCGGCCAGCTCCTCCGTCGGGGCACCGGGGCGCTCCGCCCGCGCGCGGGCGGCCCACCGCGCCGCCTCCGGCCCGAGGCGGCGCACCGCCTCCAGGGCCAGGTGTTCCGGCGCGTACTGCGGGTCCTCCCGCATGCGGTCCCAGAGCCGGGCCGGCGGCCCCTCCGGCGCGTCCTCGGCGGCGACCGCCGGGACCGGCAACCCCGGTGCCGCCTCCGGCACCGCCGCTGCCGTCTGCGGTGGCGCCGGTGCCGCCGGCGGCGACGGGACCGGCATGGGGACGGTGGGCTGGCCGTCGACGGGGGCGGAATCGGTCACGGAGGCTCCCGGGGTCGGAGACGGGCGGTGCGGCGGCGGCGCGGTCAGCGCCGGCTGGACAGGCGGGAGGCGAGCTGCTTCAGCTTGCGCTGCGTCTCCGGCTTGGCCAGCTCGCGGCGGCCCCGGTCGACGAGTTGCTGCCCCTGCGGCGACCGGAGGAACCGGGTGAGCCGCTGCACCAGTGCTGACATGTCGTCCTCCTGTCGGTCGTCCTCCTCCATGTGTACCCTGCCCCGGCAAGCGCCAATCGTCCACTGTGGTCGATCGAGGGGGCCGACGGGTGCCGCCGGCAGGCACCCGCGTGGGCGCCTGCGGGAAACCGGGGTCACATCCCGGCGGAGAGGAAGGCGTCCACCACCTCCGCGGCCCGCCACTCGTGCTGGGCGTAGAGGTCCGGGTAGGCGGAGATCTGGACGGACTGGGCCGCGACCGTCAGCGGCAGGTCCTCCCAGCCGGGGATCTCGGCGAGGGCGGCGAGGAACTGCCGGGCGGCGAACGCGGGGTCCATGAGCTGCCCCACCTCGCCCCAGCCGCTGCTGGCCCGCTGCTGGAACAGCCCGACGGAGTCGTGGTCCCAGCCGATGCCCTGGTGCGGGTACTCCTGCGACTCGGGCAGCACCCCGCTGGCGACGTTGTAGAGGTTGCTCTCCTGCATCGCGGTGGCCACCGCGATGACCAGCCCGCGCCGGGGGAAGCCCAGCTCCCGGCCGGTGCGCACGATCACCTTCGCGTTCGCCATCTGCGCCCGGGTCAGGCCGGCCACCGGCGCGGGGTCGGCGGGCCGCTTCGGCGCGGCGCGCTTGCGGCTGGCCGACGGCGACGCGGTGGCCGACGGGGCGCTGGCCGCAGACGTGGGCGTGGGGCTCGCCGAGGGGGTGGGCGTCGGGCCGGGCGCGCGGTCCAGCGACCGCGAGGCGGCCTCGGCGGCGGCGCGGCGGGCGAGGTTCGCGTCGGCGGCGGGGGGCGCGCCCCGCCCGGTGCCCGCCGGCTCCTCCCGGGCCTGGGCCAGGGCGGCCAGGCCCAGACAGCAGACCACTCCGGCGGCAACGGCCACCCCCGCCCGACGGCCCCGGCGGGGCGGCCCGACGCGGCCGGGGTCACCGGCCGCCGACCGGTCCGCCGGCGCACTCGGAATCGGGAGGTTACGTAGCCACCCGGAGGGGGTAGGAACCAGGCCAGCGAGGGAAGTGAGGGAAGTCCGGAGGCGCCCGGGGCGTGCGCCGCCGGCGATGGTGGTGGGTGGCCGTTCGGACGAGGGGGAAACGTCCGAACGGCCCACCGCCGTGTCCGGGCCGCGCTGGTCGTCGAGGATGCCGTCGTCACGCATTCGACGAGGCTAGGCAGGTCATTCCGGGATAACCCAGGCCCTCAGGGTGGCCCTCGCCACACCGACGGGCCGGCGATGCGGACACCCGGGCGACCGCCGTCACGGCCCGGCGCGGACGGGACGGGCCGGACGAACCTCCGGTACGCATCGACGGGCGCACCGGGCGGTCGACAACGTCCCGAAACCCGGGCGACCCGCCCCCTCCCCGCCCACCCCGCCGATCGGCCGACCCCGCCTCATCCGTCCGGCCCATCCCCGATGGGTGGCGGCGGGGCGGGAGGGCAGCCGGGGACCGGGGCCGTTGCCTGATTGTGATCATGGATCGGGCGTGGGACCGCCCGACGCAGGAATGCACGAGGATGGCGGGTACGTTGCCCGAACCGGGAGCCGTGCGCGTCACGGTCCCGTACGCGCCAGCCCAGGGAGGTCCGCACCGGTGCTCGACCCACACGAGCTCTACGAGCTCTCCGACGATCTGCCCGAACTCGGACAGCCGGTCCTGCTCCAGGCCCTCACCGGCTTCGTCGACGCCGGAAGCGCCACCCGGCTGGCCCGTGAGCAGCTGTTCTCCTCCCTCGACGCCCGCCCCGTCGCCAGCTTCGACGTCGATCAGCTCTACGACTACCGGTCCCGGCGTCCCCCGATGACCTTCGTCGAGGACCACTGGGAGGAGTACGACGCCCCCAAGCTGGAGGTGCACCTGCTGCACGACGACGACGAGACCCCGTTCCTGCTGCTCAGCGGCCCCGAGCCGGACCTGCAGTGGGAGCGGTTCGTGGCCGCGGTCGGCGGGCTGGCCGCCCGACTCGACGTCCGGCTCACCGTCGGGCTCAACTCGATCCCGATGGCGGTGCCGCACACCCGCCCGACCGGGGTGACCGCGCACGCCACCCGCCGCGAGCTGATCTCCGGGTACGAGCCGTGGCTGCAGCGCGTCCAGGTCCCCGGCAGCGTGGGGCACCTGCTGGAGTTCCGCCTCGGCGAGCAGGGCCGCGACGCGCTCGGCTTCGCCGCCCACGTGCCGCACTACGTCGCCCAGGCCGAGTACCCGGCCGCCGCCGAGGTGCTGCTGGCAGCGGTGTCGCGCAGCACCGGCCTGCTGCTGCCCCGCGACGGCCTGCGCTCGGCCGCCGAGGTGGTGCGGGTGGAGATCGACCGGCAGGTCGCCCAGACCGAGGACGCCGCCGCCCTGGTCTCGGCCCTGGAGGAGCAGTACGACGCGTTCGCCCGGGGGCGGGGCGAGAAGAACCTGCTCGCCACCGAGGGCGGTCCGCTGCCGACCGCCGACGAGCTGGGGGCGGAGCTGGAGCGGTTCCTGGCCGAGCAGGGCCGGCCGGGCGACACCCCGGGCAGCTGACCGGGCGGCCGGGGCGGGGATGCGGCAGGCTGGAGGCATGCGCCTGGCGACCTGGAACGTGAACTCGGTGAAGGCCCGCCTGCCCCGGCTGCTCGACTGGCTGGCCACCACCGCCCCCGACGTCGTCTGCCTCCAGGAGACGAAGTGCCCGGACGGGGCGTTCCCGGTGGCCGAGGTCGGCGAGCTGGGCTACACGGTGGCCAGCCACAGCGACGGCCGGTGGAACGGGGTGGCGATCCTGTCCCGGGTCGGGCTGGCCGACGTGACGGTCGGCTTCCCCGGCGAGCCGGGCTTCCCCGAGCCGGAGGCCCGGGCCGTCTCGGCCACCTGCGACGGGCTGCGGGTCTGGTCCGTGTACGTGCCGAACGGCCGCGCCCTCGACGACCCGCACTACGCGTACAAGCTGGCCTGGTTCGCCGCCCTGCGCGACGCGCTGGAGCAGGAGCTGACCGGCGGGCTGCCGCTGGCCGTCTGCGGCGACTTCAACGTCGCCCCGACCGACGCCGACGTGTGGGACCCCGCCCTGTTCGTCACCTCCACCCACGTCACGCCGGCCGAGCGGGCCGCCCTCGCCGCCCTGCGCGACCTGGGGCTGGCCGACGTGGTGCCGACCCCGATGAAGGGGCCGCACCCGTTCACCTACTGGGACTACCGGGCCGGGATGTTCCACCAGAACAAGGGCATGCGCATCGACCTGGTCTACGCGTCCGCGCCGTTCGCCCGCGCGGTCCGGGCCGCGTACGTCGACCGGGAGGCCCGCAAGGGCAAGGGTCCCTCCGACCACGCCCCGATCGTGGTGGACGCCGACCTGGTCCCGGCCGTGGAGGCGTTCTGAGTAGGGTGGGGCCATGGCAGTCGTGAAGATCAACGCGATCGATGTCCCCGAGGGCGCGGGCGAGGAGCTGGAGCGGCGGTTCGCGGCGCGGGCCGGCGCGGTGGAGGGCTCCCCCGGCTTCCTCGGCTTCGAGCTGCTGCGCCCGGTCGGCGGCGAGACGCGCTACTTCGTCTACACGCGCTGGGAGTCGGAGGAGGCGTACCAGAACTGGGCGGCCGGGCCGGCGCGGGCCGCGCACGCGGGTGGCGCGGGCGGCGAGCAGCGACGCCCGGTCTCCACCGGCGCGACCCTGCTGGAGTTCGAGGTGGTCCAGCAGGTGCCGGCCGCCGACGGGCAGGGGTCCTGACCCCGGGGTCGACCCGTCACGGCACTGCCGGGGCGGCCGACCGCCAGCCCGCCCGGTGCAGCCGTTCGGCGCCGTCGAGCAGCAGGTCGAGGGCGAACTCGAACTCGAACTGCTCGTCGCAGCCCTGACCCACGGCCGCCAGGTCGCCCCCGGTGGCCGCGGTGGCGATGGCCAGGATGTGCGGGAACCGCCGCGCGAACTCGCGTGCCGTCGCCTCCTGCTCGTCCGGGGCGGGCGGTCGCGGAGCGGCCGGCCCGGGGGCGTTGAACAGCTCGGGGCTGAAGCCCCAGACCCGGTTGCCCAGGGCGTGCATGACGTGGTGGGTGAGGTCGGCGGAGAAGCCGCCGGCCAGGAACGCGCCGGCCAGCGAGTCGAGATGGGCCAGGACGGTCGGCGTCCGGCTGGTGCGCGACTCGATGGCCTGCCGCGCCCAGGGGTGCCGGAGCACCATTCGCCGCGCCGCGAGCACCCGCTGCCGCACCGCGCTCTTCCAGTGCAGGCCCGGCTCCGGCGGCGCGATCCCGGCGATGACGGTGTCCACCATCCCGTCGAGCAGTTCCTCCTTGTCGGCGACGTGCTTGTAGAGCGCCATCGGCACCACGCCCAGGTCCTGGGCGAGCCGCCGCATGCTCACCGCCGCGATTCCGGCCTCGTCGGCGAGCGAGACGGCCGCCCGTAGCACGCGTTCCCGGTTGAGCCGCTCGCGCGCACCCACGTCGAAGCCCGGCATGACAAGTCCTCCACGATCGCGCCCTTGACGGTTTACGCCGTACACCTTACCGTGGGCCGCGAAGGTGTACGACGTACACCTCGCCGCCGGGGAAGGGGAGGGTGGAGATGACCGCCAGCACGGGAACCAAAGCCACACGGATGCGGGTGGGCTCGCCCGGGAGGAGGACGGCGCTGGTCGCGGGCGTGTTCTACCTGATCACCTTCCTCGCCTCGCTCCCCGCCGTGGCGCTCATCGACCCGGTGCTCAGCAACCCCGACTACATCGTCAGCGCCGGCAGCGACACCCGGGTGATCGCGGGCTGCCTGCTCGACCTCGTCAACGCCGTCGCCTGCGTGGGCACGGCCGTCGCGCTCTTCCCCGTGGTCAGGCGTCAGCACGAGGCCGCCGCGCTCGGCTTCGTCACCGCCCGCGTCCTCGAAGCCGCGATCATCGTCGTGGGCGTCGCGAGCCTGCTGGCGGTGGTGACGCTGCGGCAGCAGTTCACCTCCACGGCCGGCACCGACGCCCCCACCCTCGTCGCCGTCGGCGCGTCGCTCGTCGCGGTCCGCGACTGGACGTTCCTGCTCGGCCCCGGCCTCGTCCCCGCCGCCAACGCGCTGCTGCTCGGCTACCTGATGTACCGCTCCGCGCTCGTGCCCCGGATCATTCCCGTGCTCGGGCTCGTCGGGGCGCCCCTGCTCGTCGCCTCGGCCGTGGCCACCATGTTCGGGCTCAACGAGCAGGCGTCCGCGCTCTCGGCGGTGCTGACCATCCCGGTGGCCGCGTGGGAGCTGTCGCTCGGGGTCTGGCTGGTCGTCAAGGGCTTCCGGCCGGCCGGGCTATTTGCGTTGCCCACCTCCGGGCCCGTGTCTACTGTGCGGTGATGCCCTCGCCACTGCTCACGGTGACCTTCGACGCGCACGACACCGTTCGCCTGGCGCGGTTCTGGGCCGGCATGCTCGGCCGGGAGGTCACCGGGGACGCCCGTGGCGCGCTCCTCCCCGGCGACGACACCAAGCCCAGCCTCAGGTTCGTCCCGAGCCCCACCGAGAAGGCGGGAGCCAACCGCCTGCACCTGCACCTGACCAGCACCGACCCCGCCGACCAGCAGCGCCTGGTGACGACGGCACTGGGGCTCGGCGGCGGCCACCTCGACGTCGGGCAGCGCCCCGAGGAGGGGCACATCGTGCTGGCCGACCCCGAGGGCAACGAGTTCTGCGTGATCGAGCCGGGCAACCGCTTCCTCGCCGGGTGCGGCCTGCTCGGGGAGCTGGCCTGCGACGGCACCCGCGAGGTCGGCCTGTTCTGGAGCCGGGCGCTGGACTGGCCGCTGGTGTGGGACCAGGACGAGGAGACCGCCATCCAGTCACCGCACGGTGGCACGAAGGTCGCGTGGGGCGGCCCGCCCGTGGCCCCGAAGACGGCACGCAACCGGCAACGCTTCGACCTCGCCCCGCCCGCAGGCGACCAGCAAGCCGAGGTCGACCGGCTGGTCGCCCTCGGGGCGACCCGGCTGGAGACGGGCGCGGACGGTGCGGTCGTCCTGACCGACCCCGACGGCAACGAGTTCACCCTGCCCGCCCCGCCTCGGTGATCATGAGAAAGGCGGCAGAGTCGATCTCGGCGATGACGCGAACCTCTTGATCACCGCGGCTGCCGGGGGTCGGGGGGCAGGAGGGTGGCGAAGGCGATGACGTTGTCGGCGTAGCCCGTGCGGCCGCCGACCCACGCGCCGCCGCAGGTGATGAGCCGAAGCTCCGGCGGGCCGTCGTCGCCGTACACCCGGTCGGCGGGCAGCTCGTCCTTGCCGAAGTGCTCGACGGAGTCCACCGCGAAGACCGCCACGTCGCCGTCGGCGCGGGTCACCTCGATCCGGTCGCCGGCCCGCAGCCTGCCCAGGTCGTAGAAGACGGCCGGACCGTCGCGGGTGTCCACGTGGCCGACGATGACGGCCCGGCCCGGCTCGCCGGGGATCACGCTGCGGTCGTACCAGCCGGTCTCGGCGGCGGCGCTCAGCGGCGGCACGGCGATCGACCCGTCGGCCGCCTGCCCGACCGGGCCGACGGGCGCGGACACCCGGATCGCCGGCACCCGGAGGCTCACCGGTCGGCCCACGGCCGGACGGGGCGCGTCGTCGACGGCGGCTGCCGCCCGTTCGGCCGGCCGGGTCGCCCACTCGAACGGCCCCGCCGCGCGGCCGAGGCCGGCGCCGGTGGCGAAGACGCCGAGCAGCACCAGGGCCACGGCCGCCGGCACCGACCAGGGCCGGCGGCGGCCGTCCAACCCGGTGGTACGCGCGGACGCCGCGCCCGGGGCGGTACCTGCCGACGCCACGGCCGGCCTCAGCTGCGGTTTCCGCCGCGGCGGGACCGCGGTCGACGGGCCGTGGCCACGCCGATCGTCACCCCGGCCACGGTCAACGCCACGCCGCCCGGCAGCAGCAGCCCGTCGGTGGCGCCCCGGGCGGTGCCACCGAAGCCCGTGTTCGGCCCCCGGCTGGGATGGTGCGTCGGCGGGTACGTCGGATGGTGGGTCGGCTGGTAGGTCGGCTTGTGGGTGGGCGCGGGCGAGGGCTGCTTCTTGACCACCTGGAGCATCGTGGTGGCGGTCTCGCCGCCCCGGCATTCGAGCTTGACCCGGTAGTTGCCCGGCCAGATGCGCTCGCGGACCATCGGGGTGCCGGTGAGCAGGCCACGCTGCGGGTGCACGGCGACCCGGCCGAAGGCGTCGGAGACCACGATCGCCGGCACCGAGTTGTCGTGGCAGCTCGCCCGGATGCCCACGAGGTAGCCGGGCTGCACGGTGCTGGGGGTGACCTCGACGAAGACGAGCCAGCCGGGCTGCGAGCCGGGCTGCTGCCCACCGGCCGGGCCGGGCGGGCCGACCGGGGGCTCGGGGACGGGGGCGGCCACGGGGACGGCCTCGGGTGCCCCGGCGGCCCGCGCGCCCGCCGCGAGCGGGCCGGCGAACGCGGCGACGGCGACGGCGAACGCGGCGCCGATCCGCGCGGCCAGCCCCGTGCCGGGGCCCGTGGCCGGTCCGGCGCACTGGTGCGTGGCTGCCCCCATGACCCCTCCGGCGCGGTAGTGCGTCGCCGGGCAGCGGCCCGCCCGGCCTGCCGTACGGGATGAATCTTCTCATCCCCGGTCGTACCTCACAGCCGATCCGGCGCGCTGGTCGCGTACGCTCGGACCGCTGTGACCTCCACCGAAGCGAACCCCGTCGTGACCGTGCCGCCGCACGCGTCGCGGATCCGCACCTTCCACCCCCGCCGGGGCCGGATGACCGGCCGCCAGCTCGACGCCCTCGACCGGCTCTGGTCGGCGCACGGCCTGACGGTCGCCGACGATCCCGCCGCCGCGCCCGTGGACCTGCCGGCGCTGTTCGGCCGCCGGGCCCCGATCGTGCTGGAGATCGGGTCGGGGATGGGGGACGCCACGGCCGCGATGGCCGCCGCCGACCCAGGCCGAGACTATCTGGCGGTCGAGGTGCACACGCCGGGAATCGCCAACCTGTTGGGGCTGGTGGAGCGCCTCGGGCTGGGCAACGTACGGGTCGCCCAGGGCGACGCGCTGGACCTGGTCCGGGCGCTGCCCGACGGGTCGCTGGACGCGGTGCACGTCTTCTTCCCCGACCCGTGGCCCAAGTCGCGGCACCACAAGCGGCGGATCATCCAGCCGACGCACGTGGCGCTGCTGCGCTCCCGGCTGACGCCCGGCGGGACGCTGCACTGCGCCACCGACTGGGCCGAGTACGCGGAGTCGATGCGCGAGACGCTGACCGCCGACCCGGGGCTGGTGGACGTGCACGGCGGGTACGCCCCGCGCCCGGAGCACCGGCCGGTGACCAAGTTCGAGCGGCGCGCGCTGACGGCGGGCCGCCCGGTGTTCGACCTGGTCCACCGCCGCGCGTGAGGGTGCCGGCCGAGGCACGCCGCGCGGTGCGTGCGGTGCAAGGAAGGGCCCCCTGTTAACGCATTCTGTTGCACAGGGGGCCCTTCCTAACACCCGGTTGGCGCGGAGGGGCCTGCGACAGGCACGATGGACGGGCTATGACGCTCACCGCCGCGCTGCCGACAAGCGCCGACCCCGACACCCTCTTCGACGCGTTCGCCAGCTGGGCGAAGGAGCGCGGCCTCGACCTCTACCCCCACCAGGAGGAGGCGGTCATCGAGATCGTCTCCGGCGCGAACGTGATCATGAACACGCCGACCGGCTCGGGCAAGAGCCTGGTCGCGATCGCCGCCCACTTCGCCGCCCTGGCCGACGACCGGACGACCTTCTACACCGCCCCGATCAAGGCCCTGGTGTCGGAGAAGTTCTTCGCCCTCTGCGAGGTCTTCGGCGCCGACAACGTCGGCATGCTCACCGGCGACGCCAGCGTCAACGCCGACGCCCCGATCATCTGCTGCACCGCCGAGGTGCTGGCCAACCTCGCGCTGCGCGAAGGCGCGCGGGCCGACGTCGGCCAGGTGGTCATGGACGAGTTCCACTTCTACGCCGAGCCGGACCGGGGCTGGGCGTGGCAGGTGCCGATCATCGAGCTGCCGCAGGCCCAGTTCGTGCTGATGTCGGCCACCCTCGGCGACACCAGCCGCTTCGTCGACGACCTGACCCGGCGCACCGGCCGGCCGACCGCCGTCGTGCGCTCGGCCGAGCGGCCGGTCCCGCTCCTCTTCTCGTACGCGATGACGCCGCTGCACGAGACCCTCGAGGAGCTGCTGGAGACCAAGCAGGCCCCGGTATACGTCGTGCACTTCACCCAGGCCGCCGCCCTGGAGCGCGCCCAGGCGCTGATGAGCGTCAACGTCTGCACCCGGGCCGAGAAGGACCTGATCGCCGAGGCGATCGGCCGGTTCCGGTTCACCTCCGGCTTCGGCAAGACGCTGTCGCGGCTGGTGCGGCACGGCATCGGCGTGCACCACGCCGGCATGCTGCCGAAGTACCGCCGGCTCGTGGAGACCCTCGCCCAGGCCGGCCTGCTCAAGGTCATCTGCGGCACGGACACCCTCGGCGTCGGCATCAACGTGCCCATCCGCACGGTGCTGTTCACCGGCCTGAGCAAGTACGACGGGGTGCGTACCCGGCTGTTGAAGGCCCGCGAGTTCCACCAGATCGCCGGCCGGGCCGGGCGGGCCGGCTTCGACACCCTCGGCCGGGTCGTCGTGCAGGCCCCCGAGCACGTCATCGAGAACGAGAAGGCCCTCGCCAAGGCCGGCGACGACCCGAAGAAGCGACGCAAGGTCGTGCGCAAGAAGCCGCCGGAGGGCTCGATCGGCTGGGGTCGGCCGACCTTCGACCGCCTGGTCGAGGCCGAGCCGGAGCCGCTGACGTCCAGCTTCCAGGTCAGCCACTCGATGCTGCTCAACGTCATCGGCCGCCCCGGCGACGCGTTCGCCGCGATGCGGCACCTGCTCACCGACAACCATGAGGACCGCGCCGCCCAGCGCCGGCACATCCGCCGGGCCATCGCCATCTACCGGGCGCTGCGGGCCGGCGGCGTGGTCGAGGAGCTGCCCGAGCCGGACGAGACCGGCCGCCGGGTGCGGCTCACCGTCGACCTCCAGCTCGACTTCGCGCTCAACCAGCCGCTGTCGCCGCTGGCGCTGGCCGCGATCGAGCTGCTCGACGCCGAGAGCCCGTCGTACGCCCTCGACGTGCTCAGCGTGATCGAATCGATCCTCGACGACCCGCGCCAGGTGCTGTCCGCGCAGCAGTTCAAGGCCCGCGGCGAGGCGGTCGCCGCGATGAAGGCCGAGGGCATCGAGTACGAGGCCCGCCTCGAACTGCTCGACGACGTGACCCACCCGAAGCCCCTCGCGGAGCTGCTGGACGCCGCGTACGAGATGTACCGGCGGGGGCACCCGTGGGTCGCCGACCACCAACTCTCCCCCAAGTCCGTCGTGCGGGACATGTACGAGCGGGCGATGACCTTCACCGAGTACGTGCAGTTCTACTCCCTCACCCGCTCCGAGGGCCTCGTGCTGCGCTACCTCGCCGACGCGTACAAGACGCTGCGGCAGACCGTGCCCGAGGACGCCAAGACCGAGGAGCTGATCGACCTCATCGAGTGGCTGCACGAGCTGGTCCGCCAGGTCGACTCCAGCCTCATCGACGAGTGGGAGCGGCTGAAGAACCCGTCGGACGTCGCCGAGGCCGCCGAGGCGCACGCCGCCCTCGACGACCGGCCGCCGGCGGTCACCCGCAACGCGCGGGCGTTCCGGGTGCTGGTGCGCAACGCGCTGTTCCGCCGGGTCGAGCTGGCCGCCCTGCGCCGCTGGGACCTGCTCGGCGAGCTGGACGCCGCCGACGGGTGGGACGCCGACGCGTGGGCCGACGCGCTGGAGCCGTACTTCGAGGCGTACGACTCGATCGGCACCGGGCCGGACGCCCGCGGCCCGGCGCTGCTGATGATCGAGCAGGGCCGGGAGCGGTGGACGGTCCGGCAGATCCTCGACGACCCCGACGGCGACCACGACTGGCGCATCAGCGCCGAGGTCGACCTGGCCGCCTCCGACGAGGTCGGCGCGGCCGTCGTCCGGATCACGGACGTCGGCCAGCTCTGACCGTGGGCATCCGGCGGGACCGAGGGCACGGCTGGTACCGGGGCGACTGCCACGTGCACTCGGCGCGCTCGCACGGTGCGGAGCTGACGCCGGAGCAGGTGGTGGCCGGTGCCCGTGCGGTCGGCCTGGACTTCATCGCGGTCACCGAGCACAACACGTCGGACACGCACGCCGCCTGGGGTCCGCTCGCCGGCGACGACCTGCTGGTGATCCTGGGCCAGGAGGTCACCACCCGGACCGGGCACTGGCTGGCGCTCGGCATCGCCCCCGGGCAGGTCGTCGACTGGCGGTACGGCGTCCGCGACGGGATGATCGACCGGCAGCTGGAGCAGGTGCACCGGGCCGGCGGGCTCTGCGTGGCGGCGCACCCCCACGCGCCGTACCCTTCCGGCGTCTTCGCGTACCCGTTCGACGGGTTCGACGCGGTGGAGGTGTGGAACGGGCGGTGGCGCTCGGACCTGCCCTGGAACGCCGACAACGAGGCGGCGCTGGCCGAGTGGGGCCGGGGCCTGGCCGCCGGCATCCACGGCGGGCGGTGGCGGCCGGCGCTGGGCTGCAGCGACACGCACCTGGCGGGTCAGCTCGGGGTGCCGCACACCGTCGTGCTGGCCGAGGAGTCGACCACCGCCGCGATCCTCGCCGGCATCCGGGCCGGCCGGAGCTGGATCGCCGGGTCGGCCGCCGTCGAGCTGTCGCTCACCGCCGCCACCGGCGATGCCGGCGCCGGGATCGGCCAGCGGCTGGAGACCGGCGACGGGCCCATCGTCGTACGGGTGGACGTACGCGGCGTGCCGTCCGGCACCGTCACCTTCCACACCGACCGGGGCACCGTGCACCGCGTGCGCCTGCCCGACGGCGGCTCCGGTGCCCTGACCTGGCGCACCGAGGCGGCGGATGCGATGTTCGTCCGGGTCGAGGTGCGCCATCCCGACGGGCAGATGGCCGCGCTCACCAACCCCGTCGTCCTGGGCGGCCCCTGACCACGAGCCGGGTTGCTCGGCAGCGCGACGACGGTTCCCGCCGGGCCGCGTACGCGACAGAGCCGGTAGCCGTCCTCGCGCCCCTCGGCGCCACCTACGCCCCGCGCCGGTACCGGCCGGGGGCGGTGCCGTGCTGGCGCTTGAACGCGGTGGCGAAGGCGAACTCGGACGCGTAGCCGACCCGGGCGGCGATGGCGCGCAGCGGCGCGTCGGACTCGCGGAGCAGTCGGGCGGCGGTGGTCATCCGCCACCAGGTCAGGTAGGTCAGCGGCGGCTGCCCGAGCCGGGTGGCGAAGCGGCGGGCGAAGGGTGCCCGGGACAGTCCGGCCTCGGCGGCGAGTGTCGCGACGGTCCACGGCCGCGCCGCGTCACGGTGGATGGCCTGCAGCGCGGCGAGGGTGACCGGGTCGTTGAGCGCCGCCGCCCAACCGGCGGTGGTGACCGATGAGCGCTGCTCGTCGAGCCAGGCGCGCAGGATGTGGAGCAGCAGTGTGTCCAGCAGCGCCGGAACGACGGCGTCCGTGCCTAGGCGGGGTCGTTCCAACTCGGCGGCGAGCAGGTCAACGGTGGCGCGCAGTGCGGGGTGCCTGCCGAGGTGCGCGGGGAGGTGGACGAGTTCGGGCAGGTCCTCAAGGAGCGGATGGGTCCGGGCCTGGTCGAGTTCGTACGCGCCGCAGAGCGTCACGGTGGCCGGACTGTCGGTGCCGGTGGGGCCGCCGGCGGTGCTGGTGGCGTAGCTCTGGAGCGGCTGTGCCAAGCACGCCGGGGCCCATGTCGTCGCGACGGCCAGCCCGCGCAGCGCCGAGGCGGTCAGCCGGTTCGGCGCCGACCAGATCGTCGACTACACGGCTATCCGCCTGGCCGACGCCGTGGACGGCCCGGTCGACGCGATCCTCAACCTCGTCGTGGTGGACGCGAGGCAGGCGGCGGCTCTGGCGCGGTTGGTTCGGCCGGGTGGCGTTGTCGTGTCCGCCACGGCCCCGGTCGAGGTGCCCACGGGTTCCCCGGTGCGCGCAGTGCGCTTCGTGGCGCGCAACGACGTCGGCGACCTCGCCGCACTGGTCAGGCTCGTCGATGCCGGCACCGTCCGGGTCGACGTCGCCGCGTCGCGTCCGCTCGACGAACTGGCCTCGGTGCATCGCGACGCCGAGTCCGGCCGCATCCGCGGCAAGATCATCCTTGTGCCGAGTCCCGGCCCGTCCGTCGTCTGATCGGACCGGTCAACCAACGGCGACCAACCCTGTTTTCCCCTGGGCGATGTCAGACCCGTCGATTAGAATGTATGTACTAAACCAAGTCCTGACCTGGGAGGACTTCCGTGACCGCGCCCACCTCCAGCACCCTCCCGCCCTACGCCACCCTCCTCGGCTTCACCCGGTACGTCGACCGCACCGGGCCCACCAAGGCAAGCTTCGTCGGGGGCCTGCGCAAGCAGCGGGCCAGCAAGCACGGCTTCAACCCGCACGGTCAGTTCGTCAAGGCGCTCAAGGCCGACGTCGCGTTCCACACCGGCGGCACCCACCTGGCGCAGGTGGCCGACGCGGTCAAGCCGCGCTGGCAGCCGCTCTACCGGGCGCTCGTGCCGGGCGCGACGGCCTGGCTGCACTCCCTCGGCGAGCCG
The DNA here is from genome assembly GCF_900091595.1 of Micromonospora haikouensis. GTDB lineage: Bacteria > Actinomycetota > Actinomycetes > Mycobacteriales > Micromonosporaceae > Micromonospora > Micromonospora haikouensis. Next base: position 144,921 of record NZ_FMCW01000013.1, read on the forward strand.
ACGGGCGTCGACCTGGCGCAGACGCGTGACGCCCTGGCCATGCTCGGCGACCTGCCGGTGAAGATCAATCCGCACTTCGGCATCCGGCACGCCGCCGACGGCCGCGCCGAGGCCGTCCGCCTGCACTTCGACGAGACCCCGCCCAGCGAGGAGGCGGCCCTGGCCACCCTGCACCTGATGGCCCGGCACATGGACGCGGTCCTGCCACACGCCGCGCCCGTCCTGGTCGACGTGCGGCGGGGCGTGGCGCACCGGATGCCCGACGGCGTCAAGCCCCAGCAGGTCGAGCAGTGGCTGGCCGGCGAGGCGGCGGCGTTCCGCGCGATCTGGTCCACCGCCGCCTGACCCACCCGCCGCCCGGCCGAAGTCCGATCGCGCCACCTCCCACAGCGTCGAGGGAGGTGGCGCGATCGCGCATGGAGACCAACGGCGAGCGGCACGGATGCGGCGGGCCGGCGCCGAAATCGAGGCCGGGCGGGGGTCAGGCCGCCGGGACGTACTTCTCCAGGTCGTCGATGATCTTGTTGGCGGCGCCGACGCCGATCCCGGTCATCCAGGTCTCGTCGGAGACCACGTGCGCCCGGCCCGCCTTGACCGCCGACAGCCCCTTCCACAGGGTGCCGCCGGTGACGGTGGCCTGCTCGGCGGCGGCCTTCTCGCCGTACGCGGTCACGAAGATGACGTCGGCGTCGACCTCGTTGACCCGCTCGGCGCTGACCAGGTCGAACCGCTTGTCCTCCTTGCCGGCGAGCTGCTGCCGCTCGGGGCGGGCCGAGGCCGGTGTCGCCGACGACGATGCCGGAGAACGAGTCCGGCCCGTACACCCGGATCGCGCCGGGGATGAAGCGCACGATGGAGACGGTGCGGTCGGCGGCGTCGCCGAGCTTCGCGCCGAAGTCCTTCGCCCGCTTCTCGAACGCGGCCAGCAGGTCCTTGGCCTGCTGCTCCTTGCCCAGGGCCTGGCCGTCGAGGAGAAAGTTCTCCTTCCAGGTGATGCCCACCTTCTCGGTGAACACGGTCGGGGCGATGGCGGCCAGCTCGTCGTAGAACTTCTCCTGGCGGAACTTGCTGCCCAGGATCAGGTCGGGCTTGAGGGCGTTGATCGCCTCCAGGTCGGGTTCGGTGAGCACCCCGACCTCCTTGATGCCGGTCAGCTTCTCCTCGCCGAAGTAGGTGGGCCAGCTCCTCGCCTCGCCGGCGGTCGCCGCGCCGACGGGTGTGACCCCGAGTGAGAGCGCTGTGTCGATCTTGTCGGTGTCGAGGACGACGACCCGCTTGGGCTCGGCGGGCACCTTGGTGGTGCCCATGGCGTGGGTGATCTCCCGGGTCTGTCCGGTGGCGGTGCCGGCGACGGGGTCGCTCTCACCGCAGGCGGTGAGCCCGACGCCGAGGGCGACGGCCGCGGTGAGCACGGCGGCGAGACGACGCATGGTGGGGTTCCTTTCGAGGGGTTCAGCCGGCCGAAGGCCGATCCGAGGGGTTCAGCCGGCCGACGGGCCGGCGGCAGAGGCGGTGGTGAGGGCGGGCACGACCAGGGGCGCGCCGCTCACCGGGCAGGGCACCACCACGCAGTCGAGCCCGAAGACGTCGCGGACCAGCGCGGCGGTGAGGATCTCCCGGGGCGGGCCCGCGGCGACCACCGCCCCGGCGCGCATGGCGACGAGGTGGTCGGCGTAGCGGGCGGCCTGGTTGAGGTCGTGCAGCACGGCGACGACGGTGCGGCCCCGTTCGGCGCGCAGCCGGTGCAGCAGGTCCAGCACCTCCACCTGGTGGGCCAGGTCGAGGAAGGTGGTCGGCTCGTCCAGCAGCAGCGCCTCGGTGTCCTGGGCGAGGGTCATCGCGATCCAGACCCGCTGCCGCTGGCCGCCGGAGAGGGTGTCCACCGGGCGGTCGGCGAGACCGGCCACGTCGGCGAGGGCCATCGCCTCGTCGACGGCGGCGCTGTCGGCCGCCGACCACTGCCGCCACCACCGCTGGTACGGCTGCCGCCCCCGGCCGACCAGGTCGGCGACCGTCACGCCCTCGGGCACCAGCGGGCTCTGCGGCAGCACCCCGAGCCGCCGGGCGACCTCCCGCGTCGGCAGGTCCCGGATGGCGGTGCCGTCGAGCAGCACGGTGCCCGAGCGCGGGGTCAGCAGCCGCGCCATGGTGCGCAGCAGGGTGGACTTGCCGCAGGCGTTCGGCCCGACGATGACGGTGAACGCCCCGGCGGGCAGCGTCACGTCGAGGCCGTCCAGGACTGTCCGCTCGTCGTAGCCGACGACCAGGTCGCGGGTGGAGAGCATCGCGGCTCCTCGGGAGGGGTCGGCGGGGTCCGGCGCGCCGGAAAGGGTGTGCGGGGCGGCGGGCGCGGGGGTCGTCACGACGCCCTCCGCCGGCCGCGCAGCAGCAGGAACATCAGGTACGGTCCGCCGATCGCGGCGGTCAGCACGCCCGCCGGCAGCTGGGTGGGCGCGAACAGCCGGCGGCCGGCGAGGTCGGCGAGGACCAGCAGCAACGCCCCGAGCAGGGCGGAGCACAGCAGCGGGGGCCGCTCGGCGCGGACCAGCCGGCGGGCCAGTTGCGGGGCGACGAGTGCGACGAAGTCGACGGCGCCGACCTGCGCGGTGACCATCGCGGCGGCGAGCACGCCGGTGCCGGCCAGGGTGACCCGGCGGGCCACGGGGCGCACCCCGATGCCCCGGGCCGTGTCGTCGTCCAGGGCGGTGCTGCCCAGCGCTCAGCCGGCCCAGAGCAGCACCGGCAGCAGCGCCAGCAGGGTCGCGGCGATCCAGGCCGCCTCGGTCCAGCCCTTGCCGGCGAGGGTGCCGAGCAGCCAGATCTGGGCGCGCAGCCCGTCGATCGGGTCGGCGGTCAGCAGGACCACCTCGATGAGCGCCCGCAGGCCGAAGGCGACCGCCACCCCGGCGAGCACGAAGCGCTGGGCGGCCAGCCCGTGCCGGGCGCCGAGGGCGAACACCACGACGGCGGCGGCCAGGCCGCCGAGCAGCGCCGCCGGGGCGACCAGCACGGCGGCGGCCCCGCTGGTGAGGGCCACCGTCGCGGCGAGCCCGGCCCCCTGGGTGATGCCGATGACGTCGGGGCTGGCCAGCGGGTTGCGGGCCACGCTCTGGATCAGCGTGCCGGCGACGCCGAACGCCGCCCCGGCCACCGCCGCGAGCACCAGCCGGGGCAGCCGCAGGTCGAGCACCACCAGGTCGTACGGGGTGCCCGCGCCGGCGAGCGCGCGCAGCACGTCGGGCGTGGCGACGTACGGGGTGCCGAGGGAGAGGCTGAGCAGCCCGGCGGCGACGAGCAGCCCGACCAGCGCGGCGGCGACCAGCACGGGGCGGCGGCGCACCGGCACCCGCAGCGGGCCGAGCCGCAGCAGCGATCGGCCGGCGGGGGCGACCCGTCCACCGGTGGGGGCGAGCAGGTTCACGCGGTCACCACCCGGGCACGGCGCACCAGGAAGGCCAGCAGGGGCGCGCCGACCAGCGCGGTCACCACCCCGGCGGGCACCTCGCCGGGCGGGGCGACGAGCCGGCCCGCCACGTCGGCGCCGAGCAGCAGGGTCGGCCCGAGCAGCGCGGCGACGGCGAGGGTCCACCGGTGGTCCGCGCCGACCAGGGCGCGGGCCAGGTGCGGCACGGCCAGTCCGACGAACGCGATCGGCCCGGCCGCCGCCACGGCCGCGCCGGTGAGCAGCACCCCGGCCGCGCCGCCGCCGAGACGGACCAGCCCGACGCGGTGGCCCAGGCCCCGGGCCACGTCGTCGCCGAGGGCGAGCGCGTCGAGTCCCCGGGCGACCAGGGCTGCCAGCAGCAGCCCGGCGAGGACGAACGGCAGCACCTGCCCGGCGACCCCGACGCCCCGGCCGGTCAGCCCGCCGACGACCCAGAACCGGTACTCCTCGAAGGTGCGGGCGTCGATGCTGAGCAGCGCGTACACGAGGGCCCCGAGACTGGCGTCGAGCGCCGCGCCGGTCAGCGCGAGGGTGACCGGCGACGCGCCGTCGCGGGCCCGGTTGGCGACGGCGAAGAGCGCCAGGCCGGCCAGGAGCGCCCCGGCGATGCCGAACCAGACGTACCCGGCGAGGGTGCCGACGCCGAAGACGGCGATGGCGAGGACCACGCCGAACGCGGATCGGCCGCGCGGCGACGGTGGTCACGAATCTCCCTCGACTTAGGTACGCCTTACCTTAACCGAAGGGGGCGGGTGACCCTAACCGGCGCCCGTCGATCCGGCTCCGTCGCCACCCCTGCTGACCAGGGCGGCCGTGCCGCCGGACGATCCGTCCCCGCCCTCGGCGGCACCGGACGGCAACACCTCGATGGGGCGCATCATCTCGTTGTCCTCGTGCTCCAGCAGGTGGCAGTGCCAGACGTAGCGTCCCGGCAGGTCGAAGCGGACCTTGATCCGGGTCAACTGCCCCGGGTACGCGACCACGGTGTCGTGGAAGCCGCGCTCCGCGGGGCCGGGCGGGGTGCGGCCGTCGTGCCCCCGCCCGAGCACCTGGAACTGCACCTGGTGGACGTGGATGGGGTGGGCGTCCTCGGTGCAGTTGCGCAACTCCCACTCCTCGGTGACGCCGAGGGCGGGGGTCTCGGTCACCGGCGCGTCCCAGCCCAGCGGCACCGGCCGGCCGCTGGCGGCGACGACGCCCAGCAGGGCACGTACCGGGCCGGCCGAGGACTCCTGCTCGTTGAGCGAGAGCCGCCGGACGACCCGGGCGGCGGGCAGCGGGGCGCACGCCGGCAGGGACAGCTGCCCGGGCGGCACGCTGGCATCGGCGCCGGCCCGGTCGCCCACCACGAACTTGAGCACCTGCCCGGTCGTCCGCGGGTCGGCCGGGGGGAAGTCCGTCCCCGGCGCGCCGCCGCCGAACGGCTCGTCGGGGCCCTCGTTGACCAGGTAAAGCTCGGTGCCGGCCGGCACGTCGGTGAAGTCGACCACGACGTCGGCCCGCTGGCCGTTGGCGAGCAGGATCCGGGGCGCGGCCACGGGCTCGGGCAGGAACCCGCCGTCGCTGCCGACCTGCCACAGCGGCAGCGCCGGCCGGGCCGGGCGGCGGGTCGGGTGGTCGGTGACCGACAGCATCAGGAACCGGGCGTTGCAGCCGTTGAGCAGCCGGAACCGGTAGCGCCGCCGCTGCACCCGCAGCACCGGCCAGGTCGCGCCGTTGACCACCATGGTGGCGGCGAAGAACTCGGGGTTCCAGATCGGTGGCACGTCGGTCCCCGGCAGGTACGGGCCGGGGTAGTCGTCGAAGTCGGCGCGGCTTTCGGGGTACCAGAGCGAGCCGTCGGGGCGGAAGGTGCGGTCCTGGATCAGCAGCGGCAGGTCGTACGACGCCTGCTCCGGCAGCGATCCGGGCAGCGCCCCGGGCGGCAGGTCGTCGGGGCCGCCGCTGAGCCGGTAGAAGCCGGCCAGCCCGGCGTAGACGTTCACCCGGGTCATGCCCAGGGTGTGGTCGTGGTACCAGAGGGTCGTCGGGCGCTGGTCGTTGGCGTACTCCATGCTGGCCGTGCCGGGGGCGCAGCGGACGCCGGTCCGCTCGGCTGCCAGGTCCCGGAACTCGCTGTAGGCCGAGCCGCCGTCGGCGCACCCGGCGGGCAGGTCCCGGGCCACGGGGAGGAACCACGCCTCGGGGTGGCCGTCGCTCTCCTGCCGGTTGTGCCCGCCGTGCACGTGCACGACGGTCGGGACGGGTCCCCGGTACGGGCCGGGGGTGCTGGTGAAGTGCGGCCGGTGGTCCCGGCCGTCGACGCCGCCGGTCGGGTTGGCCCAGTGCAGCGTCGGGTCGACCGGCAGCAGGTGCGGCAGGTAGCGGCCCCGCTCGTCGACGAGCTGGTTGCACCAGGTCACCCGGACCGGACGGCCGACGGTGGCGGCGATGGTGGGGCCGGGGTAGGCGAAGCTGCGCGGGTGGGCGGGCGAGCCGAAGCCCCAGACCGTCGTGGCCGGCAGCCCGGCCGGGAGGACCTGCTGGCGGAACTGGCGGACGGCGACCACGTACTCGTCGACGCCGCCGCTGGTGCGGGAGGCGGGCATGGCCGTCGGCACGGGCAGCGGGGTGACGTACTTGGGCACGGCACGGGGGTCGATCAGGGCGGTCGGGGCGGTCGGGGCGCCGGCTGCGGTGCGACCGGCGGGCAGCAGCAGGGCCGCGCCGCCGGCCGCACCGGCGGCGATGAGTCGTCTACGGGTCACCATGCCGCGAGGCTAGAACGAGCATTGCTCACCAAAGTGCCGAAACGGCGTCGTTACTCCTTTATGAGGACGAAACGGTTTCTAACGGTCAGCGTCCCTACTCGCCGGGGAGCAGCTCGGCGACCGGCACGGCGCGCAGCGCGTCCGCCGGGCCGACGATGACCCGGATCGACGGGAAGTAGTCCCGCAGCACCTGCTGGCACGGGCCGCAGGGGGTCAGGACGTCCCGACCCCGGTCGCCCACCGCCACGATGGTCTCCAGCTCCGTCTCCCCCTGGGTGGCGGCGGCCCCGATCACCACCACCTCGGCGCACGGCCCGCCGGTGACGTGGTGGACGTTCACGCCGGTGAACACCCGGCCGGCGGCGGTACGCGCGGCCGCGGCGACGGTGTGCCGGTCGCTGCGGCAGCGCAGCTTCGCCACGGCCGTGGCCGCCTGCACCAGCGCCCGGTCGGTGTCTCGCATACTCATCCCAGGCCCCCGTGGTCGGCGTCGATCGGCGGTCAACTCTAGACGGCGGCCGTCCCGGCGGCAGCCCTGGCGACCGGTAACCCGGGGGCGGTCCGGCACGCGGCTGCCTATCCTTGGCGACGACATGCAGAATCCAGCCGCTCCCGCCGCAGCCGCCGGGCCCACCGCCGCCGCCGAGCCCACCGACGGGCCCGCCGCGTCCCACAGCCTCCGCGAGCTGCACCGCCGCCTGCCCGCCCTGATGTTCCGCGACCAGCGCCGGCTCCAGCGGCGCCTCGACGGGGTGCGCCGGCTGCGCGACCCGCAGCGGCGCGAGGCCGCGCTGGCCGAGATCACCGCCGACGTCGCCCGGGCCGAGCAGCGGCTCGCCGACCGCCGGGCGGCGGTGCCCCGAATCACGTACCCGGCGGGGCTGCCGGTCAGCGAGCGCTCCGACGACCTGGCCGCCGCGATCCGGGACCACCAGGTGGTGATCGTGGCCGGCGAGACCGGCTCCGGCAAGACCACCCAGCTCCCCAAGATCTGCCTGGAGCTGGGGCGCGGCGTGCACGGGCTGATCGGGCACACCCAGCCCCGGCGGCTGGCCGCCCGCACGGTCGCCGACCGCATCGCCGAGGAGCTCGGCACAGAGCTGGGCGACGTGGTCGGCTACAAGGTCCGCTTCACCGACCAGGTGAGCGACCGCAGCCTGGTCAAGCTCATGACCGACGGCATCCTGCTCGCCGAGCTGCAGACCGACCGGATGCTGCGCCAGTACGACACGCTGATCATCGACGAGGCGCACGAACGCAGCCTCAACATCGACTTCATCCTGGGCTACCTGCGCCAGCTCCTCCCCCGCCGCCCCGACCTCAAGGTGGTCATCACCTCGGCGACCATCGAGACCGACCGGTTCGCCCGGCACTTCGCCGACGCCGAGGGCCGGCCCGCGCCGGTGGTCGAGGTGTCCGGGCGCACGTACCCGGTCGAGGTGCGCTACCGGCCGCTGGTCGAGGTCAGCGAGAGCGAGGACGACTCCGGCGACGACGAGGAGAACGTCCGCGACCAGATCCAGGCCATCGGCGACGCCGTCGAGGAGCTGGCCGCCGAGGGGCCGGGCGACATCCTGGTCTTCCTCTCCGGCGAGCGCGAGATCCGGGACACCGCCGACGCGCTGGGCAAGCTGGTGCAGTCCAAGCGGTCGCTGCTGGGCACCGAGATCCTGCCCCTGTACGCGCGGCTGTCGGCCGCCGAGCAGCACCGGGTGTTCGCCCCGCACACCGCGCGGCGGGTGGTGCTCGCCACCAACGTCGCGGAGACCTCGCTGACCGTCCCCGGCATCAAGTACGTGGTGGACCCGGGCACCGCCCGGATCTCCCGCTACTCCAGCCGGCTGAAGGTGCAGCGGCTGCCCATCGAGCCGGTGTCGCAGGCGTCGGCCAACCAGCGCAAGGGCCGCTGCGGGCGCACCTCGGACGGCATCTGCATCCGCCTCTACGACGAGTCCGACTTCGACTCCCGCCCCGAGTTCACCGACCCGGAGATCCTGCGCACCAACCTCGCCTCGGTCATCCTCCAGATGACCTCGATCGGGCTGGGCGACGTGGCGGCGTTCCCGTTCATCGACCCGCCGGACCGGCGCAACATCGCCGACGGGGTCAACCTGCTGCACGAGTTGGGCGCGCTCGACCCGGCCGAGACCGACCCGGCGAAGCGGCTCACCCCGCTGGGCAGGCGCCTGGCGCAGCTTCCCGTCGACCCCCGGCTCGCCCGGATGGTGATCGAGGGCGAGCGCAACGGCTGCGCCACCGAGGTCGTCGTCATCGCCGCCGCGCTGTCCATCCAGGACCCGCGCGAACGGCCGGCCGAGAAGCAGGCCCAGGCCGACCAGGCGCACGCGAGGTTCGCCGACTCCGAGTCGGACTTCGTCGCGTACCTGAACCTGTGGCGGCACCTGCGCGAGCAGCAGCGGGAGCTGTCCTCCAGCGCGTTCCGCCGGATGTGCCGGGCCGGATACCTCAACTACCTGCGGGTACGCGAGTGGCAGGACATCGTCAGCCAGGTGCGCCAGGTGCTGCGTACGGCGGAGAAGGGTGACGGCCGGCGCGGGGCCGGCGCGGACCTGCCGGAGGAGATCGACACCCCGAAGGTGCACCAGTCGCTGCTGCCGGGCCTGCTGTCGCACATCGGCCTGAAGGACCCGCAGAAGCACGAGTACCTCGGGGCGCGGGGGGCGAAGTTCGCCCTGTTCCCCGGGTCGGCGCTGTTCAAGAAACCGCCGCGCTGGGTGATGGCCGCCGAGCTGGTGGAGACGTCCCGGCTGTGGGGGCGGGTCGCCGGCCGCGTCGAACCGGAGTGGGTCGAGCCCCTCGCGCAACACCTGGTCAAGCGCAGCTACAGCGAGCCGCACTGGGAGAAGAAGCAGGCGGCGGTGCTGGCCTACGAGAAGGTCACCCTGTACGGCGTCCCGCTGGTCACCGCCCGGAAGGTCAACTTCGGGCGGATCGACCCGGCGCTGTCGCGCGAGCTGTTCATCCGGCACGCCCTGGTGGAGGGCGACTGGTCCACCCACCACCAGTTCTGGCGGGACAACCAGAAGCTGCTCACCGAGATCGAGGAACTGGAGAACCGGGCACGGAGGCGGGACATCCTCGTCGACGACGAGACGATCTTCGCCTTCTACGACGAGCGGATCCCGGCCGACGTGGTCTCCGGCCGGCACTTCGACGCCTGGTGGAAGAAGGAGCGGCGGGAGCGGGCCGACCTGCTCACCTTCACGCGGGAGTTGCTGGTCAACGCCGGCCGGGGCGGGCTCGACGAGGCCGACTACCCCGACGAGTGGCGGGCCGACGGGGTCACCCTGCCGCTGACGTACACGTTCGACCCGGGCACCCCCACCGACGGCGTGACCGTGGACATCCCGCTGCCGCTGCTCAACCAGGTGCCGGCGGAGAGCTTCGACTGGCAGGTCCCCGGGCTGCGCGAGGAGCTGGTGATCGCGCTGATCCGGTCGCTGCCCAAGGCGGTCCGGCGCAACTTCGTCCCCGTCCCCGACTACGCGCGGGCCGCGCTCGCGGCGATCACCCCCGGGCAGGAGCCGCTGCTGGACGCGCTGACCCGGCAGTTGCGCCGGATGACCGGGGTCACCGTGCCCCGCGACGCCTGGGAGCCGGGGAAGCTCCCCGCCCACCTACGGGTCAGCTTCCGGGTGCTCGACGAAGAGAACAAACCGGTCGCCGAGGGCAAGGACCTGCCGGCACTGCAACGCCAGCTCCGCCAGGAGGTACGCCAGGTGGTGGCCGCCGCCGCCCCGGACGTCGCCCGCACGGGCCTGACGCAGTGGGACTTCGGCACCCTGCCGCGCACCATCGAGCAGGTGCGCGCCGGGTACGCGGTCACCGCGTACCCGGCGCTGGTCGACGAGGGGTCCACGGTCGGGGTGAAGGTCTTCGACTCCGAGGCGGAGCAGGCCGCGGCGCACTGGGCGGGCACCCGGCGGCTGCTGCGGCTGACCGTCCCGTCGCCGGCGAAGTTCCTCCAGGGGCGGCTGTCCAACGAGGCGAAGCTGGCGCTGAGCCGCAACCCGCACGGCGGCGTGCAGGAGCTGATCGCCGACGCCTCCGGGGCGGCGATCGACAAGCTGGTCACCGACGCGGGCGGCCCGGCCTGGGACGCCGACGGCTTCGCCGCTCTGCGGGACCGGGTCCGCGCCGACCTGGTGGACACCGTCGTCGACGTGATGGGCCGGGTGCGGCAGGTGCTCGCCGCCGCGTACGCCGTCGAGCAGCGCCTCGGCAAGACCCAGAACCTGGCCGTGGTGGCCGCCCTGGCCGACATCCGGGCCCAGCTGTCGGGGCTGGTGCACAAGGGGTTCGTCACCGAGACCGGCTACGCCCGCCTGCCCGACCTGCTGCGCTACCTGACCGCGATCGAGCGGCGGCTGGACCGGCTGCCGGGCAACCCGCAGCGGGACCGCCAGCAGCAGGACCGGGTGGCCGCGGTGCAGAAGGAGTACGCCGACCTGCTCGCCGCGCTGCCGCCGGCCCGGCGCGGGTCGGCGGCGGTGCGGCAGATCCGCTGGATGATCGAGGAGCTGCGGGTGAACGTGTTCGCCCAGGCCCTCGGCACCCCGTACCCGGTGTCGGAGCAGCGGATCTACCGGGCGATGGACGACGCCGAGGGCCGCTGAGCCGGGGCCGAGGGCCGCCGAGCCGGGTCAGTGCACCGGGGCGGGCACGGCCCGGCCGGTCGGCAGGCCCCGCACGGAGTTGGCCAGCGCGCCGAGGCGGGCCTCCGGGTAGGCGTGCGCCCACCAGGCCCGGTTCTCCCCGTACCAGTGGAAGACCTCGGCCAGCCCGTCGGCAAACCGGATCTGCGGCTCGAAGCCCAGTTCCTCGGAGATCTTCGTGTAATCCAGGCTGTACCGCTGGTCCTGCACCTTGCGGTCGGCGACGTGCCGCACCCGGTCCCAGCCGGCACCGGCCAGCAGCAGGATCTTCTCGGCCAGCGCCCGGTTGGTCAGCTCGACGTCGCCGCCGATGTTGTAGACCTCCCCGGCGCGGCCCTTGGCCAGCACGAGGGCGATCGCGCGGCAGTGGTCGTCGACGTGCAGCCACTCGCGCACCGCGCCGCCGTCGCCGTGCAGGGTGATGTCCCCGCCGGTGAGCAGGCTGGTGACGAAGCGCGGGATCACCTTCTCCACGTGCTGGTACGGCCCGTAGTTGTTGGCGCAGCGGGTGATCGACACGTCGACGTCGTAGGTGCGCCAATAGGAGCGCACGACGCAGTCGCTGGCCGCCTTGGACGCCGCGTACGGGGAGTTGGGCTCCAGCACGCAGCGCTCGGTCCAGGAGCCCTCGGTGATCGACCCGTAGACCTCGTCGGTGGAGACGTGCACGACCCGGCCGACGGCGGCGCGGGCGCAGGCCGCCAGCAGGTGGTGCGAACCCATCACGTTGGTCTCGAAGAACGGCGCGGGGTTGTCGATCGAGCGGTCCACGTGCGACTCGGCGGCGAAGTGCACCACGGCGTCGTGCCCGGGGACCAGGTCGGCCAGGAGCGGGCGGTCGCAGATGTCGCCGCGCACGAACGTCAGCCGGGGGTGGTGGGCGGGCAGGTTGTTGCGGTCACTGGCGTAGGTCAGCTTGTCGAGCACCGTGACGTGGCAGTCCTCGAAGCCGACGTACCGCCCTCCCAGCAGGCACCGGGCGAAGTGCGAGCCGATGAAGCCGGCGCCGCCGGTAACCAGGATCCTCATGTGGTGGCCTCCCTGCCACGCGAGCCCGCGCGCTTGGACTGTTCCCCGGCAGGCCGACGGGCGTCATGCCTGCGCAGGGCTTCACCATAGGCGACGAAACAGGCATAGAGGCCCCAATATGGGGCGTATAGGGAATATTCGTCCCAAATTCGGACCAGTGCCCCGACGCCTCAGCGGAGCTCCACCCCGGGCGGCAGGTCGTCCCGTCCGGCCGCCTCCCGCACGTACTCCAGGAGGATGCGGCGCAGCTCGCGGCCGGCGTGGGTGGGCTCCACGTCGCGACGGCGGGCCACGGCGATGGTCCGGCGGACGCCGGGCGGGGCCAGCCGGGTGACCCGGACGCCGGGCCTGCGGGCCACCACCATGCCGGGCACCAGCGCCACCCCGAGCCCCGCCTCGACGAAGCTGAGCACGGCGTCCATCTCGCCGCCGTCGACCGACAGGGTGGGCTCGAAGCCGGCCTCCCGGCACGCCTGGAGGGTGGCGTCGCGCAGGTCGTAGCCCTCCCGGAACATCACCAGGGGCTGGCCCCGCAGGTCGGTGACCCGCAGCTCGCCGGCGGCAGAGGTGCCGGGCACCTCGGCCAGCGAGGCCACCACCAGGCTCTCCCGCAGGATCTCCTCGGCGTGCAGCCCTGGGTCCGCGCCCTGGGCGGGCATGATGATCAGCGCAAGGTCGAGGTCGCCACGCAGCAGGTCGCGGACGAGGTCCTGCGAGCCACCCTCCTCCACCCGCAGGTCGACGGCGGGGTGGGCGTCGCGGAACCGGCGCAGCACGGGCGGGGCGAGCGAGGTGGCCAGGCTCGGGGTGGCGCCGAGGCGGACCCGGCCACGCCGCAGCCCGACCAGCTCCTGCACCTCCCGGGTGGCGGTGTCGACGTCGGCGAGGATGCGCCGGGCCAGCGGGAGCAGCACCTCGCCGGCGGCGGTGAGGGCGATCCGGCCCCGCACCCGCTCGAACAGCGGGGCCCCGAGGCCGGTCTCCAGGGCGTGAATTTGCTTACTCAGCGAGGGCTGGGTGATGCCGACCAGGTCGGCAGCTTGGGTGAAATGTCGTAGTTCCGCGACGGCGACGAAGTACCGGAGCTGGTGCAGCTGCATCGGCATAGCCTACGGCTATCGACACTGCGAGTTCGATGCATTGGACGACTGATCCCAGGTCTCCTAGCGTCGGTCGGGTGGTACTCACGAAATCCCGGTCGCCCATCCGGTCCAACGTCGGCCTGAAGGCCGTCATGGCGGTGACGGGCATCCTGCTGGTGCTGTTCCTCGTCGCGCACATGCTCGGCAACCTGAAGATCTTCACGGGCGAGACCGCGTTCGACCACTACGCGCACTGGCTGCGCGAGATCGGCACCCCGCTGCTGCCGTCGACCTGGTTCCTGTGGATCCAGCGCACCGCGCTGCTGGCGGCCGTGCTGGCCCACATCGGGGCCGCCACGGTGCTCGCGGTGCGCGCCCGCGCCGCCCGCCCGGTCCGGTACGCGCACCGCAAGAAGGTCAACGGCAGCTACGCGGCCCGCACGATGCGCTGGGGCGGCGTGATCATCCTGCTCTTCGTGATCTACCACATCCTGGACCTGACCACCGGTCACCTGAACCCCGAGGGCGTCCCGGGCCGCCCGTACGGCAACGTGGTCGCCGACTTCGCACCGGAGCGGTGGTACGTCACCCTCTTCTACACCCTGGCGGTCGTGGCGCTCGGGTTCCACCTGCGCCACGGCGCGTTCAGCGCGTTCCGCAGCCTCGGCCAGCAGACCCCCGCCGGGGAGCGCCGGGCGCGCGCCGCCGCGCTGGGCTTCGCCGTCGTGCTCTGCGCCGGCTACCTCGTGGTCCCCTTCGCCGTACTCACCGGATTGGTGGCCTGACCATGGACCTGTTCACCGAGGGCGACCCGATCGCCGACGCCCGGGCCCCGCAGGGCCCGATCGAGACCCGCTGGGACCGCCGCCGCTTCGAGGCGAAGCTGGTCAACCCGGCCAACCGGCGCAAGCTGACGGTGATCGTGGTCGGCACCGGCCTGGCCGGCGGCTCGGCCGCCGCCACGCTCGCCGAGCAGGGCTACCGGGTCCGGTCGTACTGCTACCAGGACAGCCCGCGCCGGGCCCACTCGATCGCCGCGCAGGGCGGCATCAACGCCGCCAAGAACTACCGCAACGACGGCGACTCGGTGCACCGGTTGTTCTACGACACCGTCAAGGGCGGCGACTTCCGCTCCCGCGAGTCCAACGTGCACCGGCTGGCCGAGGTCTCGGTCAACATCATCGACCAGTGCGTCGCCCAGGGCGTGCCGTTCGCCCGCGAGTACGGCGGCCTGCTCGACACCCGCTCCTTCGGCGGCGCGCAGGTGCAGCGCACCTTCTACGCGCGGGGCCAGACGGGTCAGCAGCTCCTGCTCGGGGCGTACCAGGCCCTGGAGCGGCAGATCGGGCTGGGCAACGTGGAGATGAACGCCCGCCACGAGATGCTGGAGCTGATCGTCGTCGACGGCCGGGCCCGGGGCATCGTGGTGCGGGACCTGGTCACCGGCGAGATCACCAGCGAGTTCGCCGACGCGGTGGTGCTGGCCTCCGGCGGCTACGGCAACGTCTTCTACCTCTCCACCAACGCCAAGGGCTGCAACGTCACCGCCACCTGGCGGGCGCACCGCAGGGGCGCGTACTTCGCCAACCCCTGCTACACGCAGATCCACCCGACCTGCATCCCCGTGTCGGGCGACCACCAGTCGAAGCTGACGCTGATGAGCGAGTCGCTGCGCAACGACGGCCGGGTGTGGGTGCCGAAGGCCAAGGGCGACGACCGCGCCCCGAAGGACATCCCTGAGGAAGAGCGGGACTACTACCTCGAACGGATCTACCCGTCCTTCGGCAACCTGGTGCCCCGGGACATCGCCTCCCGGGCGGCGAAGAACGTCTGCGACGCCGGGCGCGGCGTGGGCCCCGGCGGGCTCGGCGTCTACCTCGACTTCGCCGACGCCATCGACCGCCTTGGCCGCAAGGCCATCGAGGCCAAGTACGGCAACCTCTTCGAGATGTACGAGCGGATCACCGGCGAGGACCCGTACGAGGTGCCGATGCGGATCTACCCCGCCGTGCACTACACGATGGGCGGCCTCTGGGTCGACTACGACCTCCAGTCGACCATCCCCGGCCTGTTCGTCATCGGCGAGGCGAACTTCTCCGACCACGGGGCGAACCGGCTCGGCGCGTCCGCGCTGATGCAGGGCCTCGCCGACGGCTACTTCGTGCTGCCCAACACGATCGCCAACTACCTGGCGGCCGGCCCGTTCGAGCGGGTCGACGCCAGCCACCCGGAGGCCGTGGCGGCGCGGCGCGACGTCGAGGACCGGATCCGGCGGCTGCTCGCCGTCGACGGCGACCGGACGGTCGACTCGTTCCACCGCGAGCTGGGCCAGATCATGTGGGAGCACTGCGGCATGGAGCGCAGCGAGGCCGGGCTGCGCAAGGCCATCGACGAGATCCGGGCGCTGCGCGAGGAGTTCTGGAAGCGGGTCCGCGTCCCCGGCGACGACGACGGGCTCAACCAGTCGCTGGAGAAGGCCGGCCGGGTGGCCGACTTCTTCGAACTGGCCGAGCTGATGTGCGTCGACGCACTGCACCGCGAGGAGTCCTGCGGCGGCCACTTCCGGGCCGAGCACCAGACCCCCGACGGCGAGGCGCAGCGCGACGACGACCGGTTCGCGTACGTGGCGGCCTGGGAGTACACCGGCGGCGACGAGCCGGCCGTGCTGCACAAGGAAGACCTCAAGTTCGAGTACGTGCATCCGACGCAGCGGAGCTACAAGTGAACCTGACCCTGCGCATCTGGCGCCAGTCCGGCCCCGCCGACAAGGGCCGGATGGTGACCTACCAGGTCGACGACGTCTCCCCCGACATGTCGTTCCTGGAGATGCTCGACGTGCTCAACGAGCGGCTGATCCTCTCCGGCGAGGAGCCGGTGGCGTTCGACCACGACTGCCGCGAGGGCATCTGCGGCATGTGCGGTCTCATGATCAACGGCGACGCGCACGGCCCGCAGCGCGGCACCACCGCCTGCCAGCTGCACATGCGGCAGTTCTCCGACGGCGACACGATCGACATCGAGCCGTGGCGGGCCCGGGCCTTCCCGGTCATCAAGGACCTGGTGGTCAACCGGAACGCCTTCGACAAGATCATCGCCGCCGGTGGGTACATCACCGCGCCGACGGGCAGCGCCCCCGAGGCCCACTCGGTGCCGGTCGCCAAGGCCGACGCCGACGCCGCGTTCTCCTCGGCCGCCTGCATCGGCTGCGGCGCCTGCGTGGCGGCCTGCCCGAACGGCTCCGGCATGCTGTTCACCGCCGCCAAGGTCACCCAGCTCTCGCTGCTGCCGCAGGGCCAGCCGGAGCGGTACACCCGGGTCGTCGGCATGGTCGACGCGCACGACGAGGCGGGCTTCGGCGGCTGCACCAACACCGGCGAGTGCACCGCGGTGTGCCCGAAGGGCATCCCGCTGAACACCATCGGCCGGCTCAACCGCGACTACCTGGCGGCCACCGCCAAGCGGGGCGGCACCCCCGGCTCCTGACCCCGCCGCCCGCCCCGTCATGCCGACACGCCGTCACGCCAGCACCCCGTCACGCCGGTGCCGCGGCCGCCGCGCCCGCTCCGGGCCGGCGGCCGGCTCGGTTCGCGGCTGCCGCAGTCCGCGGGGAGCGTCACCTGTCGCGGGCCCTAGGGAGCTGAGTCATCTACGACATCACACCCGCGACCCGCCGCGTGCCCGGATCCCGGCGCGCTCCAGACCGCATGCCGGATGCTGCGTGCCGGGGTGCCGGGGTGCCGGATGCCGCACGCCGGGTGCGGCGTGCCGGGTGCGGCGTGCCGGGCACCAGATGCCGCGTGCCGGACGCCGCACGCCGCCTGCCAGCGCGCTGACGTGCCGCGAGTCATCTACGACATCAGCTCCCTAGCGTCCGAAGTCACCACGGCCTCAGCTCCCCAGGCCCCCACCGTCCCCGGCCTCCCAGCCCTCCCCGGCCCTGCCCGAGCGCCCGAGCGCCCGAGCGCGCGAGCGCGCCCGCGTCAGGTCCGCAGTCCATCGGAGCGGTTCAAGCCCTGGGAGCCGGGTAGCAGTCCGGGGGACGGCACGCCGACGAGGGGACACGCGGGCATGAAGGCACTGACCTGGCAGGGCAGGCGGGACGTCCGGGTCGAGGACGTCCCGGACCCGCGCATCGAGGAGCCGACGGACGCGATCGTCCGGATCACCTCCACCGCGATCTGCGGATCCGACCTGCACCTGTACGAGGTGCTCGGGCCGTACCTCAAGCCCGGCGACGTCCTCGGCCACGAGCCGATGGGCATCGTCGAGGAGGTCGGGACCGGGGTGACCCGGTTGAAGCCGGGCGACCGGGTGGTGGTCCCGTTCAACATCGCCTGCGGGTCCTGCTGGATGTGCGACCGGCAGCTCTACGCCCAGTGCGAGACCACCCAGGTCACCGCCGAGGGCAAGGGCGCGGCGCTGTTCGGCTACACCTCGCTGCACGGGTCGGTGCCCGGCGGGCAGGCCGAGTACCTGCGGGTGCCGCACGCCCAGTTCGGCCCGATCAAGGTCCCGCAGACCGGCCCGGACGAGCGGTGGCTGTACCTGTCCGACATCCTGCCCACCGCCTGGCAGGCGGTGAAGTACGCCGACACCCCGCCCGGCGGCACGCTCGCCGTGTTCGGGCTCGGCCCGGTCGGGCAGTTCTGCGCCCGCATCGGCCGGCACCTCGGCGCGGGCCGGGTGATCGGCCTGGACCTGGTGCCGGAGCGGCTGGAGATGGCCCGTCGGCACGGCGTCGAGACGCTCGACGTCAGCCAGCTCGACGACGTGCCGGGCGCGCTGATCGACCTGGTCGACGGGCGCGGCCCCGACGCCGTGATCGACGCCGTCGGCATGGAGGCGCACGGCTCCACCTCCGGCAAGCTCGCCCAGACCGCCGCCGGCCTGGTGCCGGACCGGCTGGCCGACTGATGGAGATGTTCGACCGGGGCGTCCAGCTGCGGATGGGACAGTGCCACGTGCGCCGGTGGACCGACGAGATCGTTCCGCTGCTCGCCGGCGACGACGACCCGCTGGGCGTGGCGGACCTGCGGACCCACCGGGTGCCGCTGGCGCGCGCGCCGCAGGCGTACGACATGTTCCAGAAGAAGGAGGACGGCTGCGTCAAGGTCCTGCTCGCGCCGTGACCCGCACGGTCGTCGTCACCGTCGCGACCAGCGGGATCGGCCGGGCGGCGGCCCGGGAGTTCGCCGCGCGCGGCGACCGCCCCGCCGCGAGGTGTCGGTGGGCCGGGCCAACCTGGTGCTGCGGTTCGGCTTCACCGTCGGGTGGCGACCATGACGCGCCGGTCACGATGAGCAACAGCAGGAGGCACGGGGAGCGACGACTTCGCCTAGGGTGGCGGGACGGAAGATCCGTTACCACCCACGGGGAGAGACGAGTGACGATCAGAGTGAACCGCAGGGCCGCGCTGGGCATCGGCACGGTGGCCACCGCCGGCACGGTGCTCGGCGCCGCCGCGCCCGCGTCCGCCGCCGGTCGGCCCCGGGTGGCGACCACCCCGGCCCAGGCCGCCGCCCAGGTCGCCGCGAGCTATGCGCGGCAGACCGCGCGGGCCGGGGGCAACTGGCAGGCGTACGTGAGCGTCGCCGACGGCGCCGCCGCGCCGCTGGTGGCCGTCGCGGACGAGGCGGACCGGCGCATCGAGGCGTACAGCGTAAACAAGATCGCCGTGGCCGTGGCGGTGCTGGACAAGGTCGACCGGGGGCTGCTCACGCTCGCCCAGCGGGTCGACGTGACCGCGTCCATCGTGATCCCCGGCGGGGACGGGATCTTCAGCCTCGACGGCGCGTACCCGAGCAGCGTCACCCTGGGGCACGCCCTGGCGGCCCTGCTGACGGTCTCCGACGACACCGCCGTGCGGCTCTGCGGCCTGGTCTGCCCGGCCGCCGAGCTGAACCAGATCCTGGTCGCGAAGGGCTTCCCGAACACGCAGGTGCAGCCGGTGGCCAACCCGAACCGGTTCTACCTCGGCACCAGCACGCCACGGGAGACGCACGACCTGCTGCGGGCGCTGGTGGGCGGCACGCTGCTATCGGCGTCCTCGACGGCGTTCCTGCTCGGCCTGCTGCGCTCCCCCATCGCGTTCACCGACGGGGTGCGGCGCGAGATGTCCTCGGCCGAGCGGGCCCGGGTCGCCACCAAGGCGGGCTGGTTCGACACCGCCCGGCACGAGGCCGGGATCGTCTTCGACGCCGTCGGGGCGCCGGTGCTGACGTACGCCCTGTTCGCTGACGGGCAGGCCGGCGCGGACGACTTCGGCGCGACCCACCCGGCGGTGCAGGCCCGGGCCCGGATGGGCTGCGTCTTCCTGGCCGCCGTGGCGGGGCTGGCCGGCGCCGGCCCCACCCACCGGGCGGCCGCCTGGCGGCCCAGCAACGGCGGCTGACCCCGCGCCACGCGGCGGCCGGGCGGCACCCGCGCGGCCGGCTGCCGGGCGCGCGGGTGCGGTGGCGGACTACGGTGTACTGCGGGACTCGGCGGAGGGGGCGGGACACGATGGGGGCACCAGCGGAACAGGTCGCCCAGCGGGCGTTGGCGCGGCGGCTGCGCGGCGCGGCCGGGCTCGCCGCCCTGGCCGGCCTGGCCTGGGTGGCCCGGGACGTGCCGGCCGCCCTCGGCGGGCGGCTCAACGGGGCCCGCGCCGAGCGGGCGGCCCGCTCCCCGCAGTTCCGCGACGGCGCCTTCCGCAACCGGGCGAGCACCCGGACGATGGCCGGTGCGCCCGACCGCAACCTGGTCCGCGAGCTGATCTTCGGCAAGCAGAAGCGCCGGCCGACCGCCGCCGTGCCGCTGGTGCGCCCGGCCGACCCGGCGGCCACCGCCGCCGACGAGCGCGAACTGGGCGTCGTCTGGTATGGCCACGCCTCCGCGCTGATCGAGATCGAGGGCCACCGGGTGCTGGTCGACCCGGTGTGGAGCGACCGGTGCTCGCCGTCGGCGCTGGTCGGGCCGCGCCGGCTGCACGAGCCCCCGGTGGGCCTGCACGAGCTGCCCGCCGTGGACGCGATCCTGATCTCCCACGACCACTACGACCACCTCGACATGGCCACCGTGCGGGCGCTGACCGCCGGCCAGTCCACGCCGTTCGTGGTGCCGCTGGGGGTCGGGGCGCACCTGGAGCGGTGGGGCGTGCCGGAGGACCGGATCGTCGAGCTGGACTGGGCGGAGAGCCACCGGGTTGGCGGTTTGACGATCACCGCGACCGCCGCCCAGCACTTCTCCGGCCGGGGGCTGCGCCGCGACGGCACGCTGTGGAGCTCGTGGGTGGTGGCCGGTGCGCACCGTCGGGTCTTCTACACCGGCGACTCCGGCTACTTCGACGGGTACGCCGAGATCGGCGCCGAGCACGGCCCGTTCGACGTGACGCTGATGCAGATCGGCGCGTACGACCGGGCGTGGCCGAGCATCCACATGTTCCCGGAGGAGGCCGTCGCCGCCCACCTCGACCTGCGCGGTGGGCTGCTCCTGCCGGTGCACTGGGCGACGTTCAACCTGGCGCTGCACGACTGGTCGGAGCCGGTGGACCGGCTGTGGGCGGAGGCGAAGGCCCGCGACGTGCGGCTGGCGGTGCCCCGCCCCGGCGAGCGGGTGGTCGTCGACGACCCACCGGCGGTCGACGGCTGGTGGCAGTCGATCGCCTGAGGGACCGCCGCCCGTCGCGGCCCGCCCCGGCCTGCCGCCCGGCTCGTAACCCGGGGCGTCTCGCCTCGTTGGACCAGACCTAGTCGCCGTTATCGGCACCCGTCGCGAACGGGCGTCGCCCGCACCGGGCAGCGCCGTTCGCAGAGGAGACGACAAGGACACGGTCGTGGGCAACCTTCGCATCGCCATCCTGCTGCGCACCGCCGAGGGCTGCCTCTGGACGCTTCCCCAGATCGACGAGCTGCGGCGGCGCGACCACGAGGTGATCGCGATCCTCCCGGCGGGGCCAGGCGCGTTGCGGGATCAGTTGCGGGCGCGCGGCGTCGAGACGCTGGACTCCCCGTTCGACTTCCGGTTCCGCCCCACGCCGGGGACGGTGCGGGGGCTGTGGCGACTGCGCCGGCTGCTGCGCGGGCTACGGCCGGACGTCCTGAACTACCACCTGTACGCGGCGGCCCTGGCCGCCCGGGTAGCGGCGTTCCGGCTTCCGCTGCGCCGGGTGCACATGGTCGCCGGGCCGCTCTACCTGGAGTCGCCGGTGGTCCGTCCCGTGGAGCGCCTGCTGTGGCGGCTGGACGACCTCATCATCTGCTGCACGCAGCACATCTCCACGCACTACCAGGCCCTCGGTTGCCCGGCCGAGCGGCGGCCGGTGGCCCAGTACGGGGTCGACCTGGGCCACTTCGACCCCGCCCGGGTGGCGCCGGGCCCCGCCGCCTCGGCCCGCGCCTCGGTCCGGGCGGAGCTCGGCCTCGACGACGACGTGTTCGTCGCGCTCATGGTGGCGAACACGTACACGCCGAAGCGGATCGCGTTCCCCGGCCAGAACATCAAGGGCCACGACGTCCTGCTGGAGGCGTGGCGCGACTTCCACGCCGCGCATCCACGGTCGCGGCTGCTGATGGTGGGGGTGGGCTTCACCGAGGCCGGCGAGGCGCACCGCAGGCGGCTGATGGACATGTTCGCCGACGACCGGAGCGTGGTGTGGTTGGGTCGCCTGCCCGACCTGCGCCCCTACTTCCTGGCCGCCGACGTCAACGTGACGCCGTCGCTGTCGGAGGGCAGCAACGGGGTGGTGCGCGAGGCGTCCGCCATGGGCTGTCCCAGCGTCGTCAGCGACGCCGGAGGGCTGCCCGAGGCGGTGGACGACAGCTTCGCCTGGATCGTGCCGCGGGGCGACCCGGCCGCCCTGCGGGAGTCGCTCTCGGCCGCCCACCGCGCCTTCGCCGCCGGGGATCTCGCCGCCATGGGTCGTCGCGCGCGGGAGCACGCGCTGCGGGCGTTCGACCGCACGGCGGCGGCGGAGGCCGTGGCCGACATGATGACGCGCCGTCGTCCCCGGGACCGCGCCGCCGACGTGCCGGTTCCGTAACGTCCACGCGCGATCTCGGTTAACTGGGTGTAAGCGCCACGGATCACCACGTACCTGTCGCCCGGAGGCCCTGATGGTGGACCAGTACTGCGGAGGCCGACCTGCCAGCCGGCGGATCCACCTCTCCCCGCCCGACGTCGGTCCCGCCGAGGAGGCCCTCGTCGTCGCGGCGATGCGGTCGGGTTGGGTGGCGCCGGCCGGTCCCGACCTGGACGCCTTCGAGCGTGAGGTGGCCGAGCGGGTGGGCTGCGGGCACGCGGTGGGGGTCAGCAGCGGGACGGCCGCGCTGCATCTCGCCCTGCTCGCGGTCGGCGCGGGGCCCGGGACGGTCGTGGTGGTGCCGACGCTGACGTTCGTGGCGACGGCCAACGCGGTGACGTACACCGGCGCGGAGCCGGTCTTCGTCGACTGTGACCCGGCGACCGGGAACCTGGACGTCGACCTGCTGCCCGACCTGCTCGACGACCTGCGCCGCCGGGGCCGGCGGATCGCCGCCGTGGTGGCGGTGGACATCAACGGCGCCTGCGCCGACTACGCCCGGCTGCTGCCGGTCTGCGCGGCAGCGGGCGTGCCGGTGGTCGAGGATTCGGCCCAGGCCCTCGGCTCCACGTACCAGGGGCGGTACGCCGGGAGCTTCGGGCGGGTGGGCATCTTCTCGTTCAACGGCAACAAGATCATGACGACGTCGAGCGGCGGCATGCTGGTCTCCGAGGACTCCGGGCTGATCAGCCGCGCCCGGCGGCTCTCGACGCAGGCCCGCGAGCCGGTGGCGCACTACGAGCACCGCGACGTCGGCTACAACTACCGGCTGAGCAACGTGCTCGCAGCCCTCGGCCGGGCCCAGTTGCGCCGCCTCGACGGGATGATCGAACGGCGGCGCGCGATGCGGGAACACTACGCCAAGGTCTTCGCCTCGGTGCCGGGTACGCGCATCCTCGGCGACGGCGACGCCGGCTCGAACTGCTGGCTGACCTCGCTCGTGGTGGATCCGGCGACGGCCGGTTGGCGGGCCCGCGACCTCGGTGAACACCTGGCGGCGCACGACATCGAGACCCGGCCCATGTTCAAGCCGATGCACCGGCAGCCGGCCCACCTCGACCGGTGGGCGGTGGTGACCGGGGCGGCGGACCGGCTCTTCGCCGGCAGCATCTCGCTGCCGAGCGGTTCCACTCTCCCCGGCGTCGATGCCGACCGCGTCCTCGGGCTGGTCGAGGAGTTCCTCGTCCGGCACCGGTGACCCACCCGGCACCCGGCCGGGCGGCAGCGTGGGGCAGGCGGGCAACGCCGCATCCCCGGCCCGGCCGGGTCCGGTCAGTACGGCCGGGTCCCGGTCAGAACGCGGTCATCCCGCCAGCGCCGGGTCGCACAGGGCCAGTTCCGCCCGGACCTGCGGGAGGGTGAGCAGCAGTTCCATGATCTCCGGCACGTCCAGCCGCCGGGCGGTGGCGGAACTGAGCTCGGGCAGCGCCGGCAGTCCGATCCGGCCCTCGGTGACGTAGGACGCGTAGCTGAGCCGCCTGGCGTCGACCGGCAGCCGGTAGAAGTCGCCGAAGTCCTCGGCGCGGGCCAGCTCCTCGCGGCTGGCCATCGTCTCGAACTGCTTCTCGCCGTGGCGGACGCCGATCACGTCGTACTTCGGGGGCACGTCGAAGAGCTGGCACAGGGCGACGACGAGGTCCCCGACCGTGCAGGCGCCGGCCTTGCGGACGAAGATGTCGCCGGCGTGGGCGTGCTGGAACGCGTGCTCGACCAACTCCACGGAGTCGGCCAGCGACATCATGAACCGGGTCATGTCGGGATCGGTGACGGTGGGCACGACCCCGGCCTTGATCTGCTCGATGAAGATCGGGATCACCGAGCCCCGCGAGTACATGACGTTGCCGTACCGGACGCAGGAGACGACGGTCGCGCCGCCCGAGCTGCCCCGGGCGTGGGCCTGCGCCAGCTTCTCCATCATCCCCTTGCTCATGCCCATCGCGCTGACCGGGTGGACCGCCTTGTCGGTGCTCAGCATCACCACGGAGCCGACGCCGTGCCGATCCGCCGCCTCGATCACGTTCGCGCTGCCCACGACGTTGGTCCGGAACGCTTCCAGCGGGAAGAACTCGCAGGAGGGGACCTGCTTGAGCGCCGCGGCGTGGAAGACGAAGTCGACTCCCCGGGTGGCGCGCACGACGCTGTCGAGGTCACGGACGTCACCGAGGTGGTAGGAGACCCGGTCGTCGGCGAGGGTTCGGCGCATGACGTCCTGCTTGGCCTCGTCCCGGCTGAGGACGCGCACCTCCGCGACGTCGCGGTCCAGCAGCCGCCGCACCATCGTCTGGCCGAACGAGCCGGTCCCTCCGGTGATCAGCACACGGCGACCAACAGTCGAGCAAGTCATCCAAGTTCTCCTATTTCTTGGAGCGGCGCCGGCCTTCCTGGCTCCGCGCAGCAGCCACTGCGGACGGTCACGGGCCGCCGAGCTGCACGGCAACCGGTTCAACGAAGGGTCAGAGTACAGGGAAACGCCAGAAAGGTGCATATTGTCCGCTTCGTCGCCGGTGATCGACCGCGCGACCTGCCGGCCCGCCCCGGGGGTTCGGCCGTGGCCAAGGGGGCGGTCCGGTCGTTCAACGGGAGTGGAGCCCCTTCGTCCCCGGCAGGGACACCTCCGCCACCGTCCCGCCCGCCGCCCGAGAAGGACCCCCGCCATGAGTCCACCCAGCAGGTCGCACCGGCTACGCGTCGCGGTGCTGCTCAAGACGAACACCGGCGGCAGGTGGATCCTGCCGCAGGTGGACGAGCTGCGCGGGCGCGGACACGAGGTCGTGGTGATCCTGCCCGCCGGGGACGGGCCGCTCACCGGGGAACTACGGCGACGGGGCGTACGCGTCGCCGAGTCGCCGTTCGACTTCCGGGTCGGCCCCGGCGCCCCCGTCGGCCTGCTCGGCCTGCGGCGGTTGATCCGCCGGCTGGACCCGGACGTGCTCCACTACCACCTGCTCGCCTCCGCCTTCGCCGCCCGGGCGGCCACCGTGGGCCTGGCCCTGCGCCGCGTGCACATGGTGGCCGGACCGGCGTACCTGGAGTCCCGCCCCATCCGCCTCGTCGAGCGGCTGCTGTGGCGGCTCGACGACGCCATCGTCTGCGGCTGCCAGCACGCCTCGAACCGGTACGGGGCGATGGGCTGCCCGCCCCACCGCCGCCCGGTGGCCTCCTACGGGGTGAACACCGAGCGGTTCCGGCCGGACTGGTCGGCCGGTCCGCGCCCTGACGACCACCCGGACCCCTGGTCCGACGGCCACGGCGGTCCGGCGTACGCCGAGGCGCGGGCCAAGGCCCGGGCCGAACTGGGCGTCGCCGACGACGTCTTCCTGGCCGTCATGGTCGCCTACGTCTACCCGCCGAGGCGGCTGGTCAACAGGGGACGGGGGATCAAGGGGCACGACGTGCTCCTGCCCGCGTGGCGGCGGTTCCGGTCGACCCACCCGAAGGCGCACCTGTTGATCATCGGTGACGGCTGGGGCGACGCGGGCGAGACCTACCGCCGCCGGCTGCTCGACCGGTTCGGCGTCGCGGAGGACCCCGGGATCACCTGGCTCACCGGCGTCGACGACGTGCGCCCCTGGTACGCGGCGGCCGACGTCAGCGTCAGCCCCTCCCTCGGCGAGAGCCACGGCGCGGCGGTGGAGGCCGGGGCGATGGCCGTGCCGAGCATCGTCAGCGATGCCGGTGGCCTGCCCGAGACGGTCGACGAGCACAGCGGGTGGATCGTTCCGGCCGACGACGTGCCGGCCCTGACCGACGCGCTCCGCCTCGCGTACCGGGAGTTCGAGGCCGGACGGCTGCCCCGGCGCGGCCGGGCGGCCCGCAGCCTGATGGTGCGACGGTTCGACAACCGGCGCTCGGCCGTCGCCGTCGCGGACGTCCTCGAATCCGTCGTGGCCACCGGCGGACGCTAACCACAGGGTCCCTCCGCCGCCGGGCCGCGGGGCGCGACGGCACCCGGCCGCGCCGACGGCGGGCGGTCAGAGCACGAAGGCGTCGGTCCAGAGCGCGCCGGAGCGGCCCGACAGCGCGTCGAGCATCGCGACCGCCTGCCCGTCGGTGAGCTGCGCGACGAAGTCGATGATCGCCCGGCCCCGGGCCCGGCCGATCCGGTCCGGCGTACGCGGGTGCAGCTCCGCCTCGGCCAGCTCGACCAGGTCGTGCAGCCGGCGGGGCAGTCGGGACTCCTCCTCCGGGTCGAGCAGCCACTCCCACAGCGCCTCGACGAGGGTGCCGAGCAGCCGCGCCTGGCCCCGCTGGTGCAGGGCCAGGTCGGGGCGGGCCAGCACGAACCGGTGGTGGACGAACTTGAGCACCTGCACCTCGTGCCACTGGGCCGGGGCGAGCAGCACGTGCCCGGAACGCACCGAGGGGGCCCGCGTCACGGTGATCGCGTCGACGAACCGGGTGGTCCACCGGGCGGAGAACCGGGCCACGTACTGTTCCGCCTCGATCGAGCCGTCGAACGGCAGCGCGAGCAGCCCCTCGACCAGCTCCTGCCGGACGTGCTCGACGGCGGCGGCGAACGCCTCGTCGTCGGCGATCCAGCCGTCCTTGCGGTGTAGTTGCCGGCGCAGCCGCTCGATGGCGGCCCCGGGCCGGCGGCCCACCCCGTCCAGCGCGGGGCCGGTGACCGCCCGCAGGTGATCGCCCTCCCGCTGCCAGGCCATCAGCTCGGCGGCGACGGCGCCCTGCTGGAGCACCCCGACCCGGTAGAAGTCCTCCACGTCGTGGATGGCGTACGCGATGTCGTCGGCGGTGTCCATCACCGACGCCTCGACGGTCTGCTGCCAGTCGGCGATCCGCCCGGCGAACGGCTCCCGGGCCTGGCGCAGATCGGCCAGCTCCGTGCGGTACGCGCCGAACTTCGCCGACCCGCTGTCCGGGTCGTCGGCGGGCACGGCGGCACCCCGGGGCGGCGGGACGAGGTGCCGGGGGTGCGGGTCCGGGTGGTCCAGCCGGGTCCACGGGTACTTCAGCAGGGCCGCCCGGACCGCCGCCGTCAGGTCCAGGCCGGTGGTCGCCGCGCCGCGGATCTCGGTGCTGGTGACGATCCGGTACGACTGGGCGTTGCCCTCGAAGCCGTCGGCGAGGCCCAGCCGCTGGCGGGCCAGCCGGTCGAGCACCCGCTCCCCGAGATGCCCGAACGGCGGGTGCCCGAGGTCGTGGGCGAGGGCGGCGGCCTCCACCACGTCGGGGTCGCAGCCGCCGAGGGACGCCAGCAGGTCCCGCCACCGCTCGTCGGCGGTGAGCCGCTCGGCGATGGCGCGGGCGACCTGGGCCACCTTGAGGCTGTGGGTGAGCCGGTTGTGCACCAGCAGGCCGGAGCCACCCGGGCTGATCACCTGGGTGACGCCGGCCAGCCGGGCGAAGAAGGGCGAGGCCACGATCCGGTCCCGGTCGGCCCGGAACGGGCTGGCGGCGAGGTCGCCGAGGGTCCGCGCGCTGCCGCCGAAGAGCCGCCGCGCCCGCGGGTCAGCGGGATGTTCCATGATCGCCACGCTAGCGCAGCCGGTGGCGCCGCACGTCGGCTCGGCCCCGGCGGGGGTGCCGCGCGGCGTCGGGGGCGGGCGGCACAATGCAGGGCGGAACCCACACGAAGGCGGATGAAGATCGTGACCCAGTCTGTGCACCAGCGGATCGCCGACGAGCTCGGCGTCGCCGAACGTCAGGTCCGGGCGGCCGTGGAGCTGCTCGACGGCGGCGCCACCGTGCCGTTCATCGCCCGCTACCGCAAGGAGGCCACCGGCCTGCTCGACGACGCCCAGCTGCGCACCCTGGAGGAGCGGCTGCGCTACCTGCGCGAGCTGGACGAGCGCCGCGCCGCAGTGCTGGAGTCCATCCGCGGCCAGGGCAAGCTCGACGAGGCCCTGGAAGCGCAGATCATGGCGGCCGACTCGAAGTCCCGGCTGGAGGACATCTACCTGCCGTTCAAGCCGAAGCGGCGCACCCGGGCGCAGATCGCCCGCGAGGCCGGGCTGGAGCCCCTCGCCGACGCGCTGCTGGCCGACCCGGGCCAGGAGCCGCGGGAGCGGGCCGCCGGCTTCGTCGACGCCGACAGGGGGGTGGCCGACGCCGCCGCCGCGCTGGACGGCGCGCGGGCCATCCTGGTGGAGCGCTTCGCCGAGGACGCCGACCTGATCGGCACGCTGCGCGAGCAGATGTGGTCGCGGGGCCGGCTGGTCTCCCGCGTACGCGACGGCCAGGAGTCCACCGGCGCGAAGTTCTCCGACTACTTCGACTTCGCCGAGCCGTACGCGAAGCTGCCCTCGCACCGGATCCTGGCGATGTTCCGGGGCGAGAAGGAGGGCGTGCTCGACCTGACGATGGACCCGGAGGCCGAGGGCGACTCCGACGCCCCGGTCACCGGCCCGACCCGCTACGAGGCGGCGATCGCCGGCCGGTTCGGGGTGAGTGACCAGGGGCGGCCCGGCGACAGGTGGCTGACCGACACGGTGCGCTGGGCCTGGCGCACCCGGATCCTCATCCACCTCGGGGCGGACCTGCGGATGCGGCTGTGGCAGGCGGCCGAGGAGGAGGCCGTGCGGGTCTTCGCCACCAACCTGCGCGACCTGCTGCTCGCCGCGCCGGCCGGCACCCGGCCGACGATGGGCCTCGACCCGGGCCTGCGCACCGGGGTCAAGGTGGCGGTGGTCGACGCCACCGGGAAGGTGGTCGCCACCGACACGATCTACCCGCACGAGCCGCGCCGGCAGTGGGACGCCTCGATCGACACCCTCGCACGGCTGGCCGGGGCGCACGGCGTGGAGCTGGTCGCCATCGGCAACGGCACCGCCAGCCGGGAGACCGACAAGCTCGCCGGCGAGCTGATCAAGCGCCACCCGGAGCTGACGCTGACCAAGGTGGTCGTCTCGGAGGCGGGCGCGTCGGTCTACTCGGCGTCGGCGTACGCGTCGCAGGAGCTGCCGGGGCTGGACGTGTCGCTGCGCGGCGCGGTCTCCATCGCCCGCCGGTTGCAGGACCCGCTCGCCGAGCTGGTCAAGATCGACCCCCGCTCGATAGGCGTGGGCCAATACCAGCACGACCTGTCCGAGGTGAAGCTCTCCCGTTCCCTCGACGCGGTGGTGGAGGACTGCGTGAACGCCGTCGGCGTCGACGTCAACACCGCCTCCGCGCCGCTGCTCACCCGGGTCTCCGGCATCGGGGCGGGGCTGGCGGAGAACATCGTGCTGCACCGGGACGCCAACGGCCCGTTCCGGTCCCGGGCCGAGCTGAAGAAGGTGTCCCGGCTCGGCCCGAAGGCGTTCGAGCAGTGCGCGGGCTTCCTGCGCATCCCCGGCGGCGACGACCCGCTCGACTCCTCCAGCGTGCACCCGGAGGCGTACCCGGTGGTCCGCCGGATCCTGGCCCGCACCGGCCAGGACCTGCGGTCCCTGATCGGGCAGAGCGCCATCCTGCGCGGGCTGCGGGCCACCGACTTCGTCGACGACACGTTCGGCCTGCCCACCGTCACCGACATCCTGGCGGAGCTGGAGAAGCCCGGCCGGGATCCGCGCCCGGAGTTCCGCACCGCCACGTTCGTCGACGGCGTGGAGAAGATCTCCGACCTGACCCCCGGCATGATCCTGGAGGGCGTGGTCACCAACGTGGCGGCGTTCGGCGCGTTCGTCGACGTCGGCGTGCACCAGGACGGCCTGGTGCACGTCTCGGCGATGTCCCGCACGTTCGTCAAGGATCCGCGCGACGTGGTGAAGTCCGGCGACGTGGTGCGGGTGAAGGTGCTCGACGTCGACGTGCCGCGCAAGCGGATCTCGCTGACGCTGCGGCTCGACGACGAGACGCCCGCCGGCGGGCAGGGCGGCGACGGGCAGGGCGGCGGGCAACGCGGCGGCGCAGGACAGGGCGGCGGGCAACGCGGCGGAGGCCAGCGCGGCGGACAGGGCGGTGGAGGACAGGGCGGCGGCGGGCAGGACGGCCCGCGCGGCGACCGGGGCGGCTCGCGCGGCGGGCAGCCGCAGCGGCAGGGGCGCGGGGGCGGCAGAGCCCCGGCACCGGCCAACGACGCCATGGCGGACGCGCTGCGCCGCGCCGGCCTGGCCTGAGGTTGCGGAGGCGCCGCCGAGCTGGTGTCGTGACCGACTCGGCTCGGCGGCGTGACCGGGGACGCGGGCCCATGACACGGGCGCGTGACCGCGCGCGTACCGTCGGCGGCGTGGGTGAGGACGACGACCTTCGGTGGCGGGAGCGGCAGCGGCACGCGGTGCGGGCGCATGCGGCGGCCGACGCCGAACAGCGCGCCGCGGAGCAGGCGGAGGCCGCGGAGCTGGTGGCCCGGTTCGCCGCCGAGGCGCTGCGGCGCGGGCTGCGCAGCGAGCCGCTGCGGGCGATCGGCTACGACGGTCGCGGCCACTACCGCACCCGGATCACCGGCTGGTACGTGGACCGGGCCCGCACCCGCGCCGTGGACACCGAGGGTCGCTTCTATCTGCTCGCCGTGCCGCGCAGCCTGCGGGCGCGGTTGTTCGGGGCGGAGCCGGAGCCCACCCCGCCGCCGCTGGTGGTCGGGCGCGGCGGCCGGGACGGCGAGTCGGTGCCCCTGGCGACCTTGCTCAGCCTGCGTCTCGAGGCGGGCGACGACTGGCGGTGAGCCGCGCCGCGCGGCCGGACCGCGGCCGGGGCACGCTGCCTGCGAACCGCCATTGCACCCAGCGCCACCAGCAGAGCTGCACGACCAGGGTGAGCAGGCCTGCCAGCACGATGGCGGTCAGGTTGATCACGAGTTGGAGGGCGGAGCCCGCCGCCTCCCGCCACACCCCGTAGGCGGCGGCGACCGCGACGTTCGCGGCGGCCGGCACGGTGGTGACCGAGATCAGCACGCCGACGAGCGAGCCGGACTTCTTCGAGGTCAGCGAGAGCATCCCGGCCACGCCGGCCAGCAGGCCGACCACCCAGGACAGCGCGTCGGGCCGCCAGATGAAGTCGGTCAGCGGCCGGTCGGCCAGCAGCATCCCCCGGTCCACCAGCCCGGCGGCGGTCAGCGCCCAGGTGCTCAGCACGGTGGCCAGCATGGCAGCGAGAAAGCCCACCACGAGGGCCTGCACCGAACGGCCGACGACGGCGGGCCGGCGGCGCAGCAACGCCACGCAGAGGGCGGCGAGCGGACCGAACTCGGGGCCGACCACCATCGCACCGACGATCAGGATCGGCTGGTCGAGCAGCACACCGATGCCGGCGATCATGGTGGCCACCACGATCAGCACCAGGAACGTCGCGGAGAGTTCGGTCTGCTCGCCGGTCTTCGCGGCGATCTCGTCCCAGACGACCGCGTCCGTGCCGCTGCCCGGGGCCTCCTCGGCGGCCCGGTCCGCGGCGGCGGACAGCGTCAGCTCCACGTCGTCGGCGGCGATGCCGCCGCGCGCCTCGACGCCGAGTCGTTGCAGTTCGTGCAGGACGACGTCGGCCCGCTCGCGGACCACGTCGCACAGGACGAGGTCACCCGGGGGCCGGCGGGCCGCGCCGGGCAGGACCGCCAGGTGGGTCACGCCCGGGTCCGCGCCGAGCAGGTCCACCACGGCCGACGACTGGTCCGGGGGCACGATCACCCGCAGATGCAGCACAGCTCGCTCCCCAGGAGATGGGCCGGGCCCTACGCCCCGCGCAGCACCATACCCGTCCGGCGTTCCGCGCGCCGCCGGCCGTGGCCGTAACGCGACACGTGGCCCCGGGGTTAGTGGGATGAGGACCGCGAGCGGGCGGGGGTGCGTCGTCGGTCCGACCGGAGACGAAGGGGTCGACGTTGGCCAACCCAGCGCCGGGCGGCCGGTGGTCCGGCCTGTCGAAGGTGAGCTGGTTCCTCGCCGGCCTGGCCATGACCTCGCTCGCGCAGTGGACGATCGTCACGGTGCTCGCCCGGGCCGGCAGCCCCGGCCTGGTGGGCCAGTACGCCCTCGGTCTCGCCGTCGGCGCGCCGGTCGTCCTGGCCTGCGGGCTCGGACTGCAGCCGGTCCTGGTCACCGACGTGGCCAGCCGGTTCACGTTCCACGAGTACCTGCGGCTGCGGCTGGCCGGGATGGCGGTGGCGCTCCTCGCGATCGGCGTCGTCGCGTACTCGATGGGCTCCGGGGGTGGGCCTGTCGTCTTCCTCGTCGGCGTGGCGAAGGCGCTCGACGCCGTCGGCGAGATCTACTTCGGCATCCTGCAACGCCGTCGCGCGATGCGTACCGTCGGGTTGTCGATGGCCCTCAACGCCGCGCTCTCGGTCGTCGTCACCACGGGCCTGCTCCTGGCGACCGGCAGCGTCGCCCTCGCGGCCCTCGGCTCGGTCGCCGGTTCGGCGCTCGGCTCCGTCGGCTACCCCCGGTGGGTGGTCCGTCCGGACCTGCGGCGGGCCGGCGGAGCGGGCGGGAGCCAGGCGCTGCGCCGACAGCGGCGGCTGTTCGCCACCGCCCTGCCCGTCGGCTTCGCCTACAGCCTCACCTCGTTCACGGGCAACGTGCCGATGTACGTCGTGCAGCACGAGTTGGGCACGCAGGCCCTGGGGGTGTTCGCCGCGCTGAGCTACACGACGATGGCGGCGAACCTCCTCTACGCCGCGATGTACCAGGTGCTCCTGCACCGGATGGCCGAACTGTCCGGCGCGGGACAGCTGCGGGCGCTGCGCGTCCTGGTCGCCCGGCTCGTGCTGGGCTCGCTGCTGTTCGGGCTGGCGGGCGCGTTGGTCGCCCGGGTGGCCGGCGAGGCGGTGCTGGGGCTGCTCTACGGGCGTGACTACTCCCGGCACTGGCCCGTGCTGGTCGTCCTCGCGTTGGGCATCGGGGCCAGCGGCGCGCTGTACTTCGTCAACGCCGCGCTGCTGGCACTGCACCGCTTCCAGCACCACCTGACGGCGACCCTGCCCACGCTCGGGCTCGTCGCGGTGGCGAGCCTGCTGCTGGTCCCCCGGCACGGGCTGATCGGCGCGGCGTCGGCCGTCGTCCTGGCGCTGGTGGTGGAGGCCGTCACCAAGGCGCTGCTGCTGCGCCACGCGCTGGTCGGGGCGACCGGCGGGTCCGGCGTGCCGCGCGACGAGGAGCCACCGGACCTGCCTTCCGCAGGACCGGTGCCACCGGAACGAAGTACCGTACCGAAAGTCGCCACTTAACCACGCAATCGACATTTTGGACAGTGAGCTACCGATGACCTGCCTCGCCATCGTCACGGAGTACCGATTCGTCCGCACTCCCGACGGACGGCTATGGGTCGGGGTCGGCCCGGAGTACGACATCTGGACCCGCTACCTCGCGGCCTTCGACCGGGTCCGGGTGATCGCCCGGGTGCAGGACGTCCAGGAACGGCCGGCGGGGGTCGCCCGGGTCGACGGCCCGGGCGTCGAGGTGTGGCCGCTGCCGTACTACGTGGGGGCGGGCGGGTTCCTCACCCGCGCGCCGCTGATCCGGCGTACGGCGCTGGAGGGCACCAGGGACGCCGACGTCGTCATGCTCCGGGTGCCCTCCCCCATCGCCAACACGATCAGCGGCCACTTCGACCGGCGACGGCGGCCCTACTGCCTGGAGGTCGTCGGCGACCCCGACGCCGTGCTGTCGCGCGGGGTCGTCGACCACCCGCTGCGTCCCCTCCTGCGCCGCTGGGCCACCGCCGCGATGCGGCGGCAGTGCCGGCTGGCGGCGGCGGCCGTGTACGAGACCGGGCGCACCCTCCAGGCGCGGTACCCGGCGCGGGACGGATCCCTCAACGAGGGCATCTCCTCCGTCGAACTGCCCGGTGCCGCCTTCGCGGCCGCCCCCCGGACGCACGACGCCCCGCCGGGGCGGGCGGTCCTGATCTCGGTCGGCACGCTCGACCAGCTGTACAAGGGCATCGACACCCTGATCGAGGCGCTGGCGCTCCTCGACGACGGCGCGACGACGCACCGGCTCGTGCACGTCGGCCGGGGCCGGCACCTCCCGACGCTGCGCCGGCTCGCCGAGGAGCGGGGCGTCGCCGA
Organism: Micromonospora haikouensis; assembly: GCF_900091595.1. Taxonomy (GTDB): domain Bacteria; phylum Actinomycetota; class Actinomycetes; order Mycobacteriales; family Micromonosporaceae; genus Micromonospora; species Micromonospora haikouensis. Next base: position 178,896 of record NZ_FMCW01000013.1, read on the forward strand.
CCGGGTCGAGTTCGCCGGCTGGCTGCCCACCCCCGACGATCTCAGGCGACGGCTCGACCAGGCCGACCTGTTCGTCATGCCGTCGCGCACCGAAGGGCTGCCCCGGGCCCTGATCGAGGCCATGGCCCGGGGTCTGCCCGCGATCGGCTCGGCCGTCGGTGGGATCCCCGAGTTGCTGCCGCCCGACTGCCTGGTGCGGCCGGGTGACCCCGCCGCGCTGGCGGCGGCCCTGCGGGGGATGTTGTCCGACCCGCGGCGGCTGACCGAGGCGTCGGCGCGCAACCTCGCCGCCGCCCGCGCGTTCGGGGCGGACGCGCTGGCCGCCCGGCGTACCACCTTCTACCGTTCTTTGCGCCACCTCGGGGCCGCCCCCGCCGCGCGGGTGGGCAGGCCCGCCGCCCGCTGAGGGAGCCGGGAGCGCGCCCCGCCCGAGGATGGCCGGGCGCGGGGCACGTCCGCCGGGCGGCGCGCGTCCGACGCCTGCTCGCCGAGACGTAGTCGGTGCGGCCACTTTGTCCATTGGTCGCTTTTATTGTGATCAAAACTGATAAAAGTGGTATGTCGCATGAAACCGCCACGGGAGTCCATCATGAACGCTCGCCGCCCCGCAGTCCGGCCTCGTGCCACGTCCCCGAGTGAGGCGACGTGACGGGCCGCATCGCGCTCTTCCAGCCCGATGTGGGCCCACTCGAGGAGTCCTTCCTGCTGCGCGCCTTCCGCTCCGGCTGGCCGGGGCCGGCCGGCCCCGAGACGGAGGCGTTCGAGGCCGAGATCGCCGGGCGGGCGGGGGTCCGGCACGCCGTCGGGGTCAGCTCGGGGACGGCCGCGCTGCACCTGGCGCTGCTCGCCTGCGGCGCGGGCCCCGGCACGGTCGTCGTGGTGCCGACGCTCACCTTCGCCGCGACGGCCAACGCGGCCGTCTACACCGGGGCGCGGCCCGTCTTCGTCGACAGCGACCCCGCCACCGGCAACGTCGACCCGGGCCTGCTGGCCGGCCTGCTCGACCGCCTGGCCGCCGCCGGCACCCGGGTCGCCGCCGTGATGTCGGTCGACCTCAACGGCACCTGCGCGGACTACTCACGGCTGCGCCCGATCTGCCGGGCCGCCGGAGTGCCCCTGGTGGAGGACGCCGCCCAGGCCCTCGGATCGACCCACCAGGGCGAGCCGGCGGGGTCCTTCGGCGGGCTCGGCACGTTCTCCTTCAGCTGGAACAAGGTCATCACCACCTCGGCGGGCGGGATGGTGGTGACGGACGACGCGGCGCTCGCGGCCCGCTGCCGGCACCTGTCGACCCAGGCCCGCGAGCCGGTGACGCACTACGAGCACCGGGACGTGGGCTACAACTACCGGCTGAGCAACCTGCTCGCCGCCGTCGGGCGGGCGCAGTTGCGCCGGCTCGACGAGATGATCGAGCGCCGCCGCCGGCTACGGGAGCGGTACGCGAAGCTGTTCGCCGCCGTCCCCGGCACCCGGATCGTCGGCGACGGCGACCCCGGGGCCAACTGCTGGCTGACGTCGGTGGTGGTGGACCCGGAGGTGGCCGGCTGGGGGGCGGAGCACCTGGGCCGCCGCCTGGCCCAGCGGGGCATCGAGACGCGGCCGATGTGGAAGCCGATGCACCGCCAGCCCGTCTTCGCCGGCCACGACGCCGTGGTCACCGGCGTCGCCGACCGGCTCTTCGCGCGCAGCATCTCGCTGCCCAGCGGATCGAGCCTGACCGACGCCGACACCGACCGGCTTGTCGAGGTGCTCGAAGAATTCCTGGAGGAGCGGGGATGAACCGACATCGCTACGAGCAGATCAAGCGCGTTCTGGACGTGACCGTGGCGGCCCTGGTGCTCGTTCTGGCCGCCCCGGTGATGGGGGCGACAGCCCTGGCCATCGCCCTGACCATGGGTCGGCCGGTCCTGTTCCGCCAGGCCCGCCCCGGGCTGCACGGCGAGCTGTTCGAGCTGGTCAAGTTCCGGTCCATGCGGGCCGATGGCGACCCGCTGTCCCCCGTCCAGGACGCCGGGCGGATCACCCCGCTGGGCCGTTGGCTGCGGGCCACGAGCCTGGACGAACTGCCCTCCCTGTGGAACGTGCTGCGGGGCGACATGAGCCTCGTCGGGCCGCGTCCCCTGCTGCCGCAGTACGTGCCGCGCTACACCGCCGAGCAGTTCCGCCGCCACGAGGTCCGCCCGGGCGTCACCGGCCTGCAGCAGGTACGCGGACGCAACGCCCTCGCCTGGGAGGAGCGCTTCGTGCTCGACGTCTGGTACGTCGAGCACCGCAGCCTCCTGCTGGACCTGCGCATTCTCGCCTGGACGGTGGTCACCGTGCTGCGCCGCGACGGCATCACGGCGCCCGGCAGCGCGACCGCCCACGAATACCGGGGCGTCTCGGTGCCCGACCGCACGCGGGAGCCCGCCCGATGAGCCCGGAGCTGGTGATCGTCGGGTGCGGCGGCCACGGCCGGGAGATCCTCGGCATCGTCCGGGCGGTCAACGAGGCGGCCCTCGGCGGCCCGGTCTGGCACGTGCGGGGGTTCGTCGACGACGACCCGACGGAGGAGAACCGCAAGCGGGTGCAACGGCTCGGCGTGCCGTGGCTCGGCCCGGTGTCGTCCCTGGCCGACGCCGGGGGCGCGCACGTGGCGGTCGGCGTCGGCGATCCACGGGCGCGCGGGCGGGTCGCCCGCCGGGTCGACTCGTACGGGCTGCCGGCGGCGGTGCTGGTCCACCCGGACGCCACCCTCGGCGCGGACGCCCGCGTCGGCGAGGGGACGGTGCTGTTCGCCGGTGCCCGGGTGACCACCAACGTGACGCTGGGTCGGCACGTGCACCTGAACCAGAACGCGGCGGTCGGCCACGACTGCGTGTTCGGCGACCACGTCTCGGTCAATCCGCTCGCCGCCGTCTCCGGCGACTGCCGGCTCGACTCGGACGTGCTGATCGGGGCGGGCGCGGTGGTCCTGCAGGGACTCCGGGTGGGCGCGGGCGCGACCGTCGGCGCGGCGGCCTGCGTGGTGCGTGACGTGCCGGCCGGCGTGGTGGTGAAGGGGGTGCCGGCAAGGTGAGGGTCGTCGTCACCACCGAGTACCGCTACGCCGCCACGCCCGACGGCCGGGTCTGGACCACGCACGCGCACGGCTACGACGTCTGGCGGCGCTACCTCACGGCCTTCGACGAGGTGCGCGTCGTGGCCCGGGTGGCCGAGCAGCCCCAGGTGCCGGAGACGGCACTGCGGGTCGACGGCCCCGGGGTCACGGTGCACCCGGTGCCGCACTACGTCGGGCCGCAGCAGTACCTGCGCCAGCGGGTGCCCATCGGCCGTGCCATGGCGACTGCGGCCGGACGCGACGACGCGGTGATCCTGCGGGTGCCCTCCGCGCTGGGATCCCTGCTGGCCGGCGTCCGCCGCCGGCACGGCCTGCCCTATGCGCTGGAGGTCGTGGGCGACCCGTACGACGTGCTCGCGCCGGGGGTGGTCCGGCATCCGCTACGGCCCCTGCTGCGGCAGCGCTTCGCGACCCGGCTGCGCCGCGAATGCGGCTCGGCGGTCGCCGTCTCCTACGTGACGGCGGACTATCTCCAGGCCCGCTACCCGGCGGCCCCCCACGCGCCGACGGTCAACGTGTCGAGCATCGACCTGCCGCCCGAGGCGTTCGCCGCCGCACCGCGTGCCGTCCGGGCCGATACCGGGGGCGACCGCACGCTCATCTCCATCGGGACGCTGGACCAGCTCTACAAGGGCGTCGACACGCTCATCGAGGCGGTGGCCCGGCTGGCGTCGCGCGGGGTCGACGTCCGGCTCGTCCACGCCGGCACCGGGCGGTTCGCCGGGCACCTGGCGGCCCTGGCAGAGGCGCGGGGCGTCGCCGACCGGGTGACGTTCGCCGGCTGGGTGGCCCCGGGCGCACCGTTGTACGCCCACCTCGACGCGGCCGACCTGGCGGTCGTCCCGTCGCGGACCGAAGGGCTGCCCCGCGCGCTGATCGAGGCCATGGCCCGCGCGCTGCCGGCGATCGGCACCGCCGTCGGCGGGATCCCGGAGCTGCTGGCGCCCGAGGACCTGGTGGGCCCCGACGACCCGGCGGCGCTGGCGGAGGCGATCGCCCGGATGCTGGCCGACCCGGACCGGATGGCGCTCGCCTCGGCCCGCAACCTCGCCCACGCCCGGCGCTACTCCCGCGACTCCCTGGAGCCCCGGCGGCACGCCTTCTACCAGTCGGTGCGCGAGGCCACGGCCCGGCGGTGAGCGGCGCGCCCACCGGTGGCCGCCCGCTCGCGGCCGGGCCGCCAGGTGCGGCCCGGCCGACGCCACGGCCACCACGCACGACGGTGGCGGGAGCCGACCGCTCTCCCGCCACCCGCCTTTCACCCGCCCGTCACCGGCCGCGGGCGTCCTCCGTGCCGGCGCGCCAGGCGCGGTACCAGTCGAAGGTCCGACGCACCCCGTCCTCCAGCGGCACCACCGGCTCGAAGCCGGTCAGCCGCCGCAGCGTCGCCAGGTCGGGGCAGCGGCGGTGCACCGACCCGGGCGGCGCGGGCATCGGTTGCAGGACCGGGGCCGCGTCGGCGACCCGCAGCACCAGCTTGGCCAGGTCGCCGATGTTGGTCTGCTCGGCGTCGTTGCCGATGTGCACGATCTCGCCGGCCGCAGCCGGGCAGCGCATCAGCCGCAGCACCGCCTCGACCGCGTCGTCGACGTGGCAGAACGCGCGGTACTGGTCGGCGCCCCACACCCGGAACGGATCCTCCCCGTCGAGGGCGCGCAGCGACATCTCCGGGATGACGTGGTCCGTGCCCATCCTGGGGCCGTACACGTTGTGGAAGCGCCCGACCGTGGCGGCGCAGCGTCGGGCGCGGGCGGCGTGCACGAAGGCGGCCTCGCCGAGCAGCTTGCTGATCGCGTACGAGAACCGGGGCGACGTGACGTCGGTGATCATGACGGGAACGTCCTCGGCCGTCGGCACCGGCACGACGCGGGCGTCGACGCCGCCGGCGTACACCTCGCTGGTGGAGCTGAAGAAGACCCGGTCGCCGGGCTCGACCCAGTCCAGCAGATGCAGGGCGGTCAGGGTGTTGACCCGGATCACCCGTGTCGGATCGGCCTCGACGTTGCGCACCCCGACCACGGCGGCGAGCAGGTAGATCTCGTCGCAGCCGCGGGGCAGCGCCGCCCACGCCTGCGGCCGGGTCAGGTCCGCCGAGACGACCTCGACGGCCGGGTCGCCGCGCAACGCGCCGAGCCGTTCGTCGTCGCGGCCCCGGGAAAAGTCGTCGACGACGACCACCCGGTGGCCTTCGGCGAGCAGCCGCTCGGTCAGGTGCAGGCCGATGAAGCCCGCGCCGCCGAGGACGAGTGCCCGCCTCACGCCGTCACCCGGCCGGTGGGGGCGGCGGCGCGCGGCGCGGGGAGGTAGCCGATGCCGGCGTACCGCGCCCCGGCGGCGGTCACCGTCGCCTCGTCCAGGATCCGCCAGGAGTCGTAGACGACGCCCGCCCCGCCGGCCGCGAGCAGGCCGCCGATCTCCAGCGCCCGGTAGTCGGGGTGGTCGTTGACCACGAGCACCGCGTCGCTGTCGCCGAATGCCTTGTCCAGGCTGGTCGGCTCTCCGCCGTAGGCCCGGATCACCTGGTCGGGCACCATCGGGTCGTGCCCGAGCACGACCAGCCCGGCCGCCCGGAAGACCGGCATCATCGCGGCGATGGGCGTGCCGCGCATGTCGTCGGTAGGCGGCCAGCCCTTGTAGGCCCAGCCCAGCACGGCCAGCCGGGCGCCAACGGTGTCGCCGCGCCGCTGCCGGATCAGCTCCACGACGGTCTCGGCGACGTGCACCGGCAGCTGCTCGTTGAGCCGTCGGGCCGCACCGACCAGGAACGCGCCGTCGTCTCCGGCGCTGGCCACCATCAGGTACGGATCCTTCGACAGGCAGCCGCCGCCGACGTACCCGGGCCGGCTCAGGTCCGGCCGGGGGTAGTCGAGGTTGGCGGCCCGGATCACCTCCAGCGGGTCGAGGCCGTGCCGCTCGGCGATCAGCGCCACCTCGTTGCCGAACGAGTAGATCAGGTCGGTGTGGCAGTTGTTGGAGAGCTTGACCAGCTCGGCGGCCTCCAGGCTGGACACCGGCACCGTCTGCCGGGCGAGCCCGCCGAACAGCTCCAACCCGGCGTGCAGGCTCTCGTCGTCCACGCCGCCGACGACCTGGGGCAGCTCGACCAGTTCCCGCAGCGCCTGCCCCTGGATGGTCCGTTCCGGCGCCATCACCAGCAGCGCCCGCCCCCACGCCGCGGTCAGCGCCGGCAGGACCACCCGCCGGCTCGTCCCGACGGGGACGGTGCTGCGGACGACCACCAGCGTCTGCGGGCCGCACCAGCGGGCCACCTGCTCGGCGGCCGCCGCGAGGTTGGACAGGTCGGGCCGCCGGGACCGCTCGTCGACCGGCGTGGAGACGCTGAGCACCACCGCGTCGAGGTCCGTCGGCAGCTCGTCGTCGACGAACACCGAACGGCCCGCGTGCGTGGCGAACACGTCGGCGATGCCCGGCTCGAAGATGTGCGGGCGGCCGCCGCGCAACGCCGCCCGCACCGCCGGGTTCGCGTCCACCCCGTGCACCTCGAACCCCTTGCGCGCCAGCGCGGCGGCCAGCGTCAGCCCGACGTAGCCGAGGCCGACGATCCCAATCCTGCGATACACGTTGTCTTCTTCCCCTCGTTTGTCGTGCTCGGTGCACCGGCGCGCCCGCGGGCGGACCGGTCAGGCGCCCATCGCGGCCCAGCTCGCCTTGACCGACTCGGCGAGGTCGTAGGAGGTTCCCCAGCCCAGGTCGCGCGCGGCCCGGGAGATGTCGCCGCACATCCAGTCGACCGCCGCCGAGCGGCCCGGGGCCGGCTGGTCCTCGCGTACCGCGCCGGTGAAGCCGGCGGCCTCCGCCATCAGCCGGACCGCCTCCCGCACCGGCACCGCCCGGCCACTGGCGACGTTGTAGACCCGCTGCGGCAGCCAGGGTGCCCGGACGGCGGCGGCCACGGCGGCGGCCACGTCCCGGACGTCGACGAAGTCCCGGTGGGCCGAGAGGGGGCCGACGGTGATGCGGCCACCGGGCGTCGCGCGGCGCAGCAGCGTCGCGACCCGGCCGAGCACGGTGTCGGCGGACAGGCCGGGGCCGATCGGGTTGAACACCCGCAGGGTGACGCCGTCGACCCGGCCCGCGGCGGCGGCCAGTTCGACCAGCCGGGTGGCGGTCAGGTGGGTCAGGCCGTACTCGCTCACCGGGCGCGCGTCGTCGCTCTCGGCGGCGGCGTGCCCGTGCGGCACCGGCCCGTACTCCCCGGCGGAGCCGATCCGCACCAGCCGCGCGCCGGGGGCCTCGGCCGCGACGGCCTCGACGAGCTTCGCGGTCACCGACACGTTCGCCGCGACGAGTTCGTCGGCCCGCCCGTCGAGCCGACCGGTGCAGGCCACCACCGCGTCGGGTCGGGCGGCGCGCAGCAGCGCGGCCAGTTCGTCGACGTCGCAGGCGACGAGGTCGACGTCGCGCCGGCCGGGGCAGACCAGCGCCGCGTGCGGGCGCAGGGCGGCGCGGACGTGCCCGCCGATGAAGCCGGAGCCCCCGAGGACCAGGACGGTGGTCACACCGGCTCCGGGGTGCGCGGGGACAGCAGGATCGGCCGGAGCCGTTCGAACGCCCGGTTGGCCTCGTCGTAGTCCTCGGGCCGGCCGATGTCGAGCCAGTACCCGTCGAACGGGTAGCTCGCCGGCGGCTCCCCGCGCTCGAGCAGGTCCAGCACGAGCTGGTCGAAGCCGAAGGCGAGCCCGGCCGGGTACGCGGCGATGGTGCGCGCGGAGAGGCCGTAGACGCCCATGCTGACGTGGTAGTCGAGGATGGGCTTCTCGCTGAACTCGACCACCCGGCCGTCCTCGACCGAGAGCACGCCGAAGTCGATCTTCACGGTGCGGTGGAAGGTCGCCACGGTCAGCGGGGCCTCGGAGGCGGCGTGGGTGCGCAGCAGGTCGCCGTAGTCCAGGTCCGTGAGCACGTCCCCGTTCATCACCAGGAAGTGCTCGGGCAGCCGGTCGCGGATGCCGAACAACGGGCCGATCGTCGACAGGGGAACGCTCTCCTCGACGTACCGCACACACAGCCCGAACCGGGAGCCGTCGCCGACGAAGGCCCGGATCAGCGAGCCGAGGTGGTTGATCGCCAGGGTGACATCGGTGAAGCCACAGCTCGCGAGCTGATGCAGGACGATCTCCAGGATCGCGTGGCTGTCCCCGATCGGCACCAACGGCTTCGGCAGCGAGGTCGTGTACGGCTTGAGCCGCGTTCCCTTGCCGCCGGCCATGATCACTACATGCATCTCGTCATCCGATCCGTCCGCCGCTGCCGGCGCCCCGGCCGCCGCCAGGCATGAGCCAGGCGTCGCCGGGCGGTACGCCCCCGTAACACCCAGGGCAACGACCGACCCGCATCCAGGAAACGCCCATAACAGAGCATTAGCCGTTTTTCTCCCGGCATGGCTCGCGTCCACCCGGACGGATCCATCCGGCCCCCCGCCCCGTAGCGCTGAGTAACGTTCCCGGCCCGGACCTGGTTAGGAGGGTGTCGACGCCACCGGCGCACCCATCGCCGCCGCACGAGGAGGATCCGATGACGACCCTGGCTGGTCCCGCCGCACGACCCGTCGGCGCGCTCCGCGCGACCGGGCCGGTGACCACGGGGAAGCCGGTGGACAACAACGTCCTGGCCGTGATTCTCGTGACGTCGCTGAGCCTCACGCTGATGGCGTGCCTACCGGACCTGCGCCACTGGTTCATGGTGCCCACGACCCTCACCGGCGTCCTCATCGGCGCCGAGGCGCTGCGGTGGTTCCGCCGGGGCGTCGACGTGTTCGACCCGCGGGCCTGCGCGGGCCTGATCGGGCTCCAGTTCCTCTACCTCGCGCCGATCCTGAACGTGGCCCTCGACGAGTGGGTGACGGGCGTCTACAACCAGCCCGTCTGGCGCGACGCGCTCGGCATGCTCGGCATCCTCAACGCGGTCGGCACGGCCCTCTACCGGGTAGTGCTCGCCCTCCCCCGCCGGCCCCGCCAGCGGCACCGCCGGGCGCCTTCGATGCACCTGCCCACCTTCTACGCGGCGGGCCTGGCCCTGGCGGTGGTCAGCACCGCCGCGATGGGCTACGAGATCGCCATCTTCGGCGGCATCGACGGTTTCGTCGCCACGATGGCCGACCAGGCCAACCGGGTCAAGGACATGACCGGGCTCGGCCCGCTCATCGTGCTCTCCGAGGCGTTCCCGTACGTCCTCTTCACCCTCGCGCTCGTCCGCTGGCGCAAGACGTTCGCCCGGCGCACCGTCCTGCTGGTCCTGCTCGTGCTCGCGCTGACCGTGACGCAGTTCTTCATCGGCGGGCTCAAGGGCAGCCGGAGCAGCACGCTCTGGCCGCTGCTGCTGGCCCTCGTCCTGATCAACGTCACCGTCCGGCGGGTGCCCCGCAAGGTTCTCGCCGGGGTGGCGGTGCTCGCCTTCGCCTTCATCTACCTGTATGCCTTCTACAAGCTGGGCGGCACCAAGGCCCTCGACGAGATCCGGCGGGCAGGCACGGTCCAGGGCGCCGTGTCGGACACGGGGCGGGACATGCCCATGCTGCTCACCGCGGACCTGGGCCGGGCCGACATCCAGAGCGTCATTCTGCAGCGCTACCTCGACGGCCAGTTCGAACCGGTGCTCGGGGCGACCTACGCCAACGCCTGGTTCATGTTCCTGCCCGACGGCCTCTTCCCCGACGTGCCGGCCAGCAAGGTCGACGTGGGATCGCGCATCCTCTACAACCCGCTCTACTCGGCGGGGGAGGGCAGCTCCAGCAAGATCTACGGCACGGCCGGCGAGGGCATCATCAACTTCGGCCTGGTCGGCGGCGTGCTCTCCTTCGTGGCCTTCGGCCTCGCCGTCCGCGCCGTCCAGGGGTACTACACGGCGGCCGTGGACGCCCCGGAGCTGACGCCGAAGCTCGTCGCGCCCGTGGTGTGGGTCCTCGTCACCACCCAGAGCTCCGACCTCGACAACATCCTGTTCTGCCTCGTCAAGTACTCCATGCCGACGCTCCTGCTGGTCTGGCTGGCCTGCCGGTTCGGCCGCCGGCACCGCACCCGCGTACGCCCGCTGTCCGCGGTGCCCTGACCCGCGCCGGTCCCCTGCGGCGCGGGACCGCCCCGACCCGCCCCATCGCCGACCAAGGAGTGCCCATGACCCTCGCGGATCCGACCGCGCCCCACCCGGCCCAGCGCCGTCCAGCGGAGTCGACGCCGGCCGTGCGGGTCCTGCACGTGGTCGGGTGCCTCGACCGGGGCGGCATCGAGATGGCGTCGCTGGACATCTGCCGCGCCGTGCCACCCGGGCAGGCGCACCAGACCTTCGTCACCGTCAACGGCGTGACGGGGTCGCTGACCCCGGCTTACCGGGATGCCGGGGCCACCGTCGTGCAGTGTCCGATCCGGCCCGGCCACCTGTTCCCCCTGCGGCTGTGGCGCTGCCTGCGCGCCGTCCGTCCCGACGTGGTCGTCTCCCACATCAGCCTGTTCAGCGCGGCGGTGCTGGCCGCCGCCCGGGTCGCCCGGGTGCCGGTGCGGATCGCCCGGATGTGGAGCGAGGGCGACGGCAAGCCGGCCTCGCTGCGACGTCGCCTCCTGCGCCGACTGTGCCGGGTCGTGCTCGCGCACGCCGCGACCGACGTCCTGGGGGTGACGGCCGCGGCCGTCGACTTCGCCGGTCCCCGGCCGCACGACCGCCGGTACCGGGTGCTGTACAACGGCGTGGACACCAGCAGGGCCGATGGCTGGGACCGCGCCACCGCCCGACGGCGCTGGGACCTGCCCGGCGACGAGCCGGTGTTCGGCTTCCTCGGCCGGGCCCACCCGGTGAAGAACCGCCCCTTCCTCGTGGAGGTGCACCGCGCCGCGCGGGAGCACCGCCCGGGGGTCCGGCTGCTGGTCGCCGGGCCGCTGGGCGTCGACGACCTGACCGCCGCGCATCCGGGCGTCGACCGCGACCCGCACGTCGTGCTCGCCGGTGAGGTCGAGGAGGTCGGCCCGGTGCTGCACGCCGCCGACGTGCTGCTGCTGCCCTCCTTGCGGGAGGGCCTGCCCGGCGTGGTGCTCGAAGCGCTCGCCGTCGGCGTCCCGGTCGTGGCGGCCGACCTGCCGTCCCTGCGGGAGCTGTCCGGCCTCGTCTCGGGGCTGACCCTGGTGCCGCTGAGCGCCGGGCCGCAGGTCTGGGCCCGGGTCGCGCTGGAACAGGCCGGCGCGGACGACGTCCGGCGTGCCGAGATCGCCCGCGTGCTGCGCGGGTCGCCGCTCACCCTGGACCACGTCGCGCGGCAGTGGCGTCGGCTGTGGGGGGTCGACCCGGCCCCGTGACTCCGGCGGCGTCCGCCCGCCCTGCCGGCGGACGGACGGACGGGCGTCACGACGCGGGCTGGCACCGGGGCCGGATGCCGGCCCAGTCGTGGTGGCGGCGCACGGTCGACAGGATGAAGTCGACCACCCGGCGGGACGTGTCCGGCACCCGGTAGTCCGCCGGGCACGGCACGCCGTGCGCGGCCACCTGGTCGACGGTGAGGGCGACCGCCTCGACGACGCCCGCCGGGTCGAGCCCGGTCATGATGATGCCGCCGGCGTCCAGCGCCTCCGGGCGTTCGATAGACTCCCGCAGCGTCACGGCGGGAAAGCCGAGGATGGCGGACTCCTCGCTGATCGTGCCGCTGTCGGACAGCGTGCACCGCGCCCGGGTCTGCAGGCGGACGTAGTCGAGGAACCCGAACGGCTCGTGGAAGTCGATGCCGTCGAGCGCCACGTCGGCGGCGGGGATCGCCTCCAGCCGCTTGCGGGTGCGCGGGTGGGTGGACACGAGCACCGGCAGCCGCCAGGTGTCCCGCACGGCCGCCAGGCAGTCCAGCAGCCGCCGCAGCCGCGCCGGGTCGTCGACGTTCTCCTCCCGGTGGGCGCTGACCACGAAGTATCCGCCGGGTTCGAGGCCCAGCCGATCGAGCACCGAGGAGGTCTCCACGGCGGCGCGGTGGTGCTCCAGCACCTCCCGCATGGGCGATCCGGTGTGCAGGATGCGGCGCGGGTGCAACCCCTCGGCGAGCAGGTTGCGCCGGGCGTGCTCGGTGTAGACCAGGTTGAAGTCGGCGACGTGGTCGACCATCCGCCGGTTGGTCTCCTCGGGCACGTTGAGGTCGAAGCAGCGGTTGCCGGCCTCCATGTGGTAGACGGGCACCCGCATCCGCCGGGCCATCAGCGCCGCGATGCAGCTGTTCGTGTCGCCCAGCACCAGCAGGGCGTCCGGGCGGTGCTCCTCGATCGCCGCCTCCACGCCCACCAGCACTCCGCCGAGCACCCGGCCGAGGGACGCCGTGTCCACCCGCAGGAACCGGTCGGGGCGGCGCAGCCGCAGGTCGCTGAAGAACACGTCGGACAGCGCCGGGGCCCAGTTCTGCCCGGTGTGCACGAGGACGTGGTCCACCGTCCGGTCCAGCAGGGCGATCACCCGGGACAGCCGGATGATCTCCGGCCGGGTGCCGACCACCGTCATGACCCTGGTCATCAGGTCCACCTCCGTCGTTCGCACACCGGGACCCGCCGCCGTCGACCGCGCCCTACGCGGCGGCCACGGGCTCCGGGTAGGTGTCCGGCCGGGCCGGGTCGAACAGGTCGTTCGTCCAGAAGAGGGTGAGCAGGTCCCCGTCGCCGGTGTTGGTGATGTCGTGCGCCCACATCGTCGGCATGTCCACCACGACCGGCTCGGCCCCGTCGACCGGGAACCGGACCAGCTCCCGCCCACCGACCCGGCGGAGCCGGATCTCGGCGCGTCCGCGCAGCACGACGAAGCGCTCCACCTTGGCCAGGTGGAAGTGCTCCCCCCGGGTCACGCCGGGGCGGGTCGCCGAGCAGAACGCCTGCCCCGCGCCGTGGCTGCGGACCGCCTCCACCAGCTCGCCCCGGTGGTCGACGCGGCGGACGAGCGGGATCGGATAGCCCGCCGGGAACAGGTGCGAGCGGTAGGTGTTGAACAACCGCACGTCGTGCCGGTCGGTCAGCGGTGGGAGGTCCCCGCTGCGGTAGGTCGCCGCGAACCCGGCCAGCCGGCCGGCGAGGGCGTGGACGCCGATGCGCAGCGCCGGCATCGCGGCGTCCCAGGCCCCGGCCGGCGGGGCGTCGAGCAGCGCGGCGGCGGCGTCGGTGACGTGCACGAGGCGCAGCTCGCGGTCGTCGCGCAGCTCGGGCTCCCCGCCGTCGGCGAGGACCCGGCAGAATGTCGCGGTCACGGAGTTGTAGAACGGCCGCCCGTGCTCGCCGTACAGGTGCGGCAGGCGGTGGTCGACGAGGTGGCAGCCGGCGGCGGCCCTGGCCAGGATCGCCGCCGCCGCCGCCTTCGAGTCGCCGTAGGGGGTGCCGTTGCCGGCCTGGACGGTGTTCGCGTACACCAGGGTCTTCGGCGGCTGCGCGCAGCGGCGCAGGCCGCGCGCGAGCGCCTCGGCGACGGCGACGTTGCCGGCCGCCACCTCGGCCGGCTCCCCACGGTTGGCCCCGGCCAGGTGCAGCACCCGGTCGACGCCGCTGAGCCGGTCGGCCAGCACGGCCGCGTCGGCCAGGTCGGCCCGGCCGATCAGGACGGGATCGGGCCAGCCGAGCGCGCGCAGGAGCACCCGGGTGTGCCAGCCGAGGAAGCCCTCCGCGCCGGTGAGGGCGACCTTCACGAGGTCAGCACCGGCTCGCGCAGGGCCAGCTCCGCGCGGATCTCGGGCAGCGTGCGCAGCAGCGCCACGATCTCCGGTACGGTGAGCCGCCGCGCGTTCGCGGAGGTGAAGTCCTCGGCCGGACGGCCGCCGAGGGTCCCCTCGGTGACGTATGCCGCGTAGTTGAGATCGCGGGCGTCGACCGGCACCCGGAAGAAGTCGCCGAAGTCCTCGGCCCGCGCGAGTTCCTCGCGGCTGGCCAGCGTCTCGTGCTGCTTCTCGCCGTGCCGCACCCCGATCACGTCGTACTTGGCCGGCACGTCGAAGAGCTGGCACAGGGCGACGACCAGGTCGCCGATGGCACACGCGGCGGCCTTGCGGACGAAGACGTCGCCGGCCCGTGCGTGCGCGAAGGCGTGCTCGACCAGTTCGACCGAGTCGGCCAGGGACATCAGGAACCGGGTCATCGCGGGGTTGGTCACGGTGGGCATCGCGCCGGAGCGGATCTGCTCGACGAACAGCGGGATCACCGAACCCCGGGAGTACATGACGTTGCCGTACCGGACGCAGGACACGACGGTGCCGCCCGAGCTGCCCCGGGCGTGCGCCTGGGCGACCTTCTCCATCAGCGCCTTGGTCAGGCCCATGGCGTTGATGGGTTGGACGGCCTTGTCGGTGCTGAGCACCACCACCGAGCTAACCCCGTTGCGGGTGGCCGCCTCGATGAGGTTCGCGCTGCCCAGCACATTGGTGCGGACGGCCTCCAGCGGAAAGAACTCGCACGACGGCACCTGCTTGAGGGCGGCGGCGTGGAAGACGAAGTCCACCCCCCGGCTGGCGCGCTGCACGCTGTCGTAGTCGCGCACGTCGCCGATGTGGTAGCTCACCCGGCCGTCGCCGAGGGCGCGGCGCATCGCGTCCTGCTTGGCCTCGTCCCGGCTGAGCACCCGGACCTCGCCCACACCGCGATCGAGCAGCCGCCGGGTCATCGTCCGGCCGAACGAGCCGGTCCCCCCGGTGATCAGCACCCGACGCCCCGCTGTCGTTGGGTTCATCAGCGTTTCCTCGTCCTCGCCCCTGGTTCGGCCTGTCGGTCGTCGCCGAGATCAACGACCCGGGGCACCACTAGTCACGCATTAGTGGCAAAAGGTGCATATCACCCCTGGTGCTTCAGGGCCGGACCGAGTCCAGGAAGTCGGCCAGCGCCCGCGCGTGGACCCTGAAGTCGAACGACTCCAGGGCCCGCCGACGGGCGGCCTTACGCATGAGGGCACGGTCCTCCACGCTCAGCAGCAGCGCCCGGCGCAGGGTCGCGGCGAGGGCGTCCACCGAGTGGTCGGGGCAGACCAGCCCCTCGACCCCGTCGGTCAGGTGCTCGGCCAGGTCACTGGTCAGGTTGGCGATCACCGGCGTGCCGTTGGCCAGGCTCTCGCCGAACTTCGTGGGGAACCCGGCCCGGTTGAAGCGCGTCGGCGGGCGCAGCAGCACGCTGAAGTCCGCCCGGCGGACCTCGGCCCACACCTGCTGCTGCGGCAGCCGGCCCAGCACCCGCACCCCTGCCGGCACCGGTTCGCCCCCGAGTAGCTCGCGGACCCGCTCGACGGTGGGGCCGACGATGCGCAGCTCGACCCGGTCCCCGGATTCGTCGACCAGTCGCACCGCCCGCACGATGGTGGCGACGAGGTCCTTGCGGCCCGGGTCGCCCGCGTACACGAGCCCGAGGGGACCGTCGCCGTCGGACCAGTGGTCGGCGAGGACGGCGAGGGCGCGGGCGTCCAGCGTCGGCGGCACCCGCAGCACCGGCAGCCCGTACCCCCGGAAGTGGTCGCCGAGGTAGGAGCTGACCGCGATGACGCCGGCGCAGCGCGGGTAGTGGTACCGGAACGCCAGCAGCGCGCTGAGGTACGGCGGGGCGAACCGGCCGCCCCGCAGCTGCTCGGGGCTGTACCGGTCCACCACGTCGGCGATCAGCGGCACCCCGTTGCGCCGGCACCAGGCCCGCAGGCGTGCCGCGTAGGGGGCGTCGCCGTTGTAGAGCACCACATGGCTCGGCCGCGTCGGCCGGCTGTCCAGCCAGCGCACCGTCCGCGCCCCCCAGCTCCACCACGCCCGCACCGCCTTGTCGAGCTTCCCCGCCCCGGCTGGCGGGATCTCGCCCAACCCGAGGTAGGACACCGAGCCCGGCCCCACCGCCTCGGGCAGCGGGGTCAGCCCGGGACCGTGCTCGCCGCAGGCGACGACGACGTGCCGCCCTGCCGCCGCCAGCGAGCAGGCGATGCCGTGCACCCGCCGCGAGCTCGCCTGCCCCCAGGGGAACCGGAAGGGGCCGACGATCGCCACCCAGCCCGCCCCGCCGTCCGTCCGCGTCATGGCATCGGCCTCCGTTCCCGGCGGGCCCCGACGGCGTCGCCGTCCTGCTCAACGGCGGGCCCGGCGGACGGACTCGCCGGGCGGAGGCCAGCGTACCGGGCGAGCGTGCGCCGATAGCCGTACCAGCCGGCGGGCAGCACGGTCAGCGCGTAGACGGCGGTGCCGACGAACGGGACGGCCGCCAGCCCGTACGCCTCGACGGCGTGCCACTTGGCCACCGCGGCGACGCCGACGTAGGCGACCAGCCCGACCACCTGCGGACGGACCACCCCGGCGGCGTTCTGCACCATCATCAGGGCCGAGAACGAGCCGATCAGCAGGAACCACAGCGCGAGGCCGCCGAGCAGCCACCGGTCGCCGTCGAGCGGCACCGGCAGCCAGGCGGCGAACAGCCGGTCGCCCACCAGCACCAGCCCGACCGCAGGCGGCACGGTGGCGAGCACGGAGAGCACGACCATCCGGCGGACCGTCCGGCGGACCCAGGCCAGGTCGCCACGGGCCAGGGCGTCGCCGTTGGCCGACCACAGCGGCAGGTTGAGCACCGTCACCAGCGCGCCGAGCAGCAGCGCCAGCCGGGCCGGCACCGCGTACGCGGTGACGCTCTCCGGGCCGAGGGTGTGCGTGATGATCAGGTTGTCCATGTTGGTCGACAGCCCGGTCAGGACCGTCACCAGGAAGAACATCCCGCCGAGACGGAGCAGCGCGGCCCCCAACCGGCGGTCGACCGCGCCGATGCCCGGCCGCAGCGCGGGCATCCGCCGGCCGTAGACCCACGCGCTGTTCGCCAGGTTGGCCAGCAGCGGACCCGCCGACGCGGCGGCGACGACCGCGACGGCCGGCAGCCCCAGCCGCGCCACGAGCAGCACCAGCGGGACCGTCGCCAACGCGCCCGCCCCCTGCCACAGGTTGCTCTCGCCCACCTGCTGGTAGGCGTACTGCACGCGGACCACCAGGGCCAGCGGAATGTTCACCAGGAACGAGGTCAGGCAGATCAGCACCACGGCCCGGGTCTCCCCCGGCTCCACCACCCCCGCCACGTTGAACAGCGACGTCCACGGCACCAGCCAGGCCAGCGACCACAGCAGGACGCCCAGCGTCACGGCCACGACGGTGAGCACCGCGTAGGCGGTGGAGACGTACCCGCGCGCCCGGGCCGTGTCGCCGCTGGCGTAGCAGGGCGCGAGCTTGGTCATCAGCCCGGCGCCGAGGCCCAGGTCGGCGAAGGCCGCCATGCCGGTCAGGGCGAGCACCGCCATCCACAGCCCGTAGCGCTCCGCGCCCAGCCGAGACAGGCAGATCGGGATCAGGAGCACGGGCGCGAGCAGGCCGACGCCCCGCGCGACGCCGGCGGTCAGGACACCGGTGGCCAGCCGGCGGCTCCGCCCGGCACCGGCGGGCGGAGCGGCGGCCAGCGCCCGCGCGCCGGCCTCCGGCGGCCCCTCGGGAGCGACGGTCCCCAGCGCCGAGCGGGGCTCCGGCACGGTCAGCGGCCGGCGGGCACGCGACCGGCCATCCAACCGACGGTGGCCTCCAGCCCTTCCCGCAACGGGTGGGGACGCACGGCGGGGAACAGGTCCCGCAGCCGCCCGCAGTCCGCCTGGGAGTCGCGCACGTCGCCCGTGCGTGGCGGCCCGTACAGGGTCTCCAGCCGCCGGCCGAGCACCGCCTCCAACTCGGCGACGAGGTCGAGCAGGGAGATGCGGGCGCCGAACGCGAGGTTCACGGTGTCCGGGACGTGCACCCGGCGCAGGATCGCGTCCACGAGCACGTCGGTGACGCTGCCGACGTAGGTGAAGTCGCGGGTCTGCAGGCCGTCGCCGAAGATCTCCAGCGGCCGGCCGTCCAGCGCGGCCGAGACGAACCGCGGCACCACCGCCGCGTACGCGTGGTCGGCGGCCTGCCGGGGCCCGAAGACGTTGAAGAAGCGGAACGGCAGCACCGGCAGCCCGTAGCAGGAGGCGTACGCGTTGGCGTACGCCTCCGTCGCGAGCTTCGACACCGCGTACGGGCTCATCGGCATCGGGCGCAGGGTCTCCCGCCTCGGCAACACCGGGTTCGCCCCGTACACCGACGACGAGGACGCCAGGATGGTCTGCCCGACACCGTGCCGCCGCGCCGCCTCCAGCACCGTCAGCGTGCCGGTGGCGTTGGCATGGTGGCTGCGCAGCGGGTCCGCGATGGACCGGGGGACCGACCCGAGGGCACCCAGGTGCACCACGCTCGCCGCACCGGCAACGGCCTCGTCGAGCAGGTCAGGATCCATGACGGAGCCCACCAGCAGGCGCACCGGGAGGTCCGCCAGGTTGTCCAACGAACCCGTGGAGAGGTCGTCGACCACCACGATCTCGCCGACCCCGTCGACCCGGATCAGCTCCCGGACCAGGTTGGAGCCGATGAAGCCCGCGCCCCCGGTCACCACGACCCTCACGATCCGGCACCCGTCACGACCATCGCGCGCATGGCGCTCCTTCCCCCGCGGCCCGGGCGCTCGACGGCCCGGGTTCCGCTAGGGGTAACGGAGCACGCCCGCTCGGGTTATCCGGACGCCCCGGTCGTGCGCCGGCTCACGCCTGTCCGAGCACCGCCGTCACCAGTTCCTTGGCCTCCTCCTGGATCCGGGCCAGGTGCTCCGGGCCCTGGAACGACTCCGCGTAGATCTTGTAGACGTCCTCCGTGCCCGACGGACGGGCCGCGAACCAGCCCGACTCCGTCGTCACCTTCAGCCCGCCGATCGCCGCCCCGTTGCCCGGCGCGGCGGTCAGCGTCGCCGTGATCGGCTCGCCGGCCAGCTCCGTCGCCGTCACCTGCTCCGGGGAGAGCTTCGCCAGCACCGCCTTCTGCCGCCGGTCGGCCGGGGCGTCGATGCGGGCGTACGCGGGGGCACCGAAGCGCCCGGCCAGCTCCGCCCAGTGCTCGCTGGGCGTCCGGCCCGTCGTCGCGATGATCTCGGCGGCGAGCAGGCAGAGCAGGATGCCGTCCTTGTCGGTGGTCCAGGTGCTGCCGTCGCGGCGCAGGAACGACGCCCCCGCGCTCTCCTCGCCGCCGAAGCCGACCGACCCGTCGAGCAGGCCCGGGACGAACCACTTGAACCCCACCGGCACCTCAAGCAGCGTCCGGCCCAGGTCGGCGGCGACCCGGTCGATCATCGAGGACGACACGAGGGTCTTGCCGACCGCCGCGTCGGGGCCCCACTCGGGCCGGGTGCGGAACAGGTGCCCGATGGCGACGGCGAGGTAGTGGTTGGGGTTGAGCAGGCCCCCGTCGGGCGTGACGATGCCGTGCCGGTCGGCGTCGGCGTCGTTGCCGGTGGAGACCTGGTAGTCGGCGCGGGCGGCGATCAGCGACGCCATCGCGTTCGGCGAGGAGCAGTCCATCCGGATCTTGCCGTCGCCGTCGAGGGTCATGAACCGCCACGTCGGGTCGACCGTCGGGTTGATCACCGTGAGGTCGAGCCGGTGCCGCTGCGCGATCTCCCCCCAGTATTCGACGCTGGCCCCGCCCAGCGGGTCCGCGCCGATGCGCACCCCGGCGGCGCGTACGGCGTCGAGGTCGAGCGCGGCGGGCAGGTCGTCGACGTAGTGGGCGAGGAAGTCGTACGTGCCGGTGGTGTCGGCGGCGCGGGCCCGCGCGTACGGGATGCGGTTGACCTCCTTGAGCCCGGCGGCGAGGATCGCGTTCGCGCGGTCCTGGATCCACCTGGTCACGTCGGCGTCGGCGGGGCCGCCGTGGGTCGGGTTGTACTTGAACCCGCCGTCGTCGGGCGGGTTGTGCGACGGGGTGATCACGATGCCGTCGGCGAGCCCCGAGGTGCGGCCCCGGTTGTGGGTTCCGATGGCGTGCGACACCGCGGGGGTGGGGGTGTAGCCGTCGCGGCTGTCGAGCAGCACGGTGACCCCGTTGGCGGCGAGCACCTCCAGCGCGTCGACGGCCGCCGGGGCGGACAGGGCGTGGGTGTCCCGGCCGAGGAAGAGGGGCCCGTCGAGGCCCTGCTGGCGGCGGTAGTCGCACAGCGCCTGGGTGACGGCGAGGATGTGGTCGGAGTTGAACGCGTGGCGCAGGCTCGACCCCCGGTGCCCGGAGGTGCCGAAGGAGACCTGCTGCGCCGGGTCGTCCGGGTCGGGATGCTCGGCGTAGTAGGCGGTGACCAGCCGGGGCACGTCGACCAGGTCGGTGGGCTCGGCGGGCTGACCGGCGCGGGGGTGGGCCACTGCTGCAACCTCCAGGGACGCTACGGACGATGGGTCTTCCCGGCGCGGGCCGGGCTCACACGCGACACGACAAGTGTGGATGGTTCAGGGCTCGACCCGCTGCCCCTTGCCGATCACCACGATGCCGTTGTCGGAGACCGTGTAGCGCTGCCGGTCCTTCTCGAGGTCGACGCCGATCTCGGCCCCCTCGGGGACGATCACGTTCTTGTCGAGGATGGCCCGGCGGACCACGGCGTGCCGGCCGATGTCCACGCCCTCCATCAGCACCGAGCCGTCGACGTGCGCCCAGGAGTGCACCTTGACCTTCGGCGAGACGATCGAGTTCTCCACCAGGCTGCCGGAGACCACCGCGCCGGGCGACACCATCGAGCCGACGGCCCGGCCGACCCGCTCGCCCCACTGGTGGACGAACTTCGCCGGCGGGTACGGCGGCTGCTCGGTGTAGATGGGCCACTCGAAGTTGTAGAGGTTGAACACCGGGTGCACGTTGATCAGGTCCATGTGGGCGTCGTAGAACGAGTCGAGCGTCCCCACGTCCCGCCAGTAGCCGCGGTCTCGGTCGGTGCTGCCCGGCACCTCGTTGTCGCGGAAGTCGTAGACGTTGGCCTCGCCGCGCTCGACCAGCATCGGGATGATGCTGCCGCCCATGTCGTGCTTGCTGGTCTTGTCCTCCGCGTCCTGCTCGACGGCCTCCAGGAGCGCCTTCGTGGTGAAGACGTAGTTGCCCATCGAGGCGTAGATCTGGTCGGGGGCGTCGGGCAGGCCGACGGCGTCGGTGGGCTTCTCCCGGAACGCCCGGATCCGCCGACCGTCGGCGCCGACCTCGATCACGCCGAACTGGTCGGCCATCGACAGCGGCTGCCGTATGCCGGCGACGGTCACCCCGGCGCCGGAGGCGATGTGGTCGTCGACCATCTGCCGGGGGTCCATCCGGTAGATGTGGTCGGCACCGAAGACGATCACGTAGTCCGGCTGCTCGTCGTGGATCAGGTTGAAGCTCTGGTAGATCGCGTCGGCGGAGCCGGCGAACCACCAGGGGCCGCGCCGCTGCTGCGCCGGCACCGGCGTGACGTAGTTGCCGAGCAGCGTCGACATCCGCCACGTCATGGTGATGTGCCGGTCCAGCGAGTGGGACTTGTACTGGGTCAGCACGACGATCTTGATGAAGCCGGCGTTGGCGAGGTTGGACAGGACGAAGTCGACCATGCGGTACATCCCGCCGAACGGGACGGCGGGCTTCGCCCGGTCCGCGGTGAGCGGCATCAGGCGCTTGCCCTCTCCACCGGCCAGGACGATCGCGAGCACCTTGTCAGCCATGCCCAGACGCTAACCATCCGCGTGCGACTTCACCACTCGTACGGACGGACTTCTGCACTAGGGTGCGGGGCATGACCGCCGCCACCCCCGCCACCGGAGCACTCCGCGTCGATCTGCTCACCCGCGAGTACCCGCCGGAGGTGTACGGCGGAGCCGGCGTGCACGTCGAGTACCTGGCCCGCGAGCTGCGCCGACTGGCCGACGTGCGGGTGCACTGCTTCGGCGCGCCGCGCAGCGAGCCGGGCGTCACCGCGTACGCCGAGCCGGCCGGCCTCGCCGGCGCGAACGCCGCGCTGCGCACCATGGGCGTCGACCTGGAGATGGCCGGCGCGTGCGCCGGCACCGACGTGGTGCACAGCCACACCTGGTATGCCAACCTGGCCGGGCACACGGCGAAGCTGCTGCACGGGGTGCCGCACGTGGTCACCGCGCACAGCCTGGAGCCGCTGCGGCCGTGGAAGGCCGAGCAGCTCGGCGGCGGCTACGCGCTCTCCTCCTGGTGCGAGCGCACCGCGTACGAGGCGGCCGACGCGATCATCGCGGTGAGCGCGGGCATGCGCGCCGACGTGCTGGCGGCGTACCCGGCGGTGGACCCCGACCGGGTGAAGGTGGTCTACAACGGCATCGACACCGCCCAGTACGCCCCGGACCTTGGCACCGACGTGGTGGACCGGCTCGGCATCGACCCGGCCCGCCCCAGCGTCGTCTACGTCGGGCGGATCACCAAGCAGAAGGGGCTGCCGTACCTGCTGCGGGCCGCCCGGGAGCTGCCGGACGACACGCAGCTCGTGCTGCTCGCCGGGGCCCCCGACACGGCGGAGATCGCCACCGAGGTGGAGGGCCTCGTGACCGAGCTGCGGGCGAAGCGCTCCGGGGTCATCTGGGTGGCGGAGATGCTGCCCAAGCACGAGGTGATCCAGGTGCTCACCCACGCCACGGTCTTCGTCTGCCCGTCGGTCTACGAGCCGATGGGCATCGTCAACCTGGAGGCGATGGCCTGCGAGACGGCGGTGGTGGCCACCGCCACCGGCGGCATCCCGGAGGTCGTCGCCGACGGCGAGACGGGGCTGCTGGTGCCCATCGAGCAGGCCGCCGACGGCTCGGGCACGCCGCTGGACCCGCAGCGGTTCGTGGCCGACCTGGCGGCGGCGATCAACCGGGTGCTGGCCGACCCGGCGAAGGCCGCCACGCTGGGCAGGGCCGGGCGGGTCCGGGCGGTCGAGCACTTCTCCTGGGACGCGATCGCCGCCCGCACCGTCGAGGTCTACCGCTCGGTCGGCGCGTAGGGAAGATCCGGTCAGGTGACGCCGAGGGTGGCGGCGAGCCGCGTCAGGGCGGCCGGGGCCGCCGCCGACCGCGCCACGACGCCGACGAGGTCTCTCGCCGCCGGCCGGTCGTGCACCTCGCCCCGGGCGGTGCGCTCCGCGTCCAGCACCGCCCGGCCCGCGCGCAGCCCGTCGCCGGCCGAGCCGTACAGGCGGGCCACGTCCAGCAGGTACGCGGCCCGGTGCTCGGGCGGCAGCCACCGCCACCCGTCGCCGGCGATCAGCCTCTCGTGGCGTACCGTCGCCGCCGTGACCTGGCCGAGCGCGGACCCGGCGACCACCCGGGCGGCCTCGACCGCCGCCCACCCGAAGCCCTCGCCGCCGGAGCCGGAGCTGCCCCCGGGCTCGGCGGACCGGGCGGCCTCATCGGCCCGGCCGAGCAGCTCGCCGGCGGCCCGCTCGTCGCCCCGGCCGGCGGCGGCCAGGGCGGCCTGGATCAGCAGCGCCCCGCGCACGGCCGGGCCGTCGGCGGGCGCGGCACCGGACAGGCAGGGCCCGACGCGGTGGGCGGCCACGACCGCCGCCTCCACCGCCGACCGCAGCCGGCCACTCGCCCGCAGGGCCTGACACAGCGGTACGGTCGCGGCGGCGGCCAGCCACGGGTCTGCAGCGGCCGTGGCGACGGCCAGGCCCCGGTCGGCGGCCAGCCACGCGAGTTCCCCCTGGCCGACCTTCACGAGCACCAGCGCGACCAGCCCGTACCCGGACGCCAGCAGACCGTCGGCCGGCCGGCCCGGACAGGTGGCGCGCGCCTCGCGGGCGGCGTCGAGGAGGCCGGGCAGCAGGGCGAGCAGCTCCGGGTACCGGGCGTGCCGGTAGCTCTGCTCCGCGTGCCCCAGCCGGGCCCGCACCTGCGCCACGTCGGGCGGCCGGGCCGGGGCCGCCACGTGGTAGCGGGCGAGGGCGGCCCGGACCCCCTCCACGCCCCGCGCCACACCCGCCGCGGCCCGGTCCGCCGGCGCGGGTCGATCCGCCAGCAGCATCTCCAGGTCGATCCGGAGCGCCTCGGCGACCTCCCGCAGGCTGGACACCCGCTCCAGCCTGCGCACCCCGCGTTCGACCTTGTCCACCCAGCTCTTCGACTTGCCGAGGCGGTCGGCGAACTGCTGCTGCGTCATGTTGCGCCGCACCCGCCAGTGGGCGACCCGGCGGCCGACCGGCAGCTCGTTCACCCGCCGGGCCGTCCCGCTCACCCGAGGACCCCGAGAACCAACAGCACGAGTACGACCACCGCGATCGTCGCGCCGTAGGCGTGCTGCCGCCGGCTGACCGGCGCGCGGGCGGGCCTGGGCGGGCCGGGCACCCGGTCCCCGTCGGGTTGTGGAGGCCGGCCGTCGGGCATCGGGCGCGCCGGCGGCAGCGGCCCGTCGTGCGGGCGCTCACGCATCTGTGCCTCCTTCGGGATCAGGGGCTGTCAGGGGGCGGGGCGCACGGGGGTCGCCCCGCCCGGGTGAGAGGCACTCCGTTTGCTGACGAGAGGCCCTCATCCGCAACCTAGAGTGCAGTGAGTACAGAGTCAACCCAACATGCACAGAATGCTGTGTCGGGTGGCATGCTCGGAGGGCTGACGAGAGGTGGCCCCGCCATGCCCAGACAACCCGTTTACGAGCAGGTCATCGACGATGTCACCGCGTCGATCCGAAGCGGCACGCTCAAGCCCGGCGACAAACTGCCCTCCATCACCGAGTTGTGCGAGCAGTACCGCGCCAGCGCGACGCCGATCCGACTGGCCCTGCGGATCCTCGACGAGCGGGGTTGGATCGAGGTGCACCAGGGCAAGGGCTCGTTCGTGGCGCAGAGCCCCCCGGCGACAGCCGGGTAGATCTTGGTAAGTTTCGGCCCCCAGAGGGGCCGTTTGATACCAAGATCCACCACCTTGGGGAGCACGAGTCGCCGGGCGATCCACGCGCCTGCGACCGGGGTGGAGCGAGGCGGTCAAGCAGGGCGGCCATCAGCCGGGGTTGCGCCCCACTCCGCCACTCCCACCGTCGCCACTCCCACCGCTTTCGCTCGCCACCGCCCCCACTCGGTACGAACCACCACCCAACGTCACCATCGCCGAGCAAGCACCACGCATGGACGCGCCCTTTGCTCTGCACCCACATACGCAACGCTCACGCAGCGCAACACCCCCTCCCACCCCTCCAAGCATCCACATACTTAATAGAAGCAGCTAGAACCGGGTGCTGCGTCGATGGGTGCAGAGCAAAGGAAGGGCGAAGGGTTGAGTTTGGTCGGGCAGGGGTCACCGACAGTAGGACCCGTCGCACCATTCGAGCCCAGCCGCACTCACACCACGGAGCGTGAACATGCCGCAGGTCGCGAGCCACGCGATGCAGCCGCGGGACCACGGGATCGGAGCCCGGCACGACACCCCGCCCGCCACCCACGGGGGCATCCACCGGCTCAGCGCTCCGCGAGGGCTTGATCGCGCACCGTGATTCCGCGTAGCGTCTGGCGTCGATGGATACGAACGGGTCCGCGCAGGTGCTGGACATCCTCGACAAGGTCGCGCCGGCCGAGTTCGTCCCGGCCAGCCCGCACAACTTCGTCGTACGACCGGGCGGCTCGGTGCCGGCGGAGAGCCTGCTCGGCGACCCCGACGTCAGCCTGCACTGCCTCGACGACGAGCACCGCCTCGCGTACTTCGTGCAGGCCCCGCCCGGGGTCGACCTGGCCGGCGGGCCGTTCCTCTACCTCGACCAGTACCGGGCTGCGCGGCGGCTGGTCACGGTGTCCTACGAGACCCTGCACCGGCTCGCCGACGGCCTGCCCGACCCGGCGCGGCTGGTCCTGGTCTACTCCGTCGGGCGCTGCGGGTCGACGCTGCTCAGCAGGGCGTTGGGCGAGGTGGCGGGGGTGCGCAGCTACTCCGAGCCCGATGTCTTCACCGAGATCGCGCTGCTGCGGCACGAGGACCCGGGCCGCGACGCGGAGTACGCGCGGCTGATCCGCAGCTGCGTCCGCGTCCTCGGCAACGCCGGGAGCAACACCGGGAGCGGGGGCGCCGAGACGCTGGCGGTCAAGTTCCGGGCCAGCGGCATCCAGCTCGGCGACCTGTTCCACGAGGTGTTCCCCGCCGCCCGGGGCGTGTTCCTGCACCGCGACGCGCGCCCGTGGCTGGAGTCGATGCACCAGGGCTTCACGCCGCACCTGCCCGACCCGGGGGCGCAACTGGCGTTCCTGAAGTACGTGCTGGCCCAGGCCCCGTTGATCATGCCCTTCGTCGCCCGGCACGAGCGGCAGCCGACGCCGACGGAGGCGTACGTGTTGACCTGGTTGTCGGTGCTGGACCGCTACCGCGCGCTGCGCCGCGCCGGGGTGCCGCTGCTGCCGGTGGCCTACGAGGCGCTCGCCGCCGACCCGAAGGCGACCCTCGCCGCCGTGCTGGACCACTGCGGCCTGCCGGCCGGCGGCGTCGACGCGGCGTACGCGACCCTCTCGGCCGACTCTCAGGAGGGCACCGTGCTGTCCCGGGCGAGCCGCCGCAGCAACCCGGCGGCGGCCCTGGCCGCGGAGGACCATGCGCAGGCGCGGGCGGTCCTCGCGGAGCATCCGGTCGTCGGCCCCGACGATCCGCTCGTGCGGGGATTGATCGAGCCGTAGCGGGATCCGGGGGGAGCTTGCCCGCGCGCGAGACGATCTCGCACAGGTAGGTTGACAGGGTGACTGGACGGTTCCCGATCGAAGACGTGTCCCCCGCCGTCTCCTGCGGTCGCTACCCGGCCAAGGCGGTGGTCGGCGAGGCGGTGCCGGTGTCCGCCTGCGCCTACCGGGAGGGGCACGACGCGCTGGGCTGCAACGTGGTCTGGCTCGGCCCCGACGGGCGGGCCCGGCCGTTCACCCGGATGCGCCCCGGCGAGCCCGGCCACGACCGGTGGCACGCCACCATCCGCCCCGACGCCGTCGGCGAGTGGACCTTCACCGTCGAGGCGTTTCAGGACCCGTACCTGACCTGGCAGAACGCGGTCACCAAGAAGATCGCCGCCGGGCAGGGCGCGGCGGAGCTGGCCAACGACCTGGCCGAGGGCGTACGCGTGCTGACCGCCGCCCTGGCCGTGGTGCCGGCGGGCGACGTCGCGCGGGTCAAGGCCGCGGTGGCCGCGCTGGACGACGACGGCCGGGAACTGCCCGCCCGCGTCGCCCCGGCCCTCGACCTGGCCGACCTGCTCTGGGCGCACCCGGTCCGCGAGCTGGTCACCACCGGCGACGAGCACCGGCTGTGGGTGGACCGCCCCCGGGCACTCTTCTCCGCCTGGTACGAGTTCTTCCCCCGCTCCGAGGGGGCGATCCCGGCGACCGTGGACGCCCCGGCCCGCTCCGGCACCTTCACCACCGCGATGGACCGGCTGCCCGGCGTCGCGGCGATGGGCTTCGACGTGCTCTACCTTCCGCCGATCCACCCGATCGGCCGGGTCAACCGCAAGGGCCGCAACAACGCGCTCACCGCCGGGCCCGACGACGTGGGCTCGCCGTGGGCGATCGGCGCGGCCGAGGGCGGCCACGACGCCATCCACCCCGATCTGGGCACGCTGGAGGACTTCCGCGACTTCGTCGCCGCCGCCGCCGAGCAGGGCCTGGAGGTGGCGCTGGACCTCGCCCTGCAGTGCGCGCCGGACCACCCGTGGGTCACCGAGCACCCGGAGTGGTTCACCACCCGGGCCGACGGCAGCATCGCGTACGCGGAGAACCCGCCGAAGAAGTACCAGGACATCTACCCGCTGAACTTCGACAACGACCCCGAGGGCATCCGGGCGGAGATCCTGCGGGTGGTGCTGCACTGGGTCGGCGAGGGCATCCGGATCTTCCGGGTGGACAACCCGCACACGAAGCCGTTCGACTTCTGGCACTGGCTGATCGCCGAGGTGAAGAAGGTCGACCCGGACGTGCTGTTCCTCGCCGAGGCGTTCACCCGGCCGGCGATCATGAACGGGCTCGGCAAGATCGGCTTCACGCAGTCGTACACCTATTTCACCTGGCGCACGACGGCCGCGCAGATGCGGGAGTACTGCGAGGAGCTGGTCGCCTCCGCCGACCACATGCGGCCCAACTTCTGGCCCAACACGCCCGACATCCTGCACGAGTCGTTGCAGCACGGCGGCCCGCCGATGTTCAAGATCCGGGCGGTCCTGGCGGCGCTGCTGAGCCCCTCCTGGGGCATGTACGCCGGCTTTGAGCTGTTCGAGCACGTGGCCCGCCCCGGCGCGGAGGAGTACCTCGACAACGAGAAGTACGAGCTGCGGCCCCGCGACTGGGCCGGCGCGCAGGCGCAGGGGCGGTCACTGGCCCCCTTCATCGCCACCCTCAACCGGGTCCGGCGCGACAACCCGGCCCTGCACCGGCTGCGCAACCTCGTCTTCCACGACATCGACAACCCGGCGCTGCTGTGCTGGTCCAAGCACGACCCCGACACCGGCAACACGGTGCTCGTGGTCTGCTCGTTCGACTCGCAGACCGTGCAGTGGGGCAACACCACCCTGGACATGCCGGCGCTGGGCCTCGACTGGGCCGACCGGTTCACCGTGCACGACGAGCTGACCGGCGCGGTCTACGACTGGGGGCAGCGCAACGCCGTGCGGCTCGACCCGTACCTCCAGCCCGCGCACGTGTTCACCGTGCGCCGGCCCGCCACCGCAGACACCGCCCCCACCACCGACGCCGTTGCTGCTGCTGACAAGGACGAGCCACGATGGACGAGCTGATCGCCGGCACCGCGCACGACCCGCACGCCGTGCTCGGCGCGCACCCCGCCGACGGGCGCACCACGATCCGCACGCTGCGCCGGGGCGCCCGGCGGGTGAGCGCCGTCGTCGGCGGGCAGCGGTACCCGATGACCCGGGTGCATGACGCGGGCGTGTTCGAGGTCGTCCTGCCGGGCACCGTGCTGGACTACCGGGTCGACGTCGACGGCGCGCTGCGCGACGACCCGTACCGGCACCTGCCCACCCTCGGCGAGCTGGACCTGCACCTGATCGGCGAGGGCCGGCACGAGCGGCTGTGGGAGGCCCTCGGCGCGCGGGTGCTCGACGCGGGCGTCGCGTTCGCCGTGTGGGCGCCCAACGCGCGCGGCGTGCGGGTCGTCGGCGACTTCACCGGCTGGAACCCCGACGACGGCTGGCCGATGCGGTCGCTGGGCTCCAGCGGCGTGTGGGAAATCCTGGTGCCCGACGTGCCGGCCGGCGCGAAGTACAAGTACCGGGTGCTGGGCGCCGACGGGCGGTGGCGGGACAAGGCCGACCCCCTCGCCGCGTACGCGGAGGTGCCGCCGGCCACCGCGTCGGTGGTGCACCGCTCGGCGTACGAGTGGGCCGACGACGACTGGCTCGCCCGGCGGGCGCGGCGGCAGCCCCACCAGGAGCCGATGAGCGTGTACGAGGTGCACCTCGGCTCGTGGCGCCCTGGCCTCGGCTACCGGGAGCTGGCCGAGCAGCTCACCGCGTACGTGACGGAGCTGGGCTTCACCCACGTGGAGTTCCTGCCCGTGATGGAACACCCGTTCGGCGGCTCCTGGGGCTACCAGGTCACCGGCTACTACGCGCCGACGTCCCGGTTCGGAAACCCCGACGACTTCCGGCACCTCGTCGACACGCTGCACAACGCCGGCATCGGGGTGATCCTGGACTGGGTGCCCGCACACTTCCCGAAGGACGAGTGGGCCCTCGCCCGCTTCGACGGCACCCCGCTCTACGAGCACCCCGACCCGCGCCGCGGCGAGCACCCCGACTGGGGCACGTACGTCTTCGACTTCGGCCGCCGCGAGGTGCGCAACTTCCTCGTCGCCAACGCGCTGTACTGGTGCGACGAGTTCCACATCGACGGGCTGCGGGTCGACGCCGTGGCGTCGATGCTCTATCTCGACTATTCCCGGCCCGAGGGGCAGTGGGCCCCCAACGTGCACGGCGGCCGGGAGAACCTGGAGGCGATCGCCTTCATGCAGGAGGTCAACGCCACCGTCTACAAGCACCACGCCGGGGTGGTGATGATCGCCGAGGAGTCCACGGCGTGGCCAGGGGTGACCCGGCCCACCGCCGACGGCGGGCTCGGCTTCGGGTTCAAGTGGAACATGGGCTGGATGCACGACACCCTGCTCTACACGTCGAAGGACCCGATCTACCGCCAGCACCACCACCATCAGCTCACCTTCTCGCTGGCGTACGCGTGGAGCGAGAACTACGTGCTGCCGATCAGCCACGACGAGGTGGTGCACGGCAAGGGCTCCCTCGTCGCGAAGATGCCCGGGGACACCTGGCAGCGGCTGGCCAACGCGCGGGCGCTGCTGGCGTACATGTGGGCGCATCCGGGCAAGCAACTGCTGTTCATGGGCTGCGAGCTGGGCGACGACCGGGAGTGGAGCGAGGAGCGCGGCCTCGACTGGTACCTGCTGCACGACCCCGCGCGGGCCGGCGTGCAGCGCCTCGTCGGCGACCTCAACCGCGTCTACCGGGACACCCCGGCGCTGTGGGCGCAGGACACCACGCCGGCCGGGTTCCGCTGGATCGCCGGCGACGACGTCGCCCACAACACGGTGTCGTTCGTGCGGATCGCCCCCGACGGCGCGACGCTGGTGTGCGTGGCGAACTTCTCGGCCCTGCCGCTGGAGGACTACCGGGTCGGGCTGCCCGCCGCCGGAACGTGGACGGAGGTGCTCAACACCGACGCCCACCACTACGGCGGCTCCGGGGTGGGCAACCTCGGCGAGGTGCACGCGCAGGGCGTGCCGTGGCACGGGCTGCCGGCGTCGGTGGCGCTGCGGGTGCCGCCGCTGGGCGTGCTCTGGCTGCGCCGCGACTGACCCCGCGCTCAGCCGGAGCTGCGGGCGGGCCGTGGTCCGGCGGGGATCAGGCCGCGTCCGCCCGGGGCGCGAACGTGACGTCCAGTCTCATGTTCAGCGCCCTGGCCAGCCGTTCGAGCACCGTCAGGGTCGGCACCGTGCCCCCGGCCTCGAAACGGGCCACGGCGGACTGCGTCATGCCTGCGGCACGGGCGAGCTCGGTCTGGCTCCAGCCGTTTCGCTCACGCAGTTCCCGGACCGTCTGCCCGAGCTCGAAGGCGATCCGTGCCGCCTCGTAGGCGTCTGCCGCCCCGGGCTCGGCGAGGCGTCGCTCACGCAGTTCGTTCCAGTCGTTTCGATCGTTCATCGCTTCGCCCCCTGGTGCACAGTGTGTCGCTCCGCCACGCATCGTTCCAGCGCCCGTCGCGCCCGCTCGACCTCGCGGTCCTCCCGCATCCGGGTCTTCCGAAAGACGGTCAGCAGGATGACGCGCCGATCCGTGGCGATCCAATAGGTCACCCTGACCGGGTCGCGATCCAGGTAGAACCGCAACTCGCGCAGCTTGCCGTCGAGTTGCCTGGTGTACGGTTCGCCGAGAAGCGGCCCTCGCCCGCCGAGCAGGTCGACGTAGAAGGCCGCTCTGGCGAAGTGTGCTGTCGACAGCCCCTCCAGCCAATCGCGGACTTCGGGTTCGAGTTCCACGCTACCCCATGCCATAGCATCGATGCTATGTAACCAGGTCAGGTGACGCTCGGAGCGCGGCCCGCGTGTCGCGCCTGACCCAGCGCCGCCCGAGCCGCCTGCCGGGCGGGCCACGCTTACCGCCCGGCCGGCGGCTATCCGGTGCGCCCCGTCACGCGGATCCTGCCCGAGAGGCCGAGCACCGTCGGGGCCACGTACTCCAACTCGACGGTCTCGCCCGCGCCGACGGTGACCTCGTGCTCGGCCACGGCGAAGTCGTCGGTGCCGCCGAAGGGCACGACGACCCGCACGCTGCTCGGGCCGGCGGGCACCGCGAACTCGTGGCTGCCCCAGCCGGGCACAGGCACCTCGACACCGGCGAGCAGCAGCCGCGGCCCGGTCGACCGGTACAACTCCGCGAAGGGACCGTCGGGACAGGTGAAGGTGATCCGCAGGCACGGGCTCGTCGGCCCAGGGTAGGGGTCGGGGCGATTCGTCAGGCTGACCGGCAGCGGCACGACCCTGTTGCGCCGCGCCTCGCGGCGGTTCAGCCAGGCGTAGTAGCGCGGAACGCCGACGACTGATCGGAGCAGGGAATACCAGACGCCGAAGATCAGCATGATGGTCAGCGCGATCCGTAGCATGCCCAGGATCGTCACGGCCAGCGCCCACACCCGGGACACCGGCCGGCCGTACCGGCAGTCGGTGTTGCCCTTGCCGAAGCACGCCTCCCGGAAGTCGACCGGCCCGCCCCGGTCGGCCGGGGTGACGGCGGAGTTGCGGGTGACGATCCGCACCTCGCGCCCGTCGCCGGTCCGGACGGTCACCGCGCAGTGCCACCAGTAGCCGAAGCCGTCGCCGCTGACCGGCCCGACCCGCCGGCACTCCCCCACCGTGGCCTGCGCCGGACGCTCTGCCGGGGTGGACTTCACCATCCCCGTGCCCGAATAGAAGCCCGTCATCGTGTTGAACACCAGCCACGAGACGACGATGGCCACGGCGCAGGCGACCGCCACCCCGAACTGCGTCAGCCGACCCCAGAACGGCCCGCGTCGCTCGTACGCGGCGATCTGCTCGCGCTGCATCGCCGCGGTCTCCTCGGGAGCGGTCAGGCTCACCACGGTCCCCCTGTCCGGCCGCCGCCGTCGGACGGTCGACCCGTCGCGTTCCCCGAGACTGCCCGCGCGCTCTCGCCTTCGTCGATGAACATCACGACGAGATTCGCCAGGAGCCAGGTGATAGCCGAGGACGGCCTCCCCCGACTGGGCACGCTCATGCCTGCGACGCGAGCAGGTACGCGCCGCCGGTCAGGGCCACCACACCCAGCAGCACCATCAACATCCCGAAGGCCCGGTCGAACAGGATGAAGCGATCCCGAGGTCGCTCGTCGGCTCGCCTCATCCTTCCGCCGAGACCGATCGGGCGCACGAGGCGTTGGGCCAGCTCGATGTGCCGGGCCGCGATGCCCCGGTAGTCAGCCGCGAGAGCCAGACCCGTCACGATCAGGAGCAGTCCGAAGGAGACTGCCACAACCGCTCGCCCCACGATGACACCTCCGTGTACGGGGGCGGGCTCCGGTGCCGGCCCAACATCGATCAACTCTTCGGAATGAGCACGGCACAGAGCACCCGTCGCACTACCCGGCGGACCCGTCTGCCTTGCGGGGGGGGGGGGAACAGGCGGCCGTGCAGCCGAAGGTACCTGGGCGCACCAAGGACAGCCCTGACGACGGCAACGACCAGGGTGGACAGCAGCAGGAAGGTTCCCACCGCCGCCATCATCAGCAGGATCGAAACGACCACGTTCCGCACGCGATGTCCGACAGGGCCCGGACCCGCCCACATCCGCAGCTCGCGCTCACGGATGTCGGCGCTCTGGAAGCTCGCGTCGAACGAACGCGCCGCACGTTGACAGTCCGGATGTCAGCACTTGAGGAACCTCACGGTATAGCCCTCGTCGGGGTCACTCTCGTACCCGAAGAGCCCGACCTCCCCTTCATCCGTCCTACGAACGATCAGCTCACCGGACGGCGGGTTCACGGATGATCCAAGCTTGTCGAACTCCAGGCGGACCCGGGGCGACGTCGCAGTTTCGCCGAAGGTCCAGCTGCCATTACCGCCCGCGGGTTGCACGCCCCCGTAGTCCCGGTCAAGGAGATAGCCCTCGACCAACTCGTCATCCTCGTGCAGGACCGCGAAGAAGTCACGCGACAACCTGACGAGATCGAACTTCCCGCCGGCCTCGACGGTCAGCAGATCGCCACCGCCCGAACACCATTCTCCGGTCACTTCCTCCGCCAGGATCGGCGGCGACGCCTGACTGCAGGCACCGACAAGGGCACCCACGGCCAAACAAACTACCGACATGAGTGAGGCACTGATCTTGCCGATGGTCATCACCCGCTCCACCCGCCGCGACGGTGCATCAGCCCTCGATCGCGCGCTAGCCACCTCCGCCGCAAACTCGAAGTAGTTGCATATCAAGCCTCGGACGTTTCTCTGATGCTTGGCCAGGTACGCCGGGCCCTCGGAACCGCAGGGACGGTGGTGCGGGCCGCCCTAGGGTGGGCCCGCACCACCGTGTAATGACGTGATCTCAACAAGAATTCGGTAGGTATCGGTGTTCGTAGTGGGTGAGGTGGAGGGCGGCACGGACGATGTCGCCGAGGCTGCGTGGGCTGGCGGTGCTGTGGCGTAGCGTGCGCCAGCGG